>NZ_JAHDAU010000003.1 GCF_021991835.1 Polaribacter sargassicola
TAATTAATTTTTACTTCTTTCTAAAATCAAACAAACTCTCAATGAACGATACTAACCTACTCGTATTTCCGTTAGCGGGTGCAAATATACACCTCTTTTTAATAATCACAACACCTTTTTTAACTTTTTTATCCCAAAATGAAATATAAATGTATAAGGTGTTGGAATTGAAATCCTTATAGATTAAAATTTTTTATTTACTATTTACCAAAAAAAACATAAAGAGAACAAATAAAGCTTTAGCAGCTCTTTTATCCCTTTTAGATTAAATCATCTATACTTTAAAAATCTTTGATTATACTATCATATACTGACAAACTAATCAGTTAATAATGTAACTTCTTACAAGTCAAAAAAAATATAATTAATTAAACAACTATATATTGTGTGAAAAATTGTTTTCTAATATCTTTGCTCCCTCAAAATACAATACATTAAATGATTAAAATTACTTTACCAGACGGAAGTATTAAGGAGCTTGCTAAATATAGCACTCCTATCGATGTTGCAAAAAGCATTAGTGAAGGATTCGCAAGAAATGTTATATCCGCAAATTTTAACGGAACAACCGTTGAAACCTCTACCCCACTAACCACCGATGGTTCTTTAATTTTATATACATTTAATGACGCCGCTGGTAAAAAAGCTTTTTGGCATTCTTCTGCTCACGTTTTAGCAGAAGCTATTTTAAGTTTTCACCCGAATGCAAAGTTAACTATTGGTCCTGCTATTGATAATGGATTTTATTATGACTTAGATTTAGGTGATGAAACGCTTTCTGAAAAAGATTTTTCTGCTATAGAAAAGAAATTTTTAGAAATAGCCCGTGGCAAGCACGAATTTAAAATGCGTGAAGTTTCTAAAGCTGATGCTTTAGCTAAATATAAATCTGAAAACAACCCATATAAGGTTGAATTGATTGAAAACTTAACTGATGGAGATATCACTTTTTGTGATCATAGCAATTTTACAGATTTATGTAGAGGAGGCCACATACCAAACACAGGTATTATAAAAGCAATAAAAATAATGAATGTTGCTGGTGCTTATTGGAGAGGTGATGAAAAGAACAATCAATTAACTCGTGTTTACGGAATTAGCTTCCCTAAACAAAAAATGTTAACTGAATATTTAGATTTACTAGAAGAAGCTAAAAAACGTGATCATAGAAAACTAGGAAAAGAGTTAGAATTATTTACTTTTTCTCAGAAAGTTGGTGCAGGTTTACCTTTATGGTTACCTAAAGGAGCCGCTTTAAGACAACGTTTAGAAGATTTTTTAAAGAAAGCTTTAAAAAAAGGAGGCTATGAAATGGTTGTAACTCCACATATTGGTCAAAAAGAGTTATATGAAACATCTGGTCACTATGAAAAATATGGAGAAGATAGTTTTCAACCTATTAAAACTCCAAAAATGGATGAGGAGTTTTTATTAAAACCTATGAACTGTCCTCACCATTGTGAAATTTACAACTTCAAACCTTTTTCTTACAAAGATTTACCTAAACGTTACGCTGAATTTGGAACTGTATACCGTTATGAGCAATCTGGAGAATTACATGGTATGACTCGTGTACGTTCTTTTACACAAGATGATGCACATATTTTTTGTACACCAGATCAATTAAAAGATGAATTTAAAGCTACTATTGATTTAGTCTTGTATGTATTTAACTCTTTAGGTTTTAATGATTTTGTTGCTCAAGTATCTTTACGTGATCCAGAAAAACCAGAGAAATATATAGGTAAAGATGAAAATTGGGTAAAAGCAGAAGCTGCTATTATTGAAGCTGCCGAAGAAAAAGGCTTATCTACAGTTGTAGAAACAGGAGAAGCTGCTTTTTACGGACCTAAATTAGACTTTATGGTTAAAGATGCTTTAGGTAGAAGTTGGCAATTAGGAACAATACAAGTAGATTATAATTTACCAGAACGTTTTGACTTAACATATAAAGGCGCTGATAACGAAAATCACAGACCAATTATGATACATAGAGCTCCTTTTGGTTCTATGGAGCGTTTTATAGCTGTGTTATTAGAACATACAGGTGGTAATTTTCCACTTTGGCTAACTCCAGATCAAGTTATCTTATTGCCAATCAGTGATAAATATCAAAAATATTCAGAAAAAGTTTTAGAATCGCTAGAAAATTCCGAAATTCGCGCCTTGGTAGATAACCGAAGTGAGAAAACTGGTCGTAAGATTCGTGATGCGGAAATTAGTAAAATTCCGTTTATGGTGATTGTAGGTGAAAAAGAAGAACAAGATGGCACAGTTTCTGTAAGAAAACATGGAGAAGGTGATATCGGTACTTTTACTATTGAAGAATTTATTTCTTTAATTAAAGAAGAAGAAAGTAAGACATTAAAGAATTTTTAACTAATTTTGAAAGTTCTTAAAAAAATAAAAGGTTGGAAAACAACTATAAGTTAAATTTAAAATTTATAAGTCATAGCAATACGTAGAAGCAGGTCTAGAAGACCATTAAGAGTAATCAAAGAAGATCAACATAGGATTAATGAAAAAATAAAATATGTTGATGAAGTTCGTCTTGTGGGCGAAAACATAGAAGTTGGTGTATACCCTTTAGCAAAAGCAAAGGAATTAGCCAGAGAACAAGAGTTGGATTTGGTTGAAATTTCACCAAAAGCAAAACCACCTGTTTGTAAAATTATTGATTACAAGAAATTCTTGTATGAGCAAAAGAAACGTGAAAAATCTTTAAAGTCTAAAGCATCTAAAGTGACTATTAAAGAGATTCGTTTTGGACCTCAAACTGATGAGCATGATTATGAATTTAAAAAGAAACATGCTATTAAGTTTTTACAAGAAGGAGCTAAATTAAAAGCATTTGTGTTCTTTAAGGGACGTTCTATTATTTTTAAAGAACAAGGGCAAATTTTATTATTAAAATTAGCACAAGAACTAGAAGAATATGGTAAAGTAGAGCAATTACCTAAATTAGAAGGAAAACGAATGATTATGTTTATTGCTCCCAAAAAAGTAAAATAAGTATTAGAGTTTTTTAGATTAATATCTATAAACTTTAAAACTAAAAATATTAAGCAAGATAAAAACGAAGGAGAAATGCCTAAAATGAAAACAAAATCTAGCGCCAAAAAACGATTTAAAGTTACTGGTACTGGAAAATTAAAAAGAAAGCACGCGTTTAAAAGTCACATCTTAACAAAGAAGTCTAAAAAACGTAAATTAAAGTTAACTCATGATGGTTTGGTACACAAATATGATGAAGCTAACATTAAGCAACAATTAAACTTAAAATAAGTTTAACAAGGGAATTTAATTATTAACCATGGAGTTAGGCCTAAATAAAAGTATTCTTAACAGAATCGCCTACTACAAAACACATTGAAATTATGCCAAGATCAGTAAATTCAGTAGCCTCAAGAAATAGAAGAAAAAAAATCTTGAAGGCAGCAAAAGGTTACTTTGGACGTAGAAAAAACGTTTATACAGTAGCAAAAAATGCGGTTGAAAAAGGTATGCTTTATGCATATAGAGACCGTAAAAACAATAAGAGAAACTTCCGTTCTTTATGGATTACACGTATTAACGCTGCAGCTCGTTTACACGGAATGTCTTACTCTCAGTTTATGGGAAAAGTTAAAGCTAACAATATCGAATTAAACCGTAAGGTTTTAGCAGATTTAGCTGTTAACAATCCAGACGCTTTTAAGGCTGTTGTAGAGAAAATAAAATAAGAATAATAATACTTGCTTATATTAAAAACCCAAACATTTTGTTTGGGTTTTTTTTGTAAATTTACAGCCCAAATATAACATATGAAATTTAAAATATTATTAGCCTTTTTATTAGTAAGTACTTATTCTATATTTTCACAAGAAGTACAAGAAAAAGAAGACAATTCTATAAAAGGACAATTTGATAAAATATATAGAACATCAACAACATACCAAGCTTATAAAGTTATTGATAAAGAAAAGTATCAACTTTTAAAATCAAATGTTCTAGACTCTTTAGATAAATCGCAGAAATTAATTTCTGAAAAAGAAAATTTATTAAAAATTGAGAAAAATAATATTGAAGAAACTAAAAATACTTTAAATAAAACTCAATTAGAATTAAACGCTGCTTTAAAACAAGTTAGTTCTATTTCTTTGTTAGGTTTTGAACTAAGTAAAACCACATACAACCTTGTTTTATGTAGTATTATTGCATTATTAGTATTAGCTTTAACTTATTTTATATTTAAATTTTCTAAAAGTAATGTAATAACTAAAGAGTCTAAAAGTAATCTAGCTGAAATAGAACAAGAATTTGAAAACCACAGAAAAAAGTCTATTGAAAGAGAGCAAAAACTGCGTAGACAATTACAAGACGAGATAAATAAACAAAGAAATATTTAACAAGAATCTCATTTTAAAAGTAGTTCCTATTAATTATTTAACAAAAACCATCTTTTATTAAACTTTTGTAAATAATATATTTCCTGATTAATAATAAATATAATTTTTGTAAATTTAGCTTGAAACAAAAAATTATATTTTGGACATACTACATGTAAGCGCAGAGTGTTATCCTATTGCTAAAGTTGGCGGTTTAGCAGATGTTGTTGGGGCTTTACCTAAATATCAAAAAAAGCTAAATACAACTAGCAGCGTTATAATGCCATATTATAACAATCCCTTTACCCAAAAAAATAATTTTAACGTAGTTTATGAAAATAAGCTTGAAATGGGTAAAGAGTTATTTAGTTTTAGGGTATTAAAACTTTCTAGTAACTCTCTTGAGTTTGATTTATACTGCGTAGACATACCCGAATTTTTATACACAGATTATGTATACTCTTCAAGTGACACAGAAAGATTTTTAGCTTTTCAAATAGCAACTTTAGATTGGGTTTTATCATTAGAAAGAAAACCAGATATAATTCATGTACATGATCATCACACAGGACTAATACCGTTTATGGTTTCTCAATCCTATAGATATGAAACCTTAAAAAATATACCTACAATATTTACAATACATAATGCCCAATATCAAGGTTGGTTTTCCCATAATAAAGTATACTTAATTCCTGAATTTAACTTTACTAATGTTGGTTTATTAGATTGGAATAGTAATATAAACCCTTTAGCTGCAGCAATAAAATGTGCTTGGAGAGTTACAACTGTTTCTCCTTCTTACATGGAAGAGTTAAAACTAAAAGCAAACGGTTTAGAAGATTTATTAATGCATGAAAGCAAAAAATGTATTGGTATTTTAAATGGTATAGATTGGAATGTTTGGAACCCCGAAACAGACAATTATTTAATTGGTAACTACAATAGCTCTAACCCAATTGATGGAAAAAAAACCAATAAACAGTGGTTGTGTAAGGAATTTAATTTAGATGAAAACAAACCACTTTTTGCTTTTATAGGTAGACTTGTTGGTGAGAAAGGAAGTGATTTATTTCCTAAAATATTTAAAAAAGCTCTAAAAGAGAATAATATTTCTATTCTTTTATTAGGTTCTGGTAATAAAGAAATAGAATTTCAATTAAACCAATTACAAGAAGAAAAAAATTATGGTTCTTTTATAGGATACGACGAAAGATTGTCTCACATAATTTATGCTGGTGCCGATTTTTTGTTAATGCCTTCTAGAGTAGAACCTTGTGGTTTAAATCAGATGTATTCTTTAAGATATGGTACAACTCCTATTGTAAATGCAATTGGTGGTCTTAAAGATACAGTTGTAGACATAAATGCTAATGGTTTTGGTATTTGTCATTACGGTGTTACAATAGAAGAAGTAACAAATGCAATAACAAGAGCAAATTTATTTTATCAAAATCAAACTGAATATATACAAAATTCTAAAAAAATAATGCTCATAGATAATTCTTGGACCAATTCTGCTCAAGAATATATAAACCTTTATAAATCTTTAAAAAAATAAACTATGCTAAACAAAAGTGTACTATCAATCATTTTAGGAGGAGGCCAAGGTTCTAGGTTATATCCTTTAACAGCAGATAGGTCTAAACCCGCAGTACCTATTGCTGGTAAATATAGATTGGTAGATATTCCTATTTCTAATTGTATTAATTCAAATATAAAAAGAATATATGTTTTAACACAGTTTAACTCTGCTTCGTTAAATCAACATATAAAAAACACATATCACTTTAGTTTTTTTAGTCAAGCTTTTGTAGATGTTTTAGCAGCAGAACAAACTATGCAAAGCGACAAATGGTTTCAAGGTACTGCTGATGCTGTTAGGCAAAGTATGCATCATTTTTTACAAAATGATTTTGAATATGCACTTATACTTTCTGGAGATCAATTATACAATATGGATCTAGAAGATATGATAGAAAAACATCAAGAAAGAGGTGCAGAAATATCTATAGCAACTTATCCTGTAAACGCACAAGATGCTACCGGTTTTGGTATCTTAAAAACAGATACAGAAAATACAATTACTTCTTTTATAGAAAAACCAGCTGCAGAGTTATTACCCGACTGGACATCTGATGTTAGTGATGAAATGAAAAGTGAAGGTAGAAATTATTTAGCATCTATGGGAATCTATATTTTTAATAGAGATTTACTTGTTAAATTAATGGAAAACCCAGACACTATAGATTTTGGAAAAGAAATTATACCACAATCTATACATAATCATAAAACAGTTAGTTATCAATATGAAGGTTATTGGACCGATATTGGTACCATAAGATCTTTTTACGAAGCAAATTTAGGCTTAACAGACGATATTCCTAAATTTAATCTTTATGATGAAAATAGAGTTTACACTAGAGCAAGAATTTTACCAACATCTAAAATATCTGGAACCGTTTTAAACAAAGCTGTAGTAGCAGATGGATGTATTATTCAGGCAGATAAAATAGAAAGAAGTGTTATTGGTGTAAGATCTAGAATTGGTAAAGCTTCTATTGTTACCAATACTTATATGATGGGTAACGATACTTATGAATCTTTAAAAGATATAGAAGAAAATAATATAGAAAATCTATTGGGTATAGGAGATAGATGCAACATAAATAACTGTATAATTGATAAAAACTCTAGAATTGGAGACGATGTAACAATAAATGGGGGCTCTCATTTAGAAGATACAGAAACAGAAAATTATCTTATAAAAGATGGTATTATAGTTATAAAAAAAGGAGCTACAATTCCTAAAGGAACAAAAATTTAATAGTTACTTTTTAAAATAAATACATGTCTAAAGTTATAGTTTATAGTTTATTTTCAGATTTTGATATTAGTCTTTTCCAAGCAGGTAAACATTACCGTCTTTACGAAAAATTTGGCTCGCATACTACAATTGTAGATGGTGTAGAAGGAACCTATTTTTCAGTTTGGGCTCCTAGTGCTAAATCCGTTTCTGTAATTGGTGATTTTAACTTTTGGCAAGAGAATGAACATCAATTATATGTACGTTGGGATGGCAGTGGTATTTGGGAAGGTTTTATACCTAACGTTAGTAAAGGTGATATTTACAAATACAAAATTAGAAGCTCTCATAATAATGTAGTAACAGAAAAAGCAGACCCTTTTGCTAGAAGATGTGAGCATCCGCCAAAAACTGCTTCTGTAGTTTGGTCTGATGATTACCAATGGAAAGATAAAAAATGGATGAAAAACAGAAAGAAAAACAATGCATTAGATGCGCCTTTTTCTGTTTATGAAGTTCATTTAGGTTCTTGGAAAAAGCAAATTGAAGAAAATAGATTCTTAAGTTATGTAGAAATGGCCGACGAGTTGGTTAACTACGTAGATGAAATGAATTTTACTCATGTAGAATTTATGCCTATTATGGAATATCCTTATGATCCTAGTTGGGGTTATCAATTAACAGGGTATTTTGCTCCAACAGCTCGTTTTGGTTATCCAGATGAATTTAAATATCTGGTTGATAAATTTCACGAAAAAGGAATTGGAGTACTTTTAGATTGGGTACCATCACACTTTCCTTCTGATGATCATGGACTAGGTTTTTTTGATGGATCTCATCTGTATGAACATCCAGATCAAAGAAAAGGTTATCATCAAGATTGGAAAAGTTTAATTTTTAATTACGGGAGAAATGAAGTAAAAGCTTTTTTAATTAGTAATGCTATTTTTTGGTTAGATCAATTTCATGCAGATGGTTTAAGAGTAGATGCTGTTGCCTCTATGTTATTTTTAGATTATTCTAGAGAAGAAGGGCAATGGGAATCTAATAAATATGGAGGAAGAGAATATTTAGAAGCTATAGATTTTATAAAAGAAATGAATATGGCCGTTTATAAATCTTTTCCTGATGTACAAACCATAGCAGAAGAATCTACTTCTTTCCCTAAAGTGTCTAAACCTATTTATGATGGCGGATTAGGTTTTGGTATGAAATGGATGATGGGTTGGATGCATGATTCTTTAGAATATTTTGCAAAAGAACCTGTTTATAGAAAATACCATCAAAACGACTTAACCTTTAGTTTAAATTATGCTTTTACAGAAAACTTTATGCTACCTCTATCTCACGATGAAGTTGTATATGGTAAAAAATCTATAGTTAGCAAAATGCCTGGTGATGAATGGCAAAGATTTGCAAACTTAAGATTACTTTATAGTTTTATGTTTACACATCCTGGAACAAAACTTTTATTTCAAGGAGCAGAATTTGGGCAAACAAGCGAATGGAGTTTTAAGACAAGTTTAGATTGGCATTTATTACAATATGATATTCATAAAGGAGTACAAAATTTAGTAAAAGAGTTGAATCTACTTTATAAAAAAGAACCTGCTTTACATCAAAAGCAATTTTCTTATGAAGGTTTTGAGTGGATTGATCATGGAGATCACCAAAACTCTGTTTTATCATTTATTAGAAAAGGAAATATTGAAAAAGACGATATTATTATTGTTTTAAATTTAACACCTGTACCAAGAGATGGTTATAGAATTGGTTTACCTAAAGAAGGTACTTTAAAAAATATTTTTAATAGTGATGCTATAAAATTTAACGGAACTGGTAATTATAAAAATCAAAATTTAATTTCAGATCAAAAAATATGGAATAATAGAGAGAATTCTGTTGAACTTAATTTACCTCCTTTAGCAATGATGGCTTTTAAATACAAATAATTTTAATTAAAAAAAGAACTCAACTATTTTAAAAAATATTTTTAATAAAAAAAAGGGTTCATTTTTTTATACATCATAATAAAATACATCAATTTTATGAGTTTATAAATTCTTTTATTTTTTTTATAAAAGAATTTATATTCAGCTAATTATTAAATAAATAAGCAATATTTTTGGTTATAGCAGATATTAAAAGTTTTATAATAAGTTAATTCTTTAATATTTAATCATTTTACAAATTTTTTATAAGCTAAAAAACTAACATTTATGATTGTTAATACAGAACTAGAACAAAAAGGCAATTTATTTCCTTCAGAAATAATTGATTATAAAAAGGACGTAGACACCTTATATTTTACAACTAAGAATAATGTTATTTTACAAGTAACCGTTGTTAGAGATAGCGTTATTAGATTTAGATATACTACTACAGGTAAATTTGAAAATGATTTTTCTTACGGTGTTACAATTCATGCCTCTAGAGGTTATAACTTTTTAGAAATATCAGAAGATGAATCTCATTATATAATTACAACTTCTAAATTAATTTGTAAAGTAGAAAAAAGAAGCCTGCAAGTTAGCATATTTGACGCTCTAGATTTAAAATTAATTAATGAAGATGAAATTGGTTTTCATTGGGAAGAAAGTTATGAATACGGTGGAGACATTGTAAAAATGAGTAAAATTTGCCAAAAAACAGAAAGCTACTATGGTTTAGGTGATAAACCTGTAGAAGTTAATATGAAAGGAAAGCGTTTTGAAAACTGGGCTACAGATTCTTATGCGTTTGGTAAACACACAGATCCTATTTATAAAGCAATTCCTTTTTATACAGCTATACAAGACAACAAATCTTACGGTATATTTTTTGACAATACCTTTAAAACGTTTTTTGATTTTGGACAAGAAAGAAGAAATGTAACAAGTTTTTGGGCACAAGGTGGTGAAATGAATTACTACTTTATTTACGGTCCTAAAATGGAAGATGTAGTTGCTAACTATACCGATTTAACAGGTAAACCACATGCTTTGCCTCCATTATGGGCTTTAGGATTTCATCAATGTAAATGGAGTTATTACCCAGAAAGTAATGTTAAAGAAATAACAAAAACATTTAGAGATTTACAGATACCATGTGATGCTATTTATTTAGATATAGATTACATGGATGGTTTCCGTTGTTTTACTTGGGATAAAAATCATTTTCCAGATCCTAAAAGAATGGTTAAAGAATTAGAAAATGACGGTTTTAAAACTGTTGTTATTATAGATCCTGGTATTAAGATTGATTTAGAATATGATGTTTTTAAAGAAGCTTTAGATAAAGATTATTTTTGTAAACGTGCAGACGGCCCTTATATGAAAGGTAAAGTTTGGCCAGGAGAATGTTACTTTCCAGATTATACAAGACCAGAAGTTAGAGAGTGGTGGTCTGGTTTATTTCAAGAATTAATTGAAGATATTGGAGTAAAAGGTGTTTGGAATGATATGAATGAGCCTGCTGTAATGGATGTGCCTAACAAATCTTTCCCAAATGATGTTCGTCATGATTTTGATGGAAATCCTTGTTCACATAGAAAAGCACATAATATTTATGGTACGCAAATGGCACGTGCAACATATCATGGTTTAAAAAAATACGCATATCCTAAAAGACCATTTGTAATAACAAGATCTGCTTACTCTGGTGCACAAAGATATACTTCTACTTGGATGGGAGATAATGTTGCTACTTGGGAACATTTATCTATAGCTAATAACCAAGCACAAAGAATGGCAATGTCTGGTTTTTCTTTTGCAGGAAGTGATATTGGTGGATTTGCAGAGCAACCTCAAGGTGAATTATTTGCTCGTTGGATTCAATTAGGTGTCTTTCATGCGTTTTGTAGAGTACACTCTTCTGGAGATCATGGGCACCAAGAACCTTGGGTTTTTGGAGAAGAAATTACAAACATTGTACGAAAATTTGTAGAACTTAGATACCAACTTTTACCTTATTTATATACCGCTTTTTGGAAATATATAAACGAAGGAACACCAATATTAAAATCGTTGGTTTTATACGATCAAGAAGATATTTCTACACATTACAGAAGTGATGAGTTTATTTATGGAGAAAATATTTTAATTTGCCCTATACTAGAACCAAACTCTAAAGGTAGAAGAATGTATATACCAAGAGGAAAATGGTATAACTTTTGGACAGACGAACTTGTAGAAGGTGGAAAAGAAATGTGGGTAGAAGCAGATTTAGATAGTATGCCTATTTTTATTAAAGAAGGTTCTGTAATTCCTAAATATCCTGTTCAACAATATGTTGGCGAAAAAGATTTTGATGAAATTACCTTAGAAGTTTATCACAAAAAAGGAAAAGAAACATCTCAATTATTTGATGACGCCCATGACGGTTATGATTATAAAAAAGGTAGATATAGTTTGCGTTCTTTTAAACTTACAGGTAAAAAGAATGAATTTATCTTACAACAACATAAAGAAGGTTCATTTGACGCTAAGTATAAAAAGTTTAAAGTAAACTTACATAACTTACCTTTTACAATTACATCTATACAAATAGATAATGTAGAAGTAGAAGTTAAATTAAACGATACCAACAACATACAAACAATTACAGTAGATAAAGAATTTACTGAGTTGCATTTATTTGGAGAATAAAATCCTTGTTTTTAAGGAGCCTTATACCCATTTATAGGTATATAAAATACCCTATAAATGGGTATTGTGTAATATTTGATTCCTATATAAATTTGTAGCATAGAATATAAGTATACAATACCTTATTTGAATTTAAAGACAATTATTATTTCCCCCTAATTATTATAATTGTAATGTTATATTCTAATTCCATTTAATATTTAACAAAAAAAACCTCAAAACTATTTATATGTTTTGAGGTTTTTTATTTAGTAATTTTAGCTTACTAGAATCCGTCTCCTAATTCCTTTAATTTCTCTGTATTCTCTGCCAACATCAATTCATCAATAATTTTTTGAATATCTCCGTTTACAATATTTGGCAAATCATATAAAGACAAACCAATTCTATGATCTGTAACTCTACCCTGTGCATAATTATAAGTTCTAATCTTAGCACTTCTATCTCCAGAAGAAACCATAGAACCACGTTTTAGAGCATCTTCGGCATTTTTCTTTGCCAACTCTAAATCATATAAACGAGATCTTAATACTTTAAAAGCTTTTTCTTTATTTTTATGTTGTGATTTTTGATCTTGACATTGCGCAACTAAACCAGTAGGTATATGTGTTAAACGTACTGCCGAATAAGTAGTGTTTACTGATTGACCACCAGGACCTGATGAACAAAAATAATCTATTCTTACATCTTTAGGATTTATCTCTACATCAAACTCTTCTGCTTCTGGAAAAACCATACAAGTTGCTGCAGAAGTATGAACCCTACCTTGTGTTTCTGTCTGTGGTACACGCTGCACACGGTGTACACCAGCTTCAAACTTTAAAATTCCGTAAACATCTTCACCTGTAACCTCAAACTGAATTTCTTTAAATCCACCATTTGTACCTTCAGAATAATCTACAGTAGAAACTTTCCAACCTTTGCTTTCGCAATATTTAGAGTACATTCTAAACAAATCTCCAGCAAAAATACTCGCTTCATCTCCTCCTGCACCAGCACGTAATTCTACTACCGCATTTTTAGAATCTTCTGGATCTTTTGGTATTAATAAAAATTTTATTTCTTCTTCTAATTCAGGAATTCTGGCATTTGCTTCTTCAATTTCCATCTTAGCCATCTCTGTCATTTCTGCATCAGAACCATCAGAAATAATTTCTTTTGCTTCTTCAATATTATTTAACAAAGATTGGTATTCATCACCTTTTTTAACAACAGATCCTAAATCTTTATACTCTTTGCTCAATTGCGCATAACGCTTCTGATCCATAATGATTTCTGGTTGGATAATTAAATCCGAAACCTCATCATAACGTTGTTTAACAATTCTTAATTTATCTAACATCTTCTATCTTTTCTTGGTCTGCGAATTTACAATTTTTATAGCTATATTTGAACAAAGCCTATCTTTTTTATGAAATTAGTATTATTAATCTTTTGTTCTTTTTTAATTATATCTTGTAGTAATAAAAAAGAAAATATTAAACAACCAGATTTTTTAACAGGAAATTGGATCCGTACAAATGATAAAGACAGCGTTAAAACCTACGAAATTTGGCAAAAAAACTTAACAGGTATAGGTTTTTCTTTAAAAGGAAAAGATACTATTTTCTTCGAAAAAATGGATATTGTAAACATTAAAGACACTTTGTTTTTAAAAGTTGATGGCCCAAATGAAGAACCAACTTTTTTTAAATTTATAAACCAAACAGATTCTTCTTTTGTATGTGTAAATACTTTAAATGAATTTCCTAAAAAAATTAAATATTATAAAGAAAACAATCAATTAAAAGCTATTATTTCTAATGATGATTTTAAAATTGACTTTGTATTTGAGAAAATTAAACACTAAACAAATCTCCCTCTAAAAATGAAAACGCAAACAAAACTACTGACATTTTTATTTTTTATTATTTCTACCTTTATTTTTAGTCAAAAAAACTTCAATGAAAAACTTTTAGATAAAAAATTAACAGCTTTACAAGAAGTTACAAAAACTGTTGGTTTTTCTGTCGCAATTGTTAAAGAAAATGAAGTTATTTATTCTAAAGGGTTTGGATATAGTAATTTAGAAAAAAAAATAAAAACAGACGAAAACACCTTATTTGCAATAGGTTCTTCTTCTAAAGCATTTACAGTTGCCTTATTAGGAATTATGGAAGAAGAAAAAGGTTTATCTTTTAATGATAGTCCTAAAAAATACATACCAGAATTAAACTTTTACAATAAAGAACTTAACAATGAGGTTACCATTTTAGATATGATTAGCCATAGAACCGGTTTACCTCGTCATGATTTTTCTTGGTATCTATTTCCTATAGAAAATAAAGATAGTTTATTAGCTCGTGTAAAATATCATAAACCTTTTACAGGCATTAGAAAACAATGGTATTACAACAATTTTATGTACTTAGCGCAAGGTATAATTACTGAAAAACTAACCAATAAAAGTTGGGAAGAAAATATTAGAGAACGTTTTTTTAAACCTCTTAATATGTCTAGATCTAACTTAAATATTAAAGAACTACAAAACACAACTAATGTTTCTAAAGGATATGTTTTAGAAAACTTCACTACCAATAAAGTAATTCCTTATTATAATATTGCGGCAATTAGTCCTGCTGGTAGTATAAACAGTAGTGCTAAAGAAATGTCTAATTGGTTAAAAGTTTGGTTAAACGACGGTAAGTTTAATGACAATCAAATTTTACCAAAAAAATACATCCAAAAAGCGATGAATCCGTTAATGTTAGTTGGTAGCGGAATTGCTGATGAAAAATTTCCTGATCAACATTTAAACAGTTATGGTTTTGCTTGGTTTACCTCTTCTTACAAAGGTCATTATCGATTAGAACACGGTGGAAATATTGATGGATTTTCTGCAAATGTTGCCCTATTTCCTACAGACAAAATAGGAATTGTAGTTTTAACAAACCAAGACAGCTCTGCTTTACCAACTTTAGTAAGAAATGCTATTTCTGATGAAGTTTTAGATTTAGAAAAAACAGATTGGAAAACATACTACGAAGAAAAAATAGACAAACTAAAACAATCTCAGAAAAAAGCAAAAGAAAATGAAAAATCTAGTATCATTTTAAATACAAAACCTTCTCATAGCTTAATTGAATACGCTGGTAAATACAATCATCCTGGTTATGGAGATTTTAAAATAAAATTACAAAACGATTCTTTATTTGCACATTTCACTATAAAAAAAATGTATTTAAGTCATAAACATTATGATGTTTTTATACCTTATATAATTGAAGATAATAAATTAGATACTATTTCTGATTTAGGAATTTATTTCAATTTTCAAACAAACAATTTAGGTGATATTTCTTCTACTAAGTTAAAATTAGAACCAACTTTAGATGACATTATTTTTAAAAGAACTCCAGAAGAAGTTGATATCACAAAAGAAATTCTAAATAAATATGTTGGTCTTTATTCTCTTTCTGGCACAGAGTTAAAAATCTTTTTAAAAGAAGAAAATTTAATGCTTTTTGTTCCTGGTCAACCAGAATACACTTTAACACCTATAAAAGAAAATGAATTTATGATAAAAGGTTTAACAGGGTATAAAGCAAGATTTGAAGTAAATAAAAGCACTTTAAATTTAGTATTAATTCAACCAAACGGAACGTTTACTGCCATAAAAAAATAAGTCTACAAAAAAGCGGATTAGATCTATAAACATGAAATCAGTTACAGTTGTTGGTTGTGGTATTATTGGTTTAACTACAGCAATACTTTTGCAAGAAAGTAATTTTAAAGTTACTATAGTTGCTAAAGAGCGTTTTGATAAAACACTTTCTAATAAAGTTGGTGCTATATGGTTTCCTTTTGAAATTGAACCTAAAGAAAAAGCCAATTATTGGGCAACAATTGCTTACAAACAATATCAGCAAGAAGTTAATAAAGAAAATGGAGTATCATTTATTCCTTTTATAACAGCATATAATGAAAAAAGTAACACGGATTGGGTTAAATTACTCCCGAAAAAAGCTGTTAGAAAAGCAAAAGGTTCAGAATTACCAACAGGAATTGATAATGCTTATATTTCTGAGGTTCCTTTAGCTGAACCTCTTGTGTATCTGCCTTATTTATTTAATATTTTTATTAAAAATGGAGGTAATTTTATAGAGCAAGATATCCAAAATTTACAAGAGTTATCTTCTTTAGATAAATGGGTTATTAATTGTACTGGTTTAGGTGCAAAAAAAATATGTAAAGACAAGCATTTACATCCTATGCGAGGTCAAATTTTGCGTTGTAAGAAAACAAATATTTCTTCTTTTGCCGATTCTACTAAAAAAGGCGCTTTAAGTTATATTATCAATCGAACTACAGATTGTGTTATAGGTGGAACAGATTATGAGAATGATTGGAACCAAAATATAGAAAAATCTGACACGAATTTAATTTTAAACAGAATAAAAAAGGCAGGATTAAAAGACAAATCACCTGAAATATTAGAAGAAATTGTAGGTTTAAGACCTAAAAGAAATGCTGTTCGTTTTGAGTTTGATAAAAATTTTTCCAATGTTTTTCATAATTATGGTCATGGCGGAGCTGGTTTTACTGTAGCTTGGGGTTGTGCTACAGAACTTAGTAAAATATTTATAAAAATTACTGACAACAAAAACAACATCTCTTCTTTATAAACTAAGAGTTAATTTATACAAATTACATGTAAAACATTAATTTCGTATTTTTTAAATACTACATCAAAAATTTAATATCAATTTAAATTACATGAATAAATATTACATCTTCTTTTTAATGATTTTTACACTTTCTTGCGTTAAAGAAAAATCAACAGAAAAAATTACCTCTAAAAAACCCCAACAAAAACAAAGCATAAAAAATACTTCTCTTATTCTTTTAGGAACAATACAAGATGCTGGTTCTCCACAAATTGGTTGCGAAAAAGATTGCTGTAAAGATCTTTTTAAAAACCCAGATTATAAAAGACAAGTTATTTCTTTAGGATTAATTGATAAGCAAAACAATAAAACTTATTTATTTGATGCTACACCAGATATTAAGACGCAAATGAAAATGCTCTCTAAATACAACAATGAAATAAACAAAGAATTAACTGACGGAATTTTCTTAACACATGCACATATTGGCCATTATGCTGGTTTAATGTATTTAGGCAAAGAATCTATAAACTCTAAAAATGTTACTGTTTACGCAATGCCTAAAATGAAAACATTTATTTCTAATAACGGACCTTGGAGCCAATTGGTTAAAAGTGAAAACATAAATTTGAGCGAAATTAAGAATGAAGAAACAATTCAATTATCAAATAAAATTAACGTAACTCCTATTTTAGTACCACACAGAGATGAATATTCTGAAACTGTTGGTTACAGAATTAAAGGACCAAATAAAAGTGCTTTATTTATTCCGGATATTGATAAATGGGAAAAATGGAATAAAAATATTATTGATGAAATTAAAAAAGTAGACTATGCTTTTTTAGATGCTACTTTTTATAGTGGTAAAGAAATTGATAGTAGAGATATTAGTCAAATTCCACATCCTTTTATTATTGAGAGTTTAGAAAAGTTTAAAGATTTAAGTAAAGAGGAAAAGAGTAAAATTATTTTCATTCATTTTAACCATACAAATCCTGTTATAAACCCAAATAGTAAAGAGAGTAAAACTATAATTGAACAAGGTTACAAAATAGGTAGATTTGAAGATATTTTTGAATTGTAAAAAAAGAAAAAATTATTAATAAGAAACATTAAAATAAATTTCAACAAATTATCTCAATAAAGTTTATCTAATTAAGAATAATTACATATTTGATTTAATTTTTAATTTAAAGTTATTATAGGATATATATTTTTATTGTTTTTAAAACATTAACTTCGCTATTATATGATATCATTATAACAGTTAAACACGTGTATATCATTAAAATTGCAAGTAATTTTTAAAAAAAATATTATGAAAAAAATTAAAATTTTTAGTGTCTTAACACTTCTAGTAATTTCTAACACTTTTGCACAAACAGACTGTTCTGATTTGGAACTTAAAAATGAAAAACTTAACTCTGAATTAGCACAAAAAAAGCAGTTAATATCTCTACAAGTTAATGATATCAAAAAATTAAATTCAGAAATACAATATTATAAAGAGAGCTTAAATTTACTAAATACCAAAAATCAAAAAGAAAGTAATAATATTATTTATAGAATTAATTCTGTAAAAGGAAAATATGATAATGGCACTATCATTGTTGAAGGTTCAATTGAAAACAAAGGATTTCCAACAAAATTTGTAGCACAAAGTATTGATATTTTTGATCCAAAAGGAAACAAATATAAAGCTTCAAAATTTCAAATAGGAAATAGTAAATTATTATTTGTTGGAAAATTAGAAAGAAATTTACCTACTAAATTTATATTTGAATTTAAAGGAATTTCAGAAGAGATTCCTGTTTTAAAAGCACTTATTTTCAATCATTATGAACATACTAAAATGAGTTCTGTAACTTTTAACAACTTAAGTGTTAATTGGGAGTAGAGTAATAAATTAAACTACTTAAAAACCTCTAAATACAATAAGTATTTAGAGGTTTTTTAAGTATAAAATAAAAAATTAACCACATTTAGAAGAGCCACATTCTTGGCAAGTTAAACACCCTTCTTGATAAATTAAATCTGTAGAATTACAATTATCACAAGTTTGTCCTTTCGCTTTTGTACCATCTTCAACATATCGTTTTAATGCTCTTTGCACTCCATTTTTCCATGTATTAATAGATTCTGAATCTAATTGTAAACTTTGTATTAAATCGATAACCTTATTAATTGGCATTCCATGACGCATTGTTCCTGAAATTAGTTTCGCGTAATTCCAAAACTCTGGATTAAATTTATAAGATAATCCTTCTATTGTTGTTTTATAACCACGTTTATTTTTGTACTGAAAATCATAACGTCTTTCTCCTAAATTATTTCTATTTTTTATTATTGCTCCTTTTTCTACCCAACGCGGAATTAAAATACCATCTTCATCATCTGCTAATCCTGTAAAAATTTCATATGGTTTTCCTTCAAACAAACCAACAAAAGCAATCCATTTTTCTTTCTGATTTTGAAAACGAACTACATCTGCTTCTAATATAGATGGACGCTTTTTAGGAAAATTAAAACCTAACGTTTTTTCTTCCGCTTTATCATCCGAAGAAATTAAAACTCCAGAACGAGATCCATCTCTGTAAACCGTTACTCCTTTACAACCAACTTGCCATGCTTTTAAATATAATTCTCCAACTAAATCTTCGGTTACATTATTCGGTAAGTTTACAGTTACGCTGATAGAGTGATCTACCCATTTTTGAATTGCACCTTGCATAGTAACTTTACTTAGCCAATCTATATCATTAGATGTTGCTTTATAATAAGGAGACTTTTTTACCAATTCATCAATTTCTTTCTGAGAAAAATTTTTATTTGTATCAATTCCATTAACGTCCATCCATTGTTTAAAACGATAATGAAAAACAACATATTCTTCCCAAGAATCTCCAACCTCATCTACAAAATCTACACGAACTCCTTTATCATTAGGGTTTACTTTTTTTCTACGTTTGTAAACTGGCATAAAAACAGGTTCAATTCCAGATGAAGTCTGTGTCATTAAACTTGTAGTACCCGTAGGAGCAATAGTTAATAAAGCTATATTTCTGCGTCCATATTCTAACATCTCATAATACAACTTACTATTAGCCTCTTTTAGTCTTAATATAAACGGATTGTTCTTTTCTCTATCTGCATCAAAAATAGAAAACGCACCTCTTTCTTTTGCTAATTTTACAGAAGCTCTGTAAGTTTCCATAGCTAAAGTTTTATGCACCTCTGTAGAAAATTTATTACCATCTGCACTTCCGTAACGTATATTTAAAGCTGCTAACATATCTCCTTCTGCAGTAATACCTATTCCTGTTCTTCTACCTTCGTAAGCTTTTTGTCTAATATTTAACCATAAATTTTTCTCTGTAGATTTTACATTATCTTCTTCTGGATCTGCATCTATTTTTGCTAAAATTGTATCAATCTTCTCTAATTCTAAATCTATAATATCATCCATCATTCTTTGAGCTATTACAATATGCTTTTTAAATAATTTAAAATTGAACACGGCTTTGTTTGTAAAAGGTTGTTCTACATAAGAGAATAAATTTATCGCTAATAATCTACAAGAATCATATGGACATAAAGGGATTTCTCCACAAGGATTTGTGGACACTGTTTTGTAACCTAAATCTGCATAACAATCTGGTATAGATTCATTAATGATTGTATCCCAAAATAGAATTCCTGGTTCTGCAGATTTCCATGCATTATGTACTATTTTTTTCCAAATAGCGCTTGCATCTACTTCTTTTGTATATAGCGGATTTTTACTAAATGTGGGATATTTTTGTGTGTATTTCTCATTTTTGATAACAGCTTCCATAAAAGCATCATCAATTTTAACGGAAACATTTGCACCTGTTACTTTACCTTGTTCTAATTTTGCATCAATAAAATCTTCTGCATCAGGATGATTTACAGAAACCGACAACATTAACGCACCTCTTCTTCCATCTTGCGCAACTTCTCTTGTTGAATTTGAATAGCGTTCCATAAAAGGTACAATACCTGTTGATGTTAATGCAGAGTTTTTTACAGGGGAACCTTTAGGGCGAATGTGCGATAAATCATGCCCAACTCCTCCTCTACGTTTCATTAATTGTACTTGTTCTTGGTCTATTTTCATAATTCCTCCATAAGAATCAGATTCTCCATTGTTACCAATTACAAAACAATTAGATAAAGAACCTACTTGATAAGGATTTCCTATACCTGCCATAGGGCTTCCTTGAGGAATAATGTATTTAAAACCTTTAATTACATCAAAAATTTCGGTTTCAGTCAAAGGATTTTTATACCTCTTTTCTATTCTTGCAATTTCTTTTGCAATTCTTTTATGCATATCATCTGGTGAGCTTTCATAAAAATTTCCTTCAGAATCTTTAAGTGCATATTTATTTAGCCAAACAGTAGCAGCTAATTCATCGTTTTTAAAATAGTTTAATGAGTCTTTAAGAGCTTTTTCTCTTGTTAAGGTTACTTTTGCAGGTAGTATTTTATTAGAATTCATTGTAATTTATATAGGTAATTAAATTAAATAAGGATTCTAAAGTTCTTTAAAAATAGAAGTTTAAAAGATGATAAATGTCATTAAAATTTCACAAACCAAAACTAAAACACTAAAAAACAATTAATTATAATTTTATCAACAAAAAAAAGTTAACAAATAATAAGATTATAAAACAAAAAAAGAGACTAGTATTTACAACACTAGTCTCTTAATATTTTTTAAAAAATTGAATTACAACTGAGCTTCTTTTCTTCTAATTCTAATTTTCATTGTACCTTCAATTGGCTCTTCTGAAACAAGTATTAAATAACCTGCACCACCTGCTCCTGCTAATTTCCATGCAGATGCTTTATTACTATATTTTAAGATTTCCTTTTCAATTTTTTCATTTACCATTTTAGGAAACATCTTAATTTGAGCTTTAAAAGATTTTAAAAATCCTTTAGAAAAGCTATCAAAATCTTTCTCTTTAATGGCATCCCAAACTTCTTCTGCAGCTGTAGTTAATTCTTTAACATTTTCTGTATTAATATAAGTTTCAGTTAATAAATCTAAACCTTTTTCTCTTGGCCATAAAGTAACCATACTTATATGCTTTTCTAACCAATTAAGTGTATCTTCATCGTGTACAGATTCAAATTTTTCTGGCCAATAAGCATTATTATAATAATGTCTAACCAAACCTGGCATACAAATACCTATTGCATCTTGTGCTCCTGAAATTATTTCGGAACCAGGTGTATTTTCAAACTTAAATAAAATTTCGGCTAATTTTTCTGGCTTGTCTATTGGTAAATAATATGGCCAAATTTTCTTTGCGGCATTTCTTGTAGATGTAGACATACCACATCTTTCATTATACTCAAAAATTGGTTCTAAAGATAATGTAATTGCCCAACCTGGATTAAATTTGGAAACATACGGTTGATCTATCCAAGTACCTGCCAAGTCTATTCTATAAGGTAAAGAACAATTGTCTCCAGAACGAATTGCTGTTGTAGATCTTTCTGGTAAATCTGCATCTGGTATTCTGTTTAAAACATGTAATTCTATACCTAATTCTTTACATAAAGTTTCTTTTTCTGATGTGTAACCGTCTTCATTTACAATAAAATAATCTGGTTTTAACTTTATTAGATCTTCTTTAAAATCTAAAATTCCAGAACCTGAGTTTACAAAAGATTTTTTGACATACTTTATGGCATTAATCATATAAATTCTTTCTCTTTCAGAATTTATAGTTTTTCTCCCTTTTAAATCATCTACTGTTGCATCAGAACCAATACCTACATATAAGTCTCCATAAGAAGCTGCTTGCTTAAAAAAAGCAACATGACCACTATGTAACATATCAAAACATCCCGAAACAAATACTTTCTTTGCCATTTATTATTTTTTTTAGTTAATACTCAAATATACCAAATTCACTTTTAATAGTTAACTTCTTTTTTTCTGATACATCTACTCTACCTATAATTTTGGCATTTACATTAAATGATTTAGAAATTTTAATAATATCTTCTGCAATATCAGAAGAAACATACATTTCCATTCTATGACCACAATTAAATACTTGATACATTTCTTTCCAATCTGTTTTAGATTGCTCTTGTATTAATTTAAATAATGGTGGAATTGGAAACATATTGTCTTTTACAATATGTAAATTATCTATAAAATGTAAAATTTTTGTTTGTGCTCCACCAGAACAATGAATCATTCCATGTACTTTATCTGAAGAAAATTTAGACAAGATTTCTTTTATAATTGGTGCATAAGTTCTTGTTGGCGATAAAACTAATTTTCCAGCATCAATTGGTGAATTTTCTACCTCATCGGTTAATTTTGTATTTCCAGAATATACTAAATCACTTGGTACAGCATCATCAAAACTTTCTGGATATTTGTCTGCTAAATATTTATGAAAAACATCATGTCTTGCAGAAGTTAATCCGTTAGATCCCATTCCTCCATTGTACTCTGTTTCATAAGTTGCTTGCCCAAAAGATTCTAAACCAACAATTACATCACCGGCTTTTATGTTTGCATTATCAATAACATCGCTTCTTTTCATTCTTGCTGTTACTGTAGAATCTACAATAATTGTACGCACTAAATCTCCAACGTCTGCTGTTTCTCCTCCTGTTGAATGAATCGTAACACCAAAACCTTTTAAATCTTCAATTAATTCTTCTGTTCCGTTAATAATTGCTGATAAAACTTCTCCTGGAATTTTACTTTTATTACGACCGATTGTAGAGGATAACATAATATTATCTGTTGCACCAACACACAATAAATCATCAATATTCATAATTAATGCGTCTTGTGCAATACCTTTCCATACAGAAATATCTCCTGTCTCTTTCCAATACATATATGCTAAAGAAGATTTTGTTCCCGCTCCGTCTGCATGCATTATTAGGCAATAATCATCATCATTGGTTAAATAATCTGGAACAATTTTACAAAATGCTTTTGGAAACAAACCTTTGTCTATATTTTTTATTGCATTGTGTACATCTTCTTTTGATGCAGAAACACCTCTTTGCGCGTATCTTTTAGAAACTTCTTGACTCATATTCTTATTATGTTGTGTGTTGCAAATTTAACCTTTTGATTAAAAAAACCATTCAAAAACAAAATGAATTTAGTTTAAAAAAATGCAATAAAATTTTTATTTCTATTTTGTAAAAAACAATTCTCTGTATTTAGTTAGTGGCCATAAATTATCATCTACCAATGCTTCTAATTGATCGCAGTGATGCCTTATTTTAATTAAAAATGGTTTTACTTTATTACTACAGTGTTCTGCTAGTTTTAAACCAGAATATTTTTCTGATTTTATTTTTTCTGTTTCCATCTTAACAACTAGAGCATTAATTTGTGTAATATGATTAGAAATAATCATTATCAATTCTAATTGTTCTTTAGCTATATTTTTATATTCATCACTAAAAATTTCTTTTAAATTTTTAGTGTTTTCTAATAATGTATTTTGATAAATAATAGCCGTTGGTACAACTTGATTTCTTGCAATATCTACCAAAACACCTGCTTCTATTAATACCTTTTTTGCATAAGATTCTAAATCAATTTCATAACGAGCTTCTAATTCTACTTTACTCATTACGTCCATTTTCTCAAACAAAGAAATTGCCTTATTTGAAATTTTTTCTTTTAAAGCTTCTGGTGTTGTTTTAAAGTTACTTAACCCTCTTTTTACTGCTTCTTTTTGCCAAGAATCGCAATAACTATCACCTTCAAAACGAATAGTTTTAGAGTCTTTTATATATTCTCTAAGAATATTAAAAATAGCTTCGTCTTTTTTTAGGCCCTTTTTATCTATTAACTCATCAACTTCAATTTTAAACTCTTTTAATTGTTTTGCCACAATGGTGTTTAAAACTGTCATTGGTATTGCACAATTTGTTAAAGAACCTACAGCTCTAAATTCAAATTTATTTCCCGTAAAGGCAAAAGGTGATGTTCTATTTCTATCTGTATTATCTAGTAAAATTTCTGGAATTTTACCAATAATATTCAATTTTAAATCTGTTTTTTCTTGAGGTGATAATTTACCTTTTGTTACATTTTCTAACTCATCTAAAACTGCAGATAATTGATTTCCTACAAATACAGACATAATTGTTGATGGAGCTTCATTTGCTCCTAACCTATACTCATTACTTGCTGTTGCAATAGAAGCACTTAAAATTTCTTCGTAATCGCATACTGCTTTAATGGTATTTATAAAAAAAGTAAGAAACTGCAAGTTTTTCATTGGTGTTTTACCAGGACTCAATAAGTTAACACCTTTACTTGTAGATAAAGACCAGTTATTGTGCTTACCAGATCCATTAATACCAGAAAATGGTTTTTCATGAAGTAATACTTTAAACTTATGTCTTCTAGACACTTTTTGCATTACATCCATTAATAAAGAATTATGATCTACTGCTAAATTTGCTTCTTCAAAAATTGGAGCTACTTCAAATTGATTTGGAGCTACCTCATTATGCCTTGTTTTTACAGGAATCCCTAACAACATACATTCTTGCTCTAAATCTTGCATAAAACTCATTGCCCTTGCAGGGATTGTTCCAAAATAATGATCATCTAATTGTTGCCCCTTTGCAGGCAAACTTCCTAACAAAGTTCTTCCTGTTAGTTGTAAATCTGGTCTTGCTAAAATTAAAGCATCATCAATTAAAAAAAATTCTTGCTCCCAACCAAGCGTTGCTATTACTTTATTGGCATTTTTATCAAAATATTTACAAACAGCCGTTGCATATGTATCTATTGCTTGCAAAGCTCTTAACAAAGGAGTTTTATTATCTAAAGCTTCACCTGTATAAGCAACAAAAATTGTTGGAATACAAAGTGTTGTTTCGTAAATAAAAGCTGGTGAAGTTGGATCCCAAGCAGTATAACCTCTTGCTTCAAAAGTATTCCTTATTCCACCATTAGGAAAACTAGATGCATCTGGTTCTTGTTGTACCAATTGTTCTCCATCAAACTTTTCCATTGCCAAACTACCATTTATAGACTCAAAGAAAGCATCATGTTTTTCTGCCGTTGCACCTGTTAAAGGTTGAAACCAATGTGTGTAATGTGTGGCTCCTTTAGAAATAGCCCAATCTTTCATACTTACAGCAACTTGGTCTGCAATTTTTCTATCTATTTTAGTACCTAAATCTATGGCATTCATTACACTTTCATAAGCAGAACGTGTAAGGTACTGTTGCATAGCATGTTTATTAAATACATTCTGTCCGAAAAGAGTGGATCTTTTATCCTTTTGAATCACTTTTATTGGTTTTCTATTAAGTGTTTCTTGTAGTAAACTAAATCTAATCCTTGACATATTAGTAATATTTTCTTTTTTTTTTTAATTTTAAACAAATATACCCTTTCAAAATTAGGGATAAAATTATTTTTTAAGATTTTTAAACATTTAACCCCTCAATTTTTTGATATCTTCATAAAAAAATCCATTTTTGTAAAAGAAACATCACATAAACAATAATATTATGGCAAAAATTAAATTAGAATACATTTGGTTAGATGGATATTATCCTACTCAAAACTTGAGAAGTAAAACCAAAGTAGAAGAGCATGAAGACTTTAAAGGGACTATTGAAGAATTAGGAATGTGGTCTTTTGATGGTTCATCTACTAAACAAGCATCAGGAGGTTCTTCTGACTGTTTATTAAAACCTGTTGCAATCTACCCAGACCCTGCAAGAATTAATGGTTACTTAGTAATGACAGAAGTTTTAAACGCAGATGGTACTCCTCACGTTTCTAATGGTAGAGCTACTATTGATGATGATGATAATGATTTCTGGTTTGGTTTTGAACAAGAATACTTTATTATGGACAAAACTACTCAGTTACCTTTAGGTTTCCCTGTTGGTGGTTATCCTGCTCCACAAGGTATGTACTACTGTTCTGTAGGTGGTAAAAATACTCATGGTAGAGCTTTAGTTGAAGAGCATGCTGACTTATGTATTGATGCTGGTTTAAACTTTGAAGGTATTAACCAAGAGGTTGCTTCTGGACAATGGGAATTTCAATTATTTGCAAAAGGAGCTAAAAAAGCCGGAGATGAAATTTGGGTTGCTCGTTACTTATTAGACAGATTAACTGAAAAATATGGTTACTACATTGATTATCACCCAAAACCATTAGGTAAAGATATGGACTGGAATGGTTCTGGTATGCATGCAAACTTCTCTAACTCTGTTTTAAGAACTTGTGGTTCTGAAGAGACTTATGGAAAAATTTGTGAAGCTTTTAGACCTGTAGTAGATGAGCACATTGCTGTTTATGGTGAGTTTAACGACCAACGTTTAACTGGTTTACATGAAACTGCTGCTATTACTGATTTCTCTTGGGGAGTTTCTGATAGAGGTGCATCTATCCGTATTCCTATTATTGCAGTAGAAAAAGGTTGGAAAGGTTGGTTAGAAGATAGAAGACCAGCTTCTAACGGAGATCCTTATAAAATTGCTGGTAGAATTATTAAAACTGTTAAATCAGCAAACATATAATTTTACACAATTATTAATAAAATTAAAAAACACTTACATTATTGTAAGTGTTTTTTTTGTGAATTATTATTTTCGGATTAGTCTTATCAGAATAGAAATTACAGAACACAACATTCTTATTATCCTATAATATTTCAACAATAAGCATTTTAATAAAATTCTAACTAAATTTTAATTAAAAATAATACTTTACAGAAAAAGGAAGTAAACTTTTAAAGAAATACATTCAGTGAAGTCAATTTGTTAAATGGTTGTTTTAAAAACTAAATAAATAAAAGCACCATAAGCTAAAAATAGAAACAAACCTTTTAATCTATTTAACTCATATTTTTTAGGGATGAAAACTAACGGTATTAAAATTGCCGCAAAACCAAGCATCCAAAAAATATCTCTTGATAATATTTGAGGTTCTGTTACAGGTATTTCTTTAATTATAGCCGTAACACCTAAAACTGAAGCAATATTAAAAACATTAGAACCTATTAAATTACCCAAAGAAATAGCTTTTTCTCCCTTTATTGCTGCAATTACAGAGGCTGCAAGTTCTGGTACACTT
This sequence comes from Polaribacter sargassicola, assembly GCF_021991835.1. Classification (GTDB taxonomy): domain Bacteria; phylum Bacteroidota; class Bacteroidia; order Flavobacteriales; family Flavobacteriaceae; genus Polaribacter; species Polaribacter sargassicola. The sequence goes on from NZ_JAHDAU010000003.1 coordinate 27,579, forward strand.
GTACCGATTGCAATCATAGTAATAGATATTACACCTTCACTAACCCCCATGTTTTGGGCAATATCTTTTGCTCCATTAACCAAAAACTCTGAACCAAAATAAAGAGCAACACCCCCAATTATTAACCAAAAAAATATTTTTGCATAACCAACTTCAGCAAGAGCATCATCTAACTCTTCTACATTAACTTCTTCTTTTTTTGCGCTTTTTATCAATACCAATAAAAAAACAATTAAACCAATAAAAAGTATTATTCCTTCTAATTGCGTTAATAAGTTATCGTTTTTTAAAAAATAATATAATACTACAGAAAAAAGCATCATTACAGGCCAATTTAGCTTATAAAAATCTTTACTTACAGCTATGGGACCAATTATTGCAGTAACTCCTAAAACTAAACCTATATTAGCTATATTAGAACCTATAACATTATTTATTGCTATTGCCGGCGAACCATCTATTGCTGCTTGTAAACTAACTAACAATTCTGGTGCAGAAGTAGCAAAAGATACAACTGTCATACCAATAACCATTTTTGATATGTTAAATTTAAAAGACAGTCCTATAGAAGATCTAACTAAAAACTCTCCACCAACAACAAGCAGTGTTAAACCAATAATAACGTAAAAAAAACTCATGTATTTTATTTTTTGACGAAGATACATTTTTATCACACTAAGAAAAAAATAAAAATAAAAAGGCTTTAAATATGCTTAAAAGTAACAGAAATTCCTTTAGTTAAGAAAACTAAACAAAAACTAGTCTTAACATCCTTACATTTTTAAATAAAAAACAAGTATTTAAATTATAAAAATAAACTTAAATATAGTAAAATAGCTTACATATTAAAACTAAAAACATTTTTTATATAGTAAATTGAAAATCATTTTGATTAATAAGTTATTAAGTATTATCGGCGAGTATTAGAAACATTATATATTGAAAAAACAATTTCGAAATTGACTAATATTTCTAACCAAAAAACTATAATTATGATTATCATTTTATTTAAAATTATCTTTTCTATCACAGAAATTATATTTCAAATTTTGTTTTAAAAATTATACGCCACACAACTCAATATTTTAAGTATAGAATTGTTTATATTAGTAAAATTGATGATAAACACAAAAATCTATGAAAAAACAGGTTTTTAAAATTCTTGCTAAAATTAACAAACTGGTTTTACCTTCCTTTACAAAAAAAGGATTAGATATTTCTAAAGCCTCAAAAATACAACTAGCAATTATTGGTTGGAGAGCTTTTGTAACTTTAAACTCACTTGATTAAATTAATCTTAAAAACATGAAAAAAGAACACGTTAAAATATTTTCTAACACTTTTATAATTGTAAAAGGATTACAAAATATCTTAGAAGACAACAAAATATCATCTATAATTAAAGATAGATTTGAGTCTGCAAGGCTTGCTGGTTTTGCTGAAAGCACAAGTACTGTAGAGCTCTATGTATTAAATTTAGATTTAGAAAAAGCTGTAGATTTAACAGAAAGTTATAAAAAAGAAATAAATTCTTAAAAAAAGTAATATAGAATTTCTGTTTTTAAAAAATTACGTTATATTTGCACCCGCTTAAAGGCCATGTGGCGCAACTGAATAGCGCACTTGATTACGGCTCAAGAGGTTCTAGGTTTGAATCCTAGCATGGTCACTACTAAAACCAGTACTTTCCATCAATTTTGGAAATTACTGGTTTTTTTATTTCATCAATAATTCTTCTTCATAAAAAAAGAGTAACCTTTTTCTAGTTACTCTTTTAATTATTTTTATAATTAATCATCAGATTTAAATACTCTTTTTCACTTTTACTCTACGTTGTCTATAATCTTCAAGCTTATTTGTAACTAATTCAGTTAAAAATATTGAAAAAATTATTGAAAAAATTGATAGAAATACACTTGTATAAGTGTTAAATAACGGAACATCTATCCATCTTATAAAATTTAAAACGAGTATATGAGACAAATAAACAGGATAAGATAATTCCCCAATATATCTATCTCTTTTCCATCTTTTTGATAAGATAAATATAAACGGAATACTTAAGAATATACAAAATATATAAAACATTGATTTTAATGGAAAATGAGGATATGTTGGAAAACTACCTATATAAGGTATAAAAGAATAGAACAATGAAAACACAAGTATAAAACCATAAATAATTTTTAATGTTGATGTTTTTATATCCATAGTCTTTACTTTTTTGTAAATATTGTATGAAAGTGTACCTAATAGAAAGAAGAAAATTTCTGATGGAAAAAATCTAAATGCCCAAGGATCTTTTTGATAACCATTTAAGTATAAAACAACTCTAATTGCCAAACTGATAAATAATAAAACCGCTATAAATTTTACTTTTCTTCTAACAATAAAAGGAGCCATTAAATAAAAAATCAACTCTAAGCCAACTGTCCAAGCTTGTGGTGCTAATAAAAAATTATATAATGCTGGTTCTGTTTGCCTAAAATCTTTTGTAAAGAACAGACTACCAGTTACAGTATCTAAACCAAGAAACATTACAATGTCTTGAAAAAATATAATGATGTTTGTTAGTATTAAGAAAAGTAAAGTACCAAAATTCATAGAATCATAATAATCTACATAAGGTTGTAACGGACCAAAACTGTTACCTGTAATAAAATACATTATTACAGAAAATAAAATAGTACACAAAGCAACAACCCAATATATAGGGTACAATCTTAATAATCTATTTGTAATAAACAACTTATACGAATTGTTTTGACCTATATATTTTTCATTTAATATTAAAGCCATATAAAAGCCTGATATTACGAAAAATGAATGAAGTGCTGTTTTACCTGTTACAAGTCCAAAACCAAATATAGCACCAGAATGCGCCACTAATACACATAATGCCAATAATAATCTTAATAATCCCATTTCTTTTTTTGCAATTTTTACTTAATCAATTTTAGAGCCAAATATAATCATATGCTTCGAAACGAAATTAAATAATAAAAATTAAAGAGTAAAAAACTTTATTTAAAAAACTTTGGAGATAATAATACCAGTATTGATTGTCTTAAAGACAAAAATTACAGTAAATATTTTATCCTCTCATTTATTTTTATCAAAACAAAAGACAAAGCAAAAGAAATTGAAATTGTTATAATAGCTAGAAAAACACTGTTAATTTTATAATTCATATTTAAAAAATGCATCACCCAAGGGTGAAGTAAATAAATAGATGTAGAAATTAATGAAATACTTTTTGAATTAAATTTTATGTAACATTGATAATTTATTACATAAATAAAAATTAAAGGACAAAGTAAAATCAGTGAAAATAAATTATCATTTCTATCAAATTTAAAATGATAGTGTAAATAACTTTCAATTAATAAAGTAACTGTAAAAATTAAAATAAATAGGATATTGTGTTTGCCACTTATTTTTGTTTGCCAAGATGTTTTACGAATTAAATAACCTAAAATAAAAAAAGGCAAACCTAAAAACAGAAAGTTTCTATGAGAATAAACATCAAAATATAAAATGTGAATATTTTTTAAAAACTGAATAAGACTTCCTAAAAAGAACAGGATAAATGAAATTAAAAAAAGAAATTTTATTTTCATTTTTTTCATCACATATAAAAGCATACCACATAACAAAAGAGCTTTTATGTACCAAAGGTGATGAAAACCAACAAAAAAATTAATTAGAATAGATTTAACATCTAAATGAAACCATAAAGGCGCATAAATTAACATCCAAACAAAATATAAAATAAACACCCTTTTCATCCATTTTACAATCGTTTTTTTCTCTATTACTTGCGTAAAAAAATAACCATTAATTATAAAGAACACAGGAACAGCTGTTCTAAATAATCCGTTTGTTGTTAAATAGTAAACATCTAAGCTAATATCTTTTAAAAAAAAACAATGAATTAAAACGACAAAAACTGCCAAAATAATTTTAAATAAATCAAGAGAAATATTTCTAGATTTCATTTCTATCCATTGTGTTTTTTTCTTTACTAATACATTAACTTAAATACTGTTTTATCATAATACGATGTTCTGGGATACTCTTATCGTAGTTTTCTACCAATAATTCTAAAATTTCTGGAGGATTAACTCCAATATCTTTTTTATTCTTGTATCTAGAAACATATAGATTGTAAGAGTTAATCTCAAATTTTTCGAATATTAAAAAATGAGTTTCATTTAATTCTGTAAAACTAATCTCGTTTCCAGAAAAAGCATCAGATTTATCTACAAAAAAATTAGAAAACTCATAATACTTAAAAACGTTTTCCATAATTAAACTAGTTCTGCAGATAAACCTAATTGCAATAATTTAGAACATCTTGGTTCTAAATCTTTATATTCTCCAGATTTAACTGTACATTTTCCTTTATAATGTACTAAAGTTGCACATTGCTCTGCTTGTACTAAAGTATGATCACATACGTCTATTAAAGATTCTATTACATGATCAAATGTATTTACATCATCATTATGTAAGATAATTTCATGCTGAAATACTTCTTGTTCTAAAACATCTACTTCTTCTTGATTTTTTTCTTTTGTACTCATAATCATAAAGGTATAAAATATTTTTTATTTTTTACTGTATTTTACGGCAACCCAATTGTTTCTTTCTATAAAGGTTTCTAATTTTAAATTATATTTAGAAACTTCTTCATCTATAATAGAAATATCTTCTTTGTAGAAACCACTTAGCAATAGAATCCCATTTTTATTTAAACAATTTGTATAAACTTCCATATCCATTAACAAAATATTTCTGTTGATATTGGCAATAATAACATCGTATTTTTTATTGTTTAAAAGTGATGAATCTCCTTCGTAAACTGATATATTTTTACAATTATTACGAGCTACATTTTCTAAAGAGTTTTCATAACACCAATTATCAATATCAATTGCATCAATAGGATTTGCTCCTTTCATTTCAGCAAAAATTGCTAAAATTCCTGTTCCGCATCCCATATCTAAGGTTTTTTTATTTGCTAAATCTAAATTGATTAAATGCTGTACCATCATGTGTGTAGTTTCATGATGACCTGTACCAAAACTCATTTTTGGCTCTATAACTATATCGTATTTTAAATTAGGATTTTCATGAAAAGGAGCACGAATACTCACTAGATTATCAACCTGAATAGGTGTAAAATTCTTTTCCCATTCTTGGTTCCAGTTAGTTTGCTCAACTTCCTTTTTATTATATTCTATAGAAAACTCATTAGAATTTAAAACAAAAATATCTTTTAAAACATCTTCATTCCATTCTCCTTTTTGAATGTAAGCTGTTACTCCGCTTTCATTTTCTACAAAACTCTCAAACCCAACATTACCTAGTTCTGCAATTAAAATTTCGGTAGCAGGCTCTTTTGGTGTTACTGTAAAATTGTATTCTATATAAATATTATCCATAAATAAATTGCGTATAAAAAATGCATCAAGATTTTAAATCTCGATGCAAATTTATTGTAAATATCTTTAAATACTATAATTTATATAGCTTTAATAATCCCTGTAAAGTCATCAACTTTTAAAGCTGCGCCACCAATTAAACCACCATCTACATCTGGTTTAGAAAAAATTTCTTCTGCATTGGTTGGTTTTACACTTCCTCCGTATAAAATAGAAACTTCTTCTGCTACTTCTTTATTATATTTTTTTTCTATAATACTTCTAATAAATGCATGCATTTCTTGTGCTTGCTCTGCTGTTGCTGTTTCTCCTGTACCAATTGCCCAAACTGGTTCATAAGCTAAAATGATACTTTTCCAAGCACTAGCATCTAAGTGAAATAATGCATTTGTAAGTTGACTTTCTACAACTGCAAAATGGTTTTCTGTTTTTCTATCTTCTAATAATTCTCCAAAACAAAAGATAGTTTCTAATTCATTTTCTAAAATAGCATCTACTTTTGCTGCTAAAGTCTCATCTGTTTCATTAAAGTAAGTTCTTCTTTCAGAATGTCCTAAAATAACCGTTTTAATTCCGATTGCTTTTAACATATCTGCAGAAATCTCACCTGTATATGCACCACTTTTAGCTTGGTGCATGTTTTGTGCAACAACTTCTATTTTAGAATCATCTGCAGCTGTTATAGAAGCAGAAAGATTTACAAATGTAGGAGCAACAATTACACGAGTATTATTTAATTCTTCTTTCTTAATTGCTTTTTTTAAATCTTTGATAAGCTTTTTACTTTGTTTCTTATCATTATTCATCTTCCAGTTACCTGCTACAATTTTTGTTCTCATAATTCTATTTTTTATTTTCTAAAATATTTGATGTTATCTTACTTTAATTATGTCGTAAATTTAAGAAATGGAAAATCAAATATGGTTGAGAAAATCAAATAGTTACTAAATCGTTATATTTTTTTAATCTAAAGCATCTTTAATTCTTTTATCATATGCTTTTGTTACATTAAAAAGGATGATTTTTCCGTTTTCATCAACAACCAAATATCTAGGAATCCAGCTAACATCTAAAAAATCTACCAAATCTCCTTCCTTCATCCCTTTAGGTAAATTATAATGTACTCCTTTAATATTGTAATGCTCTATTGCTTTTTTCCAATAACTTTTTCTTTCATCAACAGATAAAAATAAAAAAACAACATCTGGGTATGTTCTTTGCAGATCTTTTATTCTTGGCATTCCTTTTAAGCAATCTCTGCACCAACCTGCCCAAATATCAATTAAAATCTTTTTTCCTTTATGCTCTTTTAAAACATCTTTAAAGCTAGATGAAACTCCGTTTAAATTATACACTTTTTCATTGAGTGCTTTTTCTGTAAATTCTGTTGGTTTTTCTAAATTACAACTTACAAAAAGTAGTAAAACAGCTAAAATTGTTATTTTTTTGAACATAATTTATTTTTAATTTGAGTCTTATAAATATTTGAATACTTACAACTACAGATGGTAATAAAAACAAAAATACCTACTTTTGCGTAACTATTAGAAAACAAATGACAACACAAGAACTTATTGCTCAGATAAAAAAGAAAAAATCTTTTTTATGTATTGGATTAGATGTAGATTTAAATAAAATTCCACCTCATCTTTTAGACGAAGAAGACCCTATTTTTGAATTTAACAAAGCAATTATTGATGCAACTCATCATTTATGTGTAGCTTATAAACCTAATACAGCATTTTATGAAGCTTACGGTTTGAAAGGTTGGCAATCTTTAGAAAAAACGATTAACTACCTTAATACTAGTTACCCAGAAATTTATACTATTGCAGACGCTAAACGTGGAGATATTGGTAATACATCTACAATGTATGCAAAAGCATTTTTAGAAGATTTAGCATTTGATTCTGTTACCGTTGCACCATATATGGGTAAAGACTCTGTAGAACCTTTTTTAGCGTTTAAAGATAAACATACTATTATGTTGGCTTTAACATCTAACCAAGGTGCTTTTGATTTTCAAACAAAAGAAGTAGACGGAAAAGAATTATACAAACAAGTTTTAGAAACTTCTAAAAACTGGAAAAACTCAGAAAACTTAATGTATGTTGTTGGAGCTACAAAGGCAGAATATTTTAAAGAAATTAGAAAAATTGTTCCTACTTCTTTTTTATTAGTACCGGGTGTTGGTGCACAAGGTGGTAATTTACAGGATGTTTGCAAATACGGACTATCTGAAAATATTGGCTTATTAATTAATTCTTCTAGAGGAATTATTTACGCTTCTAATAATAATGATTTTACAGAATCAGCCGCTAAAAAAGCAGAAGAACTACAAAGCCAAATGGCAGATATTTTAGATGCTAATTTTTAAAAAAGATTAAACAAATTTCTTTTTCTAACATAAAAAAACCACCTCGAATGAGGTGGTTTTCTAATTATATAAGACTATATGCTTCTAATTCTGATCTGCTTCCGTTAAATTTGGATTTGCATCAATCTCTGCTTGTGGAATTTTCCAAATCCAATCATTATTCAAAGATGGTTTTTCTTGGATAAATCCATCTCTGTATAAATTATCATCAGCTCCAGAGTTTGTTAAATCAATTCCTTGGTCCCAACGAATGTAATCATGGAAACTAAATCCTTCTCCATATAACTCAACAGCTCTTTGCCATTTAATATGATCCATTAATGCATCTTGAGAAGCATATACAGATGCATCATAATCTGTATCTCTTGCACTTCCAAATTCTTGAAGAACCGCTTGTGCTCCTGTAATATCAGACAACATCGCTTTAGCTTCTGCTTCAATTAAATACATTTCTGATGCTCTCATATAAATAACATCATCTGGATCAATAGAACCTGGATTCTTTTGTAAAAACTTAACAGCCATATATGGGTGTGTGTTGTGCCCTGTTGTCATTCCGTATTTAGTAATAATAGCTTCCCATGCATTCCAAAAATCATCTGAATTATCATAATTAGGATCTGTAGTATAACTACCACCTTGTCCGTTAGAAGCAGACGAGTTTGTGTTTGGTGCCAAAGGTAAAGCCATATTAATTCTAAAATCTGTAGACGGAATAGCATCGTACACTTCTTTATCTATTAATTTTGGATTTGTTCTGTTTTGACTACCATTAAACGTAGGACTAATAAAGTAAAAGTAAGATTGGTAATAATTAGTTTCTGCATCAATTACAGTTCCTCCCCAAATAACCTCAGATAGCTCTACTGTATTAAAACCAGATAACCAATCAGACTCATCTAATAAAGGAAAACCTGAACGAGCTAATACAGCAGCGTCAGCAGCATCTTGCCATTTACCTTGAGTTAAATCTATTCTCGCTTTTAAACCATAAGCTGCATTTATAGATAAATGAGATTTATTATCTGGACTAGAAGCACCATCAAAAAAGCTGATAGAGTTTTCTATATCTGCATTAATTTGGTCGTAAATTACTTGTACTGTAGATCTAGGCTCACTCGTATAAGGAGCTCCAGCTTCTAATAATAATGGTACACCAGCATCTGAAGATGGATTTCCAATTAAATACCCTTTAGCAAAAGTTGATACTAATTGATGATATGCCCAAGCTCTATACGCATATGCTTGTCCTAATATATTTCTTACATCCGCATCTGCAGTTGCATAACCATTAACTTCTACTAAATTAATTAAATTATTAGATGTAGCTATAATATGGTAACGCATGTACCAAAAGTTGTTTACTGTTGTAAAATTTGCATTTGTATGTGTTAACCATCTTAACTCACTTGTCATCCAACCATTTCCTGGTGATGAATGAATATTAGTTCCTGCCATTGCATCTAAAGCTGGTATGTAAAAACTTTGTCCACTTCTAGCAGAAGTACCTCCTGGCAATGGGTTTTGAGCATACATAACTCTATGCAATCCATTTAATACCAAAAACATATTGTTTACACTTGCAAAAGCATCTGCTTCTGCAATAGCATCTGTAGGTGTTGTTTCTAAGAAATCTTCTGAACAACTAGAAACAAGTACTACTAGTAATCCTATAATTAATAGGTTAATTTTTCGTAACATAATATAATATTTTTAAATTTTAATAATTTTTAGAATGATAAGTTTAACCCTAAAGTAACTACTCTAGAAGGATTATAATCATTTCCTCCTTGTGTACCTGCTAAATTATATTGAGGATTGATTCCTTTTCTAGCTGCTTTAATAAACATATTTTCACCAGTAAGGAAAAGGCGTAAATTACTTACCCCTAATTTTTCTGATATATTTTTATCAAAATTATAACCTAAGTTTACATTTCTTAGAGCAATATAAGAAGCATCTGTTAAGAAACGAGTAGAACTTGCTACTGTTTGGTTTGGATCTTCATTTTCTAAACGTGGTACATCTGTAATATCTCCTGGAGCTCTCCATGCTTTTTCTGCATCTACATGTATAGATCTACCAAAAGTTCCTGGGTGCATTAAGCTAGAGTAACCTCCATCTAATATTTTACCACCAATACCGTAAGTAAATAATAAATCTAAAGAAAACTGCTTATACCTAAAAGTATTAGAAATAGATCCTATTAAATCTGGAATACTACTATCTCCTGTATAAGCTTCTCCTGCTTCTTGATAGTCATTAGTTGTAGCTTGTGTTCCATCATCATTTAAAACAGCAACTCTACCACCATCATCTGTATCTTCGAACATGTAATATAAAGCATCTCCATTATTTACATCTACACCTGCATAATGATAAATATAAAAATCATATCTAGATCTACCAACTTGCCAACGTTTTGTCCCATTATCAGCAGGACTATCAATTTTTGTGATTTCGTTCTTAAGCGTTGATGCCTGTAAAGTTATATCCCAATTAAAGTCTTTAGTATTTATTAAATGACCTGTTAAACCTAACTCTACACCTTCATTATAAATATCTCCTAAATTTGTTGGAGCTTCGTTTAAACCTTCTGAGATTGGAATTGGTAAATTGTATAATAAATCTTGAGAAGTTTTTCTATAATACTCTAAAGAACCTTCTATTACATTATTAAATAAACCAAATTCTAAAGCAACATCCCAACTAATTTGGTTTTCCCATTCTAACTCGGTATTTCCTGTACTACTCCAAATAATACCTGGTGTTCCTGCATTTGGAATAATTTCATATAATGCTTGAGAAGCGTAATAAGAACCTATTCTTTCATTACCAATTTCTCCGTAAGAAGCTCTTAACTTTAACCTATCTATGAAAGAAATATTTTTAATAAACTCTTCTTGATCTAATCTCCAAGACCCACCTAAAGAATAGAATGTACCCCAACGTGCATCTTTAGAAAACCTAGAAGTACCATCTCTTCTTACAGAGGCACTTAAATAATATTTACTATCAAAATTATAGTTTAATCTTGCAAAATAACCTTCAATTCTATGATCTGTACTATTACCATTTACGTTATCTCCTGATGCAAAATTATCAAACTCATAAATACCTGTTACTGTTTGAGTATTTGCAATACCACCCAATATAGAATAATTTCTATCAAAACTTTCGTGACCTAAGGTAACGTCAAAATTATGAACATCTTTAATTGAATTATTATAAGTTAAGATTTGATTAAAGTTTTGGATAACTCTTCTATATCTATCCTCACTATATCTACCTGATGGAGCACCATCTCCAACTGTTTCATTTTCATAACCTTTAATAATACCATCTTGAATATCTGTACCGTAAGTTATTTTAGCTTTTAAACCTTCTATAATACCTACCTCTACATAGTTTTTAAAACCATATAGGTTTTGTTTATTCTCATCTTCATTTAAAATTAACTCAGCAATACCATGTCTACCTGGGTTATATGGCCTTGTTTGAATATTACTATCTGGATAACCTTCCCCTAAATCATATAATGGATTACCTGATGCGTCATTAATAATATTACCATTAATATCTACTTGATAAACAGGGTAAATTGGCCCTAAATTATTTGCCCAACTAAAAGGATTTCCTGTAGAACTACTACCACCACTTGTTGGCCCATGAGATTTTGTAGTTGTTATATAAACACTACCACCAATAGTAAGGTTTTTTATTGGAGTAAAATCTGCATTTAATCTATTTGTAATTCTTTCATAATCACTTTCAATAACATACCCTTCTTCTTTTAAATATGATGCTGAGTAAAATACAGAATGATTTTCTCCACCAGAAGCAACATTTACAGAATGGCTTTCTCTACTACCAGTTCTTTCTAAATAATCTAACCAGTTTAAAGATTGATAAACAAGTTCTGCATCTGGATTTAATTTACCATCTGTACCAACAATTTGATCATTTGGCACATTAAAAGGGTTGTAACCTAACTGATTAAAAATTGTTGCAGAAGCTTCTGCCGCTGCGTCTGCTCCACTAATAGTGTTTTTGTAAGCTTCCCACATTAATTCATAATAAGAACCAGCGCCTACCATTTCATAATTATCTATAGCTCTTGTAATTACACTATATTGTGTTGATGCACTTACAGTAGTTTTATTCTTTTTACCTTTTTTAGTAGTAATAATTACTACACCATTTGCTGCTCTAGAACCATATAATGAGGTTGAAGCCGCATCTTTTAAAACAGTCATAGATGCAATATCATCTTGGTTAATAGAACTTAAAGAACCATCAAACTGAATACCATCTACAATATACAATGGAGTTGTACTTCCGTTAAGAGTACCAACACCACGAATTACGATACCTGGAGAAGAACCTGGCTGACCTGATGATGCTAAAAATTGCACACCTGTTGCTTTACCTTCAATAGCTGCAATAGGTGATGTTACAGCTCTTAAATCTAAGTCTTTTTGACCTATAACATTTGCTGCACCTGTAAAAGCTTCTTTTGTTGTTGTACCGTAAGCTACAACAATAACTTCATCTAACACACTATTATCTTCAGATAAAACTACATTTATAACATTAGAGTTTCCTATAGTTTTTTCAACCATTTGATAACCTAAGTATCTAAATACTAAAATATCTCCTTTAGTTGCTGAGATATTATAATTACCATCAAAATTAGTTTCTACACCTACATTTGTACCTTTAATTAACACACTTACCCCTGGTAACGGACCTGCATTATCGGATACAGAACCTGATACCGAAATTTTTTGAGCATTAACTAGAGTTATTGCTCCTAAGAGAAAAAATAACAATAGTATTTTTTTGTGAATTTGTTTCATAAATATTTGTTTTGGATTTAAATTAAGAGTCTAAACTAAATGTTTTGTTAAAACAAGAAGCAACCTATCACTCGCTTTAACACTTCTTTAACTTATAATTATTTTTAAAGTTTTATTAAAAAAAACAATAAAAACAAATAAAAAAAACAACAAAAAACATAAAAAAATAAAAAATAACTAACAAAAAAATAAAACCAAAGAACAATACACAAAAAAATAAACAAAAAAAATACTCGATTATGATTAAAATATATTTTTAATTTAACATCATTTTTAATAAAAAACAAACCCTACATTAATAATTAATGTAGGGTTTACAAAATATAATTTGTATCAGTTTCTAGTTATCTTGCAATGCAAAAACTTGTTTTAACAATGCTGTATCTCTTAAACCAACTTTTTCTCTAATTCCTTTTTCTTCAACTTCTATCATTGTAAAAACACCTATTAAAGCTTGTTCTGTTACATATTGTGTTAAATCTGGATTTACTTTCTTTACAAAAGGAATAGAATTATATTTAGTAATTAAATTAGTCCATATTTGATCTGCGCCTACTTTATCAAAAGAACTTTTAATTACCGGACTAAAACTTGCCGTTAAATTTTCTGTAGTTTTTACTTGTAAATATGAAGTAGCTGCATTTTGCTCTCCTAATAAAATATTTTTAGCATCTGCAAAAGTCATGTCTTTTACTGCATCAACAAAAATTGGTGTTGCTGTTTTTACAGCATCTTCTGCCGCTCTGTTTAAAGCCTTAATTCCTTCATCAGCTAAATTACCTAAACCTAATTTACGTAAACCATTATCTACAGCTTGTAACTCTTCTGGTAATACAATTTTTACTAAATCATTTTTATAAAACCCATCGGTAGCTGTTAATTTAGATACTTGGTTTTTAATACCATGATCTAAGGCTTCTCTTAAACCGTTACCTATTTGTGCATCACTTAAAACACCACTAGTAGAAACTTGATTTACCACATTTTGCAATTCTGCACAACCTACAAACTGAAGTGCAACAACTAAAACTAAAATTCTTTTTATCATTTTTATTTATAATTTACCTATTTTATATGAACCTTTATCTCTTTAAAAGTCACTTTTTATTTAAAACTATCTGTTTTTTTATCATAACCATAAGGACAATGTTTACAGCCACTTTTACAACAATAACCTCTTTTTAAATGAAACTTTTCTGTAAAAACCTTATAGCCTTGTTCATTTAAATAGTAATCTCCTTCTTCTAGAGGAATTCTTTGATTAAACATGCGGCAAAAATATCAATTTAATCCATAAAAAAAGCGTTCTTAAGAACGCTTTTTAGTTTTTATTTATTTTCTGAATTTGGAGGAAACTTAGAAATAATTTCATTTACAAACAACTTAATTCTTTCTTCTTTCTTTTCCATGCTTTCATTTCTAAGTGCACCTGTACCTACTCCTTGCCATATCAACTCTTTCTTTTCTTTATCAATAAAATCTACAAAAAGAGTACCTTCTGTATATTGTGTTACATTTACATTGTTATTCATCCCTCTCCAATAAGGACTCCAACCCCAACCCCAACCGTAGCCAAAGTTATTCTGATTTACATTTACTTGGTTTCTAGATCTTGTAAAAATACTAACTAATAAATCCGGATTATTAGAAAGTGTTAATCCTTTAGCTTTTAACTCTGCTTCTACTGCCCTTAAAATTCTTTTTTTATCTAAATCAGAAATTTTTGCTTTATCTATTTCTGGCTTATAAAAACCAAAAGTTTTATATTTATTAAAATCTACTTTTGTATCGTAATCTGTAACAACTTTTATCGAGTTACAAGAAACTAGCAGCAGAACACTAAATAACAACAGAATACTTTTTTTCATAATTATTAGATTTAAGTTATTTTATAATACAGAGAAACATTTACTAAGATAAAGTAAAAATTATAAATCTTTTATTTTTAAATGTTAAACACTCACAAAAGACAAATCAAAAATTATGCCAATCAAAAACAATACTACTAAGTTTTAAAAATTGAGTGTTAAAAGTAATTTAAAAGGTTAAAATCATCATATTTTAAAAAACTTTAATTACTTTTAATGTACTCTTTATGGTAATAATAAAAAGTTTTATTGATTAAAAGTTTAAATAAATTTTGCTTTTGTGCATCTTTTTTAAAAAACTTAAGTCTATTATATGAACTTAAAAATTAAATATCATGAAAAATAATAATTGTACTTGCAACTGTAATGGTTGTAAAGCCGGAAATTGCAAAAACTGTACATGCGAAAATTGTACTTGTACTTCTTGTAATTGTTAATCTAACTATTTACTTAAGCATCGCTAAAAAAAATATTGGCGATAATTAAAATTCATCAAAATATATGACTACAAACCAAGTTTGGACAACATATTCTGAAGATTTAAAATACTTTATCATCAGCAAAGTAAAAGATATTACTATTGCTGATGATATTTTACAGGACACTTTTATTAAAATTCATACAAAATTAAGCTCAGTAAAAGATGACACAAAACTAAAATCTTGGTGTTTTGCAATTGCTAGAAATTCAATTTTTGATTATTGGAAATCAACAAATAAAACTTTTGAAATTTCAAATCTAGAAACTGATACAGAAATTGTAAATAATGAGCATACAGAAAAAGATTGTTTAAGAGGCATCATAAAAAAATTGCCTAAAAAATACAGAGATCCTTTATTTTTATCAGACATAAAAGGATTAAAACAACAAGAAGTTGCAGATCAATTACACCAAAGCTTACCTACAACAAAATCGCAAATTCAACGTGCAAGAAAATTAATAGCAAAAGGCTTTGTAGACTGTTGTGGCTTTGTAATTAATAAAAAAGGAAATTTAGTTGGAGAAATAAAAGACAAAGGAGATTGTAAAATTTGTAGCTCTTAATTTTTAAAAAATATTCCTTTATAACTTAACTTCGTAAATTAAAATTCTTTTCATGAAAAATAATTTAGCTAATATGATTTGTTTAGATTTATTTCTAGCAAATAAAAACAAACAAGATTACGCCTTATTAAAAGAACTGCTAACCCCTTCTAAATCTATAACAACACCTATTATTAGTTTCGATTTTTATATTGATTTTTTTACTGAAGAAATAAAAAATGCGACTAGAAAAAAAGATATTTATGCAGTAAAAGATTTTGCCACAAAATTTAAATGGACAAATAATTTTAATGAAATTTTTAAGAATCAAACTTTTGATGCTATTGTACTTACAAATAAAAAGCAAGAAATTATTTGGGTAAATGATGGTTTTAAAAAGATGACCGGTTACTCTAAAAATTATGCAATTAATAAAACTCCTTCTTTTTTACAAGGTGAAAATACTTGCGAAAAAACAAAAACTTTAATCAGAAAAAAAATAAATACAAATAAGCCTTTTAAAGAAATCATTTTAAATTACAAAAAAGACAAAACACCATATAAATGCGAAATAAACTTTTACCCTTTAACCTATAAAAACACAACACATTTTATGGCTTTAGAAAGGGCTTTGTAATTATTTATTTCCTAAAAAGTAAAGCTTTAATGCTTTATTCTTTATTTATTAACATAATACATCGTTTTTTTTGTTTAATTTCGAATATAACCTAGTAACTATAAATTCAAATAAAATGCAAAAACTTAAAAAAGAAGATATTAATCAAGAAGTATTTGATTTATATGATGATTATGCACACAATAAAATTGACAGAAAAGAATTTATAAAAAAGTTATCTTTATATGCTGTTGGTGCAATTACTTTACCAGCTTTATTAAGTTTTATTTTACCTAATTATGAAGATGCTATTGTTGTAAAACTTGATGACCCAAAACTTAAAAACGAAACAATTTCATACGATTCTCCCAAAGGAGGAAAAATTATAAAAGGACAACTTTCTATCTTAAAAGATACTACAGAAAAGCTACCTGGTGTTATTGTTGTTCATGAAAATAGAGGATTAAACCCTTACATTAAAGATGTTGGTAGAAGAACAGCTCTAGAAGGTTTTATAACATTGGCTCCAGATGCTTTATCTCCTTTAGGTGGTTACCCTGGTAATGATGATAAAGGTAGAGAAATGCAAAGAAAAAGAGATCAAAAAGAAATGTTAGAAGATTTTATTGCTGGTTATAATTACTTAAAATCTCATAAAGATTGTAATGGTAAAGTAGCTGTTGTTGGTTTTTGCTTTGGCGGATGGATCTCTAACATGATGGCTGTAAAAATACCCGATTTAGCTGCTGCAGTACCTTACTACGGAAGACAACCTAAAAAAGAAGACGCTGCAAAAATTAAAGCTCCGTTATTATTACAATACGCTGGTTTAGATAAAAGAGTAAATGCTGGTTGGCCAGATTTTGAAACCATTTTAAAAGCTAATAATATAGAACACGAAGTTTATTTTTATCCAGAAGTAAACCATGGTTTCCATAACAATACAACACCAAGATATGATGAAGAATCTGCGGATTTATCTTGGGAAAGAACCATAGCATTTTTTAATAAACATTTAAAAGGATAATTAGACATTTCTTTGATAGGGTGATATTTTTTTCACTTTAATTTATTTACTTTTATCGTTTAAATTTTTAAAGTGAAAAAGAAACCTCTTATCAGTAAAGAATTAGAAAACTTTTACAATAAAGCTTCTGAAGAGACCAGACTAGAAAAAGGAATGGGAATCTTTGAGTTTGAACGTATAAAACAACTTATAGATTTACATATTAACAAACCCAATATTACCATTGTTGATGTAGGTGGAGGAACAGGTAAATATAGTGAGTGGCTTGCTAAAAAAAATCATACAGTTCACTTAATAGAACCTGTTTTAAAACATATAAAATTAGCAGAAAAAAGGGCAAAAAAATTAAAAAAGCCTTTTTCGGTTACTATTGGTGAAGCTTCAAAATTACCTTATAAAGATAATTCTGTAGATTTAGTTATTTTACACGGTCCGTTGTATCATTTACAAAAAAAAGAAGATAGAGTTTCTGCTATTTTAGAAGCTAAAAGAGTGCTTAAAAAAGGGGGAATTATTTTAGGTTTTGCAATAAATGCTACAGCATCTACCGTTGTTGGTTTAATGAACGGAATGATACATGCAAATTCTTTTTTTGAAATGTGTAAAGAAGAATTAACTACCGGAATTCACAACGCTCCAAAAGATTTTCCTTTTTTACTTGCTGATGCTTTTTATCACAAACCACAAGATTTAAAAACTGAATTTTTAGAGCAAAAACTAAACTTTATAAACATTTTTGCTGTTGAAGGAATGATTTGGTTAGACAACGAATATTTTGCCAACATGTTAGACAAAAAAAAATCTAAAACATTAAAAGCATTGCAAAATCTAACTCAAAACGATGAATATTTATTGCCTTTTAGCCCTCATATGATGATTGCTATTAGCAAGTAAATACAGTTAAAATCTTATTTTCTAACTATCTTTTTCCTTATTTTAATTATTTTTCTAAAACCTTAAAAAGGGACTATAACCTAAAAGAAACAAAAGTTATATTCTTTATTTAAAAAAAATCTTTAAAATATTTACCATTTAAAAAGCAATTACTTTTTCTTAATTATTTCATTTTCTTAAAATTAGAGTTTTATTTTAGTAATTTTTAAAATATTTGCATTAAAAATTATAAAATTATTTATTTCTATTGTTACTTTTTAATATTTAAAGTGTCTAATAAGTATACAATAAAAACAAAAATACAATTATGAAAAAATTACAAATTATATTATCGCTTACATTACTCTTTTTAGCATCTATTTCTTACGCTCAAGACGTAAATTATAAAAACAAAACTTATACTGTTAAAGGGAAATCTATCTATTTAGCTAAAACAGATATAACTGAGCAGTTAAGTGAAGATGATAAAAAAGAAATTTTTGCAAACAATAAAATTAATATAGAAAAGGCTAAAAAAATAGAGAAAGCTAAAAAAGAAGTTAAACTAGCAGAGAAAAAAGCACAAAAAGCAGAAAAAGCTCTTAAGGCAAAAGAAAAGGCTCAAAATAAATTTAAAAAAGCAAAGAAGAAACTAAATAACGCTGTTAAAAAACATCAAAGCCTTAAAATTAAAGGAGATTTATCTCCTAACGATTCTAAAAAGTGGTTAAGTAAAATAGAAAAATACAAAACCGAAGTAGAAAAAGCAGAAAAACGTTTGAAAAAATCTTAATTAATTATAACATTTCAAATAATAAAAAAGGTTTAGATTCTTTACGAATCTAAACCTTTTTTCATTTATAAAATTACCGTTTATCTTCTCCTTTTTTTAGAAGAACTTCTTGTTACTTTCTTTTTTCTTCTATTAAAAGGTACTGCATCATCAAAAGTGTTTTTAGCAGCTTTTGCTTTTTTGTTCTTTTGCCAAGAATTAGTTTCTGGCAACAATACTTTTAACAAATCTTGCCTTCCTACTTTGTTAAGCGTATTACGAATCCAATCTTTGTTTTCTTTTTTATACCAAAAGAAGAATTTATGTTGATCTTCTCGCTCTTTTTTAGTTTTCGGAGTTTTAGTCGGTTTTAACGTATACGGATGATAACCAGAATAATAAATAACCGTTGCAACTGTCATTGGTGTTGGTGTAAAACCTTGTACTTGCTCTAATTGAAACCCCATATCTTTAGTCTCTGCTGCTAAATTTGCCATATCTTCCACTTCACTTGCCGGGTGACTAGATATAAAGTAAGGTATTAACTGAAGGTTTAATCTTTTCTTTACATTTATCTTATCAAAACGCTTTTTAAATAAATGAAAATATTTAAAAGATGGTTTACGCATTAACTTTAAAACCGGATCAGATGTATGTTCTGGCGCAACTTTTAATCTACCAGAAACGTGTTTTGTCATTACCTCTTCCGTGTACGCATCCAATTCTTTTGCATCTGCATTTTTATTGAATTCTGGCACCAACATATCATGTCTAATTCCACTTCCAATAAAAGATTTTTTAATCTTAGGATGTTTATCTACAGCTTGGTATAACTCTGTTAACGGTTTATGTGATGTATCTAAATTAGAACAAATTACTGGCGATATACAAGAAGGAGCAACACATTTGTCGCAAATTTCTTGTACTTTTCCTTTCATTTGATACATATTAGCAGATGGCCCTCCAATATCAGATAAATATCCTTTAAAATCTGGCATATTTGCCACTTTATCTACTTCTTTTAAAACAGATTCTTGACTTCTACTTGCTATAAATTTACCTTGATGTGCAGAAATTGTACAAAAACTACATCCTCCAAAGCATCCTCTATGTATATTTATTGAGAATTTAATCATTTCAAACGCAGGTATTGGTCCACGTTTATCGTATTTAGGGTGTGGTAATCTTGTGTATGGTAAATCGAAAGAACCATCAATTTCCTTTTCGGTCATTGTAGGATAAGGCGGATTTATTACCAATGTATTTTCTCCTATACCTTGTAAAATTCTACGTGCTTTTAATTTATTAGATTCTTGTTCTATTACTTTAAAATTAGAAGCAAATGTTTTTTTATCCTTTAAACAAGCTTCATGAGAGTTAATAGTAACATCTTGCCAATCATTTACAACCGGAATTTTTTCTTGCTTTTGATTGATTAATACAGCTGTCTGTTTAATATTTTTTAAGCTAGAAAAAGGAACTCCTTTTTGCAATAATTCTACAATTTCTCGCAAAGGTTGCTCTCCCATTCCGTACACCAACATATCTGCTTTAGATGTTTCTAAAATAGAAGGTAATAATTTATCCGACCAATAATCATAATGAGTTACACGTCTTAAAGAAGCTTCAATTCCCCCTATTAAAACAGGTACATCAGGAAATTTTTCTTTTAATATTTTAGAATAAACAGAAGTGGCATAATCTGGTCTAAAACCTTTATCTCCATTAGGTGTATACGCATCTTTATCTCGGCGTTTTTTACTTGCCGTATAATTAGAAACCATCGGATCCATACAACCACCTGTAGCAGCAAAAAACAAACGTGGTTTCCCTAACTTTTCAAAATCTTGTAAATTATCATTTACATTTGGTTGTGGTACAATTGCCACACGTAAGCCATAACTTTCTAAAATTCTTCCAATTACAGCTGGTCCAAAAGAAGGATGATCTACATAAGCATCTCCGCTAAATAAAATAACGTCCAACTCTTCCCAACCACGTATTTTAACTTCTCTGTTTGTAGTTGGTAACCAATCTGTTAGTTGATGTTTTTTTGTTTCTTGCATAGTTTGCAAAAATACAAGAATTTTTATTGAATTAAATATTATTTTTATAAATGTATTTTAAGTCTTTAAAACCTATTTTCATTTTAACAAAAGTTTTTTCTTTAACTCTATTATGTTTTGTAGTTTTAACCAAATTAATTTAAATTTTCGATGAAAAAACTATTACTATTAGCCATTTTTAGTATTACTCTTTTTAATAGTTGCCAAAAATCAGCAACAAAAAAAGAAGTAAAAGAAGACACTTTTGTTGTAGATAATTACACAAAAAAAGAAGTAGATATTACCATGAGAGATGGTGTTAAGCTACACACAACAATATACTCGCCAAAAGATACCAGCAAAGAGTACCCAATTTTAATGCAAAGAACACCTTATAGTTCTGCACCTTATGGAGAGGGTAAAATGAAAACCAAAATTGGCCCAAATGTTCATTTAATGAAAGAAATGAATATTGTAGTTTACCAAGATGTACGTGGTAGATGGATGAGCGAAGGTGTTTACGATAACATGCGTGCTTACATACCTAATAAAAAAGAAAACGAATCTGACGAAGTTTCTGATACTTACGATACTATTGATTGGTTGGTAAAAAACGTAGAAAACAATAACGGAAATGTAGGTACTTGGGGTATTTCTTATCCTGGGCATTACGCAACTGTTTCTACAATTGATGCGCATCCGGCTTTAAAAGCTGCTTCTCCGCAAGCTTGTATTGGAGATTTTTTCTTTGATGATTTTCATCATAACGGAGCATTTCTGCTAAGTTATTTTAGAGCAATTTCTTTATTTGGTACTTACAAAGACACGCCAACAGATTCTGCTTGGTATTCTTTTCCAAAAATGGACTCGCAAGATCAATATCAATTTTTCTTAGATAAAGGACCTTTAAAAAACTTAAACGAATATTTTCAGTATGATAAATTAGATGTTAATGCTACAGCATCTAAAGATAAAATTGATGACTTTTTCTGGAAAGAAATTGTAGAACATCCAAATTATGACGAAAACTGGAAAAGCAAAGGTATTATTCAGCATTTAGACAAAGTGCCATCTACAGTAGCAACTATGATTGTTGGTGGTGAGTTTGATGCAGAAGATTTATACGGACCTTTAGAGACTTATAAAGCTATTGAAAAACATGGAAAAGATAATTACAATACTCTTGTTTTTGGACCTTGGGATCATGGAAAATGGGCAAGAAATACTGTAAAAAACACAGTTGGTAATTATTATTTTGGTGATTCTATTTCTTTAAAATTTCAATCAGAAGTAGAAACAAAATTCTTTAATCACTTCTTAAAAGGAAGTGGTGATAAAAACTCTGGATTGCCTGAAGCTTATGTGTTTGATTCTGGTAAAAAAGAATGGAAATCTTATGATACTTGGCCACCTAAAAATGTAGTAAAAGAAGATTGGTTTTTATCTGATAACCAAGAATTAACTTCTACTAAAAAATCTACATCAAAAATTAATTTTATTAGTGATGTTAAACACCCTGTTCCTTATTCTGAAGACATAAAAACAGTCTTTACTCCAAGAAAATACATGACAGACGATCAGCGTTTTGCTGCAAGAAGACCAGATGTTTTGGTTTTTGAAACAGATGTTTTAACCGAAGATTTTACCTTGGCCGGAGATATTTTAGCAAAATTAAAGGTTGCTACCACAGGTACAGCTGCAGATTGGGTTGTTAAAGTTGTAGATGTTCATCCTACGGATACAAAAGAAAATAATGATGCTTTACAAGATCATTTAAAAATGAGCAACTATCATTTAATGGTAAGAAGTGAAGTTTTAAGAGGTCGTTTTAGAAACAGTTTTGAAAAACCAGAACCTTTTGTGCCAAACAAAAAAACGGATGTAAATATTAAATTGCAAGATGTTTTTCATACTTTTAAGAAAGGACATAAAGTACAAATTCAAGTGCAAAGCACATGGTTTCCTTTAATTGATTTAAATCCGCAAACGTATGTAGATAATATTTACAAAGCAGATGAAAAAGATTTTAAAACACAAACTCATACAGTTTTTACAGATTCTTCAATTGAATTTTCTGTCTTAAAATAAGCTACTTAATACACAATAATTCAAAAAAAATCCATCAAGAAAACTTGATGGATTTTTTAATTATATAACTTCTCTTTTTAATACTTTTACTAAATAAGCTAAAATTAAAACACCTATAAAAGCGAAAACTGTAATTGCAATCCAAGTAACATCAAATCCAAATTTGTTTACCATTTGCATACCAACATTATGACTAAAAATATGCGCTAAAGAAAATGCAATACTATATAAAGCCATATATTCTCCTTGGTTTCCTTTTTCTGATCTTTCTACTGCAAAAGAATTAGAAAACGGAAAGGCAATCATTTCTCCTAAAGACATTAGTAAGATTCCTATAATTAAAACACCAACCCAGCCTGTAAGATTTAAAATAATAAAACTAATTCCCACAAAAAAAAGGCCTAAAGCAATTAACTTTATTTTAGATTTTTTTAAATCTTCTAACCATTTAATCAAAGGCATCTCTAATAAAAAAATTACCAAACCACTTAACCCCATTAACAAACCAATATTAAATTCTGATAAAAGTCGGTTCTCACTATAATACAAAGGAATCGTAGAAAAATATTGCATAAATATAAATCCGAAGATAAACATGGCTACAAAAAAGATTAAAAAAGCTTTGTCTTTATAAACAGAAACGGGGTTTAAAACCTTTGTTTTTTCTACAACTTTTACTTTTTTAGGATTTAAAACTTGCAACAACAATAAAGCTGCCAAAACACAAGTAATACCATCTGTCCAGAACAAACCAACATAACCAATTCCTGCAATTATTAAACCACCAAGCGCAGGACCTGCAGAAAAACCTAGGTTAATTGCCAAACGAACTAATGTTACAGATCGTGTTTTATTTTCTGGTTTACTGTAAACACTTAACGCTACAAACATTGCAGGCCTAAAAGAATCTGCAACTAACATAACTATAAAAATTCCGAAACAAAATTGATTAAATGTTGATGCAAATTGTAAGAAAACAAATAAAATACCTGTACCCAATAAACTCACTAACATTACTTTGTAATACCCAATTATATCGGTTAATTTTCCACCAATCCAAGTTCCTACAACAGAACCTAAACCAAAACAAGACATAACCCAACCTACATCTGAAAGTGAAAAGTTTAAACTTTTTGTAAGATATAATGATAAAAATGGAATTACCATGGTACCAGATCTATTAATAAAAGTGATTAATGATAACCACCAAACTTCTGTAGAAAGCCCTCTAAAAGTGTTTATGTAATTTTTAAATAGTGTATTCATTTGGTTTTTGTTGATATTCCGAAAATAAAAAAAGTCCGACTTAACAGTCGGACTTTTTATTTATTTGATT
The DNA here is from genome assembly GCF_021991835.1 of Polaribacter sargassicola. Classification (GTDB taxonomy): domain Bacteria; phylum Bacteroidota; class Bacteroidia; order Flavobacteriales; family Flavobacteriaceae; genus Polaribacter; species Polaribacter sargassicola. Next base: position 51,910 of record NZ_JAHDAU010000003.1, read on the forward strand.
TTATATTGATATAATCAAAACATATAAACATACCGATTATTGTGGTTTATCCACGATAATTTGGTAATACATGTTAAGACTTTTTTCATTATTTACTTATTAATAAATCAAATCTACATAAAATTATTTGAAAGTTGTACTTTTGATTTGTAAATAAATCCTTATAAAATTTTGAAAAGAAATAATTCACTCTCTTTTTTTGTAATCATTTTCTATTTATTAATGTTTGTATCTTGCAATTCTGGTAAACGACCTTCTTTAATAGGAGAAACTGTTTATCAGCAAGAATTAAATGCAAGTTATAAAGACGCCTCTAAATCTCCTTTAAAAAAGAACGATTTAAAAGATTTTAAAGGTTTAGATTTTTTTAAAGTAGATTCTACTTTTATTGTAAATGCTAAACTTACAAGAATAGAAAATTCGCCAATTTTTGAAATGCCAACAACAACAGAAAGAAAACCTTTGTATAAAGAATATGGTTTATTAAACTTTACCTTAAAAGGAAATGATTATGAATTAACTGTTTATCAAAGTCAAGACGATTTGCGTGATGAAAAGTATAAAGATTATTTATTTGTTCCGTTTACAGATCTTACAAGTGGAAACGAATCTTACGGAGGTGGACGTTATATGGATTTAAAAACAACAGATATTGCTTCTGATAATACTCTTTTATTAAATTTTAATAACACTTATAATCCTTATTGTGCTTATAATGATAAATATTCTTGCCCTTTAACACCTAGAAAGAATCACTTAGATTTAGAAGTAAAAGCAGGGGTAAAAGCTTTTAAAAAGCATTAAATATTTAAAATTTTACAAAAAATAAGCAAATAAGTCTAGCCCTGATTGAGCGGTTTGTTTGAGCTCTTTTTGAGATTGGGTTTCATAAAAAGATATTTTTATGAAACCCACATCTAGCGAAGCGTAAAAAAAGCGAGTAGCGAAAGCAGGAAATAGCTACAAAAAAAATTAAGAGATAAAATATATGGATAAAATTAAAAAGTTTTTACGTTCTTTTGAGCAAAGTTTCTCTTTACTTTTTCTTTTAAAATGGACTTTTATCTGTTTATTAATTGGTGCTTTTACCGGAACTGCATCGGCTATTTTTTTATGGTCTTTAGAATGGGCAACCAATTTTAGAGAAGCCAATTTATGGATTATTTGGTTGTTGCCAATTGCTGGTTTTGTAATTGGTTTATCTTATCATTTATACGGTAAAAGCGTGGTAAAAGGAAATAATTTATTGTTAGAAGAATACCATTCTCCTAAAAAAATAATTCCTTTTAAAATGGCTCCTTTGGTATTTCTAGGAACTGTACTTACGCATTTATTTGGTGGGTCTGCAGGACGAGAAGGAACTGCCGTACAGGTTGGTGGCGCAATTTCGGATCAGTTTACCAAACTTTTTAAGCTAAATAATATTGATAGAAAAATAGTTTTAATTACGGGTATAAGTGCTGGTTTTGCTTCGGTTTTTGGTACACCTTTAGCAGGTGCAATTTTTGCTTTAGAAGTAATGATAATTGGTCGTGTTAAATTTGATGCCATTATACCAAGTTTTTTAGCGGCCGTTTTTGCTACTTATTTTTGTGATGTTTGGCAAATTTCTCATCATACACATTATACAATTTCAACCATAGCTGCAATAACACCTGTAACAATTTTATGGTCTGTTTTAGCAGGAATTATTTTTGGTTTGGTTGGTATGTTATTTTCTAAATCTACTCATTTTTGGGGTGTTTTATTTAAAAAACATATTAATTACCCGCCATTAAGACCTGTAATTGGTGGTGTAATTTTAGCAGTTATTGTTTATTTAATGGGCACCACAAAATACATTGGTTTAGGTGTACCAACAATTGTAGATGCTTTTAATATTAATTTAAATTCTTACGATTTTATCTTAAAACTACTTTTTACTTCTTTTACTTTAGGAGCTGGGTTTAAAGGAGGTGAAGTAACTCCGTTATTTTATATAGGCGCTACTTTAGGCAATGTTTTAATTTGGTTTATTCCTTTACCAATGCCTTTATTGGCTGGTATGGGTTTTGTTGCTGTTTTTGCGGGTGCAACCAATACACCAATTGCTTGTACAATTATGGGAATTGAATTATTTGGAATAGAGTCTGGCGTTTTTATTGCCTTAGCTTGTGTTACTGCCTATTTATTTTCTGGACATTCTGGTATTTATGCAGCTCAAATTATTGGTAGCCCAAAAGATGCTTTTTTTAATAACGAAAAAGGATTAACTCTTACTGATGTAGATAATCTACGTAATAAAAGTTAATCCTTTTTTAAGAAATTTTAAAAGAGTAGTTTAAAATTCTAACTCATCTATATCTACCCAATTTTTCTTTTGAGTAACCGTACCTTTATCTAAAATCATAATACCAGGGTTTGCTCTAATCATGGTTTTTAGTGTGGTTTCATCACAAAATAAAAACTCTAATGGTAAATTGTATTTTTCTTTTGCCAAAATTAAATCGTCTGTAAAAGAAGCCGAAACTCCGTAAACTGTATATCCTTTTTCTCTAGCTTTTAACGTAGCCTCTCTAACAGCAGGAAAACCTCTTTCATCTACTTTATCTAAATTATAGATAATTACCAACATTACTTTTTCTTTCTTTAATAATTCTGGCGCTAAATCTGCCTGCTCATCTTCTAGCATAAAATCGTGTACTGGTGGTATTTCTCCATCATCTTTATACTCCATACCTTCAGGAATATTTTTACCAATTGCATACGCTCTAAAATCTATAATTGGTAAATGAGTTAATACATGTTGTACAATAAACATAAAGAAACCTAACGATATTAAAGTAATTAACTTTGGTATTTTTCCTCTAAAAATAGGTTTAATAACGTCTACTTTTATCATTAAAACAATAATTAAAGCTATTAGAATAACATTTTTATAGAAAGTTTCCCAAGTAGATAGTTTTACAGCATCACCAAAACAACCACAATCTGTAACCTTATCATAATAAGCAGAATACCAAGTTAAAAACAAAAATATTAGTGTTAGAAAAAAGAGACTCCAAACTGTAAACTTTGGTTTATAACCAATTATAACCATTACACCTAATAAGATTTCTGCAACAATTAAAACAATTGAAAAAATTAAGGCATACGGAATTAAAAATTCCATATTTAAAACAGATTCAGAAAAATATTCTTGAAATTTATATTGAGAGCCAATTGGGTCTACTAATTTTACAAAGCCAGAAAAAATAAATAAGGCTCCTACTATAATTCTAAATAATTGTACTATTATTTTCATTTTATGGTTTTTTATCTTCTTGTAATGTTATTTATTTTATCATTTACTGTTAAATAATAAATAGCAAAAAATAACCTTCTTTTAATTCCTTTAAATTCTTCTTTTTTAAACTTGTAAAATGCCACAGCGTTCACACTAAAAGAAATTTCATTTGATATATAAAACAGATCATAAAAATCTCTAAATAAAACATCTTCTTCTTTTAAACTTTCTAAAAACTGCATGTATTTACCAAATTGATCTAAATCATAATTCTCTTTTACTACCTTATTTTTCAAGTATTTATCTTTAAAATAAGTTGGATGGCGCCAAATTTCTTTTAAGAAAAGGCTATCAATCTCAGAGTACAGTTCCAGCTGTAATTTATAATCTATTTTAAGATCCAAAGTATTAGTATTATTACCATTAATAGCATTTGTGATTGTTTCTTTATTAAAATTGAAATAACAGGCTTCTTTAGTTATATTTTTTTCTAGGCATAATTGGCTTTCAAAAAAATCTACAATAGTTGATAAATCTTCTAACTCATTATCTGTAAAAAATTCTGACATTGATTTATCAGCTTTCATTTCTTTAAACGTTGATGGTTCTTGACCAAAAGAGTTTATAAAAAATAAAATGACTAATAAAAAAACTAACTTTTTCATATAAACTTATGCTGTTAAATGAATCATCGCAAAAACAGCATAATTAATCATGTCTTGGTAATTAGCATCAATTCCTTCAGAAACCAATGTTTTTCCCTTGTTATCCTCTATTTGTTTTACACGTAATAGTTTCTGTAAAATTAAATCTGTTAAACTAGAAATACGCATATCTCGCCAAGCTTCACCATAATCATGATTTTTATTCATCATTAATTCTTTGGTAATTTTTGCATGTTTATCATACAAAATTGTAGCTTCTTCTGTGTTTAAATCCGGATTTTCTACAACACCTTTTTCTAACTGAATTAAAGCCATTATAGAGTAATTAATAATTCCGATAAATTCAGATTTTTCTCCTTCGTCTACTTTTCTTACTTCATTTTCTTGCAATTGACGGATTCTTTGCGCTTTAATAAAAATTTGATCCGTTAAAGAAGGTAAGCGTAAAATACGCCACGCACTTCCGTAATCACTCATTTTCTTTATAAACAAACTTCTGCATTCTTCAATTACAGCATCGTATTCTTTAGATGTCTTTTGCATTTTATCTTATTAAAAAGTATTGCTCAAAAATACTAAATCCTATATGCTTTTCTTTTATTTTTACCAAAGAATTTTAAAACTCATTAAATTGAAAAGAATTGTTGTTTTTTGCGGATCTAGTATTGGCTTTAATCCTATTTATAAAGAAGCAGCCGTAAAATTAGGAAACTATTTTGTTAAAAATAAAATTGGCTTGGTTTATGGCGGTGGAAAAGTTGGAATGATGGGTGCAATTGCCGACACAATTCTTGAACAAAATGGAGAAGTTATTGGTGTAATTCCTAAATTATTAGAAAAAGAAGAAGTATTACATAGCGGTGTTGAAGAAATGATTGTTTGTAAAACAATGAGTGAACGTAAGGTAATTATGAGCCAATTAATTGATGGTTACATTACCCTACCTGGTGGTTTTGGTACCATGGACGAACTTTTTGAAGCGCTTACTTTAGGACAATTGTATATTGAGCAAAAACCAATAGGAATTTTAAACATAAACGGTTTTTTTGATGCTATTTTATTACAATTAGATAAAATGATTGAAGAAGGTTTTCTAAAACAAACCAACCGAGATATGTTAATTGTTGGTACTTCTGTGGATGAGTTAATACAAAAAATGGACAATTATAAAGCCCCAAAAATTAGTACTATAATTAATAAAGTGGTAAGCTAAAATGACTATAAACTGTAAAGGAAATTTAATCGATTTATCTTCCCCAAAAGTAATGGGGATTTTAAATATTACTCCAGATTCTTTTTTTGATGGCGGTAAATATAAAAATAAAACCGACATTTTACACCAAACAGAAAAAATGATTTCTGACGGCGCAACATTTATAGATGTTGGTGCTTATTCTTCTAGACCAGGTGCAAAACATATTTCTGAAGATGAAGAACTGCAAAGAATAATTCCTGTTATTGATTTATTAATCAAAAAATTTCCTGAAATTATAATTTCTGTAGATACTTTTAGAAGTAAAGTTGCTAAAGAAACTATAAACTTAGGCGCAGCCATTGTAAATGATATTTCTGGTGGAAAAATAGACGAAAAAATGTTTACCACTGTTGCCAATTTACAAGTGCCATATATTTTAATGCACATGTTGGGCACACCACAAAACATGCAAAAAAATCCTGTTTATAATGATGTAACACAAGAAATTATTTCCTTTTTTGCAGCACAAATCCACAAATTACATCAACTAAAATTAAACGATATTATTATTGATGTTGGCTTTGGTTTTGGTAAAACTATTGATCATAACTTTGAAATTCTTAAAAATTTATCGCTTTTTAAAAATTTAGATGCGCCAATTTTAGCTGGAATTTCACGTAAATCTATGTTGTATAAAACCCTAGATATTTCTGCGCAAGAAGCTCTAAACGCAACCACATCTGCAAACACAATTGCTCTTTTAAATGGCGCAAATATTTTACGTGTACACGATGTAAAAGAAGCTGTAGAAGCTGTAAAAATTGTAAATCAGATTTTTTAATATTTTTATTAGAAGCTATTTCCTGCTTTTCGCTATATCTTTTTTCTGCTATTCTCGATACAAATTTGTTCATTCTTCTCAAATTCACTCGAACTGACAGAAAAAAGGATGCCGCTTCAATCAGGGCTAAGCCTACTTACCAACTTTCTGCTTTTAAAAAACTTGGCATTCTTTTTGTTAAAGAAATGTTAACAACAAAACTCCACCTAATCAAACTTTAATAAACTTCTTGATTTTCTTATCAAGAAGAAAAATCAATTTTATTAATTTTTAAAACTAGGTATTATGAGTAGAAAAGAATTACCAGAAATTAATGCAGGTTCAATGGCAGACATTGCATTTTTATTATTAATCTTCTTTTTAGTAACCACAACTATGAATGTAGATTCTGGAATCATCAGAAAAATTCCGGAAAAAGAAAAAATTTCAAGCAACATTCTTATCAAAGAAAAGAACATTTTAGAAGTAAACATCAACCTAAAAAACGAACTTTTTGTTGATGGAAAAATCATTCCTTTATCAAACTTAAAACAAACTGCAATCGATTTTATAGATAACGGAGCTGGTTTAGACAGAAATAAATTGCCTTGTAATTGGTGTAACGGACAAAAAAATCCATCATCTTCAGATCATCCTTCTAAAGCATTTATATCTATAAAAGCAGATAGAAATACCAATTATGAAACATATATTGCTGTTTTAGATCAAATAAATGCTGCATATACGGTTTTAAGAAATCAATTATCTGTAAAATTATATCAACAAAACTACATAAGTCTATTACAAGATTTAAAAAAGTCTAATAATCGTGACAAAAAAATACAAGAAAAAATAAAACTAATTCAAGAAAAATACCCACTTTTATTATCGGATGCAGAAATTAACAACTGATTGTATAATGAATAAATTTATTAGTACTTTAGCTTAAAATCTATCTATTTTCATGTTCGATTTTATTGAATTTTCTTTACTTGATGTACTAGACATTTTATTAGTAGCAACATTACTTTATTATATATACAAATTGTTAAAAGGTACTGTTGCTATTAATATTGTTATTGGTATTGCTCTTATTTTTTTAATATGGAGAGTTACACAAGCTTTACACATGGAAATGTTAAGCGGAATACTTGGGTATTTACTTTCTGGAGGAGTAATTGCCCTAATAATTGTTTTTCAGCAAGAAATTAGAAAATTCTTATTGATGATTGGTACTACAAACTTTACCAACAAAAGAAATTTTTTAAAGCAATTAAAATTTTTACAAACAGAAATTAACACAGATGTAGATTCTGAAATTATTTTAGAAGCATGTAAAAACATGTCTAAAACAAAAACCGGTGCTTTAATTGTTATAGAAAGAACAAATAGTTTAGACTTTTTAATTAACTCTGGCGATAAAATGAATGCACTTGTAAATGAAGCTATTTTACAAAGTATTTTTTATAAAAACAGCCCTTTACATGATGGTGCTGTAATTATTAGAGACAATTTTATTGTAGCTACAAGAGTTATTTTACCAGTATCAGATAGTACTAAAATTCCTTCTAGATTTGGCTTAAGACACAGAGCTGCAATAGGTGTTTCAGAAAAAACCGATGCTATTTGCTTATTGGTATCAGAAGAAACAGGTGAAGTTTCTTATATTAAAGATGGTGGTTTTGAGTTATATTCTGATTATGAAGACTTAAATGAAAAAATGAAAAAAGATTTAGTCTAAAAACGGACTTAAGATGCTTTATCTAAACCAAATTGCTTTTCATATAAATTCTTATAATATCCTTGCTCTTTATCTAATAACTCATTATGAGTTCCTTCTTCAACAATATAACCATTATCCATTACAATAATTTTATCTGCTTGTTTTATGGTAGCTAATCTATGTGCTATTACAATAGAAGTTCTGTTTTTAGTGATAGTTTCTGTAGCATATTGAATCATTTGCTCTGAATAAGAATCTACAGAAGATGTGGCTTCATCTAAAATTAAAATACTTGGTTTGCTAACATATGCGCGTAAAAAAGCTATTAATTGTCTTTGTCCAGAAGAAAGCATTGCACCTCTTTCTTTTACATTATATTGATAACCACCTGGTAGTGTCATTATAAAATCATGAATACCAATTTGTTTAGCTGCTGCTTCTACTTCTTTAAAAGTAATATTATCGTTTTTTAAAGTAATATTATTTAAAATTGAATCTGAAAATAGAAATACATCTTGTAAAACAATGGCTACTTGTTCTCTTAAACTTTCTATTGTGTATTTATCTACAGAAGTATCATCCACAGAAATAACACCACTATCTATTTCATAAAAACGATTTATTAAATTTATAATTGTAGATTTTCCTGCACCAGTTGCACCAACAATTGCCACTGTTTGTCCGCTTTTTACATCTAAAGAAATTCCTTTTAAAACTTCATCTCCTTTTACATAACTAAATCTAACATCTCTAAAAGAAATATCACCTTTTAATTTTTCTGCTTTTATAGATCCATTTTTAACAATGCTACTTTGTGTATCTAACACTTTAAAAACACGTTCTCCAGATACAATACCCATTTGTAATTGGTTAAATTTATCTGCAATTTGACGTAGTGGCCTAAACATCATTTGCGCCATTTGTACAAATGCCATTACAGTTCCTGGTCCTGGAACAGCTCCTGAAATTATTTGTTTGCTACCAAACCACACAATTAACCCAATACCAATTGAAGATAAAATTTCTGCAATTGGAAAGAAAATAGAAAAATACCAAATGGTTTTTACATGAGCATCTTTATGTTTATTATTAATATCCATAAAGTTCTTATACTCAATTTTTTCTCTATTAAAAAGTTGTACAATTTTCATTCCTGTAACACGCTCTTGTACAAAACCATTTAAGTTTGCAACTTGATTTCTTACTTCTTGAAATGTCGCTTTTATAGCTTTTTGAAAAACTCTTGTTGCATAAATTAAAATAGGTAAAACAGCTAATGCGATTAAAGCCAATTTCCAATTAAAATAAAACATTAAAGCTGCAATGGCAAACATTTGTAAAATATCACTTACAATAGTAAAAACGCCGCTACTAAAAAAAGCCGCAATTGTTTCAATATCAGAAACTACTCTTGTTACTAATTTACCAACAGAATTTGTATCAAAATAAGACATTTTAAACTGTAAAATATGCCTAAATATTTTTGCTCTAATATCTCTTATAATATGTTGCCCAACCCAATTTGCATAATATATAAACGAAAAACGCAGTAATACTTCTAAAAACACCACACCAAACATTATTAGAATATTATTGATAAGACCTTGTGTATCTTTTTCTGTAATGTATTTATCTACAGTTTCCTTTATTAAATAAGGGTTTATTAGCGCTACAAAAGCTAATAAAATGGTTGAAAAAACAGCTATAAAAAAATTTATTTTATAGCGTTTTGCAAAAGACATTAGCCTTAAAAAAATCTGTAAATCAAAAGCATTTCCTGTTTTATCTGCCAAACCTAATATTTTATTTTAGTTAAAAATAATCCTTTTGCAGGTACAGATAGCCCTGCATTACCTCTATTTTTACTTTCTATAATTTTTTTAAAATCTTCTTTAGTAATCTTACCCAAACCAACGTCTACTAAGGTACCAACAATTGCCCTTACCATATTTCTTAAAAAACGATTTGCGGTTATATAAAAAGTAAGTTCTTGCCCATCTTGTTTCCAAACAGCTTCAGTAATATCACAATTATATGTATAAACATCTGTTTTTACTTTAGAAAAAGATTGAAAATCTGTGTATTCTAATAACAACTTTGCGGCTTCATTCATTAAATCAACATCTAACGTTTGAGAGTAGATTTGCCATGAAAAATCTAATAAAAAAGGGTTTCTTCCTAACCAGATTTTATACTCATAACTTCTACTAATCGCATTAAAACGCACATGCTTTTCTTTATCTACAGCAAATACATTATAAACCACAATATCTGATGGTAAAAGAGAATTTAACTTATGCGGAATATCTCCTTTTAGTTCTTTTTCTAAATCAAAGTGAGCAAACATTTGCGATGCGTGCACACCTGTATCTGTTCTACCAGCACCAACAACTTCTATTTTTTCTTGAAAAATAGTACTAACAGCAATGTTTAATTTTTCTTGTACTGATATTGCATCTGGTTGAATTTGCCAACCATGATAATTTTTTCCGTTATAAGAAAGCTCTATAAAATACCTCAAAAAATATGTTTTTGTAGATACCAAAATTACGGAATTTATTTTGTTATGATTACATTTGAAATTAACATAGACGTTAATCTTTTCTTACTATTTTTTTAATGAAAAAAATTTTACTTTTATCTGATACTCATAGTTTTATTGATGAACAAATTTTAAAATTTGTAAAACAAGCTGATGAAGTTTGGCACGCTGGAGATATTGGTGATTTAAAAGTTACAGATACTATAAAAAAAATAAAACCTTTACGCGCCGTTTTTGGTAATATTGATAATGCTGATGCAAGAGCTGAGTTTCCCTTAGATGCAAAATTTTCTGTTGAAAATGTATCTGTTTGGATAACTCATATTGGTGGTTATCCTAACAAATATTATCAAAGAATTAGAGAAGAAATAAAATTAAATCCGCCAAAAATTTTTATTTCTGGCCATTCTCACATTTTAAAGGTACAGTTTGATAAGAAGCTAAACTTATTACATCTAAATCCTGGTGCTGCAGGAAATCATGGTTTTCATAAAGTAAGAACCATGTTGCGTTTTGAACTATCTAACGGAGAAATTAAAAATTTAGAAATTATAGAATTGGCTAAAAGAGGTTAACTTCTAATTTTTCTTGAACTGGCAGTTCTATATAAATATCTGTCCCTTCATATAATTCTGAATTCACTTCTAATTTTCCTTTCATCATATGAATTCTTGCTTCTATTTGATTAATTCCTAAACCTCCTTTTGATTTTATTTTTGTTTTATCAAAACCAACTCCATCATCAGAGATTTTTATAATCAATAAATCATTTTTTTCTTTTAGTTTAATTGAAGCATTTTTAGCACTACTATGTTTTAAAATGTTATTTACAAATTCTTGAATAATATTATGCGTTTTAATTTCAAAATTTTGATCATATCTTCTTAAATTCTTTATTTTAGTTTCAATAACTAATTCAGAATTAGAATACTTTTCAGCAATATCTCTAACCGCAAAATTTAATCCAAATTTTAATAAAACAGAAGAAACCAACGTGTGAGATAAATCTCTAATTTTTTGAGAGGCTTCTGTTATTATTTCTTTTGTTTTAATTATTTCTAGAGGCTCTTTACCGTTAAATTGTTTTTTTGTGGCTTGTAAATGTAAATTTGCTGATGATAAAAGTGCGCTTACATTATCATGCAAAGTTTCTGCAATTTCTTTTCTTTCAGATTCTCTACCATTTAAAGTTGCATCTAAAACCCTTGCTTGGGTTTCAGATTTTAATTTATCTAACTTTTGATTTTGTAATAACTCAGACTGAGTTAATTCTAATAGTAAATTTTTTCGTCTATAACTAGAATAACCAATTACAACTAATAACAAAATTAACAGAAATCCACCTACAACAGCACTTGTTATTGTTCTTTCTCTCTCTTTTAAAATCTGCACTTCCTTTTCCCTATCAAACAAGGCTTTTTTTGAATCAAAATTATGTTTAAAACCTAGTTCTTCTATAATTTTTCTTACTTCTAAATCTCTTAAAGAGTCTTTAATGTTATAAGATTGTTCTTGAACAGTATATGCTTCATAATCTTTTAATTTATATAAATTATATGCTAAATTATAATATAAATCTTCCTTTACTCTTAAAGCTCTTTCAGTATTTTCATTTTTAATTAAATCAAGAGCTTCTTTATAAGTAGATTTAGCAGTTTTATAATCATTCAATTCTAAATAAATACTAGCTAAATTTCCAAGAGCTGAGGCTTGAGAAGTATTGTTATTTCTTCTTTTATGAATTTCAACAGCACTCATCGCATATTCTTTTGCTAAACCATATAAAGAATCCTGCAAATAAATTCCAGATAAATTTGATGATGCACTTGCTTGATAAGACAGTGACTTTTCATCTAAAAAACCATCCAATAATACCTTATTATAAAAATGTTTTGCAGAATCTTTTTTGTTTAACCTCAGATAATTATTTCCAAGTTTTAAATAAGTATTTATAACTTTTATATTCTTTGAACTATTATCTTTAAAATCAGTTAAATTTAACTCATCAATTGAAATTAATTTTAATGATTTTTTGTAATAAATTATAGATTTAGAATAATTGTTACTCTTTCTATAAATTTCAGCTATTAAGTAAGTTGTTTTAAACTTAATTTCATTATTTAATTTATTTTTTAACAAATTAAGAGCCTTACTTAAAGCCTCTGGATAGTTATTTTCATTATAAAGTTTCTCAATTTTCACAAACTCTTTTAAACTAATGCTATCTATTTTTTTATATGACAAAAAAGAAACCTTAGAATTTAAGGTTTCTTTTTTTAATATATTGAAAGCATTAATTTTTATAAAACTAAAACTTATAAAAAGAAATATAATTACTTTTTTAAAGATCTTCCCCTTCATCAATAATTATTCTTGGTTTTCTTTCTGTAAATGATTCCATTTCACTTTTTGCATTATAACTAGAGTGATTAACAAAATCAATTTGTAACAATCCTTCATTTTCAAAAGTTCTAAAATAACTATTACTTTCTTGTGATTTTTCAGTTTCTTCTAAATGAATCTCATAAATATCAGTTTCTTCATCGTAAATAAAATCTACAGACACTTTGTTTCTTACTGTAAAATCTAAATCATATAAACCTTCTTCATTTTTAGATATACTATATTCTTTAAGAAACTCATCTGATGTTTTTGCTGTATATAATATGTTATCATCAACAATAGATATACTAGGTGTTTTTCTTGAATTTTCTACTATAAATTCTATTTTAAAGTTTTCGTTATCAAACATTAAATCTGAACTATAGTCTTGTTCTTTACTTAACAAGCTAGTAGAAGACAAGTAAAATTCATTTGTATTATTAGTTGTGTTCTTAACTTTATCTATACTAACATTGTCTTCTACATTTATATCTATAGAGTATTCTCCACTAGCATTTCTTTTTAATTCGTAAGTTTTAAAAGCAACACTATTGTCTTCTAACGTTAAATTTTCATCTTCTGAACAAGACATAAAGGTTGATAGCAATAATACTAAGGTAATTAATAAATTAGATTTTTTCATTTTAATTAGTTTAAGATTAATTTAACCGAAGGTTAGCTAGTGTATGCAGTTTATAAGTTTGGGGGAACTAATAATTATTTATTTTAACAAATTATAAATTGGGGGAAATTTATACTATATTATTTTTTACTGCATACATCGCTAATCCTACTGAATTTTTTACATTTAATTTTTTTAATAATTTTTTTCTGTATGTTTCTACTGTACTAATTGCTATATTTAAAACATCTGCAATCTCTGTAGAACTAAACTCTTTCGTAATTAATTTTAATACTTCTATTTCTCTTTCTGTTAAAGTATCTATCAAGAAACTATTAGGAGTATCACCTACCGCTATATTTTTACTTGTAATAGATTTTAAAAGAATATTTTTAATATCATTACTAAAATATTGCTCTCCATTTGCAACTGCCTTTACAGCATCTACAATATGCTCTCCTGCATTGTTCTTTGTAATATATCCTTTACAGCCAAGTTTTAACATTTCTTGTACTATCTTTATATCATCATAACTAGATAGTATAATAACATTTAGAAAGATACCTTTTTTATTAAAATGTTTTAAAACTTCAAAACCATCTAATACAGGCATTGTAATATCTAATATTAATACATCGGCTTTATTATTTTTATTATCAAACCAATCTACTACTTCTTTGCCTGTTAAAGAATAACCACTTATCTCAATTTCTTTGTCAGTATTTATTACAGCTATAATCCCTTCAATTAAAATCTTGTGATCATCAGCTACATGAACGTATATTTTATCTTTCATTATTTGTTACAAATTTAGATTAGTTTCTAGTACTATACAATCCCCATTTATAGGGAAATTTAGATACCCATTTATGGGTATACGTGTCCCTTTTTCCAAGGAAATAAATAATACAAATGATTAACAATCAACATCTTAAAAAAACCTTTAATTTTTAAAACTTTATTTAAAAAAATAAAAATAAATCTATTATTTCTAAAAAATAAAAAACCGAGAAATAAATTCTCGGTTTTTTTTCGCACTAAATATAACTAAGATGTTAGGTTTATCGCAATCTATCTACAGATTTTACAAGATCTTCATCCTTTTTAATAGCTTTATTTGCCAAAACAACAAGCAAAATAGCTAAAATAGGTAAGAACATCCCAATACCTTTCTCCGAAATCGAAACTTCTCCAGGTAAAGTTAGAGATACATAAACTAATAATCCTAATAAAATAAGATTGATCAATATTACTAAACGCCCAATTACAAACTGCAATTGCCTTTTCTTAAATAAAAATATATCTATTAAAGAAGTTACTGCAGAAAGTAAAAACAAAACTGGAACTATTTTTAAAAGAATTGATTCTCTTAAAAATAAATCTAATATATATACTTTTCCTTTTAAATTTTCCCATAAATCAAAGACAAAAATTAAACCACCAGAAACTAATGATGCTAATAATAAATATATACTTTGTATTCTTTGAATCATTTAAAAAAAATTGGAACACAAAAGTAGAGTTTTCTTTTTTAAAAAGAAAATGAAAAACTTAAAAAAATTGTATATATTTGTCTTACAAAACCGCACAATATTGTTGTATAGTACTATATACAATAAATAAAAACCAAAAAACACAATTAATCTTATTACAACATTTTAAGGTTTACATTTTAACTTAATAAATAACGAATGTTCGAAATATCAGAACTAAAAGCAAAAACTATTGCTGATTTACAGGTAATTGCAAAATCTATAGGTCTTACTAAAACAAGTCAACTTAAAAAATTAGATTTAGTTTATCAAATATTAGATACACAAGCCGCAAACCCTGTAAAAACTTCTACTCTCCCTGAAGCTGAAGTTAAACAGAAAACAGAAAAACCAAAAAGAAAAAGAGTTTCTAAAACAACTACTGCAAAAGCAAAAACAACGACAGAGCCTACTGCAGAAACTACAACTACTAAAACTCCTGCAGCAAAGGCTACAGAAAAGCCTAAGCCAGAAAGAACACCTAGTAAAAGACCAACTAACACTAAAGAGGTAGTTGCTAAAGAAACAGAAACTAAAAAAGAAACAACAACAAATGTTAAAACAAATGTTGTTGCTAAAGTTGATAAAAAGGTTCAAAAACCTGCTGCTAACAATCAAAATAAAACTCAACAAAACAAACCGCAGCATAAAAATCAACCAAATAAACCACAACATAAAAATTCGAATCAGAATAGAGATAAAAACAATTCGAATAGAAATGTTGGTAACAAATCTAATAATCGTTACAAAGATCCAGATTTTGAGTTTGATGGAATTATTGAAAGTGAAGGTGTATTAGAAATGATGCCAGATGGTTACGGATTTTTACGTTCTTCTGATTATAATTACCTTTCTTCTCCAGACGATATTTATGTATCTCAATCTCAAATTAAACTATTTGGATTAAAAACAGGAGATACAGTTAGAGGTAATGTTCGTCCTCCAAAAGAAGGCGAAAAATATTTTCCTTTAATCAGAGTTTCTAAAATAAACGGATTGAACCCTAATTTAGTTAGAGACCGTGTTTCTTTTGAACATTTAACACCTTTATTTCCTCAAGAAAAATTCAATTTAACAGAAAAAGGAAGCTCTTTATCTACTAGAATTATTGATTTATTTTCTCCTTTAGGAAAAGGGCAACGTGGTATGATTGTAGCGCAACCCAAAACAGGTAAAACCATGCTTTTAAAAGATGTTGCTAATGCAATTGCTGCTAATCATCCAGAGGTGTATCAAATTGTATTATTAATAGATGAGCGTCCGGAAGAAGTTACAGATATGAAACGTAATGTACGTGGAGAAGTTGTTGCTTCTACTTTTGATGAGCCAGCAGATAAGCATGTACGTGTTGCAAACATTGTTTTAGAAAAAGCTAAACGTTTGGTTGAATGTGGACATGATGTTGTTATTCTTTTAGACTCTATTACTCGTTTAGCAAGAGCTTACAATACTGTAGCTCCTGCATCTGGAAAAATACTTTCTGGAGGTATAGATGCAAACGCATTACATAAACCAAAACGTTTTTTTGGCGCAGCTAGAAACATTGAAAATGGAGGTTCTTTAACTATTATTGCTACAGCTCTTACAGATACAGGCTCTAAAATGGATGAGGTTATCTTTGAAGAATTTAAAGGAACAGGTAATATGGAGCTTCAATTAGACAGAAACATTGCTAACCGAAGAATTTATCCTGCTATTGATTTAATAAAATCATCTACAAGAAGAGACGATTTATTATTAGATGAAAAAACGGTATCAAGAATGTGGATATTACGTAAATATCTTGCAGACATGAACCCTATTGAAGCTATGGAATTTATTAATGACAGAATTAAATTATCTAGAAACAACGAAGAGTTTTTAATTTCTATGAAAAATTAATAAACTAATTTAAAATATTTTTAAAAAACCTTTTTGATTTCTCAAAAAGGTTTTTTTTTATAAATGATGTTTATTTCGTTTAACAGAATGAATTCAACTAATTATAAAGAACACTATTTACTTTAGTATCCTATTATAGTTCTATTACTTACAATAATTAATTTATCCACTTTAATAAAACAAAAAAATCCGTTCAAAAAATGAACGGATTTTAAATTTCTTATAAGAGAATTAATCTCTAATTACTAACATACATATTAGCTCTATTATCTTCTATATCTGATGCTTTTTTAATTGCCTCATACATAGAAAACGTATTTCTTTTTCTAGCTTCAGAAATAGTTTTTCTTGTTGTTTCGTAGTTAGGCAATGCTGTAGGTAATTCTTTAGCTAATAGCATAAATGCATACACACCTTTGTTTCCTTCTATATTTTTATATACTTTGTTAAGTTCTGCATTATACATTGATCCAACCACTTTTGGCTCAGAACCAGCTCCTGATAAAGTAGGGCTTTTTAAAGTTATTCCGTTAGAAGTTCTAACATTTGTTTTGTTTTCTTTTGCAATTTCTTCTAGAGTACTTGCATTAAATTTATCTGCAATTATCTTTGCCTTCTTTTGATTTATTAAAATTGGCTTAACGGTACCTGTTGCTTTTGCTGCAGGCATTAATCCCTTTTCTGTTTTAGATGTTACAAATGTAACTATATGGCTTCCTTCTAAATCAAAACGTCTAAAATCTCCAGGTTTTGTATCTCCACCAAAAGCCCAAGAAACAATTTGTCTTTGGTTACCTAAACCAGGTACATTTTCATCTAAAACTTTTATACCAACTACAGGTCTTGTTGTATATTTATTTTCTTTAGCTTTTTCAAAAAACTTTTTGTCTTTAGATACTTCTAAAGCAAATTGCTCTGCTTTTTGAAAAACTTCATTTTCTGTTGTTTCTGATGCAATAATTTCTCTACCAAATGTTGCTAATTTTACAACTTTTTGCACATTTTTCTGACCATCTACTTTAATAACATGGTAACCAAATGGTGTTTTTACAACTCCTATTTCTCCATTTTTACTTTCAAAAACAAAATCTCTAAAAGCAGGAGTCATTCTGTTATAACCAAACCAATCATAAAAACCTCCTTTATCTGAAGAACCTTTGTCTGAAGAAAATTCTTTTGCTAAATCTGCAAATTTATTTTTATTCTTTTTTACAACATTCATTAAACTATCTGCTAAAACTTTAGCTTCATCGTCTGTTCTTGTTATGTCTGCTCCAGAACTTTGCGCACCTAAAAACGGAATTAAAATATGACTAGCTTTTGCTGAATCCGGTAAATTTGCTATTTCTGTTATTTTAGAAATTTTAAAATAACCTTGATCTTTATATGGTCCATAAACATCTCCCTTTGCTCCTTCAAAAATTTGTGAAGCGATAGTACTTGTTACTTGGTTTTTAAATTTAAAATTATCATCTAAATTTATATCAGAATCATTTTCACTTAAAAAGTTAGCCTCATTAGATGTTTCTTTAAAATCTTCAATTAAATCTGCAACTTCAGCTTTAATTGTATTCTCATCTTCTGTAGTTGGTTTTATATCAAATTTCACATAAGAAATATCTCTAGATTCTTCTACTTGAAAGTTAGAAGAATTATCTTTAATATAAGCTTCAATTTCAGATTTAGATACACTCACTAAACTATCTGCAACAGATGTATAAGGCACATAAACAAACTTAGCATCTAGTTTTGTATTATCTGCAAAGTATTGAAACTCTCCTTCTTTTAAAGAAGCTCCCAAACCAGCTGTTACTAAGCTATTATATGTATTTCTTGCAGCATTATCTTTTATCTGAGTCATATAATTAGACCAAGCAGCCCACATTTCTGGACTATTTTCTTTTGTATCTGCTAAAAATTGTTTGAATTTAGATTCATCAAAAAAACCTTCAGTTTGAAACTGAGGACTATCTTTTACAGATGGAGCGCTAATTACTTCATTCCAAACATCTGCTTCTCCTACAGTAATACCTGCTTCAGATAATTGGTTTTCGTAAATTTTTTGTCTAACAATATTATCCCAAACAGTTTTTGCTGCTTGCATTTCTGTTACAGTATTACCTGTTTGTTGTTTATATGCTTCTAAAGCTGTAGAAAACTCTTGTCTAGAAACAGACTCTCCATTAATTTCTCCTACTTCATTTACTTTACTTGAGTTGAAAAAATCACCTAAAGTAGATGGATCTAATACAAATGCAAAAAGTGCTAAACCAATTATAATGATTAAGAACATCGAACGTTCTCTAATTTTTGATAAAATTGCCATACGTAATTTATTTAATTTCAGGTGGCGAATATACGACTAGGGATTTAATATTGCAACCGATTTTTTACTTATTAACAGTTGCCTCTAAAC
Organism: Polaribacter sargassicola; assembly: GCF_021991835.1. Classification (GTDB taxonomy): domain Bacteria; phylum Bacteroidota; class Bacteroidia; order Flavobacteriales; family Flavobacteriaceae; genus Polaribacter; species Polaribacter sargassicola. The sequence continues at coordinate 70,953 of NZ_JAHDAU010000003.1, forward strand.
TGCCGTTATTGTTGTATATGAATGTGTTAATACTAGTCTTCTTCTGTAACAATTTTTAAGTGTACTTCTTCTATTTTAGCACTACTCATTTTTAATATTTTAATCTGAAAACCTTCTACTTCTAAAACTTCACCTTTTTCTGGTATATTTTCTGTATAATCTATAATAAATCCTCCTAAAGTTTCATATGCTTCTGATTTTGGTATCTCTAAATTATATTCTTCATTTAGATAATCTACTTCTAATCTTGCAGAAAAATTAAACTCATTTTCAGATATTTTTTTCTCTAAAAATTCTTGAGTATCATGCTCATCTTCTATTTCTCCAAAAAGTTCTTCTACAATATCTTCTACGGTTATCATACCAGAAGTTCCTCCGTATTCATCAACAACAATAGCAACACTTTTTCTTTTTTTGATTAAAATGTTTAAAATATCGTTTATCAACATAGATTCCGGCACAATTTCTACAGGCAATAATATAGATTTAATGGTCTTTGGCTTTTTAAATAATTCAAATGCATTTACATAACCAATTGTATCATCTAAAGATATTTTATACACCAACACTTTAGACAAACCTGTTTTTATAAATGTGTTTTTTAAATTAGAAACCTCTTCATGCAGTTCTACAGCTTGTATTTCTGTTCTTGGCACCATAACCTCTCTAGCTTTTACATTGTGGAAATCTAGTGCATTTTGAAAAATTTGGATTTCTGAATCTACATCGTCATCATCATTACCAGTTTCTAATTGCTCGGTAATATAGTAACCTAATTCTTCTTTACTAAACTCAGTTTGTTCTTCTTCTGCATCAGTTTTAAAGAAAACACGAAGAAAAAAATCTGATATAAAAGTTATAGATTCTGATATAAAGTGAAAAAGTACATAAAAAACATATGCTGGTACTGCAAATATTTTAAGTACTTCATTTGCATAAATTCTAAAAATAGCTTTTGGTAAAAACTCTGCTGTAATTAGAATTACTATTGTTGAAATGATTGTTTGAATAAGTAGAATAGAAAAATCATTAAAACTATCTAAAGGGAACATTCTTGCCAAAAATATACCCATGTAATAACTATAAATTACTAATGATATATTATTACCAACCAACATGGTAGTAATAAATTTTGATGATTTTTGGGTTATTTTATTAAGTATTTCTGGTATAAATCCTTCTCGTTTTTTCTCTAATTCTATATGAAGTTTATTTGCAGAGACAAATGCAATCTCCATTCCTGAAAAGAATGCAGAAAGGATTATTGATATAAATATAATTATGACTTCAACTTCCATTAAGAAATTTACAAAACTATTTATTTAAATTATTTCTTTTTTCTACTTTTTTTCTAAAATGTCTTTTAAAGAAAAAAACTAAAGTAATAAAAATAGAAGCACCAATAAATAAATATCCTTTTTCCTTCTCAGAACCAGAACTGATTCTAATAATGCCTTCTATTAAACAAATAACAGCTACTATTAAGTAACCGTATTGAAAAAATTTCCAAATTTTATTCATCCTTAAACTCTTCTGATGTTTCTAACCTTCCGGTTGCTTTTTTTGCTAAATGTTTACTTAAATCCTCTTTACACTCAAAACCTACACCATAAATAGTATCTTTTAATGTTGTTAATGTAAATGGTTTTTCTGAAAAGAAATAATTTGTATTTTGGTCCCAGAATAATTGATCTGTTTCTAGTTTAGATTTATCAGTATGATTAATTACAACCACATTGCCTTCTATTTCAGAAATTAAAGTTTTAGAATAAGATAAAGCATAGTCACCTATTATAGTTACAGAATCTTTCCCTTCTATATTTATAATTTTTATTCCTTCTGGAAACTCACTATAAGGATGTTCACTTCTATTACTAAAATCATACATTAATGGTGTTATTATTTTAGAAGTTATTCTTCCAGAATCCTTATAAACATGATAAGCATTTTTAGAAATACCTATAGGTAAGTTTTTAGAAACTAAAAAGTCTCTAACCTCTTTAGTACTATTAGAACAAGAAAAAAGCACTACTGTAACACATAGTACAGCAATGCTTTTTTTTAATATTTTATTTATTTTTTTCAAAAAATTATTTTGATGGAACTTTTACAGTTTCTCCAATCCAACATTTAATAGCATAACTACTACCTGGATTAACACCTGCTGTAAAAATTACTTTTTGACTAGGTACATTACCTCTATAACTTCTTATATATTTTCCTGCTACTGCAGAGATACTAGGATCTACAGATGCTGCTCTTTGTGCTTTATTTAAAGCTGCAACATAAACCATTCTTTTTTCGAACTCATTTGTACCACAATTATTAGCACTTGATGCATATAAATTAGCAATAAATAAATAAGCTCTACCAGAGTTAGGGTTAAGACTAATAGCCTCTCTAGCTAAAGATCTAGCTTTACTAAATTGTCCTTTAGACTTTGCAGATTGAGCGAATTTTAATTTATACTTAGACTTCTTTAATGGGTCTGTTTCTAAATCAAATGACTTTTGTCTCATTTCATCAGCTCCTGCATTATCACCTGCATCTTCTAACACACTTGCTAAGAATGAATATGCTTCTGGAGATGGAGAAGCTTCTGCATAAGCTCTAACTAACTCTTGATACAAAGGATCTTCTTGACATTCTTTGTTAAACAATCTAGAAACTGCTCTTTTTAACCAAATAGCATCAGATTTGTGTGCTTCAAAATTTCTTTTATATAAAGGTATCAATCTCTCACAAGTTGCAATATCAGAAACAATTGCGTCTAACCCACTTTCTACAGTACCTAATGCTCTAGAGTTTGTAGAATAAGCATGTATTTTCTTTTTATTAGCAACAGAATCTACAGATAATTTTTTTAATTGTACTGCATATCCTTCTAATTTTTTATTTACATTTTCTAATACATCATCATAAGTATCAAAAACTTTTTGAGGATCTGTGTCTTTATTTCTATCGGTTACTCCTTGAAAATATTTGTATAAATTTTTAACTCCCATTTTAGTTGGATCTATACTATATCCTTTTTCTAAAATAGTAAAAATTTCATCTTCTGTTGATAATTTATTATCTGCTAAATAAGTTGCGTAATCACTGTGTACTTTTGCAGGGTTTTGATTTGGAAAAAACTCTAATCTTTGCTCATAAACTCTTTTTGCTAAAGCAGGATCTTTTCTTACATCTTCTGCTAAAGTAGAACCATATTTGTAAACATTTACTGATAAATCTTTACAGTTATCCATTAAATAAATCCAATTCGTATAAGCTTCTTCATACTTTTTAGATTTAAAATCACCTAAAAAAAGATTGTACTTTATTGCACATTCCCTGTTTGCATCATCCTGAGCATTTGTTTTTGCTGTCATTATAAACAATAATGCAGCTAGTAAAAACGTAATTTTCTTCATTTTATTAGTTTTGTGTTAATTTACTTTTCTCTATTGAAAACAATTTACATCTGTCAAAGATAAACTTAATCTAAAATTAAAATAATTTTATAGTCTTAAATTATTATTAGATATTAATTTTTAACAATAATCATATATCTTCAAAAATAATTGCTTCATCGCTAAATCTAAACCAAAAGATGTGCCAAATTAATAATTTACAGAAAAAATTATTTTAATTGAACCTATATAAAAGAATAAAACATATTATATAAATATAGACTCTAATAAAAAAAACAATTCGTTTTTAACTATTTGACAAACTTTTTTTTACTAAAAGAGGATAAAATTATTTCTTTAAACTGTAATTCAAAATTTCATTTAATCCGTTTAATAAAAAATTTTGATCAGCAAATATGCTACTTTTTAATTGTTTTAACAAGAATTTTGTATCTCCACCAGTTAAAACAATTTTTAATTGGGAATATTTTTTTTTATATTGATTAATAACTCCATCAATTTCTTGAATCACTCCATTTACCACGCCAGAATTCATACAATCTTTAGTACTATTACCTATAAAATTACTTACCTCTTCTTTTTCTAAAAGAGGTAATTTTGCCGTAAAATGATTTAGTGCATTAAACCTCATATTAATACCAGGAGATATTGCACCACCTAAATATTCTCTTTCCTTATTTATAAAATCGAAAGTAATGCATGTTCCTGCATCTATTATTAACACATTATTATTGTTGTATTTATTTACAGCAGCCATTATTAAAGCAATTCTATCTACTCCTAAAGTTTTGGGTGTTTTATACAAATTCTTAAAAGGAAGTTTTGTGGAAGAAGAAATTATCTTAATCGGAATTAAATTTTGCAATTCTTTAAGTTGATTTTCTGAAATTGTAGCAACATTAGACATGATTCCGTTTGATATTGAATATTTTTTTAAAATATTTTTCACTTCTAACAAAATATTTTTTTTATCGCACACAACAACCTCCAACAAGCTATCTTTCTCAAAAACAGCCACTTTAATTCTTGTATTACCAATATCAATTATTAAATTCATTTTTCTTTCTTTTATAAATTCAAAAATACAATACATTTTTTAAAATTTTACTTGCAGATATTAAAAAAGGATGTATATTTGCAACCGCTAAGGCAATGGTACCTTAGCTCAGTTGGTAGAGCAAAGGACTGAAAATCCTTGTGTCCCTGGTTCGATTCCTGGAGGTACCACTTAAAACCCTATAAACGTAATGTTTATAGGGTTTTTTCTTTTTAGAATATTAACTAAATATAACTTATTATATAAGCTTTACTGATGCTTTAAAACATTAAAGTTAAAAAATGCAAACCGATAAAATCTCTCAAGTTTTTTACAAAAAGCCAACGAAACTTATTTATCTTAACTAAAAATCATTATTTACTTCAATCCAATAATTATCAGGATCTTGAAAATAGACTTGTTTAATACCGTCTTTTCTAATATAATCTTTGTTTTTAGAGCCAATCCAATCAGAATAATCAATTTTTAATTCTAATAAATGTTTTACAAATGCATCTATATTAATTGTAGATACCGCAAAATGAACAGCTTTATTTGTTTTGATTTCAAAATCAGGACGAGGAATAAGATGCAACTGTTTTCCTTCTCCAATAGACAACCATCTGGTTTTAGAGTTAGATGCAGTATTTTTAATTTCTTCAAATTGGAAAACAGTTTGGTAAAAATTGATAGATTTATCTACATCTTTTACAGAAAGCGCTATGTGGTTAAATAAAAAAGTATGCATTGCTTATTAAAATTACTTTGTAAATATTAATTTAATATTTCTAATTTTTAACGTTCCTTATTATCTTTTAAATTAATAAGGTGTTTTTAGAAATGTAAAAAATAAAAATAATCAAAAAAACAACAATGAATCTTACTCTGCAAAAAAAGAGAATAAGATTCATTGTTATTTATTAGGCAACTTTACCAACTCTAGTTTCTGCAAGAATATTATTGATAATTGTGTTCCATCTTTCTAAAGAATCGTATTCATTTGCCAATTGAAAACTAACATCAGCATTAAAGAATTCTAAAGTAATATTAGGTTCTTTTTTATTAAAAGCACTAAGATTTAAATTTAACTTATCTATAATTTTTTCGTTATTATTTAATGTCTTATTAATGTTATTTATTTCACATTTTTTTACCGAATTAAGATCTACAAATAAAAATTTATTGCTTTCTCTAGCTTTACGCAAAAAGGAAATTGTTTTTTTAGATTCATCTAAGCCGATTGCAAAATACTGATTCACTTCATGTTTAGTTATTTCTGAATTGTTTTGTTTTGCAAAATCTGTAAGAGCATTTAATAATTGTTTTTCTTTTTTCTTTTTGTTTCTGCTTGTTAATACAAAAGGTAATGTACATATTACAATACACACTAAACCTATAATAATTGTTCCTAAATTCATTTTTATTGTTTTAAATTTTGATATAATAATTTCTGTATGAAACGGTAAACCGCAACATATTAATAAGTTAATAGCTATTGTTTAATAGCCTTTAGTATGAAGAAAATATTACCAAAAATTATGAAAAGGAAAGATAATATCAGATTTTCTATATTTAATCCGTGTGTTATCTAATTGGTTAATGTACTGTTTGTACTTAGCATTAAACAGTAATTTGTTTAAATAAGAAGTAGCCAGAATATCGCTAGGAGCGAATAAAAAATTAGGTGTAAAATACTCTAACAACTCACTAACAGAATTTTCTGCTTGTTGAGTATGTGTATAAAGAACTTTAGAAGAAGTAATTAAATATTTTACATTTTCCTGGTTTTCAACAACGTTTTGCTCACCTAAATAAGGCAACGTTTTTGCAGAAAGACCTAACCCAAAACAATAAATTGCAATGAGTAAAAATGCTTTAAATATTTGATGCTTCTGTTTCATTATTTTTTCTAAAAAATAGAAGTTGCAAATTTAGTTTTTTTAAAATAGAATCATTTAAAAAAATACGTTAACATTTTATAGCAACAATCTAAGCAATTTCCCCTCTATGAGGTTTTAATGCATCTTTGTAAATTTTCATATCCTTTTCATCTACAGTTATAAAAGCAGCAAATAACATCGGGTTTTTTTCTTGAATATCGATTTCAAAGAAAGTTAAGTTTTCTAATGTTGCAAATTCTTTTAAATGTATGGTATGATGTTTTGCAGTTTCTTTTGCATCCGGACCTCTAAAATCCCACAATAATTTTATTTTTCTACTCAATTTTTCTGTTTTTAATGGTTGATAAAAATAAACAAATTGCCCGTTTTAAAAGTAATTTTCACTTTATTAGTAATAGCTTTGTTTCTGGTTCCAATTCTTTTTCCTAAAGTTAAATCTTCATTATTTAAAGTATATTGCAAACCTTCTGTTGTAATATTTGTAGCAATATGAAAAGGAACTAAAGAAACTATTTTGCCTTTACAGTTATTAATTTCAATGCTTTTATCTGCTAAAAAATAACGACTGTATTCATCAAAAAAAGTAAGATTCAATTTGTTTTGCCAATGAATTGTAGTGTGTAAATTACCTAGAAAATGATCTTGTTCTTTTCCGCTTCCTCCATAAACATCAATATTTGTAAAACCCTTATCAAACAATATTTTTAAAATCTTATCAAAATCTGTAAAGTTTTGATTTGGTGTATGAATTACCTCAATATCTTTTGGTAAATTTTCTAAAGAATCAAAATCACCACTAATAAAATTGGGTTTAATTTTATGTTTTTTTAAATATTGATAAGCGCCATCTGTTGCACAAATAACAGTGTAACCAGAAAGTTCTGGAAGTTTTTTAGGCGGTTTACCATTTAAAAGTAAAAATACTTTTTGCTTGTTCATAAAACAAAAATACCCATTTCTTAATTAATGAAATGGGTGTTTTGTAATGTTTAAAATAAGTTACGTTCTATTTTTCTCTTAAAATAAGTCCGATAATGCCAAGCCTTGCAATTAAAAAAGTTACTGCCCCAAAAGCAGGAGAAAGTAAAGCTATTTTTAAACCAGTTGCTAATACGTTATGAGAAATTCCTTTAGATACAGAAATTGCATCAAAAGCTCCAATTAAACCAATCATCATTCCTAAAAAACCCCAAACCAAAGCAAACAAACTGATTGATTTTATTAGTTTTAAAGATTTTTCATTTTTATCTCCTTTTAAGAGCGTTTTAATTATTAAAAGAATACAAATAAGAAGTGCAACTAATGTTGTGTACATAAATAACGGGCCACCATCATTTAAAAGATTTAAAGGTAATAATTTCATAATGAGTTATTTTTTAAGATTTATATTTTTCAAAAGTATTTTAAAGTAACTTTTAATAATTAAAAAAATGATGTTCTAAGTGTGTTAAGCTCTAAACTACAAAATTATTACTGCTTTCTACAAAAATGAACTATTTTGGTAGAATAACCACTTTTTTATGAATTTCGCCGTAAAAATATATCTGTTATCATAAAAAATAGGATATTGTACTTTAATGAAAAATATACATCCTTTTATTAAGTTTATTTTAAAAACAGTATTGCATACTTTTTTCTGGGTTGCAGTGTATTTTTTTTATACCTATTTTTTAGGATATGGTAGTAACAATATAAAATATGTAAATGAATTTTCGGCATTTTTAATGCCAACAACAATTATTGTTTCTTATTTCTTTTTGTATTACTTAATCCCCAATTATCTTCAAAATAAAAAATATTTTTTATTTGTTTTATATAGTATTTACACATTTATAATTGCTACATGTTTTTTAATTTTATCAATATTATATGGTTTTATATTATTAGAAAACACAGGTAATCAATCTGTAATTCCTTTAACCAAAAGCTTACCTTTTATAATTTTAGGAGTTTATATGGTGGTTTTATTTATAATAGTAATTGGGTTAATTGGTTATAATTATTTAGCACAGGTTAAAACAGAAGATTTAAAAAACAAGTTTTTAGAAACACAACTACAACTAAAAGAGCAAGAATTAAAGTTTTTAAAAATGCAAATTCACCCACATTTTCTATTTAATTCCTTAAACACAATTTATGGTTTTGCAATTGCTAAAGCAGATGAAGCTCCAGAAATGATTTTAAAATTATCTAATTTGTTAGATTATATTTTATATCAAGTAGAAAAACCAAAAGTGTTTTTAACAGAAGAAATAAATCATTTAGAAGATTATATTTCTTTAGAAAAAATGCGCTTTCACGATACTTTAAAAGTTAATTTTAAAAAAGAAAATATAGGTAATACTTTTCAAATTCCGCCAATGTTGTTAATTCCGTTTGTAGAAAATAGTTTTAAACACGGAGTTTTAATTAATGGAGTTTTAACTGTTGATATTCAGCTAAAAATTGATGAAAATTTTTTGTTTTTTGAAGTAGAAAATTCATCAATAATAAAAGATGAGGCAACAACCGGAATTGGATTAGAAAACATAAAAAAGAGATTAGAAATGTTGTATCCTAAAAAGCATCAATTAGCTATAATTGATAAAAATGATACTTTTAAAGTAAGTTTAAAAATTGAGTTTTAAATTATAAAAATGAATCAAATAAATTGTGTTATTGTTGATGACGAGCCTGTTGCAAGAAAAATTTTAGAAACTTATGTTGCTAAAATACCTAATTTAAACTTGGTTAAAAGTTGCAAAAATGCCATGGAAGCTTTTGAAATAGTAAATTCTGCAAGCATAGATTTATTCTTTTTAGATATTAATATGCCAGATGTTTCTGGGTTGTCTTTAGCAAAATCTATCAATAAAAAATCTAAAATTATTTTTACTACCGCATACAGAGAATATGCTATTGATGGTTTTGATTTGCAAGCAGTAGATTATCTGTTAAAACCAATTGCTTTTGATCGTTTTTTACAATCTGTTAATAAATTTTTTGAAACACAAACTACCGTTTCTAAAAAAGTAAAAACTGTAGAAACTTCTTTAAAAAATAACTACATTTTTGTAAGATCAGAGCGTAAAATGGTAAAAGTAGTATTTGATGAAATACTGTATGTAGAAAGCCTATCTGATTATATAAAAATTTATACAACAGAAAAAGTTTTAGTTACAAGAGAAACCATTTCTAATATAGAAATGAAATTACCTTCTCAACAATTTTTAAGAATTCATAGATCTTATATCGTAAATTTAAACAAAGTAGATTCTTACACCAACGAATTATTAGAAATTGGCAAAAAAGCAATTACTATAAGTAGAACTTATAAAGAAAACGTGCTTAAAAAGTTAACGGATATTTAAATGAAATAGTTTTATCTTTGAGGCAAATTTAATACTTTGAATACATCACAATTTATTGCAAAATCGGTAGAAAAATCAATAGAAAAAGCAACTTTTACGTGGCAAACACCAAGTAATATTGCTTTGGTAAAATATTGGGGAAAAAGCAATCCTCAAATACCAAAAAACGCTTCTATTAGTTTTACATTAAACAATTGCCATACAATCACTACTATAGAGTTTCAGAAAAAAGAAAAGTCTGAAACTGTAGATTTCGATTTGTTTTTTGAAGGACAACAAAAAGAAGAGTTTAAGCCAAAAATTGCTGATTTTTTTACAAGAATACAAACATATTGTCCATATATTTTTGAATATAAAATGATTATTAATTCAGAAAACTCTTTTCCTCATTCTAGCGGAATTGCTTCTTCTGCAAGCGGATTAAGTGCTATAGCTAGGTGTTTAATGAGTTTAGAGTCTGTATTAAATCCAGATTTATCATCAGAAGAAATTAATAAAAAAGCTTCTTTTTTAGCGCGTTTAGGATCTGGAAGTGCAAGTAGAAGTATAGAAGGTCCTTTAGTTGTTTGGGGAAATCATCCAGAAATAGAAGGAAGCTCAGATTTATTTGGAGTACAATTTCCTTATAAAGTACATTCGGTTTTTAACAATTATCAAGATGCAATTTTATTGGTTGATAAAGGAGAAAAACAAGTTTCTAGTACCGTTGGTCATAACTTAATGCACAATCATCCGTATGCAGAAAATCGTTTTAAACAAGCCAATGAAAATTTAGGAAAAATGTCTTCAATTCTTCAAAATGGAGATTTAAAAGCATTTGTTAATTTGGTAGAAAGTGAAGCTTTAACACTACACGCTATGATGTTAACAAGCAATCCGTATTTTATTTTAATGAAACCAAACACGTTAGAAATTATCAATAAGATTTGGGAATATCGCGAAGAAAATAACAGTAATATTTGTTTTACGTTAGATGCTGGTGCAAATGTGCATGTTTTGTATCCAGAAGCAGAAAAAGAAGCTGTAAATTATTTTATAGAAAATAAGTTGGCTAAATTCTGTCAGAAAAATCAGTATATTTGTGATAGTGTGGGCTTTGGAGCAAAAAAAATCTAATTTTCTCTTTTAATTTTTATCAAAAATGAAAATTTTTAACAAATTTATAATTTTATTTATTTTCTTTTTTTCTATCACTATTTCTGCACAAAAAACTACATGGCTTAATGCTGCTTTAAAAGAAACACAAAAAGCAAAAGCGATTTATTATAAAGTGGTTTCTAAAAACAAAGAAAGTGTTACATTTTATTACAAAAGTGGTAAAGTTTTTAGAAAACTAAAGCTTGTAAACGGAAAAGAAATGGGTGCTTTTTCTGAATTTTATGAAACAGGAGAAATTAAAGTACAAGGAAGATATAATAATGGTTTAGAGGAAGGTGTTTGGAAAACGTACGATAAAAAAGGAAAAATTAGAGAAAAAGGAAAATATGATAAAGGAGAAAAAGTAGGTGTTTGGAAAACTTTTTATAAAAATTTTTAAATCAAACTTTTAACATATTTTTTATACTTTTGTAATACTATAAAAAAGAAAAATGAAAGGACCATTATTTTACGCTAAAATTCTTCTTTTTGGAGAATACGGAATTATTAAAGATTCTAAAGGTTTAGCAATTCCGTTTAACGCTTACAGAGGTGCTTTAAAAACTTCATCAAATTTAACAGGCAAACCTAAAATTTCTAATGAAAATTTAGAACGCTTTTATCAACATTTAAAATCTTTAAAAACAAATTTAGTTTCCTTTAATTTAGAGGGTTTTAAAAACGATATTGATAACGGAATGTACTTTGATTCTTCTATTCCGCAAGGTTACGGTGTTGGTAGTTCTGGTGCTCTAGTTGCTTCTATCTATGATAAATATGCTTTAGATAAGATTACAGTTTTAGAAAACTTAACTAGAGAAAAATTATTAAAATTAAAGGAAATTTTTTCTTTAATGGAATCTTTTTTTCATGGTAAAAGTTCTGGTTTAGACCCTCTAAACAGTTATTTAAGCTTACCAATCTTAATAAACTCTAAAGATAATGTAGAACCAGCTGGTATTCCTTCTCAAAAAGAAGGAAAAGGTGCTGTTTTCTTATTAGATTCTGAGCAAATAGGAGAAACAGAGCCAATGGTAAACATCTTTATGAATAAGATGAAAAACGAAGGTTTTAGAAAAATGATTAGTGAAGAGTTTGCTACTACAACAGATGCTTGTATAGAAGATTTTTTACATGGTAATGTAAAATCTTTATTTAGCAATGTAAAATCTTTATCTAAAATTGTTTTAAAGAACTTTAAACCAATGATTCCTACTGCTTTTCATAAAGTTTGGGAAAACGGAATTATTACCAACGAATATTACTTAAAACTTTGCGGTTCTGGCGGAGGTGGTTATATTTTAGGTTTTACAGAAGATTATGCTAAAGCTCAAAAAAGTCTTAAAAACTATAAATTAGAATTAGTTTATAGATTCTAAATTATATGATAAATTTTAAAATAAAAAGGTTTATTTTTAAATTTTTCAGCATACTTTCTGTAATAAGAGGGTATAATATTTTAGTTTTAGTTTTAGCGCAGTATTTAGCAGCTATTTTTATTTTCTCTCCACAAAGCTCTGCAAGAAATATAATTTTAGATAGAGATTTGTTCTATATAGTTTTAGCAAGTATTTGTGTAATTGCTTCTGGCTACATTATTAATAATTTTTATGATGCAAAGGTTGATAGAATTAACAGACCTTTAAAAACGGGTATAGATAATTATGTAAAACAATCTACAAAATTAAAATTGTATTTTACTTTAAACTTTTTAGGATTTGTTTTTGGTTATTTAATTTCCTTAAAAGCAGCCTTATTTTTTGCAATTTATATCTTCGGGATTTGGTTTTATTCCCACAAGCTTAAAAAGTACGCTTTTACAGGCTTAGTTTCTGCAACTATACTTACAATCTTACCTTTTTTTGCTGTTTTCATATATTTTAAAAACTTTTCGAAAATAATTTTTGTTCATGCTATCTTTCTATTTCTTGTATTAATGGTTAGAGAGCTAATTAAGGATTTACAGAACATGAAAGGAGCTATTGTAAATGATTATGACACTTTTCCTGTAGTTTATGGAGAAAAAAAAACAAAGCAATTATCTATTTTTTTATTAATATTAACTGTTTTTCCTGTTGTAATTTTATTCAGTTATCCTGCTTTAAGTTATATGAGATTTTACTTTTATTTTGCTTTTATAGTCTTAATTTTCTTAGGATTTTATCTCTGGAAATCTACAAGAGTAAAACAATATATTTTAATGCATAACATTTTGAAAATCTTACTTTTAATTGGTGTTTTGTCTTTAGTTTTTATTGATACATCACTTATTGTAGAAAAAGTGATAGACCGATTGAATTAAACTTTTTTATGCTTATTTTTGCAAAAATTTTAAGTAATGAAATCAAATAAAAACTCGTCGAGAGGACGACAAGAAGGTAAAAGAAACACTCCTTTAAGCAGAAAAAGTAAACCTTTAGCTAGAAAGAGTCCTAAAAAAACTTTTACTAAAATTAAAGAAACTCAAAAATCTGATGAATCATCAGGAATCCGTTTAAACAAATATATTGCAAATTCTGGTGTATGTTCTCGAAGAGAAGCAGATACATATATAGAACATGGTAGTGTAGAAGTTAACGGAAAATTAGTAACAGAAATGGGCTACAAAGTACAACCTACTGATGTTGTACGTTTTGATGGAACTTCTATTTCTCCTGAGCAAAAAAAATACATTTTACTGAATAAACCTAAAAACTACATTACCACTATGGATGATGATAGAGGTAGAAAAACAGTAATGGAATTGGTTGCTAATGCATCAAAAGAAAGAATTTACCCTGTTGGACGTTTAGATAGAAACACTACAGGTTTATTATTATTTACAAATGATGGTGATCTAGCAAAAAAATTAACACATCCAAAACACAATGTACGTAAATTATATCATGCTTCTCTAGACAGAAAACTAGATTTAAAAGATTTAGAAAAGTTAAGAGGAGAAGTAATAATTGAAGGCAGAAAAGTATTTATTGATGCAGTTTCTTATGTAGACGGGCAACCAAAAACAGAAATAGGAATTGAGATACACTCTGGTAGAAACAGAATTGTACGTAAGATTTTTGAACATGTTGGTTATAAAGTAAATAAATTAGATAGAGTTATCTTTGCAGAATTAACTAAGAAAAACTTACCAAGAGGTAGGTGGAGAGAACTTACTAATTTAGAGTTAGCTAATCTTCAAAAAATGCAATAAACAATTAAAAAACTGCATAAAAACAAAAAACCAGCTTATCTTATCAAAGCTGGTTTTTTTTGTTAGATCTTTTAAACTACTATAAATTAGTCTGTAGTTGCAGGAGCAGTTGTTCCTGTACAAGTTGTAGTAACTTCATAAAGAACACCCTCTACAGTTGTTTCTACAATAGTGTTAGCATAATCACATACAGCTCCTGGTAAGCTAGGAAATGTATTATCAGAAGTTTGCACTATAGTTCCTGTTTCTGTATTTACAGTTTCTTGTGTACAATTACAGTTTTCTGAAGACTCTTCACAACTTGTAAATAAAGTTGCTGATACCATTAGTGCTAATGTTAATTTTAAAATTTTTGTTGTTTTCATTTTCATTTTGTTTATGGTTTAGGGTTCGTTACCTACTTCAAAATTTAGTTGGCTTTTCGGTTAATTCCCAACATAAAATATTAGTCAATTTATTTGATAATTAAATGTTTGCGTTACAAATTAAAGGTATTTAATCTAATAAAGCAATACTTTTTAAAATCTATTTCTAAAAAATTTAACATACTTATTAACAGTTAATTACCGTAATTTTAGTCAAATTCTCCTTTAAAATATGTAATCAATAATTTTACCCTCCTAAAAACAAAAAAAACAAAAAATAATGCTGTTTTATTTTTAAAACAACAAAAACAAAAGAACTTATTATTTTAAATAAGTCACCCTAAAAAAGCATTTTTTTTCTAAAAAAAAATGCATAGCAAAGAATATATCTTATTTTTTTTCTAAAAAAACAAAATGAAATAACCAAATTATGGTTAAAAATGACAAAATTAGACGCTAATAATCTCTAAATTATATCGTCTTTTTAAGATTATCATTTAGCATAATAGTAATTTCCTCTAAAAAATAATCTTTTAATAAATAAGTAAGAAAAATATTATTTCCATTTAATACCACACCCCATACTTGGCTTTTGGCTTTCTATGATGGATTTATTTTCTAATAAATTATCCATAGAAGACCTTAAATCTTTTCCTGTAACGGGTTTTCCATTTCCAGGTCTAGAATCATCTAATTGCCCATGATAAACAGCTTTTAATCCTGCATCAAAAACATAAAAATCAGGTGTACAAGCAGCATCATAAGCTTTTGCTACTTCTTGAGTTTCATCATATAAATAAGGAAAAGGATATTTTTCTGTTTTAGCTAACTCTTTCATTAACTCTGGTGAGTCTTGTGGGTAATTCTCTACATCATTAGAACTTATTGCAATAAAACCAATTCCTTTTTGCTGATATTCATTAGCCATTTTTACTAATTCTTCATTTACATGAATTACAAACGGACAGTGATTGCAGATAAACATAATTACTGTTCCTTTTTCTCCTTTTGCTTCTTGTAAAGTAACTAAAGAGTTATCTACTGTATTTATTAAAGTAAAATCTGGTGCTTTTGTACCAACTGCAAATTCGTTTGATTCTGTTCTTGCCATTATAATTAGTTGTTAGTAGTTAATTTTTGGTTTGTCAGTTCTAGTGATTTCATTTTTTTTTATCAAAATTCTATCGAAAACTTTCATAACGTAAAACTTATTCTCAATACAAATTTAAAAACTTTCATTTTTAAATTCACTCGAATTAACAGTTTTACCAAATCTAGTTATTCTGCTAAAGATTTCGCACAAATAAAACCACTTGTCCATGCATTTTGAAAATTAAAACCTCCAGTAACAGCATCAATATTTAAAACTTCCCCAACAAAAAATAAATTTTGATGCTTCTTACTTTCAAAACGTTTAAAATTAATTTCTTTTAAATCTATTCCGCCAGCAGTTACAAATTCATCTTTAAAAGTGGTTCTTCCGTTTGCGTTAAAAATTCCTTTTGTTAGTTGATTTGCTAAATTTTCTAATTGTTTATTGTTTAAATCTGCCCAATTTTGTGTTTTATTTATTTCTGAAGCAATAACAAAACGTTCCCACAATCTTTTAGAAATCTCAGAAAATGGAGATTTTAAAACAACCGTTTTTCTTGGTTCTTTCTTTTTTAAATTTAAAAGAACATTTAAAACCTTATCTGTTGGTCTAGACAACCAATTTACTTCTACATTATATTGGTAATTTTTATCGGCTAAAATTCTTGCGCCAAAGGCGGATAATTTTAAAACTGCTGGTCCACTCATTCCCCAATGTGTAATTAGTAAAGGCCCAGATGCTTCTAATTTTGTTCCAGAAATAGAAACCGTAGCATCTGGAACAGAAGTACCTAACAAATCTACCAACCTTTTATCATTAATATTAAAAGTAAATAAAGACGGCACAGGTTCTATAATTGTATGATTTAATGTTTTACACATTTCCCACACTTTTTTAGAACTACCTGCTGCAATTACAACTTTATCTGCTTCAAAATTTTGTTCTTTTGTGTTTATAACCCATTTATTATCTTGTTGATAAACAGAATTTACACCACAATTTGTTAATACTTTTATATTTAACTTATCAACAGCATTTAAAAAACAATCTATAATTGCTTGACTAGTATTAGCTTCTGGAAAAACACGATTATCTTCTTCTATTTTTAAAGGTACTCCTCTTTCTTCAAACCACTCAAAAGTATCTCCGGTCATAAATTGATGAAAAGGTCCTAGCAATTCTTTTTTTCCTCTAGGATAAAATTCGGTTAATTCTTTTGGTACAAAACACGCATGTGTAACATTACATCTTCCACCTCCAGAAATTTTTACTTTCTGCAAAACATCTTTTCCTTTTTCAAGGATGATAATATCTAAATCCGGATTATTTTCTTTGGCATTTATTGCTGTAAAATATCCTGCTGCTCCTCCTCCAATAATTACTACTTTACTCATTTCGTATAACTTGTATAAAACCTCTCGACTGCGCTCGAGGAGACATTTAAATCTTTAGTTGTCAGATCGAGCGCAGTCGAGACCTAAAATCTTTATTATAAAACCATTTCTTGATATGTAAGAATTGTTTCAAATCCTTTATTTTTAAAATATGTTGGTGTTGACGTATTACCTGTTACTAACACAAAATCTCCTCCCCAAGCACCCAAACTTTTTATTGCTCCAAAATAATCTGGAAATAACTTTTCTTTTACTGGTTTTAATTTGATTATTGAACTAATTATTTTTTCATGCTCAACAATTAAATTTTCAAATTCTTTTAATGAATCTACTTTTAAAAAAGCATCAGAAATTTCTGAAATTCTTTTTATTTTTCCTTTGATGTCATATTTAGCACAATCAAGATGTTCTCTAAATTTTGCAATTCCTTCTTTAGAATCTTGCTTTTGATTTAAGTGTACAAAAAACAAGTTTTCTTTAAAACTTGGATCAAAATTAACTTGTTGCACTTTTGGTGTCATTTCTAGCGCAGTAGAAAAATCTTTTTCTATTTGATAAAAAATAGGAGTGTTATTTTGCGCACAAGCAATATCATAACCACTTCCTTTAAAAGAATTCCACAACAAGGTAAAAGCATCTACTTGTGCCCAAGTTGCAATAGAGTTTATTAAAGTAGATGAAGTTCCTAATCCCCAATTTCTTGGAAAAGTTAATGCTGTTTTAATCATAAATCCGGTTTCTGATGTTAAAAAATCTGGATTTATTTTTTTTGCTTCCGTTAAAATTTCTAACAAGGTTTCTGCAATAACCTCTCCACTTCCCTCTTTATCAGAATTGTAAGTACAACTTATTAAACGTAGCTTTTTTAAATCAAAAACAGCTTCGAACCAACACTTACCTGTATGCGTAAAACTGCCCCAAATAATTTCTGGTTCTTTTATTTTTTCTATTATTAAATCTTGCCCAAACTTTGTTGGAATTGCCAATGATTTTGCGCCATCTAAAACAAGATATTCTCCTGTTAGTAATAGTTTTCCGTTTGAGTAAAAATTTTTCAAAACAACTTTGTCTGGTCGAGCGCAGTCGAAACCTTTTTATGATAACTCTTTTTTACGACCTCTCAACTGCGCTCGAGAAGACTTTTTTAATTTTATAATTTTCTGTATTTACAGAAAAAAACTAATTATAACACGTTAAATTGTTTAAAGTGATGTGTAAAATGTTTTACTTGAAATTTTTTCCAATACTCAAAATCTAACTCTCCAAAAAACGGATGTGTTATTTTTCTATCCATATCCTCTGTAAAAACTTTTACAAATAATTGTAACTGTTTTTTTAAATCTGCTATTGCTTCATCAATAGAATTAAATTTTAAAGCAACCGGTTCTTCTGATGTAAATGATGATTTAAAACCTAATTCTAATTCGTTTTCAGAATCTAAAAATGGTTTTCTACGCGCAGCTTTTTCATCAGCAACAAAAACATCAACCTTCCAATTTCCGTTAGCAATTTGTGTTACTGCACTTAAATGTTCTATCATTTGTTGTGCATTCATTTTTCCGAAAACAGGTTTTGTATTTAAATTTAAAGTTGATAAACTTGAAGATATTTTATCTAAATTTAAAAAATCTACCCAATTTATTTTCGGTTTTCTTAACTCTTTTATTTTTTCTACAACACCAGAATGTGTTACTGTTTTTTTATCAAAATAAGCTGTAATAATTTCTTTTTCTTGGTCATTTGCATCAAACTGGTTTAAAATATTTTGCAAATGCATTTTCATGTGTCCGTGTTGTATACCTTTAGTAGTTAAAGCTCTTAAGGCTGCAAAGTTCTGAGCCAAACCTGCTGCTGCCATAATTTGCATTAATTCTTTTGCAGATGGTTTTTGCAACATTTCTAAAGACATTTTTGCCATCGGGTGTAAAGCGGTTAAACCACCAACTGTACCTAAAGCCAAGGGAATTTCTATCCAAAATTTAAAAATCCCATCATCAATAGAACAATGAGATAAACTAGCATATTGGCCAGATTTAGACGCATATGCATGTGCACCAGCTTCTATTGCTCTAAAATCGTTACCAGTTGCCAACACAACAGCATCAATTCCGTTCATAATTCCTTTGTTATGTGTTACTGCTCTGTAAGGTTCTATTTCTGCAATTTTTACCGCTTGGTAAAATTTCTCTGCAAATTTCTGCGGATTTTCACCTCCTAAATCTTCAATCTTACAACTAACCTCTGCTCTTACCAAACATTCTGGCACGTAGTTAGAAAGGATGCTCATTACAATCTCAATTTCATCATTTCTAAATTCATTGGCAATTGCCTCTAAACAAGAATTGATAAAATTTGCTCCCATAGAATCTTTCGTTTCAAAGGTTACATGTAATTGGTAATAATTGGCCAATTTATCGGTTTTATCTACCAATTTAATATCTAAAATTCCGCCGCCACGTTTTTCCATATTTTTAGTAATGGAAGCTGTTGCTGCAAATAATTCGGTTTTATTTTTGTTAAAGTAACTTTCTAATTCAGCTTTTTCTCCTGCAAATATAAAATGAACCTGCCCAATTTTTGTAGTACCTAAAACAGTAGTTTTAAAACCACCTTTTGTACTCCAAAACTTACCAACTAAAGAAGCTGCAGCAACTACAGAACTTTCTTCTATAACCATTGGTATTACATATTCTTTATTATTAATTACAAAGTTTGGCGCAACACCAAAAGGCATGTAAAAATTGGTAATTGTATTTTCTATAAAATCATCATGGAGTTGTTGTAAATCTTCATCATCATTCCAATATTGTTTGATAATATTTTTAGTTTCTTTTTGGTTGTGAAAATAATTTTCTGTTAACCAATTAATTTTCTCTGCTTTGGTATACTTAGAAAAACCAGAAATAAGTTTGCTCATTTATTAAGATATAAAACTATAAAGAACAAAGATAAGTGAAACTGCTATAACATTATGTTTTAATCAAGATTTATGCTTTTTTAAGATATTTTTTGCGGTTTTTTCCGTAAACTTGGCAAACATTTATCAAATACTACTATTAGAATGAAAAAAGGAATCCTTTTAACAGCAATATTTTTATTTGCTGGTTTTACAACAACCTCCCAAAATACCACCTTAAAATCAAAAGAGATTACACTAGAAGAAATTTGGAACGGAAGTTTCTCTGCTAAAAGAATGAATTCTTTAAATTCTATGAATGGCGATTTTTATGCTGTTTTAGATTTTAATAGAGATACAAGATCTGTAACTGTAGATAAATACAGTTACAAAACTTTAGAAAAAGTAGAAACAATAGTAAATAGTGCAGATTTAAAAGACTTGCCATCATTTTCTTCTTATAGTTTTAATAATGATGAAACAAAGTTAATTTTAGGTACTAATTTTCAAAAAATATACAGACGTTCATATAAAGGTACTTTTTACGCTTACGATATTGCGTCAAAAGAACTTACTTTAATTGGTAAAGAAATTCAAGAACCTGTTTTTTCTCCTGATAATAAAAACGTAGCATACGCAAAAGACAACAATATTTTTATTAAAAATGTTGCTTCTAATAAAATTACGCAAGTTACTAACGATGGAAAAATAAATGAAATTATTAACGGAATTACAGATTGGGTTTACGAAGAAGAATTTGGTTTTGTAAGAGCTTTTGAGTGGAACAAAACAGGAACTCATTTGGCATTTTTACGTTTTGATGAAACCAATGTACCAACTTATTCTATGGATATTGTTGGTAACGAATTATACCCAACACAACAGGTTTTTAAATACCCAAAAGCAGGAGAAAAAAATGCAGATGTTACTTTACACATGTACACATTATCTAATAACACTTCTAACAAAGTTGCCTTAAAAAACTACGAATACATTCCAAGAATAAAATGGTCTAATGATGCTGCTACTTTGGTTGCTACAACTTTAAATCGTCATCAAAATAATTTAAACTTATATAAAGTAAACGCTTTAAATGCCAATACCGAATTATTATTGAATGAAACAGACAAAGCTTATGTTGATATTACAGACAACTTAACTTTTTTAGCTGATAATAGTTTTATTTGGACTAGCGAAAAAGATGGTTATAACCACATTTATCATTATGATTTTAACGGAAAACTAATCAACCAAATTACAAAGGGTAATTGGGAAGTAACCAAATATTATGGTTTTAACGAAAAGAAAAACACCATTTATTATCAATCTGTAGAAAACGGTTCTATTAATAGAGGTGTATATTCTATCAACATAAAAGGAAAAAACAAAAAAGCTTTAAGTGTAAAAGAAGGTCAAAATACAGCTGCTTTTAGCAAAAACTTAAATTACTTTATCAACACGTATTCTTCTGCAGAAACGCCACCAATTTATTCTTTATACACAGCTAAAGGAAAAATGTTAAAAGTGATTAAAGAAAACTCAGAATTAAAGGACAAATTAGCTACTTATAAAATGAGTCCTAAAGAATTTTCTACCATTAACATCAACGGTAATGATTTAAATATGTGGACTGTAAAGCCTTTAGATTTTGATGAGAATAAGAAATATCCATTATTAATGTTTCAATATTCGGGTCCTGGTTCTCAACAAGTTGGTAATAGCTGGCACGCTAGTAATGATTATTGGCACAATATGTTAGCACAAACTGGCATTATTGTGGTTTGTATTGACGGACGTGGAACAGGATTAAAAGGTGCAGACTTTAAAAAAGTTACTCAAAAAGAATTGGGTAAATACGAAGTTGAAGATCAAATTGCTGCAGCTAAAAAATTAGCAAATCTACCTTATATAGACAATGATAATATTGGTATTTGGGGTTGGTCTTTTGGTGGTTTTATGAGTACAAATGCAATACTAAAAGGTAACGACATTTTTACAACGGCAATTGCTGTTGCACCTGTTACTTCTTGGGCTTTTTACGATTCTGTTTATACAGAACGTTACATGCAAACTCCGCAAGAAAACGCAAGTGGTTATGATGATAATTCGCCAATAAATTATGCAGAAAAACTAAAAGGAAAGTATTTAATAGTTCATGGTACTGGTGATGATAATGTACACGTACAAAACTCTTATAGAATGATAAATTCTTTAATAGAAGCCAATAAACAATTTGATATGTTTATTGTACCAGATAGAACACACGGAATTTATAAAGGAAAAAATACTCGTTTGAATTTGTACACTAAAATGACAAACTTCATTCAAGAAAACTTAAACAACAAATAAGATAAATTAAAGAATAAATATATGTTAGATAAAGGAGTTAGCACAGCTACAGAAGATCCACAAATGTTTGGACATCCAAAAGGATTGTTCTACTTATTTTTTGCAGAATTATGGGAGCGTTTTAGTTTCTACGGAATGAGAGCGTTATTAACGCTTTACATGGTACAAGAAATATTTAAAGCAATAGCAGAAAGAGATACAGCAACTGCTGTAGTTTACGCATCTTACGGTTCTTTAGTTTATGCATCTACAGTTATTGGTGGTCAAATTTCTGATAAAATATTAGGAATGAGATCTTCTATATTTTTAGGAGGTATTTTAATGGCAATTGGTCATTTTGTTTTAGCCATAGAAGATGATATGGCATTTTTTACAGCCTTAGCTTTAATTGTAGTTGGTAATGGTTTTTTTAAACCAAATATTTCAACGTTTGTTGGGGCATTATATAAAGAAGGAGATGTAAGAAAAGATTCTGGTTTTACCATTTTTTATATGGGTATTAATATTGGCGGTTTTGTTGCTCCGCTTTTATGTGGTTGGTTAGCTGCAGAATATGGTTGGCATTATGGTTTTGGTTTAGCCGGAATTGGAATGATGGCTGGGTTAATTTTCTTTTGGAGCGGAATTAAAAAGAACGTTTTTGGTGATAAAGGAATGCCACCATCTCAAGAAGTTTACGAGAAAAAAGTAGTTGGAGTTCCTCAAAAAACATTAATCCCAATTATAGCCGTTTTATTTGTTCCTGTAATTGCTTATTTACTTGCTTCATGGCAAGCAAATTACGTAGGTGTAATTTTTCAATTTATAGGTTTTGCTGTTTTAGCTTACTTAGGTTACATAACGTATAGTTTAGATTCTGTTGCAAGAAAAAAACTAATAATGGCAGTTCTTATTACATTTTTTATGACATTATTCTGGGGATTTCATGAGTTATCTGGAAGTGTAATTACATTATTTGCGTCTAGAAATGTTTCTTTAGATGGTATTATGAGTGCGAGCCAAACAAACGCATTAAACTCTATGTTTATTATTATTTTAGCAATTCCTATTTCTTTACTTTGGGGATATTTATCTAAAAAGAATATGAACCCTAGAACTCCATATAAATTTGGATTAGGATTACTTTTAGCAGGTGCTAGTTTTTATATTTTATCTATTAGCGGTGCTAGTGCAGATGAAAAAGGTATGGTTCCTTTTACTTACTTATTAGTAATGTATTTAATTATTTCTATAGGAGAGTTATTTATGTCTCCTGTAGGTTTATCTAAAATAACAGACTTATCTCCAAAAAACATTGTTGCTTTTATGATGGGAGTTTGGTTTTTATCATCAGCATTTGCTTTTCAAATAGTTGGTTTTATCTCTAAACAATTAGCTGTAGAAAGCACAGATTCTAATGTTGGTGGTTTAGAAACCTTAGGTATTTATACAGATGGTTTTCATTTAATTGCAATGTATGCTTTAGGTGCAGGTGCAATTGTTTTAGTTTTTTCTCCATTAATGAAAAAATTAATGGGTAACGTTCATTAAACAAAAACCTTAATATATTAAAAGCCTTATAAATATAATTTATAAGGCTTTTTATTTTACTACAAACAAAGTTTACTTAAATCATAAAATAAAAGGTTTTTAATATTTTTTTTATAATTTTTATTTAATAAACTTCTTAATAATTCTTATTTTGGTTGTTTTATTTTTTATTTTAACAATATTAACAACAAAACAACTTCATTTTTAATGAAAGTTAACAACTTTTTTACGTCTATATAAACATGAAAAAAACACTATTTTTTTTAAGTATTTTAGTTTACACCATTCAAACTAATGCACAAAAAATAAACTGGATGACTTTAAACGAGGCATTAGAGCTTCAAAAAGAAAATCCTAAAAATATAATAATGGATGTATACACTAATTGGTGTGGTCCTTGTAAATTATTAGATAAAAACACTTTTCAACACAAAGATGTTGCTGCTTTTATCAATAAAAACTATTACGCTGTTAAATTTAATGGAGAAGGAAATGAAATTATTTCTTACGAAGGAAATGATTATGGAAACCCTAACTACGATGAAACTAGAGCTAACAAACGCAACAGCGTTCATCAATTTGCAAACTTTATGGGAATAAATGCTTACCCAACTATTGTTTTTATAGATAATAAAGGGGGTTTAATAATGCCTTTAAGAGGATATTACGGACCAGACTCAATAGAATTGTATTTAAAATTATTTAAAGACGATCAGTACAAAAAAATTACAAACAAAGAACAATTTGACCAATTTAACGCCTCTTTTGTACCAGAGTTTAAAGTAAAAGGCGATTAATATTTTAATACATAAGCTCCATTTTTACCTGTATAATAAAATGGAATTTGTAACTCTTTACAAGTTTCTTCCCAAAAACTTACATAACTTTTATAACTAGAACCATCTGCAATAATTTGCGATGGTTTTATTGTTTTTATCAATCTTGTTAAGTTTATTTTAGGAGAAAATTGCAAAACTACAATAGGTTTCTTTTTGGTAGCAACATTATAAACACCTAAACTATCTACTAATAAAATATCTTTATTAGCGAAATTAGTATAATTTTTAAAAGATATTTTTTCAATTTTATGCACACCTTCCGAAACTTTATAAGAATTTATACTATTATCTTTTATCAACTGTAAACTATCTAAATTACATTCTAAAAAAAAGTTGTCTCCTAACCTTTTTCCTATTACAGAATGTTTATTTTTATGAAATACAATAAGTTCTTTTTTATGTTTTTTATTACTATTTTCAAACAAATAAACACCTTGCAATAAAAATATAGAAACTAAAAAATAAACAAGTTTTTTGTATGATTTTTCTTTAAAAAAAGAAATTCCGAAAACAATAGAAACATACCAGATTAACATCAGTAAAAATGAGATGGAAATTTCTTTAAATAAAAATTGTTCTTGGTGAGAAACCCAACTAATAAAACTATTCATTACAGAAATTATCAATCCATAAAAATCTGCAATTAATTGAGGTAAAATATTTAAAAGTGATAAAATAATTACTAAAAAACCACCTATTAAAATTGCACCTAAAAAAGGAATAATCACCAAATTTGAAACTAAAAATAATCCAGGAAATTGTTGAAAATAATAAATACTTAAAGGTAAAACAGCTATTTGAGCAGCTACTGAAACCGAAAACAATTCCCAAGCTTTTCTATCTAAAAAAAACCTTGGTTTATAAGCTTTATATAATTGTGGCTGAATACTAAGAATACCTAAAACGGCTAAATAACTTAACTGAAAACCAACATCAAACAAAAACAAAGGCTTAAACAACAACAAAAGAAGCATTGATGTTATAACAGAAAATACAGTTATCTTTTTCTTTTTGTAAGACATACCAATTGCTACAAACATAAACATAGTTACAGCTCTAACAACAGAAGCCGATAAACCTGCAATAAAAGCAAACATCCATAATAAAATTAAAATGATTATAACTTTTATAGTTTTACCTTGTTTAAGACGCTCTATCGGTTTAAAAAGAAAATTTAAGATTATTAATATAATACCAATATGCAAACCAGAAATAGCTAAAATATGTACTGCTCCCGCTCTTTGATAATCTCTAATCAGTTCTTTAGAAATGTCTTGCCTTTGCCCTAACAAAAGAGCATTTATAACCGATAATTCATTTTCTTTAAAATGATATTTTTTTATTGCTTCTTCTATTTTAGATCTAAACCTTGCAGATAAACCAACCAGAGTAACAGTACTTTTATTGGTTTTTAAATATTGATTTTTGTCTGTAAACAATTGATGATAAACACCTTGTTTTACTAAATATAATTTATAATTAAATTGATGCGGATTTAAAGGAGGATTTATTTCTTTTAATGATGTGTTTAGCAATAATTGATCATCAACATTAAAAAAAGTAGAAGTACTATCTTTTTTAACATTTAAAAGAACTGTTCCTCTTGTTATCTTTTTATCAACATTTATAATTTTAGCATAATATTTTCGATAAAATTCTCCTGGTTTAAGAACTTTATCAATCTTTAAAACAATAGTTGAGCTCTCTTTAAAGTGATGCTTGTAAAAAGAATCATAATTTCTATCATCATTAAAATAAATGGAAATAACTCCTATAAAAAAGAACAACATTAAAGCCAATGTTGTTCTTAAAATTTTATTCTTCAGTAATAAAATACTTATTGCAATAAGGCTTAAAAATAAGATTGTTTTCAAAAGATTGATGTTCCAAAATTGAGTAAAAAACTGAACACATATTCCAACAATTAAAAACACAACAAAGTGTAATGGTAAATAATTTAGCAACTTTTTCATAGTTAGCTAAATTTACTACTATTTTATCTAAAAACAGACATTGCTTTTACAAAAGTATTTTTCCAATAAGCACTTAATAAAGAAGATATAATAACACCTTTAGAGGTTGTGCTATTTATAAAAAGAATTTCTTCCTCTTTTTTAGAAACCACCAAACCTACATGGTTAATTTTCTTATTAGTTTTCTTTGTATCAAAGAAAAGCAAATCTCCTTTTTTTACTTCATCTAAAGAAACTTCTTTTCCTATTTTAGCCATCTCTCTAGTTACTCTAGGCATTTTATAATTCTGACTTTTAAATGCAACATACACCAAACCAGAACAATCCATACCTTTTTTTGTAGTTCCGCCATATTTATAAGGAACGTTTATAAATTTATAGGCATTTGCTAAAATACTATCTACTTTTACTAAATATTTATCTTCTTTTTGTAAAGTTTTTTCAATTTTGTTTTCTGCTGTAACAACATTTTTTTCTCTTTTTTTAACAACTTTCTTTGTAGAAGAACAAGAAGATATCATTAATGCTACAGCAATCATTAAAAATAATTTCTTTTTTCCCTTTTTCATTTTATGCAATTTTTTACTTCTATATCATTTTTGTTTTTTTAAGTTCGTAACTATTTGTTTAGCTACTTTATTAGATGCTCCTTTGCCTCCTAATTTTTTTTCTAAATCATAATATTCTAAAAACAATTTTTTCCTATGCGTTTCATCAAGTATTTTAATCAATTCTTGCTTTAAGTTTTTATAATTAAAATCATTCTGAATCAACTCTTTAACAACTTCTTTATCCATAATTAAGTTTACCAAAGAAATAAACTTTAATGTAATAATTCTTTTTGCTATTTGATAAGAAATAGTACTCCCTTTATAACAAACAACTTGCGGCACTTTAAACAAAGCTGTCTCTAAAGTTGCCGTACCAGAAGCAACTAAAGCGGCATAAGAAATGCTAAGTAAATCGTATGTTTTATTATTAATAAAGCTTACTTTTTTTGTACCAATAATTTGTTGATAAAAGCTATAATCTTGACTTGGCGCACCTGCTATAACAAATTTATAATCTGAAAAATCATCTAATAAAGACAACATTACAGACAACATTTTTGTAATTTCTTGCTTTCTACTACCTGGTAAAAGTGCTATTATTTTTTCGTTTCCTAAATTATACTCTTTTCTAAATTCTTGGTCATTAACTTGTTTTCTACCAGCAATTCCATCAATTAAAGGATGGCCAACAAAAGTTGCATCGTAATTGTATTTTTTATAAAATTCTTTTTCGAAAGGTAAAATAACAAACATATTATCTACATCTCTCTTAATGTCTTTTACCCTACTTGCTCTACTTGCCCAAACTTGCGGAGAAATGTAATAATTAGTTGTAAAACCTTGTTGTTTTGCCCATTTTGCTACTCTAAGATTAAAGCCAGAATTATCTATAAAAATAATTGTATCTGGTTTAAATTTAGAAATATCTTGTTTACAAAATTTAATAAAACCTAAAACTTTAGAAAGATTTTTTAAAACCTCAAAAAAACCCATAAAAGCTCTTTCTTTATAATGGCTTACCAAAACTCCTCCTACACTTTGCATTAAATCTCCTCCCCAAAAACGAATATCTGCATTTGCATCTTCTTTATATAAAGCTTTCATTAAGTTAGAACCATGCAAATCACCAGAAGCTTCACCTGCAATAATGTAATATTTCATAAATTAGAAAAATTTTAAAATTAAAGTGGTTAATGCTATTAAAATTGTAGCAAACAAAACCCCTTTTGCCCTGTTATCTTGTTTTTTTTTGATGTAAATAAAAAACACAAATAAATTAGGAATTGCGGCTAAAGACAATAATTTACCATACAATTTGCCTTCTTTTACAAAATCTAATGTTTCATAAAAACCGTATCTAGAAAAATATTCTAAATACAAGAAAATTCCGCCAAAAGTTGCTACAAACGAAACTAAAAATCCTATTAAAATTTCTTTTTTTATAGTTCCCAAGAATTCAATTTTTGAATCATGTGATGTGCTGTCATATCAAACTGAACAGGTACAACGGAAACGTATCCACTTTCTAAAGCATACACATCTGTATCTTGTCCTTTATCCTTATTTACAAATTCTCCAGAAAGCCAATAATACTCTTTACCCATTGGGTTTTTTCGTTTATCAAAATCTTCTTTCCAATAACCATTTGCTTGTCTACAGATTTTAACACCTTTTATTTCTTCCTTTTTTAACTTAGGAATATTTACATTTAATACAACTCCGTCTGGTATTCCGTTTAACAATGCATTTAATGTAATATTTTTTACATATTCTTCTGATGCTTTAAAATTTGCATGCCATTTAAAATCTAATAAAGAAAATCCTATTGCAGGAATCCCTTCTATACCAGCTTCTATTGCAGCACTCATTGTACCAGAATATATTACATTAATAGATGAATTAGAACCATGGTTAATACCAGAAACACATAAATCTGGTTTTCTATTTAAAATCTCATTAACAGCTAATTTTACGCAATCTGCAGGAGTACCAGAACAAGTATATTCTAATTGAGGTCCGTCATCAATAGTTATCGGGTTACATGTTAGCATATTATCTACAGTAATAGCATGTCCCATACCACTTTGTGGACTATCTGGTGCTACAACTATAACTTCACCTATTTTATTCATTATCCTAATTAACGCTCTTAAACCAGGAGCCGTTATCCCATCATCATTTGTAACTAAAATTAAAGGTTTGTCTTGCATTTTCTATATTTTAATACAAATATAATTGATTTTATGTGATAATCTTTTTAACACTTTATAAAGAACTTTCTTTGTGTATTTTATGTAATATTGTAGTTCTCTTACCTACTTTTTTATATTAAATTTAAAAAAATATCTATAAAAATCCATTATCTGTGTTAAAAATAACATAAGGTAATACTTAGAAAAAAGTTTGGCATTATTTTAGTAAATTAGCAGGATACTAAGAGAAATTATAGGAAATTAAACAAATTACGACAGAAGATTTATGAAGACGAAATATCAAATAACAACATTCTTAATAGCATTAACTTTACTTTTTAATAGCTTACAACTTAAAGCAACTAATACTATAATAGAACCAGATTCTGATAAAGATAAATTAATTATATATATACTTAGAAACATTCTTACAAGAAGTCATTATGTAGTAAAAGATATTAATGATGATTTTTCTGAATATGTATACAATGAGTTTATTAATGGATTAGACCCAAATAAGAGATATTTTACCCAAGATGATCTTAAAGAGTTTTCTAAATATAAATACAAAATAGACGACCAGTTACTAAATGAGGATATTTCTTTTTACAATCTTGTTTATAGCAGATTTCAGTCTAAAATTAAAAATGCAAAATCTTACTATGGCGGTTTATTAGCACAATCTTTTAATTTTAGAAAAAATGAAAATATTGATGTAGATTATGAAAAAATGCCTTTTGCTAAAAATGAAAACGAACTGATTGACTATTGGCGTAAACAATTAAAATTAAGCACTCTAGCAAGAATTCAAAGTAAAACAGAAAAACAAAATGCAGCGCTAGAAAAAGATCCTAAAACTAAAGTTAAAAGTTTTAAAGAACTAGAAAAAGAATCTCGTTTAGAAGTTCTTAAAAGCATGGATGAATTGTACTACAGAATAGAAGAATTAGAAAATGATGATTGGTTTTCTACGTTTTTAAATAGTGTTGTAGGTGCTTTTGACCCTCATTCAACTTACATGCCAGCTAACATAAAAGAGCGTTTTGACCAAGATATGTCTGGAAAACTAGAAGGAATTGGAGCTAGATTAGTGCAAAAAGGAGTATTTACTCATGTTTACGAATTAGTTTCTGGAGGACCTGCATGGAAACAAGGAGAATTAGAGCCTGAAGATATTATATTAGAAGTTGCTCAAGGCAATGAAGAGCCTTTAGATATTGTAGGTATGCGTTTAGATGATGCAATTAAATTTATTAAAGGAAAAAAAGGAACAGAAGTTAGATTAACTGTTAAGAAAAAACTTGACGGTTCTACCAAAGTAATTTCTATTATTAGAGATGTTGTAGAACTAGAAGAAACTTTTGTAAAATCGAGTATTGTAGAAAAAGATGGTAAAAAGTTTGGTGTTATAGATTTACCTAAATTCTATATTAGTTTTGATGATGAAAACTATAGAGATTCTGCCAAAGATATGGAACAAGAAATTGAAAGATTAAAAGGTGAAGGTGTTACCGGTTTAATAATAGATTTAAGAAATAATGGTGGAGGATCTTTAAAAACTGCAATAGAAATTTCTGGTTTATTTATTGATAAAGGACCAATTGTACAAGTAAAATATAGAGATCAAGATCCTATTATTAAAGAAGATGTAGACCCTAAAGTTCAATGGGATGGTTCTGTAGTTCTTCTAGTGAATGAATTTTCTGCTTCTGCATCAGAAATTTTTGCTGCTGCAATGCAAGATTACGGAAGAGCTGTTGTAATGGGAGGAAATCAAACTTACGGAAAAGGTACCGTACAAAGTGTACTACCAATTAATCAGTTTACTAAATTTGATGAGGATTTAGGAGCTATAAAAATGACTATTCAAAAATTTTATAGAATAAACGGAGGAACTACGCAAATAGAAGGTGTTTATTCTGATATTGCTATGCCTAACAAATATAGTTATATGAAGTTTGGTGAAAGAGATTTAGAGGGAGCTTTGCCTTGGGATAAAGTTAAAAGAGCAAACTACAATCAAACAAATTCATACCAAAATTTTGCAGATGTAATATCTAACAGCAAAAAAAGAATTGCAGAGAATAAAAAATTCAATTTAATTAACGAATACGCTAAGTGGTTAAAAGAAAACCAAGATGATACAGTTTTCTCTTTAAACTATAAATCTTTTGCAGAAGAAAAAAGTAATCAAGAAAAAGAAGTAGAAAAATTTGATACCGTTTTTGATTATACATCAAACTTAACTTTTACATCACCTACGTACGAACTTCCATCGCTTAAAGAAGATCCTGTTTTAGCTGACAAACGTGTTGCATGGCATAAAAGTTTATCTCAAGACATATATATTTCGGAAGCATTAAATGTTTTAAGTGAATTAAAAATGAATAACACATACAATGCAATTGTAAAACATTAATAGTTTACTTTTAAATAACATAATAGTAAAAAGCCTGATAATAAAGTTATCAGGCTTTTTAATTATTTAAACAGTTGTATAAACAATTAAAGAAACCTCTATCATCATAAAAAAAGGGGAACAAACTAGAAGTCTATTTTTTTTATAACAACTCCTTAAAAAAACTGCCCTAGAATAATTTCATTACAAATAAAAACAATCATGTTTTACACATTCAAATACTTACTTCTTCTTTGGATTTAATTTTACAAAAACTTTAAATACATCTATATTAAGAAGATTCATTTTAAGCTTAGATATATTAATTATAAACAAAAAAAATCGTCTAAATTTCTTTAGACGATTTTCAACTAAACGCAATTTGTGGTTCTTACCAAAACAAACAATACAATACAGTTAATAAGATACAAACAACAATAGAACCAATATTAAATAATGGTGAAGTCTTAAATAAATTTTTAGAAATTTCAATTCCTTTCGCATCATCTGCTCCTTTATTTTGTAGGTTACTTAACACCATAATAATTACAATTGTTAAAATGGTAGTTATTCCCATTTGATGCATCCATGGCTCAAATACCGGAATAGGTAAAAACTTTAATGCTAAAGCAATTGGTATTGATAAAATTGCTCCCCAAATTGCAGCATTATTAGTTGTTTTTTTCCAAAATAAACCTAATAAGAAAACTCCTAAAATACCAGGACTTACAACACCCGTATATTCTTGTATAAATTGAAATGCTTGATCAATTCCTCCTAAAAGAGGTGCTACAATAACAGCTATTAACAATGAAACTCCTGCAGAAATTCGTCCAACATTTACAGTAGTTTTATCATTTGCATTTTTGTTAATATATTGCTTATAAATATCCATTGTAAAAATGGTAGATGTAGAGTTTAACATAGAAGCTAAAGAAGAAACAACTGCTGCTGCTAATGCTGCAAAAGCAACACCTTTAAGACCTGTTGGTAAAAATTGTAATAACCAAGGATAAGCTTTATCTGCCTGTTCTGCAGATGGTACATTTAGCATACCAACCTCACCTAAATTAGCCATAATTGATGGATCGTTTACCATTACATAAGCAGCAATACCAGGAATAACAACAATTAAAGGAATAATTAATTTTAAAAATGCTGCCAATAAAATTCCTTTTTGAGATTCTTTTAAAGATTTAGCAGCTAAAGTTCTTTGTATAATATATTGATTAAATCCCCAGTAATATAAGTTAGCAACCCACAAACCACCAACTAATACCCAAATACCAGGTAAGTTTACATAGTTTTCATTTGTTTCTTCTAAAATCATATGAAATTTTTCTGGTGCAGCTTCCCAAACCTTAGAGAATCCTGCTAAAACTCCTTCTCCTCCAGAAACTGTGTTTAAAGCTAAATATGTAGTAATTAATCCTCCTAACACTAAGAAAACAACTTGTATAACATCCGTCCAAGCAACAGCAGATAAACCACCATATAAAGAGTATGCTGCAGCAAAAAGAGCTAAACCAATAATTGCATACATCATATCTATACCCATTATTGTTTCTATTGCTAAACCTCCCAAATACAAAACAGAGGCAAGATTTACAAAGATGTATAACGCCAACCAAAACACTGCTAAAATTGTTTTTAAGTTTGTAGAAAATCTTTTTTCTACAAATTCTGGTATTGTATACAAACCTTTCTCTATAAAAATCGGCAAAAAATATTTACCTACTATTATTAATGTTAAAGCCGCCATCCACTCATAAGAAGCTATTGCAATTCCTAAAGCAAAACCAGAACCAGACATTCCTATAAATTGTTCTGCAGAAATGTTTGCTGCAATTAACGAGGTACCAATTGCCCACCAAGGTAAAGATTTACTTGCCAAAAAGTAATCTTCTGCATTTTTTTGATGCCCGTCTTTATCACGAGAAACCCATAAGCCTACACCTAAAATTAAAATGGCGTAAGCAACGAAGACGACATAGTCCCACATTTCAAATCCTGCTGTCATAATTGTATTTTTTTAGTTAATTAATTATCAAGATTCAAATATAAATAATAATTTATAAGAAATATCAATTTTTAGAAAATATTTTCAAACTAGTAGGGTGTAGTAGGTTTTAAATAAAATACCTTATATTTGTATTGTATTATGATAGAAATAAGAAAAGAAATAGGCGTACCTAAATACAAACAAATCATCAATTCTATTGAAATTGCAATATTATCTGGTGTTTTAAAAAAAGGAGATCAATTACCTTCTATTAATAAAATTAAAAGCGAAAACAAACTTTCTAGAGATACTGTTTTAGCTGCTTTTAATGAGTTAAAAAATAGAGGTATTATTCAATCTGTAGTTGGTAAAGGATATTATGTTTCAAGCGAAAACATTAAAGTGCAACAAAAAATATTTTTACTTTTTGATGAGCTTAATTCTTTTAAAGAAGATTTATACAATTCTTTTTTAGAAAATTTAGATAAAAATATTCAGGTTGATATTTTCTTTCATCACTTTAACGAAACAATTTTTAATAAATTAATTCATGACAATTTAGGTGAATATAATTACTATGTAATTATGCCTGCTAACTTAGAAAAAACAAGCAATAGCATTCAATTATTACCTAAAGACAAAGTTTATATTTTAGATCAAATACATGATGATTTATTAGAATATCCTGCAATTTATCAAAATTTTGAAAAAGCAATATTTGAGAACCTTATGCAAGCTTCTGAAATAGTAAAAAAATATGACAAATTAATCTTTCTTTTTACTGATAACAAGCAACCTAAAACAATGTTAAACGGTTTTAAAAAGTATTGTGAAAATGAAGAAATTTCTTTTGATATTTTGAATAAAATAAAAGATGAACCTCTTAAAAAAAGAGAGTTATATATAATTCCTGATGATAAAGATTTATTAAGAATTATTAAAAAAATGAAAAGTCAAGACCTAACATTAACTGATGATATTGGCGTAATTTCTTTTAATGATACTTTATTAAAAGAAATTGTAGAAGGTGGTATTACAACTATCTCTACAGATTTTAATGAAATGGGTAAAAGGTTGGCAGAAATGATTATCAATAAAGAACATTCTAAAATAGAAAACCCAAGTAAGTTAATTATTAGAAACTCAATTTAAAAAAAATCGTGTACAAAATAAACCACATAAAAGAAACTAATATTTTAGAAATAACAACTACTGATAAAACAGTTTTCGGAAAAATATATCTAAATCAAGGTGCTAGTTTACAAGAATTAACACTTAATAAAAGTGCTATTATTCAAGATTTAACTCCTTTAGAATATCAGACAACTTATGCTTCTTCTATTTTATTTCCGTTTGCAAATAGAATTAAAGATGGCCTTTATTCTTTTGACAACAAAGAATATCAATTAGAAAAAAATCAAGAAGAAGAGCAAAATGCCTTACACGGTTTTGTTTATAATAAGACATTTACAGTTTTATCAAAAGAAGTTTCAAAAACAGAGGCAACTATTACATTAGAATACATAGAAAACAAAAAAACAAAGGGTTTTCCTTACACATATTCAATTTTGGTTACTTATATTTTTCGTAAAGATTCTTTAGCTTTAAAAGTTGATATTAAAAATACAGACTCAAAAACTTTTCCTTTTACCTTAGGATGGCATCCTTATTTTATTAGCAAAAATTTATCTGAAAGTAATTTAAGTTTTGATTGTAAAGAAAGGTTGATTATTGGAGATAGAAATATTACTACTGGTACAGAAAATATTCAATCTAAAATAGATTTAGAAATTAAAGAACAAAAATTAGACGATTGCTGGATTTTAAATACTGATAAAATAGTATTTAACACACCTAATTATCAATTAAATTTTCAATCTTCTGTTAAAGAAAATTTCTTACAAGCTTATACTCCTCCTAGGGCTAATACTATTGCTATAGAACCTACAACAGGTGTTTCTAATAGTTTTAATAATAAAATAGGCTTGCAAACTTTACCACCAAAAAAAGAATATTCCATTACATGGAAAATAAACATAATTAACGATTAACTAAGTTATAATGAGTGCAACACTAATAAAGGATGTTAAAGAAACATTCATCAAAAAATTTAAAACAGAACCTTTATTAATCTTTTCTCCGGGAAGAATTAATATTATAGGAGAACATACAGATTATAATGATGGTTTTGTATTTCCGGCTGCAGTTAATAAAGGAATTGCTGCTGCTTTACAGAAAAGTAATTCTAATTACTCTACAGCTATTGCATTAGATTTAGATAGTACAATAGATTTTGAACTAGATAAAATTAAACCTTCTAAAGAAGGAAGTTGGGAAAACTATGTTTTTGGTGTTGTTGCAGAAATTCAAAATAAAAACAAAGTTATTGGCAATTTTAATATTGTTTTTAAAGGTAATATTCCTGCTGGTGCAGGGATGTCATCTTCTGCAGCATTAGAAAACAGTGTAGTTTTTGGTTTAAATGAATTGTTTGACTTAGGACTTACAAAACATGAAATGATTTTGATATCACAAAAAGCAGAACATAATTATGTAGGTGTAAACTGTGGTATTATGGATCAATACGCAAGTATGTTTGGTATAAAAGACAATGCTTTGCATTTAGACTGTAGAGCTGTAGCATCTAAACCCTACAAAATAGATTTTAAAGATCATCAATTGATGTTGATAAACACCAATGTTAAACATAGTTTATCTGATAGCGCTTATAATGATAGACGTTCTGCTTGCGAAGGAGTTTCTGATTTATTAAACATAAAAGCATTAAGAGATGCTACAGAAAAAGATTTAGAAACCGTTACAGATAAGGTAACACCAACAAATTATCAAAAAGCATTGTACGTTATACAAGAAAACGAGAGAACAATAAAAGCTGCCAAAGCTATAGAAAATAATGATTTAGAATTATTAGGTTCTTTAATTTACAAATCTCACGATGGTTTATCTAATCAATATAAAGTTAGTTGTGATGAGTTAGATTTTCTTGTTGAAAAAGCAAAAGAAAATAAAAAAGTATTAGGTGCCAGAATGATGGGTGGTGGTTTTGGTGGCTGTACTATTAATTTGGTTGCAAAAACTGAAGCAAAATCTTTTGCAGAAACTGCATCTAAAGCATATAAAGAAAAATTTAATAATGATTGTTCTGTGTATTTTATTGAACTTTCAGAAGGAACTCATATCGTTAAATAATCTATTAAAAAATTAAAAATGAGCAATACAAACTTACAAGATTATTCGCACAAGCGATTTAATATTTTAACAGGAGAATGGGTTTTAGTATCTCCTCATAGAGCAAAAAGACCTTGGCAAGGTCAAAACGAAGCTGTTAACAACGAAAAAAGACCTTCTTATGATGAAAACTGTTATTTATGTCCTGGAAATACAAGAATTAATGGTGAAGTAAACCCAAATTATACAGACGTTTTTGTTTTTACAAATGATTTTGCTGCTTTGCAAAACGACTCTCCTACTTTTAATTTTAACGATGGTCTTTTAAAAGCACAAAGCGAAACAGGTATTTGTAAAGTAATCTGTTTTAGTCCAGATCATTCTAAAAGTTTGGCAGATATGACTGCAACAGAAATTCAAAAAGTAGTATTTGCATGGCAAAAAGAATATACCGAATTATCTAAGAATCCTAAAATTAATTACGTTCAGATATTTGAAAACAAAGGAAGTGTAATGGGATGTAGCAATCCTCATCCACACGGACAAATATGGAGTCAATCTACATTACCAAACGAAGTTGATAAAAAAAACACACAACAATTAAATTACTATAACAAAAACAACAGCAGTTTATTAGGCGATTATTTATCACAAGAATTAGAAACAAAAGAACGTATTATTTTTGAAAATGATGGTTTTGTAGTTCTAGTTCCTTTCTGGGCAATTTGGCCTTTTGAAGCAATGATAGTTCCTAAAAAACATCAAGCTAGTATTTTAGAAATGAGTGAAGAAGAAACTTTACAATACGGAGAAGCAATTGCTGTATTAACAAAAGCATACGATAAGATTTTTAATACTTCTTTTCCTTATTCTAGCGGAATTCATCAAGCTCCAACAGACGGAAATGAAAATAAACATTGGCATTGGCACATGAGTTTTTATCCACCTTTATTAAGAAGTGCTTCTGTAAAGAAATTTATGGTTGGTTACGAAATGTTTGGGTCTCCACAAAGAGATATAACTGCAGAACAAGCTGTTAAAATGATAAAAAACTGTTTGTAAAAATTACAAAGAATGAATAAGTAAAAAAGCTTCTCATTTTGAGAAGCTTTTTCTATTTTTAAATGCAACAAAAAGGATAATACTTTTTAGTTTAATATTCTTACCAAAATCAACCTAATTTTAAACAAAAAAAGCTGACTTAAAAGTCAGCTTTCTCTTTATGTACAGGCGGAGAGACTCGAACTCTCACACCTCGCGGCACTAGATCCTAAGTCTAGCGTGTCTACCAATTCCACCACGCCTGCAATTCGGTCTGCAAATATAAACAAACATCTTAAATTACAAAGTAGTTCATAATATTTTTTTATTTTTACTAATATTTAAAACATTTTCAATGAATACTATAAAAGCTTATATAAAAGATAATAAAAATCGTTTTATTGATGAACTTATTGAACTTTTAAAAATACCTTCCATCAGTGCAGATGCTGCTTTTAATAAAGAAATCTTACTTTCTGCAGATTTTGTTAAAAAAAGCTTAGAAAAAGCAGGTTGCGACAAAGTAGAATTATGCGACACTCCTGGAAACCCAATTATTTACGGAGAAAAAATTATCGATAAAAATTTACCAACCGTTTTAGTATATGGTCATTATGATGTACAACCTGCAGACCCAATAGAACTTTGGACTTCTCCTCCATTTGAGCCAGTTATCAAAAAAACAGAAATTCATCCAGAAGGTGCCATTTTTGCTCGTGGCTCTTGTGATGATAAAGGGCAAATGTACATGCATGTAAAAGCTTTAGAATATATGACCTCTACAGGAAATTTACCTTGTAACGTAAAATTTATGATAGAAGGAGAAGAAGAAGTTGGCTCAGAAAGTTTATCTTGGTTTGTGCCAAGAAATAAAGAAAAACTAGCAAATGATGTTATTTTAATTTCTGATACAGGAATGATTGCCAACGATATTCCGTCAATAACAACTGGTTTACGTGGTTTAAGTTATGTAGAAGTAGAAATTACCGGGCCAAATAGAGACTTACATTCTGGTTTATATGGTGGTGCTGTTGCAAATCCTATTAATATTTTAACAAAAATGATTGCTTCTTTACACGATGAAAATAATCATATTACAATTCCTGGTTTTTACGATAATGTAGAAGAATTATCTACCGAAGAAAGATCAGAAATGGCAAAAGCTCCTTTTTCTTTAGAAGATTACAAAGCTGCCTTAGCAATTGATGATGTGTATGGAGAAAATGGTTTTACTACCAACGAGAGAAATGCAATTAGACCCACTTTAGATGTAAACGGAATTTGGGGTGGCTATATTGGCGAAGGTGCAAAAACTGTAATTGCAAGTAAAGCGTATGCTAAAATTTCTATGCGTTTGGTACCAAACCAAGATTGGAAAGAAATTACTAAATTATTCAAAAAGCATTTCGAAAGCATTGCTCCAAAATCAGTAAAAGTAAAAGTAACGCCACATCACGGAGGACAAGGTTATGTTACTCCTATTGATAATATTGGGTATAAATCTGCTAGTAAAGCTTACCAAACTACTTTTAACAAAACACCAATACCACAAAGAAGTGGTGGTAGTATACCTATTGTAGCGTTGTTTGAACAAGAATTAAAAAGTAAAACTATTTTAATGGGCTTTGGTTTAAATTCAGATGCAATACACTCTCCAGACGAACATTTTGGTGTTTGGAATTACTTAAAAGGTATTGAAACAATCCCGTATTTCTATCAATATTTTACAGAATTATCATCAACAGAAAACCAATAACAAATCTATAAATGAAAACAACACACCTAAAATTTATTGCATTTTTTTGCATGTCTTTATTTGTTGTTTCTTGCGCTAAAGAAGAAACACAAAAAGAATTTACCGTTGCCGAATATGAAGCGGCAGCAGCACATATGGATAGAGATTTATATAGTTTAGTTTACAATCAGGTTACAGGAACTAACTTTATAAACAATACAAACTTTATCTACGCAACAACAAGTAAAGACGGAACAAAGTTTCTATTAGTTGATGCAAAATCTAAAACAAAAAAAGAAGCTTTTAACCATCAAAAATTAGCTGAAGTTTTATCTGAAAAATTAGAAAAAGAAGTAAAAGCAAATGCTTTACCATTTAGAAGCGCCTCTTTATCTAACGATTTAAAAACACTTTATTTTAGTGCTTTTAGAAAAAATTTTAGTTTTAATTTAGAAAAAAATGAGCTATCAGAAATAAAATCTAAATTAAAAAGAGCTTCTAGAAACGAGCATGTTTCTCCTAACGGAAAATTAGCTGCTTATATAGATAATTACAATCTTTGGGTACGTAATTTAGAAACCAACAAAAAAACACAACTTACTTTTGATGGAAAACAAGATTACGGTTACGCAACCAATAATGCTGGTTGGATTAAAAGTGACGGAGCTGTTTTAAAATGGTCTCCTAATTCTGATAAAATTGCTACTTTTCAGCAAGATGCAAGAGGTGTTGGTATGATGTATTTAACATCTACAAATGTTGGTCATCCTAAATTAGAAGCTTGGAAACACCCACTTCCTGGAGATGACAAAATTTTTACCATAGAACGTGTAATTATTCATTTAGGAAACAAACCAAAAACAGTGCGTTTAAAAATGGACGCAGATTTTCAAAGAGGAACTACAACAGACCATATTGCAAATAGAAGAAATGAATTGTTAGATGCACAATGGAATAAAGAAGGAACAAAATTTGCTTTTGTATCTGGATCTAGAGATCATAAAGTCGCGCATTTACAAATAGCAGATGCAAATACAGGCGTAGTAAAATCAATCCATAAAGAAGAAGTTGATACTTATTACGAATCTGGTGTAAATAATGAAAACTGGCAAGTTTTATTTGATTCTAATGAGTTTATCTGGTATTCAGAAAAAACAAATTGGGGACATATTTATTTGTATGATTTAGCAACAAAAAAATTAAAAAATCAAATTACAACAGGTAATTGGATTGTTAAACAAGTTAAAAATATTGATGAGAAAAATAGAAAAATCTATTTTGTTGCTGGCGGAAAAGAAGAAGGAAATCCGTATCATAATTACTATTATTCTGTAAATTTTGATGGCTCAAACCTTATCAACTTAACTCCAAGTAAAGGAACACATTCAGTAGTTTTTTCTGATGATTATTCTACTTTTATAGATACTTATTCTACAACTACCATGCCTCCTATTTCTGTTTTAAGAAATAATAAAGGCGAAAAAATAATGGATTTAGAAACAGCAGATATTTCGGCTTTAAAAGCTAAAAATTGGCAAGAACCTGTTGAGTTTTCTGTAAAAGCAAGAGATGAAAAAACAGACTTATACGGAGTAATGTTTTTACCAAGTGATTATGATGAAAGCAAAAAATACCCTGTTTTAAACTACATTTATCCTGGTCCACAATCTGGTTCTGTTGGTAATTATGGTTTTAAACCTGTTTGGAGAGATTTTCAGGCAGTTTCTGAACTTGGTTTTGTTGTAGTTGCTGTAGATGCAATGGGAACACCAATGCGATCTAAATCTTTTCATGATGCTTATTATGGTAATATGGGCGATAATGGTTTACCAGATAACATTACTGCAATTAAACAATTAGCTAAAAAATATAAAGGAATGGATATTGAAAGAGTTGGTATTTGGGGACATTCTGGTGGAGGATTTGCTTCTACAAGAGCTGTTTTTGCATATCCAGATTTTTATGATGTTGCCGTTTCTGGTGCAGGAAACCATGATAATAGAAATTACGAAGCAGATTGGGGAGAAAAATGGCAAGGTCTTTTAGTTGATGGTAATTTAGAAGGAAAAGCAGACGGAACTACAAATTACGACAACCAAGCAAATCAATTAATTGCCAAAGATTTAAAAGGGAAACTACTAATTACACATGGTTCTATGGATAATAATGTTCCGCCTTCTAACACCATGTTAGTTGTAGAAGCATTAATAAAAGCAAATAAAGATTTCGATATGATTTTGTTTCCTAACAAAAGACATGGTTATGCAGATATGAATAACTACATGACACGTAAGCGTTGGGATTATTTTGTAACCCATCTTTTAAACGCAAAACCTGCAAAAGGTTTTAAAATACAATAATTTATAAAATTCCGTTTCTATTTTTTTGAAACGGAATTTTTAACTTTTAAACTCTTATTAACATGAAAAACTGTTTATTTATTATCTTAATAATTACAGCTTTATTTCCTTTAAAATCTTGCTCTCAAGGTTTAATGAGTGAAAAAAACAACTTTACACAACAAGACACACTTAGAGGTTCTATTACACCAGAAAGAATTTGGTGGGATTTAACTTACTACCATTTAGATATAGAAGTAAAACCAGATGAAAAATTTATTTCTGGAAAAAACACCATAAAATACAAAGTTTTAACACCAAACAAATCAATGCAAATTGATTTACAAGATCCATTAACCATTACAAAGGTTACACAAGATGGCAAAGAGTTAAAAGTAATTCATAACGGAAATGCACATTATGTACAATTATTAAAAGATCAAACAATTGGTAACACAGAAAGTATTGTTGTTTTTTATGAAGGAAATCCAAAAGAAGCAAGAAGAGCTCCTTGGGATGGTGGTTTTTCTTGGAAAAAAGATAAAAATGGTAACCATTTTGTTGCTACTTCTTGCCAAGGTTTAGGCGCTAGTGTTTGGTGGCCAAACAAAGATCATATGTATGATGAAGTAGAAAGTATGA
This sequence comes from Polaribacter sargassicola, assembly GCF_021991835.1. Taxonomy (GTDB): domain Bacteria; phylum Bacteroidota; class Bacteroidia; order Flavobacteriales; family Flavobacteriaceae; genus Polaribacter; species Polaribacter sargassicola. Next base: position 113,511 of record NZ_JAHDAU010000003.1, read on the forward strand.
GAATTAGCGTTACAGTACCTTCTAATTTAATGGATGTTTCTAACGGAAGGTTAGAAAGTGTAAAAGACAACGGAGCTACAAAAACCTACAATTGGTTTGTAGACAACCCAATTAATAATTACGGAGTAAACGTAAATATTGGTGATTACGCACATTTTTCTGAAGTTTTTAAAGGAGAAAAAGGAGATTTAGACATGGATTATTATGTTTTAAAATACAACCTAGAAAAAGCCAAAGAACAATTTAAAGATGCTCCTAAAATGATGAAAGCTTTTGAGCATTGGTTTGGTCCTTACCCATTTTATAAAGATGGATATAAATTGGTAGAAACACCTTATTTAGGTATGGAGCACCAAAGTTCTGTTACTTATGGTAACAAATTTATGAAAGGATATTTAGGTCGTGATTTATCTGGAACAGGTTGGGGTTTAAAATTTGATTACATCATTATTCATGAATCTGGACACGAATGGTTTGCAAATAACATCACTTACAAAGACATTGCAGATATGTGGATTCATGAAAGTTTTACAGATTATTCTGAAAACATCTTTTTAGATTATTATTACGGTAAAAAAGCAGCTTCAGAATATGTAATTGGACAAAGAAAATCTATTAGAAACAAAGCCACAATTATAGGTAAATACGATGTTAATAAAGAAGGTTCTGGAGACATGTATAGCAAAGGTGCAAACATTTTACACACTTTAAGACAATGGATAGATAATGATGAAAAATGGCGTACTATTTTAAGAAAAATGAACAAAACATTTTACCATCAAACAGTAACTACAAAACAAATTGAAGATTTTTTAAGTGCAGAAACAGGTTTTGATTTAGCTCCTTTTTTCAATCAATATTTAAGAACCATTAAAATACCAACATTAGAGTATAGTATAGAAAACAATACTCTTAAATATCGTTGGACAAATGTTGTAGATAATTTTAAAATGCCTATAAAAATTGATATTGATGGTAATAATAAATGGATTTACCCAACACAAAAATGGCAATCTTTACCTGTTAAAGATAAAAACATTAAAGTTGATGCAAACTTTTACGTTTATACTAAAATCAACTAACTTATTTTAAAATATATGCTTTTTTAATGTAATCTACTTTTGGGTAATTTTTCATTAAAAAAGCATTTCCATATTTATTTATAGAATCTTGCCTTCTACCTAATTTATCTCCGTAACCATCATAAAACTTCAATATATTTTCTTGCCCAGCAATTACTTTTGCAATTACAGGAAACCCTTTTACATCAGAATACTCAATAGTATCTAATCGGTTATTATCTTTTAAATTGATAAATATTTGGTTTGATCTTGTTCTTTTTCCGCCTCTAGCAAAAGAAATTGCCATAGAATCATTTTTTGCCAAAGCAGGCTCATCATCAATTCCTTTTCTCCAACTATTATTTATAATACTATCGTTATGAATACCAAATTGCGCAACAAACTCTGGCACAACTCTAAAAATAGCAACATCTGTATAATAATTATGTTTTATCATTTGATATAACCTATCTACACCTTTAGGAGACCAAGGTCTTCTTGCAACAATATCAAAATTACCTTTTGTAGTTTCAAACCTTGCTTTAAAACTAATTGGTGCTTCTTCCTTTAACCATTTTTCTTTAAATTTAACTGTAGCACAAGAGTTTAACAAAACAAGACTTAGTAATAAAATTATATTTTTCATTGTTGATTTCTTTACGATATTGAAACAAATGTAGACAAAATATCTATTTATTTTAACTCTACATTTGTAGAATATAATTTTTTATTCTATGTTTGTAGAGTAAAAAATAAGAAATCATGCAATTATCTAAAACCGAAGAACAATTAATGCAATATTTATGGAAACGTAAAAAAGCATTTTTAAAAGAATTATTAGAAGATTTTCCGGAACCAAAACCTGCAACTACTACAGTTGCTACTTTGTTAAAAAGGATTTCAGATAAAGGTTTTATTGATTATAAATTGTTTGGTAAATCGAGAGAATATTATCCAATAATTAAAAAGACAGACTATTTTTCTAATCACGTAAACGGATTGATAAAAAACTTTTTCAATAACTCTGCCAGCCAGTTTGCTTCTTTTTTTACGGAAGAAACAAATTTATCTACAGAAGAATTAGAAGAATTGAAAAAAGTAATTGATTCGCAAATTAAAAAGCAGCAAAAATGATTATCTATTTACTAAAATCTACAACTTGTTTGGCTTTACTTTTAGCTTTCTATCATCTAGTTTTAGAAAGAGAAAAAATGCACAATTTTAACCGTATTTATTTATTAAGCAGTATATTATTTTCTTTTTTAGCACCTTTATATATCATTTATATTGATGTTCCTCCTATTGTTTTACAAACAATAGAAACTACTTCTGAATTTATGATATCAGAAGATTATCCAACAGAAATTATCATAGAAAAATCTATTGATTATACACAAGTATTTCTAGGTTTTTACGCTTTTGTTTCATTTCTATTATTAATAAGATTTGGTAAAAACTTAGTCAATATTCTTAATAAAGTTAGAGAAAACACAAAAATTACGTATCAAAATTCTAAACTTGTTTTGGTTGATGATAAAATACAACCACATACTTTTTGGAACTACATTTTTATCAATAAAGAAGATTATAGATATCAAAAAATTGAGCAAGAATTATTTACGCACGAACTAACGCATGTAACTCAAAAACATACATTAGACATCTTGATTATAGAGATCATTCAGATTGTTTTCTGGATAAACCCATTCTTTATTTTGTTAAAAAAAGCGATGAAATTAAATCATGAATTTTTAGCAGATGATACCGTAATCAATCAACATAAAAACACATTTCAATATCAGTATTTATTACTAAATAAAGCTGCTTGGAAAAACGACTATTACTTGGCCAGTAATTTGAATTATTCATTAACTAAAAAAAGATTAAAAATGATGACAACACAAAGTTCACAGACACAAATCTTGTTAAAAAAACTGGCGGTAATTCCGTTATTAGCAGGGTTTGTTTTCCTCTTTGCAAAAAGAGTTGAAGCACGAGAGGTTATTAAAATTACTGAAGATCCAATACAAACTATTGTAGAAGAAGATTCTTCTATAAGAAAAGTATTGTCAAATTCAGAAATGAATGAATATGTACTTTTGATTAAGAAAGAAGGAGTGTTAATAATACAAAATCAATCAACAAATATCAATAATTTAAAAAAAGTAATTGATGCTGAAATTAATAATATTGAAAATGCTCATATTATTTTAGAAGCAGCTCCAAAAGCTAATCTAAATTATGATCTTGTTAATGATATTAAAAATGAATTAAGAAAGTCTGGCATTTATAAGATTAGTTTTAAAAATTTTACGCTATCACCAAAACCTCATAAAGTTTTATTAAAAAAGCAAACTCCATTAAAAGGAAAGTTACCTAATGATAAAATAGTAGAAATAATTGAAGTACTTGAGGAAGCTCCAAAAAAAGAATATATAGATTCCCCAATAGGTACAAGTTCTAAACAAAGCGTAAGTGATGTTACGTTAAAATTAGAGGATATCAATAAACTCTTTTTAAAAATAAATAATCCTGATTTAGAAGAATACAACAAGTTAGCAAAAAAATATAATCAAATACCCCTTCAAAAACGCATCATTAAACTAAAAGATTTAAATACGTTAGAAAGCTTATATAAAAAGTTATCTAAAGAAGAGAAAATGAACGCTCAGCCATTCCCTAACATTTATTTTCCAAATAAAGAAATACCTCAACAAAACCCGAAATTTCATAAAGACTGGTTTATCACCATTGATGGTCAAAAATATTACTACACTTTTGATAAAGATGAAAGAGTTGCCAGATATTACAAAAACGGAAAATTAGCAAATCTTGATATTGTTGAAGAATACAAAAAGAAGCATAAAATATTTGAAAACCTAAAAGCAACTGGTAAACATTATGTCTTTAAACCAAAAAACGAACAAAAAGAAATTGATAGAGAATTTTCTGATTTAGGTGGTATGTATTTTAGAATGCCAAGAGTAGATAAAAACAAAGTTCCTTACCCAGATAATCCTATTAAACCTTATGTTAGACTTAAAAAAGGAGATAAAATTTGGTATAAAAAACTTGATGAGTTAACAGAAGAGGAAAAACTATTACTTCCGCCTCCACCACCAATGCCAAATGCATCTGAAAAAGAAATTCTAAAAGCGAAAAAAGCTTATAGTGATTGGAAAAAGAGAACTGGTAATGATTTACCAGTTCCTCCAAAACCTACAAAAAATAAATAATTATAAAAAACCTCGAAATTTCGAGGTTTTTTTATGTAACAAATTCACTTTTAAAACGTTGTATTTATACATTTAAATACAAAACCTTGCTTAAAAAATTCTTTATTACGTGTTCTGGTGTAGATAAAAATCTACTAAATAGTTGTTCTAACGGAGAACAAAACAAATATGTTGGTATTGGTGCAACAGTATTTTTTACTGCAGTTATGGCAACAATTGCGGGTAGTTATGCTTTGTTTACCGTGTTTGATAATATATACACTTCTATTTTCTTCGGTATTATTTGGGGATTGTTAATCTTTAATTTAGATCGTTTTATAGTAGCAACTATTAAAAAAAGAGATAATAAATGGAAAGAATTTTTACAAGCTTCTCCAAGAATTTTGTTAGCCATAATTATTGCTATTGTAATTTCTAAACCTTTAGAGTTAAAATTGTTTGAAAAAGAAATTAATCAGGTTTTGTTAACGGAAAAAAACCAAATGACTTTTGATAATAAAACCCAAATTGCAGCACAATTTATACCTGAAATTGCAAAAATAAATTCAGAAATTGATGCTTTAAAAGAGGAAATTACAACCAAAGAAACAGAAACAAATACTTTGTACGAAACTTATATTGCAGAGGCAGAAGGAAGAAAAGGAACCAAATTATTAGGCAAAGGACCTGTTTATAAAGAAAAAAGAGAAAAACATGATGCTGCTTTAGCAGAATTAAAACAACTAAAAGAAACTAATTTAGAGAAAATAAAGGCAAAAGAATTGGCTATTACAGCATTACAAAAAGACCAAAAATTATACGAAAGTAAAACACAACCAATTATATCTAATTTTGATGGTTTAATGGCAAGAGTTAATGCTCTAAGTAAATTACCTTGGTTACCATCTTTCTTTATTTTTCTTCTCTTTTTAGCAATAGAAACTTCTCCTATTTTTGCCAAATTAATTTCACCAAAAGGCGAATATGATTTTAAATTAGAAGAACAAGAATCTGCTGTAAAAACTTGGGTAAAACAACAAGTTACTCAAAGAGAAGAAATGCTAAAAGCTGATATAAATATTAATAAAAAAGTATATGAAGATATTTCTACCGAAGAAGAAATATATGCTTATAAACAAAAAATGGCTCGTAATTTAATGAAATTACAAGCCGATTCTTTTTATAATAAACAACAAAAAATGTTGTAAAATCTATTTGTTGGCAAACAAGTGCGTTAGCGATTGCAGCATTTGTTTGAGCTCTTTTTTTTTTTGAAAAAAAGCGAGTGCGTAAAGCGCGACCTGAAAGGTAACGCCCAAATAACTTTACTCCTTTTCTGCCATTTTTTTAACGTAATCTGTAATAATTACAATTTGCGTTGGCCCAACTTTACCTTCTATATATTTTGCATTTTCATGATCTAAAGAAATTCTACGAACCGCAGTTCCTTGTTTTGCAACCATACTAGAGCCTTTTACTTTTAAATCTTTAATTAAAACCACAGAATCTCCGGCTTGTAAAATTGCTCCGTTTGCATCTCTATGAATTATTTTTTCGCTTTCATCTAAATGATCTCCAGATTCTTTTGCAAAACGTAAATCATCATCTTCTAAATACATCATATCTAACAAATCTTGCGGCCAACCTTCTACTCTTAAACGAGACAACATACGCCAAGCAACAACTTTTACTCCTCTATGCTCAGACCACATAGAATCGTTTAAACAACGCCAATGGTTTGCATCTGTTTCTTCTGGGTTTTCTATTTGAGTAACACAAGTTTCGCAAGCCAATAAACTACCATCAACACCACCGCCACCAGTTATAGTTGGTTTTACTTCGTAAATTGATAAATTATTTGTGGATGCACATAATTCGCACTGATTACCACTTCTTGCTTCTAAATCTTGTTGTAAACTCATAATATATTTTTGTTTCACAAAAGTACATTTTTAAAGTAAAACTCATTATTTTTATTGAGTGAAATTAGAAAGCGAAAGACTAATTATTAGAGATTTTGAAATAAAAGATGCTGCATTTTATTTTGATTTATTTAACGACCCAGATTGGAAACGTTTTATAAATGATAAAAAATTAAAATCGGTTGCAGAAACAGCTGAATTTCTTAAGAAAATGAGAGAGTCTAAATTAGAAGGACTTGGTTATTTTACTGTTATTTTAAAAGAAACTAATGAAGCTATTGGCGTTTCTACGGCGTTAAAAAGAGACAAGTTACAATTTGTAGATATTGGCTATGGTTTTTTACCAAAAGGAAGAGGAAAAGGCTATGCACAAGAGGCTACAAAATTAATTATAGAATTTGTACATGATACATTTAAACAGGAAAAAGTACTAGCTTTTACAATGCCAGAAAATAAGAATTCACAAAAATTGTTACAAAAATTAGGTTTTAAATTTATTGGCAATAAAGTTATTATTGAAAATAAAGAAGATGCTGTTTTTGAGTACCTTTTTTAATAAATTACTTTTTATCAGAATGCCCTAAATCTTTATTAGGTGCAATTTTATCTCTTACTAATTGTTTTAATTCTTTTATTTCTGGAAATCCACCATTTTCTTTTCTACACCAAATTAATGCTTTATTTACATAAATTTTAAAAACACCAACACCAGATGGTTTTAATGTTAATTCTGTGATTTCTGTTTCAAAAGTGGTTAATAATTCTTGCGCCATCCAAGAAGAACGCAACAACCATCTACATTTTGGGCAATATTTTATAGTGATTTTAGTTTCCATTTTTTAAATTTCTAATGAAGTAAACTGAAACGTATTTCCGTTAAACAAACCTTTGTCAGACAGTTTTAAAGCAGGTATTACCAACAACGCCATAAAAGACAAACTCATATAAGGCGCACGTAATTTACTACCCATTTGTTTTGCCATTTTATCTAATTCTGCATAAGCTTTACCAATTTCTTCTGCTGGTTTATCAGACATAATCCCAGCAACAGGTAAAGAAACTATTTTTTCTTCGGATGCATTTACAGCACAAACTCCACCTCTATTTTCTATAATTAAATTTACAGCTTTGCAAATAGCTTCATCAGAAACTCCTACAGCAATAATGTTATGAGAATCGTGCCCAACAGAACTTGCAATAGCACCTTCTTTTAATCCAAAATTTTTGATAAAAGCAATTGCGGGTTCATCATTTTTATAACGATTTACAACCGTCATTTTTAACACATCATTTTGAGTGTTAGAAACTAAATTTCCATCAACAATTAAAGACTGCGCTTCAATTTGATTGGTAACTAATTCGCCATCTAAAGCTTCTATAACTTTAATTTTTTCAGCCGATGATGCAAACCTAAAATCTGCAACTTCTTTTTTATTGGTGTTAAAATTATTTAATACTTCAAACGGAACAGACTTTACAAAAGAAACGCCATTTTTTGCAACCAACTCTCCGTTAATATATGTTTCTAATACATTAAAATTTGTTAAATTATCTACTACAACAAAATCTGCAAAATCTCCTTTTTGTAAAAGACCTACATCTAAATTGTAATGTTTTACAGGGTTTACACACGCTGCTTGTAATACTTTAAAAACATCAACTCCTTTGGCAACTGCTCTTTGGCATAATTGATTGATGTGACCTAACAATAAATCATCTGGATGTTTATCATCAGAACAAAACATCATATTCTCAAAATACTCTGGCAATAAATTAATTAAAGCTTCAAAGTTTTTTGCGGCAGAACCTTCTCGGATAATAATTTTCATGCCTTTTTGTAACTTTTCTAAAGCTTCATCAAACGTAAAACATTCGTGATCTGTAGAAATTCCGGCAGCAATATATTTTGTAGCATCATCGCCTCTTACTCCTGGTGCATGACCATCAATAGGTTTGTTGTTATTTTTTGCATGCTGAATCTTCTTTAAAACCTCTGTATCATCAAACAAAACACCCGGATAATTCATCATTTCTGCTAAATATTTAATGTCTGGGTTTTCCATCATTACTTTAATATCATCTGCATCTATAATTGCTCCGGCACTTTCAAAAGAGGTTGCTGGCACACAACTTGGCGCACCAAAATTAAATTTTAACGGAACTTTTTTTCCGTTTTCAATCATAAACTCAACACCTTTTACACCTAAAACATTCGCAATTTCATGCGGATCGGAAACTGTTGCAACGGTACCATGTTTTACAGCTATTTTTGCAAATTCTGACGGAACCAACATAGAGCTTTCTATATGAATATGCGCATCTATAAAACCTGGTAAAATATAGTTTTCTTGGTTGTGATTTGCTTCTCTGATTTCTAAAATCTTGTTGTTTTTTACCTCAACTTCACCTTTAAAAATTCGCTTATTTTTAATATCAACTATGTTTCCTTGTACAATCATTTGCTTTCTGTTTCTAGAACAAATTTACAAAGAATTAAAGCGGATTTAAAGTTTATTTGGGATAGATTACTTGATGTAAAGGAATATCAAAATCGTTAGAATCTTCTATTTGATAAATAGGTTTAAAGAAGTTTAACCCTATAAATTGTGCATCGTCTTTACATTTTGATAAAAACCGATCGTAAAATCCTTTTCCGTAACCAACTCTGTAGTTTAATTGGTCTGAAATTAATAACGGAACAAAAACCAAATCTAGTAATTTTTCATCTACTTGTTCTGCATTTACAGGTTCTGGAACTCCATATTTATTAAGTTCTAAAACGGTGTTTTCTTCTAAATAAAAATGAGTTAGTGTGTTGTTTTCTAAGTTAGATTTACTAACAACTATTTTAATATTTCTACTTCTAAAAAAACTTATAATTGGCTCTGTATCAATTTCTTTAAACTTTTTAAGTGATAAAAATATATGTACAACTCTAATACCTGTAAGATCTAAATCATAAATTTGTTGATAAATGCTATTCTGAAAATCAATAATCTGATTTTCAGTTAAATTTTGTCTTTTTTGTTTGTATATTTTTCTAAGTTCTTGCTTTTTCATTATTAATAAAATAACTTTTATTTTCTGATTTTATCTACCGTAATAACTCTAAATGTATTCGAATTTATTGTAATTCTGATATTATCTTTTTTACTATAAATATAAAAGTTCTTTCCTTTTTTTGTGTAATTTTCTAAAGCAGTTTCTTCTAAAACATTTCTGATAAGATGCTCTATTTTATTCTTAGAAAAATTAGTTTTTAACTTCTTATTTATTCGTTGATACACTAATTCTGTATAACAATGTTTTTCTAAAATATTGTTTTTATTAAGGTTTATCATTTTAAAAATCTACAATTCTTCTAGCTCTTTTTGTAGTTTTTTAGTCAATCCTTTTACCACTAAATCGTAAGAATGGTTAATGAGTTCTATTACTAAGTCGTCAGAAACATCACTTGTATTTAAAAGAACGGTGTTCCAATGTTTTTTATTCATGTGAAATCCGGCAGAAATCCCTTCAAATTCTTCACGCAATTCTATTGCTTTTTCTGGATTGCATTTTAGATTGACCTTTGCTTCTCCTTTTTCCCAATTTGTTAAACCAGTTAATAAAAACATTTTGTTCATCACTTTAAAAACTAAGGTAGATTCATCAAAAGGAAAATGTTCTGTTACTCCTTTTTTGGCTATACAAAAATCTCTTAATTGTTCTATATGCATAAACTCTAATTTTTAAATTGATTTTTTTTACAATATAAGAAGTATCTTTATCTATCAAATTTACAATTATTTTTAAGATGGAAAATGATTTTTTAGACAACACAACCATTATTAGATATTCTGACAATATTTATGAAAAAAATAAATTTTCTATGTTATCAGAAATTATTTTTTCTGATAATTCTAATACTACAAAATGGTTAAATACCTACGGAATTCAGTTTCAAGATATTTACAAGAAGGTTATTTATCAAAATAAATTAGACGATTTTTTAATTAAATTATTAAGTGATGAAGAGCATCCTAATAAAGTAATTTTATTAGATAATTTATTTTTTGTAACCACACGAGTTTTAATTACAGAAAGTCAGAAATTAGATTCTGAACAAATGGTTTTTATTGTTTCTTCTGATTTTCTATGGTCTATTCAAGAAAAAAAAGGTGATTATTTTAATTGGATTCGAGAGCGTTTAGAAGGTAATAAAGGAATTGTTAGAAAGAAAAAAGCAGATTATTTATTGTTTTTATTATTAGAGTCTATTATTGATAATTACCAAGATACTTATTTAGAAAATGCAGAGCTAAGTGCAGATAAATTAGACTCTTCTCATATAAAACCAACGCCAGAATTTACATCTTTAGTTGAAAAAAGAAAACAAGAATTATTTAACTTTAAAAAAGCGACTTTAAGTTTAAGAGACACTGTTATTAAACTAGAAAAAATTGAAATTGAAGGCTTTAATGTAAAATATTTTAGCGAACTAAAAGAACAAACCAACAATTTAGTTTCTAATATAGATTTTGAATTGCAAGAATTAGAAAGTAAAATAAACCTGATTTTTAGTATACAGGGACACAGATTAAATGAAGTAATGAAAACGCTTACAATTTTATCTGTTGTTTTTATTCCGCTTACTTTTTTGGCTGGAATTTACGGAATGAACTTTGAAAACATACCTGAGTTAAAATTTAAATATGGCTATTTTGTTCTATTAGCAATTATGGTTTTAGTAACCATTATTTCTATTTGGTATTTTAAAAGAAAGAAGTGGTTTTAAAAACACTTACAAAAAAAGAACTTTCAAGTTTAAAAAATTTGAAAGTTCTTTTTTATAAATCATCATTTTTATTTAAAAGCTTAAACGCCAAGAATATTAAAGATATAAATCCAAAAATTAATAAAAAATATTTAACCAAATTAATGATTAAAAAAATACCAAAACCTCTACTAGAATTATTTTTTTGAAGTTTTATTAAAATAGAATTTATTTTATCTGAGTTTTCTAGCAAAAAGTAAAATAACGATGACAAAATAGATAAAACTAATAATTTTATTATTTTTAAGTTTACTTTATCCATTAAAATCGTTATTTCTTTCCTATTTTTCCTAAATGAGTATTATTAAAACTATCAGAATATTTTAATCCATAACCTAAAATTCTATCAAAAGAAGCATGACCAAACATTACAATTCCTATAAGTTGTAAGGTTTCATTTTGTAAGTAAAATCCTAATAAATAAAACACAATTGCAATTGCTTTGTGATGTAAAACATTGTAACAAATAGCACCAAATTTTGTACTTATTTTGTAACCTAAAAAACTAATATCTGGCAACAAAAACAGTACAAGGTACCACCACCAATCAAAACTTAATTGATTGTAAGCAACAATAGACAAAGCAAACATTAATAACTCTTCTAATTTTAGAGTATTTTTCATTATTATTATTTTATGATTTTATACAAAATAGGTTTACTTGGCGTTGCATCATTTTCAAAAGGAGCAATCATTAAGTTTAATAAATACTCGCCATCTTTTACTTGGTTTGGTACAAAAATAAATTCTGTAATTGTTGCTTCCATTCTTACATCTCCATCAGTGTTCCAAAAAGTGTTGTGTACTTCTAATTTACCACCATCTTTTTCTTTATCTACAGAAGGTAAATCAATCAATAAATGTTTAATTCCTTTTTCTACTAAATAACTAGCAGCTTCTTTAGATAAATAAGCCGGGTTTGTATTAAAATATCTTGTTTCTTTTTTATCAGATAAATTTGGCAAAGTTCTTATTACAATAGCGTCTCTTTTTTTGTTTCTTAAAGCTGTTTTTATCTGCTTTTCTGAAATTACAAAATCTTCACCTACTTGCTCAGGAGCAACTGTAACCAACTCTGCTAAAAAAAAGTAATGTTTTAAATTTTGATTTACAGAATGTACTTTTTTTGTAATATGGCCAACACATTCTGTATGTGTTATATGAGAATGCGGGTTAAATTGAATACTATTAAAATTTACAACAGCTCCGTTTGCAACACTAACTTCATAACCATCAAAGTTTTCTACTTCTATTTTAGGATCATCTATACCCCAAGCGTTAATTTTACCTTTATCCATATCTATAGGTATTGATATATCTATAGGTTTAGAAACGTTAATTTCTATTTTTCTAGAATTGTATTCTATTATTGCTTTCATTTTGTACTGAAATTTATTTTTCTATGTGTTTAATTAAATTGCTTAGCTTATCATAAATAAATCAGAAGCAATTCCGTCTGTTAAAAATTGGCCTTTTTCAGTAGCTTTTAAAATTTGGCTTTCAATATACAACAAATCTTGTTTAATAAATTTGTCTGATTGCTTTTCTAAATAAATTCTATATTTTTCGCCAAAATCTTTTTTTACTTTGTGCAAAGAAACTCCCCAAATTGTTCTTAAACCCGTCATAACATACTCATTATAGCCATCTGTTTTGGTTAAAGTTTCTCTTTCTATTGGCAACTTTTTTTCTTGAATATATTTTATGTATTTAGAATTGTTGTTAATATTCCAACTTCGTTGAACACCATTAAAAGAATGTGCAGACGGACCAATACCTAAATACGATTTACCTAACCAATAAGAAGAATTATTTTTACTAAAAAAACCTTCTTTACCAAAGTTAGATAACTCATAATGCACAAAATTGGCTTTTTTTAATTCTTCTGTTAAAATAATAAATTGCTCTTGTGCCTTTGCATCATCTACATTTTTAATCTTTCCTTTTTTAATTAATGTATCTAAAGCTGTTTTTTCTTCTACCGTTAAAGCATAACTAGAAATATGTGGCACACCAAAACTCAAAGCAGTTTGTATGTTTGTTCTCCATTCTTCATTAGTACAATCCGGAATTCCGTAAATTAAATCTAAGGAGATATTATTAAAATATTGCGTTGCAAATTCTAAACATTTTTTTGCTTCGGATGCATTATGTGCTCTATTCATCAGTTTTAAATCTTTCCCAAAAAAAGATTGTATACCAATACTTAATCTATTGATGGATGTTTTAGAAAGCTCGATAATTTTTTCTTCGGATAAATCATCTGGATTTGCTTCTAAAGTAATTTCTGGATTTGCTACAACAGTATTATTTTTATAAACAGCACTAATTAACAACTCAATTTCATCAATATTTAAAACAGACGGAGTTCCGCCACCAAAGTAAATAGTTTCTATAATTTCATTTTGCAATTCATCTTTTCTGATTTCCATTTCCTTTATCAAAGCAGAAATCATAGGTTCTTTTTTCTTTAAAGAAGTAGAAAAATGAAAATCACAGTAAAAACAAGCTTGTTTACAAAATGGTATGTGAATATAAATTCCAGCCATTATTTTTTAACTCGTTTTTCATTTTGCTTTACAAAACTAGCCCAACCTGTATAGCTTTTTCCGGCTACAATTTTACCCGAATTGTAAAAATGACAAACTGCTGCCGCTAAACCATCTGTAGCGTCTAAATTTTTAGGTAATGTTTTTAAATTTAAAAGCGATTTTAACATCATTGCAACTTGCTCTTTACTTGCTGTTCCTTTTCCTGTAATTGCCATTTTAATTTTTCTTGGCGCGTATTCTGTTACAGGAATTTCTCTAGATAAACCCGCTGCCATAGCAACTCCTTGCGCTCTACCTAATTTTAACATCGATTGTACATTTTTACCAAAAAAGGGTGCTTCTAAAGCAATTTCATCCGGATGATACGTATCTATTAACTCTATAGTACGCTCAAAAATGAGTTTTAACTTTAAATAATGATCGTCGTACTTTTTCAACATCAATTCATTCATTTGAATAAATTCCATCTTTTTACCTACAACTTTTATAATACCAAACCCCATTATTGAAGTTCCTGGGTCAATTCCTAAAATGATTTTTTCTGTCATCAATTTTAACGTTCTTTGTAATAATGTACAACTCGTTAACTTACAAAACTAAACAATTCTTTTGGTTGATACTTAAACTATCGATTGTTATTGGTTGTACTTACTTTATTTATCTAAGATTAGGTAAAAATGAGCAATTATTTTTTTCTGATTTTTATCAAAAATTGAGTAAAAACAACATTTTTTCTTTTAAAACCGCTTTTATTTTATTTATTTTTTCTTTTTTAAACTGGTTTTTAGAAATTTTAAAATGGAAATATCTTGTTGGTTTTCTTAAAAAAATATCTTTTTACAAAGCTGCAAAACAAAGTTTAGCTTCTTTAACTACTTCTTTAATTACACCAAACAGAATTGGAGAATATGGTGCAAAAGCAATATATTTTAATAAAAATGATAGAAAAAAAATCTTAGGATTAAATTTTGTGGGTAACTTTTATCAAATGTTAATGACCTTATTTTTTGGAGTTATCGGATTTAGTTATTTTTCTTTTTTACATAAAGTTGAAATTAACTTTCCACAAATTTTTATTATTTTTCTAACAATATTTATTGCAATTACAGCCTTTTTTTTAATTATAAAACGTTTTAATTTAGGTGAATTATATTTTAAAAAAGTTAGAAATTTTACAAAGAAAATTCCGTTATCTTTAAATATAAAAGTCAGTTTTTTATCGTTTTTACGTTTCGTGGTTTTCTCACATCAGTTTTACTTTTTATTGATAATCTTTACTGTTAATATTTCTTATTTAGAGGCTATTTCTGCAATTACATCTGTTTATTTAATTGCTTCTATAATACCAATGTTGTCTTTATTTGATGTTGTTTTAAAAAGTTCTGTAGCTATTTGGGTTTTCTCTTTTTTTAATGCAGAACCACTTACTATTTTATCTATAACTACTTTAATGTGGATTCTTAATTTTGTTTTACCAGCAATTATTGGTTGTTATTTTGTGCTAACTTTTAAACCTAATTTTGTAAAATGATTGGGTTCTTAATTTTAGTTTTTACATTGTATGCAATTCTAATTATTGCACTTTCTTATGGTTTTAATAAGGTTGATGAATATAAATTGAATGATGATTTAGAAACAAATTCTTTTTCTGTGATAATTCCTTTTAGAAATGAAGCTAAAAACTTACCCAATTTATTAAGTTCTATTTCTAAAATTAATTATCCTAACAATTTGGTTGAATTTATTTTAGTTGATGATGATTCTACTGATAATTCGGTTGATGTTATTAATACTTTTTGTCAGGTTAAGCGTAGCCGAAACCTAAAACCTCTCGACTGCGCTCGAAGAGACATTTTTAAAATTATAAAAAACAACAGAACTTCTAATTCGCCCAAAAAAGATGCTATTACAACTGCTATTTTACAAGCAAAACACAATTGGATTGTTACTACTGATGCAGATTGTATTTTACCAAAAAACTGGCTAAACACATTAGATAATTTTATTGAAGAAAACAATCCTAAAATAGTTGTTGCACCTGTAAATTATAATGTTAAAAACAATTTTTTAGAGCAATTTCAATTGCTCGATTTTTTAAGTATGCAAGGCACTACTGTTGGTGGTTTTGGTATTAATTTTCCTTTTTTGTGCAATGGAGCAAATTTAGCTTACAAAAAAGATGAATTTTTAAAATTAGATGGTTTTAACGGAAATAATTTAATTGCTAGTGGCGATGATATTTTTCTATTTGAAAAATTTTTAAATGATGATAAAAAAGGTGTACAATATTTAAAATCTACAGAAGCAATTGTTACTACTTTTCCTGTAAAAAGTTGGACAGATTTGCTAAATCAAAGAACAAGATGGGCCGCAAAATCTAGCCATTTTAATTCTCTTAGTGTAAAACTAATTGGTTTATTGGTTTTACTTACTAATTTTTTAGTTCTTTATTATTTGTGGTTTGGTAGTTTTAAGGTGTTTTTTATTCCGTTTATTTTAAAAATGATAATTGACTTGTGCTTGTTTCTACCAACAATTAAATTTTTTAAAATAAAAAACAACTTTTTTAAATGGTATATTTTAGCAAGCTTATTGTATCCTTTTTTTAGTATTCTTGTTATTTTAAAATCTATTTTTTTTAAATATAATTGGAAAGGAAGGAATTTTAAAAAATAGGTTTTCTATAAGTAAGCAAATAAGTTTAGCCCTGATTGAACGACCTGTTTGAGCTCTTTTTTTATGCCAAACTAAATGCTGTAATATGCTTTAATAATTAATAGACTTTAAAAAAAGACAAAATGCTAAAATAAAATGATACATAAAAAAAAGCGAGTAGTGAAAGCAGGAAATAGCTTCTAAAATAAGGCATGCATAATATCTTCTGCTTTAAACCAAAGGATTAAAACAAACGCCAAAAGTATAACTAACAAAAGACCTTTTGTTGGTTTTGTTTTTTTCTGTCTTCCAAATTTTCTCTTAAACTCCATTTTGTATAATTTTTGTTTTTTCTTGACACAAATTTAGTCAATCAAACTAAATTTTTAATAGTAATAATTGGTTGCTGCTACAATGTTTTTTTGGTTGCTCTTAACATTTCTCTTTTTCCTGGAGGACCTGGCAATCTTTCTACTGTAAAACCAACTTCTTGCATAGCTCTTCTAACGCTTCCTTTTGCAGAATACGTAACTAAAATTCCGTTTTCTTTTAAGGCTTCAAACATTTTTTTAAAAATTTCTACGGTCCATAGTTGAGGTTGAACACGTGCGCCAAAAGCATCAAAATAAATTAAATTAAAGGTATTTTTATCTTCTATATCTTCAAAAAACTGTTTTCTTTTTGTTAAAGAAAAAGTACTAGAAATCTTATTTTTTTCTTCCCAAGAAACTTGGTGAATTTTATTAAAAAAAGCGCTTTCTTTTTCTGCATTTAAAATAGAAATGAAATTCATTTTTTCTACCTCATCTGCAGTTACCGGATAAGCTTCTACACCTACATAATTTATATTTCTTTTAGCTTCTAAAAAGGTTATAAAACAATTTAAACCTGTACCAAAACCTATTTCTAAAATAGAAACTTCTTCTGCTTCAACTAATTTTAATCCACTATTTATAAAAACATGATAAGACTCGTTAATAGATCCATTTTTAGAGTGATATTGCTCGTTTAATTCTGGTAAATTAATGGTTGTAGAACCGTCTGAGGTTATTAAAATTTCTCTTTTCATATCTTATTTAATCAATAATTTTTTAATTTTAGGTATAGGACCTACACAAGTAGTTTGATGACAAACTATACAACTATTAATTGCGTTATTATGATTGATAATAAGTGAATCTTTAGAGGTATTAAAAACCTTTTTAAAACTGTTTAAATAAAAATCTGAAAAGGTATTAAAAGTAGGATTTCTATTTGATGGATCTGTTAATTGAGCTGTATGAATGTTTAAAAATTCTGCTGGAAATTCGTTTGGTTTTTCTCCTTGTAAAATAAGCTGTTTATTTTCTAAATTTTTAGCATACATTTTAAGCATTAAAGCAGCCATTTCTGACTGCTTTGGTTTTTTACTTTCTATTATAATTATTTTTTTGGGAGTTTCTTTTTTACAAGAAAAAACCGCAATCAATAAAAAGAAAACAATTATTTTTTGCATTTATTTTTTCATTAAAACACCATCTGCCTCAAAAGCAAAATCTATTTTAGATTCTGTTATTGCTGCAATTTCTTCTTCAGTTTTACCTGCATCTTGTGCATAATGTTGTAATTCTTCTACAGATGTTTCTTTTACAAATGCCTTACCGTTTACCACAACTTCTCTTCCTTTAGAGTCTAAAGGCATAAAAAAACCATAGTCTTTAAAACGTACAAAAGTTGTTTTATCTTCTGCTAAAGGTAACTTCATCCAACATCCTTTTTTAGGACAAACATCTTCTATACTCGATGTAAATTTTACATCTAAAGTGTCTCCTACTTTTAAATCTTTAAATTTAGCTAATAATTTCTCTGATGAAATTGCATCGTCTAAAGTAATTTTTTCTCCAAAAGAATCGTAAACAACTTCTTGTTTTGGTTCTACGGCTTCTCTAGTTTCTTTTTTAGACTCTTTGCATGCTGTAAATGCAAGTATAGTAACTAAACAAATTTGTGCTAAATATTTCATCTCTTGTAGGTTTGGATTGTTTAACACAAAAGTAAGTATTTCAAGTAATAAAACCAATGATTTGTTCTATGGATACGAGCAATAATTTATGTACATTTGCTATTCAATTTAAACAACTCAAATGAAATCTAGTATAGAAATTCAACGTATAGAAAAATCGAAGATCGATTCTGTAGATTTTAATAACTTACCTTTTGGTAGTGTATATTCTGACCACATGTTAGAATGTGATTTTGTAAATGGAGAATGGCAAACACCTGTAATTAAGCCATATTCTCCTATTTCTTTAGATCCTGCTGCAAAAATTTTCCACTACGGTCAATCTATTTTTGAAGGGATGAAAGCTTACAAAGATGATAAAGGAAATACAATGTTATTTAGACCTTTAGACAACTGTAAACGTTTAAACAAATCTGCTGAAAGATTAGTGATACCTCAAATTCCTGAAGAGCTTTTTATGGAAGGTTTAAAAAAATTACTTGAGGTAGATGACGCTTGGATTCCTACAAATGAAGGAAGCTCTTTATACATAAGACCTTTTATGTTTGCTTCTGGTATTGGTTTTCATGCATCTCCTGCAAATGAGTATAAGTTTATAATTTGTTCTGCGCCTTCTGGTGCTTATTTTTCTGGAAAGGTAAAAGTTTTAATTGAAGAAAAATATGCACGTGCTGCTAATGGAGGTGTTGGTTTTGCTAAAGCGGGTGGAAATTATGCTGCTCAGTTTTATCCAACTCAATTAGCTATAGAAAAAGGTTACAACCAAGTTATTTGGACGGATGATAATACACATGAATATATAGAAGAAGCTGGTGCAATGAATATCTTTGTAAGAATAAACGATACTTTAATTACAAGCCCTACTAATGATAGAATTTTAGATGGTATAACTCGTAAGAGTATTATTAAAATAGCAGAAGATTCTAATATAGATGTAGAAGTTAGAAAAATTACGGTTTCTGAAGTTATTGCCGCGGCACAAAGTGGTAATTTAAAAGAAATGTTTGGTGCAGGTACTGCTGCTGTAATTTCTCCAATTTCTGGTTTTGGCTATCAAGGAACGGATTATGATTTACCTGAATTAGAAAATTCTTTTGCTAAAAACTTAAAGAAAACTATTACAGATATACAAACAAACAAAACAGAAGACCCTTACGGTTGGCGAGTAATACTTTAATCTAAAAAAATAAATCATTATTTATAAAAGCTTTAAGGTACTAACTTTAAAGCTTTTATTTTTTATATATTTACTGTTATACACATTATCTCTCTAATTTAAAAAAACAAAAATTAATGGCATCAATAATTACTCAAATATTCTTTTTAATAGCTGTTTTAGACCCTATTGGTTCTGTACCTGTTTATTTAGAAGCTACAAAAGAACTAAATAAAGTAGAAAAAAAGAAAGTTGCAGTAAGAGCTGCTGTAGTTGCTTTTTTAATTTTATTATTTTTTATAGTAATTGGTCAATTTATTTTAGAAGGAATGTCTATTACTTTAGATGCTTTTCAAATATCTGGAGGTGTTATTTTATTTCTTTTTGCTATTACTATGATTTTTGGTGATGGAAAACCAGAAAAAGAGAAAAGTCAAATTACAGATTATAGACATGTTACTATTTTTCCTGTAGCAATTCCTTCAATTGCTTCTCCTGGTGCAATTATGGCTGTAGTTTTACTAACAGATAATCATCTTTATTCTATAGACAAACAAATACTTACTTCTTTTCTTGTATTAATTGTAATAGCTTTAACAGCTGTTTTATTACTAATTGCAAATAGAGTACAAGAAAAAATAGGTAGTTACGGTATTACTGTAATTAGTAAAATTATGGGATTAATTCTTGCTTCTTATGCAGTACAAAGTATTTTAAGCGGAATAAGTGGATATTTTATTAAATAACCCAATATTAACTTTCTAAAATAGCTTTAATATTAGGTTTAAAGTAATTTGGTCCTTTTAGCACTTTACCATCTTCTCTGTAAATAGGTTTACCATTTTCGCCTAATTTACTCATATTACTGCGCTGAATTTCATTAAAAACTTCTTCTATTTTATCTTGCATACCATGCTCTATAATAGTACCACATAAAATATAAAGCATATCTCCTAAAGCATCTGCTACCTCAACCAAATCATTGTTATTTGCAGCCTCTAAATACTCTTCATTTTCTTCTTTCATTAGATCAAAACGAAGTTTATTTCTGTCTTCACCTATATTTGCAATAGGTTTTGTATTTATATTTACCTTAAAAGATGTGTGAAATTCTGTAACTGCTTTTATCTTATTTTTCATTTATATAATTAAATTAATCTACTTTTATTTTTAAATACGTTTTAGAAGATACTTTAAAAACTATGTTTATCTACTTTTAAAATTCGTAATTTTGCTAATTAATATTGATAGTAATATATAGATTTTTTTGTACAAAATTTATATCTCCTATTCTTTTTACAACTAATAAAAATTAGAAAATGTTTTTAAGCGCTTATTTTTCAACAGGTAGAATTATCTTTATGTGTTTTTTTATTATTGCATTTATTGCTTTAATGATTTACAGTTATAGAAAAGATATTAAAAACCACGAACGTTACTATAAAAATGCAGGTAAAAAAGTATTAATATACGGTGGGCTAATTATTGCTGTTTTTGTCGCTATCAGAATTTTGGCAGGTAACTAGACCCTATATTTGCACTTTTAACCTCAAAAAAAACAAAAAATTACATTTTTCTTAAAATTATAACTATATTAGTATATTAAACTAAAAGTCAATATTTAATTAAATGCATTTTGTATACTTTATAAAAAACAAGTTTAAAATATTAATCTTTTTTCTATTATTTTTTCAGTTTATTAATGCTCAAGTAACCAACAATGGCTTATTAACATCAAAGGTAACTAGTTGCAATCAAGGCTATACTGTAGATAACTTGTATAAAATAAAATACAAAATAACCCTTACAAATACGAGTACAGAAGCAAGCATAAATTCTACAAATGTTATTAAAGATATTAATTTAATTAATGATTTAGAATCCATATTTGGAAACGGATGTATCTCATACAACGATCTTGAAATAGATATAATAACTACAAGTGCAAAAGACTTAATAACTGATACAGATTTTCCAGAAGAATTTACAACAACCAACAGTTTAAACAACAACTTTTTAAACGGAACATCTAAAGATATCTTTAATACAGTTTCTAAACAATTTAGTTTATACCCAAGACAATCTATAAATATTGATATCTGTGTTGCTATAAACCCTTTTTGTAATGGTAGAACAAACCCTACCCAATCTGGTTCTAATATCGATTTTGACATTACAACAAGTACCACATCCGACAACGGAGACTCTAGCGCTAATTTATTGTTAAAAGATTTTCATACTACAGAAGCAATTTTAGCAGCAGGTTTATATGTATCAAACTCAAACCCAGAAGCAAATTCAGATGGTAGCTATGATTTTAGTAATAGAGTAATTATAACCAATGAAGGTACAGAAACAGCCCAAAATATAAATTACAACATGGGTTTAGAGAGCTTTTTAGAACAAGGAATTGTATTTAAAACCATAAATATTACTCAGGTTTCTGGTCCAACTGCTAAAATTAACACCAATTTTAATGGAGACACTAATACAACTTTATTAGATGCTAATCAATCTTTAGCAGCAAGAGAAACTATAATTTTAGAGATAAATGCATCAATAGATAAAACACCAACTATTTCTATAGGTTTCGATCAATTAGAAACTTCTCAAACACAAGGAGATTTAGATAATTTTGATGAATCAACCGATCAATACAAGCGTAAATATTCTTATGTACTTTGGTCTGATAATTTAGGAAATCATTTAGATCGTTATTACATTTCTAATTCTGAAACAGAATCTGTTTCCTCTTCTCAACAGTGTAGTTGCCAAGTTGCTAATATGAAATTTGAATTTAATACTTCTTCTACTGTTGAAAAATTGATATCTGACACAGATTTTGCTCCAAACGGAATCATTCAACATCAAAAAATTACATTTCAAATTACATTAACAAATACAAGTGATGAGGTAGAATTAAAAGACCTTCAATTAGAAGACAATTTAAATGCTATCTGTAATGATATTGCTGTAATTGATGTTAGCACTCCTTTTATTCAGAACTCAAATGCAACTTCAAACCCAGTAATAAACACAAGTTACAATGGCAAAACAGACATTAATTTTTTTGATGGAAATTCTGGACTTTTAAAAAAAGATGAATTTGTTACTGTTGAATTTTCGGTAGTTTTTAATAATGAATGTGATGGCTTTAATACGGCTAATTTTTCTGCAAAAGATCCATTAGACAATATAGTAAACTCTAGTAATAACGTACAAGTTAACACCAATTCAGACTTAGATAATGATAGTGATGGAATTACAGATAGTAATGATATTGATGATGATAATGACACCATTCTAGATATAGATGAATATAATGGTTTAGCTGATCCTATAGGTGATCATGATGGCGATTTTATCCCTAATTATAAAGACATCGATTTTGGTGAAGATTCTAATGCAGATGGTATAATAGATGTTTTTGATTTTGATTTAGACGGTGTTCCAAATCATTTTGATTTAGATAGCGATAATGACGGAATTTTAGATATTGTAGAAGCAGGAAACAAATCTGTTGACATCAACAATGATGGTGAAACAGATAATGAAGTTGGCATTAACGGACTTGATAATACCGTTGAAACGGATGATACCGATACTGCTTCAATAACCTACACAATACCTAATACAGATGAAAATGATAATTTTAATTTTTTAGATATTGATGCAGACGGAGATGGAATTGTAGATAATATAGAAGGTCAACCAACATTTAGCTACATTCCTCCTAATAACACAGTTACTATTGATGGTATAGATACTGCTTACAACAATGAAATTAAAGGAATTTTACCTGTAGACACAGATAATGATGGAATTTATGATTTTATAGATACAAATTCCGACAACGACACAAGAGATGATTTTATTGAAGGTTGGGATATAAATAATGACGGAATTGAAGAAATAATAGCTCTAAATATAGATGTTGATAATGATGGTTTAGATGATGCTTATGATAATGACAAAAGCAGTGCAAATCCTACAAACAATCAAACCCCTTTAGATTTTCCTAATATTGATACACCTGATGGAGATAAAGATGATCTTGACAGAGACTGGAGAGAAATACCTCCAGTTTATGTTACTATAGATAATGTTTCTGTTACAGAAGGAGATTTACTGACATTTAACATATCATTAGTTAGAAACAACCAATTAACTACGAGTGCAACACCTGTAGAAATTAGCTTATTTACATCAGATGGCACAAGTACAACAAACACTTCTAATACAGCAATGGCTTCTTTTGATTATTTAGAAAAAACAAGTTCTATTGCCATCCTTCCGTCTACTAGCAGTGCCACATTTTCTATAGAATCTATAGATGATAATTTTTACGAATTAAACGAGTTCTTTTCTTTAAACTTAAATATAACATCTACAAACACAAGAAACAAAATAGTAAATGGTATTGGTACTTTAATTGATAATGATAAGTTACCCAACTTATTTTCTCCTAACGGAGACGGACTTAGTGATGTTTTTAAAATAGATGAAATTAGCAATTATCCCAATTTTAAGATAATTATAATAGACCGTTGGGGAAGCGAGGTTTACAACTACAATAATAACGGTAATTTCAATCCTATTTGGTGGGATGGCACCTATAATAACAAACCGGTTATTGAAGGCGTGTATTATTACACAATTGATTTTAATGATGGTTTTACACCTCCTAAAAAAGGTTTTATTCAATTAATTAGATGATGCGAGAAAATCAATCAAAAAAACATAGAAATAGATATTTACAATATCTTTTTTGCATCTTTTTAGTTACTTTTTTAAGTAAAGTAATGCATGCGCAACAAGCACCGCATTACACTCAATATTTATACAATATGCAAATATTGAATCCTGCGTTTGTTGGTTCTAAGTCAGATTTAAGTATTTCTTTATTATCAAGACAACAATGGATTGGTATAGAAGGTGCACCAGAAACAACAACATTTTCTATAGGCGGAAGAACAATTGCTGGTTTTGGGCTAGGTGCTACTTTTATAAAAGATAAAATAGGCTTAACAACTAGTACAAATTTAAATATAGATGCCTCTTACACTGTTGCAACATCTAATTACGGAAGAATATCTTTTGGCTTAAAAGGTGGTTTAACTTTTTTTAATAATAATTTAGCCAATGCTATTACACCAGACAACGAAGTTTATGCTTCTACAGAAGGTAATTTTCCTAATATTGGTTTTGGTGGTTTATTTTACAATAAAAACTTTTTTATAGGCTTATCTGTACCTAATTTATTAAAATCCAATCAATTTAAAACTCTAGATAACTTAAACAATAATAACGGTATTAGTAATACAAATTACTTTATAACATCTGGTTATGTTTTTAATTTGTCAGATAATTTAAAGTTAAAACCATCAACTATGGTAAAGTACACAACTTCTTTACCTATTTCTGTAGATATTAACTCTAATTTAATTTATAAAGATAAAATTGAAACAGGTTTATCTTATCGTTATCAGAATTCTGTAAGTGCTTTATTTGCTATCATTATAAATAAAAAATACAGAGTTGGCTATTCTTATGATTACACTTTAGCAGAATACGGCAGTAATTTAAGTTCTCATGAGATCATCATTCGTTTTGATTTAGACTTAAACAGAAGTTCTCACTGGCTATTTCATAACCGTTGCTTTTTTTAAAATTACCTAGAATACCTAAAACAATCTGTAGTATGATCGTTTACCATACCAATTGCTTGCATAAAAGCATAAATCACTGTAGAACCAACAAATTTAAAACCTCTTTTTTTTAAATCTTTAGAAATTTTATCGGATAACTCTGTTGTTGCAGGAAACTCTTCTCTTGTTTTAAAATGATTTATAATTGGCTTATGGTTTACATAAGACCAAATAAATTTAGAAAAAGAACCAAACTCTTGCTGAATTTCTATAAATAACTGTGCATTTATAATTGCACTTTTTATTTTTAATTTATTTCTAATAATACCGGCATCTTGCAATAAAGACTCGTATTTACTTTCTGAGTATTCAGCTATTTTTTGATATTCAAAATCATCAAAAGCTTGCCTAAAATTTTCTCGCTTATTAAGAATTGTAATCCAACTTAAACCAGCCTGAAAAGTTTCTAAAATTAAAAACTCAAACAACGTTTTATCATCATAAACAGGTTTTCCCCATTCATTATCATGATAATCTTGATACAACTTACTATCTGTTACCCAAAAGCACCTATTTTTCATTTATTAAATTTAAGTGAGTAAAATAATGTTAAATCATTTAAAACTCATTATATTTTGGAATAATTTTTGCAACTTTACTTTCTAAACACTCTAATTATGAAGCTTTTAAAATACATATTTATTTCTTTTTCTTTAGCCTTTCTTTTTTGGGCTTGCGCATCTACACCTACAAAAACTACATCAACAGAAAAAGAAGAACCAGTTGTAATTGCTAATGATAGTTTAGAGTATCAAATTATAATTATAGATCCTGGTTTTACCTCTTTTTTAAACTCCATAGCACAACCTGAAGGTTTCTATTCGCAAAGTTATTTAGAAGCTAGAAATAATGTTTGGGTTTTAGAATGGAATAATAGAGTAAGATCTCCTTTTAGATATAATAGCAATATTTACGAAAACATAATCGATTACCAACCAACTATAGATTATGGTTACGAAGTTAATTATAAACTGTTTAATTATTTTTTGTTTGCACAACAAAAATATAAAATGAGTTTAGGTGGTGGTTTTAGAACCAATAGAATTAACTAAGCTTTCGTTTAAACTGAACAAAACTATAATCAAATTTATTTTTTTCATCTGCTTTAAAATCTTCTCTCTTAACTTCTTTCCATACTTTAAAGTCAATTTCTGGAAAAAAAGCGTCTGCCTCAAATTGATAATGTACTAATGTTAAATCTAAAGTATCTGGTATATTATTTTCTATAGCATATTTATAAATTTGAGCTCCGCCAATTATAAAAATTTGCTCATCTTCTTTTGCCATTTCAATTGCCTCTTCTAAACTATGTGCAATTAAACAACCATCTTTAAAATATTCTTTATTTCTGGTTATTATTATTGTTGTTCTATTTGGTAAAGGTTTACCTATAGATTCAAACGTATTTCTACCCATTAAAATATGATGACCAGAAGTAATTTTTTTAAACCTCTTTAAATCTTCTGGTAAATGCCAAATTAAATCGTTGTCTTTTCCTAACGCATTATTTTTTGCTATTGCTGCTATAATTGTAACCATTTGTACTCATTCATTTTATGCAAAATTACAGTAAATGTTCCACCATTTGATGATTTACGATTAATTTACAACATTTTTTCTTTTAACGAATACGTTTTCGTTAGCAAAAACCCTGAAAATCAATGCGAGAGCAATTATACTGTTTTAAAAATATTTTAATTTACTTCTGTTTTTATTTTGATAAATTAATATTTTGAGTTATCTATTTATCAAACTGACAATTCTTTAAAAATATTATAAAATAATGATTGTAAGTAAATACAACTTAATTAAATTTACTTAAACTTTTGAATAGAAAAATTATGGCAATTAAAAAACAATTTTTAAAAAGTAAACCAGTTTGTAAAGTAACTTTTACTGTACCAGCTGAAGAAGCTAAAAATGTTTCAGTAGTTGGATGTTTTAATGAATGGGATGTAGAAGCAATGCCTCTTAAAAAACTAAAAAATGGTTCTTTTAAAGGAACTGTAGATTTAGAAACAGAAAAATCATATGAATTTAGATATGTTATTGATGGCGAATATACAAATGAGCCAGATGCAGACAGTACTGTATGGAGTGATTTTGCTTCTGCCGATAATAGTGTTTTAGATTTATAATAAATATAAAAAGAGCTTTCAAAATAAATGAAAGCTCTTTTTTATTTTACTAAACAGCAACTGCTCCTTTTATATGAGGATGCGGGTTATAATCTAACAAAGTAAAATCTTCGAAAGTAAAATCTTCGATATTTTTTATTGATGGATTTATTTTCATCTTTGGTAACGCTCTTATATCTCTAGACAATTGCAACTCTAATTGTTCTTTATGATTATTATAGATATGAGCATCACCAAAAGTATGGATAAATTCTCCTGCTTCATATCCGCATACTTGCGCAATCATCATAGTAAATAATGCGTAAGATGCAATATTAAATGGTACACCTAAAAATATATCTGCACTTCTTTGATATAGTTGGCAAGATAATTTTCCTTCTGAAACATAAAACTGAAAAAAGGCATGACAAGGTGGTAACGCTGCTTTACCATTTGCTACGTTTTCTGAAAACGAAATAGAAGTATCTGGTAACACAGATGGATTCCATGCAGAAACCAACATTCTTCTAGAATTTGGATTTGTTTTTAATGTCTCTATCACTTCTTTTAACTGATCTACTTCATCACTATTCCAATTACGCCATTGATGACCATAGACAGGCCCTAAATCTCCATTTTCATCTGCCCATTCATTCCAAATTTTCACTCCATTTTCTTTAAGATATGTAATATTTGTATCTCCTTTAATAAACCAAAGTAATTCGTAAATTATAGATTTTAAATGCAGCTTTTTTGTAGTTACCATCGGAAAACCTTCACTTAAATCAAAACGCATTTGATAACCAAAAACACTTTTAGTTCCTGTACCTGTTCTATCTCCTTTTTCGTTTCCGTTTTCTAAAACGTGCTTTACTAAGTCATGATATTGCTTCATATTTCTTCTCTTTTATCAGGTTTTAAAAATAAAAAAAGCTTCAACCTAAAAAGATTGAAGCTAAAAATAATATTATAAAGTTATCAACTTTTTTTAAAAAGTTAGAATCTCAATTTATCCAATAATCATTCCTGCAATTGTTGCAGACATTAAAGAAGCTATTGTACCACCAATCAATGCCTTCATACCAAATTCTGATAATGTTTTTCTTTGCCCTGGAGCTAAAGAACCAATACCACCTATTTGAATACCTATAGAAGCAAAATTTGCAAAACCACATAGCATATAAGTAGCCATTATAACCGATTTATTAAACGTTAAATGTGTTGCATTAGCGGCATTTTTTAACTCTGCTAATTGTATATAACCAACAAATTCACTTGCGGCTAATTTAATACCTAATAATTGTCCCATCATAGAAATATCTACTGTTGGCACTCCTATTAACCACATTAACGGAGCAAAGATAGAACCTAAAATAAACTCTAAGGACAATGCAGAATAAGCTGTATTTTCTGCTATTATAGCATTTAATGTTGTAACATCTCCTACCCAACCTAAAATACCATTTAACATAGCTATAATTGCTACAAAAACAAGTAACATTGCACCTACATTTACTGCTAAACGAAGACCTTCTGTTGTTCCGTTTGCTATTGCATCTAATATATTAGATCCTATTTTTTCTGGCGAAACAGAAACGTCTGAATTTACTTCTTCTGTTTGTGGATACAATATTTTAGCAATTACAATTGCTCCTGGCGCTGCCATAACAGAAGCTGCCAAAAGGTGCTTTGCAAAAAGCAATTCTAACTCTTTATCTCCACCTCCTAAAAACCCTATATAAGCTGCTAATACCGCACCTGCTACGGTTGCCATACCACCAATCATAACCAACAACATTTCCGACTTATTCATTTTTTCTAAATAAGCTTTTATTAAAAGAGGAGCTTCTGTTTGTCCTAAAAAAATATTACCTGCTACAGATAAACTTTCCATACCAGAAATACCTAAAAACTTAGACAATACTATAGCTAAAACTTTAACTACTTGCTGAATAATACCTAAATAAAATAATAATGAAGTTAAAGCAGAAAAGAATATAATAGTTGGTAATACTTGAAAAGCAAATATGTAACCAAACTTATTCATATCACCAACAATACCTGCAAACAAAAACTCACTACCAGCTTTAGTGTATGCTAATATTTCTATAAAAATACCTCCTATAAATTCGAAAATAATTTGAATAAATTCTACTTTTAAAACACCAATAGCGATTAATAACTGTAATGATAAACCAATACCTACTTTTTTCCAATTTATTGCTTTCTTATTAGAACTAAATAAAAAGGCAATAACTATTAAAGAAAACATCCCTAAAGCACCTCTCCATAAACTAGTTATAGAAAAACCTTGACTTGGAACTATTTCTGAAATTGTTTCGGTATTTTGAGAAAAAATTGTAATTGATAATAAACAAAAAATAACGGTAAGTATTTTTTTCATAATTCTAATTTAATTTTTAGGAACGCTTACTAATTTCATCCCTAAGTTTTGCTGCAAGCTCATAATCTTCATTAGTTACTGCTTCTTCTAATTGGTTTTGAAGTTCTTCTATTGTTAAAGATTTAAATGAACTTTCATCATGTGTAATCATATTATCTAATGAGTCAGATTCCGCTGTTTCTTCTTCACCAAATTCTTCTTCTATTTTAAGAAAAACACCTGCTTTTTCTAATATATTTTCATAAGTGTAAATTGGTGCCTGAAAACGAACTGCTATTGCAATAGCGTCTGAAGTTCTTGCATCTATAGTTTCTTCTAGCCCATCTTTTTCACAAACTAAACTAGAAAAAAACACACCATCTACCAATTTATGGATTATAACCTCTTTTATTACGATAAAAAACCTATCAGAAAAGGTTTTAAATAAATCATGTGTAAGTGGTCTTGGCGGTCTAATTTCTGTTTCTAAAGCAATGGCTATAGATTGAGCTTCGAACGCGCCTATAATTACAGGCAAAGTTCTAGACCCGTTCATTTCGCTCAAAACTAACGCATAAGCTCCACTTTGAGTTTGACTGTAAGAAATACCTTTTATAGTTAGTTGTATTAAACTCATAAATTTATTTACATAAAACTAAAAGAAATTTATAATTGTTTTGAAGTTAATTTTATAAACTTTTTTAGAGGGCACAATTTAATAAAAATAATAAGTTATTACTTATATTTCTTAAAAAAGTACTTTTTTTTAAATGTTACACTTAATTGAAAAACAGAAAGGTTTTGTTTAAGCTTCTTTCTGTTGATTAATATAAGATTAAAAACCTATTAGAAAACAAATTCTAACAGGTTTTTAATCTTATAATTTAGTATCGTAAACATAAAAAATTATTCCTTTTTATGTTTAATAGTTTTTACTGATACATTATTATTCGTTTTTTCTATCTTTTTTTTAATTTCATCAATAGTTCCTTCAATTTTTTGAACATCTTTGGTTACAACACCATTAACAGTTTTAATTGTGGTAATTGTTGCCATTGCTAAATCTCCATTGGTTTGAGTAATTTCTACTTTTACATCTTTTTTAGTTTGATTAAAATTAGAAATATCAGCAGAATTCATTGCAATACTCGGTGCTATAACCAATGCAACAACAGACATTAATTTTAAAAGAATATTTAAAGAAGGACCAGAAGTATCTTTAAAAGGATCTCCAACAGTATCACCAACTACAGCAGCTTTATGATCTTCTGTCCCTTTTTTACCTTGTTCTTCAATTGTTTTCTTAGCATTATCCCAAGCACCACCTGCGTTAGATTGAAAAATTGCCATTAAAACTCCACAAGTTGTTACACCCGCTAACAAACCACCTAACATTTCTGCACCACCAATAAAGCCTATAGCCACAGGTACAGCAATAGCTAATAACCCTGGTAAAACCATTTCTTTAATAGACGCTTTTGTAGAAATATCTACACATTTATCATATTCTGCAACTCCATCTGCAGCATCAAAAATAGCTCTTTGTTCTTTGGTTGCTTTTGTCATATCAGAATCTACCGCTCTCATAACTTCTAAAGCAGCTTTTAATTTAGGAATATCTCTAAACTGACGACGAACTTCTTCTATCATTGCCATTGCAGCTCTACCAACTGCATTCATAGATAATGCAGAAAACACAAAAGGTAACATACCACCAATTAATAAACCTGCCATAATTTTTGGCTGAGAAACATCAATTGCTACAACATTAGCTGTTTTCATAAATGCAGCAAATAACGCTAATGCTGTTAAAGCTGCAGAAGCAATAGCAAAACCTTTTCCAACAGCTGCTGTTGTATTACCTACTGCGTCTAATTTATCTGTTCTATCTCTAACTTCACTAGGTAATTCTGCCATTTCTGCAATTCCACCTGCATTATCACAAATTGGTCCATAAGCATCAACAGCTAATTGGATTCCTGTATTTGCTAACATACCTACTGCAGCAATTGCAATACCGAATAAGCCTGCAAAATGATGAGAAACAATAATTGCAGCCGCAATTAAAATAATAGGAATTGCAGTAGACATCATACCAACACCTAAACCTGCAATAATATTTGTAGCTGCACCAGTTTTAGATTGCTTTACAATAGAAAGTACTGGTTTTTTACCAGTGGCTGTATAATACTCAGTTATTTTACCCACAGCTAAACCTGCAATTAAACCTGCAATTGTTGCCATAAAAACTCCCCATGAACCAAAAGGTAAACCTTCTACGGATTCTGGAATTAAAGTATCGATTATAAAATACGAAGCTACTACCATTAAACCTGCAGAACCAAATTCGCCAATATTTAAAGCAGTTTGTGGATTTCCACCGTCTTTAACTCTTACAAAGAACGATCCTAAAATAGACATTACAATTCCCACTGCAGCTAAAACTAACGGAAGATAAACTGCTCCTAAACCATTTAAATCTGGAGTAATTATAAAAGCTCCTAAAACCATTGTACCAATAATAGAACCTACATAAGATTCAAATAAATCTGCTCCCATACCAGCAACATCACCTACATTATCACCCACATTATCTGCAATTGTAGCTGGGTTTAAAGGATGGTCTTCTGGAATACCAGCTTCTACTTTACCAACTAAATCTGCACCAACATCTGCTGCTTTTGTATAAATACCACCACCTACTCTTGCAAAAAGAGCAATAGAAGACGCACCTAAAGAAAACCCAGAAAGCACATTTAAAACTAAAGTTAAATTTTCTGATCCAGGCCAAATATTTTGATACAAAATAAATAAACTACTAAGTCCTAAAACTCCTAAACCAACAACTCCTAAACCCATTACGGCTCCTCCTGCAAAAGCTACTTCTAATGCTTTTCCTAAAGATGTTCTAGCTGCTTGCGTAGTTCTTACATTTGCTTTTGTTGCTACTTTCATGCCAATAAAACCAGCTAAAGCAGAGCAAATTGCACCAATAACAAAAGACAAAGCTACAACTCCACTAGATCCTTCTTCAGAAACCCCTTTAAAATATAATAACACAGCAACAGCTACTACAAAAATTGATAAGACTTTATACTCTGCCTTTAAAAAAGACATTGCACCCACAGCAATATTTTTTGCAATTTTTTGCATCCTATTATCTCCCTGATCTTGCTTGCTTACCCAAGCACTTTTAATAACTACAAACGCTAGGGCCAACACCCCAAATAGCGGTAAAAATTTAACGATTAATTCCATACAATTAGTTGATTTAAATTTATATCATTTTGAAAATGACATTATAAAACATAAATTTACAGAAATTAAATTGATAAAAAAAGTATATTTATTTTACATATTATATATTTTAATAGCTATTAAATTTATATTTTAATAAAAAATGATTTATATCAGCTTTTACAAGTAATCTCATTGATTTTTAAAATACATAGTGAGAAGTGAAATAATTTTAATCTATTTTTAAGTTTAAAACAAAAAAAAACACCTTAAAAATTTAAGGTGTTTTTTTAAATATTATTTATCTATTTAAATAGTAAATGTTCTTTTTTTCTTGTGCTCACTATTATTATATCTATCAACACATTCGTTATATATTTTTACAGCAGCAGTTGCATCTCCCCAACCTCCTGTATCAACTTTTTTCTTTTCTAAGTCTTTATAAACTTGAAAGAAATGTTCTATTTCTTTTAATCTATGAGGATTTAAATCTGAAATATCTGTTTTATTACTCCAAATAGGATCAGAAACAGGTACACAAATTACTTTTTCATCTGGTCCTTTTTCATCAGTCATGTAAAAAACACCAATAGGTCTTACTTCCATTACCACCATTGGATAAGTTGGTTGATGACCTAAAACAAGTACATCTAAAGGGTCTGAATCTAAAGCTAAAGTTTCTGGAATAAACCCATAATCACCAGGATACATCATAGAAGAAAACAACATTCTATCGAATCTAATTTTGTGAAGCGCAAAATCGTATTCATATTTATTTCTACTTCCTTTAGGGATCTCTATAAGTACATCAAAAGTTACTTGTTTTTTTTGTTCTTTAGTCATTTGTTTCGGTTCTTTCATATTTTGGTTTTACACAAAATTAGTGATAAATTAAATTTTATTTAAGATTTTTGCCTTGTAAATTTACGCAAAGGTTTTCGGTTAAATTATTTAATAAAGCTATATAACTTTATTAAGATTAAAAATTAAACTCTAATCCGGCTGTTATACCAAACCTTCTAGCATCTGTATTATCAAAGTAGTTTCCTCTAAAATTAAAGTCTACTCTTAACACTTTAAATATGTTAGCAACACCTATACTATACTCGTAATATGGTTTTATAGATGGTGCTATTAATGGTATTTCTGCAGTATTACCAGTTGTATTAAGTGCAACATTTTCATCAGAAATATTTCCTATAAATGTTTTAAAGCCAACAACTGTTCTCATTTTTGTCTTTTTTAATAACGGAATTCTAGAAAAAATTCTTCCATTAAAATTATGTTCTAAATGTAAAGATGTGTATTGATCTGTTACAAATTCGTAAAAATTTAATAGGTTAAATGTATTATTAAACATAAAATAAGTTTGATTTCCAGGAGCCACACTTAATAAAGCTAAAGGCACTTCGCCAAATGTTTTACCAGCTTCTAAAGAGGTTTTTAATCTTCCTAAAGCCCCTATTTTCCATAACTTAAAAATAGATAATTGTACTTTTGTATAATCAAAATCACTATCAAAAACATCTTTACTACCTCTTGTTATTTGTGTATAATATTGGGCATAATCTGTATTAGCAGGATACCTTTGTACACCAAAGCCAGACATTTTTCTTTTAGGATAATAACCTAACCCAAAAATGGTTTCAAATTGTCTCATTTCTGAAGAAACCCCAGTTGCAGACGCGGCATCGTTATAATCTAAACTAAATGTTTCTGATGCAGAACTTAACGTTTTGTAGTTAGAAGAAAGTTTTAATACTAGGTTTGGTGTCGGTTCTATTTGTGCCGAAAACGTAGTTATATTAACATTTGTTAATTTATCATTTGTTCCTGTACTAATTAAAGATGACGAACCATCACTTCTACCTAAAACATCTGTATTAGCTATTAAAGAAGCCCCAATTTGTTCTATATCTCTTCTTTTTCCTCCGGATAGAATTAATCTGTTTTTCTTATTTAGTAACCATTTTCCTTGAAAACCATATTTTAACTTCTCATCTTTAAGTCCGTATGCTGTATAAGCTTCTAACCTAAATAAATCATTACTTGTTTTATAAGTTCTAGCACCAACTCTTACACGCAATCCTTCTACATCATTAAAACCAAAAGTAGAAAAAAGTGGTCCGTAATCTATGTTTAATGAATTAATTTCAAAATAACCAGAAGATAAAGTTTCTATTATCTTATTTAAGTTTTTATATTTTTTTACCGTTTGTAAAGTATCAATTAAAGTATATATTCCTTTTTCGTTGTCATTTAATTCTTCAAACCTATTATTGTTCCAAAATTCTTTGGGTTTATTATAAGAGTCATCATCTTGAGAAATAAAAGTTTTCTTATCGTAAAACTTTTTATCCTCTATGGGTTTATTAAAAACATAATCTTTATAAATGGTTGTTTTTTTACCATAAACACCTCTAGATTTCTCTTTATTTGTTAAAGAAAAATCTGACAACAAATAATCTCTTTTTAATACAAAAATAGAGTCGTTTAAAATATCAAATTCTTGTTCTATATAAACGTCTTTAACCCAATTTATGTTTGCATTTTTAGTTACTTGAAGGTTAATTTCTTTTACTGCAAATGTGGTATCGCTTACCCAAAAATTCCCTTTAAAAGTAAGTTCGTTTTTTCTTCTTGGGTAATAAATAATATTGTAAGACCATTTTTTATCAATAAAAGCACTGTCTGCCAATACATAATTATAATTGTTAATACCCGTTTTAGACAAAGGACTCACAAAACTTTTATCAAATATTTTTAGATAATTATCATAAATATTATAATCCGCGTACAAATCGTCTATATAATCAATTAGTTGTTGATTGTTACTAAAGCCAGAGTTTTGATTGGCTACTAAAACATCTTTTTCTTTTTTTAAAATATTATCACCATATACTTCAGAAATAGCTTCGTTTAAAAAAACAGGCAAAAAAGTTTTACCTGTAATACTTGAAGTATCTACATCTTTAAAAACAAACTCTAAACCATTAAAAATTTTCTTGTTTTTTAATTTATCATCAATTGTATTTAAATCAAATTCTACTTTTTGATATTTTTTATATTGATATTGATTAAAGTGTTTAAGTCCGTTTTTACGTTTTTGAGCCCAAATCTTTCTAAGAATTGCTATTGCAGGGTTATTTTTCTTAGGCTGTTTACCAGTAACTATAGTAATTGCATTTAAAGTTTCTTCCTCTTCTTCTAAAATTAACTTTAGATTAAATTGAATACTGTTCTCTAATTTATAAATTAAGTTTTTATACCCAATAAAAGAAACACTTATTTCTTGCCAATTTTTGTCTGATTCTAAATAAAAAGAACCATTATCATCACTAGTTGTACCTTCTGTAGAGTTTACAAATTGTATGCTACAGTATGGTATTGGGTCGTTATTTTTATCAATAATTATTCCTTTTACTTTTGTTTGTGCAAGTATAGAAAAAGAAAAAAAAGATATATATATTAAGAGTAATTTAAATCTCATATTTGTTTAATAAATAAGCAAAATAACGAATAAGTTGATTATTTATTTTCTATTAAAAGTTAAATATTTGTTTAAAAAAAAAGCCTTTTTGTCTTATAACAAAAAGGCTTTTTAAAAAATTTATATTTTGTTTATATATATAAAACTTCTTTTACAGCTTTTATAACATCGTTATGATTTGGAATCCATTTTTCTAATAATACTGGAGAATATGGAGCTGGAGTATCTGCCGTAGTTAATCTTTTTATAGGAGCATCTAAATAATCAAATGCCTCATCTTGTATTCTATAAGTAATCTCAGAAGAAACACTTGCAAATGGCCAAGCTTCTTCTAAAACAACTAATCTGTTAGTCTTTTTAACTGAAGCTATAATTGCAGCGTGATCCATAGGACGTACTGTTCTTAAATCAATAATTTCTACAGAAATATTTTCTTTAGCTAACTCATCTGCAGCTTTGTAAGCTTCTTTAATAATTTTACCAAAAGAAACAATTGTTA
This sequence comes from Polaribacter sargassicola, assembly GCF_021991835.1. Classification (GTDB taxonomy): domain Bacteria; phylum Bacteroidota; class Bacteroidia; order Flavobacteriales; family Flavobacteriaceae; genus Polaribacter; species Polaribacter sargassicola. The sequence continues at coordinate 150,324 of NZ_JAHDAU010000003.1, forward strand.
CATCTGTTCCTTCTCTTTTAATGTCTGCAACACCAATAGGAATAATGTATTCTCCTTCAGGAATTTCCATTTTATCACCATACATTTGCTCAGACTCCATAAAAATAACCGGATCGTCATCTCTAATTGCAGCTTTTAATAAACCTTTTGCATCATACGGATTAGATGGAACTATAACTTTTAAACCTGGCGTGTTTGCAAACCAGTTTTCAAATGCTTGCGAGTGTGTTGCTCCTAATTGACCTGCAGAAGCTGTTGGCCCTCTAAAAACTATAGGACAATTAAATTGCCCACCAGACATTTGTCTAATTTTTGCAGCATTGTTTATAATTTGATCAATTCCAACCAAAGAGAAGTTAAAAGTCATATACTCTACAATAGGTCTATTACCGTTCATTGCAGAACCAACTGCAACTCCAGCAAAACCAAGTTCAGCAATTGGTGTATCAATAACACGTTTAGCACCAAACTCATCTAACATACCTTTAGATGCTTTATATGCACCATTATATTCTGCAACTTCTTCACCCATTAAGTAAATGCTTTCATCTCTACGCATTTCTTCACTCATGGCTTCACAAATCGCCTCTCTGAATTGAACTGTTTTCATCTAGTATAAAATTGTAATTATTATTTTCTATTTACAAAAGTAAGGAAATTATGTGTAAAATAAATGTACTTTTATATCAAAAAAAAACAAGTTTATATTTTGCATAAATCTCTATTTTTTAATCTAAAAGATAAGGTGTTTTTAATCTTACTTTTTCTAATTAATTCTCTTTTTGTTTTTAAGTATTCTGTAAGACTACCAGAAACTTTAAATAATATAGCTTTGTTAACTTACACCTTATTATTTATAAGCATTTTCTATGCTCACTTTAAGCTTAAAAATTTTTTAAATAGAATTAGAAACTTTAATTTGCTATTATACATTTTTTCTTTTTTGATATTTATTGTCTTTCTATTAGTTAACTTAAAAGTAGATGGATTGTCTTTAAATACAGACAGATGGTCTGCTTTAGATGTTTTAATAAAAAGTATTTTAGAAATTAAATATCCTTACGCAATCTTAGATCATTTAGGTAATACAACTTCTAATCTACCAGGTTTGTTTTACATTGGGTTGCCTTTTTATTTACTGGGCGATATAGGTTTTTTACAACCATTTACGTTCCTTTTTTTATCATTATTCATCATACAATCAAATATTAAAAATGATCAAAAAGTATTTATTTTTTTATTGATATTGATTTCTCCTGCTTTTTATTGGGAGGTAATTGCAAAAAGTGATTTAATGAGTAATTGTATCTTATTACTTATTTTTATTTGTTTTTGGCAGAAAAAATTTAGAAATAAACTTTTTAAGAAAAAAGGATTACTAGCAATTATTGTTGCTTTGTTCTGTTTAACAAGAGGCATAGTAATGATACCTTTAACCCTTTTTTTGTTTGCTCCTTTTGTTAAAATTGCCTCAAAGAAAAAAATATCTTTTCTACTTTATTTATTCTTTTTTGGAGTTCTTATTTCTTTACCAATTTTATTTTCATTACCAAGTTTAGATTTTATAATAGAACACAACCCTTTTAATCATCAGACAAGATATGCTCCTAAAATTTTAATTATTTTATCATTATTAGTTCCGTTTTTTTTGTCTTTTAAAGTTAAGTATTCTAGTGATGTTTTTCTTTTTTCTACTTACATTTTTAGTGGTTTAATGTTAATTACTTTTGGCTTAAATATTATAGAAGAAGGTTTTTATAATAATGTCTTTGGAGATTTATTTGATATTTCTTATTTATCAATGATATTACCTTTTATATTTTTTTACTTTTTAGAAAGCTTTATAAATATTGAAGAGGGTTTTAAAAATTATAGAAATTAATGAGAATAAGTTTTCAATAAAAAATCTCCCTTCTTTATTTAAATAATTTTATTTTTATTTATTAAACCTCTTTTTTTTATAAAATTGAAAAAAAATACTATTGTTTTTAATTAAAAAACTAAAAAACCCTAAAAAATACTATGCATGCATAGTATTTTTTAAAAAAAAGCCGTATTTTCGTAAACGACAAAAAACGTTTAAAATAGAGTTTTATGAAAATATTGGTTTGTATTAGTCACGTCCCAGATACTACATCAAAGATTAATTTTACAGATAATAACACAAAGTTTGATACAAATGGAGTGCAATTTGTAATAAATCCTTATGATGAGTTTTGTCTTACAAGAGCGATGTGGTTTAAAGAAAAACAAGGTGCTTCGGTAACCGTTGTAAATGTTGGTGGTGCAGAAACAGAACCTACTTTAAGAAAAGCCTTAGCAATAGGTGCAGATAAAGCAATTCGTATAAATGCAAACCCAACAGATAGTTTTCAGGTAGCAAGTGAGTTATCTGAAGTTGTTAAAAAAGGTGAGTTCGATTTAGTTTTAACAGGAAAAGAATCTGCAGATTATAACGGACAAATGGTACCTGGTATGTTATCTGCTTTAACTAATTTTAATTTTATTAATGGTTGTGTTGGTATAGAAATAGAAGGCACAAATGTATCTGCTACAAGAGAAATAGATGGTGGTAACGAAACTTTGTCTTCTAGTTTACCTATTGTAATAGGTGGCCAAAAAGGAATTGTAGAAGAAAAAGATTTACGTATACCAAATATGCGTGGTATTATGATGGCACGTAAAAAACCGTTAGAAGTTGTAGAGCCTATAGGTAGTACATCTGCCACAAACATTCAATCTTTTGAAAAACCAGCACCTAAAGGAGCTGTAAAATTGATAGACTCAAATAATGTAGATGAATTAATTAATCTGCTACATAATGAAGCAAAAGTGATCTAACTTAATAAAATAAGTTTACACAAATTTGTCTTAGAATTTTCACAAATAATAAAAATATTTTTAGAATACTTTTTAGTACCTGATTATAATAGTACAAATATTCTAAAAATTTAAAACCTTATAAAATATGTCTGTATTAGTTTTTGCCGATTCGTCGGAAGGAAAATTTAAGAAATCTGCTTTTGAAGTAGTTTCATATGGAAAAAAAATTGCAGAACAATTAAATACAAATATTGTTGCAGTAACAATTAATGCTGATGATTCATCTGAATTATATAAATACGGAGCAGAAAAAGTAGTTACAGTTTCTAATGATAGTTTAACTATTTTTAATGCGAAACAATATGGAGCAGTAATTACTGAGGTAGCAAAAGCAGAAAGCGCAACAGTTGTAGTTATAGACTCTAGCATTGATGGATTGTATTTAGCTCCATTAGTTGCTGTAAACCTAGAAGCCGGTTGTATTTCTAATGCTGTAGAGCTACCATCAAACGTTAGCCCGTTTACAATAAAAAGAAAAACATTTTCTAATAAAGCATTTTCTAACACTGTAATTTCTACTGATGTAAAAGTAATAGGATTAGCAAAAAATTCTTTTGGAATTTATGAAAACGTTGTTTCTGGAACTACAGAATCTTTTGAAGCAGCTTTGCCTGATGCAGGTGTAAAATCAGAAAAAATAGAAAAAGTTACTGGTAAAGTAACTATTGCAGATGCAGATATTGTAGTTTCTGGTGGTAGAGGTTTAAAAGGACCAGAAAATTGGGGTATGATTGAAGAATTGGCAGATGTTTTAGGAGCCGCAACAGCTTGTTCTAAACCTGTTTCTGATTTAGGTTGGAGACCTCATGGAGAACATGTTGGACAAACAGGTAAACCCGTAGCATCTAATTTATATATTGCTATAGGTATTTCTGGTGCAATACAACACTTAGCAGGGATTAATGCATCTAAAGTAAAAGTAGTTATAAACACAGATGCAGATGCTCCTTTCTTTAAAGCTGCAGACTACGGTATTATTGGTGATGCTTTTGAAGTTGTACCAGAATTAATAGAAAAATTAAAAGCATTTAAAACAGCTTAATAGTTTTTTTGTGTCTTTTAAAATAGACGCTCATAATACTAACAAAATAAGGTAGTAATATAAATATTACTACCTTTTGTTTTGTTATATAATTTCATTTAAAAAAAGTTTATTTTTTATTTATAAACAAAAATGTAATTTTTTATTTTTTTTATATTAAAAACTAACTTTATAAATATTGATTTTATAAAATATTGACAAACAACAACTAAATTATATCATTTTTTATAAAAAAATCTCTATAAAATAAAAACATCGCTTAAATTAAGCGATGTTTTTATTTCTATTTTTTATAATTAATAGTTTAACGTTTTACCAAACTCTTAATAATTGATAAAACAAAAAGTACTATAAATATAAAAAAGAAAATTTTTGCGATTCCGGTTGCAGCACCTGCAACTCCACCAAATCCAAAGATTGCAGCAATAAAGGCTATTATTAAAAATGTAATGGTATAACGTAACATATTAGTAAGTTTTAATGGTTAATATTATAGATAACTCCTTGTTATCTTCTATTCAAAGTTACTAACAATTAACACGTTACATTAACTGTAATAATTTTCATTTTAACTCATTTAATTTTAGTTACTTTACAAAAGTTCTCTCACATAATTAAAACTAGGTAAAAAAGGAATATTAAAACATAATATCTAATGATAGAAATTGAAATAATTGCTGATAGTCCTAAGGACTTAATCACTCAAATTCACGACGTGACAGGAGGTTCTTTAGTAACAGATTGGAATGAAAGCGTATTAACAATTAATAATGAATACGCTACAGGGATTATAAGATTTATTCCTTTTGATTGGGGCGTAAACCTTTTAGATTTTGAGTTAAAATTACACAAAGAGTTTATTTTAAAAATTAAAGCTGATGAACATTTTAATCCAATTCGTTTTATTTATCCTTCTTTAGGTTATTTAAAACATCGTTTTGGTGTTCAAAATGAAGTAAAACAAATAGATCAATTTCAATCTTTAATTTTTACAAATAAAACAGGAGGTTATAATTACCTTTCTTTTCCTAAAAACGAAAGTGTAAATATTAATGTAATACAAATTACCAGAAAACATTTTCTTAAAAAAAGAACAACCAATGTTTCTACTTTAAGCGAAAAACTTTATGATGTTTTTATGGACACCGATCATGAAAATAGGTTTTCTAATTATGGTACTTTAAACTTAAAAATGGCCGATTTAATTAGAGACATGAAAAAAGTAAAAGGTAAAGGAATGCTACGTATTTTAAAAATTGAAGCAAAAGTTTATGAGATTTTATCACATCACATACAACAACATAATAGAATTTTAGATGGTCAAAAAATACCAAATGCTATTGATAAAAGCGAATTAAAAATTGTAAGAAAAATAGGAAATAATATTCTAAAAAATCCTGCTAAAGAATACACTTTAGAGCAAATTTCAGAAAATTACGGTTTAACACAAGCAAAGCTTCAAGAAGGTTTTAAGTTTTTATACAAAAGAACTGTTACAGAATATATAAGACATATTCGTTTAGAATCTGCAAGAAACATGTTAAAAAATACCGATTTAAATATTTCTCAAGTGGTGTATAGTGTAGGTTTTAGTAGTAGAAGTTATTTTTCTAAAATTTTTAAAGAAAAATATGATATTACTCCAAATCAATTTAAAAAAAATCTACTAACTGTTATTTAATAAAAAAACCTCAATATAAAATATATTGAGGTTTTTAAAATCAACTAACCACTATTAAAAAAATTATTTAAACACTTTTTTTAAAAGCATAAAAAAACCGTATTTACTTGCAAATTTAAAAGTGCTATTTAACCAATTTATTGGTTTTAAAACATCTTCAAAATCACGCTTTACAATCTTAAGTTCTTCTAAAGCTATTTCCTTTTCTAAAGCTAATTTTTTAAGTTCTTTTTCTATATCATCAAAGCTCTCGTAGGTTTTCATAGTTTTATTTTTTTTTAGTTGATTGATTTTTTTAAGATTCAAAAAACATATCAGACATTTTTCGAATAATCTTTTTATCTATTTTTTTTCTTATTGAAAAAATAAAAAGCGGAATAATTAAGAAAAACAACGCAACAATTAAATATCCAAGAGAAGTATTATTTAAATAGTTACCTAGAAAAATTGCGGAAGCAAATGCTAAGAAAATTAATCCTATAAAAACAAACCAACCTATTAAAAATACTTTAACTATAGAGCTTAAAGAAACAGTTGCTAGTTGAAAAATTTTTAATTTTCCATGCTCGTAAAAAGTTTCTAAATATTTTTGGCCAGACTCAGAACCTCTATTTGTTGTCTTATTTATTTTATCTAAAATTTCCATTTAATTAGGCAGATTTTTGTAATTTTTTATTTTTCTCTTTCAATTCTTTTAATTTTTTCTCTAAAGAAGAAATTACATCTTCTGTTTTATGACTTACGTTAGATACCACAGTTTCTAATTGATCATCTAAAGTATCTGTCTTATTTACAAACGTAGATGCTACTTTTTCTGAAATATCAGAAGCATTTTCTACTATTATATCTTTTGCATTAATTGCTTCATCTGCAATTTTCTGTCTTGTTTCACTACCTTTATAAGGTGCAAATAAAACTCCTAAAGTTGCTCCTATTGCTGTTCCTGCTAAAATTCCTACTATCGTGTTACTACTACTATTATTCATAATATTTTGTTTTAATGGTTAAACTTATTTTCTGTACTTATATAGTGTTGTATAATTAGTACATCACAAATCTACAACAGCAATAAAGTCTTGTTTAACTCTATAAAAGTAAATCTTAACTCAAATGCTAATTAAGGTGAATTTTAAGCTATTATGAGTCGTTTTTTGAGAAAGTATGCCAATTGAATTTTCTGTAAGCTGTAAAACTCTAGGATAACCACCAGTAACTTGGCAGTCTTTCATTAAAACAATAATTTTTCCAGAAGGTGTTAATTGTACAGTTCCTGGCAAAACTGCAGATGTTAAAATAGAAGGTAAATTATTTTTGATTGTTTCATTTAACCGATACCCCATTCTATTATTATCATTAGAAATGGTAAATAACAGATTTGTTAATTGTTTTTTTTGATCATCATTTAACAAATCATATTCCGGACCTTTAAAACATTTTATTTCTTCTGTTTTAAAATAAGATTTTAAAATTCCGACAGAAGTATTGGTTGATTTTAATTGAGCTTTAATCTTCTTTACAGGTAGAATTTCATTTTTTTTAATGATAAAATCATCGGTTATATTCTGATAAAAACTTCTACTTTGTAATATTTTTTTTGATTGAAAACCTTCTTTTACCGCTAAATAACAACGAACTCCAAAATTAATTTTTCCAAAAGATAAAACATCATTTTTAGAAACACTAATTCTTGCATTTATTAAAATTGATTTCTGATTTATTTTAGGCGAAAAATCTCCACCAGAAATACATATAAAAGTATCGGTTAAAAACTGTAATTGCGTTCCGCCAAATGTAATTTCTAAAACGGCAAATTCTAAAGAATTATTTAAAATACTATTAGCTAAATTAGCAGAATACTCATCCATAACACCAGAAACCGGCACTCCTATTGAAGCAAAACCTTGCCTACCTTTATCTTGAATTGATGCATAAAAACCTGCTTTTAAAACTTTAATCATTTAATAAAGTTTTAGAAATTTTATAACTATTTTCTGTAATTTCTTTTTCTATTTCATAAAATTCATCCAAAGAAATAGACACAAATTTTATTTTATCTCCAGCTTTTGCAAAACACGGATTGTCATTTTCTACATCAAAAAAATTAACAGGCGTTTTACCAATAATATTCCATCCGCCAGGAGAATTTAACGGGTAAACTCCGGTTTGTTCACCACCTATTGCAACTGCACCTTTATCTACTTTTAAACGCGGATTTGGTTTTCTATCAAAAAACAATTGTTTATTTAATCCGCCTAAATAAAGAAAACCAGGTAAAAACCCAATAAAGAAAACTGTATAAATTTTAGATGAATGCAATTGTATAATTTCTGATGTAGTTAGTTTGGTTTTTGCTGATATTTCTTCTAAATCAGCCCCAAATTTAACATTGTAACAAACAGGAATTTCCCACAAATAATTAGATGCTTTTTTAATTTTTACATCAGAAATATAAATAGATTTTAAGAAGTTTACTTCTTCTAAAAAATTAGAAAACTCTTCTTTATATTTTATAGTTAAAGAATGATAACCAACAACTAAATCTGTATAAAATTCTTTTTTTTGATGCGCTATTTTGTGTTTAAATTTAAGAATATCATTTAAAATATCTTCACTAATAATTGCGTTCCATTCTACAAGAATAGCCTTATTTCCAAAAGGTTTATATGTAATTTTATTAACCAATTTGTATTCCTTTTTTTGCAAGTTCTTTAGATAAAAACGCTAAAATTTCTAATGAATTTTCATGATCTCCATGAATACAAAAAGTATCTGCTTTAATCTTTATTTCTGTATTAGAAATAGTTGTTACTTTTTGATGTAAAGCCATACTACAAACATGATTTAAAACTTGTGTAGAATTCTTAATAATCGCATTTTCTTTATTTCTGGCAACCAAAGTTAAATTATCATTGTAATTTCTATCTGCAAATGCTTCGTATTTAATTTTGATGTTGTTTTTTAAAGCAATTTTTTCAATTTCAGAATTAAAAGGAACATATAAAAACACATTTTCTGTATATTTTAAAATGCTTTTTATAAAGTTTTCTGCTGCATTTTTATCTACAGCAATTAAATTATACAAAGCTCCGTGTGGTTTAATATGATGCAGTTTTTTATTGAATTTAGATAATCTTTCTACAAATAAATCTAATTGATTTTGAATACTAGTTTGCAAATCGTTTGCAGAAATATGCATTACTTTTCTACCAAAATTTTCTTTATCAGCAAAAGAAGGATGTGCACCAATTAACACATTATTTTCAATAGCCAATTGTATGGTTTTGTCAATAGTATTTTTATCGCCATAATGGCCACCACAGGCAATATTACAAGAAGATATGTGTTGCATTAACAAATGTTCATTTACAATTCCTTCACCAACATCACAATTAATATCTATCTTCATTTATATAATATTAAAGACTTTTAAAATTCCTTTTGCACCTAAAAAAATGGTTATTGCTAAAATTACAAAACCGATAATATTTTGATTTTTACTATTGATAAAATCTCCTAAAACCGCTTTTTTATTCATAATCCACAATAAAATTCCGGCAATAATAGGTAAAAGCATTCCGTTTGCAACTTGTGCAAATTTTATAATTTCTATTGGTTTTATGCCTATTGATGAAAATAAAACACCTAAAAACAGAATGGTAATCCAAACAAATCTAAATTTTTTAGATTTTAAACCAACTTGCCAACCCAAACACCCTTTTGCTACATAAGCAGCTGCTAAAGGTGCTGTAATTGCAGATGTAATTCCGGCAGAAAACAAACCTAAAGCTAAAAAATAAGTAGCAAATTCGCCATACAAAGGCGCCAATCCTTTTGCTAAATCTGCGGCATTTGTAATATTGGTAGTTTGTATTGCTGCTGCAGAAACTATAATTGCCATTGAAACCAAACCGCCTAAAATAATAGAAACTACAGTATCTTTTTTAGCTGCAGATAAATCTTCTTTTTTACTCCATCTTTCTTTTACCAAAGAGGCGTGTAAAAACAGATTATATGGCACTACAGTTGTACCAATTAAACCAATAATTGTTAGAATACTTTTTTCTGGAAACTGAGGTATAAACAATCCTTTTAATAATTCTAAAATATTTGGTTTAGTAACAATTGCAGTTACTAAAAAAGAAATACTCATTATTAAAACCAATGTTACTAAGGCTTTTTCTAAAAATTTATAATTACCAATATAGAGCAAAACAAAAGCAATAATACCAATTAATACACTTAATAAATTGATTGAAAACCCATTGAAAACTAAGGTAATTTCACCTAGAATAGTTTCTAAACCTAAAATTCCACCGCTTATGTTTCCTGCTTCGTAAGATGCATTACCAACTACAACTGCGGCTAAAATTAAAAAAGTGATAAACTGTTTTAAAATTGGGTTTTTAATTTCTTCTCTAATCACTTCAGACAATCCTTTTTGAGAAATAATACCCAATCTTGCTGCCATTTCTTGTAAAACTATGGTTGCTATTACAGAAAGCAACATTGCCCAAAGTAAATTAAATCCAAAATTTACACCTGCTAACGTACAAAGTGTTACAGTACCAGGACCAATAAAAGCTGCTGCAACTAATGTACCCGGACCTATATTTGAAAACCATTTTTTTATCATAAAAATAAAGTTTATCTAATTTTTAAAACTAAAGATACTTTTTTAAAATAAAAAACACCCCAATTACGGGGTGTTTCAGAATAACTATTAAAAAAAACGACTAAAATGCATAACGTTGTGGACCTCCTCTTCGGATTTCTTCGTTTGCAAACTCTTCAAATTGTTTAAAATTATGTCTAAATGCATTCGATAATTTAAACGCTGTTTTATAATAAGCATCATCATTATTCCAAGTTGCTCTAGGACTTAATAATTCTGTTGGCACGCCAGGACAAGTTCTTGGTTGTGCTACACCAAAAACAGAATGTATATGGTAATCTTCATAAGTATAATCTCCTAATTTACCTTCTAAAACAGCCGTAATCATTGCTCTTGTATATTTTAAAGGCATTCGTCTACCAACACCGTATTGACCGCCAGACCAACCAGTATTTACCAACCAAACATTTACACCTGCATCCTTCATTTTTTTACTTAACATTTCTGCATATCTTGTTGGGTGTAATGGCATAAAAGGCGCTCCAAAACAAGCAGAAAAACTTGGTACAGGTTCTGTTACACCTGCTTCTGTACCTGCAACTTTTGCAGTATAACCAGATATAAAATGATATGCTGCTTGGCTTGGTGTTAACTTAGAAATTGGAGGTAAAACTCCAAAAGCATCTGCAGTTAAAAAGAAAATATTTTTTGGATTTTTACCTATTGATGGTTTTTGAATATTATCTATATGATAAATTGGATAACTTACTCTTGTATTTTGAGTAATTGATGTATCTGCAAAATCTACAACACCATCATTATTCATAACAACATTTTCTAAAATTGCACCTTTTTTAATGGCTGCAAAAATCTCTGGTTCTTGTTCTGCAGATAAGTTTATTACTTTTGCATAGCAACCTCCTTCAAAATTAAAAACAGTATTTTCTGCCGTCCAACCGTGTTCATCATCACCAATTAAACTTCTTTCTGAATCTGTAGATAATGTTGTTTTACCAGTACCAGATAATCCGAAGAAAATAGCAGTATCACCTTCTTTACCAACGTTTGCAGAACAATGCATTGGCAACGTATTTTTATAAATAGGCAAAATAAAATTTAAAGCAGAAAAAATTCCTTTTTTAATTTCTCCTGTATAACCTGTTCCTCCTATTAAAGCAATTTTTTTAGTAAAGTTTAAAATTGCAAAATTATGTTGACGTGTTCCGTCTTCTTCTGGATCTGCCATAAAACCAGGTGCGTTAATCACGGTCCATTCTGGTAAAAAGGTTTCTAATTCTTGTGCTGTTGGTCTTAAAAACATATTGTAAGCAAACATGTTACTCCACGGATATTCATTTACAACTCTAATATTTAGCTTGTAATTATCATCTGCACAGGCATAACTATCTCTTACAAAAATTTCTTTTTCTGATAAATAATTTACAACTTTTCTGTATAAAGCATCAAACTTTTCTGAATTAAACGGAATGTTAATATCGCTCCACCAAACTTTATCTTCTGTAATTTTATCTTTTACAATAAAACGATCTAAGGGCGAACGCCCAGTAAACTCTCCTGTGTTAACAGCAATTGCACCTAAAGAAGATACTACACCTTGTTTTTTTTGTAAAGTCTCTTGGTGTAATTCTTCTGAAGTTAACTGATAACGAATTATTGCATTTTTGATTCCTAGACTAGTTAACGAAATCGATTTCGTGCAGGTATCTAACATATCAATATTTTTAAATGATGAATATAAATTTTTACACCACTAATTTACGAATATAATTTTATATAGCTATTAAAATTATTAAATATATAAAAACCTATTTGTTTTTAAGAGCAGTTTTTAAAAATACAATAATCATTAAAAGCCACCCTAAGATTAAAGTAAGACCTCCTAAAGGCGTTATAAACCAAATAGATTTTGCTGAAATTGATGTTAAATGAATAGCATAAATAGAACCTGAAAAGAGTAAAATTCCTGAAAAGAAAAGATAACTAATTCTATTTTTTTGTTTCTTAGAAAATCCATCAAAAATATTAACAAACAATAGTACTATTACATGATACATTTGGTATCTAACTCCTGTTTCAAAACTCAATAATTCTTCTGCAGATAAAACTTCTTTTAAAGCATGAGCACCAAATGCTCCTAAAATAATAGCTAACATTCCTAAAAGAGCAGTAATTGTTAAATTTTTATACATTTTTAAAATTTATTTTTCATGATAAAACTAAGCATAACCCTATATAATATCTTACATTTTTAAATAAAAATCTTTGGTTAATTTTATGTAATCTTCTGTGTATTGATGGCGAGCAACTTCTATAACTAAATGTTCTTTTTTAATTTCTGATGGATGAAAAGAGAATTCTAACAAACTTCTTTTTATTTCTGATTTTGGATTGCCTTGTACATGACAAACTTTGTTTAAAAACAATTTATTTTCTTTTGCTAAATTGATAAAACCCTCTTCTTCTTTAAAAGGAACAATTACAGAAAATATTCCATTTTCTGATAAAATTTTAGATACACCTTTTAATAATTCATCAAAAGAAAGTGATGATGTAAAACGTGCTTTGTTTCTTGCTTTATTATTAGTTTCGTAATCATCAGTATAAAATGGTGGATTAGAAACAATTAAATTATAGGTTTCTTCCTCTTCTTCAATTTCATCGGCAAATTCTTGAAAAGTAGCATTGTAACAATACAAACGATCTCCCCAATCAGATTTTTCAAAATTTTCTACCGTTTGTTCATAAGCATTTTCATCAACCTCAACAGCATCAATTGTCATTGCATCAGAACGCTGTGCAAGCATTAAAGATATAATTCCTGTTCCAGAACCGATGTCTAAAATTGTATCTAAATAATTATCTACAGAACACCAAGCTCCTAAAAGCACTGCATCTGTACCAATTTTCATAGCTGTATTATTTTGATGAACAACAAACTCCTTAAATTCAAATGGTTTCATAAATAAATTATAATTGCTACAAAAGTACTTTTTCCCTAGCTAATTTTACAATTTGAACTCGATATTTATATCAATAAAAAACTAGGAAAACTGCATCTAATTAAGCTTCTTATAAATCTCTATATTTTGATAATTAATATCATTTTCTTTATAATTAATTGTTTGTTTAAGAGATGAATCTGATACTTCTATAACTATTGGATAAATAGAATTATACCCTTGCAAAGGGATAGACATAGAAGTTAAAGTTTCTATTAAAGTATCTTTTTTAAGATTATAAGTTCCGTAAGCATGCCATTCTACAGAATCTTTACCAGCATCAGAATTCCAGATAAGAAATCCGTCTAAATATATTTTGTGTTGAATTTTAGAATTATCTTTTAAAATAGTGTCTTTTTCCTTCAATCTAAAAAAGTTAGTTTGTTCCCAAACTCCCTCTAATTTATCTTTTTTACCTTCTTTATTATTACAAGAAACAAATACTAAAAGACTTGATAAGAATACTGTTTTAATGGCATTAAAAATTAGTTTATTCATCTCTTATTTTTTGTAGAAGGTACAACAAATAAGTTAGAACTCTTTATTTAAAAAACATAAAACACTATCAATAAAATATTTATAAATAATTTTTCATCATTAAGGCAGCACCCAAAGCACTTTCATTTTTACATTCTGATATTTTTATAACAACATCTTTCTGTAATAATTTTAAAAATGCTATAAAGATGTTATTCCTATTAAATCCACCAGAAATAAAAATATTTTTAATTGCTTTATCTTTATCCGTAATTAAATTAATACCAGAAATTACCTTTTTAGAAATCTCGAAAATTAATTGATAATAAGCTGTTTTATACAAACTAAAGTTATTTAATAAACTTTCATTCGCCTCAAAATTGGTATCTATTCCTTCTGATAAAAAAACTCGTGCGTTTTTAGTTATTAAATTTTGACATAGTTTTTCATCTAAATCTAACTCTAAATGTGTATTTATATCAACATTAAAATGTTTACTAAATGGCTCTAAATACACCTCATGAATACGCCCTAAAAATTGCATAGAAGATTTAACTTGTTGTTTTTTAGGTGTCATAAAACACAAACAATTGTTTTTTAATTGATGTTGTGTTAAAGTTTCTAAACTAAAAGGATTCATTGCAATAATCCAGGTTCCTGTAGAAAGTAATACAAAATCATTGTTTTTTTCTTTCTCTAAAATAGGTATTATTGATGATGAACTGTCATGTAAACCAGAACCAACTGCAACTTGTTGTCCGTTTATTTCTGCTAAAATTGCTTTTTCTCCATTTACAGGTTCTGGCAAAGAAATTCCTGCTTTTTTTAACCACGGATGATAATCCATTACATCAAAATTCCAAGTAGCTGTATGCGCTCCTATAGATGTAAAATCTGCTGTAACTTTTTTTGTAAATAAATAACTTAAATATTGAGGGTAATGTAGTATTGAGTGAACTTTCTGCCAAGTTTCTGGTTTATCTTTTTGCATCCAAAGCATTTGTAAACCTGTATTTAACATGCCGTAAGCAGGTGAAGCTGTTGCTCTAGAAAACTCTTCTACGCCTCCGTTTTGCTGATAAAACTCGTTAAAATCATTAATATCTAACGGTTTTAAATAATTATATAAAGGAGTAATTCTATTACCTTGTTTATCTAAATAAACAAGCGAAGCTCCATGAGTTGAAAAATTAATTGCTTTTAGATTATATAAGGAATTATTCTGTACCTTTTTTATTTCTTCAAAAATCCAATTTTCTATAGACTTAATATCATCACAAGGAAAACCATCATCATCTAATATTTCTTTAAATTTTGTAGAGTTTTGAAAGCATACTTCAAAATTTTCATCAAATAAAAATATTTTTTTATTTGTTTTACCTATATCTATAATTGCAATTACATTTTTCATTCTTATTGTAGTTAAAAAAGAAAAAGTTTCCTTTTAACTATTAAGAATTAAAAGGAGAAACTTTATCATCATCGAAATAAGAATTGACAAACAAAACAAACAATCCTAAAAATTTGCTTGCCAATTCTATTTTATAAATATTTTTTTATGATTCTTTAAAACCATATAATGGTCCATAATTTTTACAAGCTCTATAATCTGCTCCTTCTAGTTCTTCTCCAAAAGCAGACCAAGCACTTGGTCTAAAGACATCTTTTTCATCAACATTATGCATGTTAACAGGAATACGTAGCATTGCCGCTAAAGAAATTAAATCTGCACCAATATGTCCATGAGAAATTGCACCATGGTTTGCACCCCATTTTGCCATTACAGTATAAGCATCTTTAAAGAATCCTTTACCTGTTGTTCTTGGCACAAACCAAGTTGTTGGCCAAGTAGGGTCTGTTCTTTCATCTAAAATAGTATGTATATCTTCTGGCAACTCAACACTCCATCCTTCTACTATTTGTAAAACAGGCCCAATTCCTTTTATTAAGTTTAACCTGCACATTGTTAATGGCATTGTTGCTTTTGTTAAAAATTGAGATGAAAATCCTCCTCCTCTAAAATACTCGAAAGTTGCTGGTGGCCATTTTGTATTATCTAAACAACGCTGAACGTCATCTTCTGTTATATCCCAAAATGGTTTCATTGTTGGGTTTCCTTCACTATCTTTTTGTTGAGCTGTTGCATCTAACGTTGTAGATCCAGAATTAATTAAATGTATAATACCATCTTTGGCAATTCCTGTTAATTTTTTACCTGTAACTCTTTCTACAGATTCTGGACTCCAATACGTTCTTACATCAGAAAATAACTGTGCTTTGTTAGTTAATAAATGCCCAAATAACATAGAAATTGCATTTAAACAATCGTTTTCTGTAGCAAAAACATAAGCTTGTCTAATTCCGTTCCAATCAAAAGAAGAATTTAAAATAGACTCTGTAAAATCTGCATTTGGCTGATAATCTGTCCATTGTCTTTGCCCTTGAAAACCACCCATAATAGCGTTTCTCCCTTTAGACTCTTCACCAAAACCTAATTCTTTTAATTTTGGGTTTCCATTCATCAAATCTTTACAGATTAAGGTCATTTTAACAACCTTTTCCCATTCTTTTTCTTTTTCTTCGGATGATTTTTGAGTTTCTAAACTATTACGATCTTCTCCTTCTTTACAATTTTCTTTTGTCCAAGCTAATGCTTTTTCAAACTCTTCTTTATCATAAATCCCTTTATCCATTCTTCTTAAAAGCTCTACAGACTCTACAAATTCTGCTCTAACTCCTAAATAATCTTGTAAAAAGTTTACATCTACCATAGAACCTGCAATCCCCATAGAACTATAACCGATAGATAAATAAGATTTACCTTTCATTTGGGCAACTGCTAAAGCTCCTTTTACAAAACGTAAGATTTTCTCAGAAACATCATCAGGAATGGTTTGATCTCCTCCGTCTTGTACTTCTTTACCATAAATACCAAAAGCTGGTAATCCTTTTTGAGAATATCCTGCCAAAGCAGCCGCTAAATATACAGCTCCTGGTCTTTCTGTTCCGTTAAATCCCCAAACTGCTTTTGGTGTTAATGGATCTGTATCCATAACTTCTGTACCGTAACACCAACAAGGTGTAACTGTTAAAGAAACTTCTACACCTTCTCTTTTAAATTTATCTGCACAAGCAGCAGCATCTGCAACACCACCAATTGTTGTATCTGCAATAACACATTCTACTTTTTCTCCGCTAGGAAAACGCAAAGTATCTTCTATTAACTTTGCTGCAGCTTTTGCCATATCCATTGTTTGAACCTCTAAAGATTCTCTAACTCCCATTTCGCGTCCATCAATTACAGGACGAATTCCTACTTTTGGTAATCTACCTATTAATCTACTCATGATTTTTTTAATGCTTTTTAATTTATATAAACTGCTCTAATTCTGTTAACTGCTCGTTAGATAATCCTGCAGGCTTAAAACCAGCAGACCAACATGTTAACAACAATTTAGCACCTTTATTAGCTACATCTAAAAAGTCCCAAGCTTTCATAACATCTGGTGCTGTAGAAGTTGCACCGTGTTTTTCCCAAAGAGAAATATTTCTTGTTTTAAAAGCTTCCATAGTAACTTCTGCTAATGCAACTGTACTTGATAATGCATAAGGTGTACAATGCACTCCTTTTGGTACAAATACTTTTACTTCTGGGCACATCATCCATAATTGTCTGTTTAACTCTTCTTCATCATTAAATAAATCATGATGACTCATACAAATTAATTCTATAGGATGCGTATGTACAACTGCTAGGTTTTCTGGGTGATATTTTGAGTTGAATAAATGAATACTAGCATGAGAAATCAACTCGCAAGTTGGCCCAAAATTAGGTCTTTTTCCTCCCCAAATAATAGAATATGCTGTTGCTGTTTCATTTATATAAAGTATACAAGAAACCTCTTCTAACATATCAACTAAATCTCTTAAATAACAACCTGTTCCTGTAATATAAATTACAAAACCTGCTGATTCTTTAGGGAAATCGAAAGGCACTTCTGTACCAATACCTTGTACTTCTTCTTTTGTAAAAAACGAAGTTAAATTCATTGATATATTTCCTGCATTTCTTTCTGCCCACTCACGTTGCCATAAATAGCCTGCAACTTTAGAAACTTTTTTTAATTCTTCTGTTACTTGTAAAGGAAGATTTAGTGTTTTCATAATATTTAGTAAATTTGATGTAACAAAGATATTAGTCATTTAAACGATTAAAAATATTCAAAATCTGTATTTTTGTATCTAATTTAAACATTATCACTTTTTGGCATTTTCTAAAAACATAGCATTAGGAGACCCTTCTTCTAACTTTCAAAACTTTATAGATTTAAAATTAAAGTTATTGTGCTGCAGGTATTGGCTATTAAATTTATGGGATTGCCACGATATGATTTTCCCTTTTTGGAGAATATATTGGAATAGAAATGAAGGTGGAGAATTGATTCATTTAGATGAAGTGTACAAAATGACTCCAGACACTTTATATATAATACCACCTTTTACTTCTTTCTCTTCTCGTTTTACAAAAAACCATACCTATGAATCTGGCATACATGTTTCTGGTAGACATCTAACAAGTGATTATAATGAAAATGATTATTTAGACTCTTCTTTAATTCATTTTTTTATTCATTTTAACCTGGGTGTTCCTTTTGATAATGTTTACCCTGGTATCTTAAAAATAGAAGTAACAGATTATTTAAAAGATCGATTAGAATATTTAACAGAAAGATTAAAAATAGAAAACAAAGATTTTAAACTTACATTTAATTTAAAACTACAAGCATTTATTAAAGAAGCACTTACTACAATAGGACCAGAACTATGGAAAGCCATAAATATTGATAGTAGAGTTTTGCAAGTAATAAGATATATAGAAGCTAATATCAATAAAAAATTAAGCAATACAGAAATTGCTTCTGTAGTAAATATGGCTCCTAACTCTTTTGCTCGTTTATTTAAAGATGAAATGCATATTACAGTTCATAATTTTATTCAGAATAGAAAAATTGCAAGATCTTGTGAATTGTTTGAACACACCAATAAAACAATAGAAGATGTTGCTTTTCATTTAGGATTTTCTGATAGGTATCACTTTTCTAGAGTTTTTAAACTAGTTACAGGTTTAACTCCCGGAACTTATAAATCTGGAAAATATACATAAGTCTAAAAATTTATCTTTTAAAAAAAACACCTATCAACTAACTATACAAGGGTTTAAATGTTATTTACTTTTTACATTTTAACCTCAATGTTTAAATTATACATATTATTGATTATTATGGATAAAATTTTTAGACAATTCTATTTTTAAGTTTGTGTATTGACTTTAGCAACCAATATACATTAAGAGACATCTTTTAAAATCTCTTAAAAAAAAACAATTAACTAAAAAATTATTTTATGCAAGAATTCAATCAATTTATAAACGGAAAATTTGTAAAATCTACCTCTACAGAGGTCATAGAAATTTTAAATCCTTGTACAGAAGAGGTCTTGTCTCTAATGCCTAAAGGAAGTGTAGAAGATGCTAATTTAGCATTAGATGCAGCAAAAGCTTCTCAACACGCATGGAAATCTCTTCCTGCAATAGAAAGAGGTAATTACCTAAACAAAATGGCTAATATTATTCGTGAAAATCGAATATTTTTAGCAGAAACTTTAGCAGCAGAACAAGCTAAAGTAATGAGCTTAGCCCAAGTAGAAATTGATGTAACAGCAGATTATTTTGATTATTACGCTGGCTTTGCAAGAAGAATTGAAGGAGAAATTATACAAAGCGACCGTAGTAAAGAACATATCTTTTTACACAAAGCACCAATTGGTGTAGCTGTTGGTATTTTACCTTGGAATTTTCCTTTCTTTGTTATGGCTAGAAAAGTTGCAGGTTCTTTAATTACAGGTAATACTTGTGTTATAAACCCAAGTTCTATAGCTCCTAACACCGTTATGGAATTTGCAAAATTAATAGAAAGCATAAAACTACCAGCTGGTGTTTTAAATTATGTTTGTGGTAAAGGTAGTATAGTTGGTAACGCATTATCTAAAAGCCCTATTACTGGTATTATTAGTTTAACGGGTAGTGTTGGTGCTGGTCAAATGGTTATGCAAGCTGCATCAGAAAATATTACAAAAGTTTCTTTAGAGTTAGGTGGTAAAGCCCCTGCAATTGTATGTGCAGATGCTAATTTAGAACTAGCCGTTAATGCAGTTGTTACTTCTAGAATTACATTTAGCGGGCAAGTTTGTAATTGTGCAGAACGTCTTTATATAGAAGAATCAATTCATGATCAATTTTTAGACATGGTTGCTAAAAAAATGAAAACAATAAAGGTAGAAGATGCTTTTTCTGACAATAATCCAGACATGAGCGCTTTAGTCTCTAAAGATCAATTAGATAAAGTTTCTGAAATGGTAGAATATGCTAAAAAAGAAGGAGCAGAAGTTATCGTTGGTGGATCTGGCATGAGTCAATTTAATAAAGGATATTTTTATCAACCGACTTTATTAACAAATGTAAAACAAGACATGCAAATTATACAAGAAGAAGTATTTGGTCCTGTTTTACCTGTAATGAAATTTGGTACGCTTGATGAAGCAATTGCTTTAGCTAATGACTGTGAATTTGGTTTAACATCATCTATATTCTCAGAAAACTTTAATAAAGTAATGTATGCTGCAGAAGAATTACAATACGGAGAAACTTATATAAATAGAGAGCATTTTGAAGCTATACAAGGTTTTCATGCAGGTTGGAAAAAATCTGGTATAGGTGGTGCAGATGGTAAACATGGTATGGAAGAATACCTACAAACTAAAGTTGTTTACGCTCAATATAGATAGTAATTTCATTTTTATAAAAAGCACTTTTAATTTATCTAGATATCTATAATTTTATAGTATCTTTTAAGAGTGCTTTTTTAACAAAAAAAAATTTTATGAGTGAAACAAAAAAAATACCTGTAGTATCTAAAGAGGTACTTGTTCCTTTTATTATTATTACTTCATTATTTTCTTTATGGGGCTTTGCAAATGATATTACAAACCCAATGGTAGCAGCATTTGCCACCGTTATGGAAATATCTACCGCAAAAGCAGCATTAGTACAACTTGCTTTCTACGGAGGTTATGCTACAATGGCAATACCCGCAGCTTTATTTGTAAGAAAATATAGTTATAAGAAAGGCATATTATTAGGTTTAACATTGTATGCTGTTGGTGCATTATTATTTTACCCTGCAGCTAGGTTTGAAGTATTTGGGTTCTTTTTAGGCTCATTGTATATCTTAACCTTCGGGTTGGCTTTTTTAGAAACAACTGCAAACCCATATATACTTTCTATGGGAGATGAAAAAACAGCAACACAGCGTTTAAATTTAGCACAAGCCTTTAATCCTATTGGCTCTTTATTTGGCATGTTTGTGGCTTCAAAATTTATCTTAGTAGCATTAGATTCTGACAAAAGAAACGAAGCTGGAGAGTTAATTTTTAACACATTAGATGAAGCTCAAAAAGCAATTATTAGAACTCACGATTTAGCTATCATTAGAAATCCATACGTAATTCTTGGTTTTGTAGTTATTGCTATGTTTGTACTTATTGCTCTAATGAAAATGCCTCAAAGAAAAAAAACACAAAAATATTCTAGCGCAAAATCTTCTTTTCAAAGACTTTTTAAAAACGGAAAATATAAAGAAGGTGTTTTAGCTCAATTATTTTATGTAGCTGCACAAATTATGTGTTGGACATTTATTATTCAATACGCTGGAAACTTAGGCATTTCTAAAGCTACTGCTCAAAACTATAACATTGTTGCCATGTCTATTTTTTTAGGCAGTAGGTTTATTAGTACCTTTTTAATGAAATATGTTAATGCAAAAAAGTTACTAATGATTTTTGCACTGTGTGCAATGGTTACAATTGCAGGAGTAATTTTAATTGATGGTATTGTAGGTTTATATTTATTAGTAGCAACTTCTGCCTTTATGTCTTTAATGTTTCCTACCATTTACGGTATTGCTTTAGATGGTTTAAGCGAAGAAGACTCTGCTTTAGGTGCAGCTGGTTTAGTAATGGCTATTGTTGGTGGAGCATTAATGCCTATTTTACAAGGATTAATGATAGATATGGAAAAAATTGGACCTTTATCAGGCGTTAATTTTTCTTTTATTCTTCCTTTTATATGTTTTTGTTTTATTGCTTTCTACGGATATAGAACTCTAAAAATTTACAAGTAACATGAAAAAACATTGTTTTGCTTTAGATCTAAAAGATGATCAAAAACTAATTGATGAATACAAAGAATATCATCAAGAAATTTGGCCAGAAATAACTAAAAGTATCGTAGAATCTGGTATTATAAATTTAGAAATTTTTAATGTTGGTAATCGTTTATTTATGATTATGGAAGTTGATGATTCTTTTTCTTTCGAAAAGAAAGACAAACTAGACAAAAACAACATTAAAGTACAAGAATGGGAGACTTTAATGTGGAAATATCAACAAGCATTACCTGTTGCCAAAAAAGGAGAAAAATGGGTTTTAATGGAAAAAATTTATCAGTTAAAAGTATAGTTAGATATGGAAATAAAAATAAACCCTAAATATCCTTCTGTAACAGATTTAAGAAAAAGAGCAAAGGTTAAAATGCCAAAATTTGCTTTTGAATATCTAGACGGTGGATGTAATGAAGATATTAATTTAGATAAAAACCGTACCGATCTTCAGAAAATAGAATTAATGCCACAATATTTATCAAAATTTGATAAATCTAACCTTAAAACAGAATTGTTTGGTCATACTTATGCTGCCCCCTTCGGAATTGCACCAGTTGGCTTACAAGGATTAATGTGGCCAAATTCTCCAGAAATTTTAGCCAAAGCCGCTTTTAATCACAATATACCTTTTATTTTAAGTACCGTTACAACTTCTAGTATAGAACGTATTGCAGAATTAACCGAGGGTAAATCTTGGTTTCAATTATATCATCCGGCAGAAGAAAAAGTTAAAAGAGATTTATTAGACAGAGCTGCAAACGCAGGAACCGATGTTCTAGTTATTTTAGCTGATGTACCTACATTTGGTTATAGACCTAGAGATGTTAGAAATGGTTTAGCAATGCCACCCTCTATGAGTTTAAAAAACATTATTGAAGTTTTAAAAAAACCAGATTGGGCTATAAACACTTTAAAACACGGACAACCTGCTTTTAAAACACTAGAACCATACATGCCTAAAGGTTTAAATTTAAAAAAATTAGGCGAATTTATGGATGCAACTTTTTCTGGACGATTAAATGAAGACAGAATAGCTTCTATAAGAGATCAATGGAAAGGTAAATTGGTTATAAAAGGTGTGGTAAATGAAATGGACGCAGAAAAAGCTCTTAAATTAGGTGTTGATGGTTTAATTGTATCTAATCATGGTGGAAGACAATTAGATGCCGGACAATCATCAATTGTACCTATGACAAATCTGGCAAAAAAGTATAAAAACGACATAAAAATAATGGTAGATTCGGGCTTACGTGGTGGACCTGATATTGCAAGAGCGATGGCTAATGGTGCTGAATTTACATTTATGGGACGTAGTTTTATGTACGGAGTTGGAGCTCTTGGGAAAGAAGGTGGTAACCATACAATTTCTTTAATGAAACGTGAATTTCAACAAGTTATGGAACAATTATGTTGCGAAAAAGTAAAAGATTTACCTAAGCATTTAATATAAAATTAAATAAGTTATCTGTTACTAAAATACATTTTACAAGAATTTAATTTTAATTTAAACAAAAAAAATCGCTCTAAAAAATAATTTTTAGAGCGATTTTTAAGTTAAAAACACTTTTTATTTAATAGTAATTGTTTCTAAATGAACAGGTACAATAACTTTAGATTTTGGTGATGCTAACTCCATTTCTTTTAAAAATGGCTTAATTTTTTTCTCGATAGCATCTTCTTGAGAAAATCCGTAAGGCACTCTAAAATTATCCCAATGTGTTGGAATTACAATTTTAGGAAAATTTGTTAATGCCATTAATCGTTCTGTGTATTTGTAAATTTCTAACCTAGAAAAATTAACTCCTGGCAAAATAACATCTGGTTTTAAGCCCTCTACTTCTCTTTCCAAAAAATTCATAGAACCAGCCGTTAGTACTTTATGGTTTTTAAAACGGATTAAAAACATTAATGATTTTCCTTCTATAAAATCTTCTAACTTTAATGGCAGTTCTATTTCATCTGTATGCATTCTAGAATCGTAATAATGCTTATCATTTAATGCCGAGTGAATTGACGGAATTACTCTTACCGAAAATTGATCGAACTGATAATCTTCTCCTCCTCTTACTCTAAGCAATTGCTTTTCTGGAATACCGTAAGCTTTTAAAATTTTACAACTTGTTTCAGTTGCAATAACTGTAGCTCCTGTTTTTTTAGCAATGTAAGGCACATCTGCTAAATGATCTAAATGAGAATGATGTACTAATATAAAGTCTACTTTTTTTGTTATAACTTTATCAATCATTACTGTATCAGAAACATAAACATCTTTTGGATAAAAATTTTTACGTGGGTCTTTTTTACTATTTGCAGGGCTATCACCTAACTTTAACCTAGAAATATATGGATCTACTAAAATATTTAAATCACCTTCAATCATTTCCCAACCTGCTCCACCAAAGTATTTTAGTTTTAATTCTTGTGCTTTACTATTTTGAGTAAAACTTAAAAGGAATATCAATAAAAAAAACGACTTTAAAACGACTCTTTTTGTTGATTTTGTGTTACTTATTTTCATGTATTCTTTTTTATAATTAATCATAAACTTCTACAATTAATTCTATTTCTACAGCTTGCGCTCTTGGTAAAGATGCCATACCAACTGCGGCTCTTGCATGTTTTCCTTTTTCGCCAAAAACATCTACCATTAAATCTGAAAAACCATTAATTACTTTTGGTTGTTCTACAAAATTAGGATCTGAGTTTACCATACCCAAAACCTTAACAATGCGTTTAACTTTATTTAAATCTCCCAACATGTGTTTTAAAACTGCTAGTTGATTAATTGCTGTTAATCTTGCTGCTTCATATCCTTGTTCTATGGTAATATCTTGCCCTAACTTTCCCGTAATTTCTGATCCGTCTACACGTTTTGGCCCTTTTCCTGCTAAGAAAATAAGATTACCTGTTCTTACGCCGTTTACATAATTTGCAACTGGTTGTGGCGGACTAGGCAACACAATATTTAATTCTTTTAATTTTGCTTCTGGATTGTAATCTTTAGCTGGAGTTTCTTTTGGTGTTTGCTGTGTACAACTTACCATTAAAACAGCAACAAAAAGTAGTTTTATAATTTTATTCATCATTTTTATATTTATATTTTTTATTGTTTACTTATTCTGCTGGTTTAAAGTCTGCAGCTTTCCATAATGGATTACTTTTAAAATAATTTCCGTTTGTAACCACTGCAGATACTGTTCTTATATTAGATATATCTTCTAAAGGATTTTTATCTAAAATAGCAATATCTCCTTCTTTACCAACTTCTAAAGTTCCGGTTTTATCTCCTAACCCCATAGCTGTTGCCGGTATAATAGTTGCTGTTTTTATAGCTTCTAAAGGCGTTAATCCTCCGTATTTTTGATACGTTTCTAACTCTAAATACAAACCAAAAACAGGTACAATATTATCTGTACCAGCAACAATTGGCACACCTGCTTTGTAAAACTGCCCTAAAATACCCATTGCTTTTATATAATCTGCTCTAGCTATTTCTGCTCTTTTTGGAGATAAACCTGTTCTAAATCTTTTTCCTTCAAATAACTCATAAGCAATTCTATCAGAAAAAGGTTCTATACTTTCTAAAACATCTCCTTTTGTCATTCCTCTAGCAACGTCTAAAGCTATTGTTGGATCTAAAACAGTTTTATTTTTCAACAAAAATGCAATTGCATCGTCTATTTGTTTTTGAGAAATTTCATTTTTATAAATATAATAACTTCCTAAATCTTTAACTTTTTTATCAGGAAATAATACCGTTAAAATTCTAGATCGATGACTTAACATATCCATACCAGCATCAATAGCACCACGTGCATTACCAATAGCATTTGGTACATGCCCAGTAATAGACATACCTCTTTTATGACCTTCTTCTGCCAATACTTTTGTTAATTCTTCGGTTACAGAAGAGTAAATTTTTATTTGTTTATATCCGTTAGAAAAATACAGATCTGCAACTTCTTTTGCTTCTTGTTCATTTCTTGCTCTTACTACTCCGTTACCTTGTATTCCGGCTCCGTCTGTCATTCCTGCTAATAAAATATCCGGACCAATTGCTCCTTTTTTTGCAATAGCATCTCTAAATGATGTTGCAAACTCAAGCTCATTTCCGTTATCACGGATTGTAGTAACACCACCTGCTAAATAAGCTGGCGCCCAATCTACTTGATTAGAATGTGCATGCATATCCCATAAACCAGGAATTAATGTTTTGCCTTTTACATCAATTACTTCTGCTCCTTCTGGAATTTCTACTTCAGATCGTTTTCCTATTTTAGAAATTGTTCCGTCTACTACAATCAAAGTCATATCTTCTTTAGCTGTATTGCTAAGTCCGTCTACAATATTTCCACCAACAAAAGCTTTTACTTTTGCTTGAGTACCTTTTAAATCTTCTGTAAACTTAGACAACGCTGCCATTTCTTCTTCTACGTTTCCTTGAATAAAAAATGGTTTTGCTTCTTCGTATCCTTCTTTAATATATTCTCTAATTTGCGTATTTGCTTTAACAAGCGCCACTAAATTATTAGTTTCATCTACCCAAATAGTTCTTCCTCCCCAATTAATTCCTTCTACAACATATCTTTTTAAAGAAACTTTTTCTCCTTTAATAGTTACCGTATCTTTTTGGATGAAATTCATAGTAATTTCTCCTCTTGGTAAAATAGGAATACTTCCTGTACCTCCTTTTTTAAAGTAATAATGATACAACATCATTTCTATACCGGCAGGAATATTACTATGTACCGGAAAAAAATCTGAATTTTCTTTTTCTACAAAATCTCTATTTTTTTCCCAAACAGCAATACCTTTTGATGTTTTTTCTACTTTTAAATTAACAATTGTATCTGTTTGTGTAATACGTCTGTTTAAATAAAAAGACGGATTTAAATCCATATCTAAAATCAACTTTGCCTCTACACCTGTAATTCTTCCTCTTTCATTTTCTCCTTGAAGAGATGTTACTATAACAGAATCTTTTGTTGTAGAAATAGCATATGTTTCTTTACCAATTAAAGACTGCCTTCTATACACTAAAAAAGTACCTTCTTCATTTTTATTTGCCCATTCTGATGGCGCTGTTGAACAGCTTGTAACTAAAAATAGCACACCTAATTTAAACAAATTACCAACTTGTTTAAATGTTATTTTTGATTGATTATTATATATCATTTTATATTTTTAAATTATTTAGAATCTATTTTTTAGAGATAAGATTATGGAAATTTTGGTGTAAATCGGTTGAAATAAAATAGATTTAATTCATCAGAATTACTTTCTATAATATCTAGTTTTTTATCACCATTTAAATCTGAAGTTAAAATATCATAAGTACTAAAATTAGCGTCCTTTAATTGTATTTTCTCCCAAGAAGTGGCTTTTTTAGAATTGATAAAAACATTATTAGGCGCTGCTACATTACCTACAATAATATCTGTTTCTCCATCATCATTTAAATCTGCAATAGATAAAGAGTAGGTTTTATCATTACTATTATCAAAAACAATTTTACGATTGTAAGTTTCGTTTTTACTTCCAAAATAAATTACGTTTGGCTCACCAATATTTGCAGTAATAATATCCATAAAACCATCTTTATCTATATCTGTTACTGCAACAGACCTAGTAACATCCTTACCTGTACCATATGCTATTTTTTTAGTAAAATTTAAGTTTCCATCATTTAAATACACATAATTTGGTTGATCGTCTCTGTTTGCTAAAATCAAATCTAAATGTCCGTCTGCATTCATATCTGCAACCTCAACATCTATTGTAGAGTCTTTTTTATTTCCAAAACCAATTACTTTTGTAAAAATTCCTTTTCCGTTATTTAAACAGATTTCATTTTCGCTTCCTCTATTAGTTATTAAAATATCTATGTCTCCATCGTTGTCTAAATCTGCAACTACAATATTTCGTGTATGTCCGTATTTATCACCAAAAGAAGCGCCTTTTGTAAAATTTCCTTTTCCATCATTTATAAAAATAAAATTAGGTGCCATATCATTACCAACAGCAATATCTAAATCGCCATCGCCATCAAAATCTGCTAATTCTGTAGAGTAACTTGTTTCTTGTTCTGTGCCTAAATTTTTAGAAACAGTAAAAATACCACGTCCGTTATTTATAAAAATACGGTTCTGTCCTGGCCAATGCCTACCGTTTGCAAGTACAATATCCATATCTCCATCATTATCAACATCTCCAATACCCATAGAGGCTGTACGCTCTTTATGAATACCTAAAATGGTTCTATTATTAGTAAAAAAACTAGACTCCTGTGAATGAACAGAAAGTACGCAACTTAAAAAAATTGCTAAAAAAATGTATTTCATAATATGTTTATTAATTAATGACTACGATTATAAATAGGGGGATTTATCTTTTTTATAGACATTTTTTTTGAGGTGACTTTTACTTTAATGTCTCTTTAAAATATCGTAACCAATTTAAGCCTAATATTTTTTCGATATCACCAGTACTATAACCTCTTTTATCTAAAATTTTGGCAACTTGTAAATAACGATCTGGTTTATCTAATTCTGGTATCCAAGGTGGCCATTGTACTTTATAAGAAGGTTTAAATCTTGTTAATCTTGGTACATACCAATTTTCTTTTGTTGCGCCTGTTGCTTGCAATCCTTGAATTGCAAAATCTGCAGCAACACCTACATGATCTATTCCTGCAATTTTAACAGCATGATCTATATGATCTACATAAGTTTCTATGGTTGTTTTTGTTCCTAATTCTGGCCCAATCATATAACCTAAACAAATTACGCCCATAATACCACCTTTGTCTGCCATGGCTTTTATTTGTTGATCTGTTTTTGCTCTTGGATGATTTTTATATAACGTTTCGCACATTGTGTGATTAAAACAAGCTCCAGATTTGCTAAACTTAATTCCGTCGTTAGTAGTTTCTCTTCCGCAATGCGATAAATCAATCATAATACCAAGTTCATTCATACGTTCTACGGCTTCAATTCCAAAATCTGACAAACCACAATCTGTACGCTCTGTACTTCCATCACCTAACAAATTTCTTTGATTGTATGTTAATTGAATCCAACGTGTACCTGCATCATATAAAGTATCTAAGTTTTTTATAGATTTCTCCATCATTGTGGCATTTTGAAATCCATATAAAACAGCTGTTTTATTTTCTTTTTTTGCACGAATAAAATCGTTTGCTGTTGTAGCTTTTATTAAAACATCTGAATTGTTTTTTATACGAGCATCCCATTCTGCAATATTTTTTAAAGCCAATTTTAAGCTTCCGGAAAGTAAAGAGGTACTAAAACCAGAATAACCTGTTTTTGCCAAAGCTT
The DNA here is from genome assembly GCF_021991835.1 of Polaribacter sargassicola. GTDB lineage: Bacteria > Bacteroidota > Bacteroidia > Flavobacteriales > Flavobacteriaceae > Polaribacter > Polaribacter sargassicola. The sequence continues at coordinate 179,652 of NZ_JAHDAU010000003.1, forward strand.
TAAAAGAGTCTTCATTCCATCCTTTAGGAATAATAAGACCGTCTATTACCATTGCTTTTTTATAAAGCGCTTCAATTTTATCATTTGGAAGATTCATAATTGTTTCTGTTGATAAAAACTGACCTGAATCTGGACTTAAAGATTCTAATATGGAGTTGAAAGCACCTACTGTCTGTTTCGGAAAAAAAGCTCCTAATGACAATAGCTTTACTAAATTTCTGCGAGTTTGTTCCAAAATATCTTGTCTTTAAATTATTTAAATATTATAATCTTCTAAAACTAATAAAAAAAACTTGTTTACACACATTGACAAAGGACATCAACTTTATCAACACATGTGCAACAAGTTTATTTACCAGGCTATTAATTATAACCTGGATTTTGTTCTATATTAGGATTTACATCTGTTTCATCTTGTGGTATTGGCAATATATTTGTATCATCTGCATAAGGAATATAGCAAATACTAGATGTACATTCTGTTCTTACAATATCTTGCTTTCTACGCATTAAATCCCACAATCTTTGTCCTTCAAAACAAAGTTCTAATCTTCTTTCTAAGAAAATAGCATCTAATAAATCTTCTCCGGTAGTTGTTGTACTTGTTGCTGTTGGCAGTGCTCTTTTTCTAACAACATCTAAATCTTCTTGAGCACCTGTAATATTAGTACCAATTTGTGCTCTTGCTTCTGCTCTAATTAAATAAATTTCTGCAAGACGTACAACTTTTACATTATCATAACCTAATACATCAGAATATTTATTTACTCTATATGGTGCATAATCTCCTGCTAAATTAGTATCTTCTACAAAAACATTCATTCTTACATCTTCTGCATCATATAAAGAAACTACATCGTTAGACGGTAAATAATCTCCATAACCACCATCTGCAGCAGAAAGATATAAACCAGAAATACCGTTACCACCAACATTATCAGACTCAGTCATAGAAATTTCAAAAATAGATTCTGATGTATTATCTACATTCCATAATGTTAAATAATTATCATTATCAACTAAACTATAACCCGCGTTTATTACATCTGTAGCCATTGCTTCTGCATTTACCCAATCTTCTTTATATAAATAAACTCTAGACAATAATGCTTTTACTGATATTGCAGATAAGGTATTTGAATTTGAACTTCTAGAAGTGTCATTCATTAAAGATAAAGCCGTTGTCATATCAGAAATTATCTGATTATATACTTCTTCAACTGTATTTCTTTCTGGCTCTAAAGTTGGATCGAATTCTAATATTAAAGGAACACCTGAATGACTTGCATCTGAAGTATAAGTATAATGTTGGGCAAAAAGTTTTACCAAATCAAAATAAATTAATCCTCTTAATGCGTATGCCTCTCCTAAAATATGGTCTTTACTATCTTGAGATGTTTCTGGAACCTCTACATCTGAATTAATGATATTATTTAATGCATTATTTGCAAAATACATTCCCGTCCACAAAGAACTTGCCTGAACGTCTGAAACGTTTTGCACATGTTCTGCATAATCTATAATTCTGTTTGCTGATAAATTTTGTTTTACATCATCTGCTAAAACATCAGGAATCATAAACATATATCTACCATAATAATATGCTTCTTGCATCTCGTCATACACACCTGTAATAGAAGTTTCTAAATCTTCTAAATTGGTAATTGCATCTTCATTTGCAACTGAAGATTGTGGAGTAAGTTCTAAAAATGATTCTGAACATGATAAGAAAAAACCTATCATAATCAATAGTAATATTTTATTATATTTTTTCATGAGTGTTTTTTTATAGTTTAATATCTAATCCTACAGAAATAGTTTTCATTGCTGGCGTTAATCCATTATAACTACCACTTATCGATTGTTCTGGATCTATATATAAATCTTTTTCTTTAGTAAAAGTTAATAAATTTGTACCTCTTGCATATAACCTAGCAGAACTAAGATGTAAAAAAGAAGTTACTTTTTCTGGAAAATCATAAGCTGCTGTTATATCTTTTAAACGAATAAAACTACCATCGTACAACCATCTTGTTACATTGGCTTGATTACTACCAGAATGACCTCCCCATTGAAACTTAGGAAATAATGCATCTGTTTTACCTTCTACCCATCTGTTTTCAAACACATAAGTAGCCGTACTTCTTGGTGTTAATCTACCATCACCTAAAGTTCCACGTGCTCTACTGTCAAATAAATAATTACCAGAAGAATACATAAAGTTGGCATTTAAACTAAAACCTTTGTAAGAAAAAGACGTATTAAAACCTCCATAAAAATCTGGTGTTGCAGATTTACCTGTTAAATAACGTTCTGCTTCTCCTATATTATTAGTTATAGTTGTTTCGCTAGCATCTGTATAGTATTGTACTTCTCCATTTGTTTGATCTACACCTGCCCAACCATACATATAAAAAGATTGAAAATCTTGACCAACTTGTCTTCTAAAAGCTCCGTCTGTATAATCTTCATCTAACTCTGTAATTTCATTTTTTATAAAAGTGGTATTTAAACCAACACTCCATCTAAAATCTTTTTTATTAATAATATCAGCATTTAAAGTTATCTCTAAACCTTTATTAGACATTGATCCAAAATTTTGAGTAAGCTCTGTAAACCCTGTAGTTGGAGAAATAGGCACATCTAAAATAAGATCTGATGAAAGTCTATTAAAATACTCTACCGTACCACTTACTGCATTAAATAAACCAAAATCTAAACCTATATTAAAATTCTCTTGAGTTTCCCATGTTAAATCTGGATTTGCAAGTTGTTGTGGAGTTCCACCAGGAGAGCTATCATAATCATCTCCATAACCATATAATCCTAAAGAAGCAAAGTTACCAATAGCTGCGTTACCTGTTAAACCGTAAGAAGTTCTTAGCTTTAATAAATTTATAAAAGAAATATCATTAATAAAATCTTCTTTAAACATGTTCCAACTTGCTCCAACAGAATAAAAAGTTCCGTATCTATTATCTGCACCAAATCTAGAAGAACCATCTCTTCTTACACTACCAGAAAGAAAGTATTTATTATCATAATTATAGTTTCCTCTTAAAAATGTAGAATTAAAAGTATATTCTGTTTTTGTACCAGAAACAGCATATTCTGCTGCTGCTGTACTTAATGTTTTAACTACATCATTAGGAAAATCTGAACCCGAAGCAGAAAACGATTCTCTTGTAGTTTGTTGCGCTTCATAACCTGCTAAAAAGTTTAAGTTATGATTTTCATTTAACTTTAAACTATAATCTAAAGTTTGCGTACCTACCCAAGTTTTATTTGTAGTGTTTGCCTCATAAGCATAACCATTAGTATCATAACCAGTACCATAACGTCTATTATAATACGTAGATTCATTAATACTTAAAATATCAAAATTCCATTGAGATCTAAATACTAAACTTTCTACAGGTGTAACCGTTAAAGCTAAATTATCTATAATTCTATTTGTTTTTGTTTCCCAAGTATCTTCACCACTTAAACTACCTACAGGGTTACTCCCTATTGGAAAATAATCTAAATGATCTGCATTAAATTGCCCTTCATCATTATAAATAGGAATTAATGGAGATAATTCTAAAGTACTTTTAAACGGATTGTTCCAAGAACCTGCATCTGGCGCGGTTGTAGAAGTAATGTCTGCAATAGAAATATTATTAGATATTGTAATGTAATCACTAGCTTTGTATTCTAAATTTGTTCTACCACTAAATCTAGAAAAATCATAACCAATTATATAACTTCCTTGCTCCATAAAACCTCCAGACATAAAATATTTAACTTTGTCTGTGGCACCTCTTATACTTAAATCATAACTTTGTGTAACACCTGTACGTGTTATTGCATCTAACCAGTTTGTATCTGTTGCTTCACCTGTAGAAGGATCTATTTGCTGTGTATAATAACTATCTAATTGTGCTTGCGCTTCTGCTTCTGTTAAACCTAAATTTACATAACCTTCTATATACAGCTCCTTATATTGAGCTGCATTTAAAGGTTTTAAAATATTTTTTGATGCTTGTGAGTTAAAACCTGTAAGCGTTTTTAATTCTATTGTTGCTTTGCCTGTTTTACCTTGTTTTGTAGTAATTAAAATAACACCATTTGCACCTCTAGATCCATAAATTGCTGTAGAAGCAGCATCTTTTAAAACACTAATACTTTCTATATCATTTGGGTTGATAGACGCCATTACGTTAGAACTTGCACCGTCATTATCGTTTGTAGATTGGCTACCTGCCTGAATAGGAATACCATCTATAACATACAATGGTTCACTAGATGCATTAATAGAACCAATACCTCTAATTCTAATTTCTGTATTTGCTCCTGGAGCTCCATCAAGGGCACTTGCTTGTATACCAGCTACACCACCTCTAAGAGATTGCTCAAAAGAAGATGTTGGTGCTTGTTGTAAATCTGCACTTTTTACAATTGCAACAGAACCTGTTAATTCTTCTTTCTTTTGAGAACCATAACCTACAATTACAACTTCATCTAATGCAGCTGTAACCTCTTCCATTCTAACATCTATTATAGATTTATTACCAACGGTTATAGTTTGTTTTTTCATTCCTATATAAGAAAACTCTAAAACAGACTCACTTGTTACTTTTATTGAGTATTTACCATCAAAATCGGTTTCTGTACCAACAGATGCACCTTTTATACGTATACTTACACCTGGTAATGGATAACCTTCTGATGCTTCATAAACTACTCCGGAAACAACTCTTTCTTGTACACTTATTTTATTTTTAGATAAAGAATCGTCTTCTTTTTCTTTTATTTTTTTAACCACAACCTGCTTACCATCTACCTTATAAGTTAGGTTTGTTTTTGAAAAAGCTTTATCTAATACCTTAATAATATTTGCTTCGTTAAGCTTTAGTGATACTTTTTTATTTGTACTTAAAACATCATCTTTATAAAAGAACATGTAATCGCTTGTAGTTTGAATCTCTTTAAAAAGTTCTTCTATTGATATCCCTTTTACATCAATATTGATTTTTGTTTGCCCCATCAACGGATTTACATTACCAGCTGTGATTCCTAAACTAATTAATAATAGAAATATTCTCATAAGTATTAAAATTCCTGTGCGTGAGTTTTTTTTCATATTTTTGTTTTTGATTATTAAATTTTGCTGTTCTCTACAGCAATACAATTAAAATAAGCCAGAAGATGTTGGCGCATCTTCTGGTCTTTTTAGTAATTCAAATAATAGTTCACTTCATACATTACTTTTATTTAATTAATAATTATTTTATCCTCTTCTATGATATATTTCATATTTGTACTTGCTGCAATATTCTTAACTACTTTATCTATATTTTCATTTAAATCTAAGTAACCAGAAAATTTTTCTTTAGCTAACTCTTCGTTTTTTATATTTACTTTTAAATTATAGTATCTAGCAATTCTATTCATTACATAATGCAAATCGTTATTTTTAAAGATTAAAAAGCCATCTCTCCAAGAGAAATAATTATTTACATTTACTTTTTCTGATATTATACTCTTACTCTCTTTATTATAAGTTGCCTTTGTACCTGGTGTAATTTTAATTTTATCTGAATAATGATGCAACTCTGGATCATTATGATAATTAATTTGTACACTTCCGCTTTTTAATACTGTATTAATTACCCCTTCTTCCGGATAACTTGTAACTCCAAAAACAGTCCCCAACACCTTAACCTCTTGATCTTTAGATATTACTATAAAAGGATGGTTTTTATCGTGAGCAACATCAAAAATTGCTTCTCCTTCTAAGTACAATTCTCTTCTATCTCCATTAAAAGCCACTGGATATATTAACTTGGAACCCGAATTTAACCATACAATAGTTCCGTCTGAAAGGTTTATTTTAGACCTTTTCCCATAAGGAATAATTAACGTATTGTACGCAACTTTACTGTCTCTTGTGGTTTCTTGTTCTATTTCTGTATCGTTACCAATTGTTAACTTATTACCAGATTTAGAATAATTAATATTACTATCTTTTTTATCTATTTTTAAGTTTTTTCCATCACCTAAAACCAATACTACTTCATTTTCTTTACTAAAATCTATAGGTTTAGATTCATTTACAAAATCTGTAATCGAAATAGTTGGTTGGTTTTGATAATACAAAAAACCACCTATTAAAAAAACAATTGAAAAAGCTAGACTCATTGCCAGCCCCTTATTTCTTTTACTTCTTCTATAACTAAGGTTATCAACAGAATTTAAAATCTTACTCTTTAAAGCAGTTTTCTCCAATTCTGTAATTGGTAAAATCTTAACTTTATTAGACTTATTAATTTTCATATTGTATTTGTGTTCTGTTTTATTTTTTTTAATTTGATTGAATTCTATATAATTAATAGTACATATTAGACTTTATATAGACATATAACTTGTTTTTTTTATAAAAAACAACAAGTTAATTGTAAGAATAAAACAGTAAAATTCAGTTTTCTTAACGCTTTAATTGCCCTATAAACAGATGTTCTTGCAGACTCTACAGAAACACCTATAATCATAGAAATTTCTTCGTAAGATTTTTCTTGCTCAAACTTTAAAAGCAACACTTCTCTTTGTTTATCACTTAAAGTTTTCATTGCATTTTTCAACCTAATATTTCTTTCAGAAATATGCTCTTCTTTTATAATATCTTTCTCACAAGAATCTGAATGCTTTTTGTTCATAGCATCTATTTCATAATCAAAATCATCTAAAGAAACGGAGGTGTTTTTTTTGTAATACTTTTTATTAATCTTTCTTTTTAAAGATTTAAACAAGTAATACTTTACATTATCTGTTTTAGATAAGCTATTTCTATACTTATATAGATCTACAAATAAATCATGAATACAATCCATAACATACCCTCTATCTTTAGAGTGATACATTCCATAAGAAAATAAAATATTTACATATCTATCATACAGTTCTCCTAGAGCTGTCTTTTTTCCTTTTTTTAGCTCTGCCCAAATTAAAGCATCAGATTTTTCTTCAGGAAAAACATCATTAGCGCTAGTTTCTACTACTTGATTTATTGCAGATGTATTAAGATTGTTCTTTGCTACTAAAGCCAATGCTAACTCTCCATATTCTTGCATAAATTTTTCATTTTATATTCTTACTCTATTAATATGTTGTAAGGGCAACACAGTATATTAAGTAAACCATTTTAGTTTTATAGACGAAATTATCATATAATTATTAAAAAAGATCATTTTAAGAAAAATATTAAACAAAAATACCATTTACATAAAAAAAACACACATAAATTACCATATTATTACCTATACCTCAACAACACAAGTAACAAAAACTATATTGCTTAGTTTAAGGTTTAATTAAATAACAGGTATAATTGACAATAATTCTCTCTTTTTAAAAAACAAAAAACCTATAAGACACTTATCTTATAGGTTTTTATAACTCTGTAACAATTTGTAAGTTTTTTTAGCAGAAAGGAAGGGATTCGAACCCTCGATACCGTTACCAGTATACTACCTTTCCAGGGTAGCTCTTTCGACCACTCAGACACCTTTCTAAATATACAAGGCAATTAAACCTTCTGGTGCCTCTACTTTTATTATTTTATTTTCTCTGTCTACCTTTTTTATAAAGTCATCAACCATAGGAATAAAGATTTCTGTACCATCTCTATCTATTTCAAAAAGTGGTTGTGCTGCTTTATCATTTATATAAACGATTTTACCAACTTCGCCAAAATTAACATCTACAACTGTAAAGCCAATTACTTCGTGATAATAAAATTTATCACCTGTAAGTTTAGGCAACATTGTATTTGGTAAATAGATTTCGCATTTTAGAATTGATTCTGCTTCTTCTTCTGAATATACATCTTCAAACTGAACACGTAGTTGATTTCCTTTGTGTAGTGAGCTTTTTTCAATAAAAAATGGAACCAAGTTTGTGCCAAATTCGACATAAACTGATTCCATTTCTGTGTACAACTCAGGTTCATCTGTATCTAATTTGATAACAACTTCACCTTTAAAACTATATTTTGTTACGATTTTGCCTAAATAAAAACAATCTTCTTTACGCATTGTCGTATAAATTTATAATTTATTCTGCTGTATTTTCTTCTGTTGTTGCTTCTTCAGCAACCTCTTCTTCTACAACTGGTTTAGCTGCTTCAATTCTAGCTTCATTAACAGCTTTTTCTGCTGCAAATGCTTTTGCTTTAGCATCAGCTTGCGCTGCGCTTAAACCTTCTTCTTTTGCAGAAATTTTTGCTGCTTTTTCTTCTAACCAAGCTGCAAATTTAGCATCTGCCTGCTCTTGAGTTAAAGCTCCTTTTCTAATACCACCAACTAAATGGTTTTTTAACATTGCACCTTTGTAAGATAAAATGTTTTTTGCAGTATCAGTAGGTTGTGCACCATTTTGTAACCATTCTACAGCTTTATCAATATTTAAATCAATAGCAGCAGGGTTAACGTTAGGATTGTAAGTCCCAATTTTTTCTAAGTATTTACCATCTCTTTTTGCACGAGCATCAGCGGCAACGATCCAATAGAATGGTTTCCCTTTTTTACCGTGTCTTTGTAATCTAATCTTTACAGACATAATTTGTTAATTTTTTAAGGTTCTCGACCTTGATTATTAATAGTCTTACTATCTCGTAGTAAGTGGGCGCAAAATTACACTTTTTTTAAAAACTAAAACACTAATTTTCAATATTTTTTTACAGCTTCTAATCACAGTTTACAGTTAACTTTTTAAATCTATAACTAAACTTAAAAATCTTAAATTTCTATTAAAATAGCATATGAGCAAAGAATCAAACCTTATGCATCAATCACAACATTAAACATCCTATAAATTTGTGGTATCAACAGATGTGAAACAATACGCATCTTAAAACAATCTATTGGAATTTAAAATGAAAATGATATTATGAAGTACACAGAAAAAATTTCGAATAAGTTAAACGAACTATTAGAAAAAAATTACGATGCAGAAAAAGGATATTTAAATTCTGCTGATAATGTAGATAGTCCTAAATTAAAAATATTCTTTAAAAATAGAGCATCAGAAAGAAGTCAATTTGCAAAAGAAATTAGAACAGAAATTTTATCTTATGGTCAAATACCAGAAGATGATGGTTCTTTTAAAGGTACAATGCACAGAAATTGGATGTCTTTAAAATCTTTATTTAGCTCTAACGATGAAGAAGCAATTTTAGAAGAAGCAATTAGAGGAGAAAAAGCAAGTTATAATGAATATAAAGAAATTTTACAAGAAGATGCTCTTGCTCCATCAACAAGAAAAATGCTAGAATTTCAAATGCAAAAAATTCAATCTGCAATTAATATTTTAATGGTAGAAGAAGAATTATCATAAATAGTTGTAATTTAAATATAGTTAATTAATTTAAAGTCAGCCCTTAATTGGGTTGACTTTTTTTTTGGTTAAATTTCTATCTTATTTACAATATAATCCTCTGATGTTTTTGTATTTTTAACTTTCCAAATTTATTACCCAAAAAGTCTTTTTTATGTACTTAATTTTTGATACAGAAACTACCGGTTTACCCAAAAGCTGGAATGCACCCATCACAGACACAGACAATTGGCCTAGATGTATACAAATTGCATGGCAATTGCATGATGCAATGGGAAATGTATTAGAACATAACGATTTTTTAATTCAACCAGAAGGTTTTAACATTCCTTATGATGCAGAAAGAATTCACGGAATTTCTACAGAATTAGCACAAGAACAAGGTATAAAATTAGACAAAGGGTTAGCACTTTTTAATGAAGCTCTAAAAAAAACCAAGTTTATTGTTGGGCAAAATGTTGGTTTCGACATCAATATTATGGGGTGCGAATTCCATAGATTAGGTGTAGAAAACAATTTAACTTCATTACCACTATTAGATACTTGTACAGAAAAAACAGCTACAATGTGTCAAATTCCTGGTGGTCGTGGTGGTAAATTTAAATTACCAACCTTAACAGAATTACACAATCATTTATTTGGTGTTGGTTTTGGTGAAGCACACAACGCAACTGCCGATGTTGAAGCTACAACTCGTTGTTTTTTAGAGCTAATTCGTTTAAGAGAATTTACAAAAGAAGAATTAGATGTTGATGAAGATTATTTTAAAAACTTCTCTGAAGCAAACCCAAAACCAATTCAAGTAATTGGTTTAAAACACATCAACCTAAAACAAGAAAGCGATAAAATTCGCAAACGTTTAGAGAAATTAAAAGATACTGTAGAAACCAAATCTACATCAGAAGGTTTAGCAGAATTAAAAGACGTACAATTTTCACATTTACACAATCACACACAATATTCTGTTTTACAAAGTACCATTCAACTTGGTAATATTGTAAAAGCTGCTGCAAAGTATAATATGCCAGCAGTTGCTATGACAGATACAGCCAACATGATGGGAGCTTTTCATTTTGTAAATGCTGTTTTAAGTCATAATAAAAATGCAGAAACACCAATAAAACCAATTATTGGTTGTGAGTTTAATATTTGTGAAGACCACAAAAACAAGTCACAAAAAGACAATGGTTATCAAGTTGTTTTATTGGCTAAAAATAAAAATGGTTATCATAATCTAGCAAAATTATCTTCTGCTGCATTTGTAGACGGTTTTTACTATGTACCAAGAATAGACAAAATACTTGTAGAAAAATACAAAGAAGACATTATTGTATTAACCGGTAACTTATACGGAGAAGTACCAAGTAAAATTTTAAATCTAGGAGAAAAACAAGCCGAAGAAGCTTTAATTTGGTGGAAAGAGCAATTTAAAGACGATTTATATATCGAGTTGATGCGTCATAATCAACAAGATGAAAACATTGTAAATGAAACTTTATTAAAATTCTCTAAAAAACATAATGTAAAAGTTGTTGCTACCAACAATACTTTCTATCTAGATAAAAAAGATGCCAACGCACATGATATTTTATTATGTGTAAAAGATGGCGAAAAACAATCTACACCAATTGGTAAAGGCCGTGGTTATAGATATGGTTTACCTAACCAAGAGTATTATTTTAAGTCTTCGGATGAAATGAAGGCGCTCTTTGCAGATTTACCAGAAGCCATAATTAACATACAAGAAATTGTAGATAAAGTAGAAATTTTTACGCTAGCAAGAGACGTTTTATTGCCTGCTTTTAATATTCCTGATGAGTTTAAAGACGAAAAAGACAATGAAGATGGCGGAAAAAGAGGTGAAAATAATTTTCTAAAACACCTAACTTATGAAGGGGCAAAAAAACGTTATGGAGAAATTACAGAATCTATAAAAGAACGTTTAGATTTTGAGTTAGAAGTAATTGAAAAAACAGGATATCCTGGTTACTTTTTAATTGTAGAAGATTTTATTAGAGAAGCCAGAAATATGGATGTTGCTGTTGGTCCCGGTCGTGGTTCTGCAGCAGGTTCTGTAGTTGCTTACTGCCTTTGGATTACAAATATAGACCCTATTAAATACGATTTACTTTTTGAGCGTTTCTTAAATCCAGAACGTGTATCGATGCCCGATATTGATATTGATTTTGATGATGAAGGTCGTGGACGTGTAATGGATTATGTAATTGATAAATATGGCGCAAACCAAGTAGCACAAATTATTACTTACGGTACAATGGCTGCTAAATCTTCTATTAGAGATACTGCCAGAGTATTAGATTTACCACTTTTTGAAGCCGATAGAATTGCCAAATTAATTCCAGGAATTAAACTAAAAAATATTTTTGGTGATGATCCTAAAAGCAAAGGTAAAGTTGATGGTTTACGTGCAGAAGAAAAACAACTTGTAGAAGAATTAAAAAACATTTCTTATGGTTCTGATTTAGCTTCAGAAACTGTAAATAAAGCAACTATATTAGAGGGTTCTGTTAGAAATACCGGTATACATGCCTGTGGTGTAATTATAACTCCTGGTGATATAACAAATTATGTTCCTGTTTCTCTTGCTAAGGATTCTGACATGTATGTTACACAGTTTGATAACTCTGTAGTAGAAACTGCTGGGTTATTAAAAATGGATTTCTTAGGATTAAAAACACTAACTTTAATTAAAGATACCGTTAAAATTGTAAAAGCAAGACATGGCATTACTTTAGATCCAGAAAATTTTTCTTTAGATGATGTAAAAACTTACGAATTATTCCAAAGAGGAGAAACTGTTGGTGTTTTTCAATATGAATCTCCAGGAATGCAAAAACACATGCGCTCTTTAAAACCAACTGTTTTTGCCGATTTAATTGCAATGAACGCATTATATCGTCCTGGACCAATGGAATATATTCCGTCTTTTATCAACAGAAAACACGGTACAGAAGATATTGAGTACGATTTACCTGCCATGGAAGAATATTTGGCAGAAACCTACGGTATTACAGTTTACCAAGAGCAAGTAATGCTTTTATCGCAAAAATTAGCCGATTTTACCAAAGGTGAAGCCGATGTTTTACGTAAAGCAATGGGTAAAAAGCAAATTGCGGTTCTTGATAAAATGAAACCAAAATTTATTGAACAAGCTAGTAAAAACGGACATGATGAAGAAAAACTAGAAAAAATCTGGAAAGACTGGGAAGCTTTTGCAAGTTATGCCTTTAATAAATCTCACTCTACTTGTTATGCTTGGATTGCCTATCAAACTGCCTATTTAAAAGCACATTACCCAGCAGAATATATGGCTTCTGTACTTTCTAATAATATGAATGATATTAAATCTGTATCATTTTTTATGGAAGAATGTAAACGAATGGGATTACAAGTATTGGGACCAGATTTAAATGAATCTTTCTTAAAATTTTCTGTAAACAAAGAAGGTGCTGTTCGTTTTGGTATGGCAGCTGTAAAAGGTGTTGGCGCTGCAGCTGTAAGAGCAATTATTAAAGAAAGAGAAGAAAACGGACACTATAAATCTATTTTTGATTTAGCAAAACGTGTAGATTTAAGAGCTGCCAACAAAAAATCTTTTGATAGTTTAATTAAAGCTGGTGCTTTTGATTCTTTTACAGATACACATAGAGCACAATATTTTGAAACCGATGAAAAAGGGCAAACCTTTTTAGAACGTGCTATGAAATTTGGTAGTAAATATCAAGAAAACGAAAACTCAGCACAAGTTTCTATGTTTGGTGAAGCTTCTACTGTTCAATTTCCAGAACCAGACATTCCTAAATGTGAAACTTGGGGAACTATGGAGCTTTTATCTCAAGAAAAAGAAGTAATTGGTATTTATATTTCTGCACATCCTTTAGATGATTTTAAAAACGAAATGATTTTTTGTAACGCGGCTTTAAAACATTTTAAAGGAGATTTATCTAAATATGTAGGTATGAATTTAACTTTTGCTGGTATTGTTACAGATGTGCAACATCGTGTATCTAAAGCCGGTAAAGGTTGGGCAATGTTTACTATGGAAGATTATGGAGATAGCAATGAATTTAGAATTTTTGGTGAAGATTATTTAAGAATGAAACATTTTTTGGTTCCTAATTCTTTCTTGTTTGTAAGAGCTACAATTCAACCTGGTTGGACAAACAAAGAAGGTGTAACAGGCGAACCTCGCTTAAAATTTACCGACTTTAAATTGTTGCATGATATTATGGATGAACTTTGTAAGAAAATAACCATTAAAATTCCTTTACAAGAAATTACAACAGAAACCATTTCTAATTTAGAATCTATTCTAAAAAAGAGTCCTGGTAAACAAAATTTACATTTTACTGTTTGGGATGCTAAAGAAAAAATAGAAGTAAATTTACCAAGCAGAAATACAAAAGTTAATGTTTCTAACGAACTGTTAACTACCTTAAAAAGAGAACAAGTAGATTTTAAAATAAATTAAATACTATGAAAAAAAATTACATAATTATTTGTGCATTTTTAATCATAACCTCTTGTGGATCTCCAATAAAAATTACTGACTATAAACCTAATAAATATAAAGTAGCAAAAATAAATCAAGACACTATATTTGTTCCAAAACCTACTAGAGTTAGCACATACTCTAAAAAAGGTAGCTATCCTTTCATCCATATTAATGGATTTAAATCTTATGAAATTAACAAATCAAGAGCAGTAAAAACAAGAGATTCTATTTTTGCAAATGAACTTAAATTTTACGCAACTTATTCCTCTTTTTATACTAGACAATCTATGTATGAAAAATTTGGAAATTGGGATAAAAATTTATTTTTAAAAGGACAAAGAACTCCTTTTCTTATTTGGGAAAAAGTAAAATTATTTTCTGATAAAGAAAAATATTATACTGTAATTGCAGGTGGGTTTGAATGTACAACTTGTAATCCATCATTAGAAACAATTTACTCTTCTATTATTATCTTAGATGAAAATAAAAATGATTGTTTATCGGATCAAAATCCCGAATTAAAAAAAGAAATTCTAGCATTCTTTTCTGAAGGCATTAAAAACCTAACAAATAGTAAAGAGTTTCACAATAAATTTTGGGAATTAGTTCTTGATTGAAAAATAAATAATTTTCCTAATAAAACTCTTTACAAAAAAAAATAAACTTAATCAGTTGCTAAAAAAAGATTAATGATTACTTTTGTTTAATATTTTTAAAAATACATGAAACAAAACAAAAACGGAGTTTGGTTAAGCTGGAATGAAAATATAACTTATAACTACAAGTCTCTTTATACTATTTCTACTGAAGAAGAATTACAAGAAATTGTAAAAAATTCAGAAAAAATAAGGATTTTTGGTAATAAGCAATCTTCTGCAGACATTGCATCTGGAGCAGCAACTTTAGTTGATATAAAATCGTACAACAAAATTTTATCTTATAATGATGCTGAAAAAACAATTACAGTTCAGTCTGGTATTATTTTAGGTGATTTAATAGAAGCTGTAGAAGCAAAAGGTTGGTGTATACCTTGTTTGCCAGATATAAATACGATTACAATTGGTGGTGCTTTAGCTACAGGAACACATGGCACAAGTGGTAAATTATTATCTGAATATATTACAAAATGTAATCTTATTTTAGCTGATGGTTCTTTAAAAGAAATCACAGAAAAAGACGATTTAATAAATGCTGTTAGAGTTTCTTTAGGGGTTTTGGGCGTTTTATCAACCATTACTTTTAAATGTGAATCTATTTATACTTTACATGTAAAAGAAGGGCCAGAAAACGATAATGAATGGTTACCAAAAATTAAAGAACGTTTAAAAAAACACGATTTTTTAAGAATTTTATGGATTCCACATACAGATAAAGGATATGTGATTACTGGTGATAAAATAAATCCTGAAACAGAAATTAATGAAGATTTAGGTTCATCATTTTTAAAACATAGAAGAAAAGCTTCTAAAATTCTATATAAATACACACATATTTTTCCTTGGCTTACATCAATTGCAAACAAAATTTTATATCAAGGTTTTTTTAGCGGAACAAAAGAACACAAAGGTTCTTTATACCAAGCAACAGTTACAAAATCTAGAGGTTCTACATTAGAATTAGCAGAATGGACAATTGGTTTAGACGATTTTCCGAAAGTTTTTGAAGAGCTGAAAACTGAAATTAATAAATGGTCTAACAAATCTTTTATTCATATTCCTATGGATATTCGTTTTGTATATAGTGATAATTCTTGGTTAAGCTACGCTTACAAAAAAGAGGTTGTAACAATGGGGTGTGTTTCTAGAAATGCAGCAACTGCAGATACTTATGAAGCTTTTAAAACAATAGAAAACATCTTTTTAAAATACGGTGGAAAACCACATTGGGCAAAAAGATTTATGGCTAAAGATGCAGAGTTTTCTAAAATATATGACAAGTGGGAAGATTTTAAAACTTTAAGAAGAAAATTAGACCCAACTAACAAATTTTTAAATCCGTATTTAACAGAAATATTCAACGAAAAAACAAATAATTAATGGAGTTACCTAAAGGATTTTTATTCGATTTTGATGGTGTAATTGTAGATAGTAAAGAAAGTCATAATTCGGCTTGGGCTTCTGCCTTTAAAGAATTGTTTAATACAGAAATTGCTCCTTTTCCTAAAAGCCTTTCTGGAAAATCGCCAATGATAATAGCAGAATATTTTTGTAGTGTAATCGGTAAAAAAGAGAAAACCGAAGATTTATATCATTTAAAAGATGAACATTTAGATAAATACTTTACAGTGCCTAAATTATTACCTGGTATACGTGAAATTACCCAATTTTTATCCGAAGAGAAAATACCTTACGGTATTGCAAGTAACGCTACAAAACAGTTTTTAAAAAACAGTATTCATCATTTAGATTTAAACTTTACTACCGTTTTTGGATTGCAAGATTATGCAAAGCCAAAACCAGACCCAGAAGCTTATATATCTTTAGCAAAAGCTTTAGGTTTTAAAGAAGAAGATTTTAAAGAAATTTGGGTTTTTGAAGATAGCTTAACAGGTACAAATGCTGCAAAATTGGCAGGAATGCAACCTATTGGAATTACAACAAATTATTCTGTAGAAGAACTAAAAGCTGTTGGTAGTATTCTTGCATTTCCTACAGTTTTAGAAGCTTATAAATACTTAACCAATAAATAAAATCTTTTTTTTTAAGCTGATGTTACTTCTCTAAAAAGAGTTTCTAAATTCTTATTTTCTGTATTTAAACTAAGAATTTTTAAACCGTTTTCTTGTGCAAAATCAAAAATTACAGGTCGCATATCTTTATCACTCTCAAAAGTAATGTACCAAGTATTGTCGTAATTATTCTTGTATGAAACTATGTTTGGTAATCTATTAATAAATTGCTCTTCAATCTTATAATCAAAAGTAACAATTATAGTTTGTTGGTTATTTTCTTTCAATTCAGAAAGTTTTTTATCAACTAACAATTCACCTTTTTTAATAATAATTACTCTATCGCAAACCGCCTCTACTTCTTGCATAATATGTGTAGAAAAAAGCACTGTTTTGTCTTTACCTAAATCTTTAATTAACTCACGTATTTCTACCAATTGATTAGGATCTAAACCTGTTGTTGGTTCATCTAAAATTAAAACAGATGGATTGTGTAAAATAGCAGCAGCCAAACCAACTCTTTGCTGGTATCCTTTAGATAATTGATGTATTTTTTTATGAGCTTCTGCAGTTAATCCTACTTTTTCTATACAAGTTTGTATTTGTTGTTTATCAACTTTATAAATTGAAGCTCTAAACTGCAAATACTCTTTAACATACATATCTGTATACAAAGGGTTATGTTCTGGTAAATAACCTATTGTAATTTGTGCTTTTAATGGATTGAGTAAAACATTAATTTCATCAACAAAAACATCTCCAGAGTTTGGTTTGATAAAACCTGTTAAGATTTTCATCATTGTTGATTTTCCAGCTCCGTTTGGACCTAAAAAACCAATAATCTGACCTTTATCGGCAGAAAACGATACTTCGTTTAACGCTTTTTGATCTTTATAATTTTTAGAAACTAAGGATACTTTTATAGACATTTTACAAATGTAATATGATTTATATTGATAACGAAACGATGCGGAAATTAGTTTTTAAAATTAATTTTTTTACAAAAAAAATGGCTCTAAAAAGAGCCATTTTAAATTATATAATAAAGTAAAATATTATAATTGATAACGAACTCTAAGACTTATAAATCTTGGTAAAATAAAAGTTTCGTTAATAGAAAAAGCAAGATTACTTGTATTTACAGACGCTGTAGAACCTGTTGCTAATAGGTTACTACCTACTAACTCATATTCCCATTTTGCATCTTTATCTTTTCTATAAGCAAATGTTGCATCTAATATTTTATAAGAATTGGCAACAACTCCATCTTGTTTTACTTCATTATAAGAAAAATCTGAACGTATTGTTAAAGAGTTCCAAACATAAGCATCAAAACTTACAGAAGGCGCATTTGTAACACCTTTTACAATAGCATCTCTAGAACTGTTGTCTTGATCTGATAACCTTAAACTATAACCCAAAGAAAGATTTGGTGCTTTAGTAAAATTAGTACTTACACTTGCTGTATAACTTTGCGAAAATAATTCGTTTGTATTTTCTAAAGAGTTTATAAATTGATACGTTTTACTAAAACTATAATTAGCACCTAAAGAAGTTTTAATTTTATTAAATGTTTTACCAACTCTACCAGATGCTGTTAAACTCTCATTATCGAAAGGAGAATTTAAAGAAGTACTACTAGATACTACAGAACCATCTTCATAAATTACGTTAGAGTTAATTTGATCCATTGTTTTTCTATAGTTAATTCTTGCAAAAACATTGGTATAATTAAATAAATTAAAACTAGAGTAATTTAAATTAACATTATGTAATTGTGCATTCATTAACGCCTCATTACCATAATAAAAAGAATCATAACTATTGGCTACAATACCTCTTGCTAACTGATTAACGTCTGTAAAGTTAACTTCTTGTTTATAAGAAAAACGTAAACTTTCGCTTTGTTTAAACTGTGCTATCAAAGAAAATTCTGGAAATACTTTTTGAAATTGATCTTCAAAAATTTCTGTTTGATATTGTGTGTTTTTCACATTATAAGCATGCACTGTAAAACCTGGTGTAATTGTAAAAATACCAGCTTTTAAACGATATCTTAATCCTCCATAAATATCAGAAAAAGTATATTCTGTATCGTTAATTGTTTGCGGATCATCATTACCAGGAATAGTTGGTGTTGGTGTATGCTCACTTCCGTCATCTAAAATTTGAAAAAATCTAGAATCAAAATTTTGCTTACTTTGTATTGTACCAACCACAAAGTTTAAGTTACTTTTATCATTTAAAATATTATAGTAATCTAATTTTACATCTAACTGATTAGATTTTACACGTCTATCTTGCTCTAATGTATAAAGTAAATTTGTTGAAGTTGGCTCTGGATCTAAACCTAACGTTTCTGCTTCATCAACAAAACTATCTTTTTCTAAAGCAGCTACATAAAAAGGATCTTCGTCTTGTAATAAGTGCTGTGCTTCTAATGCAAAGATATTTTTTTCGTTTGCTGTATAGAAATAACTAAAATTCTGATTGATTTTATAAGGTGTTGATCTTTCATCTTCAGAAATATTATTTAACACATTAGACTCTACTTCATCTGTTCTAAACTCATTTGAAAAACGACCAATAAGATCGTAATTATATTGTTTTCTAGCGTTTTGCTTGTAGTTAGCACTAAACTTAAACAAACCTGTATTACTTGTTTGATCTGTTGTACTTACTTTGTTTTCATCTGGCGTAGCTTCATCTACGTAATCTATAATTGATGAATTTTTTTGTCCGTTACTATTACTAGAAAAAATTAAGAATCCACTTAAATCTAATTTTGTAGTTGGTGAGTAACTAAAGTTTATTGCACTTAATTTAGTTTCTATTCTATTTGCATTTCTTGCATTTGCTGTTAAAAAACCAATACCTGCATCTGCTAAACTTAAGTTTGTTCCGTTAGAAGGACTCTGGCTTCTAAAACCACCACTAAAATTTCTAATATCACTTCTATCTAAAACTACTTCTCCAATATTATTTACATCTCCAATTACGTTAATTGTATATTTTGGTGAATAGTAGAATAATTTTGGTTGAAACAAATATAAAGCTTCATCTGGTGCACTACCTCCTCCTGCAGTTACTTCTCCAAACCAAAAATTCTTTTTACCCTCTTTTAGTTTGATGTTAATAGCAACTCTGTCTTGGTTATTTTGCACACCGCTTAACTGACTTACATCTGCATAATTTCTTAAAACTTCAATTTTATCTAAAGCATTAGAAGGTATATTTTTTGTTGCTAGTTTTGTATCTCCATCAAAGAAATCTTTACCATCAATCATTATTTTTTCTACCGTGTTTCCTTCTACTTCAATTTCTCCATCATCATTAATTTCTACACCAGGTAGTTTCTTTATAACATCTTCTAATTTTCTTTCTGTACCATTCTGAAAAGAATCTGCGTTATAAACAATTGTATCTCCTTTTACCGTAACTGGCATTTTAGATACAATATTTATTCCTTCTAAAGCATTATCATAAGCCAACATAACATTATTAGTTATGTCTTCAGATTTTGTTTCTATATTAAATTCTGCTGGAATCATACCAACATAACTAATTTTTAAAATTATAGAAGCGTTTTTTTCTACATTTAATTTATAGTAACCATTTGCATCTGTAAAACCATAAGAGGCCATTTTATTAGTTACTTTATTAATAGCTAATACATTTGCCATTTCTAAAGGTTCACCAATACTATCTTTAACAACACCTGTTAATTTTACTTGTGCAGTAGCACAAAGTGAAACCATAAAAATGGTTAGTAGTAATATTTTTTTCATTAGTTGAATTATATTTATTTTTTATTTTTAGAAACGTCCACCACCACGGTTACCACCTCTACCTCTGTTCTGAAAGTTTTGTCTTAATTCTTCCATTTTTTTAGTAACAGTTTCTGTGTATTTTTCTCTAGTAATTTTTTTACCTTTTGTTGGCGCTTCTATAGATGCTTTTTCTGATGGATTTAAAACAATTTCTGTACATAAAATTGTTGTATTACCTTCACTAATTTCTAAAATTAAACCTGGTAAACCCCAGTATTCTCCAGGACCTGTACTTACTGGTATTTGTGGTGTATACCAAGCAGTAACTACAATTTGTTTTACTTCTTTTTCTTCTTCTTTTTTATCATCATTATTACCTGGTCTTCTAAAATTAGAAAAATCTAAAGGGTTAGCATCTTTTACTAAAGTTGCCTTATAGCATAAATAGTTACCTATTTGTTTTGTTTCTGCACCTAGCTCCCATTGTGGTTGCTCCATTTCGTCAGAAATTAAAAACTTTTTACCAAAAAATTCTGTAGATTCTAAAGCTACTTTGTCTTTAGTGTTTTTATATTTTGTTCCTCCTGTAGAAAAACCACCAAATCTAGGACCTCTTCCTCCACCACCAGTTGTTGGTGCATCTAATTTTGCATCTTCTTTATATAGTGAAGATGTTTTATCAAAGTCTAAAATAAATGTTTTCTCTAACTGAGATTTCATTCTTTCTTGAATTTGTTTCTTTCTAGCTTCAGACAATTGTTCTCCTCCTCTTGCAAAGTTATTTAGATCTATGCTTGTTTTAGACATGTAAGTAGCTTTACCTTGAAAGTCTTGTTGAGCAATTGTAACAAAAGAAGCAAATGCTAAAATGAATGTAAAAATTGATTTCATGTGTTCTGTTTATTTTTTTAATACTGATTGATATTACCTAAGACTTTTATAAAACAGAAAAGTTTAATCTAAATTCATTTTTTTTTAACCTTGTATGGTAATATTTATTCCTTTACCATCTCTACTTCTAAAACGCTCTAACATTTCTTTTTCTTTTTGAGCACTTATTTTGTTGTATTCTTCTTGGTTTACAACCTTACCTTTTTCTGGTGCTTCAATTTTAATTTCATCCGTAGGATTTAAAATTATTTCTGTACAAACCATAGTTGTTGTACCATCATTTATTTCTAAAATTAAACCTGGTAAGCCATAATAGGTACTTGGCCCATTGCTAACTGGTATTTGTGTTGTGTACCATGCGGTTGTAAGTACAGTTACTTTTTTGGTAACATTTTCTAATTTACCATCTACAACCTCCATACTTTTTTTATCTACTTCTTTAGATATTGTAGCTTTATAACAAGTATAATTACCAATATGTTTTGTTTCTGCAGTTAGTTGCCAATTGTATTTTGGTAAAACATCTTTTATTAAAAACCCTTTACCCATAATGTTTGTTTTATTAACAAACTTTTTTTCTTTAATATCTTTATAATAAACATCTGTACTGTTACCACCAAACATAGTAATTCCGCCTTTTTTTGGCTGTGGAACATTTAATTTTGCTTCTTGCTTGTAAATTGATGTAGATTTATCGAACTCTAAAATAAATGTCTTTTGATTCATTTTGCGCATTCTTTCTTCAATCTCTTTTATTTGACTCTCTGACATGTTAGATTTTGCTCCATCAATTTTAAAATTAGATTTTCTACTCGTCTTATAAATAGCTTTTCCTATAAACTCTTGGGCGCTTACAAAAACAGATAAACATAAAATTAGTAGTGTAAGTAGTTTAGTTTTCATGGTTTGATTTTTTAGTTATTTTATTAATATAGTTTATTCCTTTTTTCATTCTTACAATTAAAGTATCTATAGCTTTTGCTTTACCAACAGATTTAAAACTGTAATCTACCTTAAACTTAAGTTTTTTATCTTTAGTTTCTTTGGTTTTTACTTTAAACTCTAAAGAAACATTACTTTCTGGATCATTATCTTTAAATATACTTTTTATATCGTCCCAATTAATTGTTGCTAATTCTTCTTCAGAATCTACTTTAATACTAAAACCGGTTACATTAACATACGCTGCTTTTGGTGCACTTTTTTGAGAAAAGACAAGCAACGAAGTAAAAAAACAAATAATTAAGATTAGCTTACTCATAATAATTAATTTTAAATTCATTACAAAAATGGGTTTTAAATAACTATTACTTAGTTAACAAGTGTTAACGAGTGTTAACCGACTGATTATATAATTTTTACTGATTATATTTGACTTATGAATACCAAAAAGTATAAATGGATTTTCTACTTAATTACCGCTACAATTGTTGCAACAATTGCAGTACAATTCTATTGGAATTATAAAAATTACGAAGAAAATAAAATTAGAATTTCTAATGAAGTTCAACTAAGTTTAGATAATGCAATAGAAGAGTATTATGCCAAATTAGCTAAAGATGAAGTAACTACTATTATTGATTATAATAGAATTAAGGGTAAAACGAATAAAAAAATAAAATTTGATTCTATTTTTAAAAATTCTAGAAATTTTCAAAAAATAAAATCGCTTATTAAAAAAGACACTTCTGTAAAACCAAAATTTGAAATTACCAATATTGCTATTACTACAGATGATAAAAATGATGCAAAAAAAACAGATTCTATTTTTAAAGAATTAACAAAAGAAATTAATCCAAAAAACATAAAAAGTGTTCAAGTTTTTAAAAATAATACATTTAATAGAAAAGATGAATTAAAGTATTTTATGGGTCAAAAAGCTGCAGATAGTTTAAAACTAATAGATAATTTAAAACCTATTGTAGTTTCTATTACATCTAATTTTGTAGAATACAATCAATTAGACTCTTTAATTACAAACCAATTAAAACAAAAAGAAATCTCTATTGATTATACATTTCAGCATTTTAAAAGTGATACCATTTTTTACACCTCTAAAGATACTTTTTTTATTAAAAAACCAGTAAGAAGTATTTCATCAAAATCTACCTATTTAAAAAAGAATGAAGCATTTAAATTACTTTTTATCAACCCAAATTTAGAAGCTCTAAAACGAAGTTCTTTTGGTATTTTATTATCACTTTTACTATCAATTTTAATTATTTCCTCTTTGTTTTATTTGCTAAAAATAATCAATCAACAAAAAGATTTAGCAACCATAAAAAACGATTTAATTAGTAATATTACGCATGAGTTTAAAACACCAATAGCAACGGTTTCTACAGCTATAGAAGCCATTGAAAACTTTAATGTTTTAGATGATAAAGAAAAAACAAAAAAATACCTTTCTATGTCTTCTATTCAATTAAAAAAACTACATCAAATGGTAGAAAAACTGTTAGAAACAGCAACACTAGATAGTGAGCAATTAATCTTAAAAAAAGAAACTATTGATATTACAGAGCTAATAAAAAAATTAGTTTTAAAACATCAATTATTGTCTAACGGAAAAGAATTAATATTTTCTACCAACTTAAAACCTGTTTATGTTAACGTTGATGCTTTTCATTTTGAAAACGTAATTTCTAATTTAATTGACAACGCAATAAAATATGGCGGAAATAAAATAGAAATTAATATAAATGCTATTTTAGACTTTACAGAAATTACTGTTGCAGATAACGGAAAAGGAATTCTTCAAAATCAACAAGAAAAGATTTTTGATAAATTTTATAGAGTACCAAAAGGCAATACACATAATGTAAAAGGTTTTGGGATAGGCTTGTATTATTGTAAAAAAATAATTGAAAAACACTTAGGTAACATCTCTTTATCATCAACAAAAAACAATACTATTTTTAAAATAAATATTCCTAATGAATAACATAAAAATACTTTTAGCAGAAGACGAAGCTAGTTTAGGAATGATTGTAAAAGAAAGTTTAGAAACTAGAAACTTTACTGTTTTTCATGCTGAAAATGGCGAAGAAGCTTTAGATATTTATCAAAAAGAAAATGTAGATATTTTAGTTTTAGATGTTATGATGCCTAAAAAAGATGGCTTTACACTTGCCAAAGAAATCCGGCAAGAGAACAAAGAAATTCCTATTATTTTTTTAACTGCAAAATCGCAAACTTCTGATGTTTTAGAAGGTTTTAATAACGGAGGAAATGATTACCTAAAAAAACCTTTTTCTATGGAAGAATTAATTGTTAGAATTAAGTCTTTATTAAATAGAATTGAAATAAAACCACAAACAGACGCTATTAAAATTGGTAATTATCTTTTTAATTACACCAAACAAACTTTAACTTTTTTAGATGTAAAACAACAACTTACAAGTAGAGAAGCAGAATTATTACTGCATTTACACAAAAAGAAAAATGAAGTTTTAGACCGAACTTTTATATTGAATAAATTATGGGGAAATGATGATTTTTTTAATGCCAGAAGCATGGATGTTTTTATAAGTAAACTAAGAAAGAAACTAAAAAACGATGCTAATGTTAAGATTATTAACGTAAGAGGTTATGGTTATAAACTAATTTGCTAGTTTTTTTATCTATTAAAAAACATCATTCTTTAAAAAGATAACTAATTAAAAATCAAACAAAAAGACAAAAGTAACTTCTATTTATAAAGATAAAATATGTTAAATTTATTCTTTTTTTAAAAATTTATATTCTTTTTTGTAACAAAAACTTAGACTCTAACGTATAATAAGTTGTAGCGATTATATTAATGCTTAAAAAAGTTATAGAGAATTAGATGAGACAACTTAAAATTACCAAGCAGGTTACCAATAGAGAAACTGCATCGTTAGATAAATATTTACAAGAGATAGGAAAAGTAGACTTAATTACTGCTGATGAAGAAGTGGAATTAGCTCAACTTATTAAAGCAGGAGACCAAAGAGCTTTAGAAAAATTAACTAAAGCCAACTTAAGGTTTGTTGTCTCTGTAGCAAAACAATACCAAAATCAAGGATTAACATTACCAGATTTAATTAACGAAGGTAACTTAGGTTTAATTAAAGCTGCAAAACGTTTTGATGAAACAAGAGGTTTTAAATTTATATCTTATGCTGTTTGGTGGATTCGTCAATCTATATTACAAGCTTTAGCAGAACAATCTAGAATTGTACGTTTACCGTTAAACAAAATTGGTTCTATCAATAAAATTAACAAAATGTATGCTTTCTTAGAGCAAGAAAATGAAAGACCTCCAAGTCCGGAAGAAATTGCTAAGAAATTAGACATGACTGTTAATGACGTAAAAGAATCTATGAAAAATTCTGGTCGTCACGTATCTATGGATGCTCCTTTAATTGAGGGTGAAAACTCTAACTTATACGACGTATTAAACTCTGGAGAGTCTCCAAACCCAGATAGAGTTTTATTACATGAGTCTTTAAGAATAGAAATTAATAGAGCCTTAGAAACACTAACTCCTAGAGAGGCAGATGTTGTAAAATTATACTTTGGTTTAGGTGAACACCAACCAATGACTTTAGAAGAAATTGGAGAAACTTTTGATTTAACTAGAGAACGTGTTCGTCAAATTAAAGAAAAAGCAATTAGAAGACTAAAACACACTTCTAGATCTAAAATTTTAATGACGTATTTAGGATAATAGAAACAATAAATTATCGTAATTAATTATCATATTAAAAACTCTCGAAATAAAATTCGAGAGTTTTTTTGTTCTTTACTTTACAACATAATTTTTTATACTCTAAATCATACTTTTGAAAAAACTGTTATTATTTATATCGTCATTATTTTTTAGCAATATAAATGCTCAATCAGAATTTGATTTAGAGACCGTTTTAAGAATGGAAAAAAGAGATATGATTGTTATGAAAATTGACTCCTATTTGAATAAAAAATCTGAATATGGAGAAAAGATTGAAAAATTAAACTCCTCTCAACAAACTTTTCTTTTCGTAGAAAATTTAGAACGCGAAATAAATAATGGAGGATTTAATCAATTTTATTTTAATTCTAGTGGAGATTTTTGTCTAGAAACTGTAAATGCTTTGTTAGAAATTGGAGCTAAAAAAACGGCTGAAATTGTAAAAAAAGCGAACTCAGAATTTAAAGAGGAAATTGTTACAAAAGACAGAACTAAAAGACAAAATCAATTAGAACTGATTAAAAAAAATGCAGAAGATAACTGGAGTAAATACAATTCGGAATTTTATGAGTATCAAGATAATTTAACCGAACTATTAATTGTATTTGTTATTAAAAACAAATCTGATTTTAAAAAATAATGTTTTTAACCTACATTTAGATGAATAAATAGGTAAAAAAAGAAAAGCCATCATTACTATTGATGGCTTTTCTTATCTTGATTTTTTATGTAATTACAATCTTTTAATTTATTATCAATTTATTAGTATCATAATCTCTGTAATCATTAGATATTTTAATAAAATACAGTCCAGATTTTAATCCTTCTCTCTTTAATTGAATCTTATTATTACCTATTTCTGTATTAACTTCAAATTTTCTAATTCTTGCTCCTGTTAAAGAATACACTTCTATTTCTGTAGTAGTATTAATTTCTGAATAAAAACTAATTTCTGATGTAGAACTCATCGGGTTTGGATATATCATTGTTTTATTCTCTTCAATTATTTCATCATTTACACTTAAAACACTCTGAGTAAACAATATATCTCTTAAATTTAATTCTCTAGAAACTACCTCTACTCCATCCGAAGACATTGTAAACACCATACTTACTGCATCAGTTAAATCAATATCATCAGCAATAGCAGATGCAAAATGATCTAAAGGAACCGCATAATGAGTTTCATTCTCATTTAATGTAATTGTAGTTCTAAACTGATTTTCCCATGCATCAATACTTTCTTTTACAATTGTAATTTCTACATCTCCTATTCCGTTAGCATCAAACTCTAAAATATCGAATTCAGATAAATCAACCGCTGTAAATCTTGGAGTAAAAGACCTAAAAGCAGAAACATATTCGCTTGTTGTTGCTTTTAGAGCTATATTTCTTTCTACTCTATAACCACTTCCTGTATAAATTTCATCATTCTGAGTAATAGAGAAATCTGTAACTGTTGTTCCTTCTGGAGAATCATCTTTACCCCAAACACCATCAGACATAAATAAATCATCTGGAGTTAAATTGTACTCATTTTCTATTCTAAAACCGATATCAAAAATATTACCTGTTTCAATCACTAGATTTTCTATGTAACTACCTGTTAATTGTATAGTTTCGTTAAAGTATTCTGTTTCTGAAGTTTCAGTTCTTTTAAACCCTGCATCAATTACAGCACTAGTACCTCTTCTTACATTTATTAACTCTAATTCTAAAGCTCCGTTTTTGTACTCTCCTCTTTTTACAAATAATGGTGGAGGAGTAGAAGTTGCATACTCTGTAATAGGTTTTTGAATATCGAATAATGTTAGAGCTTCTTGACCTAAAGCTAACAAATCATCTATACTACTAGCCCAAATTTGAAAGTTATAATAAGTAGCTCCTTCTTGATATTTATCAATATTCCAATGACTATCAATTACAAAGTTTTCTTCATCATCAGTTAATCTACCAGAAAAACTTAATACAAATTCTTTAGATCCGTTGCTATTTTCTATTATAGATTTAATAAAATGAACCCCTTCTTCTTCTCCTTCTCCTTCTTCAGAATCTTCTTGAAATAGCTCTATTGTAGAAACAGATAATAATTTTGCACCTAATAATCTATCGCAAATAAACTTAGTATGTTCATAAACACCGTTTTCTGTTTTTGTTGCTAATACTACAGCTACAGTTTCTGAACCTTTTAAATAATCAACAGAATATAACTCTGTAGCATTAGTTATGTTTAATAAATCTAATGGTGATGATTCTACCGTTTCTGTTTCTGAGATTACACCTAAAGGAATTAAATCTTTTAATTCAAAACTTGTAGTTTTAGCAGATGTTTTCTTATAATTTTCTGACTTAATAACTTTTTTTGCTGAAAATTTATCAAACTTATAGTTTTCTTTAATTCTTAAATAATTTCTTTGATTGATTTTTTGTGAAAGTCTATCGTTACTTTCTAAACCTCCATCGCTTCCACTAGAAACCTCTGGCGTAATAACAGGACAAGATGCAACACCAGAACAAGCAGGATCATCACAATCTGTTAAACCATCACCATCATCATCTAAACCATTTGAGCAGTCTTCTTGCGGCACAGGAGCAGAAGGACATCTTGCACCATCGTTAGAGCTACTAGAAGGACCAAAAGCAAAAAGATTAGAATCCATTGTACTGCCTGCTGTTAAATCTTGTACATTTTGAATTACATAAACGGTTCCTGTTTCATTTGCTGATACATAAAAACGTCCAGAAGCATCAAAATAAACAGCTCCGTATGTATATCTAAAACCAGATAAAATTGGTACTTCTCCTAAATCTGTAATTACACTCGTTTCAGAGTCTATTCTATATAACTTATTTGTACTCTTTTCTACAGTATATAAATGTCCGTCTACAGCATTAAAAGCCCAATCATGAATATTAATACTTTTAGACAACTCATTAGTACTTAAAACTTCTGTATATGTATCTGAACTTGGGTCTAAATCTATTTTATAAAATGTACTTGAAGATCCTGCTTTTGCATAATAGATTCCATCAACACTTACATCTCCTACATATCTATTTTTTGTAGATAATTCATTAATTGTAATAACTTCTACTTGAAAGTCTTTACCTATTCTAACAATATTTTTACTAGACTGTAAAGAACCCCAAATATAACCATCAACAGAATTGTAACCTGCTGCGTTTATATTGGTTGATGTAATATTTTCGGCCACTAAATACGAGCTTCCTGAAGCTAAATCTAATGCATAAACATCATTTCTTTGAAATAAATATGCATTATAATCACAATTAAAAGGCTCGCTTTGCGCATAAATCGATAAACTTAAAATTATACATAAAACTGAGAATAATTTTGTTTTGAGGGGATGTAATTTTGTTATCATTTTTTCTGTTTTTTTGTCAAAGATAATTTCTTAACGTCTCTAAATATAACAAAATTAGATTACTAACACAAATCTATAGATGAAATGTAATCTTAAAATGATTAATTTTTAAACAAAAAAAAACTCCTTCGTTAAAAGAAGAAGTTTTTTTGTTTGAAAGTATTTTATTAATTCTAATCTACATTATCATGTAAAAATGAATTATTAGATTTTAAATTTAATTCATCTGTGTCTTTTTGAATAGATGTTTTATTGCTACTAATAGGCCCATTTGTATTTAAATCTATACCTAATCTTTTATAAGCTGGTTGACGCTCTATTTCATCTATATTTTTACTCATTTGATCGTTAAACTTATAATTGAAACCTTTCATCTTTTTACGTCTCTCTTCTGCTCTTCTTTGAAGCTCGTTTATTGTTAAATCTAACGGAGACACTTCTTCACTACTTACTTCAAAATTATCATGAGATTCTGTTGTTTTTGTTTTTAATTCAAATTTAATCTCATCTTTATCTTCTTTATCATCAACAATAACAGAACTTTTACCAATAGTTGGTTTAGCATCAAATTCTTCTAAAACATAACGTTTTTCTACTGTCTTTCTTTCAAATGTAATTTCTTCTACTCCAGAAACCTCAATTTCATTTACATTAACCTTAGGTGTTTCTTGTATCGGTTTTACCTGTCTTTTTGATGTTAAAGGTAAATCAAACAACAATTTTTCTTGAACTTCTTTAGGTTCTTCTTCAATAACTTCTTCTACAACAGGAGTTACATCATTAATAATAAAATCATCTTCAGAAACGATATCTAAAGTAATTTCTTCTGGAACTACTTGTGTTTCTATAACCTGATTAGTTATTTGTGTTGGCTTAGGCGCTACTTCTTCTTCCTCTTCTAAAACATGTACCACTTTTTGCGGCACTTCTTTAGAAATAGGCTCATTTGAAGCAGGCTCGTTACTTATTGTTTTTTCTCCAAAATCATAAGTTGCCTTTTGTTCGTCTTCTAAAGTATGTACAATTTTCTTTACTTCTGTATTAGTAATTGTATTTTGTTGATCTGCAGCAAAACCAGTTGCAACGATAGTTACCGAAATAGCTTCACCTATACTTTCATCTTCACCAATACCCATAATAATGTTGGCATCATAACCAGCTTCATCTTGAATGTAATCATTGATTTCTCCAATTTCATCAAGTGTAACTTCATTTGTACCTGACACAATTAATAACAACACATTTTTAGCTCCGGTAATTTTATTATCATTTAACAATGGAGAATCTAATGCTTTTTCTATGGCTGTTTTTGCTCTATTTGTACCTTCTTCTTTTGCAGAACCCATAATTGCAGTACCACTATTAGAAAGCACTGTTTTAGCATCATGTAAATCTATATTTTGTTTATAGTGATGTGTTATAACTTCTGCAATTCCTCTAGATGCAGTAGATAATACTTCGTCTGCTTTAGAAAACCCTGCTTTAAAACCAAGATTTCCATAAACTTCACGAAGTTTGTTATTATTAATTACAATTAAAGAATCTACATTTTGGCGCAGTTGATCGATTCCTATTTGAGCTTGTTTAGAACGTCTTCTTCCTTCAAACTGAAAAGGCATGGTTACAATACCTACAGTAAGGATCTCCATATCTTTTGCAATTTTTGCTATAATTGGCGCAGCTCCAGTACCTGTTCCACCTCCCATACCAGCAGTAATAAATACCATTTTTGTTTGGGTATTTAACATTTGCTGAATCTCTTGTAAACTTTCTTTAGCTGCCTTTGCACCAATCTCTGGGTTAGCTCCTGCACCTAAACCTGAAGTTAAATTAACACCTAACTGAATTTTATTGGGAATAGGGCTATTTTCTAAAGCTTGAGCATCTGTATTACAAATTACAAAGTCTACTCCTTTTATTTGTTGTGTAAACATGTGGTTTACTGCATTGCTACCTCCACCACCAACACCAATTACTTTAATTGTATTAGATTGTGTTTTTGGCATGTCAAATGAAATGTTATCAAATTCTGCGCTCATAATAACGTATCTATTGTTTAATGTTTCTAATTTATTTTTTACTTTTTCTTTTTTATTCTGCGTTATCTAAAAAATCTTTTAAAGATTCTGTAAATTTTTCTAAAAAAGACTTTTTCTTTTTTAATTTTGGTTTAGGCTCTTCTGCCTTAACAGGCTCTTCTTCAATTTCAATTGTTTTTTCTTCTGGCTTAAAAACCTCTTCTTCAACAACTTCTTTTTCTTCTACAATTGTTTCAACTTCTTTATCTTTTTTCTCCAAACCTTCCATTAACAAACCTACTGCTGTTGCGTAAGATGGACTTGATAAAGCGTCATCAGAATCTCCTGCCAAATGCTCATTAGGATAACCTATTCTAGCATCCATACCCGTAATATATTCTACCAGTTGGCGTAAATGTTTTAATTGTGCACCACCACCTGTTAAAACAATACCTGCAATTAATTTTCCTTTTGCAGTTTCGTGTCCATAATTTTTTATCTCTAGATACACATGCTCAATAATTTCTTGAACTCTAGCATGTATAATTTTAGATAAGTTTTTAAGTGTAATCTCTTTAGGCTCTCTACCTCTTAACCCTGGTATAGAAACTATTTCTGTTTCTTTATTTTCTCCTGGCCATGCAGAACCAAACTTAATTTTTAACAATTCTGCTTGTTTTTCTATAATAGAACAACCTTCTTTAATATCATCTGTAATTACATTTCCTCCAAAAGGAATTACTGCTGTATGTCTAATAATACCATCTTTAAAAATAGCTAAATCCGTAGTTCCACCACCTATATCTATTAAAGCAACACCAGCTTCTTTTTCTTCTTGGCTTAAAACAGCAGATGCTGATGCTAATGGCTCTAATGTAATTTCATTTAAACCTAAACCAGCACTTTTTACACATCTACCTATATTTCTTATTGATGAAACTTGCCCAACAACTACATGAAAATTGGCTTCTAAACGACCACCATACATCCCTATAGGCTCTTTAATATCTGCCTGAGAATCTACTTTGTATTCTTGCGGTAAAACATGAATAATTTCTTCTCCTGGTAACATTACTAGTTTATGCACCTGATTTACCAAATCTTCTATATCAGAGTCATCAATTACCTCATCGGCATGGCTTCTTGTAATATAATCACTATGATGTAAACTTCTAATGTGTTGCCCAGCTATACCAACAACAACTTCATCAATCTTTAAACCAGAAACACTTTCCGCTTCATCTACAGATTGTTGTATAGATTGAATTGTTTGTGTTATATTGCTTACAACACCTCTTTTTACACCTAAACTTTTAGCTTTACCTATACCAACAACCTCAATTTTATCGTATTCATTTTTACGACCAATCATGGCAACAATTTTGGTTGTACCAATATCTAAACCAACTGCTATTTTATTGTTCTCCATTTTTGATTTATTTTGTACACACAACTTGGTTGTGATATTTTACATTTATTCTTTTATAATCTTTAATCGTTTTATCTTCAAATACTGTATTATAAAACGCTTTTAACTTTTTAATTTTAACATCTATTTCTGTTAACTTACCAAAGTCTATTTTGTAATCTCCACTTCTTACAGAAAGTTGATATTCTCCATTACTCTTTCTTTCTATACCAATAACTTCTTCTTTTAAAAATTTATCGTTATAAACAATCGATAAAAAAGGCAATACCTCTTTAATATCGTCATCACTTTCAACTCCAAAAACCAACATAACTCTTGCTGTAAAATTATCTGACAAAGGAAAACTTACTCCTTCTTTATCAACATAGTAAGAATTATCATTGTTAATAACTCTAGCTATTGGGGTACGTTGTTTTATGGTAGATTTTAAGACTCCATTTATTGTTAAAAACACTGCTGCACTCTTAACAAACGGATTCTTAGAGACTTTCTTTTCTAAATCGTGTAAATTTATAACAGATTTAGTTTGATTTTTAACTGTTGAATCATTTTGTATTAACAATTTATTAACCATAGCATGAGTTAAAAAATTATTATCTCCTGCATCAAATTCTACAACAACTTCTTTTACTTTTTTATTATAATTTCTTTTTGAAGAAAAACTACATAAAAAGCTTAAACTAATAATTAGTAAAAAAAATAGTATGTATTTTAAAAACTTTTTAAATTTCATTTGCTATTGTTTTTAAAAGTTCTTTTGTTACATCATTAATTACAGCTCCAATATCTCCTGCTCCTAACATTACCACTACTTCTGCATCAGATTTTTTTATCTCTTCTATTATATTATTTTTTTTAATTATTTTTTTCTTATCGTTATAAATTTTACTTAACAACCATTCTGAGTTTACCCCCTTAATTGGCTCTTCTCTTGCAGGGTAAATATCTAGTAACAAAACCTCATCAAACTTAGATAACGAATCTGCAAAACTATCAATAAAATCTCTAGTTCTACTAAATAAATGAGGTTGAAATACAACTAATATTTCTTTGTTAGGATACATTTCTCTAACAGAAGCTTCTACGGCATTAATTTCTGTTGGATGATGTGCATAATCATCAATTAAAACAAAATTTTCTGTTTTTATCTTATATGAAAATCTACGTTTTACTCCTTTAAAAACAGCCAAACTTTCTTTAATTTTTTCTAATGATATGCCATAAATATCTGCAAGTGATAATGCAGCCAAAGCATTCATTACATTATGATGACCTGGCAAAAGAAATTCTATATCTTTAATTTCTGATGAAGGTGTTTTAACATCAAAAATATATTTACCTCTTACAATTCTTAAGTTATAGGCTTTATAATCTGCATCATCATTAATTGCATAAGTTAATCCTTTTAAAGGCAAACCTTTTGCAACAACTAACGTATTAGATACTTTTTTAGAAAACTCTACAAAAGACTCTTTTAAAGCTTCTGCATTTCCATAAATATCTAAATGATCTGCATCCATAGAAGTTACACAAGCAATATTAGGACTCAGTTTTAAGAAAGATCTATCAAACTCATCTGCCTCTACTACACTTACCTTATCTTCACCTAATATTAAATTTGAATTGTAATTTTCTGCAATTCCGCCTAAAAAAGAAGTTGCTTTTACTTCCGTCATAATATGACCCAAAATAGAAGATGTTGTTGTTTTACCGTGCGTACCTGCAACTGCTAAACAGAATGTGCTTTCTGTTATTTTACCTAAAATCTCTGCCCTTTTTAAAACTGTAAAATTATTATCTAAAAAATAATTTAACTCTATATTTTCCTTAGAAATTGCTGGCGTATAAACCACCAATGTATCCTTTTTTTCTAAAAATGAAATCGGCACATTTTTTAAAGCATCTTTAAAGTGAATTTGAACTCCCAAATTTTCTAAATCTTGAGTAATTTGTGTTGAATTTTTATCATAACCAGCCACATTTTTTCCATTAGAAACAAAGTAACGAGCAATTGCACTCATACCAATGCCTCCAATACCGACAAAATAGACGTTATGTATATTCTTTAAATTCACTACTTTAATAATTTTTCTACTTCATTAACAATATCTATTGTTGCACTTGGCAACGCTAATTCTTTAATATTTTTAGACAACTGTTGCTGTCTTTTATCATCTTTTATCAGTTCTTTAAATACAGAAGAAAATGTTTCTAATTCTGTTTCTTTTAATAAAATTGCTCCCTCTTTATCTGCAATTGATTTTGCATTTTTTGTTTGATGATCTTCTGCAACATTAGGAGAAGGAATAAAAATTACAGGTTTACCTACTATACATAATTCTGATACAGAACTTGCGCCCGCTCTAGAAATTATAATATCTGATGCTGCATAAGCTAAATCCATTCTATTTAAAAACTGATGCACTTGCACATTATCTAACTCATTGTATTTTTTATACTCATCAAAATAAAACTTACCACATTGCCAAACAATTTGCACTTCTTTACTTTTAAAGAAATTTAAATTATTTTCTACTAATTGATTTATTTTTCTTGCTCCTAAACTTCCTCCTAAAATGAGTACAGTTTTCTTAGTTTTATCTAACTTAAAAAACTCTTTTCCTTCTTTTCTCTTTGTGTCAATTGTTAATAAATCTTGACGAACAGGGTTTCCTGTTTTAACAATTTTTTCAACAGGAAAAAAACGTTCTAAATTATCATAAGCAACACAGATTTTATGAGCTTTTTTACCTAATAATTTATTGGTAATTCCTGGAAAAGAATTCTGTTCTTGTATTAACGTAGGAAATCCTTTTTTATTCGCCATTATTAAAGTTGGCCCACTTGCAAACCCACCCGTACCAATTGCTACATCGGGCTTAAATTCTTTAATTATTCTTTTTGCTTCTCGCAAACTACTCATCAACTTAAACGGAAAAGACAAATTATCTATTGTTAATTTTCTTTGAATGCCAGAAATCCACAAACCTTTAATTTTATATCCCGCTTGCGGAACTTTTTCCATTTCCATTTTATCTTTTGCACCTACAAACAAAAAATTAGCTTCCGGATAACGTAATTTTATCTCGTTAGCAATTGCTATTGCAGGATAAATATGCCCTCCTGTTCCTCCGCCTGAAATTAGTATGTTAATCGACTGTTTCATGAAGTATGTCTAAAGGGTTATCATCTAAAATATCTTCTTCTGTTTCTTCTTTTGATGCACTTACACTTAAAATCATTCCTAAAGCAAAACACGTCATCCAAATAGAAGTACCACCACTACTAATTAACGGTAAAGTTTGCCCTGTTACCGGAAATAAATTTGTTGCTACAGCCATATTTATTGTTGCTTGAAAAACAATAGGAATACCTACACCTAACACCAGTAGAACTCCAAAGATTGTTGTTGTTTTTCTTACAACAACAAAAATTCTAAACAACAATAAAAAATAAATACACACTATTACAAAACCACCAACTAAACCATATTCTTCTACAATAATTGCATAAATAAAATCTGAGGTTGATTGTGGTAAAAAGTTTTTTTGTACACTTTTTCCTGGTCCTACACCTAATGTTCCTCCTTTTGCAATTGCTATTTTTGCTTTTTCTACTTGATAAGAATCTCCACTTTCATCTTCAAAAAAACTACCTATCCTACTTTCCCAAGTTTGTACTCTATTTGGCATTATATCCGGAAAAGCTTTTGCAAATAATATAAATATTAAAAGCGCAACAATACCTGCTCCTAAAATAACGCCTATTTGCTTTATAGGATAACCACCAATAAAAGATAAAACCAAAATCATCATAAAAATGATGGCTGTTGTAGAAAAATTTGCTGGTAAAATCAATACCAAAACAGCAAATACTGGCAACCATAATTGCCATAAACTTTCTTTAAAATTTATTTTACCTTCTTTATTTTTTGCCAAATATCTTGCCACGTAAACCATTAATACCAAACCTGCCAAAGTAGATGTTTGAAAACCCAAACCACCTATTCTAATCCATCTACTAGCATTTGCACCACCAATGGTAGTACCTTGTGCCATTGTAAAAACTAATAAAATTATAATTACAGGCAACATTAACACAGATCCACCAGAAAAGTATCTGTAAGGTATTTTATGAACTCCATAAATAATAAGAAATCCCATTATTAAATGAAAAATATGCTTTGCCAAATAACCTAAAGTAGAACCAGAACCAACAACATACACTAAATTTGTACTTGCACTATAAACAGGCATAAACGAAAATATAGACAAAATGGCAAATATTGCCCAAATTGTTTTATCTCCTTTTATATGTTGAAAAATGGTTTTCATTTCTACGTTATTAAACTAGTTTTTATTCTTTTTTTATTGTAGGTTTCTTACTGCATTTTTAAATTGACGTCCTCTATCTTCATAATTATCAAATAAATCAAAACTTGCACAAGCTGGCGATAACAAAACAGTTTCTCCTTTTTCTGCTAATTTTTGAGAAACTTTTACAGCTTCTTCTGCTCCTGCTGTTTCTACAATAATATCTACAACATTTTCGAAAACATTTTTTATTTTATCATTATCTATACCTAAACAAACAATTGCTTTTACTTTTTCTCTTACTAAAGGCAATAAATCATTATAATCATTTCCTTTATCTACACCTCCTACAATCCAAATGGTAGTTTTATCCATGCACTCTAAAGCATAAAAAGTTGCATTAACATTGGTTGCTTTAGAATCATTAATGTATTCTACTTCTCTTATTTTTGCTACATTTTCTAATCTATGCTCTACACCTTCAAAATCCTCTAAACTTTCTTTTATTGTTTGCCTTCTTACTTTTAATAGTTGAGAGGCCATTGTTGCAGCCATAGCGTTTTTAGTATTGTGTTTTCCTTTTAATGATAAAGCTGATATTGGCATCGTAATTTTGTCGTTATTTATATTAATTATAATATTATTATTTTCTAAAAATGCTCCAAATTCTAATTTTCTTTCAATCGAAAACGGAACTATTTTTGCTTTTGTTTTATTGTTTTTTAACCAATTAATTATTGCATCATCATCTGCATCAACAATTAAAAAATCGGTTTCTTTTTGATTTTTTGTTATTCTAAATTTTGATTCTATATACTTATTAAAATCATACTCATATCTATCTAAATGATCTGGCGTAATATTGGTTATAATTGCAATATGCGGCGCAAATGTTATAATTCCATCTAACTGAAAACTACTTAATTCTAAAACATAATTTTCATAAGATTTTTCTCCAATTTGTTTTGCAAAACTATCACCAATATTACCTGCAACAGCAACATTTAAACCTGCTTTATTTAAAATATAATGCGTTAACAATGTTGTTGTTGTTTTACCGTTTGATCCCGTAACACCAACAATAGTTGCATTTGTATATTCTGATGCAAATTCAATTTCTGAAATAACAGGAACTCCTTTTTCTTTTATCTCTTTAATTAAAGATACTTTATCTGGAATTCCAGGACTTTTCATTACTACATCAGCATTTAAAATTTTGCTTTTAGTATGATTTTTCTCCTCAAAATCTATTTTACTATTTAAAAGAACTTCTTTATATTTTTTTAATATTTCTCCTTTATCAGAAACAAACACATCGTAACCTTTCTGCTTTCCTAAAATAGCAGTTCCAACGCCACTTTCGCCTCCACCAAGAATTACCAACCTTTTCATTTATCTTAATTTAAGAGTAACAATTGTAAATACAGCTAATAAAATTCCTATAATCCAAAAACGAACTACAATCTTACTTTCATGATAATCTAACTTTTGATAATGATGATGTAATGGCGACATTTTAAAAATCCTTCTTCCTGCTCCAAACTTCTTCTTTGTATATTTAAACCAAGAAACTTGCATAATTACCGATAGATTTTCAACCACAAAAACTCCTGCTAAAATTGGCAATAACAATTCTTTTCTAATTGCAATTGCTATAACTGCTATAATTCCTCCGATTGTTAAACTACCTGTATCTCCCATAAAAACTTGGGCCGGAAATGTATTGTACCATAGAAAACCTATTAACGCACCTGCAAAAGCCAAGATAAAAACAGTCATTTCTCCAGAATTTGGTATGTACATCACATCTAAATAATCTGCAAAAATAATATTACCAGAAACCCAAGCGAAAATTGCCAATGTTACCACCATAATTGCAGATGTACCTGCTGCTAAACCATCTATACCGTCTGTTAAATTTGCTCCGTTTGAGATTCCTGTTACTATAAAAACAGTAACCAAAATAAAAACAATCCAACCATATTTTTCATAACCTTCTCCTAAAAAACTTAAAGCTTTAGAATACTCTAATTCATTATTTTTAAAAAAAGGAATTGTTGTTTTTGTTGATTTATGAGCATCACCAAAAACTATTTTTCGTCCATTTTCATTTACAACTTGCTGCTCTTTAGGTAACTGATCTTTCATAGTAACTCCATCATTAAAATACAACATAGAACCTACGATAATACCTAAACCAACCTGACCAAGAACTTTAAATTTCCCTTTTAAACCTTCTTTATCTTTTTTAAAAACTTTTATATAGTCATCTATAAAACCAATTAACCCCATCCAAATGGTAGTAATTAAAAGCAGTACTATATATACATTATCTAACTTTGCTAATAAAAACACAGGTACTAAAGTTGAAAGAATAATAATTATTCCACCCATTGTTGGTGTACCAGATTTTTGCTTTTGTCCTTCTAAACCTAAATCTCTAACAGTTTCTCCAACTTGTTGTTTTCTTAAAAAATCAATAATTCTTCTACCAAAAATTGTTGATATCAATAATGATAAAATAAATGCAGCTCCAGCTCTAAACGTAATAAACTGAAACAATCCTAAACCAGGAAAGTGAGTTTGACTTTTTAAATACTCAAATAAATAATACAACATTATTAATTTCTTTTTAATTGATTAAAACAATTATTAACC
Organism: Polaribacter sargassicola; assembly: GCF_021991835.1. GTDB lineage: Bacteria > Bacteroidota > Bacteroidia > Flavobacteriales > Flavobacteriaceae > Polaribacter > Polaribacter sargassicola. The sequence continues at coordinate 219,372 of NZ_JAHDAU010000003.1, forward strand.
TCTTCTAAATCATCAAAATGAGTTCTTACTCCATTTACTTCTTGATAATTTTCATGTCCTTTTCCTGCTATTAAAATAATATCACCCGTTTCAGAAAACTTACAAGCTGTTTTTATTGCTTGTCTTCTATCTAAAATTGACAATGTTTTTTTATAATTTTCTGCCGCAACACCAACTTCCATTTCATCAATTATCACTTGAGGATTTTCTGTTCTTGGATTATCTGATGTAAAAATTGCCTGATTACTTAAATGAGAAGCAATGTGTGCCATTTTTGGTCTTTTTACTTTATCCCTATCACCTCCACAACCAACAACCGAAATTAATTTTTCGTTACCTGTTCTAATATCATTAATTGTTTCTAAAACATTTTTTAACGCATCTGGTGTATGTGCATAATCTACAATTGCAGTAACCCCATCTTCTGACACTGTGTATTCAAAACGTCCGCTTACACTTTCTAACTGACTTACAATTGTTAAAATCTCTAATTTTTCTAATCCTAACAATTCTGCAGCAGCAACAATTGCTGTTAAATTATAGATATTAAAAACACCTATTAATTTTGTCCAAACTTCAGTTCCATCAACATTAATTAATGTACCAGAAAGCTGTTTCTCTAAAATTCTTACCTTAAAATCTGCAATGGTTTTTAAAGCATATGTTTTCTTTTTCGCTTTTGTGTTTTGCAACATAAAAGCACCATTTTTATCATCAATATTTGTTAAAGCAAAAGCTGATTTTGGTAAAGCATCAAAAAATGATTTTTTAATATTTCTGTACTCTGCAAATGTTTTATGATAATCTAAATGATCATGAGAAAGATTTGTAAAAATTCCTCCCGCAAAGGTTAAACCTTCAGTTCTTTTTTGATGAATTCCATGAGAGCTCACTTCCATAAAACAGTAATCTACACCAGCATCAATCATTTTATCTAAATAACTATTTATAGTTACCGAATCTGGCGTTGTATGTGTTGCTTTAAATTCTGTATTATCTACTAAAATTTTAACCGTAGATAAAAGACCTACTTTATAACCTGCCTTTTTAAATAATTGATACAGTAAAGAAGCTATTGTTGTCTTTCCGTTTGTTCCTGTAACACCAATTAATGGCAACTTACTTGAAGGATTATCATAAAAATTTGAAGCCATTATAGCTAAAGCTACATTCGAATCTTTTACCTCAACATAAGTTATTCCTTCTTTTTTATCTGATGGAAAATCTTCACACACAATTACTTTTGCCCCAAGACCTATTGCTTTATCAATATATAAATGACCATCTACTGTAACTCCTTTTTGAGCAACAAAAACATCGTTTAATTCAATTTTACGAGAATCAAAAACAATATTATTTACCACAACATCTGTTATGCCAAATACTTGCTGAATAGCAACCTGATACAATATGTCTTTTAAATTTCTCAATCTACGACAGCTTTAAAATAATTGTTCTTCCCTTTACTAATTTTTCTCCTTTTCTAAGTGATTGAGATTTCACCTTTCCAGTTCCTTGTACTTTTACTTTTAATCCTATATTTTCTAACAAAGACAAAGCATCCATACCAGACATACCTCTTACATCTGGCACTTCTTGGTATTCTTTATGCAACTTTTTATCAAAATCTTGATATTCTTTTTCTATGTCTGTAAAAGAAATTTTATCTCCGTCTACAGATTTATTATCTATAGGATTTGTTGTATAAATCTTTTGTGCAATCTCTTTAAATACAGGTCCTGCAACTGTTGCCCCGTAATATCCTTTTTCTTTCTTTGGATTATGAATAATAACAATACAAGAATATTTTGGCTTGTCTGCCGGAAAAAAACCAGCAAAAGAAGCTGTATAATGTTTGGTAGAATAATAACCACCCTCCCATTCGCCATTTTTATTTTTAGTTCTTGGCAAATACTTTTTAGCAGTACCCGTTTTACCTGCCATAGAAAAATTTGACGAGTATATATTTTTTGCGGTACCTTTAACTACAACATTCTCCAATACCTTTCTCAACTTTTTTAAAGTTTCATCAGAAGCTATTTTTGGATTGATTACTTCTGTTTTAAAAACTCTTTCTGTTTTATCTTCTTTTCTTAACTCTTTTATAAACCTAGGTTTTACCATAACCCCGTTGTTTGCAACAGCATTATAAAACATTAATGTTTGCATTGGCGTTATTGCTATACCATATCCCCAAGACATCCATTCTAGAGAAATTTTACTCCAGTTTTTCTTATCTTCAGGATTAGGCACAGAAGGCATTCCTTCTCCTTTTATTTGAAAACCAATAGGCTTAGTAAAACCATACTCTTCAATTTTATCATAAAATTTTTGAGGATTATCATCATAATGTTCTTTAATGATCTTAACAACACCTACATTAGAAGACACCTCTAAAACTCTAGCAGCAGATATTTTGCCATAACCACCTCTGTGAGAGTCTTCAACTTTTTTTCCATTTACATAAAATATTCCCTTCTCCGTATCTACCACTGTAGAAGTATCAATCACCTTATCATCTAGAGCAACCATTAAACTTGCTAACTTAAAAGTAGAACCTGGCTCATGACTTTCCCAAACAGCGTAATTTCTTTTCTCGTAATATGTCCCTTTAGAAGTTCTTCCTAAATTAGAAATTGCTTTAATCTCTCCAGTTGCAACCTCCATAACAACCGCACAACCATGTTCTGCCTCAAAATATTCTAACTTATCTAACAATGCATGATGCGCAATATCTTGAATATTTACATCTAAAGTTGTAATAATATCAAAACCATCAACAGGCTCTTTCTCATTTACATCATTTATTGGTTTCCATTGGTTTTTTGCAATTTTCTGTTTCCACCTAACACCATCTTCTCCTTTCATAAAATCTGCAAAAGCACCTTCAACCCCAGCTTCTCCTCTATGATCATGATAACCAATTGTACGCTCTGCAATTTTACCTATCGGGTGTGCACGAACCGTTTTTTGCTCTGCAATAAAACCACCTTTATAAACACCTTTATTAAATATCGGAAACTGTTTCATCTTTAAATAATCAGTATACCCAATATTTCTAGCAATAAAGAAATAACGTTTTCTTTTATTTTTTGCGTCCCTTAACCTAGATTGATAATAAGAAGCCGACCTACCTAAAAGCTTAGACAACTCTTTAGAAAGCCCTGCAATATTTTCTTCAAAAAGCTTCTGATCAACCGTTACCAAATCCATATAGATATTAAACCTAGACATTGATGTTGCTAGCAAATTACCATCAGACGCATAGACATTTCCTTTATTCGCAAAAACAGTATCCTTTCTAACAGTAAGATCTGTAGCCAGTTTTCTATATTTATCTCCCTCTACATTTTGAATCGCAAAAACCCTAAAGACAATAGCTAGTAAAAAAAGCGACATAAAAGCAGCCACTAAGTAGAATTTTGCAAGTATGCTTTTTTTATGAGTTGCCAATTTTATTAATCTTTAATAGTTACTTTTATTTTTTTCGGAGGAGACTCCAAAGGTTTTAAACCTCTTAATTTTGCTTTTTCTCTAATACTAGATTCCATTTTCATTCTCATCAAAATAGTCCCCGTATCTACGTATTCTGCCCTTAACTCTCTTTTCTTTTTATTTAGCTCTGATATCTTAATTACTTTCGTATCAGCCCTATGAGCACTTGATATCATTATCAACAATAAAGCCACTACAAAAACGATGATTTTCCAATTTTTAAAAGAAGAATCATCCGTAAGAAAACTTCCTCTCAGAAAATCATACACTCCTTTTTTTACTTTAGACATGTTATTTTTTTAATGTAGCTATTCGCAACTTTGCACTACGCGCTCTATTATTTAACTTAATTTCTTCCGCTGTAGGCACAATCAATTTACCCACTCTCTTTAAAGGCTCATTACTATTCCCAAAAACATCTTTCTCTGGCTCACCACTAAACAACCCCGTTCTAATAAACCTCTTTACTAACCTATCTTCTAAAGAATGATACGAAATAACACTTAACCTACCATCTTCTTTTAATAAGTTAGGAATCTGCTCTAAAAACTCTTTTAAAACATCCAACTCCTCATTCACCTCTATTCTAATTGCCTGAAATATTTGTGCAATTATTTTATGTTCTTTTGCTTTTGGCAAATACCTTTCTAATACTTTTCTTAATTGAAGACTGGTATTAATCTTCTCTTGCCCTCTTTTCTCTACAATCGTTTTTGCTATATTTCTAGAGTTTCTTAACTCACCATACAAAAACAATATTTCAGCTAATTTTTCTTCTGTATAACTGTTGATTATTTCTTTTGCTGATATTTTAGATTTTTGATTCATCCTCATATCTAACTCTCCATCAAAACGAGTAGAAAAACCTCTTTCCGCCTCATCAAACTGATGAGAAGAAACTCCTAAATCAGCTAAAACCCCATCAACTTTTCTAACACCATTAAATCGTAAAAACCTAGACATGTATCTAAAATTTTCTGGAATTAAAACAAAACGACTATCATCTATTATATTTTCTTGCGCATCCGGATCTTGATCAAAACCAAACAACCTACCGTTTTCTCCAAGCCTACTCAAAATTTCTCTTGAATGACCTCCACCACCAAACGTAACATCAACATAGACACCATCTTCTTTAATAGCTAAAGCATCTACACTTTCTTTTAACAAAACCGGATTATGATAATTCATCTATTATATCTGTATTTCCCATTACTTCTTCTGCCAAATCAGCAAAATCATCAGCCGCCTCATTGATGGCTTTTTCATACTTCTCTTTATCCCAAATCTCAATAATATTTACTGAAGACGCCATTACAACCTCTTTTTTTATCCCTGCAAAAGCAAATAAATCTTTTGGTATTAAAATTCTTCCCGCAGCATCTAATTCTACTATTTTTACACCCGCAGTAAACCTTCTTATAAAATCGTTATTCTTTTTGTTAAACCTATTTAACTTATTAATCTTCGCCATCATCAATTCCCACTCTTTCATAGGATACAATTCTAAACATGGTTGAAAAACCGCTCTTTTAATAACAAAACCTTCTTGTAAGACAGATGACAGCTGCTTTTTAAAAGCTGATGAAAACATCATCCTTCCCTTAGCGTCTGATTTACAATCATATGTCCCAATTAAATTTATCACTTCTGAGCTCGTTTATTAAAATCAAAAATATATAAAATTTACCACTTTTTACCACTTTTTACCACTTTGTTAATAACTATTCCTTTTACCCGTAATCTTTTAAGAACAAAATCTTCTAGAATTAAAATAATAGTGAAGCTTTAAAACAATATGTAATTCACAAAAAAGAATTACATTTGCTATTAGCCAATTGAAAAATTAATGACTGACAAGTTAACATCGGAAGGAAAATTTACATATGCAGAAGCTGGAGAAGGACCTTCAATCATTATTTTACACGGATTGATGGGAGCATTAAGTAATTTTGACTCTACATTTGATCATTTCTCTAATAATGGATATCAAGTTTTAATTCCAGAATTACCCTTATACACATTACCTCTAATAAAAACTAATGTTAAAAACTTAGCTAAGTTTTTACATGAATTTATGGAGTTTAAAGGCATAAAAAGTGCCATTTTATTAGGAAATTCTTTAGGAGGACATATTTCTTTATATTTTACAAAACACTATCCAGAAAATGTAAAAGCACTAGTACTTACTGGTAGTTCTGGTTTGTACGAGAATGCCATGGGAGATAGTTTTCCTAAAAGAGGAAATTATGAGTTTATAGAGCAAAAAGCCAGAGAAGTATTTTACGATCCTGCAATTGCTACTAAGCAATTAGTAGATGATGTTTACAATACTGTAAACGACAGAGTAAAAGCTTTAAAAACTATATCTATTGCCAAAAGTGCTATTAGACATAATATGGCTAATGATTTACCTAACATGAAACATCCTACATGTTTAATTTGGGGTAAACAAGATGGTGTTACACCACCAGAAGCTGCAGAAGATTTTCATAAACTTTTACCTAATTCAGATTTATTTTGGATAGACAAGTGTGGACATGCTGCAATGATGGAAAGACCAGAAGAGTTTAATAAAATTCTTCATGATTGGTTTCTTGCTAAGAATATTTAAATCTATCTTATGAAAATAAAATCTGCAGACTTTGTAATGAGCAATAGTAATGTTACAAATGCTCCCAAAGATAGAATTCCGGAATATGCTTTTATAGGACGCTCTAATGTTGGTAAATCTTCATTAATAAATATGTTAATGGAGCGCAAAGATCTAGCAAAAACATCTGGTAAGCCTGGTAAAACACAACTAATCAATCATTTTAAAATAAATGATGAGTGGTTTTTAGTAGATTTACCTGGCTATGGTTACGCACAAATTTCTAAAAAGAAAAGAACTATTTTTCAATACTTTATAGAAAACTACTTTAAAGAAAGAGAACAATTAGTTTGTACTTTTGTTTTAATTGATTCTAGACACGATCCTCAAAAAATTGATTTAGAGTTTATGCAGTTTTTAGGCGAAAATCAAATTCCGTTTTGCATTGTATTTACAAAAGCAGATAAATTAAGTAGCTCTAAATTAAACAAGCAAATTACCTCTTATAAAAAGAAACTTTTAAACAATTGGGAAACTTTACCAATGTCTTTTATTACGTCTTCTTCTAGCGGACTTGGTAGAAAAGAATTTTTAGATTTCATCAATAGTGTAAATGAAGATGTTGCAAAAGACTTTAAATAGTCTTTAATTTACTATATTAAAACAAAACTTCTTTTTTATGCATTCTTCCAAAGAAAATTTACAAATTTTATTTGAAGACAATCACATTGTGGTAGTAAATAAACGTGCTGGCGATATTACACAAGGTGATAAAACAGGCGACAAACCTTTAAGTGAGGTTGTAAAAGAATACATTAAAGACAAATACAACAAACCTGGCAACGTATATTTAGGCGTAGTACATAGGTTAGACAGACCAACATCTGGTATTATTATCTTTGCAAGAACCTCTAAAGCACTTGAGAGACTTAACAAAATGTTGCGAGATAAAACCATCAATAAAACCTATTGGGCTGTTGTTAAAAATCACCCTAAAAAAGAAAAAGACACTTTAATTAATTTTTTAAAAAAGAATCCTAAAAACAACAAATCTACCGCTTACGATAAAGAAATTAAAGATTCTAAAAAAGCTATCTTACATTATAAGGTGATAAAAAAACTAGACAATTACTCTTTATTAGAAATAGATTTAGAAACCGGAAGACATCACCAAATTAGAACACAATTATCTAATATTGGTTGCCCAATTAAAGGTGATTTAAAATACGGATTTAATAGAAGTAATAAAGACGGAAGCATCCATTTACATGCTAGAAAAATTAATTTTACACATCCTGTTTCTAAAGAAAACATTCAAATAACTGCTCCTACACCAAATGAAGTTATTTGGAATGCTTGCTCTTAAAAACTATTCTTTGGGTTTAAAAATTAACACGTTTTTACTCCTTTCTATCTCCGATTGATTTAGTTTCATTTTAACAAACTCTCCATCTAAATATTTTTGAGTTTGATCTTTATAATACTCACTAAAAACAACTCCAGACTGCCCTGTTGGTAAAATAGCCAAACTATTTTCTACATCAGAAAAATCGATAATTCTTCTTGTTGATGGTCCTGCAGTTACCTTATAATAACCTGTACTATCAATTTTAAAAATCTGATTATTTATTACCTCATTCCCGCCAATTGTTTCAAAAGGGCCAACATTAAAAAACGTACGTAAAAGACCTCCTGCCTTACCAATTGCATGTTCATGTTCTACAGATAAAACTCTATTCCATGTCCAATTATTTATATTTTCTCCTAATTGATTTTGTAAAAAAGAAATGGCTTTTACAAATGATGTTTGAACAATTTCTTTTCTTGTCTCAACCTTATCATTTGTTTTAATGTTATCCCACCAAACAGAATTTTCTCTATTAATTTGATTCGGCAAAACCTCATCTTGTAATTGTGTGTTGATAAACAAATTAAAACTTTCACCTAATTCGTCTTTATAAGTAGCACTTAAAAACTCATATAAAAAGCGATTATAAATTGTTGGTCCAATAGCTGTTTTTAAATACTCGCCATTCCAATTTATTAATGCAGAATGCGCTCTTTTTTCTGAAGGAGAAAATTTAAATTTATCAATAACTATTAATAAATCTTTAATCATAGAAGTAACTGTTGATGATTCTACATCATAAATCATCTCAGCAACATCTTCTTTTGTAAAATTATCTTTTGCATCTAATAACTCTACTATTCTTTTAGCTCTATCTTGTGGCTGACAATATCCAGGATACAATTTTCCTCTTACAGAATCTACTTGATTATTTGCAGAATACACATAATTAAAATCTGGATTTACAGCCTTAGGATTTTCCTCAAAAGGTAAATACGCTACAATTTCATCTTTACCAGAAGCTCCATTTAAATATGTTTTGGTAGACAAACTATCTCTTAATTGATACAATTTTGCAGAAGAAAACCAAGCCACATTATCTTTTGCATCACCATACATTACATTTAAACCAGGAGCATGAATTTTTGCTACAGAATTTTTAAAGTCATTTATAGATTTTGCATGAGAAATACCATAACAAGCATCTAAAACCCTGTTTGGCAACTGCGTGTAAATCCAGTTCATAGCAATTGATCTTTCATCTACAATATGTTCTATCAAACCATTCATAACCGGACCATGTTTACTAACTTTTACCTGATAAGAAGTATCTGCCGCATTTTTTACTAGAATTGTTTTATTTCTAATTTCATACTTTTTAAAACCATCTATCGTTTTGTATTCTAAAGAATTTTTAGGATTATTTTCTTCCACATAAAAATTTAAATCATCATTTGCCAACATTGTTAATCCGTATGCATAATCTCTATTATGCCCCAATAATGGAAAAGGCATTAAAGCAATATTAAATCCATAAATTTCAAAATCGGGTGTTTTTATATGATTTTGATACCAAACCGAAGGTTGAGAATATGCAATATGAGGATCGTTTGCAAAAATTACTTTTCCGTTTTTTGTTTTTTCTGGTGCTATTACCCAAGAATTACTACCTATAAGAGGAGAAACTGGTAAATTATCCATTATAGAAGCTACACTTTTAGAAATTGTAGCATCTATTTTATTTGGCACACTTGTTCTATTTATTGTTAAATAATCACTATTTAAATCTAACAATTCATTTAAATAAGAATCTCCTAATTTTTCTTTTATCTCTGTTAATAAAGGGTCTGTTTTATGAGCAATCGCAAAACTAAAAGACATATAACCAAAAACATTATACACATCTTTTATCGTATATTTTTCTTTTTCTACACCTACTAAAGTAAATTCTAAAGGAGTTTTCCCCTCTTCTATAAATTGATTTATACCATCTAAATACGCTTGTGTTAAAATATAAGCGTCAGAAGTTTTATCTAAATTTTCTATGGTTTTTTCAGCCGCTTCTTCAATTCCTAATCCTCCAAAAAACTGATCTACTCTTACCAAGTCTTTTCCAAAAATTTCAGATAATCTTCCTGCTGCAATTCTTCGCATTAATTCCATTTGCCATAATCTATCTTGCGCATGTACATAACCCAAAGCTATGTATGCATCTTTTTGATTTTTAGCATTAATATGAGGCACACCAATTTCATCAAAATAAACAGTTACTTCATCAGAAATATTTTTTAAATCTAACTCTCCAGAATAATTTGGATGATAGGTTTTAGAGTATAACCAGACAGAAACAACCGTTAACAAAATAAGAATTAATAAAATTTTAAAAAAACGTCTTAAAAACTTCATAAAATTGATTTTATTCAAAGATAACAGAATTATTATTTACTTATAAATACAAAAAAAACGAAAGTTAGTTTGTATTTTTGATGAGCAAACTTTTTTATATGAAAAAAATTCAAATGGTTGACCTACAAGGTCAATATCAACAAATAAAAGAAGCTGTAAATACTTCTATAGAGCAAGTTTTAAATTCTTCTGCATACATAAACGGACCTTTAGTTCACGAGTTTCAAGCAGATTTAGAAAAATATTTAAATGTAAAACACGTAATTCCTTGTGCAAATGGTACCGACGCTTTGCAAATAGCAATGATGGGCTTAGGTTTAGAACAAGGTGATGAAGTTATTACTGCAGATTTTACTTTTGCAGCAACTGTAGAGGTTATTGCTTTGTTAAAATTAACACCTGTTTTGGTTGATGTAGATGCAGCAACTTTTAACATAGATATTGAAGCTTTAAAAAAAGCAATTACACCTAAAACAAAAGCAATTGTACCAGTTCATTTATTTGGACAAGTAGCTAATATGGATGCTGTTTTAGAAATAGCCAAAGAACACAATTTATTTGTAATAGAAGATACTGCACAAGCAATTGGTGCAACTTACACGTTTAAAGATGGTACAAAAAAGAAAGCTGGTACAATTGGTCATGTTGGTACAACTTCTTTTTTCCCTTCTAAAAACTTAGGTTGTTATGGTGATGGAGGTGCAATTTTTACAAATGATGATGAATTAGCACACACTATTAGAGGTATTGTAAATCACGGAATGTACACACGTTATTACCACGATGTGGTTGGTGTAAACTCTCGTTTAGATTCTATACAAGCTGGTGTTTTAAAAGCTAAATTACCTTTATTAAATGATTATTGCGATGCCAGAAGAAATGCAGCAGAATTTTATTCAAATGCTTTTGCTGATAACAAAAACATCATCACTCCTAAAATTGCAGAAAATACCACACATGTTTTTCATCAATATACTTTACAAATAACAAACGGTAAAAGAGATGATTTACACAAACATTTATTAGCACAAGGAATACCGAATGCAATTTACTACCCAGTTGCATTGCATTCTCAAAAAGCATACGCAGACACTCGTTATAAAGAAAGTGATTTTCCTGTAACAAATGAGTTGATTAAAACTGTAATTTCTCTGCCAATGCATACAGAATTAGATAAAGAACAATTAACATTTATTACAAAAACTATTTTAGGTTTTGTAGGCTAAAAAAATATCATGAAAAAAATACTAGTAACAGGAGGACTTGGTTTTATTGGTTCTCACACAGTTGTAGAATTACAAAATGCAGGTTTCGAGGTAGTAATTATTGATGATTTATCTAACACAACTATAGGTGTTTTAGATAAAATTACAGAAATTACGGGCACTAAACCAGATTTTCATCAAATTGATTTAAGAGTAAAAAATGATGTAAAAAACTTTTTCGAAAACAATAAGGTTGATGGAATTATTCATTTTGCGGCTTTTAAAGCTGTTGGAGAAAGCATGCACAAGCCTTTAGATTACTATGAAAACAATCTTGGTGCTCTAGTTTATTTATTACAAGAAATGAGAGATAGAAAGTTAGACAACTTTATCTTTTCTTCTTCTTGTACTGTATATGGGCAAGCTGATGAATTACCTATTACAGAAAAAGCACCGGTTAAAACTGCAGAATCTGTATACGGAAACACAAAACAAATTGGTGAGGAAATCTTAAAAGACGCTAGTAAAGCACACAATTTAAATATTATTGCTTTAAGATATTTTAATCCTATTGGCGCACATCCATCAATAAAAATTGGAGAATTACCATTAGGTGTTCCTCAAAACTTAATTCCTTACATCACTCAAACTGCAGCTGGCATGAGAGAAGAATTATCTGTTTTTGGTGATGATTATGATACACCAGATGGAACAGCTGTACGTGATTATATACATGTTGTTGATTTAGCAAAAGCTCATATTGCGGCTTTAGAAAGATTGATTAATAAAAACAATAAAAAAGGTTTTGAGTATTTTAATATTGGTACAGGTAAAGGTAGCTCTGTTTTAGAAGTAATTAAAGCTTTTGAAAAAGCATCTGGTAAAACTTTAAATTACAAAATTGTCCCAAGAAGAGAAGGTGATATTACTGCTGCTTACGCAGACACAACAATTGCCAATAAAGAACTAAATTGGAAAACCGAAAAAACATTAGAAGAAGCTTTAGGTTCTTCTTGGAAATGGCAGCAACAACAATAATTTTATTTTTCTTTTAAATTAGAAAAAAGAAATTTTAATAAAAAAATCACTTGAAAAAAGATAATTCTCTATCATTTTTGAGTGATTTTTTACATTTTTTAGATATTTTAATCTAAAAACTGCTTTCTATATGCTAACGATATTACATTAGAATTATCATATCAATAAAACTAACTCGTAATATTTTTGACATTCATGTTTATTCGTAATTCATCTTGGTTTTAACATTTATAAATTGACATCCCTTTAGATTCGCTCTAACTTTGTTGCCAATTTATTAATGATACTAGAAAACATGAAATTGATTAAAATTAAAAGAAAAACACGTTTAGAAAAACGTTTTACACCAAAAATGGGAAGGCTACACACAAATGTAACTTACATTAAAAAAACACTATTTAATGTTATTCCTATAGAAACTGTACACAAATATAGAGAAACATATTACGGTGAAATAAAAGATTGCGAAGACTGTGTTTTATCAAAATAAAAATTAAAAACCTAAACTAAGATTTAGGTTTTTTTTTGCAATTTATTTAACAAGACTCAAAGACGCTCATCAATAAATTTTAGTATTTTTAAAAGTCTAAAATCAAACCAAATGAAAAAAATATTACTCGCATTCTTAGTTACAACTTCGCTATTAAGTTGTAAAAATTCATCCGAAGAAAAAACACCCGAACTTAGCATCAATTATAAAAAAATAGAACTAGAAAACGGCTTAGATGTTGTTTTTCATGTTGATAAATCAGACCCAGTTGTTGCTGTAGAATTAATGGTACACGTTGGTTCTGCCAGAGAAATTGAAGGTAGAACTGGTTTTGCCCATTTATTTGAACACTTATTATTCTTAGAATCAGAAAATTTAGGCAAAGGAGGTTTAGATAAAATGAGCGCAAGAATTGGTGGTTCTGGCGCAAACGGTTCTACCTCTAGAGATAGAACTAATTATTTACAAACAGTACCAAAAGATGCTTTAGAAAAAATGATTTGGGCAGAAGCAGACAAGTTAGGCTGGTTTATAAATACCGTTACAGACCCTGTTTTAGCAAAAGAAAAAGAAGTTGTTAAAAATGAAAAAAGACAACGTGTAGACAATGCTCCTTACGGTCATAATCAATATGTAATTGGTAAAAATTTATACCCAAAAGATCATCCTTATAATTGGCAAGTAATTGGTTCTTTAGAAGATTTACAAAATGCTACTTTAAATGATGTAAAAACATTTTTTAAAAAATGGTACGTACCAAATAATGCAACATTAGTTTTATCTGGTGATATTGATGTGGAACAAGCTACAAAATGGGTCCATAAATATTTTGATGAAATTCCTAAAGGTGATGAAATCCCTACACTAGAAAAAAGACCAGGAAAAGTTGATGAAATTAAATCTTTATATTATGAAGACAATTTTGCTAGAGTTCCGCAATTAACAATGGTTTGGCCAACGGTAGAACAATACCATCCAGACTCTTATGCTTTAGATGTTTTAGCTCAATATTTAACTGACGGAAAATCTGCTCCTTTTAATCAAGTTTTAATTGACGATTTAAAACTAACTTCTCGTACAGGTATGTTTAGTAGAAGTTCTGAATTGGCAGGAGAAACACAAATTTCTATTAGAGCTTTTAACAATGTAAAACTAGATGATGTAAAAGCCGGAATAGAAAAAGCTTTTGCAAAATTTGAAGAAGAAGGAATTTCTGAAAAAGACTTAAATAAAATTAAAGCCGGACAAGAAACACGTTTTTATAGTAGTTTATCTAGTGTTTTAGGTAAAGGAACTCGTTTAGCATCTTACAACACGTATACAGGAAATCCAGGTTTTGTAACAGAAGACATAAAAAACACATTGGCTGTAACTACTGCAGATGTAATGCGTGTGTATAACAAATACATTAAAGGTAAAAATTACGTTGCTACTAGTTTTGTACCTAAAAGTTCTGCAGAATTAGCTTTAACAGGAGCAGTTTTAGCAGATGTTGTAGAAGAACAAATTGTAACAGGAGCAGAAGAAAAATTTGATCCTAAAATTGCTGCAACTTACGAAAAAACTCCTTCTACTTTTGATAGAAGCGTAGAGCCACCTTACGGAGAAACTCCTTCTTTAGCTGTACCAGAAGTTTACGAAAGTAGCTTAGAAAACGGATTAAAAGTTTACGGAATAGAAAATGATGAAGTTCCATTAGTCCGTTTTAATATTACTATTGATGGAGGTCAATTATTAGAGTCTATGGGTAAATTAGGCGTTGCCAATTTAACTGCAGATTTATTAAATAAAGGAACCAAAAACAAAACGGTAAAAGAATTAGAAGAAGCAATTCAAGAACTAGGAGCTTCTATATATATTTATTCAGATGTTGAAAACATTACTTTAAGCGGAACAACTTTAGCTAAAAACTATAATAAAACATTAGCTTTAGCACAAGAAATGTTATTAGAACCAAGGTTCGATGAAAAAGAATTCGACTTACTTAAAAAAGCAACTATTACTAATTTGCGTCAGCAAGAAGCAAACCCAAATTCTGTAGCAAGAAATGCTTACAATGAATTAATTTACGGAAAAGACAACATTCGTTCTAAAAACATTTTAGGTAGTTTATCATCCGTAGAAAAAATAACTATTGAAGATTTAAAAGCATATTACAACAATTACATTTCTCCTTCTGTTGCAAAAATGTTAGTAGTTGGTGATATTTCTAAAGAAAAAGTAGTTGCTTCTTTAGCTTCATTAAATACAAATTGGCAAGCAAAAGAAGTGAATATTCCAGAATATAAAACACCAGAAACACCAACAAAACCTACTGTTTATTTTTACGACATTCCTAATGCAAAACAATCTGTTTTACAATTTGGTGCTCCTGCTTTAGCTGCAACAGACAAAGATTTTTACGCAGCTTCTGTTATGAACTATATTCTTGGCGGCGGTGGTTTTGCTTCTCGATTAACACAAGAGTTAAGAGAAGGAAAAGGTTATACATACGGAATTCGTTCTGGCTTTTCAGGTACAAAAGCAAAAGGTGCATTTACCATTTCTAGCGGAGTTAGAAGTAACGTTACACTAGAATCTGCACAATTAGTAAAACAAATTTTAGAAGAATATCCAACCACTTTTTCTGATAAAGACTTAGAAACAACTAAAAGTTTCTTAATTAAAAGTAACGCAAGAGCTTTTGAAACTTCTAGAGCAAAATTAAATATGTTATCTAATATTAGTAATTATGGCTGGAGTGCAGATTATGTAAAAGACCGAGAAAATATTGTTAATAATATGACTAAAGAAGAGATTTCTACACTAGCTAATAAATACGTAAATCCTAATAAAATGATTTGGTTAGTTGTTGGTGATGCAGAAACACAATTAGACAGAATGAAAGAATTAGGCTACGGAGAACCTATTTTATTAAACAAAAGACAAGAAAAAATTAAAAATTAAAAATTAAAATAATATTTACAAAAAGGTCCTAATTTCAAATAAGAAATTAGGACTTTTGTTTTTTAAATTATTAAAATAATGAACTACAGAAAAGCAACCGAAAAAGACCTTTTAGCAATTGTTAAAATAATGGCAGATGATGTATTAGGACAAAAGAGAGAAAACTTTCAAATTCCATTACCAAGCTCTTATTTAGATGCATTTCACAAAATAGACGCAAACAAAAACCAAGAATTGATTGTTTTAGAAAATGAAAATTTAGAAATAATTGGCACACTTCAATTAACTTACATTCAATACATTTCTTATTGCGGTGGCACTAGAGTTTTAATAGAAAATGTTTTTATAAGAGCAGACCAAAGAGGTCTTGGTATCGGCAAAAAAATGTTTGAGTGGGCAATTAACAGAGCTAAAGAAAAAAATGCACACATGGTGCAATTAACTTCTAATAAAGAAAGACCAAGAGCTATAAAATTTTATGAAAATTTAGGCTTTAAAGCAACTCATGAAGGCATGAAATTACTTTTTTAATCTTAAAAAGATATTCCCCTTTAAACATCAATCAACAAAATTTATATTTATTTAGATTTATTATAAATAACTTGCGTAAATTAAAGCAAGAAAGTATTTTTGCATAAAATTAACATATTATCTATACTCATTCTAAATAAACTAAATGAAAAATAAATTAACGCTACTATTATTAGTAGCAATAACCTCTCTTGGTTTTTCTCAAAACGCAACAGTTTCTGGTAAAATAACAGACAACTCTAAAACAGAAATTATCGGTGTAAACACATACTTAAAAAACACTATAATAGGTACTGAAACAAATGAAAAAGGAGAATTTACAATTTCTAACATTAATACAGGAAAACACACACTTGTAATTTCTTATTTAGGATATAAAACTAAAGAAATACCATTTACAATAACTAATAATGAAGTTAAAGATTTTGGTACTATTATATTATTTGAAGGAAATGAATTATTACAAGAAGTAACATTAACTTCTAGAGACAATAAATTTTCTCGTAAAAACACAGCATACGTTTCAAAATTACCTTTAAAAGATTTAGAAAACTCGCATGTATATTCTACTGTTACTTCAGATTTATTAGAATCTCAAATAGTTACTAACTTAGATGATGCTATGCAAAATGCAACTGGAGTTTATAAACTTTGGGAAGCTACAGGTAGAGGTCCCGGAAATGGAACCTCTTACTTTTCAACTAGAGGTTTTAGCGTACAACCTAGATTAATTAATGGTGTATCTGGAATAACTTTTAGTGAAGTAGATCCTTCTTATATAGAGCGTATTGAAGTAATAAAAGGACCTTCTGCTACTTTATTTGGTAGTACAGAAACATCATTAGGAGGTTTAATTAATGTCGTTACAAAAAAACCTTTTCAAGGTTTTGGAGGTAGCATTAGCTATACAGGTGGTTCATTTGGTATGCACAGGCTTTCTGCAGATGTTAATACTCCAATAGGAAATAGTGATGATTTATTTTTTAGAATAAACACTTCTTACTTAACTCAAGATAGTTTTCAAGATGCAGGATTTAAAAACACCTTTTTTGTTGCTCCGTCTCTTTCGTACAGAGTAAATAATAAATTAAATCTTACAGCAGGTATCGAGTTTTCTAGAACAGAACAAACAAACCCTTCAATGTTATTTTTAGGAAAAGGAACTCCATTAGTATCTACAAATATTGAAGAGCTAAACATAGACCCAAACAAATCTTTTACCTCTAATGATATTACATTAGATAACGATGTTTATAATACAAGGTTTGTAGTAGACTATAAAATTTCTGACAAATGGACTTCGCAAACTACTTTTTCTAGTAGTTATGCAGAAACAGGTGGTTATTATCAATATCAATTTGATGGAGGTGCCGCAGGTTTATTACAATTAGTAGCACTTTATGATGTTCCTGGCCTACAAGATTTAATAAGTCCGTTTGTAGACCCAATGCTTTATGAAGCAAGTACATTATTACAACAAAATGCTTTTACACGTGTTTACAGTAAAAGAGATGCAGACCAAACTAGATATAATTTACAACAAAATTTTATTGGAGATTTTAAAATAGGTAAAGTTAGAAATAGATTTGTTTTTGGAATTGATTATTTAAATGATTTAAGAAACAATAGAAATGTTAACGGTAACACTGTACTAACAAGTACTTCTAATTTCCCGGCATTATTAAACTACTTAAACAATTTTCCTTACGCAGATTTATCTGCTGTAGCTCAAACAATAGAAGCAAGTTTTGCTGGTTTTCCTTTCTTTGATGCTTTTCTATCTCCTAACGGAAATGTTATTTCTACAAGTTTTACACCAAACGCAACATATTCTCCTCCAACTAAGGCTCAATTAGATGCTAATTTTAATCAAATAGAACCTTTTACAAACAGACAAACATCTAAAACAATTGCAACTTATGTTTCTGATGTAATTAATGTAACACCTAACTTAACTGTTAATCTTGGTTTAAGATTAGATCATTTTATTCAAGATGGTAGAGATGATATTGCAGAAGATGATTTTACAAAAACTACATTATCTCCAACAGCTGGTATTTTATATCAACCAATAAAAAATAAATTATCATTATTTACAAACTACCAAACTGGTTTTGTAAATGTAGACCCTGTGGTAAATGCAGATAATACTGTTGATGTTTTTCAACCTCAAAAAGCAGTACAAATAGAAGCAGGAATAAAAACGCAGCTTTTTAATAGTAAATTAAATTTAGGAGCTAGTTATTACCATATTACTGTTGATGATTTTACCGCTCAAGATCCTACAGAAAGATTATTTAACACAACAATAGATATTGCACAAGCAGTAAGTAAAGGTTGGGAACTTGAGTTAAACGCAAACCCTTTTAACGGTCTTAACATTAGAGGTTCATATTCATTTAATGATATGAAATACACAGATGTTTATAGTGAAAAGGCCGGTAGAGATATTACAGAATTTGAAGGTAGAAGACCAGAATCTGCAGGAGCAGAAACTTTATATAATTTTTGGGCAGATTATAAATTTCAAAAAGGAAGTTTTGCAGAAAACTTTGGTTTTGGTATTGGTTTTAACGGAGCCTCAGAAAGTTTACCTATAAACAATGCACTTACAGGTGCTTTTACAATACCTAGTTACACAATATATAATGCAAGTATTTATTATGATGCTAATAAATTTAGAATTGGTTTAAAAGCAAATAATTTTACAGATAAAATTTATTACACAGGATGGACAACAGTAAATGCACAAGCTCCTAGATCTTTTGTAGGAACTGTAAGTTATAAATTTTAGATAAAATTGTGATTAATAATTATTTTGAATTAATAATTTTTGAAATGAAGAACTCTAAATTTTTTAATTTAGAGTTCTCTTATTCTGTAAAAATATGATAAGTACTTTAATTTTTATAATTTTCTTTGGATGTTTTTTTATATATAATACTTCAAAAAAAACAGTATTACAGCGTCAATCTATTTTAGATAATTGGCTACAAAAAAACAAAAAGCAAACAAAATACTTAGGGCTAACATTTTTATTAATTACTTTAATCTGTTCAATTCTAATTTTTAATCTAACAAGCGGACTCTTATTTTGGCTTTTTACAGTATCTTTTATTTTAAGTCTCATCATTGTACTTTACCCTATAATTAAACCTAAAATAAAACACTTAATAATTCTTTATATAATATCATTAATAATTGAATTAACATTAAATTTTTAAAATGCCTGCAAATACTAAATACTTAACAACAAGCGCTTGGCAAAAAACAGCAAAAATTACTGCTGGGTTAATTGGCGGATATATTATAACAGCATTATTTCACATATCATTAGCATTATGGTTATCTCCTTATCATAAAGAGGTATTAATTACATCTATTTATACTGTTTTTATTCTTTGGGGTATTTTATTAATTATCCCTTTTTTGTTTAAAAACGGATGGAAAGTATGGGGATTATACCTAATTATTTCTATAGTGTTATATATCATCTATTTTTTAGGAAAACAACAAAACCCTTTTATGTAATGAGTAAAAAAAACTATAATATTTTTTTTAACACACATACTGTTAGCGGTATAGTTATTAGTGTTGCATTGTATGTTATTTTCTTTGCGGGTGCTTTTTCTTTATTTAAAGATGAAATTTCATTATGGGAAGAAGGAAAACCACTACAACATATAGAAAAAAAAGATGTAAATTTTGATAAAATACTAAATAATTTACATCAAGAACACAATTTAACAGGTAGAGATTTATCATTAAATTTCAATTTTGAAAGCGATCATATTTCTATTACTTTAGAACCACAAAAAGACACTATAAACAATCAAAAAGATATAGAAAGAAAAGTCTTTTTTGTTAATACAAATACTTTTGAAAGCAAAACTTACGAAGAACAATATAGCTTAGGAGAATTTATTTATAGGTTACATTATTTTAGACAATTGCCAATTATTGGTCAGTACTTATCTGGTTTTGTTTCATTGTTTTTCTTATTTGCCATTGTAACAGGTGTTATTGTTCATTGGAAAAAAATTATTCCTAATTTCTTTCAATTCAATCCTAAAGTAACTTTAAAACGAATCTGGACAGATTCTCATACAGCTCTTGGGGTTATAGGATTACCTTTTCAATTTATATTTGCTGTAACTGGTGCTTATTTAGGTATAGGTCTTTTAGTGCTTTTGCCTGCTACATTTTTATACAATGGTAGTCAAGAAAAATTAATTGAAGATGTACGTCCTGCTAGAAAAACTTATGAATGGGTAAACACATCAAACCAAAAAGCTTTAAGTTTTAACACTTTTGCAAAAAAAACAAACGATAATTGGAATGATTTTTTCTTAACCAGAGCCTTTATTCGTAATTACGGAGGTAACAATATGGAGTATGTTTTAATAGGAGAACTAAACGACAACAAACGCTATATTGGTATTGGTAGAATTGTTTACAACGCCTACACAGGGCAAATACAAGAAGTTAAATCACCAGAAAAACTAGGCTATTTAGAAGATTCTCAAAGACTATTAGCTAGATTACATTTTGCAGATTTTGGTGGCTATTGGATTAAAATAGTCTATTTTATTTTAGCTTTAATTACCTGTTTTGTTATAATAACAGGAGTTTTAATTTACATAGAAGCTCGTAATAAAAAGAGCATGACGTTAAAACAACGTTTATTTACCGCTAAAGTTGGTCATATTTATTTAGCAATTTGCTTATCTATGTTTCCTATTATAGCATTATCCTTTTTATTGATAAAACTTTTACCAGAAGCATATATGGATCAAAGAATGAATATTTTGTACGCATTCTTTTTCACCTCTTGGTTAATAGCAACCCTCTTTTTTCGTTACAAAAGAGATAATTATTTTACAAACAAAATAAACCTATTAGCTGGTTCAATTCTTGGATTCTTAATTCCTATAACAAATGGTATCGTTTCTAATAATTGGATTTGGAATACTTATAAAAATCATCAATATGAAATTTTATCAGTAGATATTCTTTGGTTAATATTATCAATAACAGCATTACTTATCTATTTAAAAATTAAACCAGCTGTTAAAGAACAAAGTTCTTTTACAAAACATCCTATTGATTTTAAAAATCGAAAAAAATTATTATTAGAAGAAAAAAACAACCTATCTGTTACTAATAAAACAGAAATTACAGATAAAAACTTACAAAACAAAAACCACATCTCTATGAGAACAAAAATTATAATACTTTGGATATTTTTAGCTATCGGATGGATTGTACATCACATTTATGGTCTTTTTAACATCTACTATAACGAAACTTTAATGATTGAAGGTGCAACGGGAGATGTACCAACCGCGCATCATATTTACCGAATTTTATTTGAAGGTCTTTGTCTTCTTTTTGGATTATTAACCCTAGAAGTTTCTAAAAAATGGTTTAAATGGGTTTCTCTTATTTGGGCAATAATTACAGGTTTATACAATGTATATCATTTTGTAGAAGCTATTATTTATGAGAGCACAAACATTTCAGAAATATTTATGTTAGCATTAGTTTCTATTGCAAGTATTTTCTTAATTAAAAATTTAATTAACTGGAAAAAAGAACTTTAAAAATATACAATGAAAGAAATTGGGTTAATTTATGGTTCTGATACAGGAATGACAGAAGAAATTACAAGTGCTATTATAGACAAATGGGATTTGTGCAACATTAATGTTATTGAAGTTTCTGAAGTTAAAAAAGAAGATTTTGATAAATACAATATTTTAATTCTTGGTCTTTCTACTTGGTACGATGGCGATTTACAAAGCGAATGGGAATCTTATTATAACGAATTTAAAACAATAGATTTTACAGGTAAAACAGTTGCGCTTTATGGTTTAGGAGATCAATATGGTTATGGAGAATATTTTATTGATGGTGTAGGTATTTTAGCAGAAATAATATTAAAAAACAACGGTAATATTACTGGTTATTGGCCAACTAAAGAGTATGCTTTTGAAAAATCTAAAGCCTTGTTTAATGATGATTTCTTTTACGGCTTGGCAATAGATGAAGATAATCAACCAGAACTAACAGAACAAAGAATAAAAGATTGGCTCTCTATCTTAAAAGACGAGTTTTCTTTCATCTTAAATTAACACATCACATTTTAAAAAACAAAAAAAACGAACTTAAATTAAGTTCGTTTTTTTTGTAATATATAATTTCTATTTATTCTGCCAAAGCAGCACCAGAAGCTGCAACAGATCTATCAATCTTACGCATTAAACCTTGTAAAACTTTACCAGGTCCAACTTCAATAAATTCAGTTCCACCATCAGCAATCATTGCTTGTACACATTGTGTCCATTTTACAGGCGCAGTTAATTGAGCAATTAAATTCTCTTTAATTTCTGCAGGATTTGTAACAGCTTTTGCAACCACGTTTTGATATACTGCACAAGTTGGCTCACTAAACTGAGTAGCTTCTATTGCAGCCGCTAACTCTTCTCTTGCAGGCTCCATCATTGGCGAATGAAATGCACCTCCAACAGGCAACAATAAAGCTCTTCTTGCTCCTTTTTCTGTTAATACTTCACAAGCTTTTTTAACCGCTTCTATTTCTCCAGAAATTACCAATTGACCCGGACAATTATAATTTGCCGCAACTACTACTCCATCAATTTCTGCACACGTTTCTTCTACAACCTCATCTGCCAAACCTAAAACTGCCGCCATTGTACTTGGTGCAATTTCACAAGCTTTTTGCATTGCCAAAGCTCTTTTAGAAACCAAAGTTAATCCATCTTCAAAAGATAAAACTCCGTTTGCAACCAAAGCAGACAATTCTCCTAAAGAGTGCCCAGCAACCATTTCTGGCTGAAAAGAATCTCCTAAAACCTTTGCTAAAATTACAGAATGTAAAAAAATTGCAGGTTGTGTAACCTTTGTTTCTTTTAATTGTTCTGCCGTTCCTTCAAACATAATATCTGTTATAGAAAAACCTAAAATCTTGTTGGCTTTTTCAAATAATTCTTGCGCCAATGCAGATTTTTCGTATAAATCCAATCCCATTCCTGTAAATTGTGCTCCTTGACCCGGAAAAATATATGCTTTCATATAATATCTATTTTTGTAACTATTTTTTCGTTTTATTATCGGCAAAAATACTCATTTTTATTAGAAGCTATTTCCTGCTTTCCGCACTCGCTTTTTTTTGATGTTCTTTTACACAAACATCAAGCATTTTTTCAATCTCATTTTCAAATCAAAAAGCATTACACTTTATTTTTTACATCAAAAAAAGAGCTCAAACAAATGCTGCAATCAGGGCTAAACACATCAATTAACACTTGGCTTTCTTTAACCAATAGAATATTTATTAATTTCGCTTTATGAAAACAAAAGACAAACTACTTGCTAACAGAATTTATTTAATCTTAGCAGCATTGTTTATTGCTTCTTTAGTTACTTCTAACTTAATTTTTCAGAAGTTTTTTTATTGGTATCCTTTTCAAATAGAAATATTTAATGTAAAATTATTCGAAGTTTCGGTTGGTTTATTGCCTTACCCAATTACCTTTTTAATTACAGATATTTTATCAGAAATTTACGGAAAAAAGAAAGCCAACGATGTTGTTATTGCCGGCATTTTTGCATCATTTTTTTCTTTATTAATAATATACGTTTCTAAAGAAGTGCCAGCAACTTCGTGGTCTCAAGTACAAGACAATACTTTTTTAAACGTTTTTGGCGCAGCGCCTTTAGCAGTTTTTGCATCTATGCTAGCCTATTTATTTGCACAATTTATAGACATTAAAGTATATCATTTCTGGAAAAACTTTACAAAAGGCAAACATTTATGGTTGCGTAATAATTTTTCTACTTTTTCTTCTCAGTTTATAGATACACTTACGGTTTTAGTATTATTATGCTCTTTTAATATTATAGCTTGGAGTCAGTTTATAGGACTTTTAATAAGTGGAGTTCTTTTTAAAATAATTATTGCTGCGTTAGATACTCCTATTCTTTATTTTATTGTTTTTCTATTTAAAAAGAGATTCCATTTAAAAGCCGGACAAGAATTAACAGATTAATTTTTTATTTTTTGTAATCAATCTAAAAAGGTTTCGTCTAAAAAATCAGAAATTATAAAAAATGAAAAAAATACTTTTAATACTTGTTGCAGTTTTTACTTTATCAAATGTAAATGCACAAACATCAATATTTAACAATTTACTACAAAAACACGTTACAAAAGATGGCGTTGTAGATTATAAATCTTTACAAAAAAACGAAGCAAAACTAGATGAATTTTTATCTTATTTAGCAAACACAGTACCAGATAATTCTTGGTCTGCCAATAAACAAAAAGCTTTTTGGATAAACGCATACAACGCATATACAATCAAATTAATTTTAAATAATTACCCTTTAAAAAGCATTACTAATATTAAAGTAAAAGGCAAAACTGCTTGGAAAACTCCATTTGCTAAAGTTGCTGGTAAAACTTATACGTTAGATGAAATTGAGCACGAAGTTTTATTTAAAAACTTTTTTGATCCTAGAATTCATGTTGGTGTAAATTGCGCTTCTGGTTCTTGTCCTCAATTAGCAAATTTTGCTTTTACAGAAAATAATATCGACACAGAATTAACACGTTTAATGAAGCTCTTTGTAAACGATGCTTCTAGAAATAAAATATCAGAAAAGAAAATTCAAATATCTTCAATCTTCGATTGGTTTAAAGTTCATTTTACAAAAAACGGAACTGTTATTGATTTTTTAAATCAGTATTCAGAAACTAAAATTAGTCCAAAAGCAAAAATCAGTTATCTAAATTACGATTGGACTTTAAACGGTAAATAATTTTTTATCTTTCCGTTTTTAATCTAAAAAAACCAAAAAATGTCTAAAACATATTACGATGCTGCCGATTTAAGAAAATTCGGAAAAATAACTGAATGGAACGAAGAATTGGGTAACAAATTTTTTGATTATTATGGTAAAGTTTTCGAAGAAGGTGCTTTAACAGCTCGCGAAAAAAGCTTAATTGCTTTGGCAGTTGCACATACAGAACAATGCCCATATTGTATAGATGCTTACACTAAAGACGGTTTACAACGTGGTATTACAAAAGAAGAAATGATGGAAGCTGTGCATGTTGGTGCTGCTATTAAAAGTGGCGCAACTTTGGTACATGGCGTACAAATGATGAATAAAGTTAACAAACTTGAAATGTAAAGCAAGTATACAGTATCGATTGGCTAAAAAGCAGTCTAACTGTTTTACTGCAATTGAATACTGAGAATTATAAATATGGCTACAAAATCACTTAAAGCAAGAAATAACGATATTGCTAACACTTCTCGTCAAATGGAAATTCTGTCTAACGGAATTTTTGCTGACGGAGAATTACCCACTTTTGCCGCAAAAATTAAAGAAACAAATCAGTTTCCTTTACGTCCTAAAAAATTAGAAATTTTGCAAATTAACTTAGGTTACATGTGTAACCAAGTTTGCGAACATTGCCACGTAGATGCGGGGCCAGATCGTAAAGAAATTATGACGGTAGAAACCATGCAACAATGTTTAAAAGTCATAAAAAATACCGGTGCACATACGCTAGATTTAACAGGTGGCGCACCAGAAATGAATCCTAATTTTAGATGGTTTGTAGAAGAAGCTTCTAAAGCCGGAATTAAAGATTTTATTGTTCGTTCTAATTTAACCATTATTAGAGCCAATAAAAAATATTACGATTTACCAGAATTCTTTAAAAAACACAACGTACATGTTATTTCTTCTATGCCACATTGGACACGTGGAAAGACAGACAAACAACGTGGTAATGGTGTTTTTGATAAATCTATAAAAGCATTACAAGAATTAAATGCTGTTGGTTACGGTATGCCAAATTCTGATTTAAAATTAGACTTAGTTTACAATCCTTCGGGAGCTTTTTTACCTGGAGACCAAATGGCTTTAGAAAACGACTTTAAAAAAGCATTAAAAGCAGATTTTAATATTGATTTTCATAATTTATTTGCCATTACAAACTTGCCAATTAGCCGTTTTTTAGATTACTTAATTGCATCAGAAAATTACGAAGATTACATGTATTCTTTAGTAGAAGCCTACAATCCGCTTGCGGTAGAAAACGTAATGTGTACAAACACGCTTTCTATTAGTTGGGACGGTTGGTTGTATGATTGTGATTTTAATCAAATGTTAAATTTAAAAGTTAACTCTAAAGTAAAACACGTTTCTGATTACAACGAAGAATTATTGCAAAACAGAAACATTATTATAAATCAACATTGTTATGGTTGCACTGCTGGCGCAGGAAGTAGTTGCCAAGGTGTAGTTGCATAACAAATCTTACAATAAAATTTTATCTTTTTAAAAGAATCAGAATTAAGTAAAAATCATATTATTTTATACTTTTTTTTGATTCTTTTCTTATTTTAAAAATTACATTATTATTAAAAAATACAGGTTATTTTTATTAAAAATTTATTGATTTTCTCAAAAACTAATTTTTAAATCAAAAACCAAGGATATTTCCTCTATTTTTTTGTACTTTGAGCAAATGTTGATTTTATCATCAATAAAAACCAAAATTTTTAGACAAAAACCATAATTGAATGAAACACATTTTCATGTGGATGTTTTTGCTTTTTACTGGCATAAGCATTGCGCAAACTAAAATTACGGGTACAATTACCGACAAAAAAACAGGAGAAAAACTTCCTTATGTAAGCATCTCTTCTACTAGTAAAAATGGTACAACTTCTGATATTAACGGACAATATTCTATTACCATTTTACCCAACTCTAAATTTTTAACATTTACTTATTTAGGGTATCAAACAAAAAAAATCCCCATTAATAATCAAACCATAATTGATATTCAATTAGAAGAATCTGCTACTAGTTTAAACGAAGTTGTGGTTACTGCTTTGGGTGTAAACAGACAAACCAAAGAATTAGGTTATGTAGTACAAGAAATAAAATCTAAAGATCTTACAGAAGTAAAAACGCCTAACTTTTTAAATAACTTATCTGGTAAATTAGCAGGTGTTACTATTTCTCAAGGTGCTACAGGTGTTGGTTCTTCATCAAAGATAACCATTCGTGGCGAGGCTTCTTTTTCTAACAACAATCCGCTTTTTGTTGTAGACGGAACGCCTATAAATAACAATACTGTTTTTAATTTTAGTAACGAAGCGGCAGCTGGTTTTCAAGAAATAGATTTTGGAAACGGTGGTATGGAAGTAAATGCAGATGATATTGCATCGGTAACTGTTTTAAAAGGGCCAAGTGCAGCTGCATTGTATGGTACAAGAGCTTCTAACGGTGTAATTGTAATAAAAACAAAAGATGGTAGCAAGAAAAAAGGATTGGGTATCAGCATTAATTCTTCTATTACTTTTGACAGCGCTTTTCGTTTGCCAGATTTTCAAAACGAATACGGACAAGGTAATGCCGGAAACTTTGAATTTGTAGATGGTTTAGGTAGCGGAACCAATGATTTAATTTCTTATTCTTGGGGACCAAGATTAGATGATGGTAATTATATTGCCCAATTTGACAGCCCTGTAACCTTACCAGACGGAACGGTTGTTCGTGGTGGAGATACTTCTTTATATAGTGGTTTAACAATTACGCCTACTTTATTTAAATCTAACCCAGATAATTTAAAAGATTTTTACAGAACGGGTATTACAACTATTAATAATATTTCTATTACCGATAGTTTTGACAGAGGTTCTTACCGTTTGTCTTTAACTAATTTAGATAGCGAATCTATTATTCCGGGGGTAAATTTAGACAGAAAAACAGCCGCTTTTAAACTGAATTTTAATCCGATAGAAAAAACAAAAATTACTGCTTCTATCAATTATGTAAATTCTGGTAGCGACAACAGACCTTCTAACGGTTATGGTAGTGAAAATGCCAATTATGCGTTAGTTGCTTGGGGACCAAGATCTTTAAATATTGATAGTTTAAGAGATTATTGGCAACCTGGTCTAGAAGGCGTGCAACAATATTCTTTTAATTACACCTATTTCGACAATCCGTTTTTTACATTATATGAAAACACCAATTCTTTTAACAGAGATCGTGTGTACGGTAATGTAGCTATCAATCATCAATTTACAGATAATTTAAGCATTACAGTGCGTTCTGGAATGGATTACTCATCAGAAAAAAGAAAATTTAAACGTAATTTTAGCTCTAATCGTTTTAAAAACGGAGCTTATGCAGAACACGATGTTTTTTACAGAGAAGTTAACACAGATTTTTTAGTTAATTACAATAAGGAATTTAATAATTTTACTTTTGATGTTTCTTTTGGAGGTAACAGATTAGACCAAAATGCTTCTACAAAACAGTTACAAACAACAAGTTTAGCGCAACCAGGTATTTTTAGCTTAAACAATGCTGCTTCTCCTATAGAAGGTTTTCAATTCGATTCTAAAAAACGAATTAATTCTTTATACGGAATTGCAAAATTTGGATACAAAAATTATTTATACGTAGATATAACAGGAAGAAACGATTGGTCTAGCGCCTTGGCAACACCTTTTTCTGTAGACGGTACATCGTTCTTTTATCCATCTCTTTCTACAAGTTTTATTTTGTCTAATTATACAGAATTACCAGAAGTATTTTCTTTTGCTAAACTAAGAGCTAGTGTTGCACAAGTAGGTAATGATACAGATCCGTATCAAACTTCAGGAGCATTTGTATCGCAAACAACCTATAACAGCCAACCAACATTTAGCAACCAAGATTTTATTCCGAATGCAAATTTAAAACCAGAATCTACTACTTCTTATGAAATTGGTGCAGATGTGCGTTTCTTTAAAGATCGATTAAATGTCGATTTTACGTATTATAATGGTACAACGGTAGATCAAATTATCTCTTTACCAATTGCAAGTTCTTCTGGTTATAACCAACAAGTAATTAACGGAGGAAAAGTAAACACTAGTGGTTTTGAAGTTATTTTAGGAGGAACACCAATTAGAACCGAAAATTTTAAATGGAATACCACATTTAATTTTGCTTCTAACAAATCTATAATTAAAGATTTACCGCAAGAAGAAGGTAGATTAACATTAGCTTACAGTAGAATTTATGATAGTGCCAACCAAACGGTTTGGTTTCAAGCAGAAGAAGGCGGACAAGTTGGAGACATTTATGGAACTGGTTATCAAAAAAATGAAAATGGGCAATTTTTAATTGATGATAGTGGCAATTATATTGCCAGTGATGAATTGATTAAAATTGGTAATTACAATCCTGATTTTACCTTAGGATGGAACAATAGTTTCTCTTACAAAAACTGGAATGCAAGTTTCTTATTAGATTGGAGACAAGGTGGCGAAATTGTTTCTAGAACCCGTGCTTTAGGTAATGTTGGTGGGCAATTAGCAGAAACATTATACAGACCTTCTGAAGGAATTATTGCAGATGGAGTAAACATTAATACAGGTGCACAAAACACTGTAGCAATTACTGCAGAAAGTTATTACAGACAGTATTACGACAGAAATCATGAAGAAAATAATGTGTACGATGCTTCTTATTTAAAACTGCGTCAACTTTCTATTGGCTATACTTTAGAGTTAGATGAAGGTTTCTTAGGGTTGAAAGACACTTCTACAATGAATTTTTCTTTGATTGGAAACAACTTGTTTGTAATTACAGAAAATCCACATTTCGATCCAGAACAATTATCTGTACAAGGTAATGGTTTTGTAAGTGGTGTAGAAGATATGAGTTATGCTACAAGCAGAAGTTTAGGTTTTAAAGTATCGTTTGATTTTTAAAAAAGACATTATGAAAAAAATTATATATACACTCGCAATTTTTGCTTTTACAATAGCAAGTTGCACCAAAGATTTCGAAGAATTAAACACCAATATTAACGAGCCTGTTGCCGTACAACCAAATTTGTTATTAAGACAAGTTATTTACGATTTTGGAGAAAACATGAGTTATGAAGGTTTTGTTGCTGGCGATTTATTAGCACAACACAGAACTGCTTTAGACTTTAATTTATTTGATAGACATGCTTTAAAAAGTCCGCAATTGGGAGGAAATCCTTGGGAAATATTTTATACTAATTTACGTGATAATGAAATTATTATAAAACAAGCTCAAGAAACCACAGCTTACGCTGTTTACGAAGGTCCGGCTTTAATTTTAAAAGCATATATGGCTGCTGGTTTAACAGATTTATTTGGTGATGTTCCGTATTTTGAAGCCTTTAACGGAATTGACGGAACAGTAACACCTGCATACGATTTACAAGAAGATATTTATTTAAGTGAAAATGGTATTCTAGATAATTTAGACAAAGGGATTACAGCCATTAATGCGTATACAAGTTCTATTGCTTTAGAAGGTGATATATTGTTTAATGGTGATTTAGAGAGTTGGGTAAAATTTGCAAATTCACTAAAAATAAAATACCTAATTCGTATTTCTGATAAAGTAGATGTGGCTACTCAATTACAAACCATCTTTACAGAAGGTAATTATATAAAAAGCAATACAGAAAATGCAATTTTCGATTTTACAAACACAGAACCAAACAGTTTTAGATTGTCTCAATTAAGGATTGGAGATTTTAACAACTTTGTTCTTTCTGAAACTATGGAAGAAATTTTAACGGAGTTAAATGACACTAGAATAGCAACCATGTTTAGACCTTTTTCTAATTCAACTTCTAATGAATTTAATGGTTTAATTAACGGTATTGATGCCTCTTCTACTTCTATTGCTTTGGCCGATTATTCTTTAGCTGGAACAATTTTTAGAGAAGACTCTTCTACTTTAGATGCTAATTTTATGACAGCTTGGGAAACCAGTTTTTTACTTGCAGAAGCTGCTTTAAAAGGATTTATTTCTGCCGATGCAGAAACCTTATACAATAGCGGTGTTACACAAGCTTTTGAGTATTGGAACACAACTTTACCGACAGATTATTTAACAGTAAATGCCAACTTTAACGATACAAGTAAATCTTCATTAGAGCAAATTATTACTCAAAAATGGATTGCCTCGGTTATCAATGGTTATGAAGGTTGGATTGAATATAGAAGAACAGGTTTCCCTGCTTTAAAAGATATTTCTGCAAGTTTAAACGATGGTTTAATTCCGGTAAGAATGCCTTATCCTGCAGAAGAAGCTTCGTTAAATTCAGAAAATTATCAAGTAGCAGATGCCGCAACAGATGGCAATAGTTTAAACGTAAAAGTTTGGTGGAATAATTAAAAAATTTTTAAAAATATATGGATATTATAAAATGGCAGTGGCTTTTAGTAATTTGTTCTAGTTTAACCATGTTTTTTTTGTCGCCTTTGGCAAAAACAACAGATCAGTTTTTTAAAGCAGTAAATAAAAAGAAAGCTCCTAACACATTAATATTAACAGGTAGTTTAATTATCTCTTGGATTTTTGCAAAAAGTATTACCAATGCAGCAGACTTAGGATTGGCATTTGGTTTAGTTGGTGGTGTAGCATACGCGGGCTACTATGTTTCTTTTGCTGTTGCAGGTATTGTTATTTATCAATTAAGAACAAAAGGTGGTTTTAGAAGTATTCACGAATTTTTAATTTCTAAGTTCGGAAAAAAAGCCATGGCTGTTTTTTCTATTCTAATTGCTTTTAGACTTTTTAATGAAGTCTGGAGTAACACCATGGTTATTGGTAATTATTTTGGCGAGCAAGGTAGCACCCCTTATTACGCTTCTATTTTAGTATTTACTTTTTTAACACTAGCTTATGCTGTAAAAGGTGGTTTAAGTAGCTCTATTTTTACAGATGTAATACAAATGGTATTATTTTCTGTTTTATTAATCATTATTTTAGCCACTATTTTTACTACAAAAGATTTTTCATCAGAAGAAATGTTAACCTCTGGTACTTGGAGTTTTGAACTTGGATTAAATTTATTTTTTGCCGCTGTAATCCAATCTTTTAGTTACCCTTTTCATGATCCTGTTTTAACAGACAGAGGGTTTATTTCATCACCAAAAGTTACAAAACACAGTTTCTTATGGGCGAGTATTTTGGGCGCTATCTGTATTATTCTATTTAGTTTAATTGGTGTATACGCACAAACGAAAGGGATAAAAGCGCACGCAGCAGTAGAAGTTGGTAAAGCGTTAGGTGTTGTAATTTTATTAGTAATTAATTTTATAATGATTACTTCTGCCGCTTCTACCCTAGACTCTACATTTTCATCTTTTTCTAAATTACTGGCAGTAGATTTAAACTTAGGAAAATCGGTGTCTTTTGGTAGAATCACCATGATTACAGTTGCTATACTTGGTACAATTCCGGTATTTTTAAATGCCGAAATTTTATCTGCAACTACCATTTCTGGAACCATGGTTATTGGTTTAACACCGATGTTTATTTTTTGGAGTGTAAAAGTGCCAAAAATTAGCTTTTATTTAAGTGTTTCTTGTGGATTAATTTTTGGATTCTTACTTATTTTTGGAGTTTTCCCAAAGGCATTGGTTTTTACAACCGGTAAGTACGCTGCTTTATTATGGTCTAATCTTTGGGGAGTGCTTTGTTGTACGATTATATATTTTATTCCAAAATGGATCTCGAAATAACCGATTTAGGTAAATTAACTAAAAAAACATTACTTTTTGGCGGTGTTTATAGCAATTTACAAGCTTTAGAAGCTTTAAAACAAATTGCCGAAAAAGAAAATATTGCTCCAGAAAACTGTATTTGTACTGGTGATATTGTTGGCTATTGTGCACAACCAGATGAAACTGTGCAATTGCTAAAATTATGGGGTGCAAAAAGCATTGCTGGTAATGTAGAAATTCAGTTAAGAGAAAATGCAGAAGATTGTGGTTGCGATTTTAGAGAAGGCTCTCGTTGCGATAATTTTTCGCAAATGTGGTATCCATATGCACAAAGTAAATTATCAGAAAATAGTTTAGAGTTTTTAAAAACACTACCCAATTATATTCGTTTTCAATTTGCAGATAAAAATATTACGGTGGTACATGGTTCTTATTTTAACGTATCAGAATTTATTTTTAAATCTACAGATTGGGATCTAAAAGAGCCTAATTTTAAAGCCGCAAATGCAGACGTAATTGTTGCAGGCCATTGTGGTTTGCCTTTTAACCATCAACAAGAAAATAAACTTTGGTTAAATCCTGGTGTTGTTGGTATGCCTGCAAATAATGGTCATCCATCTGTTTGGTATGCTATTTTAGACGATGCTGATAATCGTTTTAATTTTACACATAAAAATTTAGATTACAACTACAAATTAACCAGTAAACTAATGCAAAACGGTTTGCTACCAGAAGAATATTCTAGAACAATTGTTACAGGAATTTGGGATAACACAGAAATATTACCACCTATAGAATCTGGTTTACAAGGATTTGGAATTCAACTTTAAGCTATTTAAAATGAAAAAAATATTCCTTCTTTTTTTACTGATATCAACTACTATTTCGGCACAAAATAAACTTGATAAACTATTAACAAAGTACAACAAAAACAACGTGCCGTATATTTCTGTAGATTCTTTGTCAACTACCTCATCAGCTATATTATTAGACGCTAGAGAAACTAAAGAATATAATGTAAGTCATTTAAAAGATGCTATTTGTGTTGGTTTTGACAATTTTAACATCAACAATACTTTAAAAGAATTACCCAAAGATAAAAATGCAAAAATTGTAGTGTATTGTTCTTTAGGCATTCGGTCAGAAATTGTAGCACATCAATTAATAGAAAAAGGATATACTAATGTTTATAATTTGTACGGAGGAATTTTTGAATGGAAAAACAACAATTTTAAAGTAATGGATACACTAGGTAAACCGACAGAGAAAGTACACGCTTTTAATAAAGATTGGGGAAAATGGTTAAAAAAGGGAACAAAAATTTATGAGTAAAAATCTATTATTAATATTTACAAGAAACCCAGAATTAGGTAAAGCAAAAACACGTTTAGCTAAAACTGTTGGAGACGTAACTGCTTTAGAAATCTATAAATTCTTATTACAAAAAACCAAAGAAGTTTCCTCTAAAGTAACTGCAGACAAAGCCGTATATTATTCTGTAAAAGTTAGAGAAAATGATATTTGGGATAGCAATATATTTCAAAAACACCAACAAGAAGGAGAAGATTTAGGACTTAGAATGTTAAACGCCTTTAAAGACGGATTTGATTCTGGATACAATAAAGTAATGATTATTGGTAGCGATTTGTATGATTTAACACCGGAAAATATAGAAAAAGCATTTGAAAAATTAGATACTAATGATGTTGTTATTGGTCCGGCAGAAGATGGCGGTTATTACCTTTTAGGGATGAACTCTTTACAAGAAAAAGTTTTTAAAAATAAAAATTGGGGATCAGAAACAGTTAGAAAAGATACTTTAGAAGATTTACAGGATAAAAAAGTATTTTTGTTAGAAGAATTAAATGACGTTGATGTTTTTGAAGATATAGAACATCACCCAGCATTTCAACAATTTATACACAGATGAAAAAACAACAGTTACAAGAAACCATCGATTTTTTAAAATCAAACGGAATTACAAACCCAGCAATAGGTATTGTTTTAGGTACAGGTTTAGGTAAATTGGTTCATGAAATTTCTATCGAAAAAGAAATTCCATATTCAGAAATACCACATTTTCCACAAGCAACGGTAGAGTTTCATTCTGGTAAATTAATTTACGGAGTGTTATCCGATAAAAAAGTATTGGTAATGTCTGGTCGTTTTCATTTATACGAAGGTTACACTCCTTGGGAAGTTACTTACGGCATTAGAACCATGCATGGATTGGGAGTTCAAAAATTATTAATTTCTAACGCAGCAGGTGCAATTAATTTAAATTACAAAAAAGGTGATTTAATGTTGATTGATGATCATATTAATTTACAAGGAAGTTCTCCTTTGGCTTTTAACGGAGCTAATAATTTTGGAAATATTTTTGCTGATATGTTAGCACCTTATTCAGCAGAGATTAATGGAAAAATAAAAACCATTGCTGCAGAACAAAATATTTTATTGCATGAAGGTGTTTATGCAAGTGTTTTAGGTCCGCAATTAGAAACCAGAGCAGAATACAGAATGTTACAAATTTTAGAAACTGATGCGGTTGGTATGAGCACTGTGCCAGAAGTAATTGTTGCCAAACAACTAAACTTACCTTGTGCTGCAATTTCGGTTTTAACCGATGAATGTGATCCTAAAAATTTAGAACCTGTTAATATTGCAGAAATTATAGCTATTGCAGGAGAAGCAGAACCTAAAATGATTACACTTTTTAGAGAAGTTATAAAAGTGATTTAAGAAATTTAAAGACCGAACAACATCTTTTTATAATTAAGCTTTGTTCGGTCTTAAAAAACTTAATCTTCTATATATTTTTTTATCGCCTCTTTCCAAAGCAGATATCCTTTTCCGTTTAAATGCAATCCATCATAAGACAAACTCATATCTAATTGATTATTGGCTGTTTTAAAAACATCAAAAAGATTGATATAAATTAGATTTTTCTTTTCGGCTAACTTTTCTAGTTCTCTATTTATGGCCATAATAACATTATTGTCTCTATTCAAACTATTTTTAGTTGGTAAAATACTTTGTACATATAGTGCTGTTTTGGGTGTTTTTGTAATTATGGTATCAATTAATTTTTGGTAATCTGATATAATTTGATGTTTATTTCTTCTATTTCCTAAATCGTTTGTACCAATCATTAAAAATATTTTTTTGGGTTTAGAGGCAATAATTTCATCTAATCGATTGATAACACCTTT
The DNA here is from genome assembly GCF_021991835.1 of Polaribacter sargassicola. Taxonomy (GTDB): domain Bacteria; phylum Bacteroidota; class Bacteroidia; order Flavobacteriales; family Flavobacteriaceae; genus Polaribacter; species Polaribacter sargassicola. The sequence continues at coordinate 255,237 of NZ_JAHDAU010000003.1, forward strand.
TATTACATCTCCACTAATCCCTCTATTTTTAATATTTTGCTTATTAAAAAGTTCGTTCCAATTACAAAACTCAGTTATACTATCACCTAAAAAAACAATACTATTTTCTTGACATGGCATATTTTCAAAAATATTTTTTCTTGCTTGATAATGCCAATTATTATATCCTTGTTGTTTCGATATATTTTTTAATAAGATAAGTCTATTCTTTAAAAAGCGAAGGCCTCCTTTTTTATAAATAACATAAGCTATAAATAATAATAGTAAAACATTTATAGTAATTAATATTTTAATCATTTTAAAGTATCTGTAATTTTATAGAATATAAAAACAATATAGATAAAAAACGTTTTCTTTTATCAAACTTAATTTTAAAACATTAAAATAAGCTTTATATTTATCTATTATGAGTTCTAATATCATTTATATAAAAAATATGGTTTGCCCGCGTTGTATAGACGCGGTTAAAGAAATTTGCGATAATTTAAATATTTCTGTAGTAAAACTGCAATTAGGTAAATTAGAAAGCGATTCTAAAATAGATAACACCTTAAAGTCAAAATTAAGTAAACAACTAAAGGAAAAAGGCTTTGAACTACTTTTAGATAAAAACGAAAAAATTATTGCGCAAATTAAATCTTTAATTATTAAGCAAATACATCATACTAAAAAATCTTTAACCATTAATTTTTCTGATTATATTTCAGAGAAATTACACTATGATTATACATTTCTTAGTAAACTTTTTTCTTCTGTAGAAGGTATAACTATAGAACGTTTTATTGTAAAACAAAAAATAGAACACGTAAAAGAACTTTTGTTTTATAACGAATTGACGCTGTCGGAAATTGCTTTTCAAATGGATTATAGCAGCGTTGCACATCTTTCTAATCAATTTAAAAAAGAAACAGGCTTAACCCCTACACAGTTTAAAAAAACAAAGGGGCCAAATCATCAATTTTTAGACACTATTTAATCGTTTCAAAATTCTATAACAAAACCACATAATCTTGTAACACTTAATTATAAGAGTCTATTTACTTTTGTATTGGTAAAACATTGTACGGCATGAAAGAACAATATAAAATAATAGGCATGACTTGCGCTTCTTGTGCAGTTAGTATAGAATCTCATTTAAAAACACAAAAAGGAGTTATAGATGTTGCTGTAAATTACCCTAACAAATCTTTAAATATTTCTTACAATAAAAATGACATCAACACCGATGTTATTTCTAAAAAAGTAAAAGAAATTGGTTTTACATTAATGGTTAATACCAACGAAGATTCTATAAAAAATTTTAAAAACTTAGAAGAAAAACGATTAGCTGCACTTAAGTATAAATTAATTTTTGCTAGTGTATTTGCAATTCCTGTTTTTATAATTTCTATGTTTTTAAAAGACATAATTCCATATCAAAATTATGTTTTGTTAATACTTTCGCTTCCTGTTATTTTTTATAGTGGTGCAGAATTTTACAAAATTGCATGGAAAAGATTGCTACAGTTTTCTACAAATATGGATACACTTGTAGCATTAAGTACAGGTATTGCTTTTTTATTTAGTGTATTTAATACTGTAAACCCAAATTATTTTTTAAGCAAAGGTTTATTACCACATGTTTATTACGAATCTGCTGTTATTATTATCACTTTAATTTTATTAGGTCGTTTTTTTGAAGAAAAAGCAAAAAGCAGAACTTCATTTGCAATTAAAAAATTGATGAGTTTACAACCTAAAAAAGTAACGGTTATTAGAAATGGAGAAGAAAAAACAATTTCTTACAATGATATTATATTAGGAGAATTAATTATTATAAAACCCGGAGATAAAATACCTGTAGACGGAAAAGTAAAAAAAGGAACTTCTTTTATTGATGAAAGTATGATTTCTGGAGAACCGATTCCTGTTGAAAAAATAAAAGGAAGCAAAGTATTTGCAGGTACTATAAATCAAAAAGGGTCTTTAAGGATTATTGCCAATAAAATTGGTGATGAAACATTACTTTCTCAAATTATTAAACTAGTAGAACAAGCTCAATCTACCAAACCTAATATTCAAAAAATAGCAGATAAAATTGCTAAAATATTTGTTCCTACAGTTATAGCACTTGCCATAATTACATTTATTACTTGGTACTTACTAGCCCCAGAACTTTTATTAACTTATGCATTAGTAACCCCAATTACGGTTTTAATTATTGCATGTCCTTGTGCATTAGGGCTGGCAACACCAACAGCATTAATGGTTGGTATAGGAAAAGGTGCACAACAAGGTATTTTAATTAAAGATGCACAAGCTTTAGAAACTGCTTATAAGATAGATACTTTAATACTAGATAAAACAGGTACAATTACAGAAGGAAAACCTAAAGTAACCGATTTAATTTGGGATAAAGAATCAACAACTATAGAATTAGAAAAAATTGTTTTAGCAATAGAATCTCAATCAGAGCATCCTGTTGCAGATGCAATTGTACAATATTTAAAAGAAAAAAATACAGAAAATATTAGTATCAACTCTTTTAAAAGCATTACTGGTTTAGGTGCAAAAGCGAGCTATAACAATACTTTTTACAACATTGGAAATGAAAATTTAATGCTTAAAAATGAGATTATAATTCCAGAAAATTTATCAAAAAAAGCATGTGATTTAAAAAACGAAGCTAAAACGGTAGTTTATATTAGTAGAGAAAATAAAGTTGTTGGTATAATAGCTGTTGCAGATAAAGTTAAAGAAAGTTCTATTTTAGCTATTAAGAATTTAATGCAAATGGGTATTAAAGTTTATATGCTTACTGGCGATAATCAACAAACAGCACAAGCAATAGCTAACAAGGTTAAAATAACCAATTTTAAAGCAAATGTAACTCCATTAGAAAAAGGATCTTTTGTTAAAAAATTACAAGAACAAAGAAAAGTAGTTGCCATGGCTGGCGATGGTATTAATGATTCTAATGCGTTAGCACAAGCAGATATTGGTATTGCAATGGCTAACGGAACAGATATTGCTATAGAAAGTGCTAGTATTACTTTAATGCATTCTGATTTAAATCAAATTTCTAACGCAATTCAACTTTCTAAAGCAACTATAAAAACCATTAAGCAAAATTTATTTTGGGCTTTTATTTACAATATTATTAGCATACCTATTGCCGCAGGAATACTTTACCCAATTAATGGTTTTTTATTAAACCCAATGATTGCGGGTGCAGCCATGTCTTTAAGTTCTATTTCTGTACTTGCAAATAGCTTACGATTAAAAAATTTAACAATTAAATAAATATAAAATTATGATAACTGTAAAATACAAAACAAACATACACTGCAATAGCTGCATTAAATCTATAACACCTGTGTTAAACAATTTAGATAACGTAGATTTTTGGAAAGTAGATTTAGAGCATCCAGATAAAATATTAGAAGTTACTTTAGATGATCATAAAAAAGAAGATATATTAAACGCTGTTAGTAATGCTGGTTTTAAAATTACAGAAATGTAATTAACCAAATTATGATACGACTATCATTTTAAAAATTAATCCTTTAAAAACTTATTAGAAAAATAGTTTTAGCATCTGTAAATTTGTAGTAATATGAACAAATATTTAGACATCATAAAAAACTCATATACTAGTTATTGGAACTATATAAAACAATCTGTTTTAATGGAGTTAAATTGGGAAAATTATTTTTACGGTTTAATTATCATTTCTTTAATTGTCTGGGCTTTAGAAGCTATTTTTCCTTGGCGAAAAAATCAATCTTTATTTCGAAAAGATTTTTGGTTAGATACTTTTTACATGTTTTTTAATTTCTTTTTATTAAACTTAATTGTATTAATTGCTTTATCTAATACAGCTGCAGAAATTTTTAATGATATTTTAAGTATCGTTGGGTTGTCTTTATCTAATTTTGAATTATTAGAGATTAACAAGTTGCCTTTTGCCGCTCGTATTTTTATCTTTTTTATTGTAGTAGATTTTGTACAATGGTGGACACACAGGTTATTACACACCTTTGAGTTTTTATGGAATTTTCATAAAGTACACCATTCTGTAAAAGAAATGGGGTTTGCAGCACACTTGCGCTATCATTGGATGGAACCTGTAGTCTATAACTCTTTAAAATACATTCCGTTAGCAATAATTGGAGGTTTTTCTGCACAAGATGTAGCATTTGTCCATTTTTTTAATATTACTATCGGGCATTTAAATCATGCTAATATTGGTTGGGATTATGGTGTGTTAAAATATGTTTTTAACAACCCCAAAATGCACATTTGGCATCATGTAAAAGTATTACCAAAAGAAAGAAAAAATGGTGTAAATTTTGGAATTACCCTAAGCATTTGGGATTATATTTTTAAAACAAATTATATACCTTACGATGGTAGAGATATTGAGCTAGGTTTTGAAGGCGAAGAAGATTTTCCTAAAGACTTTTTAAAGCAAGAAATGTATCCTTTGGTAAAAAAATAAGGTTTACTTATTTCTTCCTTTTTCATTCGGATATAAATCTGGCAAATTATCACTTTGCACAAACTCTTTTGTATCAATATTTAATCCTGTTATTTTACCTTTAAAAGCCGCACCTGTATCTACATTCCAAACATTAGCAATATTCATTGGGTTTGCCTCATTATAATTTGTTGTTGGGGTATGACCTATATAAATTTCTTTATAATGTTGTATTCTCTTTGGATAAAAAATAGAATCTTTATCTAAGTTTGTATCCATAGAAACTAGCATTTCCCATAAAGATCTATCATAATAAAAACTCTCTTTAAATCGCTCTCTTTTTACACCGTGAGACGAAGTAAAACCAGCGTGTAAAAACAATCTATTTTCTTTATCTATATAATATAAAAGCAGGTTTTCTAAAAAATTAAGATGTTGTTTTTTTTCTTCATCAGAAAGGCCATCATAACTCTCTAAAGTTTCTTTTCCTCCGTGCAAATACCAAGTAGGATCTACGTTATTTTTATCTTTTAACCATTTTTGACACCAAACATCATGGTTTCCTTTGATAAAAATACATTCAAAATTTTCTGATAACTGAATTAGCAATCTAATAACTAAAGAAGATTCACTCCAACCATCTACATAATCTCCCATAAAAATAAGCTTATCCTCTTCTTGTAATTCTAACTTATTTAAAACCTGAATTAAAGCTTTTAAACCTCCGTGAATATCTCCAATAGCAAAAGTTCTCATCTTATTTTTTATTTTTTTTTAAGGGAATTAAATTAAAAATACTGACCTAAACCAAAAACTAAACCTCCTTTAGATTGCCCTAACTTATCTAAAATTCTAAAACCATAATCTATTCTAAAAGTAGCATTGTATATTTTTTTGCTAATAAATCTTAAACCAACACCAGAGTATACTCTTAAATTATCTCTTTTAACAAAATCTTTAATTTCTCCTCCTGGGTTTCTCCATGTTCCTCCATCAATAAAAAAGTTAGATTGTATTACCAACCATTTTTTATCAAAAAGTGTCTTTCTATATTCAGAATTTAAAACAGCAACTGCTGTACCTCTATCTACCAAAATACCAACACCTCTTATATTTATATTATTATCTATTGTAAATGGAGCAAAAGGAGATTCTTCATTCGTAGAAAAACCTACACGCAATCTGTTTGCAAAAGTTGCTTTTTCTGCTATTGTTTTATAAAAGAAAAAATCATTCCATGCGATAAAAAAATCATTCTGAAAAGCATTTTCTGATGTTACAAACTGAGCGTATAAAATACTTTTAAAACCATTTATATATTGATAATAGTAACTTAAATTATCATGAGTGTAAACAATCTTAAACAACATCTTATCTAAATCTAAATATTGAGGAATAGAAGGTGATGTAATTCCGGATAAATATTGATATTTTTCATTAAAAACATTTATACCAAAATTTAATTGATTTTTAAGATTGATTTGATAAATCCCTAAGGCTTCAAAAGAAATATTATTGTAAAGATAATTTGCGGTTTTATCTCTAAAATAAAGTGGTTCTTCACTTTTCCAGTTTTGATGTGTTAGTGATAAACCCCATTTTTTAGAAAATAGATTGGGTGCTTTAAAATTGATTCCGTAAGAATCAAATCCATTATGTTGATAAAAACCACCAAAAGCAATATTTCTTCCTAGAAAATTATAATCATACAATCCTAATTTATATGAAAATTGCCGATTAGTTGTTGTCCACAAATTAACATCTGGTATAATTGTAAAGTTTTCTTCTACGTATATAAAAACGTTGTAATTATTTTTATATGCATGAAAAACTTGATAATAAGCATGACTAACAGAAGCCAATCTTTTTAAGGTAATAATGTCTTTTTCTAATGATAAAGAGTCTAAAACATTTCCTTTTTTTGTTATTATTAGATTTTTTACAAAAGAAGTTTTTGTTTTTTTAAGTCCTTTAATCTTAACATCTGCAATCATTTTTTCTTGCGAAAACATTTGTGATGTAATCGATAATAAAAGAAGAAATAAAAGGTTTTTAAAACTCACTATTCTGATAAAAATGTTTCTTGTATAAATATATTAACCCAATTATCGCTGCTTAAACCTAAAATATCAATATCATACTCATCACTAAAAATTAATGTTGGTGGCGTATCTGTATGTATAAAAGAAGTTACATTAGAATCGTTGTAATATTGAAACATTTTATCTGTTGTAAAAGTTGCAGAAAGTACTTCGTTATCACTATCTGTTAGTATCTCAAAATATTGTTCACTTGCTTCTGCTGTTCCGTCTGTCCAAGTAAATTGCGGCATTAATGTCTGCGGATATTCTATAGTAACATCTGTAGACCATTCTGTTGGGCTTGTTTGATTTTTAATTCTTACAGGTTCTGATTTATATAAAACATCACCAATAACATAGGTTACAATACACCAAGCTTCGTTATCATCATCATCTCTTAAATAACGTCTTAATTTACCACCATAAACTGCTGCATCAGACAAATCTTTTCTTCTGTAGTTAGATAAATCTGTTTCATCTACATTTACGTTATCGGTTTCATAATATCTGTATGCAGATGCACCTACTAAAGGATAATAATACACATAGGTTAAACTATTATCAGAATTATCACTTGCTGCAAAAGCAATGGTTGTATCTATTGCTTTGTCTGTATTTTCATCTAAATATTCTTGCAAATTTTTAAGAATAAAATTCTCTTGAATTACCAAATTAACCCAATTATCTTCGCTTACGCCCATCATTGTAAAAAGATACTCTGTATCTTCTACCAAATCTTCTTCTGGTAATTTATCTTCGTTTATATTAAAAACAACGTTAGAGGTATCGTAAAACTGAAAAAACTTATCTTCTGTATAAGTACCAGAAACAAAGGTATCATCTTCTGTTTCTGAAATAACTTGAAAATAAATAGCGTTATCTGTAATACCAAAGTCTGACCATGTAAAATTTGGCGTTAGGGTTTCTGGATATTCTATAGTAACCTCATCTGTCCAACCTGTTGGGTTAGAAGCATTTTTTAAACGAATGGTGTTAGATTTATGTAATTCTCCGTTTAACATATAAGTTATTAAACACCAATTATCGTCTTCATCTTCTCTATAAAACTGACCTAATTTGCCTCCAAAAACATCAGAATTTGTTAGTACTTTTCTTCTATAATTAGAAAAATCTGTTGGATCTACATTTAAACTATCTGCCTCATAATATCTAATATCTGTTGCACCTTCTTCTGGATAATAAAAAATATAAGATTCTGTAGAACTTACACTTGCTGCGCATGCAACTACTTCTCCGAAATTACCATCTGAGGTAGCTTCTATATATTCTTGTAGGTTTCTAGGTACTGTAATATCATTATCTTCTGCACAAGAAAAAAAGAAAAAAGCAACAAAAATAGTTACTAAAAAGGCTTTTGTAGTCATTTATAGTTTTAAATTTTAAACGTAATAATTGGCAATGTAGAATGATTTGTAACATCTTCTGCTATACTACCTGCAAAAATATGAGATAATCCTTTTCTACCATGTGTTATTACAGAAATTAAATCTGCACCTACTGCATTAGAAAAATTTAAGATTCCTTTTTCTACAGATCTATCGCATACATAATTAACATTTATTAATCTGTCTGCATTTCCTTCTGCTTCTAATAAGAAATTACTTGCCATTTTTTCCATTTCTACAGTGGTTTTAAAATTTTCGTTTGGTAAGTTAACGTAAAGAAGTTGTTTTCTTGCATTTAAACAATCTAATGTTTTTAATACGTTTTTATAAGCAGGTATACTTTCTTTAGAAAAATCTGTAGCTACTACAATATCAGAAAAATCTATATTTGCTAGTTCATTTTTAACAACCAAAACAGGTGCATCTGAGTATCTAACTACTTTTTCTGTGTTAGAACCGATAAAAAAATCTTTTACACCACTTGTACCATGAGAACCCATTATAATTAAATCTGCCTGTACTTCTTCTACAATAGTATTTATTTCACTAAAAATTTTATAATTTTTAATAATAGGAATCACTTTTATACCTGTTAAATAGTCTTTCTTTAAAAAATCTTTAACCTTCTTTTCTGCTAATTTTAAAAAGAAAACCGCTTTTTCTTGTTGATAACTAATACTTTCTGTTAAAAACATATCTTGCATATCTAACATGTGCAAAGCAAATAAAGTAGCATTGTATTTTTTTGCTAATAACGCAGCTGTTTTAAGTGCAAATTCAGAATAATTAGAAAAATCTATGGGTACAATTATGTTTCTCATAAGAAAGTATTTTAGTATTAATTACAAATTTAAGGCCCATTTTTTATAATATAAAGAACTTTTATCATGTTTAAAAAAATTATTGATTATATAATTTTCTAATTAATTCTTCTGCTGGTTTATTTTGTGGCGTAAATCGGTTGTCTTCTACCCCACCAACTCTATCATGTCTATGAAACCATTTCCAAACAAAACCACCTGCAAACCAATCTTCACTCCAAAATTGATTGTGTATAGCTTGTAACCCGTTTACTTGAGCTTGTAAATTTATATTACCTTCTATTCTTGCTGCATCCCAAGGTTTTTTACCTGTATAATCTACACTTCTATAACCAAATTCTGTAAACATTATTGATTTGTTATATTTTTGTTGAACTCCCTTAATTTCATTTTTATGCGGTTTCCAACCTGCTTCTAAATCTGCTACTGTTGGCGATTTTTTTTCACTTAAAGGAAAATAAGCATCTATGCCTATAAAATCTATCTCGCTCCAAAAAGGCACTCTTTTGTACTCATCCCAATTGGCTGCGTAGGTAAGTTTCCCTTTGTATATTTCTTTAATTTGTTTGATTAGATTTTGCCAATATTCTGGACGATTCATTACAAATTCTTCTAATTCTGTACCAATACAAAAGATATCTGCATTAATTTCTTTAGCTGCTTTTGCATAAGCTAAAATAAAATCTGTGTACGATTTTTCTAAAACATCCCATTTTTCTTCAGTATCCATTTCTATATCACCAGTAAAATAACCACGGCCAACCCAAAGTTGTGGCTTAACCATAATTTTTACATCGTTTTTCTGAAATTCTTTTGCATATTGTAGCAAACCACTTCTGGTTTCGCCAAACCATTGTCTGCTTGTATTGTGTTGTACTTTGGGTAATGACAAGTCTCTTATAAAGCCAAAAGGCATCAATGCAACGTAATTGCTTTGTGCCCTTAAAACTGAGTTTGTATGTGTTGTATCTATTTTATCTCTTGATGCAACAAAACTTAATCCGTTAATTTTTTTGGTTTGACTTTTACAAGATATTTGTAAAAAGATAAGTGCTAATAAAAGGAGTTTTTGTGTTTTCATAATCTCCTTAAAAATATTCTTTTTCTAGAATAAAGCTCTTAAACCAATGTTAAAACTTTGTCCTAAACCGGTATCATTACCTCTTACAAATTTGCTGTACAAAACCTCTAAATTTAAAGTATTATTTAATTGATATTTCCCTCCAAATCCTACAGATGTAAAGTCTTGCATAAAATCTCCAAAACGTTGGTAATGTTGAGCAAAACCTAAAATAGTAGATTTATCCGTAGGAAAATAACTCATAAAAACACCTGGTGCTAACACAAATGTTTTGTTTGCAAAACTGTCTTCATCTCCAAAATTATATTCTGTATTTAACTCTGTAAATAATTGCCAATTACCACTTGGCAAAGTATAATCATAGAAAAATCTGTTTTGAAAAGTATAAGCTGTTTGGTCTAAATACACTCCATTTTCATCAGATTCATCAGAAATTATAGGAATATGAAATGCCGATTGAATAGAAAAATTACCCACACTCTCTATAGGTTGCCATTTTAAAGCAGGCGCAAAAGAAGACAAACCATTTCTAGAGTTTACATCATCTTTAAAACCAAAAACACTAGTGGCACTTTTATTATTAATAACATTAGATCTGTACTCTAACAATAAACCTACATTTAATCTATTATTATCAGAAATTCCTGTAAAAATATCTAAGGTTGATGTAAAATAAGTTTCTCTGTCTTTATCTGATTTTACACCATCATAAGTTCCTTTTGTCTCTGTATATAAATTGTTAAAAAATTTAATATCCCATTGTCCTTTGTTTAATAATTTAGAAGGTGTATAGGTTTGAATATTACTTTTATCTGCACTCGTTGCTTCTTGCGCATAAGATTGTAGATTAAAAATAAAAAGTAATGCTACTATAATTTTAAGTGATTTTGTTCTCATATTCTAGGTAATTATGTTTTTATTAACACATCAGTCTACAGAACTTTAAACAACTTACAAAATTTTTAAAACGCTATTTAAAATGATTCTAAACTGATTTTTATTTTTAAGTTCTTAACTTTCAATTCGACATAAATTCAAGAATTAAGCAACTTATGAAACACATTGTAATAATTGGTAACGGAATTTCTGGAGTTACTGCAGCTAGACACATCAGAAAAAACTCTGACAATAAAATAACTATTATTTCTGCGGAAACGAAATACTTTTTTTCTAGAACGGCACTAATGTATGTGTACATGGGGCATATGAAGTTTGAACATACACAACCTTATGAAAACTGGTTTTGGAAAAAAAACAACATAGAACTTAAACAAGGTTTTGTGAGTGATGTAAATACAGATAAAAAAGAACTTACGTTTAAAGATTCTTCTACAATTTCTTACGATCAATTAATTATTGCAACAGGCTCTAAACCTAATAAATTTGGTTGGCCAGGCCAGGATTTAGAAGGTGTTATGGGTATGTATCATAAACAAGATTTAGAAAAATTAGAAAAATATGCACCTAATAATAATGTTTGTAAAAGAGCGGTTATTGTTGGTGGTGGATTAATTGGTATAGAATTAGCAGAAATGTTAAGAAGCAGAAAAATTCCGGTTACTTTTTTAGTAAGAGAAACTAGTTTTTGGAACGGTGTTTTACCTGCTCAAGAATCTGAAATGATTAACAAGCATATAAAAGAACATCATATAGATTTACGTTTAAACACCAATTTAAAAGAAATTAAATCTGATGAAAACGGACGTGTAAAATCAATAATTATTGCAGAAACTGGCGAAGAAATTGCATGTAATGTGGTGGGTTTAACGGCTGGTGTAACACCAAATATAGATTTCTTAAAAGAATCTGGCATAGAATTGGGCAGAGGCGTAAAAGTAAATCGTTTTTTAGAGACTAACATAAAAGATATTTTTGCCATTGGCGATTGTGCAGAACAACACGAAGCTATTGGGCAACGTAGAAATATAGAAGCTGTTTGGTATACAGGTAGAATGATGGGAGAAACCCTTGCGCAAACAATCTGCGGTAACAAAACAGCTTACAAACCTGGACATTGGTTTAATTCTGCCAAATTTTTAGACATAGAATACCAAACTTATGGTTGGGTTTTTAGTGAGAGAAGTAAAAAAGAAAATGAGGCTTATTTTCAATGGCAACATCCAACAGACAACAAATGTATTACCATTTCTTTTGATAAAAATACCAACAAATTTTTAGGAATAAACACATTCGGAATTAGAATGCGTCATGAAATTTTTGACAAATGGTTAACCGAAAATCAACCGATAGAACATGTTTTAGAATACTTGGCAGATGCTAATTTTGATCCCGAGTTTTTTAAATTACATGAAGCCGAAATTATAGCAAAATTCAATAAAGAAAATAATACAAATATCACTTTAAAAAAGAAAAGTTGGAAACGAATTTTTGCTCGTTAATCAATAAGAAAATACATTCTTAAAAAACTTAAAACAAACACCTAAATACCATTTATTATTTTGAAACTTATAAAACAATCGGGTTTAATTATCTTTTTAGCTGGTTTAACCTTTTTCATAGGCATCCTTTTTACAGGTTCTTTTAATTTAACACAAACAGAATTGGATACTTATATCCAAGAACAAGGTTATAAAAGTGAAGTAATAAAAGACGAACTTACAAAAGCAGTTGTAACAGAAGATAATTTAAACATTTTTCAGTTTTCTAGCAGAACTATCAATGCTTTTGAAGCTTCTAACAACCATTATGATGCTTTAATTGCAAAATACAATAAAGAAAAAAATTGGGATAAAAAGGGACAACAATATCAATATAAAATATCTGGTAAACCTCATACTTTAAGTTATACTCTAGCTAAAAAAGCAGGTAAAGGTTTAGCGGCAGACAACACTGGTTTGGCTTGGTTTTTAACTTTTGGTTTAGGTATTATAGGGGCTTTAATGTTTATTATACCAGATGTTGTTTTATTAGGTAAACCAGGTATTAAAAACGATGGTATTTTTCTTAGTGCAGCTACAAACCGTGGTTGGATTGGTTGGTTTGCGTTTATCTTTTTAGTCACTTTTTACATCCTATTATATTTTAAGGCAGATTTAATTGTAAATTGGGTGTATTTGGTAGATCCTATTAGTAAATCTATTAGTGGTAATCCTGCAAGTCAGTGGTTTTTATATGGCTTTTTATACTGTGTAGTTATGACCGTTATGGCCATAAGAATGTATATAAAATATCGTCATAATAAATATCAAGTTTTAAGAACTACTTCTGTGTTATTTTTTCAAATTGTATTTGCTTTTTTAATTCCAGAAATCTTAGTTCGTTTCAATCAACCTTGGTACGATTTTAAAAACGCGTTTCCTTTAGATTATGATTTTTTCTTTAAATGGAATTTAAATGAATTAATTGCTAGTGGTGGTTTAGGTATTTTTATTTTAGTTTGGGGTATTGTTTTAACCATTGTTGTTGTGCCTGTTATGGTGTACTTTTTTGGTAAAAGATGGTATTGCTCTTGGGTTTGTGGTTGTGGTGGTTTAGCAGAAACTTTAGGAGATCCGTACAGACAAAACTCTAGCAAAACATTGCTTTCTTGGAGGGTAGAACGTATTGTTATTCACTCTGTTTTAGTTTTTGTTTTGGTAATGACAGCCTTTGCTTTGTACACCTTCTTTTCTGAAGAAAGTCAAGTTTTAGGTATTAAAACCCAAACTATACAAGATATTTACGGTTTCTTAATCGGTTCTATTTTTGCAGGTGTAATTGGTACAGGATTTTATCCGATTTTTGGTAACAGAGTTTGGTGTAGGTTTGGTTGTCCTTTAGCTGCTTATTTAGGATTTGTACAACGTTTTAAATCAAGATTTAGAATTACTACAAACGGTGGCCAATGTATTTCTTGTGGAAACTGTTCTACATATTGCGAGCAAGGTATTGATGTAAGATCTTACGCACAAAAAGGAGAAAACATTGTACGTTCTAGTTGTGTTGGTTGTGGTATTTGTTCTGCTGTTTGCCCAAGAGGAGTTTTAAAATTAGAAAACGGACCAGAAGAAGGAAGAATTAATCCTACAGATGTTTTATTAGGAAACGATGTAGATTTAATGAATTTAGTAAATAAAAAATAATGGCTCTAAAACATCTAACATTCTTCTTTTTACTATTGATGAGTTTTTACTCTTTTAGTCAAAAAAAATACATAAAAAAATATTACAACAACGGACAATTAAAGGAAGAAGGTTGGCTTTTAAATAATAAAAAAACTGATTATTGGAAATTTTATTACAATAGCGGAGTTTTAAAAAAAGAAGGCAGTTTTAAAGACAATTTAGAAACCAAATATTGGTATTTTTACAGCAAAAATTCTTTAAAAGAAAAAGAAGGCCATTATAATAATGGACAACAATTTAATTGGTGGTTATTTTATGACAAAGAAGGCCATATAAACCATAAATGCCAATTAAAATATAATGAAAAAAATGGATATTGTCTAATTTATAAAAATCAAAAGTTAGTAAAAGCATCCAAATATACAAATGGTAAAAAAATAAAAGAATGGACAGACTTTTTATCCTTTAAAAGAGAAAATAGTCTTAATGATTTAAAATGACAAAAACGATTATTAAAGTAATTATACCAGCTTATAACGAGCAAGATTCCATTGCTAATGTTATTAATGATATTCCCAAAATTGTAGATGAAATAATTGTTGTAAACAACAATTCTACCGACAACACATTACTTAACGCAGAAAAAGCTGGTGCAACAGTTTTAACAGAAATTAATAAAGGTTACGGATACGCTTGTTTAAAAGGGATAAAATACATTAGTAAACAAGAAATAAAACCAAGTATTATTGTTTTTTTAGATGGTGATTATTCTGATTATCCAGAACAATTAACAGAACTTGTTGCTCCTATAATTAATCAAAATTTAGATTTTGTAATTGGCGCTCGTGTTAAAGAGTTAAGAGAAGATGGATCTATGACACCTCAACAAATTTTTGGAAATTGGTTAGCAACATTTTTAATGAAACTAATTTTTGGAGCAAAATTTACAGACTTAGGTCCTTTTAGAGCCATTAAATATGATAAGTTACTAAACCTTAACATGCAAGACAAAACTTATGGTTGGACAGTAGAAATGCAGTTAAAAGCTTTAAAACAAAAATTAAGCTATACAGAAGTTTCTATGAAGTACAGAAACAGAATAGGTGTATCAAAAGTTTCAGGAACCGTAAAAGGTTCTATATTTGCAGGCGTAAAGATATTAAGTTGGATTTTTAAATACAGTTTTAAATAGTGATTCTAGAATACACCATCATTCTAATTTATTCCATTTCGTTGATACTTATTTTTATGTATGCTTTAGCGCAATTGAATTTACTTTTTAATTACCTAAAAGCAAGGAAAAAATTAGACAATTCAGAAAAATTTGATTTCTCTAACGATAAAGAAATACCTAAAGTAACTATACAATTACCGGTTTATAACGAGCTATATGTAATGGAGCGTTTGCTGCAAAATATTGCTTTAATAGAGTATCCTAGAGAAAAATTAGAAATTCAGGTTTTAGACGACTCTACAGATGAATCTGTAGAAACTACTGCAAAGCAAATTAAAATCATCAAAGAATTAGGTATAGACATTCAACATATTAGAAGAACCAATAGACAAGGTTTTAAAGCGGGCGCTTTAAAAGAAGGTTTAGAAACTGCTAAAGGTGAATTTATTGCTATTTTTGATGCTGATTTTTTACCTAAAAAAGATTGGTTAATAAAAACAGTTCCTTATTTTAAAAATAAAGAAATTGGTGTTGTACAAACCCGATGGGGACACATCAACAGAAATTATTCTACCCTAACAAAAGTACAAGCTTTTGCTTTAGATGCACATTTTACTCTAGAACAAGTTGGTAGAAACAGTAAAGGACATTTTATAAACTTTAACGGTACTGCAGGTGTTTGGAGAAAAGAATGTATTTATGATGCTGGTAATTGGGAAGGTGATACACTTACAGAAGATTTAGATTTAAGTTATAGAGCACAATTAAAAAATTGGAAATTTAAATATTTAGTAGATGTAGAAACTCCGGCAGAATTGCCTGTTGTTATTAGTGCTGCTAGATCTCAACAATTTAGATGGAACAAAGGTGGTGCAGAAAACTTTCAAAAAATGACAAAGAGGGTTATTACAAGTAAAAACCTTCCTTTTAAAACAAAAGTGCACAGTATATTGCACCTACTTAACAGCTCTATGTTTACATGCATATTTTTAGTTGCTGTTTTAAGTATACCAATGCTTTATATAAAAAATGAATATGCACATTTAAAAGTTTATTTTTATGTAATGAGCTTTTTTGTAATGAGTTCTATTATCTTTTTTATCTGTTACTGGTATATGTTTAAAACCATATATGGTGGCGGTTTTATTAAATTTATAAAATATATTGGTTCCTTTTTTACTTTCTTTTCTATTGCAATGGGGTTTTCTTTACACAATACAATTGCTGTTTTAGAAGGACATGTTGGTAAAAAAAGTGAATTTGTAAGAACTCCTAAATTTAACCTTACAGGCTTAAAAGATAGTTGGAAAAACAATAAATACATTAAGAAAAAACTTTCTTTTAATGTTGTTTTAGAAGGTATTTTGGCTTTATACTTTGTTTTTGGTATGTATAGTGCTTTTATAGTTGGAGACCAAGGAGGTGATTTTGGATTATTTCCTTTTCATTTTATGTTATTTATTGGCTTTAGCTACGTCTTTTTTAAATCTATATTTTCTAAAGCATAATGCTCTTTTTTAAAAAAAATAAAGACATATTACTTATTTTTATAAGTGTATTGCTATATTTTTATTTTGCTTACTTTTTAGAAAGAACAGCTTTTAACAAGTTACTCTTTTTATGGTTTTCTCTTTTTGGATGCGCATATTTTCTTATAAAAAGTAAAACAATAAGCACTTCTACTTTAACAGGATTAGTAATTCTTTTTAGGTTAATATTTTTATTTGCTTCCCCAAATTTATCTCAAGATTTTTATCGATTTATTTGGGATGGTCGTATGATTTTAGAAGGACTAAATCCTTATTTATCTTTACCAGAAACGTTTATACAACAAAACTTAATGCCAATTGCAGAAGCTTCTGAGCTTTACAATGGTATGGGAGAAATGAATGGAAGCCACTACACCAATTATCCGCCAATAAATCAACTTTGTTTTTTAATTGCTGCTTTACTTTCTAGTAAAAGTATTTTTGGTGCAACTATTGTTTTAAGATCTATTATTATTCTTGCTGATGTTGGTATTTTATACTTTGGCAAAAAACTCTTAAAAAAATTAAACTTACCTGTAAAAAACATTTTCTTGTATGCTTTAAATCCTTTTATAATTATAGAAATGACAGGTAATTTACATTTTGAACCTGTTATGTTATTTTTCTTAATTTGGAGTTTTTACAAACTGCATCAACAAAAATGGATTTGGGCAGCAATACTTTTAGCTTGTTCTATTTCTGTAAAATTAATTCCACTTTTGTTTTTACCGCTATTCTATCAATGGTTTGTAAATAAAAAGGAAAATTTTATCAAAAGACATTATCAACTAATTGCATTTTACGCAATTACTCTAACAACAATTTTGGTTTTATTTTTACCTTTTTACTCATCAGAATTTATAAATAACTATGCCAACTCCGTTGGACTTTGGTTTCGTAATTTTGAATTTAATGCAAGTTTCTATTATATTTTTAGAGAAATTGGCTACTTATTTAGAGGTTATAATGAAATTGCAATCATAGGAAAAATAACACCTGTTATTACAATTCTATTTTTACTAATTATTACTTTTTTCAGAAAAAACAAAACCGAAAAACAGCTAATTACTGCACTTTTGTTTGGTTTGTGTTTCTATTATTTTACCGCTACAACAGTGCATCCTTGGTATTTAGCAACTCCGTTAATTTTATCTATTTTTACTAAATATCGTTTTCCTGTTATTTGGAGTCTAGTAATTATTTTTAGTTATCAAGCTTATGCAAATACGCCATGGCAAGAGAACCTTTGGTTTGTAACTTTAGAATATTTAATACTTTATGGTTTTCTGTTTTTAGAACTTAGAAAAACATCCAAGATTATAAAATTGTAAAATAATCAGTTTTTAATTATATATTAAGAGATTTTTGTATTTTAGACATTAATTTTTTAACTAATAATGAAAAGACTTACCATAAAAGACATTGCTAAAGAGTTTAATGTTTCTATTTCTACTGTTTCTAAAGCCCTTAATGACAGTTATGAAATTAGTCTAAGTACAAAAGAAAAAATTCAAAAATACGCTAAAGCCAATAACTATAAACCTAACTTTAATGCACTAAGTTTAAAAAGTAGAAAAACAAAAACTATTGGAATAATTATTCCTAATATGTTAGACTACTTTTTTGCGCAAGTTTTTAATGGTATAGAGCAAGTTGCTAACGATAGAGGTTATAAAATAATTTCTTGTATTTCTAACGAATCTTTTAAAAAAGAAGTAGAAACTATAGAAATGCTTTCTAACGGAAGTATTGACGGTTTTATTTTATCTCTTGCAGAAGAAACGGTTTCTAAAGGCGATTTTAATCACTTTAAAGATGTTTTAGATAATGGTACTCCTATTGTTATGTTTGATAGAGTTGCAGACAAACTAAAATGCGATAAAGTAGTTACAGATAATTTTGATAGCGCTAGAAGCACTGTTACTTATTTAGTTAAATCTGGTAGTAAAAACATAGCCTTTATATCTACAATGAATAATTTAGAAATTGGTAGAAGGAGACAGCAAGGTTATTTAAAAGGCTTAGAAGATCATAATATTAAAGTAGAAAAAAACTTAATCATTAATATTGATGATAATTACAAGAATTACGAAAAAGTACTAGAACCTATATTTAAAAACAATACAATTGATAGTGTAATTGCTACTGATGAATCTTCTGCTATTGCAGCAATGAAAGTTGCTACAAAACTTGGACGTAAAATTCCTGAAAATTTCTCTGCAATTTCTTTTTCTAACGGAATTTTAGCAAGACACTCTAGCCCAAGAATGACATGTGTTAGCCAACACGGAGAAATTATGGGAGCAACTGCTGCTAAAATGCTTATAAATAGACTTGAAGATAAATCTGACTCTAAAAAGAAACCTAAAACAATTATTGTTAAAACAGATTTGGTAGAAAGAAACTCTACAAAACACATCTTATAAACTTAATTTAAAATATTTTAAAAAAATGGATTTATCTAAAGTTAAATTAGTGGTTTCTGATATGGACGGAACGCTCTTAAACTCCAAACACGAAATAAGTCCGTTGTTTTTTAAATTATTTAATAAATTAAAACAACAAAACATTCATTTTTGTGCCGCTAGTGGAAGACAATACAATTCTATTATTTCTAAATTTGATGCTATTAAAAACGAAATTTTTGTAATTTCAGAAAATGGAGGTTTGGCAAAACACAAAGATCAATTATTGGTTTTAAACGTACTTTCTACTGATAAAATCATAAAAATAATTACAGAATTAAGACTTGTTGAAGGTGCCAATATTGTTTTATGCGGAAAAGACACCGCTTTAATAGAATCTGATAATCAAGAATTTATTAGCTTATTTCAAGAATATTACAACGATTTTAAAATTGTTGATGATTTAACAGAATCTGCAAGCAAAGATGATTTCTTAAAAATTGCTGTTTATCATTTTAAATCTTCAGAGAAATTTATTTATCCTGTAATAAAAGGGCTTGGCGATGATTTGTTAATCAAAATTTCTGGTACAAATTGGCTAGACATTTCAGATAAAAAAGCGAATAAAGGAAATGCTTTAAGAGAAGTACAGCAAATTTTAAATGTTACCAAAGAAGAAACCATGGTTTTTGGTGATTATCATAATGATATTGAAATGTTACAAGAGGCTGATTTTAGTTTTGCAATGAAAAACGCACATAAAGACATTAAAGAGGTTGCAAATTACACCACAGAAAGCAATGATAACTTAGGCGTAGAAAGCATTATAGAGCAATTAGTTAACAGTAAAAACTAGACTCCAAAAGCAGTAATTACTAAATTTCTAGAACCACCATAATTTCTGTGTTCGCACAAATATATACCTTGCCAAGTTCCTAAATTTAATCTTCCGTTTGTTATAGGAATCTCTACAGAACTACCTAATAAAGAAGCTTTAATATGCGCAGGCATATCATCACTTCCTTCATAGGTATGTATATAATATGGTTCATTTTCTGCAACCATTTTATTAAAATGACTTTCAAAATCTACACGAACAGTAGAATCTGCGTTTTCATTAATTGTTAAACTTGCAGATGTATGTTTTATAAATACTTTTAAAAAACCTTTTTTAATCGTTTTTACTTCTGGTATTTCATTTAATATCTTAGTAGTAATTAAATGAAATCCCCTCTTAAAAGGTTGTAATTGTATTTCTTTTTGTTCGAAAATCATTTATTAATTTCTTTCTTTTTAAATCTCTATAGAAACTACCAAACCTTCGTTACTTCTTACATTAAAAACAGTTTCGTCTTCAAAAATTAAATACTGTCCTTTTACACCAACTAGTTTTCCAGAATAAGTAGGCGTTTTTAATAAGTTTAAACTTTTAGGTTTCAACGGATATTTTACAACCGGAAAATTTAAATTCGTTTCCGTATTATTCTCAATAAAATATGCTTTGGCTTCTTCAGGTATAAATTGTTTTAATTTATCTCTCCATTCCACCAAATTCTCATCTTCTATATCATTTTTTAACATTTTACGCCAATTGGTTTTATCGGCAACATGTTCTTTTAAAGCAACTTCGGTAATTCCTGCTAAATACCTGTTTGGCACTTCTACAATTTCTATAGCTTCGTGTGCACCTTGGTCTATCCAACGTGTTGGTACTTGCTGTTTTCTAGTTACACCAACTTTTACGTTACTAGAGTTTGCTAAATACACAATATGTGGTTTTAATTGTACAGATTGTTCGTAAGCTAAATCTCTATCTTCAATCCCTAAATGAGCTTTACTCAACTCTGGTTTCATAATCCAATCTGCAGCATTCGGAATTTCAAAAAAACAAGATTTACAAAAACCTTGTCTATAAATTTTTTTTTCTAAACCACAATTTAAACACTCGTAAGTAACAAAAGATAGTGTTAAATCTTTGTTTATTAACTGATTCATATTAATAAAATCAGTCTTCATATCTAAGTAATACTGAATTTCTTCAGCATTTTCTGTCATCATTTTTTTTAAAACTCCTTGGTACTTCATATAAAAAATTTTAACCTTTTTATTTTTCAATTTTAAAGGTATCTTCGTAATAAAATCGAACTTAACAAACTTACGAATTTCTATGGCGTTTCAAATTATCAATTCTATAATTTCTTGGTTTTTAAAGAAACGAAAACATCAAATAGAGCTATTTTTAAAATATCCTATTGATGTGCAAAACGAATTACTTTTAAAACTTTTAAATAATGCCAAAAACACAAAATTTGGTAAAGAAAAAGAGTTTTCTTCTATTAAAAGTTATCAAGATTTTGTTTCTAAAGTATCTATTCAAAAATATGAAACTTTTGAACCGATGATAAAACGTTGCAGAAAAGGAGAACAAAATTTATTTTGGCCTACAGATATAAAATGGTTTGCTAAAAGTAGCGGAACAACTAATGCTAAAAGTAAATTTATACCGGTTTCTGATGAAGCTTTAGAATATTGCCACATGAAAGCGGGTAAAGACATGTTATGTTTATACATTAACAACAACCCAAAAACACAGCTTTTTACGGGTAAAGGCTTGCGTTTAGGTGGTAGTTCTGATGTTTACAAAGACAACGATTCTTATTTTGGCGATTTATCTGCAATCATTATAGAAAACATGCCTTTTTGGGCAGATTTTAGTTCATCTCCTAGTCAAGAAGTTGCTTTAATGAGCGAGTGGGAAACCAAAATGGAAGCAATTATTGATGAAACAATTAATGAAAACATAACTAGTTTAGCCGGTGTACCAAGTTGGATGTTGGTTTTACTAAACAGAATTTTAGAGAGAACTGGTAAAGACAATATCTTAGAAGTTTGGCCTAATTTAGAAGTTTATTTTCATGGAGGCGTAAACTTTAATCCGTACAGAGAACAATACAAGAAAATTATTCCTAAAGCAGATTTTAAATATTACGAAACGTACAATGCTTCCGAAGGTTTTTTTGCTATTCAAGATCAAAATGATTCTAACGAATTGTTGTTGATGTTAGACTACGGAATTTTCTACGAATTTATACCAATGTCTGAGTACAAAGGAGAAAGTTCTAGAGCAATTTGTATTGCCGATGTAGAAAAAGATATTGATTATGCTTTAGTTATTACTACAAACGGTGGTTTATGGCGTTATATGATTGGCGATACGATTCGTTTTACTTCACTTAATCCATATAGAATAAAAATTACAGGCAGAACAAGGCATTACATAAATGTTTTTGGTGAAGAATTAAATATAGAAAATGTTGAAGATGCATTAAAACTTACTTGTGAAAAAACAGATTCGATTATAAAAGAATATACTGTTGGTCCAATTTTTATGAATGGAAAAGAAAAAGGCGGACATGAGTGGTTTATTGAATTTGAAAACGCTCCAGAGAGCTTGCCTTACTTTACCGAGATTTTAGACAATGCTTTAAAAGCTATAAACTCTGATTATGAAGCAAAACGTTACAAAAACATGACGTTAATGCCTCCTAAAATTCACCAAGCAAAAGACGGTTTATTTTATAGTTGGTTAAAAGAAAAAGGAAAATTAGGTGGCCAACACAAAGTTCCTCGCCTATCTAATTCTAGAAGTTTTATAGAAGAATTAATAATTTTAAGTAACTCTTAAAATTATTTTTCACATCGTCTTAATAGGCATGATTTTTGATACGTAAAAACAAAAATTATCTCCCCGTAAAAACTTATAATGATTAAAAAAATTACTTTTATTTTATTTCTATTTTTTTTAAAATTTTCAGCAAATGCTCAAATTTTAACTGTTACAAATAAAGAAACCAAAGAACCTCTAGATCAAGTAACTGTTTACAATAAAAAAACAAACAATTACATTACAACAAACGGAAAAGGACAAGTAGATATTAGCCATCTAAAAGATGCTAAGATTTTAGAAATCCGTTTTTTAGGCTTTAAAACACAAATTAAAAGTTTTGCAGAGTTAAAGAAAAATAACTTTACAATTCTGCTAACGCCTACTATTTTAAAAACAGACGAAATTGTGATTTCTGCATCTAAATGGAAACAAAAAACATCTGATTTAGCTTCTAAAATAAGTACAATTTCTCCCAAAGAAATAGAGTTAATGAACACACAAACCGCAGCAGATTTACTAACTGTTTCTGGAAAAGTTTTTGTTCAAAAAAGCCAACAAGGTGGCGGAAGCCCAATGATAAGAGGTTTTGCAACCAACCGATTATTATACACAATAGATGGTGTAAGAATGAATAACGCAATTTTTAGAGCCGGTAACATTCAAAATGTAATTTCTTTAGATCCCTTTACAATAGAAGAAACTGAAATTATTTTTGGTCCTGGCTCTGTAATTTACGGAAGTGATGCAATTGGTGCTGTAATGAGTTTTAAAACATTATCACCAAATTTATCTTTAGACGACAATACTTTAATTACAGGAAATACATTTACTAGATTTTCTTCTGCAAATGAAGAAAAAACATATCATGCAGATTTTAATTTAGGATATAAAAAATGGGCATTTATTACGAGTCTAAGCTATAATGATTATGGTGATTTAAAGATGGGAAGTAATGGTCCTGATGAATATTTAAGAAATGTTTATGTAGAAAGACAAAACAACCAAGACGTTGTAATTACTAATGAAAATCCTAAAATTCAAAATCCTACAGGTTATACGCAAACCAATTTAATGCAAAAAATTAGATTTAAGCCTAACAAAAATTGGAATTTTGAATATGGTTTTCATCTATCAGAAACCTCTAGTTACTCTAGATACGATAGACATTTAATGACAAGAGATGGAAACCCTCGTTATGGAGAATGGAAATACGGTCCACAAAAATGGATGATGAATAATTTTGAAATTAACAAACG
The DNA here is from genome assembly GCF_021991835.1 of Polaribacter sargassicola. Taxonomy (GTDB): domain Bacteria; phylum Bacteroidota; class Bacteroidia; order Flavobacteriales; family Flavobacteriaceae; genus Polaribacter; species Polaribacter sargassicola. The sequence continues at coordinate 279,180 of NZ_JAHDAU010000003.1, forward strand.
AGCAAACAACTCATTTTATGATAATGTTACTCTAAGGTTGACGTATCAAAAATTTGAAGAAAGTAGAATTAGTAGAGATTTTAATGATAACCTAAGAGAAACAAGAGTAGAAAAAATAGATGCTTATTCCACAAACTTAGATTTTTCTAAAAAACTAAGCTCAAAAAGCAATTTATTTTACGGAACAGAATATGTCTTTAATGATGTAAATTCTACAGGAATAAATACAAACATAGATACAAACACTTCAGAAAAAGGAGCAAGTAGATATCCAGATTCTAATTGGTCTTCTTTAGGAATTTATGCATCTAACCAATATGATTTTTCTAAAAAATGGGTTTTACAATCTGGTTTACGCTATAATTTTTACAGCTTAAACGCTAATTTTGACACTACTTTTTATCCATTTCCTTTTACCGAAGCCAATATAAATGATAGTGCTTTAACTGGTAGTTTAGGATTAATATTTAGACCAGAAAAAAGCTGGTTGTTAAGCACAAACTTTTCTACTGCTTTTCGTTCTCCTAATGTAGATGATGTTGGTAAAATTTTTGATTCAGAACCTGGTTCTGTTGTGGTACCAAACCCAGATTTAAAAGCAGAATACGCTTATAATACAGATGTTTCTATTGCTAAAACTTTTGGTGATTATTTAAAAATTGAAATAACTGGTTTTTACACCAATTTAAAAAATGCAATGGTTAGAAGAGACTTTACCTTAAATGGTGAATCTGAAATTTTATATGATGGAGAATTAAGTAATGTACAAGCAATACAAAACGCAGCTGCTGCTAATGTTTACGGTCTACAAACTAGTTTTGAAGCGGAACTAGGAAGCGGAATCGGAATTTCATCAACCTTTAATTATCAAAAAGGAGAAGAAGAACTAGACAACGGAGAAAAATCTCCATCTAGACATGCGGCTCCTTATTTTGGATCTACACGTCTTACTTATAACGCAAACAAGTTAAAAGCACAATTATATGCAGATTATAGTGGTGCTGTTGCTTTTGATGATTTACCAGATAGCGAAAAGGAAAAAGATTACATATATGCCATTGATGGAAATGGAAATCCTTACTCACCATCTTACTTAACCTTAAATTTAAAAACTTCTTATCGATTTACCGATAATTTATTAATTTCTACTGGCTTAGAAAATATTACTGACAAAAGATATAGACCTTATAGCTCTGGTATTGTATCTGCTGGTAGAAATTTTGTAGTTTCTCTTAAAGCAAATATTTAAGCTATATTTTACGTTCTACTACGTAATCTATCATTGTTAATAAAGAACTTTTATATTCAGATTCTGGGAAATTTCCCAGAATCTCTATTGCTTTATTTTTGTAATCATTCATTTTAATGGTGGTATATTCTATACCTCCTTTTTCTTTTACAAAAGCAATAACTTCTTTTACACGCTTTTTATTTTTATTGTGTTTTTTAACAGAATTAATTAACCAGCTTTTTTCTTTAGAAGAACAATTATTTAGAGCATAAATTAAAGGCAATGTCATTTTTTGCTCTTTAATATCTATACCTGTTGGTTTACCTATCTTATCATCTGTATAATCAAATAAATCATCTTTAATTTGAAAAGCGATACCTATATACTCACCAAACTTGCGCATTTGTTGTACAGTATCATTATTTGCACCTACAGAAGCTGCACCAATACCACAACAAGCAGCAATTAAAGTTGCGGTTTTCTGACGGATAATATCAAAATAAACATCTTCTGTAATGTCTAGTTTTCTGGCTTTTTCTATTTGAAGTAACTCCCCCTCACTCATCTCTCTAACAGCAATAGAAATCAATTTTAATAAATCAAAATCTTCATTATCTATAGAAAGCAATAAACCTTTTGATAGTAAAAAATCTCCTACTAAAACTGCTATTTTATTTTTCCAAAGTGCGTTTACAGAGAAAAAACCTCTTCTTCTGTTAGAATCATCTACAACATCATCATGTACTAAAGTTGCCGTATGAATTAGCTCTACAACAGAAGCTCCTCTATAAGTTCTTTCATCAAAACCACCATTAGAAACCATTTTTGCTACCAAGAAAACAAACATTGGTCTCATTTGTTTTCCTTTTCTACGAACAATATAATAAGTAATTCTGTTTAATAACGGAACCTTAGATAACATAGAGTCTTTGAACTTTTCTTCAAAGAGCTCCATTTCTTTCTTAATAGGTAGTTTTATAAACTCTACTGGTTTCATTTAAAAAGTAAGCTTTTATCTTTTTTTAGATTTTTTAAATTTCTCTTTAGAACTTGGGTTAATTACATTTTTAATTTTATCTCCTATTAAATTGTAATATAACAAAGCTACTCTTTTGTAGATTTTACTAAATTTAAACTCAAACAAAGTATTTATTACAACATCTATGTCTGTAATTTTATGATAAGCTTGCATTCTTTCTTCAATTTGAGCATCTGTATATTTTGTATACACTCTTCTTGCAGCTAATTCGCACAATTGCCAACTAAATAAATGTTTTGCTCTCCATTTTTTTCTGTACTTACTAAAGTTTTCTTTTCCTGTTTTTAGGTAATAATCTATATGTTCTGATGCTAAATCTGCACTTTTCATTGCGTATCTAATACCTTCTCCACCAAGAGGGTTTACTGTAGAAATAGCATCACCAATAGCAACAATTTTATCTTTATAAAAAGTATCTTTAATACTTGTACTATATCTTAACGTACCACCATGAATATCAATTAACTCATAATCGTCTTTACCTAGTTTTAAGTAATCATTAATAACAATTTCTGTTATTTGTTTCATACTCTTAACCTCTTTTGTTTCTTCGTTAATGTACAATTTTCCAGAACCAACTTTTAAGATATTTTCTTCCATAGCAAAAATCCAAGAATATCCATTTTGCGCCCATTTATATCCTAAGAAAAAGAACAACGTATCTTTATATTTATCGTAAACTTCTTTTTTTACTTTTATTAAGTATTCAATTCCTGTTGCTACCACTAATTCTGGCTCATCCTTTCTATCATCATACATTACCTTACGTAAAGGACCTGTACCATCTACCACTATTTTAGATTGATAACTTACATTTTCTTTTGTTTTTATATTCTGAAAATGTGTAATTACTTTATCTGCTTTATATTCTTTTTTGATGTATTTATGTCCCATTAAAACATCAGCTCCATTTTTTACAGAATCATCTGCTAAAAACTGTCGAAGCCTTCCAAAATCTAAAACTACACCTTTTGTTTTATTTCCATTCCATGTATACAAACCTTTAGTACATTGTATACCAAGATTGTCCCAATAAGAACCAACAACAGATTCTGGTAAATTAAATTCTGTCATAGGAGCCAAAGTCATACCTGCACTAGAAAAATTATTTTCTTCAAAACTTTTAAACTTTTCTACTAGTAAAACTTTATATCCTTTTTTTGATAAGTTTCTAGCACATTGCCCTCCTGCAGGACCACCACCAACAACAATTACATCGTATTCTTTTACCATTTTCTATTATTTATTCTAACTTTTATTTGCTAATTGACCACAAGCCGCATCTATATCTTTACCTCTACTTCTTCTAACATTTACTGTTATATCATGCATTTCTAAATTTGAAATATAATTATTAATTGCAGATGAGCTTGCTTGCTGAAACTCACCATCATCAATAGGATTATATTCTATTAAATTTATTTTGCAAGGTACAGCTTTACAAAATTCTACTAACGCTTTTATATCTTCTTTTCTATCATTAATTCCATCCCAAACAACATATTCGTATGTAATTACTCTTTTTGTTTTTTCGTACCAATATTCTAAAGATTCTTTTAAATCTTTTAAAGGAAAAGTAGTATTAAAAGGCATTATAGATGTTCTAACCTCATCTATAGCAGAGTGTAAAGAAACAGCTAAATTAAATTTAACTTCTTCATCTGCCATTTTTTTTATCATTTTTGGTACGCCAGAAGTAGATACTGTTATTCTTTTTGATGACATACCTAATCCTTCTGGTGATGTAATTTTTTCTATAGACTTTAAAACATTTTTGTAATTCATTAAAGGTTCTCCCATTCCCATAAAAACAATATTTGTTAGTTTATGGTTATGATACAACCTACTTTGCTTGTCTATAACTACAACTTGATCGTAAATTTCATCAGGATTTAGATTACGCATTCTCTTTAACCTTGCGGTTGCACAGAATTTACAATCTAAACTACAACCAACTTGGCTAGAAACACAAGCGGTTGTTCTTTTTTCTGTTGGGATTAAAACAGATTCTACAATTAAACCATCGTGTAATTTAATTCCGTTTTTTATAGTTCCATCTTTACTTCTCTGCATGGAATCTACTTTTATATGATTGATAACAAAGTTATCTTCTAACATTTCTCTAGTTTTCTTAGAAATGTTAGTCATATCTTCAAAAGTATGCAAAGACTTACCCCAAAGCCATTCATACACTTGATTTCCTCTAAAAGCTTTATCGCCACTTTCTACAAAAAAGTTGCGTAATTGTTCTTTGGTTAAAGCTCTAATATCTTTCTTTTTTACTTCCATCTTTTGCAAAAATACAAAACCTCACAAGAAACTTGCGAGGTTTTAAGTTTTCAATAAAAAAATTGAATTATATAATTAACATTGCATCACCGTAAGTAGAAAAATTATATTTTTCTTTTACAGCTAATTTATATGCTTCCATTAAAAAATCGTACCCTGCAAATGCTGCAGCTTGCATCATTAAAGTAGATTTTGGTAAATGAAAATTAGTTATCATTGCATTAGCGATACTAAAATCATAAGGAGGAAAAATAAATTTATTTGTCCAACCTTCGTAAGCATTTAACTCTCCTTTAGAAGACACAGAAGACTCTATAGTTCTCATAACAGTTGTACCAACAGCACAAACTCTTCTTTTATCTCTTTTAGCAGCGTTTATCTTTTGTACAGATTCTTCTGGAATAAAAATTTGTTCAGAATCCATTTTATGTTTAGATAAATCTTCTACCTCTACCGGGCTAAATGTACCTAAACCAACATGTAAAGTAGTTTCTGCAAAGTCTACTCCTTTTATTTCTAAACGCTTCATTAAGTGTTTAGAAAAGTGTAAACCAGCTGTAGGTGCAGCAACTGCTCCTTCATTTTTAGCATAAATAGTTTGGTAACGCTCTTCATCTTCTGGCTCTACTTCTCTATTTATTGCTTTTGGTAAAGGCGTTTCTCCTAATTCTAATAACTTAGCTCTAAACTCTTCATAACTTCCATCAAATAAAAAACGTAATGTTCTTCCTCTAGAAGTTGTATTGTCTATTACTTCTGCTACTAAACTATCATCATCACCAAAAAATAATTTGTTACCGATTCTTATTTTTCTTGCCGGATCTACTAAAACATCCCACAATCTATTTTCTGCATTTAACTCTCTTAAAAGAAAAACCTCTATTCTAGCACCTGTTTTTTCTTTATTACCATACATTCTTGCAGGAAAAACTTTGGTGTTGTTTAGCATTAAAATATCTCCTTCATCAAAATAATTGATAACATCTTTAAAAGTTTTATGCTCAATTGTTTGTTCCTTTCTGTTTAAGACCATTAATCGAGATTCATCTCTATGTTCTGCAGGATAATTAGCCAATAAATCTTTTGGCAATTCAAAATCAAAGTTTGATAATTTCATAAGTATATTTTGCTATAAGAACGGCAAATATACGATATGAAGATAGGCGTTGTCAAGTGTTTAGCTATTTATCTTTAAAGTTCGTCTATTTTAATTCCTATTTGTTGCATATCTTCCCAAAATTTTTGGTAAGATTTTGTAACTACTTCTGCATTATTTATTTGAATAGGAACTTTTAACGCTAAAGGCGCAAAAGCCATTGCCATTCTATGATCATTATAAGTTTTAATGGCAATATTTTTGTGGATAATATTTGTTATTTCTAAATGTAAAGTTTCATTAGTTACCGTAATTTTAGCACCTAATTTAGATAACTCATCATGCAAAGCTACTAACCTGTCTGTTTCTTTAATTTTTAAAGTATGTAAACCTGTTAAATTACAAGCAATTTCTTCTGCAAAACAGGTTACAGCTATAGTTTGTGCAATGTCTGGAGCATTTTTTAAATCTATTTCTAAAACCTCTTTACTTGTATCTTTTACTTTTTTAAGAGTGATAAAATTCTCACCAAAAGTGGTTTCTACCCCAAAATGTTGATAAATTTCTGCCAAACAAGAATCTCCTTGCAAACTTTCTTTTTTATAGGCAGATAACTGTATTTTAGAACCAATTTCAGACAAAGCTATAATAGAATAAAAATAACTGGCAGAAGACCAATCAGACTCTACAACTACAGTTTGTTTTTCTATTGATTTTTTTGGTAAAACTTTTACAATATTTCCTTCAAAAGAATTTTCTATTCCTAATTGAGTTAATAAACTCAATGTCATTTTAATATAAGGTACAGAAGTTATTTTACCTATTAGCTCAATCTCTAAACCTTTTTCTAATTTAGAAGCAATTAGTAATAAAGATGATATGTATTGGCTACTTACATTACCATTTATCTGTACTTTTTCTTTGTTAATATTTGTCCCTTTAATTCTAATTGGCGGATACCCTTCTTTGGCTTCATAAGATATATTTGCACCTAAATCTTTTAAAGCGTTCACCAAAATTTCAATAGGTCTATTTTGCATTCTTTCAGAACCTGTAAGCACAGTTTCTCTACCTTTATTTATAGCAAAATAAGAAGTTAAAAAACGCATTGCAGTACCAGCATGACCAATATTAACCAGTTCATCACTTGTTGTTAGCGCATGTTGCATGTGCACAGAATCATCAGAATCAGATAAGTTTTCTATAGCAAGTTCTGTAAATAACTTTTGTAAAATCAACAATCTATTCGATTCGCTTTTAGAACCAGAAATCGTTATTTTTTGGTCTACCTTTTTATCCTCTAAAACATTTAACAATATGTCCATTCTAAAAATTGATTTTATTTCTTATTTTTAAATTTCTAACTTACAACTTACCAACATGAAAAAAGTACTTTTTTTGGCAATTTGCATCTTTTTTTCTGCAAATGCCAAAGTTAATGCACAAAAAAAATCTACCAAAGTTTCTGATGAATATTTTAGCGCAATAAAATGGAGAAACATTGGCCCTTTTAGAGGTGGAAGAAGTGCCGCTGTAACAGGTGTTTCTAACAAAGTCAATCTTTTTTATATGGGAGCAACTGGTGGTGGAGTTTGGAAAACTACTGACGCGGGTAATAGTTGGCAAAATATTTCTGACGGATTTTTTGGAGGTTCTGTAGGTGCCGTAGCGGTTTCTGAATCGGATAACAATGTAATATATGTTGGTATGGGAGAAAAAACAGTTCGTGGTAATGTTTCTTCTGGTGATGGAGTTTGGAAATCTGAAAACGCCGGTAAAACTTGGAAACACATAGGTTTAAAAACTTCTAGACATATTTCTAGAATGCGTATTCACCCAAAAAACTCTAATATTGTTTTTGCAGGAGTTATGGGAGATTTATACAAACCTACCCAAGAAAGAGGTGTTTACAAAACAACTGATGGCGGAGAAACTTGGCGAAAAGTATTATTTTCTAATGAAGATTCTGGGGTAGTAGATTTAGTAATAGACCCTAATAATCCAAGAATTTTATACGCAACCACATGGAATGTTAGAAGAACTCCTTATAGTTTATCATCAGGCGGAGAAGGTTCTGCTCTATGGAAAAGTACTGATGAAGGTGAAACGTGGACAAACATTTCTACAAATAAAGGTTTACCTAATGGTATTTGGGGAATTGCAGGCGTTACAGTTTCTCCTGTAAATTCTGATATTGTTTATGCTTTAATAGAAAATAAAAAAGGGGGTGTTTATAAATCTACAGATGCTGGTAAAACATGGAACCTTATCAATTCTGAAAGAAAATTAAGACAAAGAGCTTGGTATTATACTCGTTTGTACGCAGATACGCAAGATGAAAATATTTTATATGTTTTAAATGTACGTTACCACAAATCTACAGATGGTGGAAAAACGTACAAAACTTATAATGCACCTCATGGAGACCATCATGATTTATGGATTGCACCAGAAGACAACCAAAGAATGATTATTGGTGATGATGGTGGTGCACAAATTTCTTTTGATGCTGGTGAAAATTGGAGTACAATGAACAATCAGCCAACAGCACAATTTTATAGAGTTACTACAGACAACCATTTTCCTTACAGAATTTTAGCGGCACAACAAGACAATTCTACCGTAAGAATTTCTCATAGAACAGATGACAGGTTTATTACCGAATCTGATTGGTCTTCTACTGCCGGTGGAGAAAGTGCACATATTGCAGTAGATCCTTTAAATGATGATATTGTTTATGGTGGTAGTTATGGTGGTTTGTTAACAAGAGTTAATCATAAAACAAATGAATCTAGAGCTATAAATGTTTGGCCAGATGACCCAATGGGACATGGTGCAGAAGATTTTAAATATCGTTTTCAATGGAATTTTCCAATTCTATTTTCACCAAATAATAAAAAACGATTATACGCAGCTTCTAATCATTTGCATGCCACAGAAAATGAAGGACAATCTTGGAAATTGATTAGCCCAGATTTAACAAGAAACGATCCTAAAACTTTAGGACCTTCTGGAGGACCAATAACTAAAGACAATACCGGTGTAGAATATTATGGGACAATTTTTGCTGTTGCAGAATCTCCTTTAGAACCCGGTTTAATTTACACTGGTTCTGATGATGGATTGGTACACGTTACTAAAAATGATGGAGAATCTTGGAAAAACATCACTCCTAAAAAAATGCCAGAATGGATTATGATTAATTGTATAGAAATAGATCCTTTTACAAAAGGTGGTGCTTATATTGTAGGTACAAAATACAAATCTGGCGATTATAAACCATACATCTATAAAACAAAAAACTATGGTAAATCTTGGGAGTTAATTGTAAGCGGAATTGCAGATGAAGATTTTACAAGGGCTTTAAGAGCAGATCCTAAACGCAAAGGTTTATTATACGCAGGTACAGAAAGAGGTATGTATATTTCTTTTGATGATGGTAAAAACTGGCAAACTTTTAAACAAAACTTACCAATTGTACCAATTACTGATTTGACTATAAAAGATGATAATTTAATTGCAGCAACCCAAGGGCGTGCTCTTTGGATTATTGATGATTTAACACCTTTACATCAATTAAAAACATCAGAAAAAGAAAATGTTATTTTGTACAAACCAAAAGATGCTTATAATTTATCTGGCGGACGAGGAAGAACTTCTAAAATAGCAGGAACAAACCATTCTGGTGGTGTAAATATCTATTATTACATTAAAGAATTAACAGAAAAAGATTCCGTTTCTATTTCTATTTTTGACACCAATGATAATTTGGTTAAAAAATTCTCTACAAAACCAAATACAGGAAAAAAAGAAGTAAAATTAAAAGTAGAAGAAGGTAATAATGTTTTTAATTGGGATATGATGTATGATGGAGCAGAATCTGTAAAAGGTATGATTTTATGGTGGGCTTCGTTATCTGGACCAATGGCTTTGCCTGGTGATTATAAAGTTGAATTAACTGTAAACGATATAAAAAAATCACAAAATTTTACGATTGTAAAAAACCCAATGTCTGAAGCTTCTGAAAATGATATGAAAGCTCAGTTTGATTTTATTAATGACATTAATAAAAAAATGACTGAAATTCACAAAGCATTAAAGAATGTAAAGAAAATTCGTAGCCAAGTTGATCTATTAAAAAAATCAATAAAAGATAAAAAGAAACATAAAGATTTACTTGATTTTGCTAATAAATTGGTAAAAGATATTACTACTATAGAAGAAACATTATATCAAACAAAATCTAAAAGCGGACAAGATCCGTTAAATTATCCTATTCGTTTAAACAATAAATTAGCACATTTAAATTCTTTAATAAGAACTGGTAATTACGCTCCAACAAATCAAGAAATTGAGTTTAAAAATGAAATTACAAAAGTAATTGACTTAGAATTATCTAAACTTTACATCATTTTTAATAATGATGTTAAAGAACTAAATACCAAAGTAAAAGAAAGCAATATAGATTTAATTCAGTTAGATTAAATACTAGTTTTAATAAAAAAAGCGACTTTTTAAGTCGCTTTTTTTTTATTATTTCATTTTCATACTAGTTATGTAAAAGGCATATATAAAACTAAAAAAGATTTTATATCCAAAAAAGACTTTCCATTTATCATCGGTAAAATTGTCTTTTGCAACGGTATCAAAATCTCCAGAAAAAATAGCAGAAGAACTACTTATTAATAAAGAAACAACTGTAACAATTACAAAAAACGGAATTGCAATTTTTGCAAAATTCACCCAAAAAAGCTTCGTTTTTATTTTAGCTGAGATAATTTTTGCTCCCTCAACAAAATTTTTAATAAAACTCATTTTATTGTAATTTTTTATTATTGTGATGTCTATCGTGATCTCTCTTTGTTTTAATATCTAATTTCTTTTCAAATGCTTCTTGCAAATTAACACCTGTTTGATTTGCCAAACATAAAACCACAAACATAACATCTGCTAATTCTTCACCTAAATCTTTATTTTTATCAGATTCTTTTTCGCTTTGCTCTCCGTAACGTCTTGCAATAATACGGGCAACTTCACCAACTTCTTCAGTTAATTGCGCCATATTTGTTAACTCGTTAAAATAACGAACTCCATGGTTTTTAATCCAATCGTCTACCTGCTTTTGTGCGTTTTCTATATTCATTTTTCTATTCTAAAAATATTGAAAAAAATTACTTTATAAAACCTATTTGTATTTCATACCTAAATGAACAACTTTTTTAGTTTCAAAAAAGTCTTCATCAAAATAATCTGTTAAATCGTAAATTGTTGCAGAAGTATATAATTTTAATTCTTCTGTTAAATCTCCTCCTTTTAAATATAAAATTCCGTTTTTTAAATCGTGATTTTGTTTTTTGGCAATTTTACCTTTTGTCCAACCAACAAAAGTTTCCATTTGTGCAACAGCTCTACTTACAATAAAATCATAAGTATCTTTTACTTCTTCTACTCTACTATTTGTAGTTTTTACATTTTCTAACCCTAAACCAGCAACAACTTCATCTACTACTTTTATTTTTTTACCAATAGAATCTACTAAATGAAACTGCGTTTCTGGAAATAAAATTGCTAAAGGAATTCCAGGAAAACCACCACCAGTACCAACATCCATCACTTTAGAGCCGGGTTTAAATTGAGCTACTTTTGCAATACCTAAAGAATGTAAAACATGTCTTAAATACAACTCGTCTATATCTTTTCTAGAAACAACATTTATTTTTAAATTCCAATCTTGGTACAACTCTTGCAGTTTAGAAAACTGTTCGGTTTGTTTTGGTGTTAAATTTTTAAAATATTTGTTTATAATTTGCATCACTCTTTATTTTTTAGAACTGCAAAAATAGTTATTGTTAACAAACAATTAGTAACAAAAACTAACGTTTATCATATAATACAACTACAAAATGCATATTTTTGCATCTCATATACAATTTAAATGAATACAATAAAGTTTTCGAGAGTAGATAAAGCTAAGTTTTTTAGAACTCTTAACAAAAGAGTAAATACATATTTTAAAGAAAATGATATTAAAAGAACTGGTAATTGGAAGTTATATTCTAAAGCAGTAATTATGTTCTCTCTTTTTTTAATTCCTTTTATTTTAATTTTAACCGTATCTATGCCTCAATGGGTTATGGTTTTATTAATGGTAGTTACAGGAGTTGGAATGGCGGGTGTTGGCATGAATGTTATGCACGATGCTAATCATGAATCTTTTTCTAAAAGAAAATGGGTTAATAAATTAATGGGTAGCAGTATTTATATACTTGCTGGAAATGTATATAATTGGAAAGTACAACACAATGTTTTACACCATACTTTTACAAATGTAGAAGGCCATGATGAAGATATTGACGCGGGTAGAATTATTCGTTTTTCTTTACACTCTAAGTGGTTAAAAATCCATAAAATTCAAAAATATTATTCAATTTTTTTGTATGGTTTATTAACTATAAACTGGGCAATTACTACAGATATTAAACAAATGCACCGTTATTTAAAACGTAAATTATCCTACGGTAAATTTCCTAATCCAAAAATAGAGTGGACAAAATTAGTAATTTCTAAAATTGCCTATTATGCATTATGGATTGCGTTACCTATTTTAGTTTTAGACATTTCTTGGTGGAAAGTTTTAATTGGGTTCTTTGTAATGCATTATACTGCAGGTATGATTTTAAGTTTGGTTTTTCAATTAGCGCATATTGTACCTAATACAGAAATGCCTTTACCAGATAAAGATGGTAATTTAGAGCACACTTGGGCAGTCCATCAATTATACACAACATCTAACTTTGCGCCTAGTAACTGGTTGGTAAATTTCTATACAGGAGGTTTAAATCATCAAGTTGAACATCATATTTTTCCACATATTTCTCATGTACATTACAGCAAATTAGCTAAAATTGTAAAAGAAACCGCAAATGAATTTAATTTGCCTTATAATGAGTATGCAACCATGCGTAAAGCCATTATAGAACATTTTAAACATTTGGGAGTTTTAGGTAAAAATCCAGAATTAGCGTAAATAACAACTAACAATACAATGACACATCCATTATCGGACAGAATTAAAAGTTTACCAGCATCGCAAACTTTAGCGATGGCTGCTAAAGCAAGAGAACTAAGAAACGAAGGTAAAGATATAATTGGTTTAAGTTTAGGTGAACCAGACTTTAATACTCCAGATTTTATTAAAGAAGCTGCCATTGAAGCTATTAACCAAGATTATAACTCTTATACACCTGTAGATGGTTATGCAGAATTAAAAGATGCCATTACTGTAAAGTTTAAAAGAGATAATAACGTAGAATACAAAGCTAGCCAAATTGTAGTATCAACAGGTGCAAAACAATCTATTGCAAATGTAATGCAAGTTTTATTAAACCCTGGTGATGAAGTTTTATTACCTTGCCCTTATTGGGTAAGTTATTCTGCAATTGCTACTTTATGTGAAGCAACTCCTGTAGAAATCCCTTCTTCTATAGATACTAATTTTAAAATTACTGCAGATCAATTAGAAGCTGCAATTACACCAAAAACGAAGTTAATTTTATTTAACTCGCCAAACAACCCTAGTGGTGTAATGTATAGTAAAGAAGAATATGAAGCATTAGCTGCTGTGTTAGAAAAATACCCTAACATTTATGTAATGTCTGATGAAATATATGAGCATATAAACTACGAAGCAAAACCTTTTAGTTTTGCTGCAATACCAAGTATGTACGACAGAACAATTACTGTTAACGGTTTAGCAAAAGCATTTGCTATGACAGGTTGGAGAATTGGTTTTATTGGAGCTCCAGAATGGATTGCAAAAGCATGTACTAAATTACAAGGGCAAATTACTTCTGGTACTAACTGTATAGCACAACGTGCAGCAATTACTGCTTTATTAGCATCACCAGAAAAGGTGCAATATATGGTTGATGAGTTTAAAAACCGTAGAGAAATTATTATTGGTTTACTAAAAGAAATTGATGGTGTTAACATTAGTACTCCTGATGGAGCTTTTTATGTTTTTCCAGATATTTCTGCATTTTTTGGTAAAACCATTAAAGGTAAAGAAATTAAAACTGCTTCAGACTTTGCAATGTTATTGTTAGAAGAAGCAAATGTAGCAACTGTAACTGGTGATGCTTTTGGTGCACCTAGTTGTATAAGAATTTCTTATGCTGCTTCTGAAGCTCAAATTAGAGAAGCTATTAAAAGAATTAAAGAAGTTTTAAGCTAAAAAACTTCTCTAAAATAATTTATTTAAAAATCCATCTTTTAGATGGATTTTTTTGTTAGAATACTTTTCTAAAAAAAGGATATCAATAAAAAACAAACTTATTATTGTTTATATTAATTTACTGAAATATGAATTATAACAACAAAAAATTTAAACCAATTCAAAATTCTGAAAACGGAGAAACAACATCAGAAACAATTTTTGAATACAAACAGACAGAAAACATTATTACTTCTAATTATTCTGGAGGACAAATAATCTGTGGTCATTTAATTGGTTTGGTTGATGATGATGGAAATATTGAAATGCGCTACCATCAAGTGAATACAAAAAACAAATTAATGACAGGAATTTGCTTTTCTAAACCAGAAATTACCGCAAATGGAAAAATAAGACTGCACGAAACCTGGCAATGGACTTCTGGTGATAAAACAAAAGGTAAATCTATTTTAGAAGAAATTTAAGTTTTTTTTATAGCTAAACAACTATGTAAATTCTAATTTTATTTTTAATTATTGTTCTAGAAAAAAACAAACTACAATATTTACCTTGTAGAGATATTAAGCACAAATCAATTTGTAAATACTTTTCTATTTAGATTTTTTACTACCTTTATCCTCTCTATTTTTAATTTATTAGATAACAATATATGCACGTTGCAATTGCAGGAAATATTGGTGCGGGTAAAACCACACTAACAAAACTTTTAGCCAAACATTTTAATTGGAAACCACATTACGAGTCTGTTGATGAAAATCCTTATTTAGATGATTTTTATACAGAAATGGAGCGTTGGTCTTTTAACTTACAAGTTTATTTCTTAAATAGTCGTTTTCGTCAGGTTTTAGAGTTAAGAGAATCTGGAGAAAACATTATTCAAGATAGAACAATTTATGAAGACGCTCATATTTTTGCACCTAACTTACATGCAATGGGGTTAATGACAAATAGAGATTACAGCAATTACAGCTCTTTATTTGAATTGATGGAAAACTTGGTAAAACCACCAGATTTATTAATTTATTTACGTGCAGATATTTCTACTTTAGTAGGGCAAATACACAAACGCGGTAGAGATTATGAAAACTCTATTAGCATAGATTATTTAAGTAGATTAAACGAACGTTATGAAGCGTGGATATCTACCTACACGAAAGGTAAATTATTAGTTATTGATGTTGATAATTTAGATTTTGTAACAAATCAAGAAGATTTAGGTTATATAATAGACAGAATAGATTCACAAATTAATGGGTTATTTTAAAGTTTAAATAGAATAACAAATAATTAGAAGAAATTAATATAAAAATAAAAGAGACCGTTAACACGGTCTCTTTTTTCATATACATAGTCCCCCAACCATATACAAACTATTATTAATCAATTATTTCTACTTTACTATCTACTATTTCTTTAATTGGTAAAATCACTTTTCCTTTTGTTGTCATTAATACAACACATATATTATCAATTCTGTAAACTACACCTTCTAAACCATTAATAATAACCTTATCTCCTTCTTGCATGTTTTTTCTGGTATAAAAACCAAATAGCAATCTTTTAATTACATCTCTTGCTCCTAAACCAAAAGCAATTGTAAAAGAAGCTAAAATAGCACCAAGAATTATAGATAAGTTACTAGTAATTAAATCTGTATTAATACCTGCTTGATTAAGAGCAGTAACACTTACTATTATACTTATTAGATAAAAAGAAATGTTGCCTACTAAATTTCCACCTGTTATTTCTAAAGATTTAAACATAGTAATTAAGGCCTTTTTAACCAAATTAGCTACATAAACACCTAAAGCAAAAATTATTAGAGCACTTATTAATTTTGGTAAATATCCTATTACATTACTTAACTGTTCAGAAACCATTCTTAAGCCTAACAGTTCTGAACCTATTATTATAAATACAAGAATTAGAATCCATTTTATGGATGTTATAATAATTTTAGTTGGCTGTATTTTTAGAGAAGATTCTCCAAAGATTTCATTAACATGAAGTTTTTCTGGCAAACTATCTATCTTAGTATAACCTAATGCTTTTTTTACGATAAACAATAGAAACTTTATTAATAACCACCCGATTATAAAAAAGATTAAACCTTTTAATAATTGAGGTAAAAAATCTAAAAAGTTTTTCCAAAGATTTTGCAAAAAACTAAAATCTACATCAGATTTAAGGCTTGTAAACAATAATATATTTTTCATTACTTTATTTTTTTTTCTTAGAAGTATCAAGACTAAACAAATCTCCAACTGTATCAGGGTATTTTACTAAAAATAAGTCGGCAATATCTAACGTTAACTTAATAGCGTCAATATCACCTAATACCTTTTCTTTTAGAACATCTGGTACACTATGATGATGTATTATTTTTTTAAAAGGATTATTATCCATAATTACAACTCTTCATAAGTTCTTAGAACTTTCTGTTTAGCTCGTTTAATTCTCATTTTAACAGCACTCTCTCCTATTTTTAAAAACTCTTGAATTTCTTTAATTGTCATATCATCTTGATACTTCATTAGAAGAATCATTTTTTCTGACGGATCAATCATTGTTAAAACTTTTGCTAATTTTTCCGATTTTAACTCGAACAAAGTAGCATCATCTATATCATCATAAACATTTTCATCTTTTATCTGATCCGTGACAACCGTAATTTTTTCTTTTTTCTTGTGGCCATTTCTTTGAACATAATTTACACAGAAATTATATGTAAAAGAATACAACCATGTAGAAAATTTAGAATTCCCTTTAAAAGTTCTTAATTTAACAAATAATCGAATAAAAACATCATGCGTTAAATCTTCTGCTTCTTCTTTACTTTTTGAAAAACCATAACACTTATTGTACACAACTTTAGAAAATCTATCATATAAAATTGCAAACAAATGTGTATTATTTGTTTCTACAATTTTAAAGACTAAATCTTCGTCACTTAAAGTTTTAACGTCTACAGCTTTCAATTAGATACTTTTAAGACACAAAAAAACTTAATAAGTCACAACTTTTGTAAAAAAAAAGTTAATTAGAAGATTTATATCGATGAATGGTAATAAATAAGTTTTAAACACTATTAATTGTATTATTATTAATTTAATTCATAAAAAAATACAAATAATAACAAACACCTATTAACAAACAACTTAAAATATTTTTTTAATTGAAATTATTTTAAAAAAAACTTTAATTATTAGAAAAGAAAGCTACTAAGATTACAAATAATCTTTATACAATTACTAATTAATTACCTTTGCAAAAACACAATAATAAACTAATGAGTAATTTACTTGCACCTTCAATTTTAGCAGCAGATTTTGCTAACTTACAACGAGACATAGAAATGGTTAATAATAGTGAAGCAGACTGGTTTCACATAGATATTATGGACGGTGTTTTTGTGCCAAATATTTCTTTTGGAATGCCGGTTTTAAAAGCAATTACTAAACATGCTACCAAAACAATAGATGTACATTTAATGATTGTAAATCCAGATCAATACATACAAACATTTGCAGATTTAGGAGCCGATATTTTAACTGTACATTATGAAGCTTGTACGCATTTACACAGAACAATACAAGCAATAAAATCAACAGGAATGAAAGCTGGTGTTGCTTTAAATCCGCATACACCAATTGCAGTTTTAGAAGACATTATTACAGACTTAGATTTAGTTTGTATTATGAGTGTAAATCCTGGTTTTGGTGGACAATCTTTTATAGAAAACACATATAAAAAAGTAAACCAATTAAAACACTTAATAGAATTTACAGAATCTGATTGCCAAATAGAAATTGATGGTGGTGTTACCAACCAAAATGCCAATGCTTTAATTGAAGCTGGCGCTAATGTTTTAGTAGCTGGTAGTTTTGTTTTTGGTGCAGAAAACCCTACAGAAACTATTGCCAACTTAAAAAATATTATCGCCTAATTGCTATATAGTATTATAGACATAGAAACCACAGGAAATGGATATAAAGGTTCTAAAATAACCGAAATATCCATTTTTATTTTTGATGGAAAAAATATTGTTAATGAGTTTACTTCTTTGGTAAATCCAGAGCAAAATATTCCTGTATTTATTACCAATCTTACAGGTATTACAAATGCGATGGTAAGAAATGCTCCTAAATTTTATGAGATTGCCAAAAAAGTAGCAGAAATAACAGAAGACACTATTTTTGTAGCACACAATGTAAACTTCGATTACAATATTATTCATGAAGAATTTAAAAACTTAGGTTTTAATTTTAAGCGAAAAAAATTATGCACTGTTCGTTTATCTAGAAAAATTATGCCAGGCTTAAATTCTTATAGTTTAGGTAATATTTGTAGTTACGAAAACATACCTATTAACGGAAGACACAGAGCCAAAGGAGACGCAGAAGCTACTACAGAATTGTTTAAAAGATTGATAGAAAGAGATGATAATTTTATAATTAACTCATTCTTAAATCCAAAATCTAGACAAGCCACTTTACCACCTCTTTTAGATAAAAAGATAGTTGATAATTTACCAGAAACTTTTGGTGTTTACTATTTTAAAAACACCGAAAAAAAAATTATTTATATTGGTAAAGCTAATAATATAAAACAACGCGTTATTAGTCATTTTTACGATAAAAAGAAAAAAGAACAAACCATGTGTTTAGAAATTGCTGATGTTTCTTTTACAAAAACTGGTAGCGAGTTGTTGGCTCTTTTGCATGAATCTGCAGAAATTAAACACTTTTATCCAAAATTTAATAGAGCTCAAAGAAGAGCTAATGAAGCTATTGGTCTTTTTTCTTATGAAGATCAAAAAGGCATTATTCATTTAGCATATAATCGTTTAAAATTGATTTCTAATCCTTTGACAAAATATTACAATGTTTCTGAAGCTAGAAATCATTTAGAAACTTTATGCAAAGAGTTTAAATTGTGTCCTAAATATTGTCATTTACAAACAAATGTATCTAGTTGTTTTCATTATCAAATTAAAGAATGTAAAGGAGTTTGTTGTGATAAAGAAGCTATAATTGATTATAATTTAAGAGTAAAAAAAGCAATTAAATCAATAGGTATTGGTGCCGAAAATTTAGTTATCAAAGAAAAAGGAAGGACTAAGAATGAAATTGGTTTTGCTCTAATTTTAAATGGAATTTACAAAGGTTTTGGTTTTATGGATATTGATCAAAATAAGCTATTAAAAACCCCAGAAGATTATCAATTTTTTGTGGAACCTAAAAAGGATAATAAAGATATTCATAGAATAATTTCTGCATACATAAAAAAAGAGGCTTCATAGAAACCTCTTTTAGTACTAACTAACCAAAATAAAAACCACTATAATTTCTCGATCAAGTATTTTACTAAAACTTACAGTAACAGCTATAATACTGTAAGACTTTTCTTTTACTTGAGTTACGTGAAATTCTTCTTTAAAAGCAATTCTAATACATTTTTAAAACGTATAAAACAACTATTGTATCTTTAGATATAAATTAGACAAAAACATCTAATAGTCAAACAAATAAACCTTATTCTATCTGCCAATTTATATCTTTAATACTAGTACAAATTTCAAAAAAAAGAAGTACTAAAAAAATGATTTATGTCATATTATTGGTTAAATAACGTTCAATTTTTTACCAACTTTAATAAATGCATTAATAGCTTTATCTAAATGTTCTTTTGAATGAGAAGCAGATAGTTGAACTCTAATCCTTGCTTTATCTTTAGGTACAACTGGGTAAAAGAATCCTATTACATAAATACCTTCTTCTAACAAAGCATTTGCCATATCTTGAGATAATTTTGCATCGTATAACATTACTGGTACTATTGCTGCATCAGCTCCTACCAAATCAAAACCAGCAGCTTCCATATTTGTTCTAAAATATTTTGTGTTTTCTTCTAATTTATCTCGAAGCGAAGTATCTTTTTCTAATATTTCAAAAACTTTTAAAGAGGCACCTACAATAGCTGGCGCTAATGAATTTGAAAATAAATAAGGTCTAGAACGCTGACGAAGCATTTCTATAATTTCTTTTTTACCAGTTGTAAAACCTCCCATTGCACCACCTAATGCTTTACCTAAAGTTCCTGTAATAATATCAACTCTACCTAAAACATTTTTTAACTCTATGGTGCCTCTTCCTGTTTTACCTATAAAACCAGAAGCATGACATTCATCAACCATTACAAGTGCATCATATTTATCTGCTAAATCACAAATTTTATCTAACTGAGCTACAACCCCATCCATAGAAAAAACACCATCTGTAACAATAATTTTAAAACGATGATTTTGTTTATTTGCTTCTATAAGATTAGCCTCTAAAGCTTCCATATCATTATTAGCATACCTATAACGTGCTGCTTTACACAAACGTACACCATCTATAATTGAAGCATGATTTAAAGAATCTGAAATAATTGCATCTTCTTTTGTTAAAAGTGGCTCAAAAACACCACCATTAGCATCAAAAGCAGCAGCATATAAAATAGTATCTTCACAATGAAAAAATGAAGCTATTTTTGCCTCTAAATCTTTATGTATATCTTGTGTACCACAAATAAAACGAACAGAAGACATCCCGAAACCATGTGAATCCATAGTGTCTTTTGCAGCTTGAATAACTTCTTTATTATCTGATAATCCTAAATAATTATTAGCACAAAAATTGATTACTTTTTCGCCTGTTGAAATTTCAATTTCTACATTTTGCGGTGTTGTTATAATACGCTCTTCTTTAAACAAACCATCATTCTTAATCGTTTGTATTTCTTTCTTTAAAACTTCTTTAATGCTTCCGTACATACTATTTTTTTAAACGCTAACTAAATTATAATACTTTTTCAAATTTTTCATCATTTCTGCAGACATTGTATCTAAATTATATTTTGGTTGCCAACCCCAATCTTCTCTTGCTTGAGAGTCATCAATACTTTTTGGCCAAGAATTTGCAATTTCTTGTCTAAAATCTGGTGTATAAGTTATTTTAAAATCAGGATTTATCTTTTTTATAGACTCATATATTTGCATTGGACTAAAACTCATACCAGATAAATTATAAGAAGTTCTAACTTTTATATTTTCTTTTGGTGCAGCCATCAACTCTAAAGTAGCTCTAATAGCATCCTCCATAAAAATCATTGGCAATGTAGTAGAAGGCTCTAAAAAGCAATCAAATCTTTCATTTTTTACTGCATTATGATAAATACTTACAGCGTAATCTGTGGTTCCGCCACCCGGCAAAGATTGATAACCAATTACACCTGGATATCTTACAGAACGAATATCTAAACCATATTTTTTATAATAATAGTTTGCCCAGTTTTCTCCTGCCGCCTTACTCATACCATACACCGTTAATGGTGTTAAGTTTGGAAATTGAGGAGTGTTAATATATTCAATATCTTCACCAAAAACAGCAATAGAACTAGGATAAAAAACTTTTTTTACCCCATTTAATCTAGAAGATTCAAATACATTAAACAATGTATTCATATTAATATTCCAAGTATTTAAAGGATTTGATTCTCCTTTTGCAGACAAAATTGCTACTAAATGATATACTTGCGTTATTTTATTTTTAGAAATACAATAATTAACAGCATCAAAATTTGTAGCGTCTAAAATTTCGAAAACGCCATCATAATTATCACTAATACTTATATCTGAAGCTATTACATTTTGTATTCCATATTTTTTTTGCAATGCTTTTGTTAGTACAACACCTAGCTGACCACTTGCTCCTGTTATTAAAATTTTCTCCATAATAAAGATATATAAGAACAAATTTAAAAATAAGCGAACTAAAACAAGTAAAAACACTTATATATAAAATAAATTAAGTAATTTTATCTTATTTTGATGTAAAAATCAAAAAAAATAACTTTTAAAAATATATTTTACACTTAAAAAAAGTAATTTTTACTGCTTAATATGGACAAACTAGATGAAATTGATCTTAAAATTTTAAGGATTCTTCAAAAAAACTCTAAGCAAACAACTAAAGAAGTTGCAAAAGCACTTAATTTAACATCCTCACCAGTTTATGAACGTATAAAACAATTAGAAAATAAAGGTTATATAAAAAAATATGTTGCAATACTTAACAAAGATTATTTAAACAAATCTATCACAGCTATTTGCATGGTTTCATTACGCTATCATAATGAAGGTTTTATTGATAAATTTGAGCAGCAAGTAAAAAACCTTAAAGAAGTTCAAGAATGTTATCACATGGCTGGAAAAGTTGATTTTTTTTTAAAAATTAACTTAGAAAGTTTAAGTGATTATCATGAATTTGTTCGTTTAAAGTTATCTAAAATTGAAAATATAGGAATTTTAGAGAGTTATTTTGTTCTAAAAGAAATATCATCTACTACAGAATATGATATATAAAAAAAATCACCTAATAAAAATTTAGATGATTTTATATTTTTTGTGACTCCAGCAGGATTCAAACCTGCAACCCTCAGAGCCGAAATCTGATATTCTATTCAGTTGAACTATGGAGCCTTAACCATTTTAATTAAACTACATTAAATTCTTTTTTACTAATGTAGAAATTGTTTTTCCATCTGCTTGTCCTGCTAATTCTTTAGAAACAACACCCATTACTTTTCCCATATCTTTCATACCAGATGCACCAACTTTGGCTATTGTTGCAATTACTACTTTTTCAATTTCTTCTTCAGATAAAGCTTCTGGTAAAAATTGCTCTAAAACCGCTAATTCTGCTAATTCTGGTGCAGCTAAATCTTCTCTACCTTGTTTTACAAAAATAGCAGCACTATCTTTTCTTTGCTTAACTTGCTTTTGTATAATTTTTAATTCTGTTTCTGCAGATAATTCTTCTTGTACACCTGTTTCTGTTTTTGCTAATAAAAAAGCAGATTTAACAGCTCTTAAAGCTTGTAAAGCAACAGTATCTTTTGCTTTCATTGCTTCCTTCATTTTATCCATTACTTGTTTTTGCAAACTCATATTATAAATTTTAATTAATTATTTTTTTGTTTTTTTTAAATACAATACTTTTTTATTATAATCTATAAATGCTTTTCCTTTTTGTAGAATGTCTGCACCTATAATTCCATGTACTTCTTTTGCTTTATGTTGTACTAAAGCATTATTTACATGTGATAAATTAAATAAAACTAAATGGCATTTTTTTGTTTTCCAATCTCCTATTGATAAAAAGTTGTTATCTGATTGCTGAGTTTCCATATCTGTAGCACCTGCACCTGCTGCTTTGGTTTCACTCTCTTTAGCATTTAACTTAAAATACTCAATCATATCTAATCCTACACAAGAATTAGATGCTCCTGTATCTAAAATAAATCGCCCTTTTACTCCATTTATTTTAGCTTTTAATTCTAAGTGATTTGTAGTAATCTTTTTAAGCTTTATTTTAATGTATTTCTTTTTCTTTAAAATCTTTTGGATACTTTTCATTAGATAAATTAATTCATCAAAAATACGATTTAAAATAATCAGAAAAAACTAGTTAAAGTGTAAATTCTATTTTAATGATAAATCATCTTGACTACCATTTATTATTTGATTAATTTTAAGGATAAAATATTGATATTATGAAAACTACAAAAAGATTAGAAACAGCTTTAATAAAACTGTATAATGCATATCATAATAACAGATTAAATCCAGAGGATTGCACTGCTTGTGCTGTAGGTAATATTTTAGATAATAAAGATAGTTGGAAACATTTATCTGACTTTCATGGTTCTTTAAAATTAAATTATGTTGGCAGAGTACATCAAAATTTAGGTAAAAAATTTAATGGCTATTCACCACAAGAAATATTAAGTATTGAAAAAACATTTTTAGAAGCTTGTGGTTATAAAACTCCATTAGGTTATAATAATACAAAACCAATTAATCCTACTTCTAAAGACACTTTATTTAACGGACTATGTAAAGTTGTAGAATTATTATGTAAACTAGATAACATAAACAATGTTATGGATTACTCTAAACTTTTTGAAGAGGAAAACAGAAAACCTGTATATCATTTAAAAACTTTTTTTGCATAAAAAAACCGATTCTTTTTAGAATCGGTTTTTAAAGTTATTTTTATTTGAAGTTTATCCTCCAAAGTCATCAAAACGAATATTTTCATCTGAAAGACCAAAATCTTCACCCATTTTTTGAACTGCTTTGTTCATCAATGGTGGTCCACAGAAATATAATTCTAAATCTTCTGGAGATTCGTGTTTAGATAAATAGTTATCAATAACACAATTATGTATAAAACCTACAAAACCATCACCAGATTCATCATTTATATCAGTTTTTACTTTCCAGTTATCAGATTCTAACGGATCTGATAATGCGATAAAGAATTTAAAGTTTGGAAAATCTTTTTCTAAAGCTCTAAAGTGCTCAATATAGAATAATTCTGCTTTAGAACGTCCTCCATACCAATAAGTAACTTTTCTTCCTGTTTTTAATGTTCTAAATAAGTGATATAAGTGAGAACGCATTGGCGCCATACCTGCACCACCACCTACATATAACATTTCTGCATCAGACTCGTTAATAAAGAACTCTCCATAAGGTCCAGAAATAACACATTTATCTCCTTTCTTTAAGTTAAAAATATATGAAGATGCAACTCCTGGATTTACATCCATCCATCCACCTTTAGCTCTATCAAAAGGAGGTGTTGCGATACGTACATTTAACATAATTTCTCTACCTTCTGCTGGGTAAGAAGCCATAGAATATGCTCTCTCAACAGTTTCGGTATTTTTCATTACTAACGGACGTAGTTTAAACTTGTTCCATTCTGCCTCAAACTTATCTGGAGTTTCATGCTCTTCTGGGTGCGCTGTAATATCCATATCTGAATATTTAACTTCACAAGGAGGAATTTCAATTTGAATATACCCACCTGCTTTATATCCCATATCTTCAGGAATCTCTACTACAAATTCTTTAATAAAAGATGCTACGTTATAGTTTCTTACAACAACTGCATCCCACTTTTTAATTCCAAAAATTTCTTCAGGAATTGTAATATTCATGTCTTGCTTTACTTTAACCTGACAAGCTAGACGTACTCCTGATTTTAATTCTTTTTTAGTAAAGTGAGGAATTTCAGTTGGTAATGCTTCTCCACCACCTTCTAAAACATGACACTCACATTGTATACAAGAACCACCACCACCACATGCAGATGGTAAGAATATTTTCTCGTTTCCTAAAGTTGTTAATAATGTACTACCAGAACCTACTTCTATTTTTTTATCTCCATTAATAGTAATAGTTACGGGTCCGGAAGGTGATAATTTTTGTTTTACAAACAATAATAATGCTACTAATACCAGTGTTAATACTAAAAAAGCTACTACTGTTGCAATAATGGTTCCTGTTGTACCTGCTGCTAATATCATATCTACTCTTGGTTTGTGTTTGTGTTTTTAGCTACAACTTTATTAGCTGTTTCTTTTACTTCTTCTTTTTCCACCTTAGCTTCTACGGCTGGTTTTTTCTCTTCTTTCTTTTCATCATCACCACCTGTTAACATTCCTCCAAAACTCATAAACCCAATAGCCATTAAGCCTGTTATAATAAATGTAATACCCAAACCTCTTAATGCTGGAGGTACAGAAGAATATCTAATTTTTTCACGAATAGCAGCAATTGCTAAAATTGCTAAAAACCATCCAATTCCTGATCCGATACCGTAAGTAAATGCTAAACCTAAAGAAGGAATTTCACGAGACTGCATAAATAAACTTCCTCCTAAAATTGCACAGTTTACTGCAATTAATGGTAAGAAAATACCTAATGAATTGTATAACGAAGGAGAAAATTTCTCTACGATAATTTCTACCAATTGTACCATTGTTGCAATTGTTGCAATAAACATGATGAATGATAAGAAACTTAAATCATACTCTGCATATTCTGGACCTAACCAAACCAGTGCACCTTCTTTTAAAATGTATTGATCTAACAACCAGTTTAAAGGTACAGTTACTGCCAATACAAAGATTACAGCAGCACCTAAACCTACAGCTGTAGATACTTTTTTAGATACAGCAAGGTAAGAACACATCCCTAAGAAAGTGGCAAATACCATGTTGTCTATAAATATTGATTTGAAAAATAATTCTATATGTTCCATATATATTTAGTTTATAGTTTTTAGCTCTCAATTATTGGTTTGTATTTAATTACAAACTACAATTGTTACCTGCAAACTAATTTTTAATTCTCTTCGATTAATGATTTGTTCTTAGTACGTTGTACCCAAATTATAATACCAACCACGATTAATGCCATTGGTGATAATAACATAAAACCGTTATTTTCATATCCTATAGCATATAAACCTGTTTTTTCTATTGGGTCTCCTAATACTTTAAATCCTAATAAAGTACCAGAACCTAATAACTCTCTAAAAAAACCAACTGCAACTAAAATTAAACCATAACCAACTGCATTACCTATTCCGTCTAAGAAAGATCTCCATGGTCCGTTACCTAAAGCAAAAGCTTCAAAACGTCCCATAATAATACAGTTTGTAATAATTAATCCAACAAATACAGAAAGTGTTTTACTTAGCTCGTAAGCAAAAGCTTTTAAAACTAAATCTACAATAATTACTAAAGTTGCAACAACAACTAATTGTACAATAATTCTAATTTTAGATGGTATAATATTTCTCATTAAAGAGATTACTACGTTTCCTAAACCTAATACAAACATTACAGAAACTGCCATTACAATAGAAGCTTTTAGTTCTGCTGTAATTGCCAATGCAGAACAAATACCTAATACTTGAATTGTAATTGGGTTGTTATCTAATAATGGATCTGTAATTAATACTGCGTCTTTTTTTGATAAAAGTCCCATAAATTATTTTTTTAATGATTTAAAATAAGGTACGTATAATTTTAAATCAGATTTTATCATTGCAGAAACTCCATCACCAGTAATTGTTGCACCAGCAATAGCATCTACTTCATAATCTGTTTTTTCTTCATTTTTAGGATCATTGTTACCTTTGGCAACTGTAATTCCTTTAAAGTCTCCTGCTTCTGTCATTAAATGCTCTCCAGCAAAATCATCCATAAAGAAACGTTGTTTAATGTTTGCTCCTAATCCTGGCGTTTCTCCTTTATGATCAAAATAAGCACCTTGTACAACCATGTTTTCATCCATAGCTACATAGCCCCAAATGGCATCCCAAAGTCCTTTACCTCTAATTGGTGCTACATAAAATGTTTTACCATCTTTTTCTCCAATAAATAAAGGTAATTTTCTTTCGTTTCCTGCTTTAGCAGAAGCTTGCTCTTTTTTTACATCAATTAAATAAGCTTTGTCATCCTCAGTAATTTTATCACCTTGTATAACAATTTGCTTTGTAATGTATTTTGCAAACTCATCACCAGCAACATCTGTAGAAACAAAGTTTGCACTTGATTCATCATTTTCGTTAACGCCCATTGCGTATAAAATGTTTTGTTGCTTTTCTATTCTTTTATTTTCGTCGATATTTGGTTTTAAAGACGATGCAAAAAATGCCAATAACGAACCAACAATTAATACCATAATTACGGCAAAAATTATTGTATATAAATTACTATCTGTTCTCTTACTCATAATTAGGCAGTTTTAACTTTAGTACGTTTTAATCTTTTCTTTACGTTTCCTTGAACTACGTAATGGTCTATTGTTGGTGCAAACACATTCATTAACAAGATTGCTAACATAACACCTTCTGGGTAGGCTGGGTTAAATACACGAATCATAATTGCTATAAAACCTGCTAAGAAACCGTAAATCCATTTTCCTTTATTTGTTTGTGCTGCTGTTACAGGATCTGTAGCCATAAATACAGCTCCAAATGCTAAACCACCAATTAATAATTGCTCCCACCAAGGGGCATTCATTAATCCGTAAAACTTACTAGATTCTGTAATAATTTCTGCGCCAACTATTAAGTTAAAAATGAAACCCATTACTGCTGCTCCTAAAAATGTAGAAACAATAATTCTCCAACTTCCAATTTTTGTAAAAATTAAAAATGCGGCTCCTAAAAGAATTAAGAATGTTGATGTTTCTCCTACAGAACCTGGTATAAATCCAAAAAACTTATCCCAAGTAGAATAAACTACTTCTTGACTTTGCGCATAGCTTCCTAAAATAGTTTCTCCAGATATTGCATCTGCTGTACCTACTCTATTTACTGCATCATGTACCCAAACTTTATCTCCAGACATCCAAGTAGGATATGCAAAAAACAAGAATGCTCTAATTGTTAAAGCTGGGTTTAAGATGTTCATTCCTGTACCACCAAAAACTTCTTTCCCTATTACAACTCCAAAAATAACAGCAACAGCTAACATCCATAATGGTGTGTCTACTGGTACAATTAAAGGTACTAACATACCTGTTACTAAGTAACCTTCTTCTACTTCGTGTCCTTTAATTACTGCAAAAATAAATTCTACAACAAGACCAACTGCATAAGAAACAATTACTAGTGGTAATACTTTTATAATTCCTATCCAAAGGTTATCAAACGTAAAAAAGTTTGCTAACACATCTGTTCTTAAAGAATTATCTATAGCTGCATAGTGTTGAAAACCTGCATTAAACATCCCAAAAATTAAACATGGAATTAAAGCCATAATTACAATATTCATTGTACGCTTTAAATCGTCTGCTGCTTTTATATGTGTTCCTCCGTGAGTAACATCATTTGGTAAATATAAAAAAGTATGAATTGCGTTAAACGCAGGAGCCATCTTTGTTCCTTTATATTTTTCTTTTAAATTATGTAAATTTTGTTTTAAGCCCATAATCTTATCCTAATTCTTCTCTCATTAAATCTAAACCTTCACGTATTATTTTTTGGTGAGGTTGTTTAGATACACAAATAAATTCTGTTAGTGCAAAATCTTCTGGAGCAACTTCGTATCCTCCTAAAGCTTCCATTTCATCTAAATCTTTATACATAAATGCTTTTAACAATTGCATTGGATAAATATCTAAAGGAAAAACTTGTTCGTAAGAACCTGTAACAACAAATGCTCTATGCTCTCCGTTTGTATTTGTATTTAAATCGTATTTTTTCTTTGGTGTTAACCAAGAGAAAGTTAACGCTCTAGATGTAGATATCTTATTAAAAACTGGCTTGTTCCAACCAAAAAACTCATAATCATCACCTTCTGGAATTGCTGTAACTTGGTTATCATAATAACCTAAGAAATCATCAACTTTTACTTCTTTACCAGAAAGCACATTACCACTAATTACTCTTGCATTATCACTATCTAAATTACTAGCAGTAATATCTGCAATAGTTGCTCCTGCAATTGCAGTTACATATTGTGGTTTGCTAAATTTAGATCCTGTTAAAGCAATTGTTCTAGTAGCATTAAATTTACCAGTTAAAAACAACTCACCAATAATAACTAAATCTTGTGGTCTTATTACCCAAACAACTTCTCCTTTGTTAATAGGATCTATCTGTGCAATTTGAGTACTAACGTTTCCTGATGGATGAGGACCAGATACTTTATGCAACTCTACCCCACTTACTTTTGATAAAGGAGAATTAGAATTTGCACCTACAGAAACGTGTACCTTACCTTCTGTTAACTTAGAAACAGCTGTAATTGCTGCTTGCAGCTCTGCTTCTTTGCCTGCTAAAGTAAAATCTAAATCTGCCGCTAAAGGTGCACTTGCGTATGCTGAAATAAATATTGCCTTTGGTGCTTGATTTGGATTTGCAACCACATCATAAGGACGTTGCTTTACAAATGGCCAACAACCTGAAGCAAATAAATAATCCTTAACCTCTTCTGCAGACATCTTTGTTGCATCTTTAGTGCCGAAATCTTTAAATTCTTGTGTAGAATCTGCTGCTATCTTAACTGTTAAAACTTTTCTTCTTGCCCCACGAATTACCTCTACAACTTTACCAGAAACCGGACTAGGAAATAAAATACGTTCGTCACTTTTTGAATGAAAAAGTGCCTCACCAGCTTTTACTTCTGTTCCTTCTTTAGCTATAAGCTTAGGTATAATTCCGTGAAAATCTTCTGGCTTAATTGCATAAACACTACTTAAAGTAATAGCTGTAGTTGTTTTTTCTGCACTGCCAACAAGCTTAATGTCTAAGCCTTTTTTAATACGAATGTCTTTTGACATAGTAATTTGGAATTGTTAGTTATCATAAAAAATCAAGCAAATTTAGGCTTTTTGCTATTTATGAAAGAAATATTTTAACTTTTATCTTGGGTAAAATTTCTTATTTATAATAATTCTAAATTATTATTTTTATTGAAATCGTTTTAGTTAAAAATTTTGGCTTAAAATTTTAATTATTCAAAAAAATGAATACTATTTTTGTTAAATGAGAAAAAAAAATTTTATACTGATATTTATATTTTTAAGCTTTAATCTAATTTCTCAAAATATAAAATCGATACAACTACGACCTTTACAAGAAGATAGCTTTTCTTCTATTGTTCCGCTTGGTACTATTTTAGAATTATCTTTTGATGATTTAGATGCAGACAGTAAAGATTATCAATATAAAATAGAACATATGACGCATAATTGGGAGTCTAGTAGGTTGGCGTCTAGCCAATACATAGATGGTTTTAATCAAAACACAATTATCGATGTTACTAATTCTTTTAACACGCTTCAAAATTACAAGCATTATTCTGTACAAATACCCAATACAAATACCGTAATTACAAAAAGCGGAAACTACCTTTTATCTGTTTTAAATAGTTATGATGAAGTTATTTTTACAAAACGTTTTGTTTTGTACGAAAACCTAGTAACAACGGGAGTTCTGGTTGAAAGAAGTAGAAATACAAAAACACTAAACACACAACAAACTGTTCAGTTTTCTATAAATCATCCTAACTTAAAAATTAACAATCCAAATCAAGAAATTAATGTTGTAATTTTAAAAAACAATAATTGGAATGAAAAAATAACAAACATACAACCTACATTTTTTAAGCAAAACCAATTATTATATACTTATACAAACAAAACTAATTTTTGGGGAGGAAATGAGTACACTTTTTTTGACACAAAATTAATCAGCAATAAGAGTTTAAACATTGCAAAAATCATCAAAAAAGATATTTATCATCATTATATATATCCTTTTACCTACAATCCTTTTAAAGGTTACGTTTACAACCCAGATATAAATGGTCAATTTGTAATTAGAACCATAGAAGCAGACGACTCTGCAACTGAAGCAGATTACGCTTCTATGCATTTTTCATTAATTACAGAAACACCTTTTGCAAACAAAAAAGTATACATTTACGGGGCTTTTAACGATTTTAATCTTACTGATGAAAACGAAATGCAATACGATGAAAATACAAGAACTTACACCGGAAACTTACTACTTAAACAAGGTTTTTACAACTATACTTACGTTACACTTGATAGCAATAAGAAAATAGATGCTAACGAAATAAATGGATCTTTTTATCAAACAGAAAATGAATATACTGTTATTGTTTATTACAAGCCTTTTGGTAGTTTTTACGAACGTGTAGTTGGCATTGGCACTGGTTATTTTAATCAAAATAAATAATTGTAGTTTATGCAATCACTAAAAAACAAATTTACTTTTAAGGTTTTAATAGGTTATATTATACTTGGTTTTTTAGCTACAATTTCTGGTTTTTTAGTGCTTTCTGAAATAAAAACATTTACTCAAACACAAAAACAAGATATTTCTGACAGAAATATTATTGTAAAAACAGGAACTTTAATTGCTAATATTTACAAAAATGAAAGTTTAGCTAGAGCTGCTCTTCAATTTAATTCTGAACAAAAATTTAATGAATATTTAAATGAAAATAAAAAATTAGTAACAAAAATAGATTCATTAAAACTTATTATTGCTAACAATTCTCAAGAATTTATTTTAGATAGCATTAAGTTAATTATTGACAAAAAACTAAAGAATATTATAGATCTAAAAAACTTAGGCAAGAACAATAATTCTGATGAATCTATAAACAATGCCCTAAGTAAACTAAGCTCTATAGACTCTCTTTTGGTTAAAATAACTATTAATGATTTTGTAAGTAATCCTTTACTTTTTGACAATGAAACTCGTGCTAAATTAGAAGATTTTGCACTGCAACTAAACCAATATATACCAAAAGATTCTATTAATAATATAGAGCAAAAAAAAATAGATTCTTTGGTTTCTGTTTCTAGAGACATGCTAAAAAAAGCACAAAGTAAAAATATAAAACAACGGCTGTCTTTACAAAGAAAACAAAATGAATTGATAGAAAACGATTTAACTATTTCTAGAAAACTTCATGAACTTTTAGGTAATTTAGAAAATGACATTATTCTCTACACAAGTAGCATGAATAAACAGCGAGAAGAAACTTTAAACCAGAGTAGAAAAATTATTTTACTTGCAGCAGGAATCAGTTTTATCATCATAATTATTTTTTCGATTATTATTTTAAGCGATTATTGGAAAACACAGAAATATCGTAATCAATTAGAAAAAGCCAACAAAAAAACCACATCACTTTTAAAAAGTAGAGAGCAATTAATCTCTATGGTAAGTCACGATTTAAGAACACCTTTAAACACCATTTCTGGCTTTAGTGAATTATTACAAAAAACAACAAAAAATACAAAAGACAAAAATTACATAGATCATATTAGACAATCGTCTAGTTATATGGAACAATTGGTTGATGATCTTTTAGAGTTTTCTAAACTAGAAAATGGTCATATAAACATAGAATCTATTCCGTTTAATTTAGAAAACTGTATTAATGAAATTGTTTTAAATGCAAAAAGCATCATAAAAAACAAACCCATTAATTTTATTATCAATCACGATAAAACAATCAAAAACCTTGTTATTGGAGATCCTTTTAGAACAAAGCAAATTTTATCTAATTTAATTATTAACGCTTGTAAATTTACAAACGAAGGCAGCATTACCGTAACTAGTTTTTTAAATAAAAATACAGATAAA
Source organism: Polaribacter sargassicola (assembly GCF_021991835.1). GTDB lineage: Bacteria > Bacteroidota > Bacteroidia > Flavobacteriales > Flavobacteriaceae > Polaribacter > Polaribacter sargassicola. The sequence continues at coordinate 312,108 of NZ_JAHDAU010000003.1, forward strand.
AATTCTTTAGAAATTTCTGTAAGCGATACTGGTATTGGTATTAGTAAAGAACAAAAAGCCAAAATATTTAAAGCTTTTAATCAGGCTGATAATAGCAAAAGCAACAATATTAAAGGTTTTGGTTTAGGATTAACCATTTCTAAAAAATTAGCAGAATTACTAAATGGTACTCTAAGTTTAGAAAGCGAACTAAATGTAGGAAGCACTTTTACATTAAAAACACCAATTATTTTATCTGAAAAACCGATTGTAAAAACAGAAGAAACTAAAAAAATTCTTCCTGTTTTTAACTTAACAGCGATTGTTATAGATGATGATGATGCTATTAGACAACTTCTAGAAGATTTTTTAAAACAATTTAAGATTAAAACTTTCACTTTTGAAAACGCACAAGAAGCTATTAAAGAAATTGATAAAATAGCCTATAATTTTGTTTTAACAGATATTCAACTACCAAAAATGAATGGTATCCATTTTATGGAAGTTTTAAAAAAGACAAAATCATACAATTTACAACCAATATTTGCCATGACCGGACGTGCAAATATTTCTAAAGAGGAGTTGATAAAAAGTGGTTTTTCTGAAGTTTTAATAAAACCATTTGATTCTAATAAACTTCAAAATATTTTATCTCGTTTTTTTAATGCTGATTCAGCAGATTCTAAATCAATCATTATCAAAAACAAAAAAAACACAAAAGGTTTTAGCATTAAAACTTTAAATTCTTTTTTAAATAACGATGTTTCTGCAATAGAAAAAACATTGCAAATTTTCTTAAAAGACACACTTGACAATTATGATTTATTAAAAAAAGCAGAACAAAATAACGATGTTGTTTTACTTAACAAAACAAGTCATAAAATGCTTAGCATGTTTAAGCAATTAGAAGTTAAAGCCATTATACCTCACTTAGAGCTATTTGAAACCACAAACACTTTTGATAATGATGTTTTTATTGATTTTGAACATCATTTAAACGAATTTATAAAATCTTTAAAAAATTATCTTAGTTAAGATTGTATTCTTTCATTTTATTATAAAGTGTTTTTCTGGTGATGTTTAATAATTTTGCTGCTTTAGTTTTATTATTATCAACTTCTTCTAAAGCATTTATAATAAGTACTTTTTCGTTTTCTTTTGTTGAAAACTTATTGGATAACGTAGCGCTATTTTCTTTTACAGCAATCAATTCGCTAGGTAAAACATTAACATCAATAATTTCTGATTTTGTTAATAAAGTTGCCCTTTTTATTACGTTAGACAACTCTCTTAAATTACCTGGCCATTGATAGTTTTGAAAAATAGTTAATACACTTTTAGAAAAACCAACAACCGATTTGTTTAACTGCTGGTTAGATTTATTTAAAAAGAAATCTGCATATAAAATTAAGTCATCATTTCTATCTTTTAAATTAGGTACTTTTATAGAAAACTCATTTAACCGATGATACAAATCTTCTCTAAAATCTCCTTTTTCTACCGCTAAAAGTAAATCTTCATTTGTTGCGGTAATCAAACGAATATCAACATTAATTTCTTTACTACTACCAATTGGTTTTATTTTTCTTTCTTGTAAAGCTCTTAGTAATTGTATTTGGTTTTCGTAAGTTAAATTACCAACTTCATCTAAAAACAATGTTCCTCCATTAGCAGATTCAAAATGACCAATTTTATCATCATTTGCGCCTGTAAAAGAACCTTTTTTATGACCAAAAAATTCGCTAGACGCAATTTCTCTAGGAATTGCACCACAATCTACAGGTATAAAAGGCTTGTCTTTTCTAGAACTTTTTAAGTGAATTGTTTTGGCAACTACTTCTTTTCCGGTACCGCTTTCTCCGGTAATAAGCACAGACATATCTGTAGGCGCAACCAAATCTATATATTCATAAAGAACTTTTGATGAACTACTAATTCCTTTTATAAAATCTGTGGATGGCTTATTAATTGTTTTTTCTTCTTTCTTTTTAGAAACTGAAGTACTATTATCAGATTTTTCTTCTAAAGCATTACTTATAACTTCTAAAACCTCATCAGGATTAAAAGGTTTAGAAATATAATCAAAAGCACCTTGTTTCATTGCTTGCACAGCAGTAGATACTTCTGCATAACTAGTCATTAAAACAACCGGCACAGGATCTTTGCTTTTTTTTATCTGTTTTAACAAAGTAATTCCATCTCCGTCTGGCAAACGTAAATCTGTAAAAACCAAATCGTATTTTTGGTTTTTTAATTGCTGTAACGCATTTTTTATATTATAACTTACCTCAACAACATATTTGTGTCGTTTAAGAAATTGCTTTAACATTTCTGAGAAAGCTACATCATCTTCTACTAATAAAATCCCTTTCATAAAGCTTATACGTTTCTTACAAAAATATTAAGATAACATTGATTGTAACAAAAAAAAAGACATTTTAATTAAAAAACATCTTTTCTTCTTTTTTTGAAATTTTGAAAAACTGAAACGGAAGACTTTTAAATCTTTAATCTTTCTACTTTTTCTTCAATTACCTCTTCTTCTTTTAACCACTTACCTTCTTTATCTGCAAAAACAACTTTTTCTTTTTCATCAACAATCATTGATATTTTATATTGTTCGCTTGTATTTACATACGCTTTTGTTACTGTACCAGCTGCAAAATCTTTTAAAATAGCATCTGTAACAGCTGCTGGCAATTCTTTTAAATTAATCTCTTTAAAATCATCATCAACAGAAAGTGTTGTAATTTTATTGATATTATTAAGGCTATTATTTTCTATAGCATAAACTGAAACTCCACTTGTTAAAATTGCTACCGTTGCTGTTAAAATTAATTTTCTCATGATATTGTTTTTTTTAATTACTTTTTTAAAAATTGTGTTTAAAATCTTGTTTTAAAGATCTTTCACTTTTCTTTTATTTAACCAATTTCCTTTTTCATCAGCATAAACAAAACTTTTAGTTTCATCATCAATCATAAATTTAATTTTATATTGATGTTGATCATTTACAAAAGCTTTGGTTACAATTGCTGCTGCAAAATCTTCTAAAATTGAATCTACAACTGCATCTGGTAATTCTTTTAAAGCAATTTCTTTAAACTCACTATTGGTAACTACAGCAACAACCTTATTAAAGTTTTTGCTATACTTATTTTCTAATGAAGTTGCCGAAACTCCACTTGTTAAAATTGCTACTGTTATTGTTAAGATTAATTTTTTCATGATTTATTTTTTTTCTTGTTAAAAATGAATTTGAAGATCTTTTGTTTGATAATTACTCTATTGTACTTGTAATTATATCTTCTTTCTTCAACCAATTACCTTCTTTATCTGCATAAAGAATCTTTTCTGTTTCTTCTACTGTAATAGCAATTTTATACTGCTCACTTTCGTTTACATATACTTTGGTTACAGCTCCTTTAGGAAAATCTTTTAAAATTGCATTAGCAACTGATTCTGGCATTTCTTTAATTGTAATTTCTTTAAATTCTTCTTTTACAATTACAGAAGCAATTTCTTTAGGATTATTGTTTGATTGAGCAAATACCGAAACGCTGCTTGTTAATAGAACTACAGCCACTGTTAAAACTAATTTTTTCATTTTTTTGGGTTTTTATAAGATTAATTATTATTCTACGGTTAAATACATAGAAATAAACATGCCATCAAATAAAACCGATTAAAACAAAACAATTAAATAACTAAAAATCAGAAATTTAAATTCAATTAAAATCTTTTTTTCAGCATTAAAAATTTTGAGTAAAAAAATGAGTAACTACAAATAAACCGGGTAAACTTTACACAAAAGAGATTTTATAACTTTAAATTACCTTATTAAAAGCAACAAATTTTTAGTCTTTTTTTTGTGCTATTTAAATTATAATAAATAGAAAAAAATCATTTGTAGTTTTTAAACAAAAAAACTACTTTTACTCGTAATGGTTTCTAAAATAACGAAAGGGATAAAAATTTCTGTTAAAACAAATTATAATGGTACAAACTATAGAAACAATAGATTGTACCACACATACACTTATGTAATAACCATAGAAAACAAATCTTCTTACACAGTAAAACTAACTGATAGGTTTTGGGAAATTTATGACTCTTTAAATAAAACAGAAACTGTAAGCGGAGAAGGTGTTATTGGACAAACACCTATTTTAAAACCAAACGACACCTATGTATATAGCTCTGGTTGTTTTTTAGAATCTAACATGGGAGCTATGAAAGGGTTTTATACTATGATAAACTTAGATACTTACGAGCAATTTAAAGTAATAATACCAACTTTTCAACTAACAACCCTACTGTTATTAAATTAAAAAAATCTCAAAATAAAGCTACAATTATAAAAGATCCCGCATGTTTAAACTGTGGACATCCTTTTACAGGCCACGAAAAATTTTGCCCAGAGTGTGGACAAGAAAACAAAGGAAGTAGAATAACCTTTTATAATTTTATTCAAGAAATTTTTAGCGGTCTGTTTAATTTTGATGCTAAGTTTTGGAAAACCATTATACCTCTTTTAACAAAACCAGGCAAAGTTTCTAGAAATTATATTGATGGTAAAAGGCAACGCTATACAAACCCTTTTAGATTCTATTTAACAATTTCAATTATTTTCTTTTTAATTCTCGGTCTTAATAAAACCTTAGATAAATTTAATGAGTTTAAAAACGGAAACATCAAAACAAATTCTAAAAACTTAATAACTTTTGATGATAATGAAAACGCAAAAGATATTGATATAGATTCTTTAAGAACCACAATAAATAACGAATTAAAAAACACTTGGATTCCTATAGATTCAATTAAAAGAAAACAAATTGTAGACAAAGCTATAGAAGATGCAAAAGACAGCACCAAAACTGTTAGTAAAAACAAAATAAATTTTAGCAATTTACAAATAGACAATTATATTAGTTTTCAAAAAGAACACCCTAATTTAGAAACAGATATTGCTTTAGATAGTTTAAACTCAGAAAAAACATTTTTTAATAGATTCTTGTACAGCAGAGCAAAAGTTTTAAATACTTTTATGGACCAACAAGACAGCCAAGAACAATTTATAAATCAAATGCTTTCTTATGGTTCTATCGCGCTTTTTATATTTTTACCTTTCTTTACTTTATTTCTAAAGCTACTTTATATTAGAAAAAAATACACGTACGTAGATCATTTAATTTTTGTTTTCCACACTCAAACCGTGTTTTTCATGTTAATTTCTATTTATTTCTTGTTAGAAATTTTTAGAATAAATCCAAAATTTTGGATTTTTACAATCTTGTTTTTAATTTATCTTTTTTTAGGAATGAAAAATTTTTACAAACAAGGATATCTTAAAACATTTGTTAAATTTTGTTTCTTAAACACTACTTACTTCTTCATTTCTTGTATAGGAATAACCATTGTAGGATTACTTTCTTTTGCATTATTCTAATTTTTAAACCTGTTTTTTACATATAAATTTAAAAAAAATACCCTTGATTATAATTAATCTAATCGTTATATTTGGTCAACCAAATTGGTTAACCAAATTATTTTTATTAATCATATCAAAAAATTAACTAATAACATGAAAAAAAAGTATTTTTTTGCCCTCACATTATTGTTAGTAATTACCAAAATTTCCTTCTCTCAAAACATCACTTACAACATTGACGACCCAGAAGATTTAAGAAATGTAATTTACCAACCAGGAGATGTAATTATTTTAAAAAATGGTGTTTATGACACCGATGAAAGAATGCGGTTTTTAGGTTCTGGTACCGCAGAAAACCCTGTAACTTTTAGAGCAGAAACACCTGGTGGTGTTATTTTTACAGGAGGACCAAGACTAACGATAGGTGGTGACTCTGAAGATGGTGTAAAAACTGCAACTGGTGAATATTTAATTGTAGACGGATTTCATTGGAAAGGTGGTTACGGAGCCAGTAATTTTATAGAATTTAGAAACGGTAATGATTACGCACATCACAGTACCATTCAAAATTGTGTAATTGATGGACTTGGCATAGAACCAGATGAACTAGCAGAAGATTTAGCAGATGAACAGATACCTAAACACAGATGGGTAGTATTATACGGTACTTACAATACAGTAACTAACTGTTCTTTTATGAACAAAGTAAGTGCTGGTGCAATTGTTTTAGGAGAATATGCTTACAATGCTTTTCCTCCTGTAGAAGATGGTGAAGAAGAAATTAATACTAGCTGTTTAGAAGTAGGACATACAATTACCAACAACTACTTTTATAACTTCGAAAAAGTAAGTGAACTTTATGGTAAAAAAGCAAATGGAGATGATTTATCTAATGCTGGCGATAGCGAAACTATTCGTATAGGTACAAGTTCTTATCAAATGGTAAACAGTAACGCTACAGTTAGCAATAACTATTTTGTTCAGGCTGATGGTGAAAACGAAATTATCACCAATAAAAGTAAAGGAAACACTTATACCAATAACACTTTTAGAAGATCTAGAGGCTCTTTAGTACTCCGTCATGGATCTAATGCAACTGTTGATGGAAACTTTTTTTTAGGTGAAAACGTTGATGGTACTGGCGGTGTTAGAATTACTGATAGTGGCCATACAATAACCAACAATTACATACAAGATTGTATTGCTGTAAATAGTAATGCAAAATGGAATAACGGAATAACATTTTTAGGAGGTAATGAAGATGCTGATATTGATTGTAGTTCTGATGATGTATCTAACGGATATCAACAAACATCAAACATTAACGTATCTAACAATTCTATTGTTAATACAAATGCACCTTTATTTTATAATGAAGACAAAGGTTCTACAGACCCAACGGGTACAGTTGCAAATAATTTAATTTATTTTCAAGCGGAAAACACCAATTTAACTGATGTAATTTCTGGTGATAGCGATACTGCATTTAATAACCTTGGTAAGGGATTAACTTACACAAACAACGTATTTACCGGCACTTCTTTAGGTGCTACAACTGATGGATTTACAGAAGAAACAGGCATTACAGCAACTGCAAATGGAGAAATATTTACATTTACAGGAGCTGATGGAAAAGGTGCAAATACAACATCTAACACACCAATTTCTGATGATATGGTAGGTTATGGTATTGGTGCTTGTTTTACAGATTACACGGGTAATTCTATAACAGATGGTAATTGTACCATACAAGCTGTAGAAACTTTAAATATAAGTGGATTATCTATTTTACCCGCAGAAACTGCTAGCTATGATGTTACAGTTACAGCTAATGTAAGCTGGACTGCAGCTTCTAATGACGATTGGATATCTATAGATATTACATCTGGTACAGGTAATGAAACTGTTTCTGTTACAGTTACTAAAAATACAGAACCTACAAACAGAACTGGTACTGTAACATTTACACAAGTAGAAGGTGGTGATGATTTAGAAAAAACCTTAACAGTGATACAGAAAGGAGCCGATTTAACCGATATTTATACCTTAATAAATACAGGAACAGGCCTAGAAACTGATAAAGTAACTGTACATTCTTTTTCTAAAGAAAACAGCTCTAAAGATGAAGTTGCTACTAATTCTTTAGATAAAGATTTAGATACAGAATGGACTGCAGACGATGGTTCTATTCTTTCTGGTGATTATAAAGGTGACGGAGAATATGTTATTTATGATTTAGGAAGTGAAGAACACCTTAATTTAATTCAATTTAATACTACCAATAAAAGCGATGCTTTCGGAGTCCAAATATGGGTATCTACAACAGGTACAGAGTCTAGTGATTTTTCAATGATTTTACCAACTTCTGGAGATTTATTATTTACAGCTACAAACACAACCGATTTTAATCAATACCAGGTAGATGTAGATGCTCGTTATGTTAAATTTATAGGTTTTGGGAGATTTAACAGTGCAGGAGACTCTAGAGAAAGTGCTTGGACAGCTGTTACCGAAATAGAATTTTACGGTCCTTCTTCTTTATCTACGGATGAATATACCAATGCAGATGAATTAGGAATTAAATTTTATCCTAATCCTGTAACAGACAAAACCCTTTATATACAAAGAGATTCTAATGATTTTAATACAGTAAAAATATACTCTGTTATTGGCAAACAAGTTTTAAACACAAAATTAAATACCAATAATGCAGTAGAAGAAGTTGATTTGTCTTTACTTAATAGTGGCTTATATTTTGTAGAAATAAATAACGGCAAACAAAAAACCGTTAAGAAAATAATAATAAAATAAGCTTTTAAACAAGAGCAGCTATCTAAAACTAGATAGCTGCTTTTTTATTTAAATCAAAAATACTTATTAAAACAAAGTAACACTTTGTGTACTTTTTCTTAAATCTAAATATTTCATATCTATTTTTGATGTTCTTTTTTCTACCGATGTAACACTCACTGTTTCTACATTATCCCTCTTCATTTTTGGTGAAACCTCAACATTCCCAAGTGTTTCATTTTGATGAAATTCTAAAATTTTCTCTTGCTTAAAAGTATCATTTTCTAACAACCAATTTGCAAACCAATCTTTTCTTAACTCTTTCATTTCTTCTGTATACAAAGTAGAAGAAGACCAAATTGCTGGTTTTTGCAATAATTTTCTAAAATGCTTTAATAAACCATCCCAAACTAATTCATACGTTTTTAATTCATTTTTCCATTCAACTAAAATTAAAGTAAAAGGCTCTACATCTGTAAAATCAAAATTATTAATAAAAGCAACTCCATCATCAGAAGATAAAATCTTTTTTACAATAATTCCTCTACTCATTTTGTAAGAACTTTTTTTTATATGATTTCTAAACCCTCCGTTTAAAAGACAAACCATTCTATCTTTATCGCTTAATCCAATCCACGTTCCTCCAGCTAGCTCATCTTTTGGATACATTAATTTAACACCATCTTCAAAATACTCTTTAGGAGAAATTGTATTTCTTAACGGAGTTTCATCTCTATTAGAGGTTAAAATAAAATTATTATTTCCTAAAGGAAGATAAGTAACGGTACACATATTTAGTATTATTATGATAAAATTTAAATTTAGAGACAATTTTTAAACTTCTTATAACAAAAGACTCCAAAAACTCACTAAATTTATTGAAACAAAAATTGTAACTTTGAACTCCAAAATTAGTCGATAAAATTTTAAAAACATACAAAATGACAAGAGGATTTTTTAATGTTCCTAAAGCAGTAAATGAACCTGTTAAAGGATATGCTCCTGGCTCTCCGGAAAGAGAAGAATTATTAGCTACTTATAAACAAATGTTTAGTAGCAATGTAGATGTACCAATGTATATTAACGGAGAAAAAGTTAGAACAGGTAACACAAAAAACATTACACCTCCTCATGATCATCAACATATTGTTGGTCAATATCATACTGCAGATAAATCTCACGTAGATACAGCAATTTCTACAGCTTTAGCTGCAAGACAAGCTTGGTCTTCTGTTTCTTGGATGGAAAGAGCTTCTATATTTTTAAAAGCGGCTGAGTTATTAGCTGGACCTTATAGAGCTAAAATGAATGCAGCAACTATGATTGCTCAATCTAAAAATGTACATCAAGCAGAAATTGATGCTGCTTGTGAAATGATAGATTTCTTTAGATTTAATGTAGAGTATATGACTGATATTTTTAAAGATCAGCCTGCTTCTGCACCAGGAATTTGGAACAGAGTTGAGTATAGACCTTTAGAAGGATTTGTATATGCAATTACACCTTTTAACTTTACATCAATCGCTGCAAATTTACCTGCGGCGGCTGCTTTAATGGGTAATGTAGTTGTTTGGAAACCATCTGATCACCAAGCATATTCTGCACAAGTAATTGTAGATTTATTTAAAGAAGCAGGTTTACCAGACGGAGTTATAAACGTAGTTTATGGAGACCCTGTAATGATTACAGATACTGTTTTAGCATCACCAGATTTTTCTGGATTACACTTTACTGGCTCTACTTTTGTTTTTAAAGAATTATGGAAACAAATCGGTACAAATATTCATACATATAAAACATACCCAAGAATTGTAGGAGAAACTGGTGGAAAAGATTTTATTTGGGCTCACAATTCTGCAAATCCTTTACAAGTTGCTACTGCAATAACAAGAGGTGCTTTTGAGTTTCAAGGTCAAAAATGTTCTGCAGCTTCTCGTGCTTACATTCCTTCTTCTATTTGGAATAAAGTTAAAGAACATTTAGTTGCACAAACATCAGAATTAAAAATGGGTTCTCCAGAAGATCCATCAAACTTTATAAACGCAGTTATTCACGAAGGTTCTTTTGACAAAATTGCAAAATATATAGATTTAGCAAAAGCTGATGAAAATGCAGAAGTAATTATTGGTGGTAATTATGATAAATCTGTTGGTTATTTTATTGAACCAACGGTTATTTTAGCAAAATCGCCAACTTTTGAAACGATGACAACTGAGTTATTTGGACCAGTTATGACGGTTTATATTTATGAAGATGCAGAGTGGGAAGCTTCTTTAAAATTAGTTGATGAATCTACAGAGTACGCTTTAACAGGTGCTATTTTATCTACAGATAGATATATTATAGAAAAAGCATCTAAAGCATTAGAAAATGCAGCTGGTAATTTTTATATTAATGACAAGCCTACAGGTGCTGTAGTTGGTCAACAACCATTTGGAGGCGCAAGAGCTTCTGGTACAAATGATAAAGCTGGTTCTGCACAAAACTTATTACGTTGGACATCTGTTCGTTTAATAAAAGAAACTTTTGTAACACCTACAGATTACAAATACCCTTTCTTAGGATAAGAAATAAAACCTTCATTTAATTAATATAAAAAAGGCAGTAACTTAGTTACTGCCTTTTTTGTTTCTCTTAAATTAAAAATTAAGCTGACTTATATATTTTTATAAAGAAGTAATAATAACACCCTGTAAACAACAATAGAAATATTATGTTATTGATACTATTATATTTAAAATAAACACTTTAAACTAAATTCACCTCTTTTCCACGCCTATAAATAGATTCATTTAGTAACATTTTTAAAGAAATTTTAATTAGAAAACAAATTTAACAAGATTACTTTTTCATTTAAATAAATACAACGTTTTAACAAAAACACTAAAAATACCAATATCAATTTAACATTTTAAATCCTTAAAATTATTAAAATCACAATTTCAACAACCAATATTAAAAACTTTTAAATTCTTACCTAATTTAATGAAATTAAAAGTAAAAAAATTGTTAATTAAATAATAATTCATGAATTTTGAGATAATCAAACCAAATATTTATCAAAAATGAAAACAAAATCACATGGAATTCTAACGCTATTTATGGCGTTTCTTCTGCAAATATCTTTTGCACAAGAAAAAACTATTTCAGGGACCATTAAAAGTGGCCCTGACCCTTTACCAGGAGTGAGTATTACTATAAAAGGCACCTCTTCTGGTGTTGAAACCGATTTTAATGGAAAATACTCTATAAAAGCTAAAATAGGAGATGTTTTAGTTTTTAGATTTTTAGGGTATACCACTACTGAAAGAAAAGTAGGTAAATCAAACGTAATTAACTTATCACTTACTGAGGACGCAAATGTTTTAGAAGAAGTTGTAGTTGTTGGTTATGGTTCTAAAAAAAGAGTTAGTTCTATAGTTGGTTCAGCTGCAGCTGTTACAACCGAGACTATAGTAAACAGACCTACAGCAAATGTTATGGATGCCCTACAAGGGCAAGTTGCAGGTTTTCAAGTATATACTTCTTCTGGAGAACCATCAGCTACACCTAGTTTTAGACTACATGGTAACGGTTCATTAGGAGCAGGATCAACTCCTTTAATTATTATGGATGGTGTGCCAATTCGTTCTGGAACCCTAGTTTCTCTTAACCCTAGAGATTTTGAATCAGTTACCATATTAAAAGATGCATCGGCTACTTCTATTTATGGTTCTAGAGCAGCAAATGGAGTGGTAGTAATCACAACAAAAAAAGGTTCTAAAAATGGAAATACAATAGATATTTCTACTCAATATGGAGTATCTAATATAGCAAACACTGATTTTTACGAAAACTTTATGAACTCTAAAGAACTAACTGACTTCTGGTTAGCCACAGGTTATCGTTCTCAAGAACAAGTTGATGCATTATTAGCTGATGGGCACGATACAGAATGGTATAAGTATTATTATAAAGAAAACGCTCCAACCATACAGGCTGATCTTGCATTTTCAGGAGGTAGTGAAAAATCTACTTATTATGTATCGTTAGGTTTATTTAATCAAGAAGGTTTAGCTTATAGATCTGATTATGACAAGTATACTTTTAGAGCTAATATTGATTCTAAAATCAATGATTGGTCTAGATTTGGAACAAACCTTTCTTTCAGTTATGACGAAACTCAAACAAATAATTACGGGAGCAATAGCACAAATAGAGGTTTAGCTTTACTGGCACAACCTTTCTATTCTCCGTATGATGAAAATGGTGATAATATAGAAGGCGTTATTCCTGGATGGGGTAGATATAACCCTAGATATTTGGCTGACAACTTTCCTAGTGTTACTAATAAAGTTCAAGTTAACCCTACAGCATTTATAGAAGTTGAACCTATAGAAAATTTAATTCTAAAAACTCAAGCTGGTATAGAGTTTTACGACTCAAGAAACTCTTCAAAAAGACTACCTTCTTATATTGGTTCTTTGGCCAATGGTTATTCTTCTGAAAATTTTTCAAGAATAATTAACACCACCGTTACCAATACATTACAGTACTCTTATTCTTTAAAAGATATACATAATTTCAGTTTAATCGCTGGTCAAGAAACTATAAAAAATGATTATGAATATTTTTACGCATATTCTGCAGGACAAAATGACGACAGACTAACTCTCTTATCATCAGGACCTAACAACAGAAACGTTAATCACAGCGAATCTCAATATATCTTTAGTTCTTATTTTACTAATTTAGAATATAATTATGATAAAAAATACTATGGAGATATATCTTTTAGACGAGATGGTTCTTCTAGATTTGGTAAAGATAATAAATATGCTAACTTTTGGGCTGCTGGTGTAATGTGGGACATAAAAAAAGAGGATTTTATGCAAGACATTACATGGCTTAATGAATTAAAATTTAGAACAAGCTACGGAACAAGTGGAAATTCTAATATTGGAAATTACGAAAGTTTAGCTAGCGTTGGTACAGGTGTATATGAAGGAAATACAGGTTGGTTTCTTACAACACCTGGAAACTCTGGACTAACATGGGAAGAGCAAAAAAAATTAACTTCAGGTTTAACTTTTGGATTATTCGAAAAAGCAACTTTAAGTGTTGAATATTATAACAGAAGAACTACTAGCATGTTAATTGATGTCCCTCAACCTTACACAACTGGTTGGAGCAGCATAACATCTAATGTTGGTGAATTAGAAAATGCAGGAGTAGATATAACTCTAAATTTTGATATAATTAAAAACTCAGATTTACATATTTCTCCTTATGTAACTTTCAACTATAACAAAGAAAAAATCATAGAGTTATTCCAAGATAGAGATTATTGGATAATTCCTAATACAGGGGTTTCTTGGATAAAAGGACAACCTAGAACATTTTTCCGCGCTATATTTGCTGGTATAAACTCAGAAACAGGTGCACCAGAATGGTATGTCCCTGGAGACGATATTACAAAAACAACTAAAGACCCTAACAACGTAACTAGCGTATTTAACGCTGCCGATTTACAACAAAGCACAGGTCAAAGCAGATACGCTCCTGTAAATGGTGGTTTTGGATTAAATGCAGGATATAAAGGGTTTAACTTACAAGTTGACTTTTCTTTTTCTAGTGGTAAATACCTTTTTAACAACGATGCTTATTTCTTTGAAAACCCTACCGTTTTTGGAGGTTTTAACCAATCTAAAGATGTTCTTGATTATTGGCAACAACCAGGCGATGTAACAACCTACCCTTCTACAGATTATCAATTTACACAATTTGATTCAAGATTAATTGAAAATGCATCTTTTTTAAGAATGAAGAATATTTCATTTGGATACCAAGTACCTACTGATTTTTTACCAAAAAATGGATTTCTTAAATCTTTAAATCTATATATAACTGGTCGTAATTTATTAACCTTTACCAAATATACAGGACCTGATCCTGAGGTAGATTCTAACATATCGTTAGGTGCTAATCCAAACACAAAACAAATTACATTTGGTGTAGATATTAAACTATAAAATAAAACGTAATGAAAAAATTAAATATAAAAAATATTATTTTATTATCATTCTTACTGATAACTACAATATCTTGTGACGATAATTTAGACAGATTTCCTTCAAATAGTATTGAGCAAACACAATCATTTAAAACAATAGCAGATGCCGAAAACTGGGATAATGGATTATTTTCTACATTTAGAGCTCGAGTTTACGGCGTAAACACTTATGTAACTGACGTACAAGCAGATCAATTAAATGCCACTTTAGATTATGGTAATAGAAATGGCTTCCCTCATAGATGGGAAGGTTTTTTATCTACCGACCAAACAATCGCTTCAGTTTGGCAAGGTTATTATTCTTCATTAAGAAATGTTAACGTAGCTTTAGAAGGATACCCTACTATAGAGACTACCAGCCCTGAAGAAGAAACTTATCTTAATCAAATGATTGGAAAAGCTTATTTATTAAGAGCTTTTTATTACCACAGGTTAGTTTTACGTTTTGCAAAAGCATACAACCCTTCAACAGCTAGCTCTGACCTAGGTGTGCCTTTAGTCTTGAATTACGATGTAAATTACAGACCATCTAGAAGTACAATTGAAGAAGTATATAATCAAATATTAAGTGATATAAATGAAGCTAAATCTAGATTAAGCTCGGTAAGTGGTGAAGCTGGAGCTACAAAATTCACTTCAGACGCTGTTTTAGCTTTAGAAGCTAGAGTAAAACTTTATATGCAAGATTGGTCTGGCGCTAAAACTGCTGCAGACTTATTAATTAACTCAGGAAACTACCCGCTATTAACAAGTCAATCAGAATTAGATGATATGTGGGTTAATGATTACTCTCAAGAAATTATAATGCAATCTTTTGTAAGCGCTCCTAATGAACTTCCAGGCACTAACAGTATTTACCTTGGTTTCAGTGCTGGTACAGGCATGTTTACTCCAGATTTTGTTCCTTCTCAATGGGTGTTGGACAAATTTGATGATGCAGATTTTAGAAAAAATACTTTTTTTGACAGTAAAGAAATACTTATTCAAGGAAGTACATATTCTGACATAATGCTAGTTAATAAATACCCTGGAAACCCTACTTTATTTACTGGAGCAACAACTAACTACGCACACGCTCCTAAAGTATTTAGAATTGCAGAAATGTATTTAATTTCAGCAGAAGCAGCCGCTATGTCTTCTGGAGATGCTTTAACTCCATTAAATACACTAAGAGTAGCAAGAAACCTTCCTCCGTTAACAGGAATAACAGGTACAACTTTATTAAATGAAATAAAAGATGAGAGATTTAGAGAGCTAGCTTTTGAAGGGTTCCGATTAGACGACTTAAAACGCTGGGATGAAGGATTTACAAGAACTGATCCTCAAAGCTTAGATTTCATTAATATTGGTCCTAATTACAATACATTATCTAAAGATGCTGGGGATTATCAATTTGTATGGGGAATTCCTTCTAACGACATCATTAGTAATGAGAACTTAGCTTCTCAACAAAATCCAGGTTGGTAATATTATATTTGCTAAAAAAACCGCCCTATATAGGGTGGTTTTTTTATAGTAATATTTCCAACTAAATCTAATTGAATAAAATTTTTAAATTACTACAATAATACCACAATAAGTAAATCTATAACTTTGTCTTTAGCTTTAAAAGAAAGAGCTAATATGTTTTACTACATTGAAATTTAATACTTTTATCTCCGATAATTTACTGAAATAAAAAAGCCAAATCATTGTTGATTTGGCTTTTTTATTTTATCTGTAAGTTTCTTAAGCTATCTTATAATTAATTTTTTAACAACTTGTTTCTCTCCATTTATCACTTTTAACATATACAAACCTGCAGATGCTTTATTAAAAGAAATTCTTTCAGAAAAATCTGTTAGTGTATTATAATAATTTTTCTCATCTATCAACCTACCATTAACATCAAATAATTGTACAGAAACCTCATCTGCATTTACAGCTTTTAAACTTAAAGTAAATTCTCCTTCTGTTGGGTTTGGATATAAATTGAATCCATCAAAACCATAATCATCAACAGAAGCGGTATTATCTATAACAATAGTATAATCTTCTGTTTCACCCCATTCCGAAACATGGTCTACATCGCAAGCACCTCCACCAGGTACATAACTATTATCGTAATATTCTATAAATACTCTCATTCTAGTTTCTCCAAATCTTGCATCTTCTGGTATTGCAATATCTAATGTTGCTGTTGCAATATCTGTATCAAATTCACCTAAATCATACATTTCTGTATCATTATCAAAAACATAATCCTGATTCCAGTCTATAAACACAAAACATTGATCTCTATAACCCCCTGTATCAAAAGTTACACTAATTTGATGTATATCTCCTCTTTTTACATTTGTACTAATTGATGTAAAATCTTCATAACCATTAATGGTATTATTTCCTGAATCATTATTTATATCATTAAAAGTTACGTTTGTTATATGCTCGGTTCCTCCTAACTCGTCTGTAAAAGTTGACAAACAATAAGAAGGTGTTAATGTGCTAAAATTATAAACCTCAGAAAAGCTACCTTCTCCACAATCATTTTTTGGTTTTACTCTCCAATAATAAACAGTATCACCCAATAAGCTGGTTAAAGAATAACTATTAGTTGTTACATTTCCGCTAGAAATTATAGAAGAAAAATTACTATCTGTAGCAACCTGAACATCATAACTTAAAACATTAGAATCTTCTAACCAGTTTAATTCTGTATTAATATCTACTTCTATTGAATTATTTTCTGGTGATGATAAACTTACTGTATTAAAGTTAGATGTTGTTACATTTAACTCTACATCTATATTCTGATTTAAACTACTAGAACTACCCAATACATTAATAGTGTAAATTTGAGGTGTTACTGCATTTAAACCAGAAATTTGCATTGTTACATTACCATCTGAATTTATTGTTGACGGACTAAATGTAACATCTGCTCCTGCAGGTTGACCTGTTGCTGATAAAACTACATTTTCTGTAAAACCATTTATAAAATCAAAATTTAAATTATAACTTAAAGTTTCATTTTCCGTATTACAAGTAATTTGAGAACCTGTTGTATTTTCCATTATAAAAGTTGGCTCTGTAGAGTTAATTGTAAAATTTGTGCTACTTACATTATAAAAAATATTGTCCGCAGCCTCTATCATTATTCTTGCAGAAGATGTTGCATTATTAGGTATTACAATTTCTTCTGTACCATCGTTTGGTGTATTAGACTTAATTGTAATAGGAAACGTTAAACCTCCGTCTATTGATAATTTAATATTTACTGTAGCACAATTAATAGGAGCAATATCTGTAGACCCCTTAACCCAGTTTATTGTTTGTACAGAACCTACATCCCAAGTAACTGCAGAACTCGGAGTTGAAACAGTAAAAGGAATAGCATCTGTTACAGAAACAATCATATCATCTCTTGCTGTACTTCCTCCTCCAGCATTATTATCTCTCACTAAAAAAGAAAAACTTAAATCTCTCTCTACAGAAGGTAAAACCTCCCAAGTAGAAGATATATTACCTGCGATAACAGTTGCTAAATCTGGCATATATCGTTCTGGTGATGTTTTTGATGGCAAAGATCTAAACATAGGACCTACCGAATTTGTACTTTCTGGAGGCATTGCTCCAACTTCGTTATCTAATTGCTCCCAATTATAAGTTAAACTAGATAACCCGTCTACATCTGTTGCTATACCTGATAACTTAAATGGTGTAGACTTAGGTATAATATAATCAGAACCCGCATTAGCAACCGGAGCTGTATTATTTGTATCTGTTAAAACAGCACAGCTACCAGAAGACTCAATAACACTCCAAATTTGAGCAATACTTACTGCGTGAAAATAATCATCGCTATTTCCATCTAAATTTCCTTCTTCAACATTTGGAGAACAAATACCTGCATATCCCATAATGGTAGATCCACTACCTGGCTCTACAGCCGTAGAACTTGTTCTGTTACAATCATTATTTTGGGTATGTGTTGCACCAAATTGATGCCCTAATTCATGCGCTACTAAATCTATATCATAAGGATCTCCGACAGGAGAACCCAAACCGGTTACCCCTCTTGCTTTTTGGCCAGTAACACAAACAACACCTAAACCTGCTAAACCAGATAACTGACCACCAGAAGTACTAAATACATGGCCAACATCATAATTTGCATCTCCTATCTGAGCATCGCAAATTGTTTGAACCTGATTTATTAAAGTATTTGGGTCTGCATCAGACATTCCATCTAAATCTGCATCTAAAAAAATAATTTTATCATTATCATCTACAATAACCAATTTTATAGCTAAATCTTTTTCAAAAACACCATTAATTCTTGTAATAGATGTATTCATTGCAGATAAAATAGCTTCTTTTTTTACAGAATCAGAAGCATCATCATCTATATTTTGTTGTTCTTCACCTAAATGAAAATCTGCATATTCTCCTGTACAAGCTAATGCCAATCTGTATGTTCTTAACTTTCCATCATCTGCGTTATTTGTAAAATCAGAAATAGTAACCTCTTTTTCTACTGAAGATTCTATCTCACATTTAAAATCATCATCAACCTTACTTAAACTGCTTTTTTGATAAACTATCAAGTCTTGATTATCCTTAGAATAAGGGTCCATATATAATGTTCCTTTATTACCTGAAAAAACAACCGCATGAAAACCATCTGTACCTATACTAATTTTAGCTATTGCCGTTGGATCATCTATTCCTTGGGCAGAATACGATTTAATATTAGGAAATTTAGCCTGCAAACCTTCTTCAAAATTAGAGGTTTCTTTTACATTAAATTTAGATAAAGTTCCGTCTGCATTTGGTAATTCTATTATTTGATTCTGACTTTTAGATTGTTGTTTTAAATTCTTTGAAAATGAATTTACATCTAAAGACAAAATTTGATAATCTGATGGAAAATGCTTTTTTTGATAAATATCTTTCTTTTGAAAATGATAATTTGCTTTATCAACTTTATTCCATATTTGTTGAGACATAAGACTATTAACACTAAAAAAAAGAGTAATTATTAATAGAAAAAAGGGTGATTTATTTCTCATAAAATGATATTAAAAATATAAATATGTGGTCTCAAATATAACGATTTATTTACCTTTGCAATTGATATTATGAACAGAAAAATACTACTTTCAGATTTAGGAAATAAAGACTACAAAGAAACTTGGGATTTTCAGTCTGATTTACTGCAAAAAATTGTTGATGTAAAAATTAACAATAGAAGAAATAATTTACAACAACCTACTAACAATCATTTTTTATTTGTAGAGCATCCTCATGTGTATACTTTAGGAAAAAGTGGAGATTTAAACAACTTATTACTAAACGAAAAACAGCTTGCAGAAAAAGGGGCTACTTTTTATAAAATAAATCGTGGTGGAGATATTACATACCACGGACCGGGACAAATTGTAGGTTATCCTATTTTGGATTTAGAGAATTTTTTTACTGATATTCATAAATATCTACGTTTCTTAGAAGAAGCTATTATTTTAACTATTGCAGAATATGGTATAAAAGGTACAAGAAGCGAAGGCGAAACTGGTGTTTGGTTAGATATTGGCACTCCGTTTGCTCGTAAAATTTGCGCTATGGGAATCCGATCTTCTCGCTGGGTAACAATGCATGGTTTTGCTTTAAACGCAAATGCTAATTTGGGTTATTTTGATAATATTATTCCGTGTGGAATTAAAGGAAAAGCTGTTACTTCTATGGAAGCAGAATTGAACAAAAAAGTTGATTTAGAAGAGGTAAAACAAAAAATTTTGAAGCATTTTAAAACGCTGTTTGAAGTTGAAGAATTTATTGTGTCACTATAAAAAAAATCCTGCTTTTGCAGGATTTTTTTTATCTAAAATTTATTTTTCTTCGTTAAAATATACTTTGTAATATTTCATTTTCTTTTCTTCATCATAACCTCTTTCTAAATATTCTGATGCTGCTTCTGGTGCATCTACATCTAATTTTATATTGATGTTGGTATCTAACTTAATTTCTGTTTTTAATTTGTTTTTTTCTTTCTTTAAAACAACACCAGAAACATCAAAATTATTTCTAACCAAAACATCGTTTAAATTTTCAAAATGTTTTTTGTATTCGTCAAATTGTTCTTTATGCTTATCATCTTCAAAAACCTCATCTTTAAACGTAGCATAATCTACAGATTCGTTTTCCTTAAAATAATCTACGGTATTTGCTAAAAAATTACCTTGCTCATGCATACCTAATTCTGGCTTTATTACTTCTTCAGAAAACTCTTTACACATCTCTAAATAATTTTGTGTATGAGAGTTATAATCATCTGCTAGCTTAACAGATAAAAAGTTTTTACTCCAATATTGTGCATCGTAATTATTATTATCTACAGAAAAAACAACGGTTCCTTCTTCATCAGAAGTGTTTAAAATTAAGCAACCTTTATCTAATCTTTTTGTTGAAATTCCTTTTTGAACTACAACATCAAAACTCTCATTGTCATCTAAATAAGTTTGAAAAAAGTCTACTTTATTTTCAATTTTAAAAATACCTACGGCTTCTGTTAATACATCTTTATATTCTATACCTTCTATAAAAACAACTAGCACATCGCCAGTTTTTATTTGTGCAGAATTAGATTGTTCAAACAAATGGTTTACAATGCTTTTAGAATATTCTACAAAACTTTCTTCTTCTTTAAAAATTTCTGATGTAAACTTATTTAATTCGTTTAAACGAATATCTTCATGATTTGTAAAACGGTAACTTTGTGTTAAAGAACCAAAAGGTTTTAATAAAAACCCTTTCATTAAATCGTAACTTTCTTGATCAAAACGAATTAAATCTTCAGAAAAAACATTTTGCCCGCTGTTAAATTTATTGGCTACTTTATGTAAAATACATTTGGTTATTTCTGCTCTAGTTTTTTTAATCATCATTTTAAATTTTGGAGCGTAAAAATAGTTGAACTTTTTAAATAATTAGAAATTAATCTGTAAAGTTTATAAACAAGCCTAGCCCTGATTGAACGGTTTGTTTGAGCTCTTTTTTGGCTTTTTAGACAAAAAAAGCGAGTAGTGAAAGCAGGAAATAGCTTCTAAAAAAATTACAAATCTAATTTTATTTGTTCTGGTAATAGTTTAAATGTTTTTCTGTGATAATCTGTTGCACCAAATTCTCTAATAGCATTTCTGTGCTCTTTGGTTGGATAACCTTTATTTTTTTGCCAATTATACATAGGAAATTCTTGATGAATTTTTGCCATATATTCATCTCTATATGTTTTTGCCAATACAGAAGCTGCGGCAATACTTAGGTATTTTGCATCGCCTTTTACAATGGTTTTGTGCGGAATTTCTTTATAATTTTTAAATTTATTTCCGTCTACAATAATAAATTCTGGCTCTAATTTTAGCATTTCTATAGATCTGTGCATACCTGTTATAGATGCTTGCAAAACATTAATTTTATCTATTTCTTCTTGCCAAACAAACGAAACTCCAAAAGCAAGAGCATTTTGCTCTATAAAAGGGCGCAATAAATCTCTTTTTTTTTCTGATAATTGTTTAGAATCGTTTAAAAACGGATGGGTAAAATCTTTGGGTAAAATTACTGCCGCAGCTACTACCGGACCAGATAAACAGCCTCTGCCCGCTTCATCTGTACCTGCCTCTAAAGTAAAACCACTAAAATTGGATGCTAACATATTGCAAAGAAATGAAATCTTTTTAATTTTAATTAACAGATATCCTCATAATTATTCACAACAATTTCCGTTTAATTATTTTACATTTGCGATTGTTATAGTTTATGATGAATACATTAAAATTTTTTCTTTTTTTATCTCTTATATTAAGTTTTAATACTGCTTTTTCTCAAAGAGAACTTAACAGTGGGATAATGAATGTAAATGCTACTGCTAACGACTCTATTAATTCTGGAGAAAAAAAGATTATTTTATCTGGGAAAACAAAATATACAGATTACAAAATTTTTTCTCACCAAGGAGACACCACTTATATTGATACTACTTTATCTATAAAAAAAGATTATAAGTTTAATTATTTAAGAACTGATAATTTTGAACTTTTAGATTTTCATAACCAAGGACAAACCTTTACTAATTTAGGGTATGATTTTAGCAATGTAAAACTTTTTCCGGATATTGGTTTTACAGCAAAACAATTTAGTTATTTAGATATTGATGAAATAAAATATTACGAAGTACCAACACCTACTACAGAAATAACTTACAGAACAGGTTTACAACAAGGGCAAGTTGTTGATGCAATTTTTACCGTAAATTTTTCTAAAAGATTAAACGTAGCAATGTCTTACAAAGGTTTACGTTCTTTAGGTGCTTACAGAAGATCTTTATCTAGTAATGGTAATTTTAGAAGTAGTTTCCATTATATAACCAAAGAAGGACAATATCAAATTCGAGGACATTTTACTTCTCAAGACTTTTTTAATCAAGAAAGCGGTGGTTTACCTGATACAGAAATAGAAAAGTTTGAAAGTAATGACCCTGATTACACAACAAGATCTTATTTAGATGTTAATTTAGATGATGCAGAAAATCAATTTGATTCTGGTAGAATGTACATAGAACATAGTTACAAACTAGTTGCTAGTAAAGATACTATTAACAAAAAAGATTTTAGTAATTTAAAAATCGGGCATGTTTTAACGAATGAATCTAAGACTTATGAGTTTATACAAACAACAGAAACAACCGATATTTTTGGAGAAATAAATGATGCTGATGCAAATGACAAAAAAGCAAAAAGCACTATTTTTAATAACGAATTTAATTTAGAATTTAACTCTAAATATGTTCTTGGTAAATTTAAAGCAAAAACAAATCTTACCAAATACACTTACGGCTACGATACTATTTTAAACAGTAACAGTACTATTGATAAAATTAAATTAAAAGGAGGTGCAATTTCTTTTGGTGCAGATTGGAATGCCAAAATTAAAAACTTTAAATTAAATGCAGATGTATCTATAACACCTGGTAATAGTAGATTATCTGGTAACTTTTTAAAAGGCGAAGCTGTATATGAAAAAGACAGTGTTTTAAGTGTTAAAGCCAGCTTATTACTAAGTTCTAAATCTCCTAATTTTAACACCTTATTACACCAAAGTGAATATGATGATTACAATTGGCAAAACAACTTTAGTAATATAAATACTAGAGATTTAGGTTTTGTACTTTCTTCTAATTGGATAAATGCAACACTAAATTTTACCAATATAGATAATTACACTTATTTTAGTGAAAACAACAAACCTCTTCAGTTTGATGGCCAAATTGTCTATTTAAAATTAAAAGCTAATAAAGAATTTAAATATAAAAAGTTTGCTTTAGATAATACAGTAATGTATCAAAATGTAAGTAGCGGTAGTTCTGTTTTTAGAGTACCAGAAATCGTTTCAAGAAATACTTTCTATTATCAAGACTATTGGTTTAAAGGAAAACCTATGTTAGTAAATATTGGTGCTACATTAAAATATTTTACAAAGTATAAAATGAATGCTTACAATCCTTTATTAGCAGAATTTACTTTACAAAACACACAAGAAATTGGTTTTCCTTCTTTAGATGTTTTCTTTAATGCACAAGTAAGAAGAACGCGTTTATTTTTTAAGATTGATAATGTAACTTCTAGCATTACTCCTAAAAATTATTATTCGGCACCAAATTATCCATATAGAGACTTTACGATTCGTTTTGGTTTAGTTTGGAACTGGTTTATATAGATAATCTAAACATGATAAACCTACTTAAAAAGAATTGGAAAATTTTCTTATTTGCTAGTTTAACTTTAGGATTAGCACCTTTTAATCCGCCACATATTGTTGGTAAAATTAACTGGATTTTAGGTGGAAATGCTTTTTCTGCAGAAAACGGAATGAAAACTGATGATTGGTTTGATGTTTTTGTACACGGAAGTCCGTGGTTACTTTTATTAATTTCTATTGTTTTAAATCTTTTTGCATTAAAGACAAAAAACGGTCCAAAATAGCACTACCAACTTTGCTTTTTTCTAGAAAACCTTGAGATTTATAAAAAGGAATTGCATTTGGGTCTGCAATTAATTCTATTGTTTTTACTTTAGTTTCTATTGCTTTTTCTACTGCGTGCGTTAATAACTTTTTCCCTTTTCCTTTACCTATAAAAAGAGGCAAAACAAACAACATTTCTAATTTAATTAAATCATCTTTAGGGTTATTTAACACATAAAAACCAACAGCCATTTTATCTGCCAAGATTTTGTATACGTTGCATGTTTGTATGGTTTTAGGTGTAACTGTTAAGTCTGATCGCCAACCTTCTATTAACTCACTAGAATAACCCCAATAAGCTTTGCTTTTTAAAGCAATATCTGTAAGGTTTTCAGCATCAGAAATAACTGCTTTAACAATCACTTTTTTATTTTTTTACTAATTGCTTAATTTTAATATTAAAAGCAGCAAATATTAAAGTCATAAACGGACTTAACCAGTTAAAAATAGCATAGAAAAAGTATTCTGAAACAGAGACTCCTAATACTCCAGATTGATAAGCTCCACAAGTATTCCAAGGGATTAAAACAGAAGTTACAGTACCAGAATCTTCTAAAGTTCTACTTAAATTTTCTGGCGCTAAGCCTTTATCTTCATAAGCTTTTTTAAACATTTTACCAGGCACTACAATTGCTAAATACTGGTCTGAAGCTGTTATATTTAAAGCTAAACAACTTGCTACTGTACTTGCAAATAAGCCAAAAATAGAAGATGCTAAACTTAACAAAGCTTTACTAATTCTTGCCAAAGCACCAATTGCATCCATAATTCCACCAAATACCATTGCACAAATTATCAACCAAATTGTACCTAACATTCCGCTCATTCCTCCTGCAGAAAACAGGTCATTTAATTCTTCGCTAGTAGTTGTTACTGCAGAGTCTACCGTAATTGCATTCATAACCCCTTTATAAGCAGATTTTATAGTTATTGTATCTGCACCAGCAACATTCATTACTATTTCTGGTTGGGCAATTATAGCTACTATACCAGCAAATAAAGTACCTACTAACAAAGCTACCAAAGGTTCTGTCTTTTTTATAATTAGAAAAATTACTGTTACAGGAACAATAAATAACCAAGGCGAAATATTAAAAGCGGCATCTATTGCAGCTAATTTATCTGACACGTCTGGCGTACCTGTTGTTTCTATAGAAAAGCCAATAATTACAAAAATCAATAATGTAACTACAATTGTTGGTATGGTAGTTAATGACATATATTTAATATGCGTAAACAAATCTCCTCCAGCCATTGTAGGCGCAAGATTTGTTGTATCGGACAATGGAGACATTTTATCACCAAAATAAGCCCCAGACAACACGGCTCCTGCTGTCATACCAGCAGAAATACCTAATGTATTACCAATACCAACTAAAGCAATACCAACTGTTGCAGAGGTTGTCCAAGAACTTCCGGTTGCTATAGATATAATTGCACAAATAATTACAGAAGCTGCTAGAAATATAGTTGGATTCAAAATTTGTAACCCATAATAAATCATAGAAGGAATAATACCACTTATTAACCAAGTTCCTGCTAGAGCACCAACCATTAATAATATTAAAATAGCTCCAGAAGTAGATTTTATATTTTCAGAAACCTCTTCCATCATTTGTTTATAAGAAACCTTATTCTTAAAACCAACAATTGCAGCTACTGCTGCACCCATTAATAAGATAAATTGATTACTACCACTTAAAGCATCATCTCCATAAATAAAAAAAACATTATAGAATAACATTGCAATTAATGCAAAAACAGGTATTAGAGCTTCCCAAATATTAAGTTCTTTATTTTCTATAATATTTTCGTCTTGCGGTTTTGTTGGTGTAATATTTTTACTCTCCATATAATTAAATTTTCATTCTGTAATGTTACGATATTACTAAGTTTTATACAAAATTGATTTAAGTAATTTATACTACATACTTTGTTTTTGTAACAATTTATTATTTTTATGTTCTCTTTTCTAAAAAATATTCTTTTCTTTCTAAAAGAAAAATCAACCTAAAGAAATAAAAAACATATTTTACTTGTGTTTTTATTCTAAATTAAGCAACCATCAAATGCAAAATATTCGTTACAAATATGTAGAACTAATAGTACTCTTTATTTTAATTCCTGTTAGTTTTATTTTTAACTATTCTTCTATACTAAAACTTATTATTGGAGGTTTAGGTTTTGTATACACTTTATATATTCTATTAAAAACAGAAAACAATATTTTTAAAATAAGAAAAAACATTAACTGGAAATCTTTTTGGACAACAACCTTGGTTAAGTTTCTTTTAATTGTAATAACAACCATCTTTTTTGTTTGGTATACAGACGCAAATAATCTTTTTTACGTAGTATTAAACAAACCTAAACTATGGATACTTATTTTACTTTTCTATTCTATTTTTTCTGTTTATCCACAAGAATTAATTTATAGAACTTTCTTCTTTAAACGATATAAAATGCTATTTAGCAATGAAAAAATGTTGATTTTAATGAATGCTATTCTATTTTCTATGGCACATTTATTATTTAAAAAGGCTTTAGTTTTACTACTTACTTTTATTGGTGGAATTCTTTTTACTTTTACTTATAAGAAAACAAATTCTACTTTACTTGTATCTATAGAACATAGTATTTATGGTTGCTGGCTTTTTACAGTTGGTATGGGAAACATGTTAGGCTTCCCATCTTAAAAAGTTTATATTTTAGAAAAAATAATTTTTTCTGATTGTTTAGCTACCATTTTACCATAAAACTCTTTTAGAGCTCCGTAATACTGAGGTATTATAACTGCTTTATTAATTTGTAAAGTTGAAATCACCTGAATTACAGATCCTTTTTGAGTGATTTCATATTTAAAAACAGCCAGATTATCTGGTAAACCTATTGCTATTGTTTCTGGTAGTTTTTCTACCTTATATCCTGCTGGTATAGTTATAGATACATTGTTTTTATTTTTCCATGGAGTAGCAAAATCTACAGGAAATTTTCTATCTTCTAACTTAAAAGGATTTGTATGAGATGTTAAAAATAACAAAGGTTCTATATATAGTTTACCATTTATTTCTTCTACTAAATCTTCGCTACTTAATTGTAAAATTCTTAAAATAGGCTTAGAGATATCTAAACTATTATTAACTCTAAAACCATCTATTTCTATATTATAATTTTCTTCTAATTGGGTAATTACACTTTCTTCTTTAAGGTGATTATAATCTTTTCTATAACTTAAAGCACTATAATCTTTAAACTTAGACCTCATTATACCTTCAGCAATTAAGTCTTCAGAAATTTTTACCGATAAGTTATTATCTTCTTCTGCGTATATAGATGTATTAAGACTTACCCAAGAAGAATTACCTTCTTTAGTAACTTTTCTTCCATTCCAATTTAAGGTTCTTTCTGGTAATGTATTTGGCAAACTAAAAGGTTCTGTTGCATCTAATAACACATAACTTCCATTATTAAACTCTACCATAGAAATTACATAATTAAACCCATCTAAAGTAGGAAAAACCGGCACTCCATTTGCTCTAGTACTTACAAGAACAGGATTGGCTTCTAAACCTGCAAAACGCAACATAGATGTTAACATTAAATTTATTTCTGCAACATTACCAACTCTATCTTTAAATGCTTTTCTAACACCTACATCTGTATATTTACTATTGTAACCATTCCATTTTACTTTACCTTTAACAAAATTTAAAATAGCTATAATTTTTTGTGAGTCTGAACTAACTGTTGCCAATATTTCTTCTAACTCATCTTTATAATAACCTGTTTTATTTAATTCTGCACCAAAACTAGATGTCTTAAAAATTTTCTTACTAACATCTTCCCATGAATTAGAGTATGTTGTAACATCTCCACCTATTCTTAAAAAATCTTCTTGAGTTAGCTCAAATTTCATGCTACCTCTATAATTATCTATATTACTTACATATGGTTCATTATCTTTTAATGCAGGTATATTATCTCCATTAAAAGTAAAAACATCTACCCTAAAATCTGTATCACCAACTTTTCCGGTTTTAGATTCTTGCTGCATTGGTATTGTGTAATACCCTTTACTTCTTTTATTAAAAATATAAAATTCTGGAATTTCTACTCGGTAATCTAAACTTTTAACCGGTATACCAAACTGAAATTGCAAATCGTTTATAGAACTAGTATAAGGAGAAGTTAAAGTATATTTTAATTCTATTACGCAGCCTTCTGTTATATTGGGCATTGTAATTTTTTTTATACTATAATACTTATTTTTATTTTCTTCGAAAATACTTTTTTTAGTAAGTTTTTCTTTCTCTACTTTATTATCAACTAAAAAATAAGTGTAACCTTTTATAGAATTTACAGTTTGTGGTTCTCCATTTTCTGGGTCATAATAAGCAACAGATTTTGTTGCCTGATTAAAACCTTCTTTTGTATAAATTTTAATTCTTTCGTGAATTTCTGTTGTTAACTGGAAGCCCCTATTAGATATATACATATAATAAGTTCTTCTTTTTCTAAATAAATAAGCAGCATCGGCCGTAGAATCTAAAGGATAAAATTTTTCTTCTATTTCCTCTTTAGAGACCTTACCGAATTTATGATCTTGTGCTAAAATTGATAATTGACTTAATAATAATAGTAATAGTGTAATTTTTTTCATGCTTATTTATTTTTTACGACTGCAATTCTTAAATTTTCTGATTTAGAAATACTTCTTCTAAAATTTCTGTATAGTTTATAATCTTCTTTTGAATAAACCCCTGCTTTTATTAGCATTATTTTTTTATACTTAAACGTAGTATCATTTACTTTAGTAAAAGTTACTTTATAACTACCAAATTTTGTGTTAAGTATTTTTTCTGAAGGCAAAACAGTTAATGAATAGTCTTTAGGTATTATAATTTCATATTCATCTACATCTTTATAACCTCTAGAAATTTTTAGAGGTAATTTTCTAGTTCTGTATCTTTTAGGCACAAAACTATTTTTATTAAAAACATTTACCCTAAATAAATATTCTTGTTCATTAACAGAAGCATAATTTTTAATTGAGGCTTGTACGTCTTCTGTAAAAGAAACTTTGTCTTTATCATTTAATAAATTAACAGATTCTATTTCTAAATTATTATTGTAGCTCCAAACGTTAGATTTATAATTTTTTATTAAATCTTCTTCATTAAAAGTGTCGTAATAAGAAACCGCATCGTATTGAAGGCCTTTAGAAACCATTTTTAAACTAGCCTTTAAGCTTCCGTCTGCTTCTAATTGTATTACAGCTTTAGATTCTTTTAAATTTGTATCATCTTTATATGCTGGTGTTCTTTTAACAATACCTCCTTCAGGTGTAATAACCAATACATTTCTATCGTCTGTAAAATCACCTAAAAAACCAAAAGGTATTGTTTGGCTTGTACATTCTAACCAAATATCATTTCCTTTATTAGGTATATTTAAAATTACATGATTTCCTTGCATACCAAAAAAATCTTTCTCTATATTTCTTTGATCCTCTCCTGCCCAAATAACCGAATAATGAGATTCTACACCAACAGCATCTAATAACGCTTTTGTGTAATTTGTTAAACCTTTACAGTCTCCGTAACCTACCTTATCTACTTCTGTAGCAGGTATTGGCATCCAACCACCTATACCTTCTTGTACACTTATATATCTTGTTTTATTTTGCATGTACTTGTACACAATTTTTGCTTTTTCAACAGGGTCTGTAACACCTTTAACAAGACTTATTACGTGTTGTTTAACCTCATCGGGTAAATTATCATTACCATTTTTTAAATAATCATAACGCCATTTACCAAACTCACTCCAATCATTTGCTTTTCCTTTTATTTTCTTTAAAGTAAACTCATTTACACCAACTAATAACCAAGGCATAATATCAGAAAATAAAGGTGCATTACTCTCATACTCCACCACTTTTTGATTATTCATTGTATAATTTATCTCAAATTCTGTTGAAGTATTTTCTACAGAATATGAATTAAAATTATTCTCTTTTTTTCTGATTTTAAAATGGTTAGGATTGTATACTTTGTAGTTACTTTTTTCTACTGATAAAAAATATCCATTAATTGGATACCAACTAGGTATAAAACCTGTTGATGTTGTTTTGTATTCTGATTCGAAAACAACTGTATAAGGATATGATATGGGCGTAAAATCTATATATTTTACTCTAGAATCTGAATACAGAGTACCGCCATCTACAGCACTAACATCTAAAAAGTCGTTTCTAGAATATTTATTTATTTTAGTACCAAAAGCATCATAAATTACTGCAGATAGTTTTGTTATTTTGGTATCATCATCATAACTTTCTTGCATAGAAGCATAGCTATTACCTAACTTATTTAAAACGGTAACAACTTTTCTTCTTGCCACAACCATTTCATCTACATCTGCAATCGTAATTTCTGTAGAATTATCTCTAATTACTGCATTTGCATTTTCTTTTAATGATGGTGGTATTAGTAAAGCTGAAAGGTTTATCTCTTGTGAAATACTTAAAAAAGGTAGAAATAAAAAAAATAGTTTGGGGGTAAGATTTTTGATCATGTTAATTATTAAAAGTCCCCACAATATAAAAAAGAAACCCAAAACATTAAATGTTTTGGGTTTCTTTTTATTTAAAATTTATTAAACTAAATAATTTATGCTTTTGTTTTTACAACAAAAGAAAATTCTATAATATCATCTATAAATTTATCTTTTAAATTTTCGAAGAAAGATTTAGAACCATATTTTACGTTAAAATCTGCTCTGTTAACATTAAATGTTTCACTTGCAAAAGTAGTTACACCATTTTCTGTAGTAACAGTTGCTGGTATAGTTATGCTTTTAGTTACATCTTTAATTGTTAAATTACCTGTAACAGCCAATTTACCTTCTGTTTCTTCTACAGAAGTAATTACAAATTTAGACGTTGGATAAACTTCTACATCAAAAAAATCTGCATTAGTTAAATGTCCTACTAATTTACCATTTCCACCATTATCTGCAGGAATATCTAAAACTTTAATAGACTTCATATCTACAACAAACTGACCGCTAACTAATTTACCTTCTTCAACTAAAATAGTTCCACTTTCTAAAGCTACAGTTCCGTTATGTGCGCCACCAGGTTTTGAACCTTTCCAGTTTAAAACAGAAATAGATGTATCTACATTATTTAAATCTACTTTTTTATCTTCTACTTTTACAGCTTCTTTAACTGCTACTTCTTCTTTTTTTTCACTTTTACATGCAGTTAAAACTGATGCTACTAATACTAATGATAAAACTATTTTTTTCATTTTTATTGGATTTAGTTATTTTTCGATTTTTTATATTACAGGTCAAATATATACAAAATTATTTTCCTTGGAAACTATTATTTACTTTTTAAAATAAAATTAACAACATGTGCTGCTGCTTGCAAGCCAAAAGCTGCTGGCATGTAACTAATAGTACCATAATAAGATTTTTTAAAATTGGTACCATCTGTAATTTTAACACTTGCTGGTATTTGTACTTCATCAGAAAAAACAGCTTTTACACCTTTATCTACTTTGCGCTCTTTTAATCTTTTACGTAAAACCCTCGCCATTGTACAATTTTTTGTTTTGGCAATATCTCTTACTTTTATTTTTGTTGCATCTAATTTACCACCTGCACCCATAGAAGAAATTATTTTTACCTTTTTTCTTCTTGCTGCCACTATTAAATTTACTTTTGGTGTAATACTGTCTATGCAATCTAGTACATAATCAAACTCTTTAGAAACAATTTCATAAGCTCTTTCTGGCGATAAAAATTCTTGTAAAACTGTTAATTCTATTTCTGGATTAATGTCTTTTAATCGATCTTTTAAAACAGCTACTTTTGCTTTTCCTATGGTAGAATTTAATGCTGGTAATTGTCTGTTTTTATTAGTTTCATCAAAAACATCACCATCTACAATAGTCATTTTATTTACACCTGCTCTTGCTATAAATTCTGCAGCATAAGAGCCAACACCACCTAAACCAACTACTAAAATATTGGCATTTTGTAATTTTTTTAATCCTTCTTCTTGGACTAATAACTGGGTACGTTCTAACCAACTCATTATATAAAAATAGTATTAAAATTTTGCTTTATTTCTTGTTGAAGTTCATCAATATTTATTTTTCTTATTGATGCTGCTTTTTTATAAACTTCTTCAATTGCAACTTCATTATCATCGGTTTCTAATAAAATAGATGCTAAAGGTAATTCTAAAAAAGTTTCTTGTAATTTTTTATTGGCAATAATAGCTGCTCCAAATGAAAGTAATATTCCGTTTTTTACACAACTTTCTGCCAATTGAATACTCTTATTAAATCCGTGTAAAATCCAAACTTGTTTGGGTTTCATTTCTTTTTTAAGTGCTATAATTTCTTGATGTGCTTTTACGCAATGTATAATTAATGGCTTTTGATACTTTTCTGAAAGTTGAATTTGTTTGATAAGCACTTCTTTTTGCAACTCAAAATTAACATCAGTTAATTTATCTAATCCGCATTCTCCTAAAGCAAAACAATTTTTAGACTGTAGTTTATCTTCTAAAATAGACAATTGATTACCTAATTGTTCTTTTTTGATAAACCAAGGATGTATGCCTATTGAAAATGGTTTAGAAAAATCTTTAGAGTCTGGATAAGTATTTACGATTGAAAATACTTTTTTTCTTTCAGAAAAAGCATGTGTATGAACATCAATAAAAACCATTAAAAATTACTCTTTATTCTTAGAATCTATAATAATTGTAACAGGTCCGTCATTTAGCAATTCTACTTTCATATCTGCACCAAACTGACCTGTTTGTACTGTTTTGCCTAATTGATTTTCTAATGTTTTTACAAACTTTTCGTATAAAGGAATAGCCACATCTGGCTTTGCGGCTTTAATATAACTTGGTCTGTTTCCTTTTTTTGTTGATGCTTGTAATGTAAACTGACTTACCACAATTACTTCTCCATTAATTTCTAAAAGAGAATTATTCATTACTCCTTTATCATCATTAAAAATACGAAGGTTTAAGATTTTACGAACCAACCAATCTATATCTTCTTGTGTATCTTCATTTACAATACCTAATAAAACTAAAAGCCCAGATTTAATACCTGCAACTTTTTTTTGATTGATGGTAACACTTGCTTTAGAAACTCTCTGTATAACAATTTTCATAATTATTCATTATCTTCTTCGTTCCAAATATCTGTTCTATAATGTTCTGTTTCGTCTTCTCCTTCTATAATTTGCAAGTAACTTTTATAACGAGACCAAGAAATTTCTTCGGTTTCTAAGGCTTCTTTAACCGCACATTGTGGTTCTTTTAAATGCAAACAATTGTTAAATTTACAATGCTGTTTCATTTCAAAAAACTCAGGAAAATAATCGCCCAGCTCATATTTATCAATATCTACAATTCCAAAACCTTTAATACCTGGTGTATCTATAATTCTGGCATCAAAACTTAAATCGAACATTTCTGCAAAGGTTGTTGTATGTTGTCCTTGTTTGTGTTGATCAGAAATTTCTTTCGTTTTTAAATCTAAAGTAGGTTCTACTGCATTTACTAAAGTAGATTTACCAACGCCAGAATGCCCAACAAACATAGATGTTTTGCCTAGCATCATTTCTTTTATTTTATCTACGTTTTTATTTTCTGTTGCAGAAACCTCTACACACCTATAACCAATGGCTTCGTATATATCTTTTAGGTATAAAATTTCTGCTCTTTGCTCAATTTCATAAGCATCAATTTTATTAAAAACCAACACAGTATCTATTCTGTAAGCTCTTGTGGTTACTAAAAAACGATCTATAAAAGTGGTAAATGTTGGTGGATTATCTATGGTAATTAATAAGAAAACCAAGTCTAAATTGGCTGCTATAATATGTGTTTGTTTAGATAGGTTTACAGATTTACGAACAATATGGTTTTCTCTATCTAAAATTTTTTTGATAACACCAGTTTCTTCATCTCCCTTTTTTTCGATATCAAAAATCACTTTATCACCAACAGCAATAGGGTTGGTACTTTTTATACCTTTTATTCTGAATTTTCCTTTTATTCTACATTGATAAAAAACACCTTCTTCAGATTTTACTTGATACCAACTTCCGGTAGATTTGTATACGATTCCTGTCATTAATACAAAGATGCAGAATTAATTCTAAAAAGAGATACTCTGTAAACCTATTTTACTCCAATTATTATAGTCTACAAAAAAATCTCACATGTTTTTTAAGCATGTGAGATTTAAATAAATTTAAAATCTAATTATACTTAAAGATTTAAACCAATACGCATATGAAGTTCAAAATGTAATCCTTCATCAAAACTAGAAACGTTATTTCTAGTTTGTAAAAACTCAAAATAACCTAGACCTACACCTAGTTCATAATTAAATTTTGAACCTAAATTTCTTCTAATTCCCCATTTAGGTATAATTGCATAACTAACATCTGCTGTTTTACTTCTAAAATTAGATACTTCAAATAAATTAGACCTATAATTAAGTTTTATAGTAAAAAAATTAGCAGCATTATTATTTATATCACGTTTATTTTTAGCTCTTTTTTCTATATTGTAGTAAAAACGAGGTTCTAAAGATATTTCTGGAGCAATATAATAACCAACCTCTTGAAAAATTTCTGAGAATAAACCTATTTCAGTTCTTAATGCTAACGCTTTATCTATTTTAGTTTCATTATTAACCCAGAGTCCTACGGTACCTATCTGAACGGTATTGACTGATTTTTTTAAGTAACTTGTCTCTTGACAAAAACATTTAAGAGAAACAAATACTAATATTACGATAATTGTTTTTTTCATAGTATAAGCATTAATTATCTAAAATCACTTAATACTTATTTCCTTTATAAAACTATTGAAGAAATCTGTAAATTATATTTTTTCAACTCAATTAACTAAATAGAGTTTATAAATACATTAGTATTTTGACTTTAATACAAAGATAAGAATATATTACGAATTTAAATTAAAAATCCTTCAAGTATTAAAACTTGAAGGATTTGTATTTTAATGAACTTACTTTTGAGGTTAGCTCTACGCGTTAAGGATTGAGTGGTTTGTTTGAGCTCTTTTTGTTTTTTTACAAAAAAGCGAGTAACGAAAGCCTGACCCTTGTGGTAACGCCCAAAAATTATGCGTTGATAATTTTTTCTTGATGATTGATAGATTCTTGGTGAATTGCTTTAAACATTTTTAAAACAAACTCTTCACTTAAACCTCTATTACTACCTTCTAAAACCATGTTTCCTAAAATCTCGTTCCAACGGCGTGATTGTAAAACAGCAACATTTTGATCTTTTTTTAATTGACCAATTTGGTCTGCTACTTTCATACGTTTTCCTAACAAATCTATTAATTGATCATCTACAACGTTAATTTGAGCTCTTAAACTTTCTAAAGGTTCTCTGTAACTTACTGCTGTTTCTGTTTCTTTTTTAATTTTTAAATCTTCCATAATCTGCTTTAAAGTAGTTGGTGTTACTTGTTGTGCAGCATCTGACCAAGCGTTTTCTGGATCAAAATGAGTTTCAATCATTAATCCATCAAAATTTAAATCTAAAGCAGTTTGAGAAACTTCTTGAATCATTTCTCTATTACCTGTAATATGAGAAGGATCGCAAATTAATGGTAAATCTGGAAATTTATTTTGAAACTCAATAGCTAATTGCCATTCTGGAATGTTTCTATATTTAGATTTTTCGTATGTTGAAAACCCTCTATGTATTGCTCCTAAGTTTTTGATTCCTGCAGTATATAATCTTTCTATACCTCCTAACCATAAAGCTAAATCTGGATTTACTGGGTTTTTAACCAATACAATTTTATCTGTACCTTGCAAAGCATCTGCAATTTCTTGCATAATAAATGGTGATACTGTAGAACGTGCACCAATCCACAATAAATCTACATCGTACTCTAAAGCTAATTTTACGTGAGCTGCATTAGCAACTTCTGTACAGGTTTTCATGCCTGTTTCTTCTTTTACTTTTTGTAACCATTTTAAACCTAAAGCTCCTACTCCTTCAAAATTACCTGGTCTTGTTCTTGGTTTCCAGATACCTGCTCTAAAATAATTTACATCAGAATCTTTTAATTCGTGTGCAATTTTTAAAACCTGCTCTTCGGTTTCTGCACTACAAGGCCCTGCTATTACTAGTGGATGTGGCAAATTCATATCATCCAACCATGTTCTTAATTCTTTTGTATTCTTCATTTTTCTACTTATTGTGGCTTTTTATTTTATGCCGTTTAAAATTTTCTTTATATAATTTGTATTCTCCATTTCGTTAAAAATATCAGAGAAATCATCTTTTTGCATCAACTCTTTAAAATGTTGTAAATTGTTAATGTATTCTTCTAAAGATTCTATTACGTTTTCTTTATTTTGTTTAAAAATTGGTGTCCACATTGCTGGCGAACTTTTTGCCAAACGCACTGTAGATGCAAAACCAGAACCTGCCATATCAAAAATATCGCGTTCATTTTTTTCTTTATCTATTACTGTTTTACCCAACATAAATGAACTTATGTGAGATAAGTGCGAAACATACGCAATATGCTTGTCATGCGAAACCGGATCCATATAACGAATACGCATTCCAATAGCTCTAAAAAGGTCTAAAGCTTTCTCTTGAAGCTTAAAAGTTGTTTTTTCTACTTCGCAAATAATATTCGTTTTTCCAACGTATAAGCCGGATATTGCTGCTTTGGGTCCAGAATTTTCTGTACCTGCTATTGGATGAGCTGCTAAAAAGTTTCGTCTATTTTTATGATGTTCAACTGCTTTACAAATTGCACTTTTTGTAGAACCAGTGTCAACTACAAGTGTATTTTCAGAAATTTTATCTAACACAGTAGGTAGTAATTTTTCTGTAGCATCAACAGGTATAGATATAACAACCATGTCTGCATTTTGCACATCATCTAAAACAGCCTTTTCTTCAATTACTCCTAATTTTAACGCTTCGTCTAAATTAGTTTCGTTAGCATCAATTCCGTGAATTATAACCTCTGGATATTTATTTTTTATATCTATAGCAAAACTACCGCCTATTAAACCAACACCAATAAAAAATATATTTTTCATAATTTATAGTCTTGATATTGCTTCTTTAATTACATCTGTTGTTACACATAATGAAAACCTGATGTAGCCTTCTCCTTGAGAACCAAAAATTGTACCTGGTGTTATAAAAATATCGTTATCATACAATACAGCATCTGTAACTTCTTCAGATTTTTTTCCTGCTGGTATTTTGGCCCAAACAAATAATCCTGTGGCATTTTTACTATAAGTTGCATTTAACTTATCTGCTAATTGCCAGATTAATTTTCTACGTTCTTCGTAAATTTTATTTTGATCAGAAAACCAATCATCAGATAATTGTAATGCTTCTATAGCTCCTTTTTGAATTCCGTAAAACATACCAGAATCCATATTAGATTTTACTTTTAAAACTTCGTTTATATAAGT
This sequence comes from Polaribacter sargassicola, assembly GCF_021991835.1. GTDB lineage: Bacteria > Bacteroidota > Bacteroidia > Flavobacteriales > Flavobacteriaceae > Polaribacter > Polaribacter sargassicola. The sequence goes on from NZ_JAHDAU010000003.1 coordinate 349,951, forward strand.
TGCATTACCTAACAGCATACCAACTCGCCAACCTGCCATATTAAAAGTTTTACTCAAAGAGTTTAACTCTAAAGCAATGTCTTTTGCGCCTTCTACTTGTAAAATACTTATAGGATTGTCATTTAAAATAAAACTATAAGGATTATCATTTATAATTAAAATATTGTGCTTTTTTCCAAATTCTACCAACTTTTTAAAAGTTGCTAAAGTTGCATCTGTACCTGTTGGCATGTGCGGATAATTAATCCACATAATTTTTACATTAGATAAATCTTGATTTTCTAATTCTGTAAAATTTGGTTGCCAATTTGTTGCGTCGCTTAAATTATAAAATAACGGTTCTGCACCCACTAATTTTGTAACTGATGTATAAGTTGGATAACCTGGATTTGGAATTAAAACTTTATCGCCTTCGTTTAAAAAAGCCATAGAAATATGCATAATTCCTTCTTTACTTCCCATTAAAGGTAAAATTTCATTTTCTGGATTTGATACAACAGAAAATTTGCTCTTATAAAAAGTAGAAATTGCATTTCTTAATTCTGGTAACCCTTGATATGATTGATATTTATGTGCACTTGCATCTCCCAAACTATTTTGGATTGCTTTTAAAACTTCTGTTGGTGGTTGCAAATCTGGAGAGCCAATTCCCATATTAATAATTGGTTTTCCTGCAGCCGCTAAACCTCTAACTTCTCTTAACTTTTTAGAGAAGTAGTATTCTTGCACTGTGTCTAATCTTTTGGCTGGTTGTATCATATCTTTGTTTAATAAATTCCTAAAATACCTTTAGGATAACTGTTTTATTTTCTACCGTTTTTATAAGTTCCTAAAATTTTAAATTCTTCCGCCATTATTTCCATAATTGCTTTTACTTTCTCATAATCTTTATAAGCCTCAAAAGTAACATCAACAAAAAATGAATATTTCCATGGAGTTTCTATTACTGGTAACGATTGTATTTTGGTTAAATTCATTTTACAATCACTTAATACATTTAAAATAGCAGCTAAACTTCCTCTTTTATGATCTAACTGAAATTTTAAAGAAGCTTTATTTACTTCTTCGTTAATTTTAGGTTTTTCTGTTTGTATAATTACAAATCTGGTAGCATTATCTTTTATGGTTTGCAGCTCATCTTCAATAACTTCTAAATCAAAAATTTCTGCGGCTATTTTTGGTGCAATTGCTGCAATACCTTGTAAATTTTCTTTTGATATTCTTTTAGCTACTTCTGCAGTATCTACATCTTCTACTAATTTAATATGCGGATGTTTTTTAAAAAACTCTTTACATTGTAGCAGTGCCATAGGGTGAGACCAAACTTCTTTTATATCTTCTATTGCTTGCCCTTTTAAAGCCATTAAATGATGATGAATATTTAAATACTCTTCATCTGTAATATGCAAATTATACTTATCAATCAACGCATAATTAGGTATTATAGAACCTGCAATTGTATTCTCTAAAGCCATTACACCTAAATTTGCAGATTTATTTAATAGGCTATCTACTAGCTCATCAAAAGACATGCATTCTTTTAATTGAATTGAGTTTCCATAAAAATTGCGTGCAACTTTATGATGATTTGAGCCTTCTGCTCCTTGTATGGCTATAATTTTTTTCATTTTATATCAAAAAAAAAGCCTCGAAAAAAATTCGAGACTTTATATTTTAGAAATGTTTATTAACAACATGATACAAAGTCTCTCCTCTTACTAAAAAAGTAAAAGTAAAAATAGAAACGAGTAAAATTGTTATTTAACATCTTAATTCTCTTTGTTTGAGTGACAAATCTAAAAATTAAATTAGTATAAAAAAATTATATCTGTTTTTTTCTAAAAAAATTGACAGATTATTAAAAAAATTACAATTTAATCAACCTGAGTTATGAATTCTTCTCACTAAATATAAGATTCAGTATAAAATTCTAAATTTTAAACCACTCTTTAACCAATTCTTTTTCAATTGGATCTACTGTTTTGTGTGTATAATCATTTTTAATTGCCTCATATTTATAATCTTTAGACCATTCTTCTATATTTAAAGAAAGTTCTTTTAAAGAATTACAAATAAAATTCAACTCTTCTGTTGTTACAGTTGGATGTACAGACAATCGTACCCAACCTGGTTTTTGAGTATTACAACCATGTAAAATTTCGTCTTTAATTTTATTTGATGTTTCTTGATCTACATTTAATAAAAAATGCCCGTAAGTTCCGGCACAAGAACAACCTCCTCTTGTTTGTATCCCAAATCTATCATTTAGTAGTTTTACTACTAAATTAAAGTGGTATTTTTCAAAATAGAAAGAAAAAATGCTTAGTCTTTCTTTATGGTTTGGCGCTAAAATTTTTACATCTTGTAATCCTTCTAGAGTTTCAAAAAGCACTTTGTTTATTTCTTCTTCTCTTTCTTTAATATTTTCTGTACTCATTTGCTCTTTCAATTGTATTGAAAGTGCAATTTTAATTGTTTGTAAGAAACCTGGCGTTCCGCCATCTTCTCTTGTTTCTACATCATCAAAATAATCATGTTGTCCCCAAGGATTTGTGTAACTTACAGTTCCTCCTCCTGGATTATCTGGAATAGTATTTTTGTATAATTTTTTATTAAAAATTAAAACTCCAGATGTACCTGGACCTCCTAAAAATTTATGAGGAGAAAAGAAAATTGCATCTAAATATTCTTCTTCAATTTCTGGATGCATATTTATATCTATGTAAGGCGCACTGCAGGCAAAATCTACAAAACACAAGCCATTATAACTATGTATTAATTTTGCAACTTCGTGATAAGGAGTTTTAATACCTGTTACATTAGAGCATGATGTTATAGAAGCTATTTTAATTTTTCTATCTTGATGTTTTTGAATACTTTTTTCGAATTCTTTTAAACATAACAATCCTTCATCATCACAAGGTACAACCTCTACATCTGCAATAGTTTCTAACCAAGAAGTTTGGTTAGAATGATGCTCCATATGTGTTACAAAAACAATTGGTTTTAATTCTTCTGGAACTGTTGTATGGTTTTTTAAATTTTCGGAAATCTTTAAACCTAAAATTCTTTGAAACTTATTTACAGCTCCTGTCATACCAGTACCTGCAGTTATTAATACATCATTATCATTTGCATTAACATGCTTTTTTATAATTTTTCTAGCTTCATGATACGCCAATGTCATTGCTGCACCAGAAGTAGATGTTTCTGTATGTGTATTTGCTACAAAAGGCCCGAACTGATTTAATATCTTATTTTCTATTGGAGCGTATAATCTTCCGCTTGCGGTCCAATCTGTATAGATTAATTTTTGTTCTCCGTAAGGAGATTGAAATGATTGATCTATACCTATAATATTTTCTCTAAATTGATTAAAATATTTTTCTAAATCTGACTTTACTGTACTTTCTTTTAATGAATTCATACCTTTTTAAAGTTTCAAAAATTTACTTTTTATTCTCTTTCTTAAAAACTTCTAAACCACATTCTAAAAAATTGGCATATTCGTTTACATCAGGCGTGTAACCAACTGCTTGGTTTAAAACTTTTGTTGCGTCTGAGTTTAACAACACATAATAGGGTTGCGAGTTTGTTTTAAAAAACTGTGTTTGATAATTTGCCCATTTATGTCCGTAATTCTTCAATTTTCTAGTTCCTCCGTTAATACGATTTACTAAAATCTGCTCTTCTTCTGGCAATGCTTTTTTATCATCTACATAAAGAGATATTAAAACATAATCGTTTCTTAAATAATTATCTATCTTCGGATTTGGCCAAACATGTTCTTCCATTTTTCTACAATTTACACAAGCATAACCTGTAAAATCTAGAATGATTGGTTTGTTAACTTTTTTGGCATATTCTATACCCGATTTTAAATCTTTAAAGCAATCTAAATTATTAGGACAATCGTTTGGATATATAAAACTGTAACCAACTGGTGGCGCTAAACCGCTAAGGATAGTTAATGGTGTAAATGTTTTTGTTTCTTTATTTACCATAAAACCAGACGCTAAATAAATAACAAAAGAAATGACTAAAATACCTCCTGCAATTCTTGCAAATGATAATTTTTTTATTGGTGAATCATGCGGGAATTTAATTTTACCTAATAAATACAACGCTAAACCTGCAAAAATTAAAATCCATAATGATAAGAAAGGTTCTATTTTTAAGATATTCCAATGTGCTACTAAATCTGCATTTGATAAAAACTTAAAAGCCAAAGCTAATTCTAAAAAACCTAAAATTACTTTTGTTGTATTTAACCAACCACCAGATTTTGGCAGAGCATTCATCATATTAGGAAACATTGCAAATAATGCAAAAGGTAATCCTAAAGAAACACCAAAACCTGCCATACCTGCTGTTAATTGCCAAGCACCGCCATCTGCTGTTAATGATCCTGCTAAAAGAGAACCTAAAATTGGTCCGGTACAAGAAAAAGATACAATTGCCAAGGTTAATGCCATAAAAAAGATACCTACAAAACCACCAGAAGTTTCCCCTTGTGTTGTTTTGTTTGTCCAACTAGCCGGTAGCGTTAATTCATAATATCCGAAGAAAGAAAAAGCAAAAAATACAAATACAATAAAAAAGATAATATTTAACCAAATATTGGTTGATATCTCATTTAAAATATCTGGATTTACAGAATCTAATAAGTGAAATGGAAGACTTAAAATAATATAAACAGCAAAAATAAAGAACCCATATAGTAAAGCTTTAGACACTCCTTCACCTTTATTTTGCCCATTTTTTTTGGTAAAAAAACTAACTGTTAAAGGTATCATTGGAAAAACACATGGAGTTAATAGCGCCAATAATCCTCCTAAAAAACCTAATCCAAAAATACTCCATAAAGATTTTTGGCCGTCTTGTATATCGGCTGCGTTACTTACAACTTCATTTTCGCATTTTATATCAGAAAAAGTTAAAGCATCTGTATCCATACCATAAAGAAGGTTATTAACAGACGAATTATCTACACTAGAATTTACTGGTAAATTATTTGTTTGAGCACCTTTATCTACTATAAAAGTAAAAGTTTCATCAATTTGAATACATGCCTCTTTACAAACTTGGCCTGTTAAATTTAAAGTTATTGCTGATAATTTATCAGATAATATTACCTTTTGTTTTAACCTTGCTTTTTTCTCAAAAAAGGTTTCCTCTACATCAAAAATATCACTAAATTTTTTAACTGTGTTACTTTCTTCTGCCTTACCTTCTAGTTGATAATTATCGTTCTCATTAGCTTTTTTAATAACAATTGGTAACGATCCTCCTTCTGCTGTATATTGAGAATATAAATGCCAATCTTGTTCTAATTCTGCATCTATTATTAAATAATATTCGTTATCAGAGATTTTTTCTACCGATGTACTCCAAGTAACAGGACTCAACATCTCATTCTGATTCTTAAAAACAGCATTTGCTTTTTTAGGAAGATTAAAAACTAGATCTATTTCTGTTGGTGGTAAACATTTAGAATCATCACAAACCATAAACTCTACAACACCATTAATAGTATTAACATTTGTAGTTGTTGTAATTTTTTGTTTAAAAATTGCTGAATCTTCAAAAAACTTAATTTCCATCCCAAAAACAGGATCATCTACAGTATGACCTTTTTCTTCTAACGTTTTATCTACTAACGAAAAGTTATTAGAATCATCATAAGTAAAAGTTGTTGGTATCGGCCCATCTTCTGGAACATTTTGAGAATATAAATGCCAACCTCTTTCTATAGTTGCTTTAGAAACTAATAAATATTCTGTTTCAGAAATTTTTTCTACGGATGTAGACCATTCAACCGGGTCTTCAATTTGAGAATAAAATGAGATTGTAAATACTAAAAAAAATAAACAAAAAAAGTGTTTCATCTTAAAAACTTTGAATAATGAGGGGTAGAAATTAGTATCCTTATGACACGTTACGAAAATATTAATTTAAAGTGATTTTAAAGCTTATTTTTTTCATAAATAACAACAAATAGTTTATTTATTAACAAAAAACACATTTTTGTTATAAAAAACGTATTTTTCGTCAAAGCTTTTTTAATATAAAATCTAATTTCTTATTTCTTTAAAAATTTAATCAACGGATTTATAAATGCATTAAATTTTTCTATATGTGGTAAATGGCCAACATTTTCTATTTCTACCAATTCTGCATTAGGTATTTTCTTTTGAGTTTCTTTACCTAATTTACCATACAATCCCATTGTTTTTCTAACTTCATCTGACACTAATGGTTTACCAAGTGCTGTTCTGTCTCTTGTACCAATAATTAATAATGTTGGGGCAGTTATATTTTTAAACTCATATACAACAGGTTGTGTAAAAATCATATCGTAAGTTAAAGCTGCATTCCATGCTATTTTTTTGTAATCAGAATTTAATGTCCAACCTGCTAATAAATTTACCCATTGGTCGTACTCTGGTTTCCATTTATTATCATAATAACTTACTAATTGGTATTTTTTAATACCGTCGTAACTCTTTTTTAGTTCGTTTTTATACCACCAATCTACAGATTGATATGGTACTTTTAATTTCCAATCTTCTAAACCTATCGGATTTTCTAAAATTAATTTTTTAGTCATTTCAGGGTACATTAGTGCAAAACGGGTAGCAATCATACCTCCCATTGAGTGTCCTAAAACAGCTGTTTCTGAAATTTCTAATTTGTCTAAAATTAGTTTTGTGTTTTTTGCTAATTGTTGAAAAGTATAATGAAAGTAATCTGGTTTTGTAGATTTACCAAAACCAATTTGATCTGGCACAATTACCCTAAAACCTTCTTTTGTTAAAGCATCTATTGTTGTTTTCCAGTAAGCACCATTAAAGTTTTTACCATGAATTAAAACAATATTTTCTCCATTATAATTAGCAGGCTTAATATCCATATAAGCCATTTTTAAATCTTGATTTTGTACTTTAAGATCTAGAACATGAACCGGAAATGGATATTGATAATTAGACAAATTAATATCTAACCATTGTAATTGATCATTTTGAGCATTGTTATACTGAAAAGCAAATATTGTTAAAAGCAGTATAATTATATTTTTTTTCATCTTTTATTTTGTTATCAAATTTCTAAAGCATAAAGGTAAGTTTTATATTTTTTTATCACTTTAATTTAAACGGTTTTAATATTCTTTTAACTCATTTTTTGCAATTAAAAGAGAATATAGATTAAAGAAAATACAGATATAAAAACCCATAAGCTTATTGCCAACAATATTGGTTTTATTCCTGTTGATTTTAAATCTTTTAATGAGATTGTAGCACCTACAAGAAATAAAGTTACCACTAATATTTTTTTAGCATAGTGTACAATTTCTAATGTTATTTCTGCTGCAATTATATGACAACTGTTTACTACTACTGCCAATATAAAAAGTAAAATAAAATATGGAACTTTAATTTTTTCTCCTTTTGTCTTAAAAATAAACATAGAAAAAAGAGACAAAGGAATTATCCAAAGTGTTCTAGACAGCTTTACAGTTGTTGCTATTTTTAAAGCTTCATCTCCATAAGTTAAGGCTGCACCAACCACAGAACTTGTATCGTGTATTGCAATTGCACACCACAACCCAAATTGGTTTTGAGACAAGTTTAATAAATGCCCTATTGAAGGAAAAACAAACAAAGCAATTGAGTTTAAAAGAAAAACTATACCTAAAGCAACACTTATCGGTTTTGTTTTTGCTTTTATAACCGGAGAAATTGCTGCAATAGCACTTCCGCCACAAATAGAGGTTCCGGATGTTATTAAATGTCCTAATTTTTTATCAACCTTAAATAATTTAGTTAATAAAAATCCCAAACTAATGGTTAAAAAAATAGAGAAAAAAGTAATACTAAAAGCATTCTTACTAGTTGTTAAGGTTTCTTTTAATTGCATACCAAAACCCAAACCTATTACAGCTATTTTTAAAAAATGATGTATGGCTTTATAACTGTAATTTTTATATGGATTTTTAAAAATTAAAGCAAATATAAAACCAAGAACTAAAGCTACAGAACTACTTACATAACCAAATAAAATAATGATTATAACTGAAAAAAAAGTAATTTTTGCGACTGCATTTTTCATATCGTTATTATTTAACGATACAAAACTAATTAGATAAAATAACTTTTAAGCAAACTAATAAATTGTTTGATATAACTAAAAGTTATAATTATTTAAAGTATATTTTTCAAAAAAACGCATTAAGTTAGATTGATATCCTGTTCTAGATACAAAATAAAACCATCTTTCTATAACTAAATCTTTAACATCTATTATTTTAAGCTTGTTGTTAATTAAATCTTCTGATATAGCATTTATAGAGATAAAAGCATAATTATCAGAATTTAAAAGATAATTCTTAATAGCTTCTGTACTATTTAAAGTTACAACCGTATTTAGTTTATAAATATTTTTATCTTTTAAATGTTGTAAAACAATTTCTTTAGTACCAGAACCAATTTCCCTCATAATTAAAGGTATTTCTTGTAAGATATCTAAAGTTATTAGTCCGTTTTTAAAACTGCTGTTTTTAGCATTTGTTACTAAAACAATTTCATCTTTAATAAACTTACTAAATTGCAATTTTCGGTTGGTGTTTTTACCTTCTATAATTCCGAAATTTAATTTCTGATTTAAAATAAGCTCCTCTATATCATCAGAATTACCTGCTATTATCTCAAACTTTGTTTTAGGAAATTGCATTCTAAATTTTGCAATAATTTTTGGCATTATATAGTTTGCCAAAGTTGTACTAACTCCAAAATTTATTATCTCTGGAAAAGTTTCTTTTTTATGCAAAAATTGATTTTCCATTTCTTGATAAATTTCTAAAATTTTATCAACATAAATCAAAAATGCTTTTCCCTCGCTTGTTAATTCTATCGAATTTCTTTTTCTTAAAAAAAATGTGGTTTTATATTTTTCTTCTAAATTTCTTATTGTTTTAGATATTGCTGGTTGCGAGACAAACAATTGTTCTGCTGCTTTTGTAAAACTTAGGTAGTTGGCAACTGTTTTAAATATAAGTAGCTTTGTATTCATCTGTTTATCTTTTTATAGCTAAATCAATCTAAAATTATTAATCCATAAAAAAATAAGATTGATTATTATCTAATCAATCTTATTTTAAACTTAAATGTTATTCTGATTTACTATTATCTACATCATTATTAAAATCGGAAACTACTTTTGTAATTACAGCATCAATTCTTTCTTGCTCTGTATTATACTTTGGCTCTAACCCTGTCTTTTCTGGAAATTGCTCTATAGTAACCGTTGTAGATGGAAATGCGAAATCTACACCTAATTCTTTTGCTAATTTTACAATTGCTATATGTAATCTATGTTTAGAAGATTGCTCTACACCCCAAGCTAAACTTTTAAAATAAACGTTAACCATTATTAAAAGTGCAGAATCACCAAAACCTGTAAACTCTACATTATAAGAATCTGATCTGGTTTCTGGATGCGCAATAATAATTTCTCTAACTCCTTTTACAAAAGCTTCTATTAACTCTGGCGGAGTATCGTAACGCAATCCTAAGTTGGTATTATAACGTCTAAATAAACGTAAACCTTTGTTATTTATAACCAACTCAGATAATCTACTATTTGGTATTTGATAAACAGAAGTATCTGCTGCTCTAACTTGTGTAGATCTAAATCCTACTTTTTCTACTGTACCAACAACTTCTCCTGCTTCAATCCAATCTTCTATATGAAAAGGTTTATCAAGAAAAATCATAATGGTACCAATCAAGTTTTTAACCGTGTCTTGAGATGCTAATGCAAAAGCCAAACCACCAATAGTTGCACCCGCAAGCATAGTTGTTGTATCTACACCAAAAAGCACCAATAATCTAAAAAAACCAACAATTAGTACTAAACCTGTAAAAAAACTATTTAAAATAGGTACTAATTGGTCATCTAATCTACCATGCGTTTTTTCTGTAAACTCAGCATAAATATGCATTATAACTTTTATGAATTTTAAAAAGACGTAAATCCAAAAAATTGTTTCTGCAATATTTAAAGCTAAAAATACCCACGTATTAATTTCTAAACCAAAATGTAAAGACGGAAATATTTTATCTACAAAAGATACTGCCACCAATAAACTGATTGGATGCGCTAATTTTTTTAAAACTGTATTAACTGCTAAATTGGTGTTTTTTGTAATTTGCTGTTGTATTTTACGTAAAAAATAAAAGGCAATTCTTTTAATTATTAAGAAAATAATATAAGCTAAAATTAGTATTATTAATAACCCAACAAATTGCCATAATTGCACACCTAAAACCTCTTTATGACCATACTGAGGAATAAATTTTTGTATTTTTTGAACATACCAAGGAAAAACCTCTTTATACAAATCGTCTATTTTAGCAACTGTTTCTGCAGAATAATACCAGTTATTACCTACCTTTTCTACATAAATTTGTGGCATTCTTTGCGGAAATAGCACATATTTATAAAAGCTAGAATAACCTATAGAATCTTTATAAGAAGGGTTTGTAGGTATTTTATTAACATCTACATACAAGCCTTTACCATCTAATACTTGTTTTATTTTAATTGCTTTATCTATTGCTTTATTTTCTGATAAACCTAAAATTGTTTTTGCTGCTTTTTTAGCATCATAAGAATCTGATTGTAAAAAATATAAATGAGTATATATTGTTCCATGCGGATTACTTAAATCTACTTTAACACTATCTATCTCTTGTGCTACAGCAAAAAATTGAACAAAAAATAATAACCATATAATTTTTTTCATTTCTAATAATTTAAAAATTCATGTACAAATTTAAACCTTTTAAAAACTTTAATGTCTTAGTACAGTAATTAAATAATTTTAAAAATGAAGAAAACAATATCAATTTTAGTTTTAGTATTTGCTTTTACTTTAACTACTCAGGCTCAAAAAAGAGAAGGAAAGAGAGATGGTGATAACATTGAGAACATGTTAAAAAAATGGACAAAAGATTTAAGCTTAACAGAAGAACAACAAAATAAAATTAAGCCTCTTTTAGTAGAACAAATTGAAGAAAGAAAAAACATGCAGAATCTTAGAAAAGAACAACAAGATTCTGGTGAAAGACCTACTAGAGAAGATCGCGAAAAAATGAGAGCAGATAGAGAAGCTAAAGCAGCTGCTTTTACAGATAAATTAGCAGAATTTTTAGATAAAGAGCAATTAGAAAAGTATACAGAAATTGCAGAAAAACAAAAAAACAACCAAAGAGGTGGCAGACAAAGAAGAGATAATTAATCTTAATTATTAATTTTTTAAAAAGCTTAATTTCTTAATTGAAATTAAGCTTTTTTTAATTACATCTATTGTTAAATGCCTGTTAAACAAAAAAAACAGATTAAACCTTTTTAAATTATAATTGTCAAAGTAGTATAAACAATAACATAAAAATATAAAACATGAAAAAAATAGTAAGCATTTTAGTTTTAGTAATGGCAGTTACTTTTACTACACAAGCACAGAGAAAAGGAGGACAAAAAGGTCCTAAATTTACACCTGAACAACAAGCTACATTAGCGGTTAAAAAAATGGCTTTAGCTTTAGATTTAACAGATAAACAGCAAAACCAAATTAAGCCTATTTTAACGGCTCAAATAGAGGAAAGAAAAGCTGAAATGGAAAAAAGAAAGGCTAATAAAGATGAGCCTAGACAAAAACCAACAGCAGATGAGTTGTTTGCAATGCAAAACAAAAGATTAGACAATCAAATTATGATGAAAAACAAGATGAAAAACATCTTAAATGAAGAGCAATTTGAAAAGTTTGAAAAAATGCAAAAGGGAAGAAAGATGATGGCGATGAAAGGTAAAAAAGGCGATAAAGATAACTTTAGAAGAGGTAATAGAACACAAAGAGGCAAATAATTAGTTTTGGTTGATTAATTAATTTGAAAAACCCAATTTCTTAATTGAAATTGGGTTTTAACTTTTTAAATAAAAAGGAATATTTAAGAATAGTTGTCTCTTAAAATTACACTCTTTTAGTTTTTTACAAAAATTAAAGCAGTTTCATAATCTGCTTTATCACCACTAGAAAACACCATTCTATCTTCTGTTAGCTCTATTAATTTTAATGAAAAAGATGTACTACTAACAATATCATCTGATATTTCTCCTCGTATCATGGTCAACCAAATTGTACCTTCTTCTTCATAAAAAGTATATTTTGCTTCAGCAATTTCAGAATCTCCATAATAACAATTTACACCTCCACTAATTACCTCTACTTCATTATCAATTTTAAAAATATAACTGTCATCAACTAAACAATCATTTTGTTCACTAATCCAATTATCATAATTTACATAGTATCCTTCTAATTGCCATTCTTTAAAGCTACCGTTGTGTAATAAACTTAAATCATCAACAGAATATATTTCGCTTAAATCATCATCATCACTACTACATCCTGTAAAAACTAATAGTAGAAAAATAAGCGCTAAGGGTAATTTTAATTTATTCATAAAATTTTTTTTTGATTTTACTTTCTAAATCAATTACAATGCCAACTTTCTAGGTTTTAAACAATTATTATTCTTCTGTATACCAGCTAGAATATTTTACGTAGTTATTAGCTATTCTATCTATTTCTCCAGAAATTAATTCTGCTGAAACATCTTTAACTTTTTTAGCAGGAACTCCTGCATAAATACTTCCGCTTTTAACATGCGTGTTTTTAGTTACAACAGCACCTGCAGCAATAATTGAATTAGATTCTATAATACAATCATCCATAATAATACTTCCCATACCAACCAAAACATTATCATGAATTGTACAACCATGCACCAATGCATTATGACCAATAGAAACATTATTACCAATATTTGTTGGCGATTTTTGATACGTAGCATGTATTACTGCTCCGTCTTGTATATTTACTTTATTACCTATTTTTATATAATGTACATCACCACGTATTACAGCATTAAACCAAATACTACATTCTTTACCTAAAGAAACGTCACCAATAACAGTTGCATTTTCTGCCATATAACAATCTTCTGGTATTTGTGGATGTTTCCCTTTTATCGATTTAATTATTTTCATATTATTTTATTATTAAACGCTGATTGATAGAAATTGTATTGTTAGTTAATTGGTTTACTTCTTTAATTCTTTTTACAGTAGTCTCTAACTTTTTTGCTATAGAATACAAAGTATCTCCTTTTTTAACTATGTAATAATTATTGGTGTATGTTGGTTCTTTATCTTTATTTTTTTTAGAAGTTGGTTTATCAAACTCATAAAGTTTGTACATTTCTATAATTCTAATTAATTTATTAGGGTATTGTTTATCTGTAGCATAACCAGCTTTTTTTAAACCTTTTGCCCATCTTTTATAATCTTGTGTACTATAATTAAACAAGAAAGCATATCTTTTTCTTTTTGATAAAAATTCTGAATGATCTTTGTAAGAAGTAGCTACATATTGATACTTTCTAAAACATTCTCCTTTTTCATCATCATCATGATAAACACGTTCTCCTAACCAACCTGTATGGCATTTAATACCAAAATGATTATTAGATTTAGATGCCAACTCTCCCATACCATTACCAGATTCTAAAATACCTTGTGCTAAAGTTATACTTGCTGGTATTTTATAATCATACATTTCTTTTACTGCTATAGGAGCATATTTTTTAATATAAGCAATTGTTTTACTATTTAAATTAGGATTACTTTTTGTTAAATCTCTTGTAATTTCATTTTCATTTACAGAAGGTAAATTTGTTGGTTTTGGTTCATTTAAAACAACACCAGAACTTCTTTTTTTAGAAGATACTTTTTTTCTAGATCCGCAACTTGCTAAAAACAACAAACAAACACAATACAATACAACTCTTAACTTCATAAACCTTTAATAATTTGTTGATTTTTCTTTTTCAATTTTTGATTAAAACCTGTTATTCCTTGAATACCGCCTGTGTGTATTGCTACAATTTTAGCTCCTTTTTTAAAAGTATTTTTTTTGATTAAATCTAAGATACCAAATACCATTTTACCAGTGTAAATAGGAGCTAATAAAACACCTGTATCTTCTTTAAAGTTATTTATAAAACCAATTAAATCTTCATTATATTTTGCGTAACCACCAAAATGATAATTAGTTTCTAAACACCAATTTTTATTTTTTTTTACAAATTGTTTAATTTCTTTTTGTAAAAAATCTCCTTTTAAAGCAGGAAAACCAATTACTTTTTGATTTTCTTTTGATGCATTTATCAAACCAGAAATTGTTCCTCCAGTTCCAACAGCACAACAAATATAATCGAAATTAAAATCTTCTTCATTTAAAATTTCTTCACAGCCTTTTACTGCAAAATCATTAGTTCCTCCTTCTGGCACTAAATAAAAATCATCAAACTTTTCTTTAAGTTGATTGATAAATATTTCTGATGTTTTATTTCTATATGTTTCTCTAGAAACAAACTCGAAAATCATTCCGTTTTTTTGTGCTTCTCTTAAAGTGGCATTATTTGCTAAAGTTTTACTTAAATCTACACCTAATTCATCGCCTCTAATAACACCTACAGATTTAAAACCATTTAAATTTGCTGCGACAGCAGTAGCTACAATATGATTAGAAAAAGCACCGCCAAAAGTTAGCAGTGTTTTTTTATGTTGCTTTTTAGCTTCTGTGATGTTGTACTTAAGTTTTCTAAACTTATTACCAGAAACAAAAGGATGAATTAAATCTTCTCTTTTTATATACAACTCAACTTCTTTTTCTTTAAGTATAGGAAGATGAATTTGTTGATTTTTTGATATGATTTTAGTACTAAAATCCATTCTTTTTTTAAGTTTAAAAACTTTTTTAATTAAAAAATAAGATTACAAATTTAACACTAGTTTATCTATCAATAAAAATTTATATGCACTTATAAAATAATAAAACTAACAATTAATTTTACTTCTATTTAATTTATTAAATTAAACTTTTACCTTAGCTAAACACAACTTTAATAATCTAACAGACAAATTATATAATGAAAAAATTCTTTTTATTATCCTTTACGCTTTTAATCTTTTCATCCTCAATTTTTGCTCAAACTTATATTAAAAATGTAACTATTGTAGATGTAGAAAAGCAAAAACTAGTTAAAAATCAAACTATAGAAATTACAGGTAATTTAATTTCTAACATCAAAAAAAACAGTAAAATTTCAATTAAAGAAAACTCAACTATTATTGATGGAACTGATAAATTTATTGCGCCTGGTTTGGTAGATGCACATATTCATTTTTTTCAAAATGGAGGATTGTACACAAGACCCGATGCTATAGATTTAAGAAAATATGTTAGCTACCAAGGAGAAATTGCTTTGGCAAAAGCTGATATGGAAAACAAATTAAAAAGGTATTTAAAAAACGGAATAACAACTTTAATTGATGTTGGTGCAACTTATAATTTTCTTGAGCAACGCAACACTTTTACTGATAAAGATTTTGCTCCAGAAATTTTTATTACAGGTCCGCTTTTAACAACTTACGAACCTGAAGTTTATAAAAACTTAAAAGATGATGAACCTTTTATTTTAACTGAAAATATTAATGATGGTATTAATGGAGTAAAAGAACAATTAAAATACAAACCAGACTTTATTAAAATTTGGTATATAGCTGGTAGAGATGGTTTAAGTATTGAAGAAAGTGCTCGTAAAAATTTACCTATTGTAAAAGCTGTTATAAATGAAGCTCATAAAAACAATTTAAAAGTTGCAGTACATGCTACACAAGAAATTACTGCAAAATTAGCTGTACAAAATGGTGCTGATTTTTTAGTACACAGTGTAAAGGATAAAATTTTATCGAAAGAATTTATACAATTATTAAAGAAAAACAACACCGTTCTTTCTCCTACTTTACAAGTAAGCGGAGGTTATGGCAAAACATTTGGACAAAGATTGCAATTTAGTAACCAAGAGTTATTAACAGCAGATCCTTATCAACTAGGTTCTTTATTAGATTTAAAACACATTTCTGATACTTTGTTGGTTAACTCTTACAAAACACGTTTAAACAAACCTAATAGAATTGCCAACTTAAAAAAAGCAGATTCTATTTGTATGGTAAATCTTAAAACACTTTCTAATGCAGGTGTATTAATTGCAACAGGTACAGATGCTGGTAATATTGGTACTTTACATGTTTCTTCTTACATAAAAGAATTAGAGTTAATGCAAAAAAGCGGTATGAGTAATTGGCAAATTATAGAAGCTTCTACTATAAACGGTGCTAAAATTTTTGATAAAGAAAAAGAGTTGGGAAGTGTTGCTATTGGTAAAAAAGCAAACCTAATTCTTTTAAATAAAAATCCTATAGAAAATATAAACAACCTAACAGATATACATACTGTTATTAATAAAGGTATTGCTTTTAACCCTAATGATATATTAAAAGATACACCCAGAGATTTAGCTCAGCGTCAATTAAACGCTTATAATCTTAGAAATATAGAAGCTTTTTTAGAACCTTATGCAGATGATGTAGAAGTTTATACTTTTCCGAATACTTTAAATTACAAAGGAAAAGAAAAAATGAGAAAAATATATGGAAACATGTTTAAAAACATAACCAACCTACATTGCGAATTGAAAAATAGAATTGTACACGGAAATATTGTTATAGACAAAGAACGTGTTCAATTTAAAAATGTAATTAGAGAAGCTACAGCAATTTACCATATTGAAAACAATAAAATTCAAAAAGTTTACTTTGTAAGAAATTAATTCTATCAATAAAAAAAGCTCCTTTATATTATAAATAATAAAGGAGTTTTTTTTTATTGTGATTTTAAAATTATGAAAAATTAGAAACCTCTGCTTCTACTTTTTCCCAATCTTCCATTAAAGTATCTAATTTTGCTTTTTTAGCTTTATATTTTTCAAAAAAGTTAGGTCTTGCAGAAACTTCATCATAATTTTCTGCCAATTCTAAATCACTTTTTTCAATTTCAGATTCTAATTTTGAAATTTCTGTTTCTATATTAGACAACTTATTTTTTAGCTTTTTTAATTGTTTTTCTTGCTCTTTAGATAATTGATAAGCTTCTTTTTTATCTGATGTTTTTTCTTCTTTTACAACCGTTCTTTTTTCTGCATCACGCAAACTCTCCATTTTATGTTGTTCTAAGAAATAATCAATATCACCTAAATATTCTTTTATTTCTTTGTCTTTAAAACCATAAACAGTTGTTGTTAACCCTTGTAAAAAATCTCTATCGTGAGAAACCACAATCAACGTTCCGTTAAAATTATTTAATGCTTCTTTTAAAACAGTTTTAGAAGCAATATCTAAGTGATTGGTTGGCTCATCCATTATTAAAACATTAAATGGTTGTAATAATAATTTACAAAGTGCTAACCTATTTCTTTCTCCTCCAGAAAGTACTTTTGCCTTTTTATCCACAGCATCGCCACCAAATAAGAAAGACCCCAACATATCTCTAACACGCATTCTGTTAGTGTCTGTTGCAGCATCTTCCATGATTTCTAAAACCGTTTTTTCTGGCGGTAATTCTTCTGATTGATTTTGTGCAAAATATCCTAGTTGTACATTATGGCCTAATTTTAAGCTTCCTTCAAACGGAATTTCACCAACCATCATTTTTGCCAACGTAGATTTTCCTTGTCCGTTTTGCCCAACAAAAGCAATTTTACTATTTCTTTCAATCAATAAATCTATACCTTCTAAAACATGTTTATCACCATAGCTTTTGCACAAGTTTTCTGCTTCAACAATAATTTTACCTGGTTCTTTAGAAATAGCAAAACGCACATTCATGGCAGCATTATCATCTTGATCTACTTCAATTCTTTCAACTTTATCTAGTTGTTTCATTAAAGATTGTGCCATAGATGCTTTACTAGCTTTAGCCTTAAATTTATCTATTAATTGCTGTTTTTGTTTTATTTCTTTTTCTTGATTTTTCTGAGCCTGTAACTGTTTTTCTTTAATTTCTCCTCTTAAAAGTAAAAATTGAGAATATGGTTTTTTATAATCATAAATCTGACCTAAAGAAATTTCGATAGTTCTATTTGTTACATTATCTAAAAACATTTTATCATGCGATACCAATACAATTGCACCTGCATAACCTTTTAAAAAGTTTTCTAACCAAATAATCGATTCTATATCTAAGTGGTTTGTTGGCTCATCTAATAAAAGAATATCATTATTTTGTAGTAATAATTTAGCCAACTCAATACGCATTCTCCATCCACCAGAAAAAGTATCTGTTAGTTTATCAAAATCTTCTCTTTGAAAACCTAAACCTTGTAATATTTTTTCTGTATCACCTTGGTAATTATAACCTCCAAGAAGCTCGTAACGTTCTGTATTGTCTGTTAAATCATGAATTAATTGTGTGTATGCTTCACTTTCATAATCTGTTCTTGTGGCAAGTTGCTCATTAATTTCATCGAGTTTTAATTCAATTTCTTTAATTTCTTCAAATGCTTGGTATGCTTCTTCTAAAATGGTTCTTCCTTCAACAAAATCTATATCTTGTCTTAAAAACCCCATTTTAACATCTTTATCAAAAGCCATTGTACCTCCACTACTTTCTATATCTTTAGAAAGCACTTTTAAAAGTGTAGATTTTCCTGCTCCGTTTTTACCAATAAGACCAATTCTATCTCCTTTGTTTAATTTAAAAGTAATTCCTGAAAATAAATCAGTTCCCATAAAAGAAACTGTTAAGTTATGTACGTTTAACATGTAATGTAATAATTGTTACTTAAAAAAAAGTTTAAAACTCTATCTTTGCAAAAGTATATAAATTTATAGGTTATTATGTTTAAAAAAGGGACCAAGTTATATAGTATTTTTAACAATAAATGCCCAAAATGTCACGAAGGTGAATTCTTTGAGCATAAATTAACCTACAACCCAGGTAAAGTTACCAAACTACACGAAAATTGCCCTAAGTGTAATTTAAAATACATGATGGAACCTTCTTTTTTCTATGGTGCTATGTATGTAAATTATGGTATTACTGTAGCCGTTTCTGTTGCTACTTTTGTAATTGCTGCTATATTTTTTAGCTTAACACTTTTACAGAGCTTTGCTGCAATTGTAATTGTATTACTTATTTTGGCACCAATTAATATGCGTTTAGCTAGAATTATTTGGATAAATATGTTTGTTTCTTATAAAACAGAAGTTACTAGTAACAAAAAATAAACTTAACTAGAAAGAACATAGGTAAATAAATTTCAACAAACCTTTATTTAGGGTATTAACCCCCATTCTTTTAACGTTTTTTTTGCGATTTTTGTGTTTAGTCAAAAATCCCTCTATGAAACAAATAAAAAAATTTTTTTTATTATTTTTTTTATCCTCTTATATATTCTCTATTAACAAAAGTAACCTCATAATAGAAACTAACTACACAAAAAACTCAGAAGAAACCAGAAAATTACAGCTTAAACAACTAGATAGTTTAATTAATAAAACAAAAGATATAGAATATTTTTCTAATCTTACAGAAAGATATTTAGCAATTGTTTTAGAATTAAAAAAATATAACACAGCTGCTTCTAAAGTGCTAACCTGGTGTTCTTTTATTGAAATAGAGTTTAATGAGCCAGACCTGGCATTACTTTTATTAAATAAAATAGAAAAACATAAAAATAAGATTACAGAAGCTTATCTATTAGCTAATCTTTTTCAAAAAAAAGCAAGAGCATATTACAATAAAGACGATTATGTAAAAGCTTTAAAAAATTGTAATACTTCTATAAATACTTATAGTAACAAAAAAAAAGATTCACTTTTTAAAGCTGATGCAATATTTTTAAAAGGTCAAATTTTTGTTAAAACAAATAATTTTATAGAAGCTATTAAAAATTATGAATTAGCGGCTAGATTCTACGAAAAATTAAACGACATTGAATATACTTTTTTTATTAAAACAGCTATTATTTCTATCTATAGTAAAATTGGGCTAAATAGAATTGCAATTGATAAACTAATAAAAATTATTAATGAAAAAGAATCTACTAATTACAATACAGGTTTAACCTCTAATTATTACAATTTAGCAATTAATTATAAAGAAGTAGGTAATATTAAAAAGTATAAATATTATTTATTTAAAGCTTTAAAAAATAAAAGAGAAAGTAAAGATAATGATGGTTTTATTCCTTATTATCAAACAGCAATTGCTAAATACTATATTGAAAACGAAACTTTAGACAAAGCAAAAAAATATCTAAACAAAGCTTCTTTTGAAATTAATAAGAAGAAAAATCATTTGAGTATAGATTTTTTTAACAAAATAAAAAGTTTTTTTCTGTTTAAAAACAATCAACATTCTGAAGCTCTTAGTCTAGCAAAAAAAACATTATTAGAGATTAAAAATCATGGAGATTTAGAATCAAAAAAGGAGTTAAATAAATTAATTTATAGCATATACATTAAAAATAATGATTTTAAAAATGCTTTACATTACTATCAATCATATTCTAAAATTAGAGACTCTATAACCAATTTAAATAAAATAAGTTTAATAAATTATTATCAAACTTTAGCAAAAAAAGAAAAAGAAGAACAACAAAAAAATGAAAGAATAAGGCTTTTAGAAAAAACAAATAAGTCAAAAAAACAGTTTATCATTTTTATTATTATTTTTTTTATCCTTTTATTTATCATCATATACCTGTATTGGAATCGACTTATTTTTATAAAAAAGAGAAAAATGCAAATTGATTTTTCTCAAAAATTATTACTTGCACAAGAAGAACAAAGAAAAAGAATATCAAAAGATTTACATGATGGTGTTGGCCATAGTCTATTATTAATAAAAAATAAAATTGCTCCTTTTAATGATGATTCTGCAGAAGAGTTAATTAATGATGCTTTAGAAGAAATGCGAAATATAGCAAGAGCATTATATCCTTTTCAATTAAAAGGTATTGGTATAACTAGTGCTTTAGAAAACCTTATGTGTAAACTTGATGCTAACAGTCAGATATTTATTTTTGGTAATTTAGATAATATAGACAATACTCTAAACATAGACCAAGAAGTAAATATTTTTAGAATTGTACAAGAATGCCTTTCTAATGTTATTAAACACTCTAAAGCAGATTCTGCAAAGGTAAGCTTACACATAATAAAAAAGAATATTAAAATTATCATCCAAGACAACGGAATTGGTTTTAATTATGTTGAAAAAAGCAATGATAAAAAAAGTCTTGGTTTAAAAACAATTATAGAACGTGTAAAATTTTTAAAAGGACAATTAAAAATAATCTCTGATAAAAATTCCGGAACAACAATTAACATCTTATTTCCTATAAAATGACCCCCACAATATTTATAGCCGATGACCACCCTATTTTAATAAAAGGGTTAAAAGATATCTTAGTAGAAAAAAAAATGAATGTAATTGGCACCGCAAATGATGGACA
This sequence comes from Polaribacter sargassicola, assembly GCF_021991835.1. Lineage (GTDB taxonomy): Bacteria > Bacteroidota > Bacteroidia > Flavobacteriales > Flavobacteriaceae > Polaribacter > Polaribacter sargassicola. Next base: position 371,433 of record NZ_JAHDAU010000003.1, read on the forward strand.
ATCTGCATTAAATTTTATTATTAAAGAAAAACCTAATATAGCAATTTTAGACGTTGAAATGCCTAATTTAACAGGAATTGAAATTGCAGATGAATGCAAAAAAAATAATATTTCAACCAAAATCATTCTTATTACTCTTCATAAAGAAATAGATTTATATCTAAAATCTAAAAAATTAAATATTTATGGTTACCTTTTAAAAGAATTTGCCTTACAAGAAATTGAAATTTGTATAGACTCTGTAAAAAATGGATCTCCATACTTTAGCAAACAAGTAAAAAATCACATTGGTTTTACAGAAGAAAATGATAATATTTTAAAAGAGTTAACTTTAACAGAAAGACGCATACTTAAGCTCATAGCTAAGCATAAAACAAAGAAATAGGTCATATACTATTTACTTCTCCTAGAACAATAGAAAAACACCGTAGTAGAGTTATTACTAAACTTAATTTAGATCAAAGAACAGGATCTTTAACTACTTGGGTACAAAAAAACAAACATCTTTTTTATTAATTGTTTCTTTTTGGGTATTGATACCCAGTACTTTTTTAAATAAAAATTGTTTCTTTGAAGTACTTAAAAAAGCAATATTTTAAGTAGACTCACTTATTAAAGTGACTTGCATTTCCCCCAAAAAAGCAGTCTTTTTCTTACGAAATCGACTGTTTTTTATTTTTAAACCTATTTATATCTATTTCTCTATCTAAAGCCTCTTCTTTTTCTAAGTGATTAAAAAGGTTTTTAGCAACCGTTGGCCCAATCATAACTCCTCTTGTACCTAAACCGTTTAAAACAACTAATTGAGTATTATTTGGATGCACACCTACTAAAGGTCTTCTATCTATAACAGTAGGTCTTATACCTGCCGTTTGATTTACAATTGTATAAGGAACATCAATAACTTTCTTTAATTTTTCTATCAATTCTTCTTTTCCTTCTTCAGAAGGATTTGGTGTTTTATCTTTCCAATTAAAGGTTGCACCAATTTTGTATAAATTATCACCTAAAGGAAGTATAAAAAGTGTTGATTTTAATAAAAAATCGATATTTAATTTAGGTGCATGAATAGTAAGTAACTCTCCTTTTGCTTCGTTTAATGGTAGATAATTGAAATATGGATTTTGTTTGATTCCATAACCCTCACAAAAAACAATTTTAGAAGCTGTAATATCTTTATAGCTTACAGATTTTTCCTTTAAAACTATTTCTTTGTATTCAAATTTTTCAAAATGAATTAAATTTTCTGATTCTAAATATAATCTGTATGCTTTTATTAATTTATTGGTGTTAATTCTACCAGTACCTTTTACGTTACCAAAATTAAAATCAGCTAAAACACCACTGTAAGAATTAGTATCTAATTTTTGATCTAAATAAGGCATCAACCTTGGTTTATCTAATGCTGCAAACCAATTATTTTGATCTTCTATAGATTTAAAAGCTTTTTTGATAACAAATTTTTCATCTACAGTTATATTAAGTTTTTTTTCTATTTTTTCATAAAAAGGTAACGCAATTTCCAATTGTTTTTCAGCATTCCAAACAGGTGTAAATCTCTTTAATATAACAGGATTATAAACTCCACCAGCCACTAAAGAAGACGTTTGAGAATCATCTTCAAAAACAATAAAAGTTTTATTTGCATTAAATAATTCTTCTGCAAAAGCCAAACCAGCTAAACCTAAACCTACTATAATATAATCTACATTCACAAAGTAAAAATACGTATTAAAAAAGAAAAAGCGTTCTAAAATTTAGAACGCTTTATAATAATATTTTATTAGAAAAGAATCATCTAGTAATTCCACATATCAATTTCTCTATTTCTAATACCTTCTTTAATTTTATCTGCTTCTAATAATTGAAAAAGAGAATTACCTCTCACATAATCTGTAATAGCTCTATTACCATAAATATTTTCTTCTCTTACAATTGTACTGCTAAACCTTCTAGCATTTAACAAATGATCAAAAGAAATTGGTTGAGATGCATTCTGTGGATTAAAAACTTTAGCATCGTGTAAAACGCCTCTTGCCTCTGGAAAGAAAATCCAAAATAATTCATATAAATTATCATCTTCTATATCCTGTACACCAATAGTTTGCACATCTTTACCCATTGGCGCTAAAGCTAAAAGTCTATATTTTAATTCACCTTGTCGTTTATCAAAATACCACATTCCTTTAATCATATAACCAGCAACATCTTGTGTTTGAAGTCTAATTGTATCTCTATATCCACCTTCTTCTCTAACACTTATTAACCTAGAGTCTATTTCATCTTTAGTTATTTTAGAAGTAAAATAAGAATCTGTATAAGCTTCTTTTATTTTTCCTTGTTTAATTCCTCTCATTAAAGTATCAAACAATGATCTTCTATCAGAAGAAATATTTGTAGTATCTATAGGGAAATAATATGGTAAATTTATTTTTTGATTTAAATCTACAAATTCCCAAACTACTTTAGACCACAAAACATCTCTATCATCTACATAACCATAAGGGATAGGCCCTTCTTTATCTGCAGCTGCTTGTTCTTCATTTTTCATTCCTATTTCACTAACACTTTTAGCATTCAAAATGCCTTGTTGGGCATTTACTGAACCACCAATAATTAAAGCGAAAAATAATATTAAACAATTTTTAAACATATTCTATTTTTTAACTTCTAGTTTGTTAATTCTATATTAACAGGTAATACTTTTTTTAAGTTATACCCATTAGCTGTTGCTTTAATATCAAAGATATTAATTATATCTCCTCTTTTAGCTTTTGCTAGTTTTTGCTTTGCTGCTGCACTTAATTTAGACCCGTTAACAATAATAGCTAATTGACCCGGAACTTTAATTTTAAATCCAGTAACATTAATCTTTAAATCGAATTCAAAATCTGGTAATCCTGCTGCAATTGGTGCATTTGATAAACCTGATTTTGGCATTCTAACAGTACCATATTGTTCTCTTACAGAACCCATTGCTGCAGGTATATCTTTAATTCTAAAAGTTGCTTTAGAATTAACAGTTTTTCCACTACTTAAGGTTGCACTAACATTAATAACTGCTGTATTACCACTACTTGGTTTTAATATATATTTACCTTTACTACCTGTTAAAGTACCACCTGTTGCAGAAACTCTTAAATTATTATCACTAACACCTGGTAACGAAACCGAAATAGGGTTGTTTAAACCTCTATATACTACATTCATTTTATCTGCAGAAACAACCGCTGTGCTTGGTTCTGGAATAACAGAGTATGAATTTTCGAAAGGCACTTCTACTACTTCTCCATTTTGTGTAAAAGATATAGTTCCTTTAATATCATGGTTACCAACATTACCAGCTGGCATATCTATAATTACTTGACCAGACTGAATGTTATCATAATCTTTACCATTTAATGTTACATTATCTGGCACCATTGTAGCATCATAACGTCCTAAAACAATTTTACCCGTAACTTTTTCTCCAGCAAAATATGCATTCTTTTCTAAAGCAACAATACCTTTGTAGTTATTTAAAGATAAAGCTTCTTCCATTTTACCACCTAATAAATCTGACACAATATCACTTTCTGTGTTTTTGATGTCTGCCTGTATTTGTGTTAAATTAGTTAACGATGCAACTAAAGGAAAACCTTTATATCTATAATCTAACCATTTTATGGTTTGCCCATCATTGTTGGTTACGTCTTTTGTAGAAAATCTTTTAGTTAAAATTGGTTGGAATTTGCTATTTTCTCCTAAAACGTTAATTACATTAGTTCTATAAGAATTTATTTTATCTAAAAACTCTTTACCTTCTTCTGTATATTTATCACCTTTAAAAAAATATTCATCTAAAAAAGTTGTTTTATCCATCGTTTCATAATCACTTTTATCTTCGATATCAGCGGTCATTTTAGATTTTAACTCTTCTAAGTAAGAATAAAAATCTGCAGAATATTGCTTAATTTTTATTGCATCAGCATTTAATTCTCCAAATTTTTCTGTCTGCTCACTTGCTTTGGTTGCTAAGTTTGCATAAGCTGCATTATTTTTAGTTGTTGTTGACGCATTATTTTCGGTCAACTTTTCATTCATAAAACCAAAAGCAGATAAAACTTCTTTACTCATGTTTAATGCTAACATTGCAATAAACACTAAGTACATTAAGTTTATCATTTTCTGTCTTGCGGACATTTTTCCTCCTGCCATTCTAATTAGTTTTTAAGTTATAATATTATCGATTAACTAATTATTATTATTTAGACATTGCAGAAAGCATTCCTCCATAAACGCTGTTTAGAGAAGATAAATTCTTTTCTAAAGCAGCCATTTGCTTTTGTAATTTTTCTGTATTTTCTACAACTGCTGTATTTAATGCTGTATGTTTTCCTGTATTTTCTACTTGTATTTTATACAAGTTATTTAAAGATTCTAACTGAGCAGCAGCTAAAGTAACTTGCTCATTATATTTGTTTGTAGATGCTACAGATGTAGAAGTAGAAGATAATCCTTCTGCTGCATTCTGAAAATTTTTCATGCTACTTCCTAATTTCTTCATTAAATCTGCATCTATTTTAGCATCATTTAATAAATCATCTATTTTTTGAGAAAGCAAGCCTTGCGCACCTAACTTTTCTTCTGGTTTAGAAGATGCTAAACTTTCTCCGCCTTCTAGCTCTGGATATACTTTTGTCCAATCAAAGTCTTCTTCTGGTGTATCAAAAGCTGAAACAGCAAAAACAAAAGCTTCTACTAAAAGACCAACTGTTAACATCATACCTCCTGATATTCCAAGGAATTCAATATGTTGAATTTTAAATAATGCTCCGATAATAACAACTGCAGCTCCCATTCCGTAAACGAAATTCATTATTTTTTTGTATGATCTTGATTGTGCCATAATTTTTTTATTTATTTTTTTATTAATTTGTTGTGCCTATATAATTTTGTACTGTTCTAAACCCGATATAGCTTCTAGCTGTATCTGCATATTCATAATCTCTAGAACTTACTTCTAAGAAATATGCTACATCTTTCCAAGAACCTCCTCTTATTATTTTTCTTTTATTACTTCTATCTTCTACATTAGGATTCATTGTTGAAGCCATATAATAAGAAGACAAATTATATGCTGTACTTGTCCACTCAGAAACATTACCAGCCATATTGTAAAGTCCGTAATCGTTAGCATTATATGACCTTGCTTCAACTGTATACAAAGCTCCATCTGCAGCATAATTACCTCTTACTGGTTTAAAGTTTGCTAAAAAACAACCTCTATCTGTTGTTGTACTTCCTGTTCCCCATGGATAAGTTGCAAATTCTAAACCACCTCTAGCAGCGTACTCCCACTCTGCTTCTGTAGGTAATCTAAAGTTTGGTACAGAAGTTGAATTCTTTTTATTTTTAAGGAAATCATTTTTCTTTTTTGTTCTCCAATTACAAAAAGCATTTGCTTGATCCCAATTTACACCAACAACAGGATAATCTCCATAAGATTGATGATGAAAATAATCTTGATGCATAGGATCATTATAAGAATAATTAAAATCTTTTACCCATACAGTTGTATCAGGATAAATATTTAATACTTCTGTTTTTATAAAATCTTTTCTACTACCTCCTTTTCTTGCTGCATTATCTCTATCAAACCAAGAATATCTATAATTTAAATATTTTGTATCAAAAATTCTAACTCCATCAACAGCTTCTCCTCTCTTAATAAATAAGCTATCCATTACTTCTACATAATCTGCATCTGGGTAGTTTTCTGTTTCCCAAATAATGTCTGGATCCCAATTTAATGGCTTTATAGAGTCAACACCAACACCTAAACTATAGTAGTTATCATACATATATTTTTGGTATGGAGTTGAGTTTGCAACAGTATCTTTAAATCTAAAATCTTGTATCCCTCCTTTAGGAGCGTTATTAGTAGATATTGTCATATAACTTGCAAACTCTGCTTGGTTTGCTAACTTTGTTCTTACAATAGAATCTCTTACCCAAAAAACAAACTCTTTGTATTCATTATTTGTTACTTCGGTTTCATCCATATAATATGGTCTAACTGTAACTGTTTTTGTTGGCGTACTTAAAGTACCTATAAGATCTTGATCCTGTTTACCCATTGTAAATGACCCTCCAGGAATTAAAGCCATACCAAAAGGTTTTTCAGAAAACCATTTCTTTTTAGATTTTACCCCTACTAATTCTCCTCTGTCATTAGAGCCACAACTAAAGAAAATAGTTATTAAAAGTGCAAACACTGCTGCTTTTTTCATATTATATTTTTGTATTTACTAAAAGTTCGTAAACCTATTATTTTTTTTGCTAAAATACAATCTTGAAACTGTTTTTTAACGTATTGTTTTTGATTATATTCTTAATTTATAGCATTTTTTTCATTGCCTTGTACCATCTTTCTGGAATATTTTGGTTTGTTGCATCTATATAATCTTTGTATGTACATGGTATTAACGCATGTCTTTTGTATTTATTATCCGAAAGAATTTTTATCTCCATCCACCATCTACCAGATTTATTACTTTTATAAAAAACTAAAGAATCATCATTTTCCATTAAAACTGTAAACTTTTGATAATTTTCTTTTCCGGAAAAAGGATAATCTTTTACTCTAAAATTAACTCCTTCTATAAAATACCAAATCATTTGAGAAATTAAACTTGCTGTTTGGTAATTTTTATCATACTTAGAATTATACTCATAAATACCAAAAGAAGAAACTTTATCACTAATACCTGCATACCTAGTAATTGCACAAATCTCCTCTCCATAAAAACCATTTGCAGATGCATTGTTATTTGCAGGAGCTTCACTCTGTCTAATAGCACCAATATCTATAGAAACAATATCTGCATTTCTAAAAGCAGGTTCTATACTTTCTAATTCTTTTGCATTTCCTAGTCTGTAAGCATCGAAAAACAAATTTTCCAGTAGTTGAATTTCTTCTTGAGAGTTAAAATAAGTTTGATACCCAACATTACTGTAGTTAAATAAATTATTAGGTTCTTGCATAATAATTTTACTTAAGTAAGATTGAGATGTTAATGCATCTTCTATATCTCCTATATCAAAACGACTATCTACAGCTGTAATGTTTACAGTTTGCTCTAATTTATCATAAGATCTATAATTTACATAAGTAATATCTTGACCGCCACCAATAATGATTGGTATGATATTATTTTTTAATAAATATGTAATAATTTCTGATACCGCAAAATATGTATCTGATACTGCATTTCCTTTTAATACATTTCCTAAATCTGCAATTTCTGTTTGCCAATTACCAGGGAATAATTCGTATAATTTTTTTCTGATAAAATGTAATCCTTCTCCACAACCAAAATTATTTGCAGAATTTCTATCTTCTTGAACACCAAGAATTGCTAATTGCACATTTTCTAAATCAGGAAAATTATCTTCATCAGAATAAATTCTTATTTTGTTACCTAAACAATGGTTTGGTTGTTGCTCTAAATGTTCTAAAACTGTTTCTTTTACAGGAGATAAAAAATATTGAATCATCAATTTTATTTAACAAATAATTAAAATAAGTTTCTACTTCTTTTTAGCAACTCTTTTAGTTGTTGTTTTTTTAGCAGTAGTCTTCTTTTTTGCTGGCGTTTTCCTTTTTGTTGCTTTTTTCTTGGGTGCTTTGGCTTCTATCATTTTTTCTGCTTCGGCCTTGGTAAGCTTCTCTATTTCTGTTGTTTTAGGTAATTCTATTTTAATTTTACCTTTTAAAACATTAAAACGCCCCCATCTAGCTTTTTCTACACGAATACCAACATCTTCCCAATTATGGATAACTTTATCTATTTCTTTCTGTTTTTTAACTTCTATTAACTCTATAATATCATCATCAGAAAGATTATCAAAATCATATTTTTTATTTACGTTGATAAACATATTGTTCCATTTTATAAATGGCCCAAAACGTCCAACTCCTTTTTGTACAGGTAAATCTTCGTAATGATAAATTGGCGCATCTGCTTTTTGTTTTGCAACAATTAATTCTTCTGCTCTAGGCAAATCAACCTCCATTGGGTTTTCTCCTTTTGCTAAAGAAACAAATATTTTACCAAAGCGAATGTAAGGTCCAAAACGACCATTAGAAACAATTACTTCTTCTCCCTGAAAAGTACCTAAGGTTTTTGGAAGCAAGAATAATTCTAATGCTTCTTCTAAAGTAATTGTACCTAAATGCTGATCTTTATTTAAGCTTGCAAATTGTTTTTCTTCGTCTTCTGGCGCTCCTATCTGTGCAATTGGTCCGAATTTACCTAAACGAACTAAAACTGTTTTACCAGATTCTGGATGCTTACCTAAAATACGCTCACCACTTTCTCTTTCTGCATTTTCTTTAACATCTTCTACATTGTCATGAAACTTATTATAGAAACCTTTTATCATTTCTATCCAATCTTCATCTCCTTCAGAAATATCATCAAAAGAAGATTCTACTCTTGCTGTAAAACCAAAATCTAAAATATTAGAAAAGTTTGCAACTAAAAAGTCATTTACAATATTACCAATATCAGTAGGTATTAATTTATTTTTATCCGATCCTGTTTTTTCCGTTAAAGTGTTACTTTTTAAAACACCTTCAGATAAAACCATTTGTTCATAATCTCTTTCTACACCCTCGTTTTGCCCTTTTTCTATATAACCTCTTCTTTGAACTGTAGAAATTGTTGGTGCATAAGTAGACGGACGACCAATACCTAATTCTTCTAATTGCTTTACCAAAGATGCTTCTGTAAAACGATAAGGCGGACTTGTAAATCTTTGTGTTGCATTAATAAACACATAATTTAAAGCTTCTCCCTTCTTTAAATTTGGCAACATCCCTGTTTGCTCTTCATCTTCATTATCATTACCCTCTAAATACACTTTTAAGAAACCATCAAACTTAATCATTTCACCATTTGCTGTAAAAATTTTAGCGTTTTTAGAGTTGGCTATTTTAAAATTAGTTCTTTCTAATTGAGCATCGCTCATTTGAGATGCTAATGTTCTTTTCCAAATTAGATCGTATAATCTATTTTGATCATATTCTGTATCTATAGAATGAGCTTTCATGTTTGTTGGTCTAATAGCTTCGTGGGCCTCTTGAGCTCCTTTTGCTTTAGATTTAAAAACACGTTGTTTACTATATTCTTTTCCGTAATAGTTTGTAATTTCTTCTTCGGCAGCATTTCTTGCATCTACAGATAAGTTTACACTATCTGTTCTCATGTAAGTAATTAAACCGGCTTCATACAAACGTTGTGCAACTTGCATTGTTTTTGCAACCGGAAACCCTAGTTTTCTTGAGGCTTCTTGTTGTAATGTTGATGTTGTAAATGGTGCTGCTGGCGATTTTTTTGCTGGTTTTTTTGTTAAATCTGCAATAGAAAAATCGGCATCTGTACAAGATTTTAAAAATGTTTCGGCAGATTTTTTAGAATCGAAATTTTTAGGAATTGTTGCTTTAAATGTTTTTCCATCTACATTAGAAAACTCTGCAGTTACTTTATAGTGTGTTTCTGCTTTAAATTCTTGAATACTTCTTTCTCTTTCTACAATTAAACGCACAGCTACAGATTGTACTCTACCTGCAGATAAACCCCCTTTTACTTTACGCCATAAAACAGGTGATAATTCGTACCCAACAAGCCTATCTAAAACTCTACGTGCTTGTTGTGCATTAACCATATTATAGTCTATATCTCTAGGATTTTCAACTGCTTTTAAAATTGCATTTTTAGTAATTTCATGAAAAACAATACGTTTTGTGTTTTCATCAGCTAAACTTAATTGTTCTTTTAAGTGCCATGCAATAGCTTCTCCCTCTCGATCCTCATCACTTGCTAACCAAACAGTTTCTGCTTTTTTAGCTAAAGTTTTTAATTTTTTTACAACGGGTTTTTTATCGTCTGAAACTATATATTTCGGACTAAAATCCCCGTCTACATCAATCCCTAATTCTTTGGATGGTAAGTCTGCTATGTGACCATAACTAGATTCTACCTGAAACTCTTTTCCAAGAAATTTCTCGATGGTTTTTGCTTTTGCTGGTGACTCTACTATTACTAAATTTTTTGCCATTTATCTTTCTTTTATAGCTAAAACGCCTTAAAAACGTACATTTTTAGATTGCAAAAGTAGTCAGTTTTTTGTTAAAAAAAATTTTTTCGTCAATTTTCAGTCAATAATTTATTGAAATACCATATTATTTTTCTGCCAATTTGTCACAAAAAATCAAATTTGGTTGTATCTTTGCACACCTTCAAATGATAAATTGAGAGATGGAACAAGTAGAAAAAATCATAAACGAAAAAATACAAGGTAAAGCTCTTGTAACCGAAAATAAAAAAGAAAATTCTAAAAAATTATTCATAGAAAGCTATGGTTGTCAAATGAATATGAATGACAGCGAAATTGTTGCTGCTATTTTAGATAAACAAGGTTATAATACAACTCAAGTTTTAGAAGAAGCAGATTTAGTTCTTGTAAATACTTGTTCTATTAGAGAAAAAGCCGAAACAACTGTTCGTAAAAGATTACAAAAATACAATAGAGTAAAACAGCAATCTAATAAGAAGATGAAAGTTGGTGTTTTAGGTTGTATGGCAGAACGTTTAAAAGAAAAATTTTTAGAGGAAGAAAAAATTGTTGATTTAGTTGTTGGTCCAGATGCCTATAAAGATCTACCAAATTTACTAGAAGAAGTAAATGATGGTAGAGACGCTGTTAATGTAATTTTATCTAAAGAAGAAACTTATGGAGATATTGCTCCAGTTCGTTTAAACTCTAATGGTGTATCTGCTTTTGTTTCTATAACAAGAGGATGTGATAATATGTGTACCTTTTGTGTGGTACCTTTTACACGTGGACGCGAAAGAAGTAGAGATCCTAAAAGTATTTTAGAAGAAATACAATCTATGGTAGATAAAAACTATAAAGAAATTACTTTATTAGGTCAAAATGTAGATAGCTTTCTTTGGTATGGTGGCGGATTAAAAAAAGACTTTAATAAGGCTTCTGAAATGGCACAAGCTACTGCTGTTAATTTTGCACAATTATTAGATATGTGCGCTACTAAATTTCCAAAAACTAGGTTCCGTTTTTCTACATCTAATCCGCAAGACATGAGCTTAGATGTAATTTACACTATGGCAAAACACAAAAACATTTGTAAATACATTCACTTACCAGTACAAAGTGGAAGTAATGCCATGTTAAAAGCTATGAATAGACAACATACAAGAGAAGAATATATGGAATTGGTAGATAATATCTATAAAATTATTCCAGAAATGGCTTTATCTCAAGATATGATTGTTGGTTTTTGTAACGAAACAGAACAAGATCATCAAGATACTTTAGAGTTAATGAAATATGTAAAATACGATTTTGGTTTTATGTTTGCTTACTCAGAAAGACCAGGAACTTTGGCTGGTAAAAAAATGGATGACAACATACCAAATGAAGTTAAGAAACGTAGATTACAAGAAGTTATCAATTTACAACAAGAACACTCTTTATACAGAACACAACAACATTTAGGAAAAATAGAAGAATTTTTAATTGAAGGTACTTCTAAGAAAAATCCTAATGAATGGAAAGGAAGAAACTCACAAAACACAGTTGCCGTTTTTGCTAAAGGTGAATATAAATTAGGTGATTTTGTAATGGTAAAAATAGATGATTGTACATCTGCTACATTAAAAGGTACTGTTATTGGGTATTCTGATAATAATTAAAAACATGCCATTCTTAATTTTATAAAAGAGGATAAAATTATTGTGGGTAAAAAAATTCAAAATTAAAAAGAGACAAGATGTGTTGTTTCGTTTAATTTAAAAAGTAAAAGAAATGAGTATTTCCCCTTCGGGGGAATTAAATGGGCTATATGGAAAACTTACAAGCAATAAAACAACGTTTCGGAATTATTGGTAACGATATTCAACTAAACAGAGCTTTAGAAAAAGCTGTGAGAGTTGCACCTACAGATATTTCCGTTTTAGTTACCGGAGAAAGTGGTGTTGGTAAAGAAAGTATTCCTAAAATTATACATTCTTTATCTCATAGAAAACATGCAAAATACATAGCAGTAAACTGTGGTGCAATACCAGAAGGTACAATAGATAGTGAACTTTTTGGGCATGAAAAAGGGTCTTTTACAGGTGCAACACAAGACAGAAAAGGTTATTTTGAAGTTGCAGATGGAGGAACTATTTTTTTAGATGAAGTAGGAGAACTTCCTTTAACTACACAAGTACGTTTGTTACGTGTTTTAGAAAACGGAGAATTTATTAAAGTTGGTTCTTCTAAAGTATTAAAAACAAATGTTAGAATTGTAGCTGCAACTAACGTAAACATGCAAGCTGCTATCCAAAAAGATAAATTTAGAGAAGATTTATATTACAGGTTAAGTACTATAGAAATTAATTTACCTGCATTAAGAGATCGTAACGAAGATATTCATTTATTATTTAGAAAATTTGCTTCAGATTTTGCTCAAAAATATAGAATGCCATCTATCCGTTTAGATGAAAATGCTGTAAATCTATTATTAAACTATCATTTTCCAGGTAATATTCGTCAACTTAAAAATTTAGCAGAACAAATTTCTGTTATAGAAGAAGATAGAATTATTTCTGCAATTAAACTACAACAGTATTTACCTAATAACAAAGGTAATTTACCAGCTGTTGTTGGCGCTAAAAAAGAAAATGATTTTTCTACAGAGCGAGATATCATGTATAAGATTTTATTTGATATGCGTAACGATATTAACGATTTAAAGAAGTTAACTTTAGATTTAATGAAGAATGGAAATGTAGAAGAAGTTCAGCAAGAAAATCATCACTTGTTAGAAAAAATTTACAGCGACAAAGAATTAAGGGAAAGTGATATAGAAGTTTTAAACATTCCTAAAAACCATTCTACAGAAAAAGATTATGATTTTATTGAGACTATTGAAGAAGACGAATCTCTATCTTTACAAGACAAAGAGATAGAAATGATAAAAAAATCTCTAGAAAAAAATAGTAATAAACGTAAATTAGCTGCCAAAGAACTCGGTATTTCAGAAAGAACTCTATATCGAAAAATTAAGCAATACGATTTATAAAAAACCTTATAATTATAAAGTAAGTTTGTTTTTTATAAACTTATCTAAAAAAGTAATTTTTTATGAAAAAAATATTTTACATCGCATCCTTTTTTATAAGTCTTTTGTTTTTTATAGCTTGCGGTGCCTACTCTTTTACTGGAGGAAGTACAGGAGACGCTAAAACATTACAAATAGATTTTTTTCCTAATCAAGCTGCATTAGTAGAGCCAAGTTTAAGTCAAACTTTCACACAAGAATTAATAGACTTATTTACTCGTCAAACAAACTTAACAACTGTAAAATCTAATGGAGATTTATACTTTAGCGGAGAAATAACAAACTATAGAGTAACACCAATGAGTGCTACATCAGACCAAACAGCCGCACAAAACAGATTAACAATAACTGTTAATGTTAGGTTTGAAAATAAATTAGTAGAAAAAGATAATTTTGAAAAACAATTTTCTTTTTACTCAGATTTTGCAGCAGATGCACAACTTACTGGTAGTGTTTTAGACGCTGCTTTAGAAGAAATTATAGAAAGACTAACACAAGATATTTTTAATGCTTCGGTTGCTAAATGGTAGTATCAAAATTTATAGAAATCTTAGAAAACAATCAAAACATTCATCAATTAGAAACTGCTGAATTAAAATCTATTATTAATAAATTCCCTTATTTTCAAGCGGCTAGAGCTCTTTATTTAAAAGGATTAAAAAATCAAGATAGCTTTAAATATAATAATGAACTAAAAACTACAGCTTCTTACACTGCAGACAGAACTGTTTTGTTTAATTATATTACTGCCAGTAATTTTAATAACGAAGAAAAAAATATTCATCAACTTGTTTCAGATAAAATAACAAAAGTAACAGTTACAGAAAAACAAACTGAAACGACTAAAGTTACTGAACCTTCTTCTGAAAAAACGACAAATGAAATTACAAAAGTTGATGAAATAAAAGAAGAGTTAGAAATAGGAAAACCAATTTCTTTTTCATCATCAGAAAATTACTCGTTTAGTGAATGGTTACAACTTTCTACCAAAAAACCTATTGTTAGAGAAACTAAAGAAAAAATAGAAAAACCAACTATAAAAGAAATACTTATAGATAAATTTATAGAAAATAACCCAAAAATAAAACCTTTAGCAAAAGACAAAACCATAGTTGCTACAGTAGAAAAAAACAAACCAGATTCTTTGTTAATGACAGAAACATTGGCTAAAGTGTACTTAGAGCAAAAGAAGTATGATAATGCAATACAAGCTAATAGAATTTTAAGTTTGAAATATCCGGAAAAAAGTGGTTACTTTGCAGACCAAATAAAAAGAATACAAATTTTACAAAAAAATAAATCATGAGTTATACAGCTTTTCTAATACTAATTCTAATTGTAGCTTTAGCTTTAATATTAATGGTAATGGTACAAAACCCTAAAGGAGGAGGTTTATCTTCTTCATTTGGCGGTGGTGGAGCACAATCTTTAGGAGGTGTACAAAACACTAATAACTTTTTAGACAAATCTACTTGGACTTTAGCTATTGCTATGTTTGCCTTAATTTTATTAGCAAATTTTGCAATTCCTAGAAGTGGAGACGGAATTCAATTAGACAACACTTTAGAAGGTATAGAAACTACAACACCTGTAGAGCAACCTGTAACAAATACAAACGATAGCTTATAATAACTATCCGTTTTTATCTATTATAAAAAATGCCAACGAAAATGACACGTTGGCATTTTTTTATGTCCAAAAATTAACAATAAAATCAATCAAAGAAAAATTGTCAGTTATAATTTAATGGCACAATTTCTGACAAATTATAAAACGTAAAAAATAATTTAATTAATCAAAATTTATAAAAAATGGGATTAAACATTAAACCTTTAGCAGACAGAGTTCTTGTAGAACCTGCTCCAGCAGAAACAAAAACAGCGTCTGGATTAATTATACCAGATAATGCAAAAGAAAAACCACAAAAAGGAACCGTTGTTGCCGTTGGAAACGGAAAGAAAGACGAACCTTTAACTGTTAAAGTTGGTGACACCGTTTTATATGGTAAATACGGTGGTACAGATCTAAAATTAGATGGCGTAGATTATTTAATGATGCGTGAATCTGATATTTTAGCAATCGTTTAAAAACTATTTACTGTTGGTTTTTTAATCACCTGTAAAAATTAAAAATAAGTTTAGAATAATATTTTTTAACTAAAATCATATTAATTTCTAATTAAAAACATATTAATTTCTAATTAAAAACAAAATTAAAAAATGGCAAAAGATATAAAATTTGATATTGAAGCAAGAGACGGGTTAAAACGTGGAGTTGATGCTTTAGCAAATGCAGTAAAAGTAACATTAGGGCCAAAGGGTAGAAACGTAATTATTTCTAAATCTTTTGGTGCACCAACTGTAACTAAAGATGGTGTTTCTGTTGCAAAAGAAGTAGAATTAGAAAACGAGCTAGAAAACATGGGAGCTCAAATGGTAAAAGAGGTTGCTTCTAAAACCAACGATTTAGCTGGTGACGGAACAACAACTGCAACCGTTTTAGCACAAGCAATAGTTAAAGAAGGTTTAAAAAATGTTGCTGCTGGTGCTAACCCAATGGATTTAAAAAGAGGGATAGACAAAGCTGTTACGGCAATTGTTTCTGATTTAGAAAAACAAACTGAAAAAGTTGGTAATTCATCAGAAAAAATACAACAAGTAGCCTCTATTTCTGCTAATAATGATGCTATTATTGGAGACTTAATTGCTACTGCTTTTAGTAAAGTGGGTAAAGAAGGGGTTATTACTGTAGAAGAAGCTAAAGGTACAGATACTTATGTAGATGTTGTAGAAGGTATGCAGTTTGATAGAGGATATTTATCTCCTTATTTTGTTACCGATGCAGATAAAATGATTGCAGATTTAGAAAATCCGTATGTTTTATTATTCGACAAAAAGATTTCTAATTTACAAGAAATTTTACCAATATTAGAACCAGTTTCTCAATCTGGTAGACCTTTATTAATTATTGCTGAAGATGTAGATGGACAAGCATTAGCTACTTTAGTTGTAAATAAATTAAGAGGTGGTTTAAAAATTGCTGCTGTTAAAGCTCCTGGTTTTGGAGACAGAAGAAAAGCTATGTTAGAAGACATCGCTATTTTAACAGGCGGAACAGTAATCTCTGAAGAAAGAGGTTTTTCTTTAGAAAACGCAACTTTAGATTTATTAGGTACTGCAGAAAGCATTACAATAGATAAAGATAACACAACAATTGTTAATGGTTCTGGTGATGCAGATACTATTAAAGCAAGAGTTAGTCAAATTAAATCTCAAATAGAATCTACAACATCAGATTACGATAAAGAAAAGCTACAAGAGCGTTTAGCTAAATTAGCTGGTGGTGTTGCTGTTTTATATGTTGGTGCTGCTTCTGAAGTAGAAATGAAAGAGAAAAAAGATAGAGTTGATGATGCTTTACACGCTACAAGAGCTGCTGTAGAAGAAGGTATTGTTGCCGGTGGAGGTGTTGCTTTAGTGCGTGCTAAAAAAGTTTTAGAAAAATTAACTACAGAAAATTTAGATGAAACTACTGGTATACAAATTGTAAACAAAGCTATTGAGGCTCCTTTAAGAACTATTGTAGAAAATGCTGGTGGAGAAGGTTCTGTTGTAATAAACAAAGTTTTAGAAGGTAAAAAAGACTTTGGTTACGATGCTAAATCAGATCAATATGTAAACATGTTAGATGCGGGAATTATAGATCCTAAAAAAGTAACTCGTGTTGCTTTAGAAAATGCTGCTTCTGTAGCTGGTATGATTCTTACTACAGAATGTGCTTTAATTGATATTAAAGAAGATAATCCTGCTGCAGGAATGCCTCCAATGGGTGGTGGAATGCCAGGAATGATGTAATATCTTGTATTACATTATTATTTTTTAAATCTCAGGCTAAATATTTAGTCTGAGATTTTTTTATTTTATTACTTCTGTCATGATTCTAAATATTGCTTTAAAAGTTAATATCGATTTTAAAGTATAATGACGCAGTTTAAAAAACATTTTTAGAAAGTCTTATTACAAATAAATCATCATCAAAAACACTTATAATCATTTATTTTAAAAAAGTAAAAAGAACTTATATGTAATGTTATATTTCTAAAAAAGAATCCCTCTAAACCGTTTTAAATATTTAATATAAAAAGAAAGGCCATCAAATATTTGATGACCTTTTTATAACCTTTAAACTTATAAATATTACTAATCTACTAAAACTTTCTTATTATAAGATCCTTTACTACTACTAACTTTTACGATATACACTCCTGTTGGTAAATATTCTTTAACATCAAATTCATGATAATTTTTTTGCTCATCATCTATTTCCCAAATACCTACCTGTTTTCCTAAAACATTATACAATTGAACAGTGTTTACAATTAAATTATCTTGTTTAGTTAAAACTAATTTATTGTTGGTGTTATCTGCATAAATATTTAAAGTAGTGTTACTTATAAGATCATCATCTAAACCTAATACAGAATCTTCTTTAAACCCTAGTACAAATCTATCTGAATAAACACCAGTATCTAATGTTAATGTAATTATATTATTTACTACTTGATAAGATACTCCTGTTAACTTATCTTTAATGTATACATTTTCTGGCACATTTTGCATTTCATCAATTGTCAGAGTTATATCCCCTGAATAATCCATTACTATTTCTAATGGAATCTCTAGGTCTTCTGATATTTCTTGTACTCCTAAAATGGCATATTTCATTTCATCATTAGGTAATTTCCAGTAAATATCTGTTTTCCCTGTATCAAATACTTCTGCATCGAATCCTTTATTAAACTCAAATGAGTTACCTTCTTTAAAAGAAATTCCTAACTGACGGTGTAACATTAACTCTTCTTCATTTTTATAACTAAATCCTAATTTAATAATTGGCAATAACGTAGATTCATCTTTTGCTGCTGTTTTACCTATTGTCTCTTCTGTTTTAAAGAATACTGATTCTGTTCCCTCTGTAATATATTCTCTTTGACTATTGTTAAATTCTACATCTCCACCATTACTATCCCCAACAACCATAAAGCCTTGTGCTACAGCAACGTAAGGGCCTGGAGTTGTATATGTACCACCACCAATACCAGAAGTGCCATTATTGTCATTACTTGTATTGTCTGGGCTATTAGCTGCTAATCCCATAGCTCTATTTCTAACTCCATAACCTCCAATATAGCCTGCAAAAATATGTCCATCAATTCCTTCTCCTTCTCCAATAGCACTTTGATGATGCTCCCAGAAATATAGAGAACCTGTTATTGAATTAATATTATCTTCTATAAATTTATTTACATTTAAAGCAGATACATATGGATTTCCTATTAAATATTCTTGATCTCCTGTAAGAGCTAATGGAGTATTGAATTCACCATCATTTGGAGACCCCATAAGCGTATAGTTTTGTGGTCTACCAGGTCCTTTAAATATAAAACCTTCTCCACTTCCTATAACTCCAGATTTTCTAGCCTGAAACCAATTAGAATACCCCGCAGTACTAGGTGCAAATGTATAAATCCAATAATCTGCCAAACTAATAGGAGTTGTTGTATCTCCATCATAACCTCCAACCCAAGTAATATCTCTTGCAACACCTGTTTCTGTGTTGTTAATTTCTCCACCATATGTTAATCGGTTTGTACCATCTTTAAAAATAGCTTCTACAGTATATTCTGGAGAGGAAGCGTCTGGTACAACAGGAGAACTCATATAGTTGTATCTATATAAACTTGGTACTTCTGAATTTTGATCTATCAATAACTTTCCTGAACCTGTAACTTGGTTTAAAGAGCTATGTGTTTGTACTAATTGTGCTTTATTAGTGTCATCTGTACTTACTAATCTTATTTCTCCATCTAACACAATATTGTTTGTTACAACTAATAAACTATCTGTAATTGCTAATTTTTTATCTGTATTTACAGTTAATTTTCTTGCACTAAACCTACTTCCTATATGATTATAATCATTATCAATCACCACAAAACGAGATCTATCTGGAAATCCATTAGACCAAACATCACCACTTTCTCTTGTTGTTATGTCTATTCTATGTAACCCTAATTGTGAATTTGCTTCTGAATTAGAACTTACTATTTCTGAAATTAATGGATCGTGTGGATGTCTTTCTGGACTTCCATTCTCTAAAGTTCTATAAGGATCTAAAGCATCATCTATAAAAACTACCCACTCACTAGGTGTATAATTTTCATTTGGTGCTAATGTTTCGTCTATTCTTACATAAGAAGTTTTGTTTGAAAAAGATTCTATAACATCATACCTATTTTCATAAGAAGTCGCATCTGTTGTTCTAGATAACGTAATTATATCATCCGCTCCTTCTATATTGGTTAAATTTACATTAGTTACAACAACAGCATTATTATTAATATTGGTTATACTATTTGTACCGTTTCCTATTATTACTGACTGACCTACTGCTAATTCTGATGAAACTGTGTATGTTACATCTGGTAAAATACCTGTTTGATCTCCTGTTTTAGAATTGTACAGTTGAATATTAATTAAATTGGCAGCAATACTATTTGTTGTACTAATATTTGTTACCTCTATCCATCGCTCATTTTCAAATTGGTATACCTGTGTAATCATAGCAACTCCATCTACTGTAGTATCTCTATAATCTAAATTCCCCATTGTTGTTACATCATTATCTAAATCTCCAAATGAATTTACTAAAGAATTGATATCTGTAATAATACTAGGATCTAAACCGTCATTAACTGTATGTCCATTTGCTGTAGAATCATCATTATCATCAAAAACATCTAATAAACCATCACCATCTGAATCACCTGCAGAAGCTACGTTTGTATCTCCGTTTTCTCTAATATCTGGAATACTATCTCCATCTGAATCTGAATCTAAATAATCTGGAATTTCATCTGAATCTGTGTCCTCAACATCTAAACCAATAATAGTTCCGTTTTCATAATTATCATCAACTCCATTATTATTAGCATCTGTAATATTTATACCAGAACCAGAAGGCGCAATATAACCAACTGTTGGTTGCCCCTCTATATTATCTGGTATACCATCATTATCAGCATCGATATCTAAGAAATTTAAATAACCATCTAAATCTGAATCTCCATTTGGATATGAATTAGGGGCTCCATTATTATCAGTATCTGCTCCTGTTGTAATCAATACATTATTTGTATTTTCTGAGGTTCCGTCATTTCCTACATCACCATCAACTAGATCATTAAATCCGTCATTATCGCTATCCGCATAATTGTCGGCCACCCCATCTCTATCATCATCAGTTCCTCCAGCTTCTACAACATCTAATATTCCATCATTGTCTGAATCTAAATCTAATTGATTTAAGATACCGTCTCCATCAAAATCTCCATTTGGATATGTATCTGGGGTTCCATCTCCATTACCATCTGCGCCTGTTAAAATTAATGCATCAGCTGTATTTGCTCCTGCTGTATCAACACCTGTATCTAATACATTTCCTACATCTCCATCTACTACATCATTAAATCCATCGCCATCGGTATCTGCATAATTGTCGGCTCTACCATCTCCATTTGCATCAGTTCCGCCTGCTTCTACAACATCTGCAATTCCATCATTATCCGCATCTAAATCTAAATGATCTAAAACACCATCGCCATCGGTATCGCCGTTTGGATATGCATCTGGGATTCCATCTCCATTACCATCTGCGCCTGTTAAAATTAATGCATCAGTTGTATTTGCTCCTGCTGTATCAACACCTGTATCTAATACATTTGTTGGATCTCCATCTACTACATCATTAAATCCATCGCCATCGGTATCTGCATAATTGTCTGCTCTACCATCTCCATTTGAATCAGTTCCGCCTGCTTCTACAACATCTGCAATTCCATCATTATCCGCATCTAAATCTAAATGATCTAAAACACCATCGCCATCAGTATCGCCGTTTGAATATGCATCTGGGGTTCCATCTCCATTGTCATCTGTTCCTGTTAAAATTAATGCATCAGCTGTATTTGCTCCTGCTGTATCTACACCTGCATCTAATGTATTTGTTGGATCTCCATCTACTACATCATTAAATCCATCGCCATCGGTATCTGCATAATTGTCGGCTCTACCATCTCCATTTGCATCAGTTCCGCCTGCTTCTACAACATCTGCAATTCCATCATTATCCGCATCTAAATCTAAATGATCTAAAACACCATCGCCATCAGTATCGCCGTTTGAATATGCTTCTGGGGTTCCATCTCCATTGTCATCTGCGCCTGTTAAAATTAAAGCATTGTTAGTATTAAATCCAGAACCGTCATAACCAGTATCTAATACATTTGTTGGATCTCCATCTACTACATCATTAAATCCATCGCCATCGGTATCTGCATAATTGTCGGCTCTACCATCTCCATTTGCATCAGTTCCGCCTACTTCTACAACATCTGCAATTCCATCATTATCGGCATCTAAATCTAAATAATCTAAAACACCATCACCATCGGTATCGCCGTTTAGATATGCATCTGGGGTTCCATCTCCATTACCATCTGTTCCTGTTAAAATTAATGCATCAGCTG
>NZ_JAHDAU010000040.1 GCF_021991835.1 Polaribacter sargassicola
CAATAGCGTTTTCGTAGCAATGATTTTCTTCTGTCATACTAATTTTGATGTTGTTTCTCTTTAAAATTTGTGTGTATATATTGCTACAATATTGTATGCCTCTATCCGAGTGATGTATTAGGTTTTCTGTGTTTTTAGCTTGATATAATGCTTTTTTAAGAGCTCTGGTACAACCGCTAAGTTCAAGGCTATCACTAAGGTCGTAACCTATGATTTTTCTAGAATACATGTCAGTTATAAGGGCCAAGTAGCAAAATCCTTTTACAGTTCTGATGTATGTAATATCCGATACCCAAACCTGATTAGGTCTATTAACAAGTACATCTTTTATGATGTTTTTATGTTTGTAAAACCTATGAAAAGAATTGGTAGTTCTGTAGCTGGGTTTCTTTCTGGTTATAAGCATATTGTGTTTTCTAAGAATGTTGAAAAGCGTGTCTCTGCCTACTTTAAGGTTTGCTT
>NZ_JAHDAU010000041.1 GCF_021991835.1 Polaribacter sargassicola
AGCCCCAGGCCCGCGAGCAGCACCAGGACGAGCGCCCCGATCGAGCGTCGCCGGGTGATGACCAGGACGACGGAGAAGACGACGGCCGTGACCGCCGCGGGCAGCAGCAGGACCACCCATCCGTAACCCGACATCCCTCCGACGGAGAGCTGGATCGCATAGAACACGGCCGTCCAGATGACGAAGGCGTACGCGAGACCGCCGAGACCGGTGAGGAACCCGCGGAGCGCGCTGCGCACGCGGCCGCTCCCCTGCATGCCGTCGGCTGCCACGTTCCCGCTCACAGCGCACCGCCTCCCCCGGACACGACGAACGGCCAGGGCACGAGCAGGGCCGCGCCTGCGATCAGCCAGACGATCCGCACCCAGTCCTTCGCCCCTCGGGTGACCACGAGGACGGCGACGAACCACAGTGCCGGTGCCAGCCCCGCAAGCCACCGT
>NZ_JAHDAU010000042.1 GCF_021991835.1 Polaribacter sargassicola
GACCTTCTCGGCCGCGTGCGAGGACTCGCGCTCGAGGCGCGCCTGGTGCGCGGTCAGCTCGGTGTCGATCTTCAGCCGCACCTGGTCCGCGTCGTGCTCGGCCTGCGCGGTGATGCGGGCGACATCGGCGGCGAGCTCGGCACGCTTCGACTCGGCCTCCTCGCGCGCGGCCTGCAGCAGGCGCTCGGCCTGGGCGGCGGCGTTGTGGATCAGCACGCTCGCCTGGTCCTCGGCCACGCGCAGCACGGCCTCGAACTGCTGACGGCTCTGCGGCTCGTCGACGCCCTTGGGCGCGTCGCTCAGCTCGGTCGCGAGGGTGCTCACCTGCGCGGCGGCGTCCTCGGCCTGCGCCCTGGCTGCGGCGAGCTCGTCCTCCAGCCGGGCCAGGCGAGCGTCGTTGCCGGCGACGGCGTCGGCGAGCGCACGCGCGTGGTCGGC
>NZ_JAHDAU010000043.1 GCF_021991835.1 Polaribacter sargassicola
TATGATCCGCGCGATCATGCGACGGCAGCAGATCGCGGGCGTCCAGCCGCGGACGAAGAAGCGCACCACGATCCCCGCCGACGACGCCGAGGCGCGCCCCGACCTGATCCGCCGCGACTTCACCTCCGACGCCCCCGGCACCAAGCTCGTCGGCGACATCACGTACCTCCGCACTGGAGAGGGATGGCTGTATCTGGCGACGGTGATCGACCTGCACTCCCGCATGGTCGTGGGGTGGGCGATGGCCTCGCACATGCGCACCGAGCTGATCAGCAACGCGCTGCGGATGGCCCACACCCACGGTCACGCCGCGCCCCGCGCGATCTTCCACAGCGATCGAGGAAGCCAATACACGTCGGCCGAGTACGCCGCTGTCGCGGCCGAGCTCGACGTCCGCCTCTCCGCGGGAAGAACAGGATCGTGCCTCGACAACG
>NZ_JAHDAU010000044.1 GCF_021991835.1 Polaribacter sargassicola
CGTCGCGGTGCCAGGGCTGGAGCGGGCTGCAATGCCGTTCGCGATCATCCTGCGCTCCATGCCGCTGGTCGCGCTCACCCCGCTGATCGTGCTGCTTTTCGGGCGCGGACT
Source organism: Polaribacter sargassicola (assembly GCF_021991835.1). GTDB lineage: Bacteria > Bacteroidota > Bacteroidia > Flavobacteriales > Flavobacteriaceae > Polaribacter > Polaribacter sargassicola. The sequence continues at coordinate 112 of NZ_JAHDAU010000044.1, forward strand.
GTTCGGCGTCACCGTGCTGATCACGCTGGTGACCTTCTTCCCGACGCTGGTCACGGTCATCCTGGGACTGCGTGCGGCACCGGAGGGGGCGATCGACGTGATCCGGGCGTCGGGCGGTTCGCCACTTTCCGCGGCACTGCGCGTGCGGCTGATGTACGCGGTGCCGGCGATCACGGCGTCCGCCCGGATCGCCATCCCCGCCGCGGTGAGCGGCGCCATGCTGGCCGAGTGGCTCGCCACCGGGGACGGGCTCGGAAACATGATCACGCTGGCCGCCGTCAATGCCGACTACTTCACGCTGTGGAGCGCCGGCGCGCTCGTC
>NZ_JAHDAU010000045.1 GCF_021991835.1 Polaribacter sargassicola
GAGGGCGCAGGAGGTGCCGACATCGCCCGCAGCTGGGCCGACGGCGATCACGCCGCGGGGCTGGCGCTGTGGGAGCAGTTCGCCGAGCTCGGGCTCCTCGGTCTGCGCGTGCCCGAGGAGGAGGGCGGCTTCGGCGGCAGCCTGAGCGACCTCGTCGTCGTGTTCGAGCGGCTCGGCTACCACGGCACCCCCGGCCCGTACCTGGAGACGGTGGCGCTGCTGCCCTCGCTGGTCGACGCCGCGACGCGCGGTGAGCTGGCAGGTGGCGCGATCGCCACGGCCGCCGTCGAGGGCGTCGCGCCTGCAGCGCTGGATGCCGGCATCGCCACGCACCTGTTCCTGGTGCAGGGCGGCGCCCTGCACCCCGCCGCGATCTCGGAGCAGCTCGAGTCGGTCGCTCCGACCCGGCGCCCGGCCCGGCTGACCGCCGCG
>NZ_JAHDAU010000046.1 GCF_021991835.1 Polaribacter sargassicola
GCAGGCCGCGGTCGGCTTCGAGAACCTGCTGCACGACGACCAGATCGGCAAGCTCTCGGTCGTCGGCGCGGGCATGCGCACGCACTCGGGCGTCTCCGAGATCCTCTTCGACGCGCTCAGCCGCGGCGGCGTGAACATCGAGATGATCTCCACCTCCGAGATCCGCATCTCGGTCGTGGTGCGCGGATCCGACCTGGCTCAGGCGGCGCAGGCCGTGCACACCGCCTACGGCCTGGACAGCGAGATCGAGGCCGTCGTCCACGCCGGCACCGGCCGCTGACGGCATCCGCTGCATCCGGCATCCGTCGCCTCCGCGCGTCCGTCCTGGTACGGATGCAGGGACATCGGCACGTCTGGAGGCGGACACGCGGACGATCCTCCCTGCAAGCGGGGGATCTCCCTGCATCCGTACCGAGACAGCTGA
>NZ_JAHDAU010000047.1 GCF_021991835.1 Polaribacter sargassicola
GGTCAGCGACTCGCGGGTCGCGCCGCCGGCGGGGTGGCGGAACGTCCCCGAGATGGGGTTCATGGTCACGATGCCGTCGCGGGCGACGACGTGCGCCTCGGGGCTCGCGCCCACCGCGATCTGTCCCGGGGTGATGACGGCGAACGTCCAGTACGCGCCCCGCTCGTGCTCGAGCAGCGCGCGGAACCAGGTGAGCGCGGCGATGCGGTCGTCGCACTCGTATCCGGCGCGGTAGTCCCTGCGGATGACGAAGTTCGCGCCCTCGCCGCGGCCGATCTCCTCGGCGATGACCTGCTCGACGATGTCCGCGTACTCGTCGTCGGAGATGTCGAAGCCGCCGCCGCGCAGGTCGATCGGCGTGTCGGGCAGTGCGGCGCGCAGCTCCTCGGCATCCAGCCCCTCGCGCTCGGCGACCAGCAGGCAG
>NZ_JAHDAU010000048.1 GCF_021991835.1 Polaribacter sargassicola
TCGCGCTCGGCATGGTGGTCGGGATGCTGCCCGGCGCCGCTTTCGTGCTCGGCACCGGCTTCCTCGGCGGCTACACCACGTTCAGCACCGCGATGATCGACACGGTCGCGCTGTGGCGAGACGGGGAGCGCCGGGCATCCGCCCTCTACGCCGGGGGAATGCTGCTGGCCGGCCTCGCCGCCGCGGCCCTCGGGCTCTCGCTCGGTCACGCGCTCTGACCGACCCTGATCGCGCGCTCCGGCCCGCTCTCAGCCGGTTCCAAGGGCCGATAATGTACAGATGTACATGAGGGGGTCGGGATGTCGGATGCTGTCACGCGCCGCAGGCGCGATCCGGAGACCCGCCGCCGCGAGATCGTCGCGGCTGCGGCCGAGCTGATCGTCGAGGTCGGCGTCGGCGCCCCCACCCACCGCATGATCGCC
>NZ_JAHDAU010000049.1 GCF_021991835.1 Polaribacter sargassicola
CTTTGTTAAAAAACTTGGAGCGTATTATTACATAGCTCCTTTTACCTTAGACAGCGTTTCAAACAATCCGCAAAAAGTGCTACGAGATATTAGCAATTTTGATTTAATCATTTCAGCTAAACCAACTGAAGCATTTTCTGAAGCAGAAAAATTAGTGTTAGATCAATATACCATGCAAGGTGGCAAAAGCCTTTGGATGATTGATGCCGTGGCTATGGAAAAAGATAGCTTGTACAATGCCAACGGCATGAACGTAGCTATTCAAAGAGACTTAAATTTAACAGACTTTTTCTTTAAATACGGGGTACGCGTTAACCCTTCAATAGTGAGTACGCTGTATTCGGCTCCCATTACTTTAGCTATGGGTGAAGGTAGCCATGCTCAATTTCAGCATTTACAATGGCCTTACTCGCCATTAGCTG
>NZ_JAHDAU010000004.1 GCF_021991835.1 Polaribacter sargassicola
ACAACAGACCAAGAAAAATTATTGGATATAAAACACCTAAAGAAATGATGGACTTAGAACTAAAATTTGTAGCTTAGTAACATCAAAAAAACAATACGGTTTGTTGCGTTACAACATTGAATCCAAGTAATCGCTGAAAACCTTCTTAAACTAATAATAGTATTTCCGATTATTATGTTAACCTTAAAAAATAAAAAATTAGAAACTCTGAAAGTTTTAAGTGCATTTGTAATATTTTTCCTTGTTAATCAGATTTCTGTTAACTTACCATCTATTAGTTCTGAATTTAGAATTTTTAACTCGAGTTCAAACTGGAATTGGGATGGAAAAATTTATACAATAATTTGTTCTATATTATTTCTACTATTCTACAAAAAATATCAGCTTAAAGATTATTTCTTGACTTTTAAACAGGAAAATAAGTTTTTTAAAAAAGGAGTTATAATAATTATCTCACTTTTGATTTTTAAAATTACACTGATGTTTTTTGCGCCAAATAAACTTCTGAATTGGGAAACACTTTTTTATCAATTTTCAATGCCAGGTTTAGACGAAGAAATTGCTTATAGAGGAATAATGCTTGGACTTTTGACAAAAATATTGAAATACAAAAATTTAATATTAAATTCGTCTGTTTGGATAACTGCAATATTGTTTGGATTTGCACACGGACTTTCACTTTCAAAAGAATTTAGTATAATATTTAATATATACCCGTTTTTAATAACAATGTTTTATGGATTAATTTGGGGTTGGATTACAATAAAAAGTGGGAGTGTTTTATTAGCTTTAATTTCTCACAATTTAGGAAATGGAATGGGAAATATAATTAGAATGAGATAAAAAATACTGCTTGTAACACCGTATAAAAAAAATTGCTAAATTAGTGTTTAAACAAAGGTAGTTGCATTTTTATCAACTTCTGAATTTCCTTCGGAAATTCCTCGCTGACAAAACCGCAAATTTCCTTATACAACAACGTTGGGTGTAATTAAAAAATGAAAATATTTAACGACTTTAAAAATTTTTATAATAATCAAAATTCAGAAAAATGGAATTTTGCGGAAAATTATGTTCCAGAAATTTTTGAATCAAAATTTATTGTTCATTGGATTTATGGAATAATTGAAAATTTTCCATTCGAGAAATATCCTTTAAAAAACGAAACATTTCAAGACCAAAATAAACGAGTGAAAATTGAAAAAGAATTTAATGTTTTACTTAAAAAAGAGGAACTGTATAAACCTGTTTCAATTAAATTTTTATCAGAAAAATTCAATGTGGAATATTCACAAAAAACTGTTGAATTAATCCCTGAAAACCCTGGAGTTCATTATTTGGAAAACTTAAGCATAAATAAACTTAAAGAATCTCTTGAGAAGCTGAAAGAAAAGTCAAAACTGAATTTGTTAATTTATGAAAACGAAGAATATAATTATCGAATTGAAGAATTACAAAGAGAATATGAAAATATTAGTTTGGAAAAATATTTTGAAATACAGGAATTATATAGTTTTCAATTAGACATTTGTCTTTTCGAGGAAAATTTAAACTGGTGTTTAATAACAGCTGAAGATATACCAATTCTATTGGGTTGCAAAAAAGGTTTGGAATGTGAAATTGAACAGAAAATGAATTTGGAATTATTTAAAATAGAGAATAAACAAGAAATGTATTAAAAAACTACACCCAACACCGTATAAAAAAAATTGCTAAATTAGTGCTCAAACAAAGGCAGTTGCATTTTTGCCAACTTCTGAATTTCCTTCGGAAATTCCTCGCTTACAAAACCGCAACTTTTCTTATACAACAACGTTAGGCAACATTAATGAAAAACAGCAGTATTTACATATTAAGTTTAGTATTATTAATGAATTTATTTTCTTGTAAAAAAGATAATAAACTGAAAAAAATTGAGCCCAAAACTGAAACAAAAACAACTGTTGTAAAAATTAAGGAAAATAAAATTTCGACTATTGAAAGAGATTCAACTTTGGAATTTCAAAAAGTAGATTTAATTTACACATATTCTGACAAACAAATTGACACTTTAATAGGATTTTGTAATTGCGAAAAGAACGTTAAAAAAAACACCTTAAAAATTCAAATCAGAACTGAATTTCCTTCTTTGAGTGAACTTAAAAAAGGAAATAGAAGTGCAACTGAATTTCAAATGGGAATTGAAAGACAATATAGATTTCTGACTTTTTATTTGAGAGATTCTATTGTGGAAAAAACAAAGATTTTTAAAGCATCAACAGAATCACAATTTGAAAATAAAAAAATAGATTCAAGTTCAATTAAAAACTATGAAATTAAAATCAGCAAATTTGACTATAAAATTGCTCAAAATGTTTGGGGGAATTATGAATTAGAATTGCCAAATCCTTTTGGTTTTATTGAAAATGATTTTAAAATAAAAGGAACATTCCATTGTAATAATTGGAGAATTGTAGAATATAAAGAATTGCCACATTGGACTATAAAAGGAAATAATTATATTGAATAAAAAACGTTGCCTAACACCGTGTAAAAAAAATTGCTTAATTTCAGCTTAATCAAAGTTAGTCGCATTTTTGTAAACTCCTATTTTCCTGCGGAAAATAGCCGTTCACTTTAAACGCAACTTTCCTTAACACAACAACGTTGGCAAAAATATACCTAATAATAGTTATTGTGAATTTTAAATACTATATTTATTTTTACTAAAAATCTTGAATTATGAAAAAACAATTTACTTTAGTCTTTCTTATTTTTATTTGTTTAAATTCCTTCTCCCAAGAAAAGGTTGCTTATTATCCATTTAATGAAAATGCAAATGATGAGAGTGGAAATGGATATAATGGAGAAATTTTTAACTCACTTCCAACCGAAGATAGGTTTAATAAATCTAATAGTGCTTTTCTTTTCGGTAACAACAAATACATTAAGGTACTTAATGGAAACAATATGAATGTTTTTACTAATTCAATTTCTATATCTTGTTGGGTAAAACCCATTGAACAAAATGGAGTTAATGCTATACTTGCGAAATGGCCTGTTGAACAAAGTAAAGATCATTTTGGTATTTGGTTGAGTAATATGAAACCTGTTTTAGGGATAGGTCATCCTTCAGTTTCTGTTCCTGGTATTACATTCAATTATACTTTGGAAAGTAATGAATGGTATTTTTTAACTTTTACTTGGTCAACAGGTATTCATAAATTATATGTTAATGGTGTGTTCATTGAAGAAATAGATAATCAAAACTATTCAAAAATTTCTGAATCATCAGATGCAGAATTATTTATAGGAAACGATGGTCAAAACAGGTATTTCGAAGGAAAAATTGATGAAGTTGCAATTTTTAAAAATGAATTAACACTTTCAGAAGTTCAAAATTTATATGACACTTCACTAAATATCAATGAAAATAAATTGAATGATATAAAAATTATGTTCTTAAATGGAAAAATTGAACTGTCTGACAAGGAATACTTTTTAAACATTTATGACAGTTTAGGTAAGAAAATACAAAATGAAAATTTAAGTAAAGGTTTATATATATTGAAAATTTCTAATGGAAGAAATAATTTAGTAAAAAAGCTTTTATTGAAATAATAAAATACTTTTGCCAACACCGTGTAAAAAAGAATTGCTGGTAAAAGCTTACTTACGAAAATCCTCTCGGATTTTCTTGGTTTGTGTTTTATTTACCAACTTTATTACTTGAAACACACAACTTTTCTTACACAAACACGTTATGTGTAATACAAACCAAAAGGAGAAATGAAAAAGAAAAAAATAATTTTCAACATATTAACTGCTCTTATTTTAATGATATTAATATTCCTATATATGAATAAGGATAAATTTGTCTATGTAGGTTCAGTAGACATTATTGAAGTTGATTGTAGTAATAAACATCAAATCTTGAGCGAAGTATATGAAAGTGACCAAAGGATCAGAAAAGCAAACAATCTCATCAAATACGCTAAAGAAGATCATCGGAATCAAGAATTAGTGATTAGCATTATTGAAAAGTGCGGTATGCCAACATTAAATGAGGTGACTCAAAAACATATGAATGCAATCTGGCTGGGACTGCAACACACTGATGAAAAAATTAGAAAAAAGTATTTTCCACAAATAGAGAAAGCAGTAGAAAATGGAGATTTATCTAAACAACAATATGCATTAATGAAAGATAGGATTTTAATGGATGAAGGTAAACCCCAAATATATGGTTCACAGATAAAAAATGGAAAATTATATAAATTAGAAAATCCTGAAACTGTAAACGAAAGAAGAAAGGAAATGGGAATGGAAACAATAGAGGATTATTTAAAGTATTTCAACATTCAATTTAATCCGAATTAAAAATACTACACATAACACCGTGTATAATTTACTACTAGTTTCGGTTTTTCTTGCGAAAAACCTCGCAAACGTAAAAGTCAGTAATTTGTAGTTTTTATTCGCTAAATTTACGCAGCAAATAATACACATAGAACGTTGTGCAACATACCCAAAAACCTAACTGAAATTTGACTGAATCGCTGAAAAACATATTTGAATTTCTAATTGAAAATCGAATTTACAATAAGGAATTACAAACAAGATATTACTCTGGAATTGTAAATTCGCAAAAAAGTAAAGCGGAAAAAATTGTTTCACTTTTGTATCATACAGCGAACACTCAAAGTCAACCGAAAATCGACTATCTCGCTGAATTTTATCAAAAAATCTATCAAAATACTGACTTGCTGAATTCTTTTTCTGGATTTATGTCTGTAATCAATCCGAATGGAACTGAACCGAAAAATTACAACGGACTTTACAACGGAATGCGTGAACAAAAAGGTTGGGGAGAAAAGACTTCTGCCCTATTTGTAAAAACCATTTTCCACTTGCATAATAAAGAATATCCAAATGATTTACGGATTTGGAACGATGCACCAACTGACTTAAAAAATAATGACTCATTTTATCTTCCAGTTGACGCCGTAATAATTGCAATTTTCAAGAAAATCCAATCAAAAAATTGGAACTTTAAAAATGTAAACAAAATTATCGCTGACAATTATAGCGGAAAGGACATTGAGGTTTGGGACGATTTATGGTTTTGGGGATTTATAACACAAATTGGAACTGGAAACGACAGAAAAATGGGATGGAATTTAAACAAGTATTGGACTTTGAGAGAAAGTGACAAAAGTCCGAAAATGATAAAAGAAATTAAGAACAAAGCGGAACAGTTTCTGACTGTTTTGAATAAAAAAAGTACGTTGCACAACAAAGTACTGTGGTAAAAAACAAGTAAAAACTCATTAACTTTTTACTAAAGTACTTCTATAATTATTATCATAATTAAGTCCTGATTTTGCGATAGCAAAAGCCTGTTTTAATAGCTTATTACAAACCGCTATTAAGGCTAATTTTTTGCTCTTTCCTTTGGCGACCAATCGATCGTATATTGCTTTACATGCATGGTTATATTTACAGGCATTAAAGCTACACATAAATAATAAATTCCGAAGCTTTTGATTTTCTATTTTACTAATTCGCGCACGTCCTTTTACGCTACTTCCACTTTGTCGAATCACTGGTGTTAATCCTGCGTAACTACACAATTCACTGCCGCTTGTAAAACGATCAAATCCATCGGTTAAAACCACTAACATTAATGAGGTTTTGGGACCAATTCCTGGAATGGTTTTTAAGCGTGTTAAAATATCCTGATGTACTTCTTTTACTAAAACCAACAATTTATCTTCTATCATGTTTAACTCTTTCTGAACCTGTTTTAAGCTCCGTTTTAAAGAGCTAACAACCGCTTTGCTTGGGTTACCTAAAACAGCTTCGCCATGTAGCTTGTTTTTTAACATGGTGCTTTGTTTTGTATACACACTTAGTAGTCTGGTCATTTGAAGACATTCTAATTGATGCTTTGATAAAGGAACTAATTTTAATAAAATTGACATAAAACAGCTTCAAAATATTCAACAAAAATTAAACAACAGACCAAGAAAAATTATTGGATATAAAACACCTAAAGAAATGATGAACTTAGAACTAAAATTTGTAGCTTAGTAACATCAAAAAAACAATACAGTTTGTTGCGTTACAACATTGAATCTAAAGAAAAATATGAAATCAATAACCATTTGAAATTGAATATTTTTTCATCAACTAAAAAAACTGATGTTCTATTTAATTTTGTTTCATCAATCGACTTTAATCAATATAGGTGTATTTTAGGATATTTTTTTTAAAAAATCATCATAAATTAGTTCTTTATATTTTTTACTTAGATTTTTGATTTATTACATTTCTTTTAGAATATTTATGAAAATACTTACAGATTTTCTATTAAGTTTTTATTTCCTAAATTTATTACCTAAACCATACAACTGAACAATACAAAAAACATTGTATTTAATACTTAATTCAAGATAATACTATTTACCATAAGCTATTTATCTCAAAAAAATGACTATCATTCTCTTATACTATCTTTTCCTTTTTTTTCTTGTACTTCCTTTCGGAATAATCTTAGAAAAAATAGTTAGAATTAACAATTCAGATTCAAGTCTTTCAATTATTTTCGGACTTATTTTTCTAAATTTATTTTTTTCGTTTTGGGCTTTCTTTTTTAGATTAAATTATGAGGTATTTTATGTAACGGTTTTATTATCTGTCCTTCTTTATTTAATTTTTCGTGAAGAAATTAAGATTTACTTTAAGAATTTGAACACACAATGGAAACTTTTTAGTAGGTTCTATAAACTCCTATTTAGTTTGCTAATACCTTTAGTAGCTCTTAAATCAAGTGGAATTCCTTTTATTGCAGATAACGAAAGTTATTACATTCAGACAATAAAGTGGCTTAATGAGTACGGATTTGTCAATGGACTTGCTAATTTACATATATTTTTAGCTCAAAATTCAGGTTGGCATACACTTCAGGCAGGGCTTAATTTTAGCTTTTTATATGACCGAATAAACGATATAAATGGATTTGTAGTTTTGATTTGTAGTTTTTTTTTCCTCTTAGAATTTCAGAAAAAACAACAAAAAACCTGGTTAGGTTATATTCCAATTTTCAACATTTTACTATTCCAATTTATTGATACTCCCTCTCCAGATTTGCCTATTCTACTCATCTGTCCGATACTTTTTTATTTTTTTATAGATAAACAAATCAACACCAATACAGGAAAAAAATTTGTATTACTTTTCCTTTGGCTAACCTTTATAAAACTTTCTGTAGCTCCGTTAGGTTTACTGTTTTTACTTTGGATTAATAAGCCAAAAATATTTAAATTTTTTCTTGCTTCTGGATCTCTTTTCGGAATACTATGGATAGCAAAAAACAGTATTATTTCTGGTTATCCTTTATATCCTTTTAAATATTTTGCTTTAGATGTAGATTGGTTAGTTCCAGAAAAATTACATTTTTTCATCAACGATTTAACTAAAAAAACAGGTTATTTTGAAAACAATATTTTAACTGAATTTTCATTTTTAGAAAAATTAAAGCATTGGTTTTTACTTTCAGGAATAAATTCATTTTTCAATAAAGGAATGGTTTTACTGTTCTTATCAACTTTGTTAACAAAGTCGTTTCGAAAAGAGAACAGGTATAAGATTTTATATTTTATACTACTAATACACTTTGTTTTAATTCTGATTACTTCTCCTCAATTCCGATTTTTTCTTCCTGAATTTATCTTTTTTTCTATTGTTATTGTAAGAGATATTTTAAACTGGCAAAAGAAAATTCATTTCATAAAACCTATTCTAATTATAGGCGTTATACTTCCTGTTATTTTTCTTTTTCCTGTAAGTATATCAAAACTTACAACTAATGTCCATCATAAATTATTTGAAAATTTTTCAGTTAATCAACTTGTTATTCCTCAACCTAACTCCAAATATTATGATATAAAATTTGAAGTAAAAGAAAAAGATAATCTCCTTTATTATTCTCCTAAAGAAAACTTCTTTTTCTATGGAACTGCAAATGGAAATTTACCTTGTGTAAACGAAGCTTATCTCAATTATTTTGAATATAACTACAACATTTATCCTCAAATGAGAAGCTTTGATCTAAAAGACGGTTTTTATTCTTTTGATAACAAAGAGACACATAAAAAGCCTAGCTAAAACACATTAATAAATGACAATTTATTACCAAGAAAATCAGTAATCATCAAATTCTTATAAAACTTGAACAACTATTAAATAACTATTTTAATACTAATAAAATACTTATCAATAGAATTCCTACAGTAACTCAAATTGCAAATGATTTAGGTACGATGTTAAAAAATAGTTAGTGGACAAAGTACACAACAACACTTACAAAATAAGTTAAATGAAAAGGCCAAAGAAAAATTATCTACTATAGAATTAAGCGTGAGTGAAATTGCTTATGAACGAGGCTTTGAATTTACTGCTCCATTTATCAAATTATTTAAGAATGAAACCTAAATTTCTTCTAATAAATTTAGGCAATCTTTTAATTAAGTTAAAAGCACTATCGCTAACAATGCGTAAAAAATAGTTTTTTAAAGAAGAGGTTATTTTTAATTCATTTAAATTTTTTAAATGAATTAGCTGATATCAATAAGAAAAAATCTAATAAAAGAGAATTCTGTTCAATTTTATGCTGATATTTTAAATATTACACTAGTGTATTTAAAAGAACTAAAAAAAGTTTCAAGTAAGACATCACTAATACATAAATATTTCTCCTAAAAAGTAAGTAATTCATTGTTACTTAAAGTTCACTTACAAATTTTTTTTAGCCTTTATCAAGTTTTTAGTTTGTTAAATTAGTTACTTAAATATAACACATAAGCAATTCTCAACTTTAACAGTAAATACTTTTGTTTTAAAAGTATCAGAACCTAAAAATAAATTACAGCTTTACAGGTAAAATAAAAATCGCTACATTTTACTAGACCTACTAACCAAATAGTATACAACATTCGAAAATCAGTATAAAAAAACAAGACTATCCCCAAATTACCTTTGTCTTATTAATTTTTTAAACAAAAAAACAGACAAAATGAATAAAAACCAATTTGGCAAAAAAGGTTGGATACCAGATAGAATTGTAAATTTAAAAGGTAAAACATTTGTAGTAACCGGAACAACAAGTGGAACTGGTTTTGAAGCAACAAAAATATTACTTTCTAAAGGCGCCAAAGTAGTAATGCTTAATAGAAATCCTAAGAAGACAGAAGAAACTATAAAAACTTTAAAACATCAACTTGGAGAACAAATTGATATTTTATCTATAGAAATGGATTTATCTGAACAAGCTTCTGTAAAAAAAGCAACTGCAAAAGTTTTAAATAAAGTTACCAAAATTGATGCTCTTATTTGCAATGCAGCAATTGCTCAAGTACCCAAACAAACGCTAACAATAGATGGCTGGGAAAGCCAAATGGCAACAAATTATTACGGAAATTTTACACTTCAAGCGCTATTATTTCCTCTAATTGAAAAGTCAAAAGGAAGAATTGTTACAGTTGGTAGTTTAGGATATGATATGGGTATAAAAACAATTAAATTTGATGATTTAAATTGGGATAAAGATTACACTCCAAATAATGCTTATAGTCAGAGTAAATTAGCACAAATTATGACGATTTATAAATTACAAGATAAACTTAAAGAAGTAGGTAAATTAGATGTAAAGGCTTATGCATGTCACCCTGGATCTTCTAGAACTAATTTAATAAATACAAGTGGTAGTTTTATGATGAAATTTATCTTTAATCTAATGAAATTATCACCACTAACACAATCCGCAGAAAAAGGAGCTTACCCACAATTAATGTGTGCTACAGAAGCTAATCTTGATCAAAAAGGATTTTATGAGCCAACAGGAAGAAATAATTGGACAGGTCCTGTAGGTGAACATAAAATAGAGCCACACGCTAAAGATAAAGCTGTAGCAACTAAATTATTGGAAATTTCAGAAAAAGAAACAGGTATAAAATGGAATTTATAATATCTTTATTTAAAAAAATAATGACAGTATTACTTATTATCTTAATAATTATTGGTGTTGCAACACTGCTATTTTTAAATACAGAACGATTTGGAAAACATCCATCTGGAGAACGTTTATTAAAAATAGAACAATCTCCTAATTATAAAAAAGGTAGCTTTCAAAATTTAAACCATACACCAATGCTTACAGAAGGTGTTGGGTATAGTAAAGTATTGTATCAATTTCTTTTTTCATCAAAACCAAAAGAACCAGCTATAAAAATACCTTCTATTAAAACTGATTTAAAAAATCTAAAACCTGATGAAAATGTATTAATTTGGATGGGACATTCATCATATTTTATACAATTAGATGGTAAAACAATATTAGTAGATCCTGTATTATCTGGTAATGCTTCTCCTCTATCGTTTACCACCAAAGCTTATAATGGCACAAATATTTACACAACAGATGATATTCCTACAATAGATTATCTTTTTTTATCTCATGATCACTGGGATCATATGGATTACAAAACACTCAAAAAATTAAAACCAAAAATTAAGAATGTAATTACAGGTTTAGGTAACGGTGCACATTTAGAACATTGGGGATTTAATCAAAATATAATTTTAGAAGGAGATTGGTATGATAATTTTTCTTTTGATGATAAGTTTGAAGTACACATTACACCAGCAAGACACTTTTCTGGAAGAGGATTTACACGTGCAAAAACCCTTTGGGCTTCCTTTGTATTAAAAACACCTTCTAAAACTATTTTTATTGGTGGTGATAGTGGATATGATTCTCATTTTAAAGAAATTGGAAATAAATTCGGCCCTTTTGATTTGGTTATCCTTGAAAATGGACAGTATGATAACAATTGGAAATATATTCATATGCTACCTGGAGAACAACTAAAGGCTGCAAATGATTTAAATACAACCACAATTTTACCTGTACATGCAGGAAAATTTACGTTAGCCAATCATGATTGGGATGAACCGTTTATAAACATTTCAAACAAAAAAACGGAAACAGATATAAGAATTATTACACCAATGATTGGTGAAAATGTAAACTTAAAAGATAGCTTACAACAATTTAAAAATTGGTGGAATTAAAATAATATAGAATGAAACATTTTAAAACATTATCATCATATTTAGATTATTTAGAACTTCCTCGTCCAGAACATCCTATGCTTAGTGTTTTCAACTCTAAGGAAGAAGGATTTTTGCCTTGTCCTAGAGAAAGTTCTCCTCCAATAACAAATGATTGCTACTCTATTAGCTTTAAAAAATTTGTAAAAGGAGATTTAAATTATGGAAGAACAAAATACGATTTCACCAATGGAGCTTTAATTTTTATTGCACCAAGACAAGTTCTACAATGGGATAGCAGTTTCGTGTTTGAACAGAAAGGTTTTTCTATAAATTTTCATGAAGATTTCTTGAAAGGAACAGAATTAGCCCATCAAATAAAAAAATATGGTTTCTTTTCCTATTCTGTAAATGAAGCATTACATCTTTCGCCAAAAGAAGAAAAACAAATAGAATCGATAGTTGAAAATATTGAAATTGAATATCAAAATAATCAAGATGAATTTAGCAAAGAGATTATTATTTCTCAATTAAACACTTTGTTAAAATATGCGAATCGATTTTACGAAAGACAGTTTTTAAATAGAAAAGAAATATCTAATGATTTACTAGAGCAACTAAATCTATATTTATCAGAATATTTTGAGTCTGGACAATTACAAGAAAAAGGCATACCTACTATAGAACAAATTGCAAATAAAATATCTGTTTCGCAACGTTATTTAAGCGATACTTTAAAAAAAGAAACAGGTAAAACTTCAACGGAACATTTGCAATTACACCTAATAAATGAAGCAAAAAACATATTGCTAAAACCAAATAAAAGTATCTCTGAAGTAGCTTATGAATTAGGGTTTGAATATCCCCCTTATTTTTCTAGATTATTTAAAAAGAAAGAAGGCATTAGCCCAACTGAGTATAGAGATTTATATAAAATGAATTAAAAATTATGGACATACTAAAAACAGCAACAGATTGGGCAAAAGCCGAACTATTTTCAACACCTTTTTTCATGCTTTTTGGTCTTGTATTTATGATATCAAGTATAGGATTTTGGCAGTTAGGAAAAACAGAAATGGCAAAAGCATACATAATTCCTACTTTAATAGCTGGTGTTTTACTATTAACCATAGGATTTGGTTTATTTTTTACCAATAAATCAAGAATAACACAATTTAAAACGGCTTACAATAAGGATGCTAATACATTTATAAAATCTGAAATAGAACGTACAGAAGCTACTTTAAAAGAATATAAAACTGTTGTTTTTAAAGCAATTCCTATAATAATTGCAATTTGTGCTTTACTAATTATTTTTATGAATAAACCTGTTTGGAGAGCTGCAATGATTACAACTATTGCTATGCTTATAGTTATTTTACTAATTGATGGCAACGCACATGCTAGAATAGCAAAATATCAAAAACAATTATTAATAGTTTATCAAGAACTTAAAAAGTAATATTCTAAAACATAAACTGTTTTTTAAATTATCTTGATTTATATAAACTAGAATTTCAAAAAAAGAAAACGAATAGATTGTTATTTCATGCTTGATACAAAATGTTTAAAATTTATTTTTTAAATTATTTAATTATGTAACACAAAATGTATTATGGTAAAGATTATAGAGAAATCTGATTGTGGAAATTCACCAAAAATAGAGTTTCTAAAAGAATTTAATATTGCTTTTGCAAATAACAATATAGCATTTATAACCAAAAGTGTGATAAATGAAATTGAATGGAATATTATTGGTGATAAAAAAATTAAGGGTATTGATGATTTTACCAAAAAATTAAATAAAATGAGTTCTACAAAAGTAATAGAACTAATTATTGATCAAATAGTAACTCATGGAAAAGAAGGAGCTGCAAACGGAATTATAAAAACACAAAATGGTAAAACATATGCTTTTTCTGATTTTTATAAATTTAAAGGTTTAAAAAACATCAAACTATCATCAATTACATCCTATGTAATAGAAATTTAAAGAAAAAAGAAAATGGCATTTAAAAACTATTATTTTTACTTTTAATACCGTAAAAAGGATAAATAAATGCACAAACTTATTACCTCTAAAAACTTAATAATTATAAATTTTACAATAGTTTTTTACTTTATTTTAATTTGGTTAATTAACTTTTATAAAATGGATTTTGTTTTAATAGGTGTTTTTAGAGAACTATTAACAATACCATTTCTTATAGCTCAGTTTATATTTTTAGGCATCGGAATAAAATACTTAATAGAAAAACAGACAAATTACCTAACAGTAATTAGTATTATATTATTGGCTATTTGCACTTTTATCACCACAAAAAGTTTATTTTTTTAAAACATTAAATAACAAATACCCTATCTTCTTTTTTAAACTAAAATTATCTAAATAAAAAGCAAATACATTTCAAAAAACTAATTATCAGTAATTTATATTGATTTTTAAAATAATTTGAGTATATTTAGTTTTCTTTTTCATTTAATTAAAGTCTTAAAATACTTTAATAAATTCCCATCTCTTTTTAGAGATGGGTTTTTTAATTAAAAAATTTATTTAACAGGTATACAGTTGCTAAAAATAATTTGTTATGTAAATTATATTATTTTTTTATGAGAACCATCACAATTGGGTTTACGTTTAGAAAGACCGCAAAAACAATCGTTTAAACCATAACCATCTATTATTTTTTTCATGTTTTTTTCGATTCTTGATATTTTGGTTTTAGACTGCTTTGGTTTATTAAAATGTAAAAGATAACCTCGTTGGCGGCCAACCGTTAGTTTTTTAAATGCTTTTTCAAATTCTAAATTTTCAGAAAACTTTTGTTCTAATTCTTCTAACATTTCAAAGTCAGAAGTTTTTTTATACTCAACTTTTTTTCCAGATTTTTCAATCTCAATAGCTTCTTTAATATACTCTTTTATTGTTATTTCTTTTTGTTCAATTTCTGCTAAAGTTATAAATCTAATTTGCCTAGCAGATTGTACATTTTCTGTTTGTTGTACTAAAATATTTTCAGAATTTTTAAGCAATGCTCCTTTGTAAAATAAAATTGCACAATAGTTTTTAAATTCATGAATCAATACAATATTCTTTCCATTATTTGTATAACAAGGACGTTTCCATTTAAATTCTTCCTTTAAACCAGATTCAAGTATAATTTTACGAAGTTTTGTCACTTCCTTTTTCCATTTTTTAAGTCCAATCAAATAATTATTAACCTCTTTGTTCATTTTTTATAATTTTTCTTAAATGTTATCAATAATTGAATGGTTTAAGAAATTAATTTACTAAATAAACCACAAATAGCGAAATTAAGACATCAACAATTAAACTTTCAATATTATAATTTTAGCATTTCTTACTTTATTCTTGGTAAAAAACAAATGAACTTTTTATTTGAAAAGATTATGTTTGTATATTTAAACCAACAACCAAACAACAAACATGAGCTTAGAAAAATTAAGGTACCCAATAGGTAAAGTAGAAATTCCTGAGAGTATTACCAAAAAAAATCTTGAAGAATGGATTTCTCTTTTAGAAAGATTTCCGCACGAATTAGAGTTTTTAGTAAGAGATTTATCAGACAATCAAATAGAAATTCCTTATCGAGAAAATGGTTGGACAATTAGACAAGTTATACATCATTGTTATGACAGTCATCATAATTCTTATTTACGATTTAAATGGGCTTTAACAGAACAAAACCCTGTAATAAAAGCATATAACGAAGTAAGTTTTGCTGAATTACACGATTCTAAATCTGCACCAATTCAACTATCTTTAGATGCTTTAAAAGCTTTACATGCAAAATGGGTATATTTAATACAAGGTTTATCTGAAGATGATTTAAATAAAACTTTTATTCATCCAGAAAGTAAAAAAGAAACCAGTTTAAAAGAAAATATTTGCATTTATGCTTGGCATTGCAGACATCATTATCATCATATAGAACAACTTATGATTCGTAAAGACTGGAAACAATAAATTTATAAAAACATGAAAACTGCTCAAGAATATTTTGATGAATATGCTTTAAGTCATCAAAATGAAACCAACCAAAGTATACATTACATTTGTGTACCTTTAATATTTTTTAGTGTTGTTGGTTTATTAATGAGCATACCAACCGCATTTTTAGAAAGCACATTAAACTTATCTAATCCTTTATTAGAAAATTGGGCAATTGTTGTTGGTATTATTATTTCTGTATTTTATATGCGTTTAGGTTTTTGGTATTTTACTAAAATGCTTTTTGTTATTTTGGTTTCTATAATTGGTAATTTTATGATTAGTAGTTATCTAAACATATTTTACACATCTCTAACTATTTTTGTGTTAGCTTGGATTGGGCAATTTTATGGGCATAAAATAGAAGGTAAAAAACCTTCGTTTTTAAAAGATTTAGAATTTTTATTAATCGGTCCACTATGGGTGATCGAAAAATTAAGTAAGAAAAAATAATGATGAAAGATGAAATTACTTTTGAAGACTTTTTAAAAGTTGATATAAGAATAGGTACAATAATAGAAGTAAACGATTTTCCTAAAGCTAGAAAACCAGCTTATCAATTAACCGTTGATTTTGGCGCTTTAGGCATAAAAAAATCTAGTGCTCAAATAACCGATTTATACAGTAAAGAAGATTTATTAAACAAGCAAGTTTCTGCAATTATCAATTTTAAACCGAGGCAAATTGCTAATTTTATGAGCGAAATTTTAGTAATTGGTGTTTATAATACAGAAGGTAAAGTTGTGTTGTTACAACCTTCTAAAAACATAAAAAACGGAGAACAGGTCAGTTAAGTTGTTCGTTGTTAGAAAAAATGAAAATTTTTAATATTAATTTCTAAACCTACTAATTCTTAGGATTATTCAAAATTACTAAAGCTCCTATTACGCCAGGTATCCATCCGCAAAGTGTTAGCAAAAAAATGATAATGAAAGATCCACAACCTTTATCTATAACAGACAATGGTGGAAAAATTATAGCAAATAATACTCTAAAAAAACTCATTTATACTTATTTAGTTGGTTGTATAAATAAGACGACTTAAAATTAATATTGTTACAGTTTTAAAAGTTAACAAAAATAAAAAAGACCCAAAAATTTAAAATTTTGAGTCTTTTTTATTTTTTAGATATTTTTTTACATTTTATCACCAAAGAAAATAGTATTCATTAATAACTTATTGGTACCAAACCAAAAAGCTCTAAAATTGGTATTATCTGTAAAAACAATTGCTCTACCTCTACCAAACCTTTGTACTTTAAAAGGCACAGTATTTTTAATCACTTTTGCATTTTCTTTAGATATATAACCACTTAACAAAGGATTAGAAGTATACTGAATAGGGTTGTTATAACTATCTTTATCTGCTTTTATAAACATAGTAGAGTTTCTAAAAAAAGCAAGTTTATTGTCTTTATAACCAAAATTAATTGGATGAGAACGGTCTAAATTAGCTTCAAAAATAGCACCACCAATAACTTGTGCACCAGATTTTAAAGATTTATTTTCAAAGGTAATTCCTTCTATATTTTCTCTTTTTGGACTTTCAAACTCCAATTTCATTATTTTGTTACTTGCCAACCATTTTGCAGTATTTTTATAACCAACTAAAACACCTCCATTTTGTGTCCAAGCTTTTAGTTTTTCTATAGCATCTTTACCAATTCTACTACTTGGCACAATAATATGAGTGTATTTATTTAAATCTACTCTTGTAAAATAGCTCATATCTATACGTGTTAAACGCATATCAAAACGTTGATCAAATAAATGCCAAATTTCTCCAGAATCATTTCCTGCAATTCCATCACCAACCAACATTGCTACTTTTGGTTTTGTAATAGCTTTAAAACTATTAGAACCTAAATCTATCCCGTCATTTAAACCCGTAGAAACTCCTACTATTTTAACATGACTTTCTAAAGCTGTTTTTTCTAAGAATTTATACATTTCATCAGCATCTAAAACTTGATTTTGAACCGGAATAAAAATGGTTCCATAATCGTAAGAATTACCGTCATTTTTAAAGTTATTCATAGAAACTTTTGCTCTTAAATCTTTTTGTAAAATAGCATTTAAGGCTTTTGGCGTATAAAACTCATTCCAAGGCATTAAGTAACCATAATTACTTTTAGATGAAATTGTACCAGCATTTAATTTTAAATCTGTTATTTCTTTTCCTGCTTTTGCAAGCGATACATTTTCTGCATAATCAACATCAAAAGCATGGTTAAAAGTCCATGCAGAAATATCATAAAACAAACTATCTTTAAAAGTTGTTCTAACATCAAACATTGCTTTTACCAAACGTTGATTCTTTTGGTTCATTGGCACAACGTAACTATAACCTTTTTTAAACGTTTTTCCGTTTTCTGTAAAATCAGATTTTACTTCGTGTATTTTTACTTGATGTGTTTTTAAAATTTCTGCCAAATGATACGTTTTTGCAGCATCTTTTTCATCACCAAAAACAATAGCTTTACTACTACCTGTATTTCTAGATTCTTTGTAAAAATCTTGTTGATATTTTAAGATTTTAGTTCTCATATTTTTTGCTGCTTCTAAAGTTGATAAAGCAGCAGTAAATTGATTTCTAATGGTAAAAGGGAAAGTTAAAACTCCGTTTACAGTTTCTTGTGCATGTCCTCTAGAACTTCCTTGCTCAAATAAAATACCAATACTACCGTTAATGTCTGGAAAAGTAGAACCTTTACCATAATAAAAATCATCGTAACTTTCTTCTGAATAATACATAGAACCTATTTTATCAAATGCTTTTGCATGATAAGTTCCTATTTCTTTTGTTAAATCCTGATTCATTTGTGGCGTTAACGGATTTGTTCTACTCGGAATTCCTGGTTGAAAAAAGAAACTAGAATTGCTTCCCATTTCATGATGATCGGTTAAAATATTTGGCAACCATTTATGAAAACTAGCAATTCTTGCTCTACTTTCTGGTAATTGTACTGGCAACCAATCGCGGTTCATATCAAACTGATAATGATTTGTTCTTCCTCCTGGCCAAACTTCTTTATATTCTCTATCGTTAGGATCTGGGTTAATATTTTTACTCTTATTTGTATTTGCCCAATAAGAAAAACGCTGTAATCCATCTGGGTTAAATGAAGGATCGAAAAGAATAATTGTATTGTCTAAAATAGCATCTATATTTTCTGCAGCAGCTAAATAATATGCAACTGCCAATGCTGCGTTAGAACCACTTGCTTCATTACCATGAATAGAAAATCCTTGATAAACTACAATTGGATCATTAGAAACATCTATAGTTGCATCGTTGGTAGCATCAATATGCTTTTTTCTAATACTTTCTATATTTTTATGGTTTTCTGGTGATGTAATTGTTAATAAATACAACTCTCTTCCTTCAAAAGTTTTACCTCTTTTTTCAATAGAAATTCTATCTGATGCAGCTGCTAAAACCTTCATATACTCCGCTAACTTATCATGTGTAACATGCCACTCTCCTACTTCATGATCAATGACAGATTTTGGTGTTGGTATACTTTTATTGTAAGTAACATTTTGGGGTAAATAATAAGATAAATCTACTTCTTGCCCAACCAAAGAAAAGGTAGACAAAAAGAATAAAAATAATAGTTTTTTCATGTGGAATTGAATTTGATTATCTCCAAATATAACAATTCAATTAATTATTGTTTTATACTTTAACATTTCTTTATTTTTGCAAAATGGTTAAAGACATTCAACTCCGTGTAAATTTAGTAGAAGAACGAAAAGAAAACATTCTTTTACACAAAGCTGCTAAGCAATTAGGAGTTGATAAAAACGAAATTTCTGCTGTAAAAGTTTTGCGTAAATCTATAGATGCACGTAAAAAAGACATTATTTTTAATTATAAAGTTGCTGTTTATGTTAACGAAAATATACCAGAAAAATCTGATTATATTTTTGACTACAAAGATGTTTCTAACGCAAAAGAAATACATATTGTTGGTTTTGGCCCTGCGGGGATGTATGCTGCTTTGCGTTGTATAGAGTTAGGTTACAAACCCATTGTTTTAGAACGCGGAAAAAATGTACAGGATAGAAGACGAGATTTACGTGCAATAAATCAAGAACATTTTGTTAACGAAGATTCTAATTATTGTTTTGGTGAAGGTGGCGCAGGTACGTATTCTGATGGAAAATTATATACCAGAAGTTTAAAACGAGGTGATGTTAGGCGTATTTTTGAAAACTTAGTTTTTCATGGAGCAACAGATCAAATTTTGGTAGATGCACATCCACACATCGGTACAAATAAATTGCCGAAAATCATTCAAAATATTCGTGAAAATATTATAAAATTTGGTGGTGAAGTTCATTTTGAAACTAGAGTTACCGATTTTATTGTTAAGAATAATAAATTACAAGCTATTCAATTACAAAACGGACAAGAAATGTCTGTAAATTCTGTAATTTTAGCTACCGGTCATTCGGCTAGAGATATTTACGAATTGTTACACAAAAAAGAAATTGCTTTAAAAGCAAAATCTTTTGCAATGGGAGTTCGTGTAGAACATCCACAAGAAATTATAGATCAAATTCAATATCATTGTTCTGGAAAAAGAGATGAGCTTTTACCAGCTGCAGCTTATAGTTTAGTACACCAAGTTAATAAAAGAGGTGTCTATTCTTTTTGTATGTGTCCGGGCGGATTTATTGTACCTGCAGCAACTGCAAACGGAGAAGTTGTTGTAAACGGAATGTCTCCTTCTCGTAGAAATAACAAATTTGCCAATTCTGGTATTGTAGTAGAATTAGATATTGATAGAGATTTTAAAAAATATGAAAAATTTGGTGCTTTAAAAGGATTAGAATTTCAGAAAGATTTAGAAAAAATTGCTTTTTATGCTGGTGGAAGAACACAAACCGCTCCTGCACAAAGATTAGCAGATTTTATTGACGGAAAATTATCTACAGATTTAAATGACTGTTCTTATCAACCTGGATTAAAATCGGCTCCGTTACACTCTCTTTTGCCAAAAATAATTGGAAGTAGATTAAGAAAAGGGTTTGCTGCTTTTGGACAAAAAATGCATGGTTATCATACAAACGAAGCAAATATTATTGGTGTAGAATCTAGAACTTCATCACCAGTAAATATACCAAGAAAAGAAAATTTAGAACATATAGAAATTAAAGGATTGTTTCCTTGTGGAGAAGGTGGTGGTTATGCTGGTGGTATTGTTTCTGCTGCAATGGACGGAGAACGTTGTGCAGAAGCTGCAATTGCACAACTATAAAATTGTAAATATTTTTTGCAAGTATATTGTTACATTACCAATAACAATTCCTAATTTTACTTTCTTTAAATTACATGCATGAAAATTACAATTGGTAGAATTGATAAAGGAGATTTTCCAGAACTATCATTAGAAGAAATCGATTTAAAAATAGATTCTGGTGCTTACACATCTTCTATACACTGTTCTAATATTGAAGAAATAGTTAAAGATGGAGTAAGTTTTATTAAGTTTAAATTATTAGACCCAGAACATTATTTATATAATAATAAAGAGTTTTCTACTAAAAATTATGATACTAAAACGGTAAAAAGTTCTAACGGAATTTCTGAAAACCGTTTTTTAATAAAAACTGAAATTGTACTTTTTAACACTACTTTTCCTATTCATTTAACACTAAGTGAGCGAAAAGACATGAAATTTCCCATACTTTTAGGGAGAAAATTTTTAAACAACAAGTTTGTGATAGATACTGCTGAGAAAAATCTATCTTTTAAATTAAAAAACAAGACCAAATGAGAATTGTAATTCTTTCTAGAAATCCTAACCTATACTCTACTAAAAGATTAGTTGAAGCAGCAAAAAAAAGAAAACACGAAGTTATTGTTGTAGATCATTTAAAGTGTAATATAGAGATAGAAAAAAAGTCTCCAAAAATATTTTACAAAGGTGAATATTTAGATAATATTGATGCTATCATCCCAAGAATTGGTGCTTCTGTAACTTTTTATGGTACAGCCGTAATTCGTCAGTTCGAAATGATGAAAGTTTTTACCTCTGTAAGTTCTATTGCCTTAACAAGATCTAGAGATAAATTAAGTAGCTTACAAATATTAGCAAGAGCTGGTGTGGGTTTACCTAAAACTGTTTTTACTAATTATACAAAAGATGTAGCACATGTGGTAGATTCTGTTGGTGGAGCTCCTTTAGTTTTAAAATTGCTAGAAGGTACACAAGGTTTAGGTGTAGTTTTAGCAGAAACAAAAAATGCTGCAACATCTGTTTTAGAAGCTTTTAATGGTCTAGGTGCAAGAGTAATAGCACAAGAATTTATAAAAGAAGCAGGCGGTGCAGATATTAGAGCTTTTGTTGTAGATGGTAAAGTAGTTGGCGCTATGAAACGTCAAGGAAAAGAAGGAGAATTCCGTTCTAATTTACACAGAGGTGGTAATGCAACCGTAATAGAATTAACAGACGAAGAAGAAAAAACGGCATTAAAAGCAACCAAAGCTTTAGGTTTAGGTGTTGCTGGGGTAGATATGTTACAATCATCTAAAGGACCATTAGTATTAGAAGTAAATTCTTCTCCTGGTTTGGAAGGTATAGAAGTTGCCACAGGAAAAAATATTGCCAAAGAAATTATTAGATATTTAGAAATACATGCCGAGTAATCCATTTAAACTTTTAGGAAAAGAAATTCCTAAAGGAAAAAGTACTGTTTTAGACTTAGAAGTTGCTAAATTACATACAAGAACTACAGTAAAAGTACCAGTTATTATAGAGCATTCTAATGAAGAAGGACCTGTTGTTTTATTATTAGCCGGTGTACACGGAGATGAAACCAATGGAGTTGGAATTGTTAGAGAAATTATCAGCCAGAAAATAAACAAGCCAAAAAAAGGTACAATTATTTGTATTCCAGTTTTTAATATTTTTGGATATTTAGTTCAAACAAGAGAATTTCCTGATGGTAGAGATTTAAATAGAGTTTTTCCAGGAACTTTAAATGGTTCTTTAGCTAGCCAATTTGCATATCAGTTTACCAAAGAAATTGCTCCTTTTGTAGATTATGTTATCGATTTTCATACAGGTGGTGGTGATAGAGATAATATTGCTCAAATAAGATGTGCAATTGAAGATAAAAAGGGATTAGAATTAGCTAAAGTTTTTAATCCGCCAATGATTGTTTTTTCTAACAATATATCTAAATCTATAAGATATACATTAAATAAAATGGATAAAACTATTTTATTATTTGAAGGAGGAAAAACAAAAGAACTAAACCCTACTATTATTAATGAAGGTGTAAACGGAACCAAAAATGTTTTAATTCATTTAGGTTTAATAGACGGAGAAATTACTGTTAGAGAAAAACCTGTTTTAATAGAAAAATCTAAATGGTTAAGAGCTTCTCATTCTGGTATGTTTAAAATTATGGTTAATAATGGTTCTTTTGTAAAAAAGAAAGAATTAATTGGCGTAATACAAGATCCTTTTGGTGAGTTTAAAAAGAAAGTACATGCTCCTTTTAATGGTTACATTTTTTGTATAAACAAAACACCAATTGTAAATAAAGGTGATGCTTTATTCCATATTAGTATAGATGCATAAACTTTAAATTTTCTCTTATACAAAATCTAACAAAAAACTTACATTTGCAATATGCGAATAGATATTATTTCAGTAGCTCCAGATTTATTAGAAAGCCCTTTTAATCATTCTATTATAAAAAGAGCAAAAAACAAAGGGTTAGCAGAAATTATAATTCACGATTTACGTGAATATGGTTTAGGTAATTACAAACAAATTGACGACACTCAATTTGGTGGCGGCGCTGGTATGGTAATGATGATAGAACCTATTGCCAATTGTATAAAAAAATTACAGGTAGAAAGAAGTTATGATGAGATAATTTACATGACACCAGACGCTAAAACATTAAATCAATCTACCGCAAATACTCTCTCTTTAAAAGAAAACATTTTAATTTTAACCGGTCATTACAAAGGTATAGACCAAAGAGTTAGAGATAAATACATTACCAAAGAAATTTCTATTGGAGATTATGTTTTAACTGGCGGAGAATTAGCTGCAGCTGTTTTAGTAGATGCTGTTGTTAGGTTAATTCCTGGTGTAATTGGTGATGAACAATCTGCTCTTACAGATTCTTTTCAAGACAATTTATTATCGCCACCTGTTTATACAAGACCTGCAGAATTTGAAGGAATGAAAGTTCCTGAAATATTATTATCTGGTAATTTTCCTAAGATTGATGATTGGAGAAGCGAAAAAGCTTTTGAAAGAACAGAACAAATAAGACCCGATTTATTAGAAGATTAATTATTATAAAGTAGCACTTTGGATACAATAAAAACTTTCTTAAAAAATAATAAAGCCATTTCTTGGGTTTTAGGTTTTCAATTATTTAGACTGATTTTATTACCTTTTATGGGCTTAATGCCGCAAGATGCTTACTATCATTTATACGGACAAAATTTATCTTTATCTTATTTTGATCATCCAGGAATGATTGGATATATTCTAAGGATTTTTACAGATGTTTTTGGTCAAACTATTTTTGCAATAAAATTTGCCGATTTTGTAATTACATCACTTACTATTGTTAGTTTTTACAAATTAGCTTCTTATTTTTTATCAAAACAAAAACTACAAAAAGCCATTGTTTTATTGGCTTCTACCATTTTTATTTCTATTTTATCTTTTAATTCTACACCAGATGTTCCGCTTTTATTATTCTGGACACTAAGTTTAATTTGTTTATATAAAGCTATTTTTGAAGATAAAAAAGTTTTTTGGGTTCTTGGAGGAATCGCCATGGGATTTGCTTTTGATAGTAAATACACTGCTATTATATTACAATTTGGGTTACTTGCTTTTCTTATTTTTTCTAACAAGTACAGAAAACTATTAATTTCTCCTTGGTTATGGATTTCTTTAATTGTTTCTATTGCAATAACTTTTCCGGTTTGGTATTGGAACTATCAAAACGAGTTTGCTTCTTTTGCTTTTCAAGGAGGAGAAAGAACCAGTTCTATTACAAAATTTAAATTTTCTCCAAACTTTTTCTTTGGTGCAATTGGGCATCAAATGGTTTTATTATTACCTGTTTTATTTTTAATTTTTGTAACGTTTACATATAAATATATAAAAAGAGCGTTGTTAAAATTTAGAATTCCACAAGCCAAAACCCTGTTTTTGTTGGCCTTTTTTGTTCCTACTTTTGTTGGCTTTTTTATTCTTACACCTATTTATTGGGTAAAATTGAATTGGATGATGCCTTCTTATATTACAGGTATTATTCTGGCAGCAATGTTTATCAACAAAAAACTACTAAAAGCTCAGGTTATAATATCAATTGTTTTTCACGTACTTATTAGCTTGCAAATTCTCTTTTATTTAGTACCTATTAAAAGTGATGATACTTGGGTTGGTTGGCAAGAATTATCCGAAGAAATTAAACTTTTACAACAAGAAAAAACAGATACATTTGTATTTTCTGATGATAATTACAAAACATCTGCGTGTTTAAATTTCTTTATGGAAGATAGAATTTACGCGCAAAACATTATCGGTTTACCAGCTTTACATTTCGATTATTTAGGTGATGATTTATCAACCTTAAAAAATAAAAATGCCATTTTTATAGATTCTGATAAACGTTTTAAAAACAAAGATAAAAAAGGAGAAAATCATCCATTATTATCTACTTATTTTGATAAAATTACCGAACTAGAACCAATTATCATTAAAATAAACGGAAAAGAATCTCGTAAGTTTTTCGTTTTTTATTGTGAAAATTATAAGCCGAATCTTTTATTAAACGATAATAATTAAGCACAAAAAATCTCTAAATATTCAAATAAATATTTAGAGATAATAATTATTTTTTTAACTAGTTATAAGCTCCTGCAGAATAATTCAGTTCGTAAGAATGTGAATAAACCTCAAAAACATTACCAAAAGGGTCTTCTACATAACACATACGGTATGGTTTTTCTCCTGGATAATATTCTCTAATTGGCATTCTTTGTTTACCACCAGCAGCTACAATTTTCTTTACCAATCCTTCTATATCTGGATCTTGAATTGCAAAGTGAAATAATCCCGTTTTAAACGGCTCAAAAGTTGGTTTTAAATCTTTACTCTGCGGAAATTCAAACAACTCAACTCCTATTCTATCACCTGTAGAAAGATGTGCAATATTAAAGGTTTTCCATCCTGTACCAAACACATCAATACACATTTGACCAATAGCAGTTTCATTCTCTTCTTTTATTACAGTTGGCTCCATAATTATATAAAAACCCAATACTTCTGTATAAAACTTTACCGCTTTCTCAATATCTGGTACAGTAATACCTATATGAGAAAAAGTTCTTGGGTAAGGTTTTTCTATATTCTTAGAATAATCTGCTTTTTTAACAGTTTGTGCATAACCGATTGTAGAAATCATGAAAACACAAAAGGTCATTTTTAAAAATTTGTTCATTTTTATTATTTTAAATTTAGTGCAAAACTACAGCACAAATACATGTAAAACAATAAGTTACCAGAACATCACATAGTTACAAAAACGTGTACTATCATGATTTACAACCTCTTATAGAACAAAAAAAGATGAAATAATTTTAACTTAAAAAAAATTCTTAATCTTTTATCAACCGAAAAATAAAAACGTTTTTAACCGTTTCTTTATTTCTAAAAATTGGTATGGTTTCTATTAAATTAAATTGATTGTATTTATCGTCATAAATTTCTTTTGGATTTTTATAATTTCTACTATCAGTAATATACAGAACTTCATTATTTATTAAAGGTGGATTTTTTTTATTAATCCAAAAATATTTATGAATTTTTGGCAACTCTCCTACTCCATAAACCAACATATTATTGGGTCTTGCAAAATAATAATCTATATGTGCTGCAGGATACCAATTATCAGAAATTATTGGCAAACTGGTTAATTTATTTTCTTGTAAAACTTCTGTTACTTTTTTAGCCGCTTGTTGCCAACCGTACAAATCCATCAATGCATCTTTTCTACCTAAAGTTTCTTTTGTTTTTGATGGTTTAAATGGCAAAATCCATCCATTATTAATTTCTAAAGTGATAAAACTTAGCAGAATTACAAGAAAAGTAAAACCTCTTATTAGGTTTCTTTTGATATTTTTTTTTGATGAAACATACATCGCTAATAAAGGTAGCAGCGTTATGTAAGAAACACCAGACCAATGTGGCAGCGTATCTCTAGAAAAAGATAAATAAACAGTTGTTGCTATTAGCGGAATTGTAAACAACAAAAAGAAATATATTTTTTGCTGATCAAAAAGAAACTTTTTCTTGATTATAGCAACCATCATTAAAATGATAGCCACAAAAATATATGGATTGTTATAAACAATTTGTCCTACAATTTCTCTTAGAAAAGAATCTTTATTAAAATGCAAACTAAATAAAGAAACTCTATTATTATGGAATTTATAGCTAATAAAATCGTTTTGATAATTCCAATAATAAATAATTGCAACTGCTAAAATCGGAAAAATAAAAGCAACATAAAACTGCCATTTTTTCAACCATTTTCTATTAAAAAGTATTACATACAAACCAACACCAAACAATAAATACACCGCTTGATATTTAGAATAAATAGCCAAACCAATACATAAAAATCCTAAGAATAATTTTAGTAAATTTTCTCTTTTAGGTTGATAAGGAATTACTTGCATTAAAAAATAAAAAGCCAACAACCAAAACAGAACCATAGGCGCATCTGGCAAAATAAAAGTTCCAGAAATAATTAACCCATAAATACTAATGTTGTAAAGCAATACACTTATAAAACCAACAAAATCGTCTTTTAAATATTTTCCTATTAAAAAAACAATATACATGGCAATACTTGTAGGTAAAATTGAAGCTAATCGTATGGTTAGTTCAGAATCGAAATACAAATTTGCAGTAAAAAACTGAATGAAAAACCCAACCATTGCTGGATGATCAAAATGACTAATATCTGGGTATTTGGCATACAACCAATAATAAACCTCATCATTACCAAACTCTAATTGGCTTGCCCAAAAAAGTCTAAAAACAGTACTTATTATGATTAAAACAAAAACTGATTTTTTATACGATAACTGCATTAATAAATACTTTTAGGCTTGCTAAAAATAGCCATACTTGTAATACCTATTAAAATACCAATAAAAGAACCTACAAAAATATCTACCAAAAAATGTTGAGATAAATACACTCTAGAAAATCCGGCAATAATTGCTAAAGAAATCCACAAATATTGCGACTTACATTTGGCAAAATACAAACACAAAATAGTAAAAATAGCAAAAGCGGTTGTTGTATGTCCAGACGGAAAAGAGTTCATCATTGCTATTTTTACTCCGTCTATTAAATGTAAATTTTCTTCACCTAAAGCAGCTGCAGGTCTTAATGTTCCTTTAAAAAGGATTTTTTTGAATAGATGAGTTATCAACAAAGTTAAAACACCACTTACTAGAAACACGTAAGTCATTTTTCTTTTAATAAAAAAGAACGCAACTCCTAAAATTGCAAAAATTACTCCATCACCTAAAAAAGTACTGTATTTAAAAAGAACATCAAAAAAAGAAGAATGAAACTGATTTATTTTTAAATGCAATGTAGATTTATTAAAAAACATAATAAAAGCTAAGGATACTAAAAAAAACAAGCTGTAAATAATTATAATTTCTTGCTTTATATCTGACAAAATTAAGAATAGATTATCTTTAATTTTTAAAAGTTTTTTAGACGATTTGTTACTAGATTTTTTACTTAATCGTCTGTTTAAAAGTATTACTTGTTGCATTTTGTATTGGTTAAGTTATAACCTAAAACTATTTTACCTATATAATAGTAACATTAAAACACCTTTAAGTCTATATAAATAATTAGAATACAATTAATTGAAAAACAATGTTTTCTTAATTTTAACAAGAGAAAACTTAATATAAAAAAAACTAAACTTTTGGTTTGCAAATAAAAAAAATAGCATAAATTTGCAACCGCTAAATTAACCTCTGACGAAGAAATCGTGAATGTTAGTTTACAACAAACTAATAATTTATAAGATATGGAATCTTTAGTAAAATTTGTACAAGACGAATTTGTAACAAAAAAAGAATTTGCAGAATTTGCAGCAGGTGATACAATTACTGTGTATTACGAAATTAAAGAAGGAAACAAAACTCGTACTCAGTTCTTTAGAGGTGTTGTTATTCAAAAAAGAGGTGCAGGAACTTCAGAAACTTTTACAATCAGAAAAATGTCTGGTACTGTAGGTGTAGAAAGAATTTTCCCTATAAACTTACCTTCTATTCAAAAAATTGAAGTTAACAAAAGAGGTAAAGTACGTAGAGCTCGTATTTTCTACTTTAGAGGTCTTACTGGTAAAAAAGCTAGAATTACTGAAAAAAGAAGATAATATCTTTTATTCTAAAATATTAAAAAGGCGTTGTAAAATTTACAACGCCTTTTTTAGTATAAAATACACAATAACAGATTATATCATCTTTATATTTCATTTTATCAAAAAAAACGTCTCACTTTCTCTTAAAAATTTATTTTTTACAACTAAAAAAATAGTTTTAATTGTTTTTTACAGTGTTTAAAAATTAATATTTTTCTATTAATTCTCATAATTTTATCATAATTCAAACAAAAAGAGCACTTTAACTATTCTTTTTTTCTTAGCTTTGGTATAAACCACCTAAACTAAAAGCTAATGTCTAAGAAAAAAATTGCTCTATTTTCAATTATTGCCATAATTGGAATCTACTTAACTTATAATTATTTTTCCATCGCTTCAAACGATGAAACCTATTTAACTGCAAAAGTTACAAAAGGAACCTTTATAAATGAAGTTTTTATTTCTGGAGAAGCACAATCTACAAGTTCTATACAAATTAATGGCCCTAGTAATGCAATGAGGTTTGGTTTGTATAGTATAAAGATTCAAGATTTAGTACCCGAAGGTACCGTTATAAAAAAAGGTGATTATATAGGTAAACTTGATGTTTCTGAACTTAATGGTAAAATTTTAGATGCTCAATTAAATTTAGAAAAAGCAGAATCTAAATACACACAACAGCAATTAGATACTACTCTTAGCTTAAAACAAGAACGTAACTCTATTAAAGATTTATTATTTGATATTGAAGAAAATAAATTAGAGTTTAAACAATCTCAATACGAAGCCCCTGGAATAATTAGACAGTTAGAAATTAAAATTGAAAAGTTAGAAAGAGATTTAAAAGAAAAAACAGAAGATTATTCTATCAAAAAAAATCAGGCAAATGCAAAAATGATTGAAGTTGGTACAGAAGTATCTAAAATAAAAAAACAAATAACAGATTTATTAGACCTTCAGAAAAATTTTACCATCCATTCAAAAGATGAAGGTATGGTAACTTATGTGAAAGAATGGAATGGAGTCAAGAAAAAAGTAGGTTCTACCATTTCTCCTTGGGAACCCGCAATTGCAAGTTTACCAGATTTAACCAAAATGGAATCGAAAACTTATAGCAACGAAGTTGATATTAGAAAAATTAATAAAGGCTTAACCGTTAAAGTTGGGTTTGATGCTTTTCCTGAAATTGAAATAGACGGTGTTGTAACAGAGGTTGCTAATGTAGGAGAAACAAGAGCCGGATCTGATATTAAACTTTTTCAAGTTTTGATAAAGCTTAATGGTACCAATAAAAATATTAGGCCTGGTATGACAACTGCTAATAGAATACTCATAAAAAAAGTTGATAATGTTTTAATGATGCCTTTAGAAGCCATTTTTTCAAAAGATTCAATTAGTTATGCTTATGTAAAATCTGGTTTATCTATAGAAAAAAAACAAGTTGACCTTGGACTGTCTAATAACGAAACAATTATTATTAATAAAGGATTAAAAGAAAATGATTTGGTTTTTTTAAATAAGCCAGAAAATTTAGAAGATAAAAGTATAATACCTTTAGAAAAATGATAATTGATAAAATACTTTTAGAAAAACTAAAATCTAACTTTCAAGAAGCTTTTTGGTTTATTAAAACAAACAAAGTACGTACATTTTTAACAGCATTAGGTATTATTTTTGGTGTTGCTTCTGTAATTACAATGTTAGCAATAGGTAACGGAGCTGAAAAAGAAATACTATCTCAGTTAGAATTAGTTGGTGTAAACAACATTGTAGTTACCCCAATACCTGATGAAAAAAATGATAATCTTAGTGAAGACGAAGAAGAATCTAACAAAACAGAAAGTAAACGATTCTCTAAAGGTTTAGATTTATTAGACGTTAAAAATATAAAAAATCAAATTCCGAGTGTTAAAATTGTTAGTCCAGAAATTATATTAAACACTTATGTAATTAATAATGGAAGACAGCATTCTGTAAAATTAATAGGGATTACAAATGATTTTTTAACAACATCAAACATTCACTTAGAAAAAGGAAAAATATTTTCTAACTATCAAATAAAAAATGCCTTACCAGTATGTATTGTAGGTAAAAAGGTTGAAAAAAAATTATTTACTGGAGAAAGTGCTATTGGTAAACAAGTAAAGGTAAAAGATGTATGGTTACAAGTTATTGGTGTTATAGAAGAAAAATTAATATCAGATAAAGCGCAAGAAAACTTAGGTATTAGAGATTTAAATGAAGATATTTATATACCAACAAATACTTTTTTAGTTAGATACAAGGATAGAAAAATAATTGTAGATGATGTAAATGTTAAAAACACAAACAATAACGGACCTAAGAAGAAAAATTATAGAGGTAATTATCATCAAGTTGATAAATTAACTATTCAAGTTTTTAATTCTGATGAATTAAAAGCAACCGCAGAAGTTTTAAGTAAAATGTTAGTTCGTAGACATAATGATATCTTAGACTTTGAAATTAGTATACCTATTCAATTATTAAAACAACAACAAAAAACCAAGCAAATTTTTAATATAGTATTAAGCATTATTGCAGGAATTTCTTTACTAATTGGAGGAATTGGAATTATGAATATTATGCTTGCTTCTGTACTAGAAAGAACCAAAGAAATAGGAATAATTCGTGCTATTGGCGCAACAGAAGAAGATGTTATTTTACAATTCTTATCAGAATCGGTGCTTATAAGTGTTGGTGGCGGAATTATAGGAATCATTTTAGGCGTTATTGGAGCTTACGTTATAGAGATATTTTCTGGTATAGAAACTATTTTATCACTAAGTTCTATTTTAACTTCTTTTTTTATTGCCGTTATGGTAGGGCTTACTTTTGGTATTTTTCCTGCTAAATCTGCTGCTAGAAAAAGACCTATAGAAGCCTTAAGATCAGAATAAAAATGAAAAATTGTTGTAAAATAACCTATTTAAAAATGAAAAAGATACTTATCCTATTTGCTTTATTATTATCATATTCTACTTTTAGTCAAAGACAAATTACTCTAAAAGAAGCCATTAATATTGCACAAAAAAACTCTCCAGATTATCAAACGATATTAAATCAGAATCAATCAAGTTACTGGAGGTTTAAAAATTATGAAGCTAGTTTTTTACCTCAATTAAGGTTAGACGCAACAATACCACAATATTTAAATTCTGTAAACAGAATTACAAATGATAGTGGACAAGATATTTTTGTAAGATCTAATCAATCTAGATTAGAAGGTAATCTTTCCTTAAATCAAAATATTGCATTAACCGGAGGTACAATTTCTTTTAGCTCTCAATTAGAAAGAGTTGATGTTTACGGAGATATTAATTCAACTGGTTTTGCACTTACTCCTTTTTCTATAAATTATAGTCAAAACTCTCTTTTCTACAATCAATTTAAATGGGATAAAAAAATTGAGCCAATGCTTTATGAAGAAGCTAAAAGAGAATTAATAGAAAATATGGAACAAATATCTTTAAACACAGCTACAAGATATTTTGCGTTATTAAAAGCACAAGTTCAAACCAGAATCGCAATTTCAAATTTATCAAACCAAGATACATTATTTAAAATATCTAAAGGAAGATTTAAAATGGGAAAAATTGCAGAAAATGATTTATTACAAATAGAACTTTCTGTTTTAAACTCTAAAAATGAATTAACCACAAACGAAATTAACTTAAAAAAGACCTCACAAAATTTATCTAGATACCTATCTATAGATACAGAAAACTTTTTACTAAGTATACCAAAAGAACTATCAACATTTACAGTTACAGTAAAAAAAGCTTTAGAAGAAGCTAAAGAAAATAGAAAAGCAGTTATAGAGTTTAGGCGAAAAAGATTAGAAGCAGAAAGAAATGTTGCAGAAGTAAAAGGTAATAATAGAATACAATTAAGTTTAAACGCAAACTTTGGTGTATCTCAACAAGGTAATGTTTTTAATGAATTATTTAAAAACTACAACCAGCAACAATATGTAACATTATCTTTAGGAATTCCTATCTTAGATTGGGGAGTTTCTAAATCTAGAAGAAAGTTGGTAGAAGCAAATAAAGATTTAATAAACACAAATATAGAACAAGACAAACAAGAATTTGAACAAGAAATATATTTACATGTATTAAATTGGCAAAATCAACGTAATTTTTTAGAAACTGCTGAAAAAGCACAAGAAATTGCTATTAGAAGGTACGATATCACTAAAAAGAGATTTGTTCTAGGTAAAATTACAATAACAGATTTAAATTTAGCACTTCAAGAAAAAGATAAATCTGTTTTACAATATTTAAATTCTCTAGAAAAATTTTGGTTAGATTATTATACTTTAAGAAAACTTACACTTTACGATTTTATAAAAAATAAAAAAATTGAAGTAGAAGATATTATTTATAATTAAATAATGTATTTTTGTTTATTATATTTAAATATAAATTAAACAAAATGATTAAGGAAAAATATTTTCTTTTTTTTGCATTCATATTCTCCATTACTATTTTCAGTCAAAATAAACATACCATTAGCGGTACTGTTTATGATGATAAAAGTAATGAGACATTAATAGGAGTTTCTATTTTTTTCCCTGAAGTTAATACGGGTACAACCACTAATGAATATGGTTTTTACTCAGTTACTTTGCCAGAAGGAACATACAAAATGCAAATAAGTTATTTAGGATATTCTACAATAGTAGAAACTATAAACCTTAATAATAAAATTACTCAAAATTTTAAATTAAAAGAAGAAACAGAAAGTTTAGAAGAAATAGTTATAGAAGGTAATGTAGAAAAACTAAATGTTAGAACACCTCAAATGAGTGTTAACAAACTTACATCTGCAACTATTAAAGAAATTCCTGTTGTTCTTGGGGAAGCAGATATTATTAAATCACTAATCCTATTACCAGGTGTAACAAGTGCTGGTGAAGGCGCTTCTGGTTTTAACGTTAGAGGTGGTGCAGCAGATCAAAATTTAATTTTATTAGATGAAGCAACCGTATTTAACTCATCTCACTTATTTGGTTTTTTCTCAGTATTTAATCCAGATGTTATTAAAGATGTAAAATTGTATAAAGGCGGAATTCCTGCTAAATATGGCGGAAGATTATCTTCTGTTTTAGACATCTATCAAAAAGAAGGAAATAGTAAAGATTTTAAAGTTACTGGTGGTGTAGGGTTGGTTTCATCAAGATTATTAATTGAAGGTCCAATAAAAAAAGAAAAAATATCATTTCTAGTTGGTGGTAGATCTTCTTATGCACATTTATTTTTACCTCTTTTTGATAACGATAACAAGGCCTATTTTTATGATTTAAACACAAAATTAAATTATAGAATAAATGATAAAAACAACCTGTTTTTCTCTGGCTATTTTGGTAAAGATGTTTTTGGTATTAATGAAAGTTTTGTAAACGAATACGGAAATAAAGTAGGTAACTTACGATGGAATCATCTTTTTTCAGACAAGTTATTCTCTAACTTATCTCTTATTTATTCTGATTATTTTTATGGTTTAACCCTAGATTTTATTGGTTTTAAATGGGATTCTGGTATTACAAACTATAATATTAAATACGATTTTAAACACTACATTAATAATAACTTTAAACTTAGTTACGGAATTAATGATATTTATAGCAAATTTAATCCTGGAGAAATTGAACCAAATAGAGACGATTCTGGTATTGTTGCCAATAAACTAATTGATAAATATGCCAATGAATTTGCGGCTTACATAGATGCAGAGCATAAAATAAATGATAAATTAAGATTGCAATACGGAATTCGTTTTAGTAATTTTACAAGATTAGGGCAAGATGAATTAAATATTTATGCAAATGATGAAGCTGTAATTTACAATAGCGAATTTAAAAAATATGAATCTGCAGATGCTATTGGTACAGAAACTTTTAAAAGAAGCGATGTTATAAGTAGTTTTAATAATTTAGAGCCAAGAGCTTCAATATCTTACACAATAAACGATTATACTTCTATAAAAGCGAGCTATAATAAAATGGCTCAATATTTACACTTATTATCTAACACCTCATCTCCTACTCCTTTAGATGTTTGGACTCCTAGTGGTAAATACATAAAACCTCAACTACTAGATCAATATGCTATTGGTTATTTTAAATCTTTAAAAGAAGGAGATTATACCATAGAAACAGAAGCTTTTTATAAAGACATTCAAAATAGAATAGATTATATAAACGGAGCTAATTTAGTTGCTAATGATGAAATAGAAACCGTTATTTTAAACGGACAAGCAAGAGCTTATGGTTTAGAATTGTTAATTAAAAAAAACGAAGGAAGATTTAAAGGATGGTTTTCTTATACGCTATCAAAATCAGAACAATTAACAAAAGGTAGAACCGCTATTGAACCTGGTATAAACGGAGGACAATGGTATAATACTCCGTATGACAAAACACATGATTTTTCTATAAACGGAAGTTTTGATTTTAATGATAAATGGAAATTTAATGCCAACTTTGTATTCCAAACTGGTCAACCTACTAACTACCCTGTTGGTCAATATGAAATACAAGGCCTTAATGTACCAATTTATGATGATAATAGAAGAAATGCAGATAGATTACCCGCATATCATCGACTAGATATTTCTGCCACATTAACACCAGAAAAAAATAAAAATAGAAAATGGCAAGGAGAATGGGTTTTTGGTTTTTACAACCTTTACGGCAGACAAAATGCTGCTTCTATCAGTTTTACTCAAAATAGCGAAACTTACAGAAATGAAGCCATACAAACCTCTATTTTTGGTTTAGTACCATCGGTTACTTATAATTTTAACTTTTAATCTCTATTATTAATCAGATGAAAAAAATAAAAATAATTTTTATCCTTTTTATATTCATTTTCTCTAAATGCGAAAAAGTAGTAGAGATTGATGTACCTTCTATTCAGCCAAAATTAATTATTGATGCAGCTTTAGAAGTGTATTTTAACCAAGACAGTATAACAACAAACTCTAACATAAAACTTTCTTTGTCTTCAGATTATTTTGATGAAGAAATACCTGCTGTAACAGATGCTACAGTTTTTATAACAAATTTGGCAGACAATACTATTATTAACTACTCTACCATAGATGATGAAGGTAATTACAAACCAACTTCTTCTTTTATACCTGCTAATGATGTAGAATATGAATTAACTGTTATTTATGATGATGAAATTTATAAAGGTAAAGCCACTAAAGTAAAATCTACACCATTTACAAGTGTTGTACAGGGTGATGAAACCTTATTTTCTGGTGAAGAAACCGAGTTAAAAATATCTTTTGTTGATGAACCTTTAGTAGAAAATTACTATTTATTTAATTTTGATAAAAATCTTTACACAACCATTGATGATACTTTTTTTGATGGTGCAGAATATAATTTTTCTTTTTTTTATAGTGAAGATGAAGTTGATTTACCAGAAACTGTAAATTTAAAAATATTAGGAATTACAAAAGAATACTATACCTACTTTCAAATTTTAAATAGTCAAAGTGGCGGAAGTGGTGGTGGACCTTTTGAGTCTATACCATCTTCTTTATTAGGTAACATGATTAATACCACACAAGAAGAAAATTTTCCTTTAGGATATTTTCATATTGCAGAAACAGATGTTTTTACACTTGAATTGGTTGAAAAAAATTAAATTATTTTTTTAAAACTAACCTTGCGTTAGGGATTGAAACGGCATCCTTTTTTTATTTTTCTTAAAAAAAGATACAGTGTAAAGCCCGTTAAAACGCCCAAAAAAATAATCTAACATTAAGACATAATTCTGTATTTTTGGCCCATGAATTTTATAAAAACTACAGAACAAGATTCTAAATACAATCATCTAGAAAAGATGTCTGTATCTGATATCTTAAATAATATAAATAACGAAGATAAAACTGTTCCTTTAGCAGTAGAAAAATCTTTACCACAAATAGAAATCTTAATTAAACAGATTGTAAATAAATTACAAAATGGTGGAAGACTTTTTTACATTGGTGCAGGTACTTCTGGTAGATTAGGTGTTGTAGATGCTTCTGAATGTCCGCCAACTTTTGGTGTTTCTAACAATGTAGTAATTGGTATTATTGCTGGTGGAGATATTGCTATTAGAGAATCTGTTGAGTTTGCAGAAGATTCTATAAAACAAGGTTGGTTAGATTTAAAAAAACATAATATATCTAGTAAAGATATTGTAGTTGGTATTGCTGCCTCTGGCACAACACCTTATGTAATTGCTGCTTTAGAAAAATGTAATAAAAACAATATTACTACAGGTTGTATTTCTTGTAATAAAAACAGTCCTTTATCTAATACAGCCAATTTTCCTGTTGATGTTGTTGTTGGTCCTGAATTTGTTACAGGTAGTTCTAGAATGAAAGCTGGTACTGCACAAAAGCTAGTTTTAAACATGCTTTCTACTGCTACTATGATTCAATTAGGAAAAATTAAAGGCAATAAAATGGTAGATATGCAACTCTCTAACAACAAATTAGTAGAAAGAGGCCAAAAAATGTTAGTTAAAGAACTAAATATAGACATAAATGAAGCTAGTAGTCTTATTGATAAATTTGGCAACGTAAGAAACGCTATAAAAAACTATAAATAATGAGCACTAATTTAAACTTACTAGGTAAAGGCATTAAATATTTAAGCTTATTATTAATATTATACATAGCTTCTCCGATAGTGCTTACGGTAGGTTTTAAGGCTTTAAAAAATTATAAAGACACTCCAGAAGAGTATATATCTTATATTATTTTAAGTATTGCTGTATTACTAGTTATTTTTTCGATTTATTTCTCTTTTAAAACATTTAAAATTTTATTGAGAGCCATTTTTAATAATTAGTTAAAAGAATAATGCAAAAATCAAATGGTATAATTGTTATATTGTCTTACCCAGATACAGTTGTAAGACCTGCTTATTGGGAACCTTCTAGTAAATATTTACCTTTACTTGGTATTGGAGGTAAACATGCTGTACAAGCTGGCCATGCTGCTTTATTGTTAATTAAAAAAAATACTTCTGAAATAAATTATTACGATTTTGGTAGGTATATTACTACTTATGGAAATGGACGTGTAAGATGCAAAGAAACAGATCCTGATGTTCTTATTTCTATAAAAGCTACTTTTAAAGACGGTAATTTATCTAACTTAAAAGAAATTTTACTTTGGTTAGAAAATCATCCAGAAAAAACACATGGTGATGGACGATTAGTTGCGAGCATTCACAGTGAAATTGATTTTGAAAAAGCTCATAATTTTATTTATCAATTAATCAATCAAAAAGAAATTCCTTACGGAGCTTTTATTAAAAAAGGAACAAATTGTGCAAGATTTGTAACAGATGCAATTATAGCATCTTCTGTAAATAAGAAAATAAAGTATCAATTAAAAAAATCGAATACTCTTACGCCTAGTCCTATAGGAAACGTTATAAAAGGAAACTCTACCAATAAAATTTATACTGTAAAAAACCAAAAAATTACTCCTTATAAAAACAGATCTGTTATTAAAGAATATAAAACAGCATTCTTTAAAAAGTTTTATGGAGAACCTAATTTAGAGGGTACAGAATACCCCAATTATAAAGTTTTTAACTTAAAAAATGGTCATTGGCTTGGTGGAATTGGTAGCGGAGCTTGGTTTAAAATTGAAGAACAAATAGATAAAACTTCTTATAAAATATCTAGATATAATTCTACTGGATTAAAAGATTTTGAAGCTGTTTTTATTGTTGATCAAAAATGTTTTAATCATCAAAAAGAACATAAATTTATACATCCTACCAATTGTAAAGAAGCAATTATTAAACAGAATCAAAAAATTTATACTTTACAAAAAATAAGTTAAATAAACTTACTTTCCTTTTTTTGGTGATGTAGGATTATAACCAAAATCTGCATCTGGCAATTCTATTTCTAATTGGTAAACAAGATAACCAATACTTGCAAAGTGATGAATTGCATGACTATGTGCTTGCATTAAAGTTGCTGCTAATGTATACTTTGCGGTTTCTTTACCTAATCCCATATCATCACAGACACTAATCTCTTTATCAAAATCTTCTATATTAAGATCTTTAAGTTTAAGAATAATCTCTTCAAAATACTCGATCCCTTTACTTGTTTGTTTTTCTGCTAATTCATTTCTTTCTCTAACAGAAAAGTCTACAAAATTATTATCTACACCTTTAAATATACAAGAAAAAACATCTAAAACATGTCTCATATGCCCTCCTATTGTAGAATGGTAAGGACCTACAGAACTATTAGAGTATTGTTCATCAGAAATTACCTTTAATAAATTAACTCCTCTTTGTAAGTTATTCTCAATAGCACTAATCATAAAAAATATTTACTTGTTGGTCGTTTAAATTTTGGTCAATTTACGAGTTCTTTTCTAAAATTTCTAAAATAAATCAAAACATAACTTAAAATACTGAAAAACAATAATTTAAAAAACAAAAAAACCTTGTAAAAAAAACGATAATAACTCTATTTTATTTTTTTGGCACGCTCTTTGAAAATATCTAAACAAATGCGAAAGCCGAAAAGCAATTAGAGTAGGCAGAATCTTAAAACCATATATCATGAAAAAAGGATTACTTTTATTACTAGGAATGTTTATAATGGTATCAACCCTAGAAGCCAATAACAACAATAATTTACCAAATACATACTCGTTTAATTATTCTTTAGATGATGCCGTTAGTTTTGAAGAAAAAGGAGTTGAGTTTTTTGTTTTTATAAATGGAGAATTTGATTTTAACCCAGATTTTTACGACCGTAATGGAAGGTTGATTAGAAGAAACATTAATATTGATAGAGATTTTAGAGGAAGAATTAGAAAAGTAGGTAACTCTTACATTAATTATGATAGTTTTGGAAACGTAACTAGAATAGGTAATGTTTCTATGAGGTATTATAGAGGACAACTAACAAGAGTTGGTAATTTAAGAATTAGTTATGATAGATGGGGATATCCTATATTTAATGGAAACGTAAAAAATAATTATTTTTCTTTTAATGGAATTAGAATTAATTTAAACATCGGGGATATTTTTGATTATAACAATGCTTATTTTTATCATAGAGATTTCTCTAGAAATTACTCTAAAATTAGAGAAGATAATAGATACTTTTATTATAGAGCAAAACCGAATGCCAAAATTGGTAAAAGAAGTCAAATTTTAAGAAGAAGAAAGCCTGTAGTTACAAACATTAAAAGAAATTCTTCTAGTGTAGTAAAAAGAAGTAATAACTCTTACAGAAAACCATCTAACAATAATGTTAGAAAAAACAATACAAATCAAAGAAATAACAATAATAAGATTACAACGTATAGAAGATCTACTACAAATAATAACTCTAAAACAAGTACTAGAAATAATAACACTTATAAAAAACGTACAACTACTAAAAAAAGTAAAGACAATAAGAGTACAAGTAAAGATAAAAAAAGAGGTTAAAATTTTATAATTAGACATATATAAAAAAAGAGGATTAAGTATTTTACTTAATCCTCTTCTTTGTTTATTTTAACAAATCTTATCAATAATTTATACATTAAATCTAAAATTCATCATATCTCCATCTTGTACAATATACTCTTTACCTTCTACAGATAATTTACCAGCTTCTTTAACTTTAGCCTCACTACCTAAAGCAACATAATCTTCATATTTAATAACTTCTGCTCTAATAAAACCTTTTTCAAAATCGGTGTGTATTACTCCTGCTGCTTGTGGTGCTGTATCTCCTATATTAATTGTCCAAGCTCTTACTTCTTTTACTCCGGCAGTAAAATAAGTTTGTAAGTTTAATAATTTATATGCTGCTCTAATTAATTTAGAAGATCCTGGTTCATCTAAACCAATATCTGCTAAAAACATCTGACGCTCTTCATAATCATCTAACTCATTAATATCTGCTTCTGTACCCACTGCTAAAATAAGAACCTCTGCATTTTCATTTGCAACAATTTCTTTAACTTTTTCTACATAAGCATTACCAGAAACAGCAGATCCTTCATCTACATTACAAACATATAATACTGGTTTAGATGTTATTAATTGTAATGTTGAAACAAATTCTTCTTCTTTTTCTGTAAATTCTATTGTTCTTACAGATAAACCTTGTAATAAAACTTCTTGAATTTTTAATAAAATTACTAATTCTGCTTGTGCTTCTTTATTACCAGTTTTTGCAGTTCTTTTAACTCTCTCTAAACGCTTTTCTACCGTTTCTAAATCTTTTAACTGCAGCTCTATATCTATAGTTTCTTTATCTCTAACAGGATCTATAGTACTATCTACATGAATAATATTATCATTATCAAAACATCTTAAAACATGTATAATTGCATCAGTTTCTCTAATATTAGCTAAAAATTGGTTTCCTAAACCTTCTCCTTTACTAGCACCTCTTACTAAACCTGCAATATCAACTATTTCTACGGTAGCAGGTTGTACTTTTTCTGGCTTAACCAACTCTTCTAATTTTTGCAACCTTTCATCTGGCACATTTACTACCCCAATATTAGGTTCTATAGTACAAAAAGGAAAGTTAGCACTTTGCGCTTTTGCATTAGATAAACAGTTAAATAAAGTTGATTTTCCTACGTTTGGTAATCCTACAATTCCAGCTTTCATGTAAATAAATTTTGCGAGTGCAAATATAGAGTAACTTTCATAAAAATTAAATTAAATAAAGAAAGAAAGCGTAGAATCATCATTTTTATTTACTTTAGTTTTTATTCTTCAATATTAAGAATCATAATAATGGAAAAAATAACAGATCAATATGTTTGGAAAGCATTAAAAGAAGGTGACTTGAATGCCTTTTCTGTGCTTTTTGAAAGCTATTATCCACAATTACATAATTATGGTTTAAAAATCTGTAAAAACGTTGCTCTTACAGAAGATACTTTACAAGATTTCTTTTTATATATTTATGAACATAGACAAAATTTATCTGATATAG
The DNA here is from genome assembly GCF_021991835.1 of Polaribacter sargassicola. Lineage (GTDB taxonomy): Bacteria > Bacteroidota > Bacteroidia > Flavobacteriales > Flavobacteriaceae > Polaribacter > Polaribacter sargassicola. Next base: position 41,575 of record NZ_JAHDAU010000004.1, read on the forward strand.
ATAATATTGCTCCTTATTTATTTACATCATACAAAAGGTTTTTAATTAAGGTTTTAAAAAAGAATGAAAAACTTGTACAAACAGATTTTTCTGCAGAAAACTTTGTTGACATTCAATTTTCTGCTGAAGAAATAATTACAAAACACGAAACAGAAATTTTTAAAAATAAAAAATTAAATAAGTTATTAAACAATTTACCAAAAAGACAAAAAGAAGCCATTTATTTAAAATATTATAGTGGCTTAAAAGCATCTGAAATTGCCAATATAATGGATATAAATTACCAAAGTGTTGTAAATACATTACACAAGGCAATGAAAAACTTAAAAGAAGAAATTTCTATTTTAAAATTATTTAAATAAGATTTCTTAAAAATATAGAGTATAAAAAACAATATAACAGCTTTTATAAGTGTATATTGATATATTAATAAAATGATTAAAAAACAGTACAATAATATAAATGATTTTTTAGACGATCATTCTTTTGAAAATTGGGTACATCAAAACAACGGAACCGATATAGGTTTTTGGGATTTTTGGATAGCCAATAACCCAGATAAAAAAGAATTGGTAAACCAAGCTAAAGATCTTGTTTTAGGCATACCTTTCAATAAAAATTTTGTTACCAAAGAAAAAGTTTCTTTTGAGTGGAAAAAATTAGAAGCTAAAATAGAAGCTAAAAAACCAACACCTAAAAGAAAAATAAGAACTCTAAAACCTCTTAGCATTGCAGCTTCTATTCTTTTATTAATTTCTTTTGGTATTTATTTTATTAATAACAATGCTAAAATTACTCACAAAACCAATTTTGGCGAAATATTAAAAATAAAACTAAAAGATGGTAGTAACGTAACCTTAAATGCTAACTCTAGCTTATCATACTACAAAAATGAAAGTAGAAAAGTTTGGTTAAAAGGTGAAGCTTTTTTTCAGGTTGATAAAAAACTTGTTACTAATGCTAAATTTTATGTGATTACAGATGATTTATCTGTAGAAGTTTATGGTACTTCTTTTAATGTTAATACAAAAAAACAAAAAACTGATGTATTCTTAGAAGAAGGAAGTATATGGTTAAAACTAAAAAATGGTGGTGATAAAAAAATGATTCCAGGTAATTTTATCTCTTACTCATCAGAAAAGAAAGAAATTTTAGAGAATACAGAAATTGTAAATTCTACAGTAAAAACATCTTGGAAAGATGGTTCTTTATTATTTGAAAACTTATCCTTGGTAAAAGCCATGAAAAAAATAGAAGAAACTTATGGTTATTCTATTTTTTTTAATGATGAAGCAAGTAAAAATACTTTAATTACAGGTGCGGTTCCTATTACAAATATTGACATTTGTTTAAAAGCTATTGAAAAATCTGTAAATGTGGTTATTGAAAAAAAAGATAACAATCTAATTATCAGTAAAAAATAAGCATAATTTTAAAGTTATAGATGCATAAAAAATTAGTATACATAAAATTAATTATACTTTTTTTTATGGTTTTTACTATTAATAAATCTTTTGCACAAGAAAACAAAAAAGAAAGAATTCCTTTAGTTAGGCTGTTAGATAGCATTAGTAACAGACATCATATATTCTTTACCTATAAAGCTAATTTACTAGACAATCATTTTATTCAAGAACAAGGTTTTGTTAATTTAAATTTAAAAGAATCTATTTCTCTTTTAGAAAAACTAACTTCTTTTCTTTTTGATGATTTAGGCAATAGTTATTATGTAATTTATCCTAAACAATTATTAACATCTTATAATTATTCTACCTACAAAGATTCTATTTTATCAAATAAAAACAATATTGATAGCACTTTTAACAACACTATAATTACCGTAAAAGGCATTGTTTTAAGCTCTGACAATACACCACTTAGCGGAGCTACTTTGCAAGATAAAAACTCTTTAAAAGGCGCCACTACTAATAAAGACGGAATTTTTGAGTTTAAAATAAAAAAAGACAACAAGGTAGTTGTTAGTTATTTAGGACATCAATCTAAAACTATTAAATTACTCCCTAATAAATTTGAAACTATTACTTTGCTCTCTGGGCAAGAATTAGAAGAAGTACAAATAGTTGGGTCTAGAAATAAAAATAGAGTTGCAAACGAATCTCCTGTTGCTATAGATTTTATAGATATAAAAAAATCTTCAACAAAAAATAGTTTATTAGAAATCAATCAGTTTTTACAGTATGTAATTCCGTCTTTTAACGCTACAAAACAATCTGGAGCAGACGGAGCAGACCATATAGACCCTGCAACAATTAGAGGTTTAGGACCAGACCAAACTCTAGTTTTAATCAACGGAAAAAGAAGACATCAAGCATCGCTTATTAATTTATATGGTACAAGAGGTAGAGGAAATTCTGGTACAGATTTAAACGCAATACCTATTTCTGCAATAAAAAGGATAGAATTATTAAGAGACGGTGCCTCTGCCCAATATGGTTCTGATGCTATTGCAGGTGTATTAAATATTGTTTTAAAAGATACAGATAACCAACTAAATGTTAACTCTACTTTAGGTTTTTACAATGCAAACACAGATAATGTTATGCCTACAAAAGTAGATGGTTTTACCTATAAATTAGGCTTAAATTATGGTACAAAAATAAACAAAGAAGGTTTTTTAAATTTTACTGTAGAATTATTATCTAATGACAATACCTTAAGAAAAGGAACTGAAATTAGAGAAAAATTTGGTCAGGCAGCAGTTAAAAACATAAGTCTTTTTGTAAACTCAGAAACACCTATTTATAAAAGCACAAAACTATATTTAAACGGAGGTATTAACTACAAAAACACAGAAGCTTATGCTTTTACCAGAAAATTTAATAGCGAAAGAAATGTTATTGATATTTACCCAAACGGCTTTAATCCTTTAATTACATCAAATATATTAGACAACTCTTTGTCTGTAGGTTTAATAACTGATTTTAAAAAATGGAATATTGACATCAATAATACTTTTGGGCTTAATAATTTTCACTATTATATAAAAAACACATTAAATGCCACGTTAGAAGAATACTCGTCAACAGAGTTTGATGCTGGTGGTCATCAATTAAGTCAAAACACTACAAGTATAGATTTTTCTAGATATATAAAAACCAATTCTTATGGCTACAATATTGCTTTAGGATTAGAATATAGACTAGATAAATATAAAATTTTTGCTGGAGAAGTAGGTTCTTACGCAACATATGATACTAATGGTCTTATTGCAAACTCGCAAACACCTTTGTCTGATTATAAAACATACAACGGAGTAATAAGACCTGGCGGATCACAAGGGTTCCCTGGCTATTCTCCTGATAACGAAATAAACAGACATAGATCTAATTTTAGTATTTATGCAGATTCAGAAATAGACTTTTCTAAAAACTTAATGTTTGGTAGTGCTTTACGATACGAGTTTTATAGCGATTTTGGTAGTACTCTAAATTTTAAACTAGCTTCTAGATTAAAAATAAACAAAAAAATAAATTTAAGAAGTTCTTTTAGTACTGGTTTTAGAGCACCTTCTTTAGCTCAAAAATATTATAATTTAACTTTTACTAACTTTATTGGTAATTCACCATCAGAATCTGTTTTAGTAGCAAATAATAGCGCAATTGCTAGAAAATTTAATATTGAAAAATTAAAAGAAGAAAAAGCTAAAAATTTTAGCATTGGTTTCTCTTCAAAATTAAATAATAATTTTAACGCTGCTATAGATGCTTATTTTGTAGACATTACAGATAGAATTATATTAAGCGGTAATTTTGATGCAACCTCACTTGGTGTTGGTATTGATAATGTTCAGTTTTTTGCAAACGGTGTAAATACAAAAACTGCTGGACTAGATTTAATTATTAATTGGAACAAAAAAATTAACGATAATATTTTTTCTTTTGACTTATCCGGTAATATTAATAACATGAATATTACAGAAATAAAAAATAAATCTTTAAATAAAGAAACTTTTTTTGGAGAAAGAGAACAACAATTTTTATTAGCATCTGCACCTAAAAGTAAATTTATTTTTGGTTTAGGTTATGAATATAAAAAAATTAAAACCTCTTTAAACTTTACAAGATTCAGTCAAATAAAATTAATCGACTGGCAAATAAACCAAAGCTTAGCTAACTTTAACAATTCAGAAAAAGAAAGATTAATTGCTGCTACCGATTTTTACAAACCTAAAGTTACTACAGATTTACATTTTAGCTATCAATTTTCTAACTTAATCAACTTACAATTAGGTGTTAACAACTTATTTAACATTTACCCTACACAACAAGATGGCTATACAGATAGCGGTGGATTATGGGACGCTACACAAATGGGATTAAATGGCTCATTTTATTACACAAAAATCAACATAGAACTGTAATCAATGAATTAAATTACATGTTTTACAACTTTCTTTAAAAATAAATCAATTTTAAAGAGTATACTTTTTCTTTTATTGGCTTATGTAATAAATGAACACTTACATTTTACAATTGTAAGAACAATTAAAAAAACATTTATTAACTAATAATTTATTTTATGAGACAGAATTATCTATTAAAATTTTGTGCAATTACCTTTTTATTTATGTTGCCTTTAGGGTTAACAGCACAAACAATAAAAGGTAAAGTAACAGATTCATCCGGAGAAGGATTACCTTACATGAATATTATTGAAAAAGGAACATCTAACGGTGTGCTTACTGATGACTTTGGTGTTTTTACCATAACAATAAAAAGTTTACCAACAACACTAGTCGTATCATCTATGGGCTACGAAACCAAAACAGTACCTGTAACAAAAGATTCTTATTTAACAATTGTTGTTAAAGAAGACAACGCTTTAGACGAGGTTGTTGTTACTGGTAACAGAACAAAACCTAGAACAATTCTAGATTCTCCTGTACCAATTGATAATATAGATGTTTCTGAACTAACTAAAAGTGGTAAACCTACTTTAGACAGAATGTTAACTTTTAAAGTACCTTCATTCAACTCTCAAAACCAAGCCATTTCAGATGCAACTGCTCACTACGATCCTGCAGATTTACGTGGTTTAGGCCCAAGTAGAACATTGGTTTTAATAAACGGTAAACGTAAAAACCAAAGTGCGCAAGTTTATTTAAACAGAACACCTGGTAAAGGAGAAGTTGGTGTAGATTTAAAAAGTATACCTACAGCAGCTATAGAAAGAGTTGAGGTTTTAAGAGACGGAGCTTCTGCAATTTATGGATCTGATGCAATTGCAGGGGTAATGAATATTATTCTTAAAAAAGATGTAAACTATTCTACATTTACATCTAAAGCAGGTATCACATCAGAAAATGATGGATTTAATTTTTCTTCAGATTTTAATACTGCTTTTAATTTTGGTGAAGGTGGATTTGTAAACATTACATTAGGTTACTACAAGCAAGCAATTACAAACAGAGCTGGTGATGTAACTGACGTAGGAACAACTGCAAGAGATATTGCTTGGTTAGAAGAAAACCCTAAAGCAGGTATGACAGTTGGACAACCAGAAATGGAAAAGAAAGACATTTTTGTAAATATGGAGCATCCAATAGGAGAAAATTCTACATTATATTCTTTTCATGGCTTTACAACTAGAAATGGACAAAGTTTTGCCTACTACAGAGCTCCTTATTGGAGAAATGATGTTGCTGATGCTAACTTTTTAACAGCAGATCCAGATGATTTTATTGGTTATCAACCAACTTTTGAAACAACAATTAACGATCATGTTAACTCTCTTGGTATAAGATTTCCTTTAGCAGAAGGTTGGCAAGCAGATGCAAGTGTAACTTATGGATCTAATGATGTAGATGTTACAGTAAACAACTCTGTTAATAGAGATTATTTAGCAGATCACGGAACTTCACCAAGAACTTTTAAGCCTGGTGGTTATGGTTTTACAAATATTGTAGGTAATTTTGATGTTACTAGTCAATTATCTGATGCAGTTGGTATTGCTTTAGGATTAGAATATAAACAAGAAATATTTAAAGCGTTAGAAGGAGATCCATTATCTTATTACGGTGCTGGTTCAGATTCTTTTGCTGGTATTAAACCAGATGAAGCTGGTAAATGGTCTAGAAACAATTTTGCCTTATACTCTCAAATAGAATATGATATTACAGATGATTTTTTATTAGGAATTGCTGGTAGATATGAAGATTTTACAGATGCTGGTGATAATTTTTCTTGGAAAGCCAACGGACGTTATAAACTTGGTGATAAAGGAGCATTAAGAGCTTCTTACAGTACTGGTTTTAGAGCACCAACACTACACCAATCTCACATTACTCTTAGTCAATACATTATTGTTGCAGGTTCATCAGAGCCATTATTACAAGGAACTTTAGCAAACGACAATCCTGCCGTACAAGCTTTAGGTGTACCTAGTTTAACTCATGAAATTTCTAGAAATTTATCTGCTGGTTTAACTTATAAATTTAACAGTAACTTTTCTGCTTCTGTAGACTTTTATCAAATTAATGTAGACGATAGAGTTTTATTTTCTTCACAAATTGGATCTGATAGCGATGATACTACTGTAAACCCTGTAGAACAAATTTTAGAAGACAATAATGTAGTTGCTGTACAAGTATTTATTAATGCTGGTGATACAAAAACAACTGGTGCAGATATTGTATTAAACTATAGAAATATAGAGATTGGAGAAACTGGTAAATTACATACAAGTTTTGCTGCTAACTTTAATGAAACAACAATTGATGCAATTACAACTCCACAAACTATAGCAGATGCTGGTTACAATATTTTTGATAGACAAGAACAAGGTTTAATCATTAACTCTAGACCAAAATCTAAAATGATTTTAGGATTAAATTATGTTGCAGATAAATGGGATATTTCTTTTAACAATACTCGTTTTGGTAAAGTTACAATTACAGCTCCTTCTGGTGGTTTCGATTCTAATGGTGTAGAAATAGCTAATGGAGAAGATCAAGATTTATCTTCAAAAATTTCGACAGATTTAGGTTTTGGATACAGATTAACAGATAAAATAACATTTAGCGCAAACATCAATAATATTTTTGATGTTTACCCAGACGAAACTTTAACTTCTACTAATACTGCAGAAGCAGGATCTAGATTTACTTACTCATCAGAAGTACAACAATTAGGTATAATGGGAACAAACTTTAGTGTTGGACTAAACGTTCAATTCTAATATTTTTTTTATTGAATTAATTATTTGGATTTGAATTCCTCCTCTTTAAGAAATTATTTTTTTTTGAGGAGGTTTTTTTAAACTTAAAAGGACAAAATTTTATTTTATGAAACAAAAAATAATATATAAATTATTTACAATTACCTTTTTATTTATGTTGCCTTTAGGGTTAACAGCACAAACCGTAAAAGGTAAAGTTACAGATGAATCTGGCGAAGGATTGCCTTATATGAATATTATTGAAAAAGGAACATCTAACGGTGTTGCCTCTAATGATGATGGTAGTTTTTCTATAAAATTATCTACAATACCTACTACAATTGTAGTATCATCTATGGGTTTTGAAACAAAAACAATTAAAGTAATAGACACTTCTTTTTTAACCATAATTATAAAAGAAGATAACGCTCTAGACGAAGTTGTTGTTGTTGGTTCTAGAAACTCAAAAAGAACAGCCGTAGACACTCCTGTACCTGTTGATATTATAGATGTACAAGATTTAGCTATTAAAAGTGGTAAGGTAGAAATTAACGATATTTTACAATTTGCAGCACCTTCTTTTAACGCTACAAAACAATCTGGTTCTGATGGAGCCGATCATATTGTACCTGCATCTTTAAGAGGTTTGGGGCCAGATCAAACATTGGTTTTAATTAACGGTAAAAGAAGACATCAATCTTCATTAGTTAACATTTTTGGTACAAGAGGTCGTGGAAACTCTGGTACAGATTTAAACGCAATTCCTTCTGCTGCAATTAAAAGAATTGAGGTTTTAAGAGATGGAGCTTCTGCACAATATGGTTCTGATGCCATAGCTGGTGTTATTAATATTGTTTTAAAAGACGATACAGATGGTGTTTCTGCCGGAGTAACTTATGGTGCTTATAGTACGGCTGTAGGTGGAGATTTTGCACAACAAATATTTGATACTCAAGACGGATGGGAACCAGAACTATACAATGTAGAAGGTAAAAATAGACTTGACGGAAAAGATAAAAATTTTGATGGTGAAACTGTAAAATTAGATTTTAATTATGGTGCTAAAATAAATGACATAGGTGGTTTTATTAATTTTACAACAGAGTTTTTATCTAAAAACAAAACTCTTAGACCTGGTTTTTCTTGGAGAAAAGGTTATGGTAGTGCTGGCGTAGATGGTTTTAACTTTATGGTAAACTCTATTATCCCTATTTCTGAAGAAACAGAATTTTATGTTTTTGGTGGAAGAAATTATAGAGATACAGACGCCTATGCTTTTTCTAGAGATAGTTTTGATGATGGCGACAATAGATCTGTACCTAGTATATATCCTGATGGTTTTACCCCTAGAATTACTTCTATTATTACAGACAACTCAATATCTGCAGGAGTAAAACATATTTTAGATAGTGGTTGGGAAGTTGATTTTAATAACACTTATGGTATGAATAAATTCCATTATTTTATTAAAGACTCTAATAACGCTTCTCTAGGTAGCGCTTCGCCTACAGATTTTGATGCAGGTGGACATAGCTTATCTCAAAACACTACCGGATTAGATTTTAATAAATATTTTGAAGAAGCTGCAGAAGGAATTAATATTGCTTTCGGATTAGAATACAGAACAGAAAATTTTCAAATTTTCTCTGGCGAAGAATCATCTTATGGTTTATATGATGAAAATGGAGTTATATTAACAAACCCAGCTCTACAAAATGTAGCTACAGATTCTAATGGAGATGTTCTTCCGGGTGGATCTCAAGGTTTTCCTGGATACAGTCCAGATAACGAAGTAGATAGAAGCAGAACTAATTTAGGTCTTTACTTTGATACAGAAGTTAATTTAAGTGAAAGTTTTTTATTAAGCGCAGCTTTACGTTATGAAAATTATAGCGATTTTGGTAGTACTTTTAATTACAAACTAGCTAGTAGATATAAAGTAAATGATAATTTATCTTTTAGAGGTTCTGTTTCTAGTGGTTTTAGAGCTCCTTCTTTAGCTCAAATTTATTACAACTTAAAATTTACAAATATTGTTGCTGGTACATCTGTACCTTCTTTATTATCTGCTAATAATAGTACTGTTACACAAGCATTTGGTATTGGTTCTTTACAAGAAGAAAAAGCTATAAATACAAGTATTGGTTTTACTTACAAAAAAAATGGATTTACTGCTACTATAGACGCTTATTCTATAGCTGTTGATGATAGAATTATTTTAACAGACAATTTTACAGATCAATCTATTTTAGGTCCTTTAAATGTAGATGCTGCCCAGTTTTTTGCAAACGGTGTAGATACTAAAACTACAGGTTTAGACATTGTTTTAAATTATAAAACTACTTTAGGTAATGATGATAAAATAAATATTGGTTTAATAGGTAATTTAAATAACTTAGATATTAAAGAAGTACATAATGGAGATTTAAATCCTTTTACTTTCTTTAGTGGTTTTTCTCAAGCTTACTTAGAAGCAGCTGCACCAGATTATAAATTTGGATTGAATTTAGGATACATTAGAAAAAAGTTTAATGCAAATGTAACTTTAACTAAATTTAGTGAAGTACAGTTGCAAGATTTTCAATGGGTAGATTCGCCTCCAACAACACAAGCAGAAGCAGATGCTTTATATGAGGTTGCAACAGATACCTATAATTCTTTAATTACAACAGATTTAAGTTTAGGATATCAAATATCAGAAAAAGTAAGCCTTACATTAGGTGCAAATAACTTATTTAATATTTATCCAACTTCACAATTTGATGGATGGACAGATCAAGGTGGTTTTGCAGACTCTGTACAAATGGGATCTGATGGAGCTTATTATTTTACAAGACTTAGCTTTAGCTTATAAAAAGCAATTAAAAAATTTAATTCTTAAAGACTCAAATCAAATGATTTGAGTCTTTTTTGTTTAAAAAAAATTGATAATTTAGAATTACATTTATTAAAACCTAAGCATCAACCATTTGGTTAATTTTTATAACATAAAAACATTCGTTTTAACCTAAATTTAAGCTTTTTAAGAAATTTTAAGAGCCTGAAATATAATGTATTGTTAAACTTAAAATGTGTTGTAATTATTAAATACAAATAATGCTACTTTTATCAAAAATCAACCAAATATGATAAAAATAATACTCTATTTTACATTACTATTTTTTAATATTTTAGTAATCAATTCTCAAACAATTTCAGGTACAGTTATCAATCTTAACTCTTCTAAACCTATAGAAAACGCAGCGCTTTTAACAGATATAAAATCTGGCACAACCACCAATGAATCTGGTAATTACATCTTAAACTTAGACAATGTAAAAACAATTACTATCTCTTGTTTAGGTTATCAAACTAAAACAATTACAAAAACATTATTAATAAAAAATAACTACGTTGTTAACTTATTAGAAAACGTAAATTTATTAGATGAGTTTCAATTAAACCTCACAAAAATATCATTAGATAGTTTACTGATAAAAACGACTAAAAACATGAGTGAAAATTACCTTTCATCTCCTGTAAAACAAGAAGTTTTTGCTATTGAAAATCAAAATATGGATTTTAAAAAATTAGATTTCGAATTAAAATCTAGTTCTTTATTAAGTAGAAAAAAAAGAAAATTAGCAGAACAAGATTTAACAAAATTTGCAAACAATCTTCAAAAGAAAAAACCTGCTTTTGGTACAGAATTTAAAATTGATATTTTAAATAAAAGACAGTACTCAGAAAAACTAAAAAGAAAGATTGACATCTTTAAAGTAGAAAATGCAGAAGGTTATAAAAACATTGATATTGGAGATGGCGTTACTGTAGAAAACATTACCGAAAAATTGCAAAATATTGTTTTAAACCATTTAAATTCTAAAAATACTTATAAAGTAAAATCTGGACTTTTTAAAGTAGAAGATTCTTTGTCTTTAGCAGAAACCTCTAAAATGGCAGATTCGCTAGCAAAAGACAATCGTTTTATAGATTATTACAGAAGTTATCCACTTAGAAACATAAAAAACAAGGGCAACTTTTTTATGTATTCATCAGAAAGAAATTTTTTGAATCAAAAATATTATGAACATCATTTAGAAGAAAATGAAATATTAGGCACAAAAAAATACTATGTAATTTCTTTTACACCAGATAAGTCAAAATCAAAATATACTGGTAAAATGTATATTGATCCTACAGATTTTTCAATCAAAAAAATAAAATATCGTTTTGCAGATGGCAAACGTGGAGATCATATAAATTTAAAATTTCTATTAGGTATTAAATTTTCAGAAAATGTACACGATGTTACTATTTTTTATGAAAAAAATGAAGATGATAAAATTTATACCTCTTATTTAAAAGAAACAAGTGCTAATTATGCTTATGTAGACAGACCTATAAAGTTTATAGAAAATGCAGGAGATAAAAACAAAGTAAAATTTAACATTAAAGTAGAAGTAGATGTTACCGAAAGTTATGAAACTTATGTAAATAAAGTTGTTGCTATTGATAAAAATAGTCTTAAACAACTAACAAAAGAAGAAATAAAAGAAGTCGTTAAGAAGAAAACGCCTTTTATGACCGAAGAAGAATACCAAAACTCTGATTGGAAAAACAAAACATTTATTAATAAATATTTAGAACAATATAATTAAAAACAAGAATCCCCAAATCTTAACAATTTGGGGATTCTTTATCTAAAAAAAAATAAATACTTACTAGTCGTGCATAAAGCTTTGCTTAGCCAAAAGCTCTTCTTCTGTTTCTACAACATCATCATCTGGCACACAACAATCTACAGGACAAACTGCAGCACATTGTGGCTCTTCATGAAAACCTTTACATTCTGTACATTTATCTGGCACAATGTAATAAATTTCATCAGAAATTGGTTCTTGATCTTCGTCTGCATCTATAGTTTTACCACTTGGTAATACTGCACTACCAGACAAGTTTGTACCGTCTGCATATTTCCAATCATCTGCACCTTCGTAAATTGCTGTGTTAGGACATTCTGGTTCACAAGCTCCACAATTTATACATTCATCTGTTATAATAATAGCCATAATTTTCTCTTCTGTTTTTGTACCTTTGCAAATGCAAAAATAAAGCCAAAATTATAGACAACCAAAATAAATGATTAGTATTCAAAATAGAATTACTGCATTCGCAAAATTAGGAGACTTTTTAAGTCAGTTTTCTAATGAAGGAATCATAAAAAAAGATAATATTGAGTATAATGAAATATTTTTTGATGTATTTAAGCATCAAATAAAGTTATCTGAAGAAAAAAATTCTTGGTTTACAAAAGATAATTTACTTTTCACATTAAACACCTGGAGTAAATCACTAAATAACAACAATTTAGAAAACTTCATTAAAAACAGTGTTATTTCAGAAACTTTTTCTTCTAAAAAAGTAGCGATTATTTTAGCTGGTAATGTTCCTTTAGTTGGTTTTCATGACTTTTTATCCGTTTTAATTTCTGGTCATTCTGTTTTAGTTAAACAATCTTCTAACGATAAACATTTATTGCCTTTTATTGCAAAATATTTAGAGCATGTAGAAGAAGGTTTTAAAGGGAAAATTACATTTACAGAAGAAAAATTATCTGATTTTGATGCTGTAATTGCAACCGGAAGTGATAATACTGCACGTTATTTTGAATATTATTTTAAAAATAAACCTAATATTATTAGAAAGAGCAGAAATTCTGTAGCCGTTTTAACTGGCAAAGAAACAGAAGATGATTTAATAAAATTGTCTGATGACGTTTTTCAGTATTTTGGTTTAGGTTGCAGAAGTGTCTCTAAAATCTACGTGCCTAAAGGGTATAATTTTGATGCTTTTTTTACAGGAATGTATGCTAAAAGAGACATAATTAACAACGCTAAATATGCTAATAATTACGATTACAACAAGGCAGTGTATTTAATGAGCGAGTTTGATTTGTTAGAAAATGGTTTTTTAATGATTAAAGAAGATGAAAGCTACTCATCTCCTATTGCAACCGTTTTTTATGAATATTACGATAATGAAATAGATTTAAAAATAAAATTATATCAAGACAAAGAAAAAATTCAATGTATTGTTGCCAAAGACTTTATAGAAAATGAAGTTGCTTTTGGGCAAACACAACATCCAAAATTAACCGATTTTGCAGATGGTGTAAATACTTTAGAATTTTTATCAAATTTATAGAATAATGAAAAAACATAATTTTAGTGCTGGTCCTTGTATTTTACCAGAAGAAGTACTTAAAAAAGCATCTGAAGCAATTATCAATTTTAATGATGATAACTTATCTCTTATAGAAATTTCTCACAGAAGTAAACCTTTTGTTGCCGTAATGGAAAAAGCACGCTCTTTAGCTTTAGAGCTTTTAGGCTTAGAAAACAAAGGTTATAAAGCTTTGTTTTTACAAGGTGGTGCAAGTATGGAGTTTTTAATGGTTGCCTACAATTTATTAAACAAAAAAGCAGCTTATTTAAATACAGGTACTTGGTCTGACAAAGCTATAAAAGAAGCAAAAGCCTTTGGAGAAATGATAGAAGTTGCTTCTTCTAAAGATAAAGGATACAACTATATACCTAAAGGATATACAATTCCTACAGATGCAGATTATTTTCATTGCACAAGTAACAATACTGTTGCGGGTACACAAATTAAAGATTTTCCAGAAACAAATGTTCCTTTAATATGCGATATGAGTTCTGATATTTTTTCGCGTCAATTAGATTTCGAAAAATTCGATTTAATTTATGCCGGAGCTCAAAAAAATATGGGACCTGCTGGGGCAACTTTAGTAATTATTAAAGAAGATATTTTAGGCAAAGTAGAAAGACACATTCCTTCTATGTTAAACTATCAAATTCATATAGATAAAGATAGTATGTTTAATACTCCTTCTGTTTTTGCTGTATATGTTTCTATGCTAACTTTACAGTGGTTAAAAGATTTAGGCGGAATTAAATTTATTGAAGAAGTAAACAATAAAAAAGCGGCACTTTTATATGCTGAAATTGATAGAAACCCTTTATTTAAAGGAATTGTAGCAAAAGAAGATAGAAGTATTATGAACGCTACTTTTGTTTTAACTGATGAAAGTTTAAAAGAAACTTTTGATACTATGTGGGCAGAAGCAGGTATTAATGGCTTAAATGGGCATAGAAGTGTTGGTGGTTATAGAGCTAGTATGTACAATGCATTGCCTTTATATAGTATACAAGCTTTGGTTGATGTTATGCAAGAACTAGAAAGAACTCAAAAATAAAATACAAATCGTCATTATAATTAAATAACAGACAGAAACATATAAATGAAAATATTAGCAAATGATGGTATTTCTAATAGCGGAAAAGAAGCTTTAGAAAAAAATGGTTTTGAAGTATTAACTGTAAAAGTGGCTCAAAATCAACTAGAAAATTTCATCAACGAAAATAATATTGATGCTATTTTAGTAAGAAGCGCAACCCAAGTAAGACAAGAATTAATTGAGGCTTGCCCAAGTATAAAATTAATAGGACGCGGTGGTGTTGGCATGGATAATATTGATGTTGATTATGCTATAGAAAATGGTTTACACGTAATAAACACACCTGCAGCTTCTTCTAGCTCTGTAGCAGAATTGGTTTTTGCACATTTATTTGGATTGGCGCGTTTTTTACATTCATCTAACAGAGAAATGCCACTAGAAGGAGATTCTCGTTTTAAAGATTTGAAAAAAGCTTATGCTAACGGAATTGAGTTAAGAGGAAAAACAATTGGAATTATCGGTTTTGGAAAAATAGGCCAAGAAGTTGCAAAAATTGCCATTGGTTTAGGTATGAATGTTTTAGCTACTGATAATGAAATTACAAATGCACCAATAACATTAGATTTTTTTAATGGGCAAAAAGTAACTTTTAATATTGATACTGTAGAAATTGATGATTTATTAAAAGAATCAGACTTTATTACTCTACACACACCTGCACAAGAAGAATATATTTTAACAGCATCAGAAATTGATAAAATGAAAGATGGTGTAGGTATTATTAATGCCGCAAGAGGTGGTGTTTTAAATGAAGTAGATTTAATAACTGCTATAGAAAGCGGAAAAGTACAATTTGCAGGTTTAGATGTTTTTGAAAATGAACCTTCTCCAGAAATTCAGTTATTAATGAATCCTGAGTTATCTTTAACACCACATATTGGTGCTGCAACTGTAGAAGCACAAGATAGAATTGGATTAGAATTGGCAAATCAAATTGTAGAGTTATTAAATTAATGAGCACAATAAAAGAAAACTTATTAAACATAAAACAATCACTTCCTGAAGAAGTAACTTTGGTTGCTGTGTCTAAAACCAAGCCTATTGCAGATTTGCAAGAAGCTTATAATGCCGGACAACGCATTTTTGGTGAAAACAAAATTCAGGAAATGGTTGAAAAATATGAAGCCTTACCTAAAGATATTAAATGGCACATGATTGGTCATTTACAAAGTAACAAGGTAAAATACATGGCTCATTTTGTAGATTTAATTCATGGAGTTGATAAATTTTCAACCCTAAAAGAAATCAATAAACAAGCTAAAAAACACAATAGAATTATAAATTGTTTATTGCAAGCTAAAATTGCCAAAGAAGAAACTAAATTTGGTTTATCTTTTAAAGATATTGAAACTATTTTATCTTCTGAAGAAATAAAAGAATTAGAAAACATTAAAATTGTTGGTTTTATGGGCATGGCTACATTTACAGATAATCAAAAACAGTTAGCAGAAGAGTTTCTTTCTTTAAAAACTTTCTTTGATAATCAACAACAAACAACCAATTCTTTTAATACTTTATCTATGGGTATGAGTGGAGATTATTTACTAGCTGTTAAAAACGGTAGCACAATGGTTAGAGTTGGTAGTTCTATATTTGGTAATAGAAATTATAATCAGTAAATTTATCAGCTAAAGAGAAAGAAATTTGTACGCAATTTTAGATATTGAAACAACTGGAGGGAAATTTAATGAAGAAGGCATCACAGAAATTGCTATCTACAAATTTGACGGTCACAGTATAGTAGATCAATTTATTAGTTTAGTAAATCCAGAAAAACCCATTCAAGAATTTGTTGTTAAACTAACTGGTATTAACAACAAAATGCTTAAAAATGCTCCAAAATTTTACGAAGTTGCAAAACGGATTATAGAAATTACTACAGATTGTATTCTTGTTGCTCATAACACTTCTTTTGATTATAGAATTTTAAGCACAGAGTTTGACAGACTTGGTTATGATTTTAATAGAAATACACTTTGTACTGTAGAATTAAGTAAACAACTAATTTTAGACCAATCTTCTTATAGTTTAGGTAAACTAACAAAATCTTTAGGAATACCAATGACAGATAGACATAGAGCTTCTGGAGATGCATTGGCAACTGTACAATTATTTAAACTACTTTTAGAGAAAGACACCAATAAATCAATAATACAAAGTTTTATAAAATATTTTGATAGAAGGGTAGAAAAACAAAAATTAAGAACTTTAATAGATGAAATACCTGCTGTACAAGGTATCTTTTTTGTACATGATACAAATGGTAAAGTAATTTTTATAGGTAAGGGTAAAGATATTAAAGCAGAATTAAATAAGCTTTTCTTAAAAGCAACTAGAAGAGCTATTAAAATTCAAGAAAGAGCGCAATCTATTTCTTTTGACAAAACAGGTAATGAGCTTTTTACTCGACTTAAATACGCTATTGAGTTAGAAGTATTGTCTCCTAAATTTAATTTTAAGAAAAAACAAAAAACAAGTTTTCAAAACTTTAATAATGATAATTTTATCATCATAGAAAAAGGTAGAGATGTAGAAGAAAATGCCATTATTTTAATAGAAAATAACGAAGTTTTTGGTTACGGTTATACAAATTTAAAATTTCAAGAAAATCAATTAGATATTTTAAAATCTGTACTAACACCTATAGAAAATAAATTACAAGCAAAAAACATTATTAAAAATTACATCAATAGAAGTAAAGTTCAAAAAATAATAAGATTATAATGAAATTATCTCCTCTAGTATTATTAATCCTTCTATCAACCTTTTCATTTTCTCAAAAAAACAAATCATCTAAAATGGGGCAAACCACTTTAGATGAATTAAGAATGACTGTTTACGATAAAGATTCTACTGCCACAGCAGTTGTTTTGTATGAACATGCAAACATCTATTTAGACCCAGAGTTTGATTATAAAACAAGAACAGATTATTACTACAGAATTAAAATTCTAGATAAAGCTGCTTTCGATTTTGCTGATGTTGAAATAAATCTATACAAAGAAAAAAAAGCGATAGATGTAAAAGCAATCACTTATAATTTAGCTGAAAACGGAGGACTTTCTAAAACTACTATCAATAAAGATAAAATTTTTAAACTAAAAGATTCTGATAATTGGAGCTCAACAAAATTTACTATGCCTAATTTAAAAGTAGGTAGTGTTATAGAGTATTCTTACAGTATAATTTCTCCATATCTTGGCATAGATGATTGGTATTTTCAGTCTTCAATACCAAAAATAAAAAGCGAATTAGATGCTGCTATTCTTGGTAACTATAAATACAATGTTAGGCTAGTTGGTTACTTAAAACTAGATAAAGACAATCCTTCTATCAAAAAAAATTGCCTTTATATTGAGGGTGTAGGTGAAGGTGCTTGTGTAATTTATTCTTACGGAATTAACGATATTCCTGCTTTTAAAGAAGAAGATTATATGTTAAGTAAGAAAAACTATATTTCTCGCTTATCTTTTGATTTAGAAACCTACACAAGTACAAGAGGAGTTGTAGAAGAATATACAACAACATGGAAAAAAGCAGACAAACAATTAAAAGACATCTTTTTAAACAACCAAACTTCTAAAAAAAGCTTTTTTAGAAAAAACATACCAGAAAATATATTAAACATAGAAGATCAATTAACAAAAGCTAAAGAGATTTATACTTTTATAAAAAATCATTTTACTTGGAATAATAAATATTGGAATAGTAAAGATGAAAAAATAAAAAATGCTTTTGATGATAAAGTAGGTAGTGCTGGTGAAATTAATCTTTCTCTATACAACAGTTTAAATGCTGCAGATATAGAAGCTAATTTGGTAATTTTATCTACCAGAGATAACGGAGTTCCTACAGAATTGTTCCCTGTAATTTTTGATTTTAATTATGTAATTGTACAAGTTGTTATTGATGGAAATGAATATTTTTTAGATGCAACTAACAAACTTTTACCTTTCGGACAAATACCTTCTAGATGTATTAATGGTAAAGCAAGATTAATTAATTACAAAGAAGAAAGTAATTGGATTGTTCTAAAACCCAAAATACAAACCTCTAAAACTATTAATGCTATATTAAAATTAAATGATGATGGAGATTTTGAAGGTTCTTTAACAATTAGAAAACAAGGTTACGAAGCCTTAAACCAAAGACAACAAATAAAACGTTTATCTGAAAATGATTATTTAGAATCTTTTGAAAATAAATATTCTGATGTGGAAGTAGATTCTTATAAAGCTGAAAATGTTGATAAATTAGAAAAACCTCTAACAGAAGTCTTCGATATAAAAATGATCTCTAATGATGATTTAACAAATAAAATTAGAATTAATCCTTTCTTTTTTGATAGAATAAAAGAGAATCCTTTTAAATTAAAAGAAAGAAATTATCCTGTAGATTTTGCATATGCAAGGTCTAATCGTTTTAATTTAAACTTAACTTTTCCCGAAAACTACATAGTAACTCAAATACCAGAATCTAAAGCATTTGCATTACCAGAAAACGGAGGAAATTTCACCATTAAAAGTCTTAAGAAAGATAATTCTGTAATTATTTATGTACGCTTTAATATTAAAAAAGAAATCTTTAACCCTTATGACTACGAATACTTAAAGATTTTCTTTAATAAGGTAATACAATCAGAAAGTTCTGATATTGTTTTAGAGTTAAAATCTTAAAAATATTATTCTTTAAAATCAATTAAAATAAAAATTAAACATCAAATATCATTTTTAATTGATATTTTAGCCATCGATAGATGATAAACCAAGATCAATTAATTTTACAATTTCAACAAAAGGATGTTAAAGCCTATGAAAAACTATACAATATGTATTGTGATAGTATTTCTGGAGTTGTAAATAATATTGTTAAAAATGATGATGTTACCCAAGAAATTACTCAAGACGTATTTATAAAAGCTTGGAATAATGCTGAATCTTACTCAGCTAAAAAAGGACGTTTTTTTACTTGGATACTTAATATTGCTAGAAATGCAGCTATTGATTATACTCGTTCTAAAAAATTTAAACAATCTAAACAAAACCTTAACTCAGATTTTTTCGTAGATATATTAGAAACATCTTCTAGTTTAGACAGCACAACCAACACAATTGGTTTAAAAAAGTTTGTAACTAATTTAGGAGAAAAATGTAAATCTGTTATAGAATTAATTTATTTTAAAGGTTTTACACAAAAAGAAGCATCAGAAGAATTAAACATGCCAATTGGCACCATAAAAACAAGAAATAGAACCTGTATTGGCGAATTACGCTCAATGTTAGGTGTATAAAAAATGAATATAAAAGATTACATAGCATCTGGAATTTTAGAACTGTATGTTGCAGGTTCGCTTTCTGAAAAAGAAAACGAAGAGGTGTACAATACAATTCAAGAAAATCCTGAGTTATTAGCAGAGGTAGAATCGATAGAAAAAGCGATTGTACAACTAACTGCTGCTACTAAAAAAGATGCTTCTTATTCATTTTCATCAATTAAAAATCAATTAAAAGTTAATGAGCCTAAAGTAATTTCTATTACTAAACCTAAAACAAATTGGTCTCAATATATCGGTTGGGTTGCTGCTATTATATTGGGTTCTACTTTAATTTTATCTGTACTTCAAAACAATAAATTAAAAGAACAAATAGCAACAGAAAAGCAACAATTAGAGTCTAAAATAGACAGTGCATCTACAAATTTAGCTGCTGCAGAAAAATTAATAGAAATCTTTAGAGATAAAGATATTATTACAATACCATTAGCTGGTCAAAAAGTATCTCCAACTTCTTATGCTAAAGTTTATTGGGATAAAAAAACAAACAGTATTTACTTAGATGCCAAAGGTTTACCAGAACCGCCAAAAGGCAAAGTTTATCAAGTTTGGTCTTTAAAACTTAGCCCGCTTACACCTACAAGTTTAGGTACTTTAGATACTTTTACAGCAGATACAAATAAAATATTTACCATAGAAAACGCTAATCAGTCAGAAGCATTTGGTATTACTTTAGAGCCTGCTGGTGGTAGCGCCTCTCCTACTCTAGAGCAATTATATACTTTAGGAGCCGTTTCTTCTTAAAAGGAACATTTTTTTCTTAAAACTTTAGAAACTTCATTTTATATGAAGTCTAAATTCTATTTTAATTTCCTAAATTTAGATTTTAAACTAAAACTAAACTTAGAAAATTAACTATGAAAAAAAATTATTCATGGATTATTCTTGCAATTGTACTTTTTACAAACACAATTGCCGCTCAAGACACTTACAAAAGAAATACTTATGCAGATGTACTTAGCTATGTATTTAATCTTACCCTAAATGATAACAATAACGAAATTATAGGAGAAACTTTGGTTACAGTTAATTTTAAAGAAGGAATTACAACTTTCTCTTTAGATTTAATTGGTAAAACTGAAGTTTACGGAATGGAAATAACCAATGTTTTTGAAGGTGATAAAGAAGCAAATTATCAATTTATTAATAATAAAATTGTAATTACCCCAACAATAGATAATTCAAAAATAAAAACCTACAAAATCCAATATCATGGTATTGCAGAAAAAGGATTAGTTATTGATAAAACAAAATTTGGTCAACGTTCTTTTTATGGTGATAATTGGCCAAATTTAGCTAGAAACTGGTTGCCTTGTGTAGATCATCCTTATGATAAAGCAACCATAGAATTTGCTATTACAGCGCCAGAAAAATATGATGTTGTTGCTACAGGTAAAAAAGTAGAAGAAAGTAATTTAGGTAAAGGATTAAAACTTACCAGGTATAAAGAAACCGCACCAGTTGCTACAAAAGTAATTACTATTGGTGTTACAAAATTTGCTAGTAAACTTTTAGGTGTTGTTAATGAGATACCTGTAACAGCTTGGGTTTACCCAGAAAATAGATTAGATGGTTTTTCTGATTATGCAGTTGCCACCAATGTTTTAGAATATTATATAAAAAATATTGGGCCTTATTCTTACTCTAAACTAGCCAACATTCAGGCAAAAACACAATGGGGAGGTTTAGAAAATGCAGGAACAATAACTTATTTTGAGAATTCTGTAAGCGGAAAAAATAAAGTAGAAAGTTTAATTGCTCATGAAATTGCACATCAATGGTTTGGTAATTCTGCCACAGAAAATAGTTGGAATCATGTTTGGTTAAGCGAAGGTTTTGCTACTTATTTTACAATTCTGTACCAAGAAGAAATGTATGGTAATGAAAAAAGAAAAGAAGAATTAGCTCTTGATAAAAAGCAAATTATAGCTTATTACAAAAAAAATCCTTCTCCAATTGTAGACAATTCTATTAAAGATCCAAAGAAAGTTTTAAGTACCAATACTTATCAAAAAGGCGGTTGGTTTCTTAACATGTTAAGATACAAAATTGGTAACGAAGCTTTTTGGAACGGAATACGAGCTTATTATAAAAAGTACAGAAACTCTAATGCAATGACTGCTGATTTTCAAAAAGAAATGGAAATGGTTTCTAACCAAAATTTAGAATCATTTTTTAATCAATGGTTGTTTGTAAAAGGGTATCCGGAGTTAAAATGGAGTTGGAAATATAAAAGAGGAAATCTTGTTATTGAAATAAAACAAACTCAAGATCATTTTACATTTAATTTTCCATTAGAAATCGGAATTAAAAATGGTGAAATTACTAAAATAGAAACAATAGAAATCAACTCTAAATCTAACTCATTTAAAATTCCAGTAGAAAAAAAACCAGATAGCGTACTCTTAGATCCTGATTTTTGGTTGTTATTTGAAGATAAAAATTAATTTTAATTATAAAACTTATAATTTGATGCTAATTTAGTAGAAAACTACCTACTTGTATTCTTTTAAAATCTAACTTTGCTCTGCATTTTAAATGCACTATTTATTATTAATAAATTGATTTTTATAAAGTATTAGAAATGGAATTAAAGTTAGCAGAATCTAAAAGTGAGTTACAACAAATTTTAGATTTACAACATGCAAATCATTACGATAATGTTTCGGAAGAATTAAAAAAAGTAGATGGTTTTGTTACGGTAAAACACAATTTAGATTTATTAACAAAAATGAATAATGAAGCTAAGCACATTATTGCTGTAGATAATGGTAAAGTAATTGCTTATGCTTTAACAATGTTAAAAGATTATAAAGATTTAATTCCGGTATTGGTACCAATGTTTACCGTTTTTGAAAGTATTAATTATAAAAACACAAAGTTAAGCAACATAAATTATTATGTAATGGGACAAGTTTGTGTTGCAGACACACATAGAGGAAAAGGGATTTTTAAAGCTCTTTATGAAAAACATAAAGATGTTTACGCTTCTAAATTTGATTTATTACTAACCGAGGTATCTTCTAGCAATCATAGATCTATGAGAGCGCATGAAAAAGTGGGTTTTAAAACGATTAACACTTTTAAAGATGATACAGATGAATGGAATATTCTTTCTTGGAATTGGGAATAGATTTAATATAATCTAAAAGCTAAATAGAGTTTACCTAAATAATAAAAATGCCCTTTACTATAAAAGTAAAGGGCATTTCATCCAACTAAAAACTAACCAAACTATTTTTATTAAAAAGTATAAGTTATGGTTGCTTTTGCAAAAAATGGTGTACCTGGTGTAAAATGAATTTCTTCTACAGAAGAAGCTTCATTTTGCAATCTACTTTCTGTTGCAAATTGAGTTTCGTTCCATTCTACATCAAAAATATTTTCTAATGCAACACCTAATACTAAATTGTTGTTAACACTATAATTTATATTAAAATCGCTAACAAGATATCCTTCTGCTGTTATAGAATCATCTTCATTTGCGGGTCTGTCTGCTAAATAACGATAACGTAATCCTCCAGAAAATTTACCTAAATTAGTAAAAGATAAACCTCCTGCCATTGTAAAACTTGGTGCTAACGGAATGTAATCTTCTCCTTCTTCTGCTTCTAAACTTCTTGCGTGTGTTAAGGTTGCATCTGTATCAAAATAAATTTGATCTGATATTTGATAACGGATTCCTAAATCTAACCCAAAACGTTCAGATTCTCCTGACGGTTCTACAATACCTGCATCACCTACATATACAAATTCTTCTTCTGAGAACAAGTACCAAGCTGCTGTGTTAAACACTAAATTTTTAGTAGGTTTCCAAATATTTCCAAAATCGGCACCGTAAGCTCTTGGCAAAATCTTATCTGCATTATCTTGTAATACAACTCTTGCATCGTTTGAATGAAAACCAATTCCTGATTTTAAAAACCATTGTAAATTATCATTTTGAGTATATAAAAAGTTTAATTTAGGGTTTACAATTGCTTTTGTTTTACTTAATGTTTTGTATGTTGTACTTAAAGCATCATTATATAAAAATTTAAAATAATCTAAACGAACAGAAGGCGCTACTTTAAATTTTCCTATTTCGAATTCTGAATTAAAAAACGCGTATAAATTAGTTTGTTTTACATCTCCTAATTGAATGTTATTAATTAATTCGCTTCTATTTTTTGTGTGTGATAATTCGTTATCAGCAATTAAATCGTAACGCAAACCAATACCTTTTATAAACTTAGCTTCTACATTACCATATTCTTTAGAATTGATAATTTTTGCGTTCATGCCGTAAATACTTCTATCTTCAAATTGTTTAATTTGATCTCCGTTTACCGCATCATCTAAAAAGAATGTAAAGTTAGAATACAATTCAAAATCGTATTTAGAATAAAATGTATTTGCTTGTAAAATAGCTCCGTTATTTAATGTTTTTTGCAATTGAGCGTTTAAATTACTTCTAGAAGTATAACCACCTTCTGTATCATCAATAGCACCAAAACGACCTATTAATCCATTTTCTACAGCTCTATTAGGTATTTGCCCAGAAGCATCCCAAGAACTTGTAAAATGAGAGGCAGATAAAGTAAGTTTGTCTTTTCCGTTTAAAAACGTATTGTATTTAGCAAAAAGGTTTAATCTGTTAAAATTCTGAGGAGAATCATAAGGTCCATCAAACTCTATATATTCTAAAGCAACATAAGCATCGTTATTTTTAGATTTTTCTAATAGATTAAACATACCTACAGTTCTTAAAGAATTAAAATCTCCATAACCAACAGAAATCATACTTTTATCGATTGCCGTTTTTGTAGAAAAATTTACATAACCTGCGGTGTTAAAATCTCCTTGGTTTGCATAATAAGGACCTTTACCAAAATCAATTTTTTGGATGGTTTCTGGTATTACAAAATGCAAATCAGAATATCCTTGTCCGTGTGCATGAGAAACCATATTTATTGGCATTCCGTCTACAGAAAGAGCAATATCGGTACCATGATCTATATCAAAACCTCTTAAAAATATTTGTTCTGCTTTTCCTCCGCCAGCATGCTGACCAATAAATAAACCAGGAACTTTTCTTAAAATTTCTTGAGAATTATTTACAGGGTTTACCTGTAAGTCTATATTTGTTAAAGTCTGTAAAGCATTAATTTCTTTACGTAAAACCAATTCTTCTAATTGAAAAATTTTGGTTTGTAAAATAATAGTTACACCATTTTTAAGAATATCGTTGGTAACATTTATTGTTTTGGTAGCATAACCTAAAATACTGATTTGAACGGTGTGGTTTACTTTTGTATTTTCTAAAATAAAATTACCTACTTCATTTGTGTGTGTGTGTGTGTTAGATGTTTGATTGATGATGTATACGTTCTCTAAAGGTTCATTAAGTGAATTTAAAACAACACCAGTAAATTTTTGCCCAAAAATATTGGTGCAAACTGTTAAAATAAAAATTAAAATTAACTTGTTTTTCATTTGATAAAATTTTGGGCGAAATTAAATATTTTTTACGGCATTTTCTGTTAAAGGACCTAATTCATATACGCTTTTTAACAGTTCTTCTTTTAGTTCTTTAGCCGCCAACAAATTATCATTTGCTTTTAAAATATATGCAGAATGCAACAAAGCTGCTGGCTCAAAAGTTTTACCAATTACATAAGTTTCTGTAATCTTAATTGCTTCTTGTTGGTTTCCGTTTTTATAGTAAGCCCAAGCAAGTAAATCATACGATTGTGCTGTAGGTCTTGCATTAACTTCTGCCTCTGCAATTTTTACAGCTTCTAATGTATTATTAACATCTTCTGCAAATAATAACACATTATATTTTGCATACATTGCCCCATATTTTTTATTAGCAACTTTAGATAGATACTGATTTATTTGGTTTTCTTTTTCTTCAATATTTCCCATAAAATCTAAAATTTCTGCTTTTAATAAATGATAATCTGGCGCTGCATTTTCTTTGGTTACTGTTTCTAAAATATTTAATGCTTCTTCGGGGTTTCTTTCATAAGAATAAACTATCCAAGCAATTCCTTTTTTAGCATAACTATTACTAGGGTTTATTTCTAAAGCTTTTAAGTAAGCGTTGTAAGAATCTTTAATTCTACCAGCATGACCATAGTAATCTGCTAAGTTTGTATAATTCCACTGAATTAAACCTTCTTTTTTTGATGATTTGGCTATTAACAATGCTTTTTCTAAATATGTAATTGCATTATCTAAATTACCTATATGATCGTTGTATTTTGATAATCGTATTAAATAATCAAAATCTTTTAAATTTTTAACATCAGATAAATAGTGTTCTACCTTTTTAAGATCTCCTAATTCTAAATATACGTCTATTAACATATACTTTGTTTGTTGTAGGTTTTCTCCGTTTTGTTCTGCTTTTAATAATAAATTTAAAGCTTCTTTAAAACGATGTTGAGAAATATAATTTTTTGATAAACTTCTTAAATACCCTGCATTATTAAAATTTGTTTTACTATTGGCTAATAATAAGTTTTTTTCAGCTTTTTTTAATTCATCAATATTACCTGTTAGCTTAAATAATCGAGAATTTGCACTTGCTAATTTTAAATAATAAGGATATTGATTAGGTGTAGATGCTATTTTATTGTCCCAAAAACTTAGTTCTGCTTCTGCTTTTGCTAAATGTGTATTATCTGTAACATCTAAAAAAGCAGCATATTCATTAGGGTTTGTTATTTTAGTTTCTTGTTCACTTTTACAACCTACGGTTAAAGCAAAAGTTACTATCATTAGAATTAGTTGGATATTTTTCATGATATAAATTTTAGTTAGTTAGTTAGTTAGTTAGTTAGTTAAATAAACTGACATAATCCCCCCAAATCATGTCAGTTTCTAAAATAATTCCTCTTACCAAGGATTTGCCAAATAAGGAAAAGAAGACAAAAATTCTTTATCATTTCCGTCTACATTATCGTTAGATAGTGTTGGGTTTTCTGTAAAATCTTCACCTCCAAAAATCAACAATAATTCTACTGTAATAACATCATCTGCTAAAGCTCTACCTGTTAAAACATTTGTACCATCATAAAAAGTTGTAGTACCATCTAAAGAAACATTTAAAACATCTGTTGCTAATAATCCTGTAAAACTTGCCGCATCTAAACCTAATGCATTTGCATCTCCTTCATTTGCATAAGCAGGACTTAATCCTGTTAAATTTGTTTGAAACATAGATTGAAATGCTGTGTTTTGTTCTGATGGTATTGTTGTATTAAAAGCATCTTTGCTATCCGAAGAAACAAAAACTGTATTTACAGCTGGTCTTCCCATTTGATCTTTTTGCACATAAGTTCCAGAAAAATCTGTATCCATTACCATTTCCATATCATCGTCATCATTATTACAACTAACTACCAAAAGAGAAAATGTTAGAATTGCTAAATATTTTATATTGTTAAATTTCATAATATTAAGTTTTAGTTTGATTAAAAATTATTGTTTTGTTTTTGCTTCTACCCAAGTATTGATTGTACCTGTACCACCAATCATAGATTTAGGAACCTCTACAACAATAGATAATACATTAGTACCTGCAAATGTATCTGAACCCGGACTATTAAATGAAGTTGCATTACCTGCAATAATTTCTCCGTATTGAGCAAAATCCATAAAGAAAGGATCATCTCTTGGCCCTGCAAAAAACTTCATCCCATTATTATTAGATGTAATTGCAGAAGATCCGTAAGCAGTTATATCAACTTCAGATGTTGTTGCCATTTCATTAATTGTACTATTTAATCCTGTTGATGATGGTGCATAAGGTCCAAAGAAATACATTTTTCCATCTCTAGGAATTGCTTGTATTACTAAATCTTCTATAATATCGCCATCTGTGTCAATATTAAATTCTACCATAACGTTTTCATCAAAAGAAGCTGTTTCTGATGCAGTAGGACTTAACAAACCTTGTACATTAGCTACAAAAGCAATATTATCTGTGTCTTCTCCTTGAAAAGCATAGAAATCTGTAATATCTGCCGTTGTACCTTGTGAATCTGGAGCATCAATATGGTCTGCTGCAATTGTAATTAAACCAATTGCCACAGCAAAAATGGTTGCTACTAAAATTTTTGTTTTTTTCATTGTGTGAGTTTTTATAAGTTAATTAATAATTGAATCTCACATATACTTACGAGTAAAAAGCAATGATGGTTTTAAAAAAGTTTTATTTTTTTTAAAAAAAACAAGAAAACCCTATAAACAAAGGGCAAATTGAAGGAAATATTTTTTATTTTTTTTACAAAAAGAGATTACAGCACTAAAAAATAGCGCTGTTTTTAAAAGATTTTTAGTCTTTAACAAAAAAATTATACTGTAATTTTTAGTCCATCGTAGGCCAAAAACACATTTTCTGGAAGCGCTTTAGAAACTTCTTCATGAAAACCTAACATGTGACTAATGTGAGTTAAATATGCTTTTTTAGGTTTTATTTCTTCAATTAAATCTAGAGCTTCTTGTAAATTAAAATGTGTTGGATGCTCATCTATTCTTAATGCATTAACTACTAAAACATCTAAATTTAATATTTTTTGTTTTTCTTCATCAGAAATAAACTTTACATCGGTTAAATAAGCAAAGTCATTAAATCTGTATGCAACAATTGGCAGTTTACCATGGTTAACTTTTATTGGTATTACCTTTAAATTACTAACAACAAAAGGTTCTTTGTCTATAACAAACGGTTTAACACTTGGTGCGCCAGGATATCTATTTACTTTGCTAAAAATATAATCAAACCTTTGCTCTAAATTAGAGAGCGTTCTTTGTATTAAATAAATAGGCATATCTCCTATTTTGTAACAAAAAGCACGTAAATCATCTAAACCACCAATATGGTCTGCATGTTCATGCGTAAAAAAAACACCATTTAAAGATTGTACATTTTCTCTTAACATTTGTTGTCTAAAATCTAAACCACAATCAACGGTATAAGAAACATCATCCCAAGAAATTAAAATAGAAGATCTTAAACGCTTATCTTTTATATCTTTAGAAATACATACAGGATGGTTATTTGCTATCATAGGTATACCTTGTGATGTACCTGTACCCAAAAAAGTAATATGTAGTTGTTTTTTGTTTGTTTCCATTTCAACAAAAATAAGATAAAAATTGACTGATAGCTGTCTAATTTATTACATTTGTTTTAAACGATAAAATAGTATCATATGGCAATTTCTTTAAAAGGAGATCAAGAAATTAGTAGTGTACCAACTACTAAAAGTAAAGCATTAAGAATAAATTTAAACAGAGATATTTACGGAACTTTTGCAGAAATTGGTGCAGGCCAAGAAACTGCTCGTAATTTTTTTAGATCTGGTGCTGCTTCTGGTACCATAGCAAAAGCAATGAGTGCATATGATAAAGATTTTTCTGATGCTATTTATGGTATGGAAGAAGATAAACGTTATGTTACACAACCTCGTTTAAAAAAAATGTTGGGTCACGAAATCGATTTAATGGAAGATCGACTTAGTAGAGCAAAACATCCTGATAAATTATTTTTCTCTTATGCAAATACTGTAACTACCATAGATTTTGCCAAGCAATTTAAAGGTCACGGTTGGGTTGGTATCCGTTTTCAGCTAGACCCTTTAGAAGGTTATAACGAAATTATTTTACACTTACGTTTTAAAGAAACAGACGCTCGTTTACAACAAGAAACGTTAGGTGTTTTAGGTGTAAACTTAATTTATGGTGCTTTCTACTTAAATGACAGTCCTAAAGATTTAATAAAATCTTTTTACGATAATTTAGGTAACGATCAGTTAGAAATTGACATGATTAATTTTGCTGGGCCACGTTTTATGTATGTAGACAACCGTTTAATGAGTTTACAATTATTAAAAAACGGAATGACAAACGCCGTTATGTTTGGTCCTGATGGAAACAACCTTTTACCTGCACAAGTACTTTACAAAAAAAATATTTTAGCTTTACGTGGTAGCTTTAGACCTGTTACTAAGGTAAATATGGATATGTACGAAAAATCTAAAAAATTATTTTTAGCAGAAAATAAAGTAGTAGAAAATAAAACTCAAGTTATTTTTGAAATTACATTAAGTAATCTTACATCCGAAGGAAAAATAAACGAAAGAGACTTTTTAGACAGAGCAGAATTACTATGTTCTCTTGGGCAGAATGTAATGATTACCAGTTTTCAACAATACTTTAAATTAGTAGAGTATTTTAGTGAGTTTACTAAAGAAAGAATGGGCTTAACTCTTGGTGGACAAAACCTTATAGAACTTTTTGAAGAAAAGTATTATAGAAATTTAAGTGGTGGAATCTTAGAAGCTTTTGGTAAATTATTTTATAGAGATTTAAAAGTGTACATGTACCCTTATCATGATACAAATTCTGATGAATACATTTCTGTAGAAAGTTTAAAGGTACACCCAAGAATGAAAGAATTATACAAATTCTTTAAAAATAACGGAAAACTTATAAATATTGACGACTTTGAAAAAGCAAATCTAGATATTTTTTCTCGTACAGTTTTAAAAATGATTCTACACGGAGAAGCAGGTTGGGAAGAAATGTTACCAGAAGGAATTGCAGAAATTATTAAACAAAAAAGACTATTTGGTTATTCTAGATCAAGAATAAAAAAATAAATTTTAAACCTTTTTATTTTTTTAAAGTCTAACAACCAGAATCTATATTATTTGACTGATGAAGCCGTTTTAATAGAACAATTAAAAAATGTTCTAACCAAAGAAAAAGCATTTAGAGTATTGATGAGTCAATACAAAGAACGCTTGTATTGGCATATTCGTAAAATTGTTATTTCTCATGATGATGCAGATGATGTTTTACAGAATACCTTTATCAAAATTTATAAAAATATAGATAAATTTAACCAAGAAAGTAAATTATTTTCTTGGATGTATAGAATTGCAACCAACGAGTCTATTACATTTATTAATAAAAGAGCTAAACAAAGAAATTTAGATATAGAGGATTATCAACAAGAATTAACATCTTCTTTAAAAAGTGATGAGTTTTTTACTGGTGATGAAATTGAAATAATATTACAAAAAGCAATAGCTACATTACCACAAAAACAACAGTTGGTTTTTAACATGAAATATTTTGATGAATTAAAGTATGATGAAATATCATCTATCTTAGAAACATCTGTAGGTTCTTTAAAAGCATCTTATTTTCATGCAGTTAAGAAAATAGAAAATTATATAAAATTTAAAACAGATTAAACCTTTTAATAAAAGTGAAGTCTAAATAGTACAATGGAAAATAAAATTAAAAATAGCGAAGAGTATTTAAACTCTAAATTAGGTAAGAAAAACAGTTTTTCTATACCTAAAAACTATTTTGATACTATTGACGACGTTATAGATTTAAAAATAACCGAAGAGAAATTACCTAAAGAAAATAGTTTTAAGGTACCTGATAATTATTTTAAAAATTTAGAGGATAATATTTTATCTAAAGTTACAGAAAAGAAAGAGCCAAAAGTAATTACGCTTAAAACTCGATTATTTAAAGTAATTCCTTTTGCAGCAGCAGCTTCTGTTATTTTATTTATAGGTTTAAATTCTTTTATTTTTAATAAAACAGACGATTTTACCCTAGATTCTCTTTCTGAACAAGAAATAGAAAATTGGTTAGAATACAACCCTATGAACTCTAATGATATTGCTCTTGTTTTACAAGAAGATATTTTAAGTGAAGATGATTTTTCTTTTTCTTCTATAAAGGATGAAACAATAGAAGATTACATAAACTCTATAGATAATTATTCTCTTTTTGAGGAATTAGATGAAAACTAAAATTATGAAAAAAATATTAACTTTTACATTTATTCTATTTCTTTGCAGCTTTTCTATAAATGCTCAGTCAAAAGATGGTAGAGAAAAAATTAAAGCTCTTAAAATTGCTTATTTAACAGAGCAATTAAATTTAACTTCTAGCGAAGCTCAAAAATTTTGGCCAATCTACAATAGTAATGATGAGAAACAACATTCTTTAAGATCTAAGATTAGAACAGAAATGAGAAAAGCTTTTAAAGAAAAAACTTCTATTTCTGAAAGTGAAGCTGAAAAAATAATTAAAATAAAACTTGATACTGATAAAGAAATTTATGAATGCCAGAGTAAATTTATTTCAGATATAAAAGAGATTATTTCTTATAAAAAAATTATTCAATTACAAATTGCTGAAATGGAGTTTGGACGAAAGTTGATGAATAAATATAAAAAAGGAAACTCCAAGTAAAAAATTAACTAAAAAAAAGGAAGCTTTTAAGCTTCCTTTTTTTTAGTTAATTAATGTCATACAAGAGTATAATTCAGGTTTATTTGCTGTAAATTGTCTTAACCAAATTGTTAGCTCATCTCTTTCATAAGGTAACAATCTACTTAATGCTTTTTCAACTTCTTTACAAAACAAATCTGAATTGAAACTTACTTTCTGTAGTACCGTTATCGTGTACTCAAACATTGCTCTAGCCATTTGTTTAATATTATTATATTAATGTAACGTCTATTATATCATTTTAGTATAGACAACCAAATTTAATAAAAAAGACCATCATTAAAAATAATGATGGTCTTAAATTTTCTTTAAAAATCTGTTAAGATTATAAGCTATTAATTTTTTCTACTAAACCTTTAGCTTTATCTTCTAATTCTTGATTAATTGATTTAAAGTGGGCTTTTTTGTTTTCTACTTTACTATCATTTACTTTAGAAATTAAACTATCAAACGTTTCAATAGCTTCATCAATAATTTCTTCACCTTTTTTTGGTGCATTTTTTAAAGCTGATACATCTAAAGCATACTCAATAACATCACCTAAAACGTAATTAATATCTTTTTTTAAGTTTTTAATACTTGCCATAACTTATTATAAATTTTAATGGTGCAAATTTAGTTGTTTTTATCTAATTGGTTCTTAAATTCTTCAAAAAATAAACCAATATGATATCCATCTGCTAAAGCATGGTTTACAGCAATAGCAACAGGCATTTTTATTTTATCATTTTCATTAAAAGTTTTACCAAAAGATAATTTAGGTATACTTTCATTTTTAACACCAGATTTAGGTTCTTTTTGGCTTGTAAAAGAAAACCAAGGTAAAGCAGAACAATAAATACAATCATCTGAGTTTATTGGTGGAAATAAATCTGTAGAACCTAAAATTCTTTCTTTTTCTTTTAAATAATTGTTATTAAACTCTTTTAAATCTTCAGAAAAATGAATGAAAGAAAAACCAAAAGTATGGTCTTTTCTAGCAATTGTTGCAGATGCATGTATTACATTACAAATAGCAATTTTATCTTCTTTAATTCTATATTTAAAATTTTCTATAGTATTTAATGCTTTTAAACAAGCATGTAAATACATTACAAAAAAAGAATACTCTAATTTTTTAGATTGGTTATAACATTTTGTTACATCAACATTTACAGTAACTGCAAAATATGGATCATCTAAATTTTTAAAATGATTAAAATGTTGTTTTCTGTTCCAGTTTTCAATATCTAAATATCTCATATAAATGAAATAATTTCTTTAATATTAGTTAGTGTTTTATAGGCAACATTATCTTTTTCTTTGTCATTTACTTCTTCATGTGCCCATGTTGTATGAAACGGAACGTGAATTGCGCTTGCGCCAATTGCTAATAATGGTAAAACATCTGATTTTAAAGAATTACCAATCATTAAAAATTCTGATGGTTTTATATCTAAATGCCTTATTAATTTTTCGTAGTCTTTTTCTTTTTTATCACTCATTACTTCTACATGATGAAAATATTGTAATAAATTAGATTTTTCTAGTTTACGTTCTTGGTCTAATAAATCTCCTTTTGTAGCAACAATTAGTTTATATTTTCCTTGTAATTTTTCTAGAACGTCTTCAATTCCGTCTAATAATTCAATTGGTTTCTCTAACATCTCTTTACCGATGTTTAAAATACTTTCTATTGTTTTTTGTGAAATTTGATAGTTAGACAATTCTAAAGCACTTTCTACCATAGACAATACAAAACCTTTAATTCCGTAACCATAAAGAGGTAAATTATCTATTTCTTTTTTAAAAAGCTCTTGATCTATTTTGTTTTGAGTTTCGTATTTAGCTAATAATTTTGCAAATTGATGTTCTGCATCTCTAAAATAAGTTTCATTAACCCATAAAGTATCATCTGCATCAAAAGCAATTACTTTAATCTCTTCACTTATTTTTGTCATTTTTATTATTTTAAAAACTGAATTGCCTTTTCTAAATCTTCTGGCGTATCTATACCAACAGCTTCTACATCTGTTTCTACCATTTTTATTTTCTTACCAATTTCTTGATACCTTATAGCTTCTATTTTTTCTGCAGCTTCTAAAGGTGTCATTGGTGTATTATAAAAATCGATTAAAGCCTGTTTTCTAAACGCATAAACACCTTTATGTTTGTAATATTTTACATTGATGTTTTTATCTCTGTGATACGGAATTACGCTTCTAGAAAAGTAAATTGCCATATTATTTACATCTGTAATAACCTTTACATTATTAGGGTTTTCTATATCTTCTTTATTAGTAATTTGTACTTTTAAAGAAGCTAAATCTACTTCTTTATTGGTATCTTTTTTAAAAACATCTATTAATTTAGATAGAGAAACAGCATCTATAAAAGGTTCATCGCCTTGTACATTTACAACTACATCAACATCAATATTTTCTACAGCTTCAGCAATTCTATCAGAACCACACTCGTGCTCTTTTTTACTCATTATTGCTTTTCCTCCTGCACTTTCAATAGTTTTAAAAATTACATCAGAATCTGTAACAATAAAAACGTCATCAAATAAATTTGTTTGTAATGCAGCTTCATAAGTTTTTAAGATAACTGGTTTTCCTCCTAAATCTTTCATTAATTTACCAGGAAAACGAGATGCACTATAACGTGCAGGAATCATTGCAATGATTTTCATAAATTACTTGATATAAACTTCTAAAAGTTCTGACTTTTCTTTAGAAATAATTTTAATATCCTTAATACAAGCTGGTACTAAAATAGTTTCTCCTGTTTTTAATTTTTCTGTTTGATCTTGATATTGAAACTCTACATTTCCTTCTACACACATATAAATTACAAAGCTATCTTTATCACTATGATTTATAGATAATTCTCCTTCTATTGGTAAAACATTTGTTGTAAAATATGGACAAGAAACAATTTCTGATGATGTATTTTGCTCTTTAGAATAAACTGTTTTGTAAGAATCTTGTGCAGAATAATCTATAGCATCTATAGCTTCTTCTGTATGTAATTCTCTATAAGTTCCGTCTGGGTTTGGTCTATCCCAGTCATAAATTCTATAAGTAATGTCTGATGTTTGTTGTATTTCTGCCAACATTACTCCTGCTCCTATGGCATGAACTCTACCTGTTGGAATAAAATAAACATCTCCTTTTTTAACTTCATCAACATTTAAAATATCTAATAAGGTTTTATTTTCTAAATGTTCTAAATATTCTTTTGATGTTACCTCTTTTTGAAAACCTACAATTAAATTAGATTTTTCATCTGCTTGCATTACGTACCACATTTCTGTTTTACCAAAAGAATTATGACGTTCTTTTGCCAAATCATCATGCGGATGTAATTGTATACTTAAAGCTTCTTTAGCATCTATAAACTTTATTAATAATGGAAATTTTTCACCAAAGTGATTGTAAATTTTTTCTCCCATTAATTCTGCTTTATACTCAGAAATTAACTCTTTTAAATCTTTACCTTTTAAATCGCCATTAGAAACAATAGAAGTATCTCCCTTAACATCAGAAAGTTCCCAACTTTCTCCAATATCCGTTCTATCAGAATCTTTATTTAATACTTTAATTAATTTTTCTCCTCCCCAAATTTTATCTTTTAAAATAGGTGTAAATTTTAGTAATTGTTTCATAATATTTTTTTAAAGGTTTTACTCCCCAGAATAAGTTACAAAATTTCTAGGAGTTTCATATAATTTGATAGATAAATCTAAATTTTCTATAATTTTTTTTCTAAGTTTATTGTAAATAACAATTGAAATATTTTCTGCTGTAGGATTTGTGTCTTTAAATTCATCTACTTCTAAATTTAAATTTTTATGATCAAAAGCATCTTCAATTTCAGACCTAATTAATTTTCTTAAAATAGCTAAATCCATTACAAAACCAGTTTCTTTATCAACTTCTCCTGTAACAGAAACTACTAATTCGTAATTGTGGCCGTGATAATTAGGATTGCTACATTTACCAAAAATTTCTAAATTTTTTTCATCAGACCATTCTTTTTTATACAACCTATGTGCTGCATTAAAATGGGCTTTTCTATGAATAGTTACTCTAGGCATTTGTTAATTTTTCAAAAGATTTATCAAAAATAATTTTAAACCACTCTGTATATTTTTGTGGATTATTTTCTATATCTATTTTAACATCTACTAAAGTCATCCATTTAAAATCTTCTACCTCATCTTTATTAATTAAAGGATCTTCATCATAATAACCAACCATAACATGGTCTAGCTCGTGCTCTGTTAATCCATTATCAAAAGGTGCTTTGTATATAAATGAAAAAACTTCTTTTATATCTGTTACAAAACCCATTTCTTCTTGTAGCCTTCTTTTGCCTGCTTCTAAATTAGTTTCTCCTTCTCTTTGATGAGAGCAGCAAGTATTTGTCCATAATAATGGCGAATGATATTTGTGTGCAGCTCTTTGTTGCAACATCAATTCTCCTTTTTTATTAAAAACAAAAACAGAAAAAGCTCTGTGTAAAACAGCTTTTTCATGTGCTTCCATTTTTGGCATTAATCCTATAGCATTATCATTCTCGTCAACTAAAACAACTTGTTCTTCCATAAAAGCAAAAATAACAAAATAGAATTTTATTAAAACATAAAATAAATACAAAACATTAAGAGATTTATATTCTTTTATTTTGATACTTTATATTTGTCTTATAAAACTTAATTCTTTATGAAATTTTTTAAACTTTTTTGCTTATTTATCTTTCTATCTATTTTTTATCAATGTAAAGAAGAAAAAAAAGTAGATATTCCTAAAAAGACAATTAAAAAAGAAAAAAAAATAGTAAAACGTTGGGATAGCTTAAACAGTAAAAATGTAGAAGCTTTTTTTACAGAATATGAGAAAAAAAACAAAGAAACCAAAGTTGTTATAAAAACCAAATTTGGTGATATAAAATTACGATTGTATGATGATACACCTATACATAGAGCTAACTTTATTTTCTTAACCAAAATTAAATATTTTAATACTACAGAATTTTATAGAGTAGCTAAAAACTTTGTAATACAAGGTGGTAATTCTGATGAAACTTATACCAAACAACAACGAAGGTTGTACGGAAATTATTTAATAAAACCAGAATTTAGAAAAAATAGAACTCATAAATACGGAGCTTTAGCAGCTACCAGATACTGGGAAAACAACCCAAATAAACTATCAAATCCTTTTGAGTTTTATATTGTTCATAATAGAAAAGGTGCTCATCATTTAAATAATGAACATACTGTTTTTGGTGAAGTAATTTCTGGTTTTGATACTATGGATAAAATTGCAGAAGTAAAAGTTGGGGTAGATGAATGGCCTACTAAAGACATACGTATGACTGTAGAAATTTTAGATTGATATTTCTCTTTGTAAAACCTATCTTTGCAGCTCAAAATTTGTAGATGAGTTTTTTAAAAGAGATAGCACGTAGAAGAACATTTGGTATTATATCGCATCCAGATGCTGGTAAAACCACTTTAACAGAAAAATTATTACTTTTTGGTGGAGCAATACAAGAAGCAGGAGCCGTAAAAAATAATAAAATAAAAAAAGGAGCAACTTCCGATTTTATGGAAATTGAACGCCAAAGAGGTATTTCTGTTGCTACTTCTGTTTTAGCTTTTATTTATAAAGATAAAAAAATAAACATTTTAGATACACCTGGGCATAAAGATTTTGCCGAAGATACTTTTAGAACTTTAACTGCTGTAGATAGTGTTATTGTTGTTATTGATGTTGCTAAAGGTGTAGAGCCACAAACCGAAAAATTAGTAGAGGTTTGCAGAATGAGAAATATACCAATGCTAGTTTTTATTAACAAGCTAGATAGAGAAGGTAAAGATGCTTTTGATTTATTAGATGAAGTAGAGCAAAAACTAGGTTTGCGTGTAACACCTATGAGTTTCCCTATTGGTATGGGCTACGATTTTAAAGGGATATATAATATCTGGGAAAAGAAATTAAACCTTTTTTCTGGTGATAATAAAACATCTATTTCTGAAGGTGTAGAATTTAATGATTTATCTAATCCAGAATTAGACAAAATTGTTGGAGAGACAGCAGCAGAAACTTTACGTGAAGAAATAGAATTAATTGGTGAGGTTTATCCAGATTTTAACCAAGATGAATATTTAAAAGGTCAATTACAACCTGTATTTTTTGGTTCTGCTTTAAATAATTTTGGAGTAAAAGAATTATTAGATGCTTTTATAGAAATTGCACCTTCTCCACAACCTAAAAAAGCAGAAGAACGTTTAGTAGATTCTAAAGAAACAAAATTAACAGGTTTTGTTTTTAAAATTCATGCCAATATGGATCCTAAACACAGAGACAGATTAGCTTTCATCAAAATTGTTTCTGGTACTTTTAAAAGAAACTCTCCTTATCTACACGTTAGAAACGGTAAAAAAGTAAAATTTTCTAGTCCGAATGCTTTTTTTGCAGAGAAAAAAGAAATTGTAGACGAATCTTTTCCTGGAGATATTGTAGGTATACACGATACCGGAAACTTTAAAATTGGAGATACTTTAACAGAAGGAGAACAACTAAACTTTAAAGGAATTCCGAGTTTTTCTCCAGAACATTTCCGTTACGTAAATAACGCAGACCCAATGAAATCTAAACAATTATATAAAGGTTTAGACCAATTAATGGATGAGGGTGTTGCGCAATTATTTACCTTAGACATGAATGGTCGTAAAGTTGTTGGTACAGTTGGTGCTTTACAATATGAAGTTATACAATATCGTTTAGAGCATGAATATGGTGCAAAATGTACTTATGAAAACTTACAAGTTCATAAAGCTTGTTGGGTAGATCCAGAAGACAGTAAAAATGAAGAATTTAAAGAGTTTAAACGAGTAAAACAACGCTATTTAGCTAAAGACAAACAAGGACAATTAGTTTTTTTAGCTGATTCTGCTTTTACTATACAAATGACACAAAGTAAATATCCTTCTGTGAAGTTACATTTTACCAGTGAATTTAAATAAAAAATCATGAAGTATCAGTTGTTTTTTTGGTGTCTAATTTTTAGCATTCTATATGGAAATGCGCAAGAAAAAAACACCATAAACACACCTGAAAAATATACTATAAATAAAAAAGTAAGACTAAATTACATACCTGTAAGCATGCCTAAAAAAGTAGGAAATGCTAACGGAGAAAATATGGATTTGGGAGGATTACATTACCTAATACCTATAAACAACCTTTTTTACGGAGGAATTAATACACATGCCGCATTGTTTGGAAATCAAGGTGGTTTATTTACACTTGGTATAGAATTAGGTTATCATCAGCAAATATTTTCTAATGTCTATTTAGATGCAAATTTAGACTTTGGTGGTGGTGGCGGTTACCGTGCTATAATTAACAAAGGAGCTTATATTAATCCTAATATTGGTTTAAGTTATCATTTCCCTAAATTTAATATGGGATTACAGTACAGTCACTTTAATTTCTATACAGGAAGTATTAAAAGTAACTCACTATCATTTTTTCTAGAAATACCCACAGATTTTAGTATATCAAAATACCAAAATAGTAACGAAACTTATACCATAGATAGTAAATCTCCTTGGAACAAAGCATTTAGCAAAGACGGTTTTATTGTTAAATTCGATCAATTTTTTCCGTTTGGTGGAACAAGAAAAGATGCAGAACAAAATTCAGAATTAATTACTCATACACTTTACTTAATAGGTTTTGAATATCAAAAATATATCTCAGAAAATAGTTTTGTTTTTATTCATACAGATGCTATTTACAAAGGTTTAGAGGCTGGATTTATGGATATTTTTGGAGGGTTAGGTTACGAACCTTTTCATACTAAATATGTAGATGGATTTGCTAAGCTTGCTTTAGGAGCTTCTGGAGGTAGAATTCAAGCTGAAGGTGGTGCTACAATCTACCCTACAATCGGGTTAGATTTTAAACTATTTTCTAATTTTACTCTTAGTACACACGCGGGTTATGTAAGAGCTTTAGATGGTGATTTTGAAGCTTATGCTTTAGGAGCTGGACTAAAGTATATTAGTAAAACGGGCGGAACCTATGATAGGTATCAAACAGAAAAAAAGACACAAAAATTAAAAGCAAAAGGAATTAGAGTTAGTGCTCAACACCAAACTTATTTTAAACTAAAAAGATTCGAAAGAGAAAATAGAGGTCCTATAGATTTACATTTAATTGCACTGCAATTAAATTATGACATTTCTCCTTATCTATACTTAGCAGGTCAAACAGCATTTGCATATGAGGCTACTTATCTAGAAGATGATGAAAACAATAAATTAGGTGCTGGAGGTTATGCCGACGGAATGGTTGGATTGGGAACCTATTCGCCTATATTTGCAGCACAAAGATTACAGCTATTTGCAGAGGCTTTTATTGGTGCTGGAGGTGGAGCTGGTATTGATACTGGCGAAGGAGTAATTGCTAAAATAAAAGTAGGCTCTTACGTTAGAATTAACAATTATTTATCTGCTTTAATTTCTGGAGGAAAAGTACTTTCTCCTACTACAGGACTAAATTCAAATAATATAAACTTAGGATTAAGTGTAGATTTCTCTACATTAAAATCCATTTTTTAAATAAATAGAAAGATGAACAACGGATTATACGCAAAATTTATCACGTCAAAAGGTGATATTTTAGTGAAATTAGAAGAAAAAAAAACACCTGGAACAGTTGGTAATTTTGTAGCCTTAGCAGAAGGTAATTTAGAAAATTCTGCAAAGCAACAAGGAACTCCTTATTATGATGGTTTAAAATTTCATAGAGTAATTCCTGATTTTATGATACAAGGTGGTTGTCCTTTAGGAACAGGAACAGGAAACCCTGGTTATAAATTTGATGATGAATTTCACCCTGACTTAAAACATGATGCTCCTGGTAAATTAGCTATGGCTAATTCTGGGCCTGCAACAAACGGAAGTCAATTTTATATTACTCACGTTCCTACACCTTGGTTAGATGGTAAACATACTGTTTTTGGATCTGTAATTGAAGGACAAGATGTAGTAGATGCAGTTGCACAAGGTGATGAAATGAAAGTAGAAATTATAAAAGTTGGTAAAGAAGCAGAAGCTTTTAATGCTATTGAAGCTTTTAGAACTTTTGAAGGAGCTAGAGAGCAACGTGAAGCTGAAGAAAAAGCTAAACAAAAAGAATTATTAGATTCTGTTGCGGCTGGTTATGAAGAGACTAAAAGCGGATTGCGTTATCAAATTTTACAAAAAGGAACTGGAAAAAAAGCTACTAAAGGAGCTGGAGTATCTGTTCATTATAAAGGACAATTATTAGACGGAACAGTCTTTGATTCTTCATACAAAAGAAAACAACCTATAGATTTTAATGTAGGTGTTGGACAAGTAATTTCTGGTTGGGACGAAGGAATTCAATTATTACAAGTAGGAGACAAAGCTCGTTTTGTAATTCCTTCTAATTTAGCTTACGGTGCTGCAGGTGCAGGAGGTGTAATACCACCAAACGCTACTTTAATTTTTGATGTTGAATTAATGGATGTAAAATAAAATTTTAATTTTAATTTTAATTTTATAATAAACATAAAAAAAACCAAAGTATGTTACTTTGGTTTTTTTTATGTTTTATAACAATGATTCTTTTAAACCTTCTTCAATATTTTTCCAAAAAAAGTTCCAAAAAGACTTGGTTTTATCTCTTTCTACTCCTTCAATTTTAACCTTTACCATACCATCTTTGGCAGAATCTTTAACAAAAATGTTAGCTAAGAAACTTAGTATTTTATCTAACTCTCTTTCTTCATTTAAAATTTTAACCTTAAAGTTTTTAAAATCAATATTAAACTCACCATTAGAAACATGGTTATTTCCTTCAAAATCAAAATCCATTCTATTTATAAATCCTTCCATTTTAACATTCATAGCAGGAGAAATATAAGAACTCATGTTTTTTGATGTTACATTTTTTAAAGTACCTCTAATTCTAAATTCATCTTGTAAATTATTTATAGCAAAAGTATATTTTACATCTAATGGAGATGAATTCATAAAATTAGCTTTTAAAACAAACTCTGTATCTGTAGTATTTTTTTTACTATTATCTATATTTTTAATAGATACATTTAAATCATTAAAAACTAATACACCTGGCGCTTTTTCTTTATCTGTAAGCTCTTTATAAATTAATTTAGAATTATTTATACCTAATTCTTTTATTTGTAAATGAAATGGTAATTCTCTTAAAACTTTACTGTATAAACCTTTATTTTTATAGGAAGTAGAAAAATGAGTTTTGTCTAAAAATAATTCAAAATTCATATTAGAAATATCTAATTTTTCAGTTAAAACAGACATACTATCAGACGGTAATACTCTAAAACTTGAAGACTTTATTTTTTCTATTTTTAAGGATATTAATTCTTTTTCTTCTTTTACATATTTAATGTAGTTAGATTCATCTTTTAATGGATTAAGTGCTAAATCATCAATAACAAGTAAATTATTATCTATAAAAATTCTACCTACATTTAGTTCTTGAATTTCAGATACTTTTCTTTTAATATCAGAAATTTCAATATTTAAATCATCATATAAAAAAGGAATAATTGAGTTCTTATTATCATTAAGTACTATATCTTTTATAGTTATATTTATTTTTTTCGCCTCTGTTTTTTTAGAGTTAATATCTTCTATATTTAGAGTACCATTTAAAACTTTTAAACTATGTATTTTAAAACCTTTTTGTTTTTTATTAATCGTGTTTTTTTCTGATTTTCCTTTTAAAGTATCATTAGCTATTTTCCCTGATAACTCAGGTTTTTTAATGATTACAGAGTTTATAGAAATATCATTATTAATTAATAATTTATAATATGAAATCCCTTGTATATCAATCAATTTAGATTTAAAGAACAAACTGTCTTTTTTTATTTCTACTTCAGATAAACTTAAATTACCTAATAAAATATTAGAAGAAGATTTACTTTTAAACTCGATTCCTTTTTCTTTTAACTCACTACCTATTAGTGAATTAATTTTCTTAGCAACAAAAAAATTTAACAAAAAAAAGGAAAGTAATAGTATCACAAAAAATATAATACTTCTCTTAAATTTATTAGAATTCTTATTCATTAAACTATTTTTATTAGGTATAACTTACTATTTTAATTTTAGTTTTTAAATTTTGTGCAATACAAAAGTATTAAAACCGCCAACAAACAATTCTTGTTACCTTGTTACCTTGATTCATTGGGATTACTTTAAACTCAATAACACCAAGTTTTTTTGATGACTTTTCTAAACTTACTACATTTTCTTTTTTAGAAACCAAACTTGTAAACCATTTACTTTTGTTTTTAAATAATGAACTTTCGTATAAATAATTATGTAAAAAAGCTTTTTCGCCTCCTAAATACCATAGTTCATTATTATTTCCAGAAAAATTTCTAACAGCATTATTTCCTAAATTTTTAGTCTTTCTTCTATTAGCTCCTTGTGCTTCTTCTGCAGATTTATAAAAAGGAGGATTGCACATTGTTGCAGAAAAAAAATCATCTTCTTTTAAAATACCTTTTAAAATATTTTGTTCATTAAATTGTTGTCTAAGTTTTATATTAGAATCTAAATCATTATCATCTATTATATCT
Organism: Polaribacter sargassicola; assembly: GCF_021991835.1. Taxonomy (GTDB): domain Bacteria; phylum Bacteroidota; class Bacteroidia; order Flavobacteriales; family Flavobacteriaceae; genus Polaribacter; species Polaribacter sargassicola. Next base: position 85,356 of record NZ_JAHDAU010000004.1, read on the forward strand.
TGTGCAGAATCTAAAGAATTTAAATCTATATCAGATCCTACAAATTTCCAGTTGTATTCTGCTACACCTAATAATGGATAAATACAAGTTGCTCCTGTACCAATATCTAAAATTTTAATCTCTTTTTCTAAAGAAAGTAAATCTGATAGATGATGAATATAATCTAAACGACCTGGTATTGGTGGACATAAATTTTCATCAGAAAAAATCCATTTAGAAATTTTTGAATATGAAAATAACAATGCTTTGTTAAGCTCTTTTACTGCAACCGGATTTGAAAAATCTATACTTAAGTTTCCATAATCATTATTAAAAATAAATTCTTTTAAGTTAGGGTTATCCTTAATTAATTCATCAAAATTATAACCTTTATTAAATTTATTCTTAGGATGTAATCCTTTTTCTCTCATATTTTTTAATTTAATCATTATAAGAAGTAATTAATTTATTACTTCAAAGAAATAATTCTCCGAAAAACAAATACGTAAACACCTGTTTTTCAATTACATAAAATCAAAACCACTAAAACACTAATACTACATAAGTACTACATAGAAAAAACATTTGCTAATAAGCTCTAAATTTGCACATATATTTATTCTCCCAAGTAAATACCCCCAAAATAAAAAAAGAGCCATTTGTATAAATGGCTTTTTTATTTACAATTTACTTAAATAACCTTGTAAGGTTTCGTTTTCTAATTCTAATTTTTTCTTTATTCTGTACCTTGTTGTTTCAACACTTCTTGCTGATAAATTTATAATATTTGCAACTTCTTTACTTTTTAAATTTACAGCAACGTAGGCACAATGCTTTTGTTCATTAATAGATAATTTTGGTGATTTCTCTAAAAGCTTTTCAAAAAAATCTGGTCTATTTTTTTCAAATTGAATTTTAAATTCTTCCCATATATCTTCTTCAGAAATAATTTGCTCTAAAGCTCTATTAATAGTAAACAATTTACTAGTTTTTATAGTTGTATTATTCTCTATTAACTTATTAACTTTCTTTATAATATTATTAACGGCATCTTTATAATTAGATATTTTTAATGTCTTTGTTAATAAAGATTGTTTATTAAACTTTAAAAGAGAATTTATTTCCTCGTTTTTAGATATTAAAGTATCGTGTGTTTCTTTTAATTTTAATAAGTTTTGTTTAAGTTCTGAATTTAAATTTTCTTTTTCTTTAACAAGAGTTCTTAATTGGTTAGAATATTTGTATCTATTATAAGCAAATAAAAAACTAATTATTAAAAATAAAACACCACCAACTATAATAATTCTTTGTCTTAAAATTAAACCTTCTTTACTTAATAATAATTCATTTTCTAAATTATTTTCAAGTTCTAAAAACCGACCAATTCTATCAGAATTTTCTTCATTTAAAACTATTGATAAAGAATCTGAAGCTTTCATATAATTGTAAGCCAAATTAAGTTTATTCTGCTTTCTATTTAACTCTGCATAAACCGAATATATTTCTCTATAAGACTTTGTTGTATTTATTAAAATGTCTTCTTTTTTAAGTTCATTAATAACTTTTATAGATTTAGATAAATTAATTTCTGCTAAATTAAATTCTCCTTTATTCATGTAAGCCTCTGCCAATAATGTGTAAAAGGACCTTAATCTATTTTTTTTAGCATCAATATTTTCAATTATACTTACTCCTCTATTTGCACATATTATAACTTCATCCCATTTTTTTTCTTGTATATAAATTTTACTCAGGTTAATGTAAGAATCTACAATAAAAGACTTATCCTCTTCTTTTTCTCCGTAAAAAATGGCTTTTTTGTAATAATTAATAGAAGATAAGTTATCTTGTTTAAGATGATAAAATATACCTAACAAATTGTTAGAAACTGCTTTAATTACATTCTCATCACAACCATTAGAAATACTAACTGCTTTTTTTGCATTTATTAAAAAATCTTGATCATTATTTAATGTACGGTTTTTTACAGCTCTTAAATGATATACTTTACTTATAAGACAAGTATCTTTAAGTACGGTATTATTTTGGTCTAAAAAAAATAATACCGGAATTAAGCTTTTTGTATCGTCTTCTAATTCTGCTTTTAAAAAAGCATTCTCTATTTTTATTCCTAAATTATCAATAGTAACTTTATCTTTACTATTATTATCAGAGCAACTTTTAAAAATTAAAATAATTAGAAATAGGTAAAAATTTCGTAATAGCATTAACTTTTTTTAAAAGTTAAATTTACAAAGTAATTACTATAAATTCAAGCGATAAAGGCTTTTGAGCTATTTTTAATGATTTCACAAATAAAGAGCCATATTCTAAGTAATACTCAGAAAAATTACGTTGACGCTCTTCTAAACTTTGATTAGGTAAGATTTCATTTTGCAAAAATGTAATTCTATCAACTAAATCTTTTTGTCTCTTTTTTTCTGCTTTTAACAAACGTTTTTGTAAATTTTGTAACCCTTTTATCTGTTTTCTTTCTTGGGCATTTACAGCATTTTTAAAAGATATATCTGTTTTAATTGCTACTTTTTGTAATTCTGAAAATTGTTTTTCTAAAAATTGAATTTTTTCATCAAAATCTATTTTAATATCAGAGTTTTCAACTACTTTTTTTGATAATAATTTAAATTGATCTAAAAATAATTCTTCTAAAGAAATATCTAACCTTTTTAACTTTTTAGCTTGTTTTTCTGATATAATTTGTACGGAATTACGCAACAACAAAATAGGAAAAGGAATTTCTACTTTATTAAAATAATCTTTTAACTCTAACCAATAAGCCATCTCTCCTCCTCCACCAAGGTAACAAATATTTGGTAAAATTACTTCTTGATACAAAGGTCTCATAATTACATTTGGCGAAAATGCTTTCGGATTTTTATCTACCTCCTTTAAAATTTCTTCTTTTGTAAATGTAATTTCTGTATTATTAATTTTGTAAACTCCATCTTCAAAAACAATGCGTTCTCTAAAATTATTACCCAAATAAAACAAATTAATTTCTCTTGGGTTTACCTGAATTTTATAGTTTTTCTCTAATCTTTCTATAGTTTTAGATACTTCTTTAAATGATGTTCCGTTTTCTAATTCGTCTTTTACAATTGGTGTAAATAATTGCTTTAAACTTTTATCATCACCATCAACAATAACCAAACCATAATCTGTAAATAATGTATTAGCTATATAACGAGTTGCTGCAGCTAAATTATTATGTTTTAAATACGCATCAGAAAATAATTTTTTAAGAAATTCTGCATTTCTAGAATTTCCTAAATGGCTAGAAAAAACTTCAAAAACATCTTCTAATCCTTCTGTAGAAAAACGCCCAACAGCACCACTTTCTTCACTATTCCATTGTACTTTTTTACCATCAAAATTAAAATAGTTAATTTCGTCAAAATCATGATCTTCTGTTGCCATCCAATAAATTGGGACAAAATTTTGATCAGGAAATTTATCTGATAATTCTTCGCATAAATTTATAGCTGTTATAATTTTATACAAAAAATAAAGAGGACCAGTAAACAAATTTAATTGATGACCGGTTGTAATTGTAAACGTATTTTGCTGTTTTAATAAAGCTATATTTTCTTCTGTTTTTTCTGATATTTTAAAACCTTTGTATTGTTTTTTTAAAGCATCAACTAAAACTAATCTTGTTTGTAATCTAAAAGATTCTTGTTTTTCTTCTATCTGGTTATAAAAACCAGAAATATTTGGAAAATTATTATAAAATGGTTGTATTTCTTTTTGTTTCTCTAAGTAATCTATCATTGTTTTAGAGAAAAAACCTGTGTTTTTAAATGGAATTTGTGTTACTTTCATACTTAACTTAAAATAACACTTTTTGGCAACAATCAGAATCTGATGTAACGTTCATACTTTTTATCTATTTTTTTATAAAAATACAAATATTTTAAACCTTTGTCGAAAACCTAAAATTAATCTAACAAACTTTTAACAAGTTTCTCTTTTTTTTATAGAATCTCAAAAAAAAATAATCGTTACTTTTGGTTTAAAATATATTTATATGAAGCTTAAACTATTACTTTTTAGTGCTTTCTTTACAATAGGAAGCTTATTTTCTCAAACAATACAATCTCCATCAGAATTTTTAGGTTATGAAATTGGTAGCCGTTTTACAAGGCATCATAAAGTAGTAGATTATTTTAAATACGTAAGCGAAACTTTATCTAATGTTAAATTAGAAAAATATGGAGAAACTAATGAACATAGACCTTTATATGTAAGCTATATTTCTTCACAAGAAAATATTGATAACTTAGAAAATATCAGAAAAAATAATCTTGCTCAAACAGGTATTATTGATGGTAATACAGATAATAAAAAAGCAATAGTTTGGTTAAGTTATAATGTACATGGTAACGAAGCTTCTAGCACAGAAGCCTCTATGTTAACTATTTACGAACTAGTAACTAATAAAAAAGATTGGTTACAAAACACAGTTATTATCATGGATCCTTGTATAAATCCTGATGGAAGAGACAGATATGTAAACTGGTATAACCAAGTTAAAAGCACTCCTTTTGATATCAATCAAGACGCTAAAGAACATAATGAGCCTTGGCCAGGAGGAAGACCAAACCATTATTTGTTTGATTTAAATAGAGATTGGGCTTGGGTAACTCAAATAGAGTCTCAACAAAGAGTTAAAATGTACAATAAATGGATGCCACATGTACATGTAGATTTTCATGAACAAGGTATAAACAGCCCTTATTATTTTGCTCCTGCTGCAGAACCTTTTCATGAAGTTATTACAGATTGGCAAAGAAATTTTCAAACACAAGTAGGAAAAAATAATGCAAGTTATTTTGATAAAGAAGGTTGGTTATATTTTACAAAAGAAAGTTTTGATCTTTTATACCCAAGTTACGGAGATACTTACCCAATTTATATGGGTGCTATTGGTATGACGTTTGAGCAAGCTGGTCATGGGCGTGCTGGTTTAGGTATAAACACCAATGAAGGTGAAGTTTTAACTTTAAAAGATAGAGCAACACACCATATGACAACGGGATTATCTACCGTAGAAATTTCATCAAAAAATGCAGAAAAATTAAATATAGAATTTAAAAAATTCTTTAAAAACAATAATTCTGACTATAAAAGTTTTGTGTTAAAAAACGATAACGATGATAAAACAAATCGTTTAAAAAACTTACTAGATCAGCATGAAATTAAGTATGAATACGCAAATGGTGAAATTATAAAAGGATATAACTATAACTCGCTAAAAGAAGATAAATTTTCTACTTCTAAAGGAGATTTAGTAATTCATACAGATCAACCAAAAGGAACAATGGTTAAGGTTTTGTTTGAACCTAAAGCCAAATTAGTAGATTCTTTAACTTATGATATTACTGCTTGGTCTTTGCCTTACGCTTATGGTTTTAATGCAATTGCTTCTAAAACCAAAGTTAATTCGATTACTACTACAACCACAAAAAGCATTACTAATTCTATTGATAAAAATGCTTATGCTTACATTGCCAAATGGAATAGCATTGAAGATGCAACTTTTTTAGCTGCTATATTAAAAGAAAATATTACACCTCGTTTTGCTGAAAAGCCATTTTCTTTAGAAGGAAATTCTTACAAAAGAGGAACTTTAATTATTTTAAGAAACGATAATCGTTTTGATAATTTTGATGAAAAATTATTAAAAATAGCAAATAATAATGATCGAAAAATTCAAGCAGTTTCTACAGGTTTTGTTGATACTGGTTTAGATTTTGGTTCTTACAGTGTAAAACCAATCAAAAAACAAAAAGTTGCTTTACTTTCTGGAGAAGGAACTTCTTCTTTAAGTTTTGGTGAAATTTGGCACTTTTTTGAACAAGAATTAAAATATCCATTAACTATTTTAAATTCTGATTATTTTAGTAGAACAGATTTTTCTAAATATGACGTTATAATAATACCTAACGGTCGTTACGGAGATGTTTTAGATAAAAATACGTTAGATAAACTATCTACTTTTACGCGTTCTGGAGGAACTTTAGTAACCATTGGTGGTGCTTTAAACAGTTTTGCTAACAAAAAAGGTTATGCTCTAAAAAGAAAAGAATCTAAAGAAAAATCAACTGAAAGTAATTTAACTCCTTATGAAGAGCAAGAAAGAAAAAGTATAGGGCATTTAATTACTGGTGCTATATTTAAAAGTAAAGTTGATGCTACACATCCTTTAGCTTTTGGTTATAATAACGAATATTTTTCTTTAAAATTAAGTGGATCTACTTATAACTATTTAGAAAACGGAAGTAATGTTGCTTATTTTGATAAAGGAACAAAAAATGTTTCTGGTTATGCAGGTAGCAAAGCTGTTAAAAATGTACCAGAATCTTTGTTGTTTGGAGAAGAACAAAAAGGTAGAGGAAGCATTATTTATATGGTAGACAATCCTTTATTTAGATCTTTTTGGGATAATGGAAAATTATTTTTAGCAAACGCTGTTTTTCTATTAAATTCTGATAATTTAAATTAATAAAGACTTTCAATTAAAACAAAAAACCACTCAAACGAGTGGTTTTTTTATATGTTTATTTTTTGTTTTTCTTTTGATGTAAAGGAACTGGTTTTTCTTGTTTAACAACTGGTGTACCATATAAATCATAATCTCCAGCATCATGGATTTTTATATCTATAAACTCTCCTATTTTAATATAATGTTCTTTTGCATCTACAATTACATCATTATCTACGTCTGGTGAATCAAACTCTGTTCTTCCATAAAAATATTCGCCATCTTTTCTATCAAACAAACATCTAAATGTTTTTCCTATTTTTTCTTGATTCAACTCCCAAGAAATTTGAGATTGTACCTCCATAATTTCATTTACACGTTTAAACTTTACATCGGCTGGCACATCGTCTTCTAAAACATACGCTCCTGTATTTTCTTCATGAGAATACTCAAAAGCACCCAAACGCTCAAAACGCATTTCTTCTACCCAATCTTTTAATTCTTGAAACATTTCTTCCGTTTCACCAGGATAACCAACAATTAATGTAGTTCTAATTGCCATTTCTGGTACTGCTTCTCTAAATTTATGAATTAAAGCGGTTGTTTTTTCATGAGTTGTTCCTCTTTTCATAGATTTTAACAACTCAGTATTAATATGTTGTAACGGAATATCTAAATAATTACACACTTTTGGTTCGCGTTTCATCACTTCTAAAACATCCATAGGAAAACCAGAAGGAAAAGCATAATGTAAACGAATCCATTCAATTCCGTCTACTTTTACCAAAGCTTCTAACAAATCTGCTAAAGCTCTTTTTTTGTAAATATCTAATCCGTAATAAGTTAAATCTTGTGCGATTAACATTATTTCTTTTATCCCTTTTTCTGCTAATTTTGTAGCTTCTATTACAATTTCTTCAATTGGTGTAGAAACGTGTTTACCTCTCATTAACGGAATTGCACAAAAAGAACAAGGTCTATCGCAACCTTCTGCAATTTTTAAATATGCGTAATGTTTTGGTGTTGTTGTTAAACGCTCTCCAATTAATTCATGCTTATAATCTGCTTCTAAAGCTTGTAAAAGATTTGGCAAATCATGCGTACCAAAATACTGATCTACATTTTTAATCTCATTTTCTAAATCTGGTTTATAACGTTCACTTAAACACCCAGAAACAAAAACTTTATCAATTTCACCAGCTTCTTTTCTTTGTGCATAATGCAAAATAGTATCAATAGATTCTTCTTTTGCTTTACCAATAAATCCACAAGTATTAATTACAACAATATTTCCATCATCATTTTCATCTTCATGAACAACCTCTTTTCCGTTTGCTTTTAATTGTCCCATTAAAACCTCGCTGTCATAAACGTTTTTAGAACAACCTAAAGTTACTACGTTTATCTTATTTTTTTTGATGGTTTTTGTACGCATTTCCTATTTTTTAGAGAGTGCAAATATACAGCTAAATTATAGTTTTTCTATAAAGTTTTATTATTGCTTGGTAAAACCATTTTAGTTTTTTTATATATTTTTTCTTTAAGATAAAAAAGCGCAAGTTTTTCAATTAAAATACATCTAAATTATAGAACCATTTTTTTACCTTATGAAAGAATTATTAAAAATTTTCACTTTAATCTTAATTGCATTTTTTTTGTCTTGTTCAAATAATTCTAACTTAACCGAAATAAGTGATACTGATGATGAAATAATTGAATGTTCTTCTGATATTGTTTTTGATACAAGTAGAGGAGATTGTAACGAAACATTAGATTTTGCATCAGAATTTACAATGCAAATCAATACAGAAAGTAGAATTATCTCTGCAAATAGTATTCCAGAACATCAAGTTGGTCTTTTTGGTAAAGTACAAAATGCGTTAAATCCTAATGCAATATCAGCACAAAACGAAACGTACACAATTACTACAAACCCTACAGATTCTGGTGAGTTAACAGCTCTTTTAGGTGCAAACGGACCGAGATATAGGTTTGGTGTTTTATTAAATGGTGTAGAATTAGACCCTGTTGCAGCAGAACCATTTCCGCACAATGGCGTTTTAGATCCCAATGTAAATTGGGAATGGAATTTAGAAGCTTTAAACGTACAATTGGGTTTAGATTGTAGTAATGCACATGTACAACCTTCTGGTCAATATCATTATCATGGTAAACCTACATTATATCTAGAAAATTTAAATATTTCTACTACAAAAATGACTTTAATTGGATATGCAGCAGATGGTTTTCCTATTTACTACAAATACGCATATTCTGATGCCAACGACAATACATCTACCATAATAGAAATGACTTCTAGTTATCAACTTAAAACTGGAGATAGACCTGGTGATGGAATTACTGCTCCTTGCGGAGTATATACTGGAGTTTATTCTGCTGATTATGAGTACGTAGAAAACGCAGGAACTTTAGACGAAACAAATGGAAGAACGGGTGTTACACCAGAATACCCATTAGGAACTTTTTATTATGTTTTAACAGATGAGTTTCCTAGTATACCGCGTTATTTTAGAGGAACACCTTCTGATGATTTTGGCTTTTAATAAATTATGATACAGAAAAAGTTCCTTTTATTTTTAATTATACTACCTTTTTTTGCATTTGCACATGATGCGAATAAAACATTTTTTAAAATTGTACAAAGTGATGATTCAATTATAGTAAATGCAGAATTTCCTTGGACACTTAGAAATGCTCTATTAAAATTTAAACCAGAATTAAAAAATAGTAAAAATAAAATTGATTTTAAAAACGCTTTTTTTGATTATGTAGCAATAAATTTTATCCTAAAAGATAAAAACGGACAAATAATAGAGTTACTAAAAATTGAAGAAGATAAAAGTGTAAATACTCATTCTCATCAAAATAATTATATTTTTTATTTTGATAACGGTATTTTTTACGAAATACAGAATACTCTATTATTTAATGAAAATAAAAATCAAGAAAATTTTCATTTCATAGTTTTAGAAAATCAAAAATTTACTCGGATTACAGACAATAAAAATTATAATTTCAACATTTATAAATCAACAACAAACTATTTATATTGGTTAATAATTCCTTTTCTACTATTACTTATTCTTTTCTTTTTTAAAAAATATATTTTAATTGAATAATTAACAAAACTAAAACATACCAACTAGTATTTTTAGTTAACTTTGCCTTATGCAGCAAGAACTAAAATCGGAAATAACAAAACAACTTATTATTGATAAAGCTTTTAACTTGTTTTATGAAAACGGTTTTAAAACAACTAGTATAGATAAAATAATGAAAGAAACCACTTTAAGTAAAGGTGCTTTTTATCATCATTACAAAAGTAAAAAAGAACTAGGTTTAGAAGTAATTAGTTTAAAAGTTGAAAAAAGAGTTGTAGACGGAATGATCTCCCCTTTAAAAGAACCAGGAGATGCCTTTAAAATTCTTGAAACTGTATTTGTAAATCGTTTAAAAAAATTTCCTTTTTATGATAAACAATACGGCTGCCCAATGAATAATTTAATTAATGAAATTGGTAGTGATGAAATTGCATACCAAACTGCTTTAAAAAAAATTATTGAAGATTGGAAAACAATATTAGTAGATCTAATAGAGAGAGGGAAAAAAGAAAATTCTATTAAGAAAAATATTTCTAGCAAAGCTGTTGCGGTTTATTTAATTAGTGCTTTTGAAGGTATTAGAGGTATTAGAAAACTTTATAATGATGATGTTGTTTTAGATGAATTTACAACTGGTTTGACACTATACTTAAATCAAATAAAAAAATAATTTTTTTTTCGCTAAAAACATACCAATAAGAATGTTTTATAAAATAACAATATAAATATGAAAAATAACAGAAGAGATTTTATCAAAAAATCATCAATATTAGGTTTAGGGTTGGCAGCTACTCCCAAATTTGGAACTACAATAGATAAAAAAAGTATTAAAGAAAAACAATTAATAAGACCCAAAGTATTATTTTTTGATGTGAATGAAACATTGTTAGACTTAACTACAATGAAAAAAAGTGTTGGAGATGCTTTAGGGAATAGACCAGATTTATTACCATTATGGTTTACAACAATGTTACAATATTCTTTAGTAGAAACTGTTGGTAGGCAATACAATGATTTTGGTATTGTTGGTTCTGCAGCATTACAAATGGTAGCTGCCAATCATAATATTAAATTAACCGAAGAAGAAGCTAAAAAAGCGATTCTTACTCCTTTACGCTCCATTCCTCCGCATCCAGAGGTAAAAGAGTCTTTAGCTAGATTAAAAAAATCTGGTTATAAATTGGTTTCTTTTACAAATTCTTCTAACATCGGAGTTGAAACTCAATTTAAAAATGCTGGACTAATAGAATATTTTGACCAAAGATTAAGTATTGAGGATATGGGTAAATTTAAACCACATGCAGATGCTTATGATTGGGCAGCAAGAAAAATGGGAGTAGAAAAAAATGAATGTTTATTAATTGCTGCGCACGGTTGGGATATTGCTGGCGCTTTATGGGCAAATTGGAGAGGTGCTTTTATAAGTAGACCAGGAGCTCAATTATATCCATTGGCACCAGAACCAGAAATTAATGAAATTAACCTAAAATTGATAACAGATAAATTAATTGCGCTAGAAAAATAAACTATATGGATAAGATTTGATGAAAATAAAAAAACTCCTAATTAAAGGAGTTTTTTTTATTATTTAAAAAATGAATCTACAAATTCGTGTTTATTAAAAACCTGTAAATCATCTATTCCTTCTCCTACTCCAATATATTTAACGGGTATTTTAAATTGATCAGAAATACCAATTACAACTCCACCTTTTGCTGTACCATCTAATTTTGTGACAGCTAAAGATGTAACTTCTGTTGCTTTGGTAAATTGTTTTGCTTGCTCAAATGCATTTTGCCCTGTAGAACCATCTAAAACTAATAATACATCATGTGGTGAGTTATCCACAACTTTTTGCATTACACGTTTAATTTTAGTTAACTCATTCATTAAATTAACTTTATTATGTAAACGACCTGCAGTGTCAATAATAACAACGTCTGCATTTTGTGTAACTGCAGATTTTAGAGAATCAAAAGCTACAGAAGCAGGATCAGAGCCCATTTCTTGACGAATAATTGGCACTTCTGTTCTATCTGCCCAAACTTGTAATTGATCTATTGCTGCTGCTCTAAATGTATCTGCAGCACCTAAAACAACTTTTAGTCCTTGTTTTTTAAATTGAGAAGCCAACTTACCAATTGTAGTCGTTTTACCAACTCCATTTACACCTACAACCATTAAAACATAAGGCATTTTGTTGCCATCTTTATCTTTAGGTATTTCCGGAATTGTAAATTCGGTTTCATTACCAATATTTGTTTCAGAAAGTAAGCCTGCAATTTCTTCTCTAAGAATTCGGTTTAACTCATCTGTACCAACATATTTATCTTTAGCAACTCTTTCTTCTATTCTTTCTATAATTTTAAGTGTTGTAGCAACACCAACATCAGACGCTACTAAAACTTCTTCTAAATTATCTAAAACATCATCATCTACTTTAGATTTACCCGCAACTGCTTTAGTTAATTTACCAAAAAAACTTTCTTTAGACTTTTCTAAGCCTTTATCTAAAGTTTCTTTTTTTTCTTTTGAAAATATTTTTTTGAAAAAACTCATAATTTGCTTTTAATTCTAACAGAATACGCTAAAAAGTATGCCATTAGTTAGGTTTGGTCAAATTGTCATTAAAGTTGCCTATAAAATAACTATTAAAACATCATATTTTTATATGTAGACAAAATTACAAATTCATCTAACAATAAAATATAGTAATAAAGTACTATAGGTAACGCTCAAAAATACGTAATTCTATTTCATAAAAAAAGCTACTTTCTTAATTAGAAAGTAGCTTTTTAATTTTGTTGTATATATAAACTTACTTTTTTGATAAAAAGTCGCTTACTTTAGCAGGGTCCATAATTGATTCTACAAACATGTAAGCTCCTGTTTTTGGAGATTTAACCATTTTTATAGCTTTAGTTAATCTTTTTGATCCTGTCTGTAACGATGCTACTGATTTTTTTGCCATTTGTCTAAATGTTTTAATCTATGTGCTCTGTTCTGAGTTCTAGATAGTTTAATTATTTAATTTCTTTGTGAACAGTCATTTTGTTTAAAATAGAATTGAATTTTTTGATTTCCATTCTATCTGGAGTGTTCTTTTTGTTCTTTGTTGTAATGTATCTAGATGTACCTGGTTTACCACTTGCTTTGTGCTCTGTACATTCTAAAATTACCTGAACTCTGTTTCCTTTTTTTGCCATCTCTGTATAAAATTTTAATTAGCGTAAGCTTATTTAGTTAAAAACCCGTTAGCTCTTGCTTCTTTTATTACTGCAGAAATTCCTTTCTTGTTAATGTTTTTTAAAGCAGATGCAGATACTTTTAAAGTAATCCATTTATCTTCTTCTGGAATGTAAAAACGCTTTGTCATTAGATTAGCGTCAAACTTTCTCTTAGTTCTATTTAAAGCGTGAGAAACGTTGTTCCCTACCATTGCTTTTTTTCCTGTTAATTCACAAACTCTAGACATCTTTTCGACAGTTTTATTAGTATTATCTCTAAACGAGGTGCAAATTTACAAATTTTTATTAATCTGAACAAACTAATTTTACAAAAATTTAAATAATTTCTTTCAGCAACATTTCTAAAGCTTTATTTACGGTTCTATTTATTACTTTTTCTCTTGGTTGCCCAAAATTAAATTCTTGCACAACCTGCTCACTATCAGAAACTAAAGCTATATAAACAATACCTACTGTTTTGTCTGTTAAATCTGTTGTTGGGCCAGCATTTCCTGTTACAGCAATTGCATAATTAGTTTGTAATTTGTCTTTAACACCTTTAGCCATTTCTAAAGCGACCTCTCTACTTACCACGCTAAACCTATCTATAGTTTCTTTAGACACTTCTAATAAGTTAATTTTAGACTCTGCAGAATAAGTTACAAAACTCCCTTTATAATATGCTGATGATCCTGCTACTGAAACTAAATTTGCTGCTATCTGTCCGCCAGTTAAACTCTCTGCGGTAGCAATAGTTTTGTTTTTTATTTTTAATAATTCTCCTACTCTTTTTTCTAAAGAATTATCATCATCTATACCTGTAATAATTTCTGGTATTAATTGATAAACTTCGGCTACTTTATCATTTAATTCTTTTTCAAGGATTTCTTTATTATCTCCTTTAGCAGATAAACGCAAACGAACTTTACCAAAAGAAGGCAAATACGCTAACTTTATATATGGTGGTAAATTATTTTCGAAACCTTCAATTCTTTCTGCAATCATACTTTCTCCCTGTCCATAAGTCATAATTGTTTTATGTAATATAAAAGGTAACTTAAATTGCTTTTGAATTCTTGGTAGAACCTGATCTGTAATTAAACCTTTCATTTCGTAAGGAACACCTGGTAGTGACACAAAGACAGTTCCGTTCTCGTAAAACCACATTCCGGGAGCTGTACCTAATTTATTTTCTAATAGAGTAGCTTTTGATGGTAATTGGGCTTGATATCTTTGAACGTCATTAAAAGGATGATTTACTTTTATAAACATCTCTTTTATGTGTTTTATTACTTCTGGATATTCTATTAATTTATCATCATTAAAATATGCTGCAATTGTTTTTTTTGTGATATCATCTTTTGTTGGTCCTAAACCACCAGTAATTATAACAATATCAACTCTTTGCTCTGCTTCTTTTAATGCATTTAAAATATGTTGCTTATCATCTTGTATAGATGTTATTTGATAAACAGAAACTCCTATTTTATTTAATTGCTGACCAATAAATTGAGAGTTTGTATCTACAATCTGTCCAATTAAAATCTCATCTCCTATTGTTATAATTTCGGCATTCATTGTTTTCCTATTTCATTTATATCAGCATTGTTTTTATTTTCTTTTGTTAATTTATTTCTTAAAAAAACAAATAGTATATATGGTATTACAATACTTAATATTACTGACAAGTTTCTATTATAATTATACGTTTCACTAATTTTAAAATCACTAATAAAACCGTAAATGAATAAATAGATAAATCTAATTGCTAATGATATAATAAAACCATAGCAAAAATATATAATTTGATTTTTTTGATATCTTTTGGCTAAATAAACAAAACAAATACCAATAAATAAAGAGGCAATTATTTGAAAAATAAAATTAATCAACTTATTTAACTCTAATATTAAAAGCTTCTTTACCTTCTATAATACCTTTTAAATAATCATTTTCTACAACTTTACCAACACCTGCTGGTGTTCCTGTAAAAATAATATCTCCTTTTTTTAAAGTAAAGTATTTAGAAACGTAAGCAATTAACTCATTTATTTTCCACAACATGGCATTTGTATTACCATCTTGTACAAGGTTATCATTTTTATAAAGTTGAAATTTTAATTCTTCTAAATTAAATTCTTCTTTCGGATAAAACTCTCCAACAACAGCACTTCCATCAAATGCTTTTGCTTTTTCCCAAGGCAAACCTTTCTCTTTGCATTTAGCTTGCACATCTCTTGCTGTAAAATCGATTCCTAAACCTATTTCATCATAATATTTATGTGCAAATTTTGCATCAATATGTTTACCAACTTTATTAATCTTTACCAAAACTTCTACTTCATAATGGATATCATTAGAAAAAGGTGGTATAAAAAACGGATTTTTTTTAGGTAAAATAGCCGAATCTGGCTTTAAAAAAACTACTGGATTTTCTGGTTTTTCGTTAGCTAATTCTTCTATATGCTTTGCGTAATTACGCCCTATACAAATTATTTTCATTTTTACTTATTGATAAATTAAATCAAAAAATATTAAAAAACTACTCTCCTGCTTCAGGAAAAACAACTGCTCTATTACCCGAAACAATTATTTGATGATTTAAATGATTTTTAACGGCTCTTGCTAAAACCAATTTTTCTATATCTGCACCAATTCTTTTTAAAGTAGTTGGTGTACTTTCATGTGTAACAGGTTTTACATCTTGCTCTATAATTGGGCCTTCATCTAAATCTTCGGTTGCATAATGTGCTGTTGCTCCAATTAATTTTACACCTCTTTCATAGGCTTTCTTATAAGGATTTGCTCCTTGAAAAGCTGGTAAAAAAGAATGATGAATATTGATAATTCTTTCTGGATAATGATTGATAAAATCTGAAGATAAAATTTGCATATATCTAGCCATAATAACCAAATCTACCTTATTAGAATCTAACAATTCTATTACTTTAGCTTCTTGTTCTTTTTTGGTATCTTTTGTTACTGGTAAGTAATAAAAAGGAATATGAAACATATCTGCAATATACCTTAACTTATCATGATTACTAATAATCATTTTTACATTGCAATCTAATCTACCTTCTTTAGATCTCTCTAATAAATCATATAAATTATGACTTGTATGAGATACCATAATGGCTACATTTTGTTTTTTATCACCATAATTTACAGACCAATCTATCTGTAAAGGTTTTGCTAGTTCTATAAAGTTTTTTTCTAACTCTTCTTTAGAAATATTCGTTCCATCGGCATTTAAACGAATTCTCATAAAATATGTATTTTCTATAGAGTTTACATATTGTTGAGAGCTTAATATATTAAATCCTTTTTCAAAAAAGAAACTGGTAATTTTTGCTACCAAGCCTTTTTGATCTGGACATTTTATTAAAAAGGATACTACTTGAGGTTTCATTATAATTTAATATGCATTTTAAAAATTTAAAATAAAAAGAACACTAACTGACTATGGAATCCATTTTTTAGGAAAGTTAGGTTTTCTTTTTTCTAAAAAAGCATCTCTTCCTTCTTTTGCCTCATCTGTCATATAGGCTAAACGAGTTGCTTCTCCAGCAAAAACTTGTTGTCCTACCATTCCATCATCAGTTAAATTCATTGCAAATTTTAACATTTTAATAGAAGTAGGGCTTTTAGCTAAAATTTCTTGCGCCCATTCATAAGCAGTATCTTCTAACTCATCATGTGGTATTACGGCATTTACCATTCCCATTTCATAAGCTTCTTGTGCAGAATAGTTTCTACCTAAAAAGAAAATTTCTCTTGCTTTTTTCTGTCCTACCATTTTTGCTAAATATGCAGAACCATAACCACCATCAAAAGATGTTACATCTGCATCTGTTTGTTTAAAAATAGCATGTTCTTTAGATGCTAATGTTAAATCGCAAACTACATGTAAACTATGTCCGCCACCAACAGCCCAACCAGGCACAACACAAATTACAGCTTTTGGCATAAACCTAATTAAACGCTGAACTTCTAATATATTTAATCTATGGTAACCGTCTTCACCAACATAACCTTGATGACCACGTGCTTTTTGGTCTCCACCAGAACAAAAAGAATAAACACCGTCTTTTGTGCTAGGTCCTTCTGCCGAAAGTAAAACTACACCAATATTTACATCTTCACCAGCATCATAAAAAGCATCGTATAATTCTGATGTTGTTTTTGGTCTAAAAGCATTTCTTACATTTGGTCTATTAAATGCAATTCTTGCTACTCCATTACATTTCTTATATGTAATGTCTTCATATTCTTTAACAGTTTTCCACTCAGGTTGAATCATAATTTTGTATTTTGGTCGTTCTAATTAAAGAACAAAATAATAGATTACAAAAATAAAGGTTCAAATTTATGATAAAGAAATCGTTCTCACTAATATTTATTCTTTTTTGCTTAAATGCGTTTTCTCAAAAAATTATTGAAAAGAATTTTGAGTCAGACATTTTAGAAACTATAAGAAAATTAAAAATCTATTTACCTGAAGGTTATGTTATGGAAAACACCAAAAACTATCCTTTAGCGGTTGTTTTTGATTCTGAATATTTGTTTGACACCTATGTAGGAAACAGTGTGTTATTTGCAGAAAAAGACAAAGCTCCAAAACAAATTGTTGTAGGTATTTCTATGAAAGACTCTAAAAAGCACGATACTTATTTTGATTTATTAACAGGAGAATTAACACAAAGTAACTCTAGCTTTTATGAATTTGTAAGAGATGAAGTAATTTTTTATATGGAAAGTACTTTTAGAACTTCGCCTTTTATTACTTTGGTTGGCGAAGGAACATCTGCTAACATAATTACGCACTTTTTAAAAGAACCAAATCCTTTTATAAACTCTTATATATGTATAAATCCTACTTTTTCTAATTTTGTTAACCAAGAGTTTGATTCTTACAACCTAAATAAATTTACAAAAGAGGATAATACTTTTTACTTATACATAAACAACTCTACTTCTTTTTCACCCCAAAAACAAACCAAAATAGAAGAGTTACATAACAGCTTAAAACCATTAGATTTAAAAAACTTTAATATTATTATTGATAATTTAGACACTTCTAGTAGTGTATCTGCAATAGGAGAAACAATACCGAGAGCTTTAAATGAAGTTTTTCAAATATATTCATCTATATCTAAAAGTGAATTTGACAAAAACATTAAAGATTTATTGCCTTTAGACGCTATTTCTTATTTAGAAAATAAGTATTTAGAAATTGAATTTCTTTTTGGAAGTAATTTAGAAATAAGAGAAAGTGATATTTATGCTATCGAAAAAATAGTTATCGAAAAAGAAAACGGAGATAAATTACGTGAATTTGGTAAAATGATTCTAAACAGGTTTCCTTCTTCTCAATTAGGTGATTATTACCTTGGTAGATATTACGAAAACAGAAAAGAAATTAAAAAAGCTTTAAAACATTATAAGATTGGTTACGGAAAAATGAACCCTTCTGATCCTAATTCTGATAAGTTTTATGAAAACATTTTAAGACTAGGTTCTCAATAAAAAAATATATTGTCACAAAAAAAAGAAGATTAGTAAATATTAATCTTCTTTTTTTTATTTGTAAAGTTAATTATTTTATTAACTCTATTCTATCTTCTTTAATTTCAATTAGCTTTTGTCTATACAAATTACCAACTGCTTTTTTAAAGGCTTTTTTACTCATTTTCATATGAAAACGAATAGAATCTGGCGAACTTTTATCTGTTAACAATAAAAAACCTTCTCTACTTTTTTTAAGTTTTTCTAATACTTTTTCTACATCAGAATCAATTACATTTCTAAAACCTTGTGGCCTTAAAGAAACATCTATCTTACCGTCTTCACGAATATTTTTAACATATCCGGTAACTTCCATGTTTTCTTCTAAATCTTGATAAACTTCACTTCTAAAAAGTAAACCATCATACTCATCATTAATTAAAACAGTATAACCTAAACGAGTTTCAGTTTCAATTACCAACTGCACTTTTTCTCCTTCTTTTAATTTAATATCTCCTTCTTGATAATCTTCTTGTGAATCCATTATTGTATTTGTTTAAAATATTCTTTTAAAATTAAATCATTTTCTTCACTTGGCGTAAAGATTTCTAAAATTTTTGGCTTTTCTGATGTTTCATAAAAACCTATTAATTGCTCTGTAACTGCTGCTGTAGAATCTGCTTTTAGATAATCAAAATTATACATCTTACACAAATGTTCTGCAGTTAAATTATGTGGTGTTTCAAAATATTGTATAGCATTTGTTGTTTTTGGTCCAGGAATAATTTTAAAAATTCCTCCACCAGAATTATTAATTAAAATAATCCTAAAATCTTTAGGAATATTTTTATTCCACAAAGCATTACTGTCATAAAAAAAACTGATGTCTCCGGTAATAAAAACTGTTTGATTTTTATTTGCAAAAGCAGCTCCTATTGCTGTAGATGTACTTCCGTCAATTCCACTTGTACCTCTATTACAAAACACTGTATTCGTTTTATCTATAGAAAATAATTGAGCATATCTAATAATTGCACTGTTACTAATTTGCAACTGACAATTTTTAGGCACACTTTCTAAAATCTGTTGAAAAGCTTTAAAATCTGAATGTTTTGTTTTTGATAAATATTCAGCATGTTTAACTCTTCTTTTATCACGAATTTGTAACCATTTAGGTTGATAATTACTCTCTTTTTTTATAATTGACTTATTAAATTCTGTAAAAAAATCTACAGGTTTAATTTGTATAAATTCAGATAAACAAAAAAACGTGTTCATCGCTTTTTTCTCATCAATATTCCAATGATGTTTTGGTTGTTGTTTTCTTAAAAATTGCTTTATCCTTTTAGAAACAATCATTCCACCAAAAGTAATTAACACTTCTGGTTTTAAATCTTTAAACTGATTATCATCCAAAGAAAAAATTAATTGATCTATAGAGTTTATCGCTTTTTTATGGTGCAAATTAGAAGTTGTTTCTGTTAAAATTAAAACAGATTCGTCTTCGGCAAAAACATCCATTAATTGATGCAATTCATCATCAGGATAATTAACACCTACAACAATCATTTTCTTTTCTGCTTCATTCCAAATCTTAGATAAATTATCATAATTTATATGAGAATTATCTAAAGAATTCATAGAAATATGCGGAAAATTAAAATGATTCATTTCTTGTACAGTTTCATACAAAGGCTCATCAAAAGGTACATTTATATGCACAGGTCCTTTTTGCGAAATAGCTATTTGTAAAGCCTCTCCTATTAACTGACTATTAATTGTTTTAAACTTATCACTTTCTATTAAATTGGCAGAAAATAAAATATGCTTTTCATATACATTTTCTTGACGGATGGTTTGCCCATCGCCAATATCTATTAAATGTTTAGGTCTATCTGCAGATATTACCACCAACGGAATATTACTATAAAATGCTTCTGCAATAGCCGGATAATAATTTAACAAAGCAGAACCAGAAGAACAAATAACAGCTACTGGTTTTTGCTTTTGCTGAGCAATACCCAAAGCAAAAAAAGCAGCACAACGCTCATCTACAACACTTAAAGCCTCTATTTCTGCATGATTAGAAAAGCCAATAGTTAAAGGAGCATTACGAGAACCTGGAGAAATAACAACCGTATCAATTTTAAATTGATGACATGCAGATATTACAATTTGTGCGAGTTCTTTTTTAGGATACATTAATATAATTTACAAAGAGACAAAGTTACAAAGTCAAAAATTATTAAAGACAAAAAAGTCAGAAAGTAAAAAATAACTTTTCTACTTTCTGACCAATTTTATACAAAAACCAACTACGTTGGTTAGTTTCCTTTTTGGTAATCTGCTAAAAACTTAGCTAAACCACTATCTGTTAAAGGGTGTCTTAACAAACCTTCTATTGCACTTAAAGGTCCTGTCATTACATCAGATCCTAATTTTGCACAATCTATAATATGCATTGTATGACGTACAGAAGCTGCTAAAATTTCTGTTTCAAAACCATAATTATCATAAATTTGACGAATTTCTGCAATTAAATTTAAACCGTCTGTAGAAATATCATCTAAACGACCAATAAACGGAGAAACATACGTTGCTCCTGCTTTTGCAGCCAATAATGCTTGACCTGCAGAAAACACTAAAGTTACGTTGGTTTTAATTCCCTTAGATGAAAAATATTTACACGCTTTTACACCATCTTTAATCATAGGTAATTTTACTACAATTTGCGGATTTAAAGCAGCCAAAGCTTCACCTTCTTTTACCATTCCGTCAAAATCTGTAGAAATAACTTCTGCAGAAACATCACCATCTACCAACTCGCAAATTGCTTTGTAATGGTTAATAATATTTGTTTCGCCAGTAATTCCTTCTTTAGCCATTAAAGATGGATTTGTAGTTACACCATCTAAAATACCTAATGCTTGCGCTTCTTTAATTTGCTCTAAATTTGCAGTATCAATAAAAAATTTCATTTATATTTATTTACGTGTGAATTTTATTTTTTTGGGCATTCCCTAAAGGTCGGGCTTTACGCACTCGCTTTTTGTTCATTCTTCACAAAAGAGCTCAAACAAATGCTTCAATCCCTAATGCAAAGATAGTTACTAGACTATAAACTTTAGAAGTGAAATAAAACTATTTTGTATCATTTTTAAACAAAAAAGAATTTAAAAGACTATAATTTATAATGGTTCATTAACATTTTTTCATAAACTCTATCTGGTAAAATTCGTTTTAAAACAATAGAAAACTTCTCTAAAAAACCACCTAATTTATAATGTATTTTTGGATTTTTAGTTTCTATAATTCTATGCACAGCCTTTGCCATTTCTATCGGATCCATGCCTTCACTAACATGAGCATCCATTAAATCTAAATTCATTTGATAATTCTCTTTATAAGCAGAATTTTCAAAAACAGGTGTATGATATCTACCTGCAGCAATATTGGTTGCAAAATCTCCTGGCGCAACACAAACAACTTTAATTCCAAAAGGTTTTACCTCCATACTTGTTGCTTCTGTTATCGTTTCTAAAGCCCCTTTTGTTGCAGAATACAATCCTCTAAAAGGCAACCCCATATAACCAGCAATAGAAGTTACATTTACAATAACACCAGATTTTTGTTGGCGCATTTGTGGTAAAACAGCTTTCATAACATCAATAGCTCCAAAAAGATTGGTATTAAAAACAGCACGCATTTCATCTGTTGGTGTGTCTTCTATTGGGCCAGTAATTCCCATTCCAGCATTATTAATTAAGATATCTAATTTACCTTCTTGTTTAATAATAAAATTAACAGCATCATTTATAGTATCAACCTTTAAAACATCTAAAGCAATTAACTTAAAAGGAAAGCTTTCTATATTTTTAGGATTTCTACTTGTTCCGTAAACATTATACCCTTTTTCTGTTAAAAAAATAGCAATAGATTTTCCTATACCAGAAGAAGCTCCTGTAATTAATACAACTTTAGACATGTTTTATATTTTTTGGCAAATATCTTAAAAAGATGGTTAAGGAAACTAAATTATAAAGAATTTAAATTTAGTGCATAAAAAAAGGCAAGCTACCTACATCACACTGCTACAACCTAATACCTTTGCTGCGTTCCCGCCCTGGAGGATTCAAAGGGAGCTAGTTGTGTAGGACTTGCCGGCTGCAAATTTACAATAGATTTTCATTTAAACAATTAAAAAAAGCATTATTTTTTGTAACATTTTAAACAGGCTTACTACTAATGAATTGTTCTGTTGGTAATCAATAAATTAGAAAAAATAAAACTATCAACAACTAAATTAATATATTTGTATAACTAACTAAATCTTTAAAAAAATGGAAAATCAAGCTAACAGTAAAAGTATAATTTTAAATTACGGTCTCTATTTAGGTCTAATTGGCGTTGTTACCCATTTAGTACTTTTTGCTACCGGGCAATTATTAGAACTAAACTGGATAAATAGTATAGTTAGTATTATTGCTATGATTGTATTAATTGTTCTTGGTATAAAAAAATATAAAAATGATTCTGACGGTTTTATTTCTTGGGGACAAGGTGTAAAAATAGGAATGGGAATTACAATGGTTAGTGCAGTAATTACAGTAGTATACATATTGCTTTTTATGAATGTAATAGAACCAGATTTTCAACAACAAGCTATAGAATTTCAAAAGCAAACGTGGTATGATGCTGGTATGACAGAAGAGCAAATTGAAGCTGCATTAGAAATGACAGAAAAATTTCAAACACCACTTATTTCATCTGCAATGATGTTAGGGTTTTCTGCTTTTATAGGCTTTATTATCTCTGCAATAGTGGCTGCAATAATGAAAAAATCTGAAGAAGAAACTTATTAAAAAAAACATAAAGCTAAAGAATGTTTTAAAGTTAAAACAAGAAAGTTTGTAACTTTACACCTCTTTAAAAGAAATTACATGGATATTTCGGTAGTAATACCACTTCTTAACGAAGAAGAATCTTTACAAGAATTATACGATTGGATTGCAAAAGTTATGCAGTCCAATCGCTATTTATATGAGATTATTTTTATTGATGATGGTAGTACAGATACTTCTTGGAATGTTATTAAAAAATTATCATCTAAATACAAAGAAGTAAAAGGCATTCGTTTTCAGAAAAACTACGGTAAAAGTCAAGCTTTAGATGCTGGTTTTGAAATAGCTAAAGGAAACGTAGTAATTACTATGGATGCAGATTTACAAGACAATCCTGATGAAATTCCTGAATTATATGATTTAATTATCAAACAAGATTTCGATCTTATCTCTGGTTGGAAAAAGAAAAGATACGACAATGTTGTAACTAAAAACATACCTTCTAAATTATTTAACGCAGCCGCAAGAAAAACATCTGGCTTAAAGTTAAATGATTTTAATTGCGGATTAAAAGCTTACAAAAACGAAGTTGTAAAAGCCGTAAAAGTTAGCGGAGAAATGCATAGGTATATTCCTGTTTTAGCAAAAAACGAAGGTTTTAATAAAATTGGAGAGAAAGTAGTACAACACCAAGCCAGAAAATATGGAGTTACTAAATTTGGAATGGATAGATTTGTAAATGGTTTTTTAGATTTAATTACCATTTCTTTTTTATCTAAATTTGGTAAAAGACCCATGCATTTTTTTGGTCTTTGGGGTACATTTATGTTTCTTTTTGGTACAACTTCGGCCTTTTATATTGGTGCTTCTAAGCTATACAAAGTATTTAATGGTATTAAAACTATCTTAATTACAGATAATCCTTGGTTTTATATTGCATTAACCTCTATGATCTTAGGAACTTTATTATTTTTGGCAGGGTTTATCGGAGAACTCATCATAAAAACAAAAAGTAACGAAAAACACTATAGTATTAAAGAAAAACTCAATTTCTAAACTGTATATTTGTATATCAATTAACTGAAAAATTTATAAATTCTATGGACAATATTTTAGACAAAGCGAAACAATGGTTAACAGCAACTTTTGATGCTGAAACTCAAGCAGAAATTAATGAATTAATTACTAACAACCCAGATGATTTGGCCGATAGATTCTATAAAGACATGGAGTTTGGTACAGGTGGTATGCGTGGTGTTATGGGTGCCGGAACTAACCGTATTAACAAATATACGTTAGGTAGAGCAACACAAGGTTTGTCTAATTATTTATTAGAAAACGTTAAAAAAGAAGTAATTAGCGTAGTAATTGCGTTTGATTGTAGACACAACAGTAAAAAATTTGCTAAAGTTGTTGCAGATGTTTTATCTGCCAATGGTATTAAAGTATTTTTATTTGAAGACTTAAGACCAACTCCAGAATTATCTTTTGCCGTTCGTCACTTAGGTTGCGATGCAGGTATTGTTTTAACAGCTTCTCACAACCCACCAGAATATAATGGATATAAAGTTTATTGGGCAGATGGTGGACAAATTGTTCCTCCGCATGATAGTGGAATTATTGGTAATGTAAATGCTTTAGATTTTTCCGAAATTAATTTTGATGCAAATGAAAGTCTAATTGAAGTTATTGGTAAAGATGTAGATGATGCGTTTATTGCAGAGTCTGTAAAAAATGGTTCTTTATCTGATGATATAGATAGAAAAAACTTAAAAATAGTTTTCACTTCTTTACACGGAACATCAATTATGTCTGTACCTGATGCCTTAAAAAATGCAGGATATACAGATGTACATATTGTTGAAGAACAAAGAGTTCCTAACGGAGATTTTCCTACCGTAAAATCACCTAACCCAGAAGAACCAGAAGCTTTAGAAATGGCTACAAAACTAGCTAATGAAATAGGTGCTGATATTGTAATAGGTACAGACCCAGATTGTGATAGATTAGGTGTTGCTGTTAGAGATTTAGATGGAAATATGAAATTAATGAATGGTAACCAAACAATGGTTGTTATGACAGATTTCTTATTAAAAAAATGGCAAGAAGAAGATAAAATTAATGGTAAACAATTTGTTGGATCTACAATTGTTTCTACAGAATTAGTTAATGACGTTGCTGCTAGTTATGGTGTTAGTACAAAGGTTGGTTTAACTGGTTTTAAATGGATTGCTAAAATGGTAAGAGATTTCCCTGAACTAGACTTTATTGGTGGTGGTGAAGAAAGTTTTGGTTACATGGTAGGAGATTTTGTGCGTGATAAAGATGCAGTAACTGCAACTCTTTTAGCCTGTGAGGTTGCAGCATATGCTAAACAGAATGACAGTTCTTTTTATGAAGAATTATTAAACATATACATAGAAAACAAATTCTATAAAGAACATTTAATTTCTATTACTAAAAAAGGAATGGATGGAGCTGCAGAAATTCAGCAAATGTTAAGTGATATGCGTAACAATCCTATAAAAGAAATAGATGGAGAAAAGATAGAATCACTTTGTGATTATCAAGCATCAACTAAGAAAAATCTTATTACCGGAGAAGTAACAACTATTGATATGCCAAAATCTAACGTACTAATTTATCAAACAGAATCTGGTACAAGAATTGCAGCAAGACCAAGTGGTACAGAACCAAAAATAAAATTCTATTTTAGTGTAAACACTTCTTTAGATGATGAAAAAAATGCTATAACTACAGAAGCAGAGTTAGATGCAAAAATTCAGAGAATTATAAAAGAATTAAATTTATAAATGACATACTTTAAAGACATTATAAAGTTTGCAAAACCTTATCAAAAATTTGCATGGTTAAATGTGTTCTTTAATATTTTATATGCCATTTTTAATGTACTATCTGTTCTAGGTTTTATTCCTGTTTTAGGAATTTTATTTGGTAAAGAAGAAAAAGTACATCAAAAACCAGTATACAAAGGTATAAGTAGTATATACGATTACGTACAAGGCTCTATCAATTATTCTGTTACAAACATGTTAGAAACAGGAGGCATTGATAAAGCTTTGCTATTTATATGCATATTATCATTTAGTCTATTTTTCTTTAAAAATTTATTTAGATATTTAGCTTCTTTTGTTCTTGCTTTTCTTAGAAATGGTGTTGTTAAAGACATTAGAGATAAATTATATCATAAAATTTTAGAGTTACCGATAGCCTATTTTTCTGAAAAGAAAAAAGGAGATACAATTGCAAGATTAACAGCAGATGTAAAAGAAGTAGAAACTACCTTTTTAACATCATTAGAAACTATTGTTAGAGAACCATTAACTATAATTTTTACACTTATTTCTATGTTTGCTATAAGTGTAAAATTAACTTTATTTGTTTTTATTTTATTGCCAGTTTCTGGTTTTATAATTTCATCAATAAGTAAAAAATTAAAAGCAAACTCTTTATTAGCACAACAAGAAACAGGTAATTTTTTGTCTTTTATAGAAGAAACTCTAACTGGTTTGCGTGTTATTAAGGCTTTTAATGCAGAAGAGAAAATTGAAAGTAAATTTAATAACTCTACCAAAAAATATAGTAACTTAATGACAAAAGTTATTCATAGAAAATCATTGGCATCACCAATGAGCGAATTTCTAGGAGTTACTACAATTATAGCTATTTTATGGTACGGTGGTAAATTAGTTTTAGGTGACAATAGCGATATGCAACCACAAGAATTTTTTGGTTACATTGGTTTATTCTACTTGGTTTTAAACCCAGTAAAAGCAATAGCGTCTACATTTTCTGATATTCAGAAAGGAGATGCTTCTGCAGAAAGAATAATGGAAGTTTTAAACACAGAAAACAACATTAAAGACAAACCAAACGCTATTGTTAAAAACAGTTTTAACAATAAAATTGAATTTAAAAACATTTCTTTTAAATATAAAGATGATTTTGTCATACAAAACTTTTCTTTAACCGTTACAAAAGGAGAAACAGTAGCCTTAGTTGGCCAATCTGGTAGCGGAAAATCTACCTTAGCAAATTTGGTTACTCGTTTTTATGATGTTAATAAAGGTGAGGTTTCTATTGATGGTGAAAATATAAAAGACATTAGCAAAAAATCTTTAAGAAGTTTAATGGGTATAGTTACTCAAGATTCTATTTTATTTAATGATACCATTGCAAACAACATTAAATTAGGCACCGAGAAAGCAACAGATGAAGCTATTTTAGAAGCTTCGGAAATTGCAAATGCCAATGAATTTATTCAAAATTTACCAGAAAAATTTAGCACAAATATTGGTGATAGCGGAAACACTCTTTCTGGCGGACAAAAACAACGTTTATCAATCGCTAGAGCAGTTTTAAAAAATCCACCAATAATGATTTTAGATGAAGCAACTTCTGCTCTAGATACAGAATCGGAACAATTAGTACAAGTGGCTTTAGATAAAATGATGCAAAATAGAACTTCTTTAGTTATCGCACACCGCTTATCTACCATACAAAAAGCAGATAAAATTGTGGTAATGAAAAAAGGTAAAATTGTAGAACAAGGAAAACATGAAGAATTATTAGCCAAAAAAGGTGAGTATTTTAAATTAGTATCTATGCAATCTTTATCTTAAAAATGATGAAAAGTTTTATAAATAAAATAAAACGCATTAAATTATTCTATTACATTAGTAATGCTTTTATAGACTTATTACCAAAGTTTTTATTCAGAAATAACCTTAAGTATTGGCTAAACTTAAAAAATAAATACCCTAAAGAAGTTATAGAAACTAGACTTAATTATTATTTAAACAATAGTCTTAAAGAGATAGAAATACCTGCTAGTTCTATTAAAATTGAAGATATTAAATTAAAAAACAATAAGAGTTTTTATTATTATGATTTGATAAAAATTATTAGATATTTTGATAAAAAACTAAAAATCAATTATAAATTTGGCGATATTGATGTAAATCAAGAAAAACCAACCTTTGTAAAAAGTAGACCTATTCATCATAATGGTAATTCTATCCTTTTAAAATTAAATTCTTTTAGACATTTTAATTTTATAGATGATGATTTAAATTTTTCTGAAAAGAAAAATGAAATTATTTGGCGAGGCATGGTACACAAAGAAAATAGAGTATCTTTAGTTGAAAAATTTTATGACAAACCTAATTTTAATGTAGGTAGTTTAACTTTAGGAAACAGCAAACCAGAATGGGTAAAACCTTTTATCAGCATAAAAGAGCAACTAGAATATAAATTTATTCTTTCTATAGAAGGCCATGATGTTGCCACAAATTTAAAATGGATTATGTCTTCTAACTCTTTATGTTTTATGCCAAAACCAAAGTTTGAAACTTGGTATATGGAAGGTAAACTTATTCCTAATTTTCATTATGTTCTTATAAAAGATGATTATTCTGATGTAGAGGAAAAAATGGATTTTTATTCTAAAAACACCTCCGAAGCAGAAAAAATAATTAAAAATGCCCAAAATTGGACATTACAGTTTAAAGACAAAAAATTAGAAAAACTATTATCTATATTGATAATGAATTCTTATTTGCAAAAAACCAAACAACTTAAATAACACCATGCATATTTTAATTGTTAATAAAGGGAGTATTCCTGTAACTCTTTATGGTGGAACAGAAAGAGTTGTTTGGAGCTTAGGTAAAGAATTAAATAACTTAGGTCATAAAATTACTTTTTTAGTAAAAAAAGGATCTTATTGTAATTTTGCTGATGTAATACATATTGATGAAGAAAAAGATATTTTAAGTCAGATACCAGATAATATAGATATTGTTCATTTTAATTTTACACCTAAAAACCTAAAAACACTTACTAAACCTTATGTACTTACCATACATGGTAATGGTAATAAAAAAGACTTGGACTCTAACGCTATATTTGTTTCTAAAAACCATGCAGAAAGATATAATTCTAATTCTTATGTTCATAATGGATTAGATTGGAGTGAATACAAAAAACCGACATTAAAAACACCTAAAAATTATTTTCACTTTTTAGGAAAAGCGGCTTGGAGAGTTAAAAATGTACAAGGCGCAATAAATACTATCAAGAAAACAAAAAAAGAAAAACTTAAAGTTTTAGGCGGAGTTCGTTTTAATGTAAATATGGGAATGCGCTTTACCTTTACACCAAGAGCTTCTTTTTACGGAATGGTTGGCGGTGAAAAAAAGTTTGATATTTTAAACGAATCCAGAGGTCTTGTTTTTGCTGTAAAATGGCACGAACCTTTTGGCTTAGCAATTACAGAAAGTTTATATTACGGTTGTCCTGTTTTTGGAACACCTTATGGTTCTTTATCAGAAATTGTAACTAAAGATGTTGGTTATTTATCAAACAATGCATCTGAATTGGCTTTAGCCATCGAAAAATATTCCGATTTTTCAAGAAAAAAATGTCATGAATATGCACAAGACGTTTTTAACGCTAAAGTAATGGCATTAGCTTATTTAGAAAAATACGAAATTGTTTTAAATGGTAATTTTTTAAATAAAACAAAGCCAAGACTTTTAGATCAAAATTCGCCTAAATTTCTAAATTGGGTAGATTAATTATTTAAGCAATTGTTAAGCCTAATTTTTTCCCTTTTTCAATCATAAATTGATAACAAGCTTCATGCTCGTTTGGTATTTTACCATCTAAAATAGCTTCTTTAATGGCTTCTTTTATTTTACCAATTTCTCTACAAGGTTCTAAATTAAAAGCTTTCATAATTTCTTCTCCGGAAACAGGAGGTTGAAAGTTTCGTACTTTATCACGCTCTTCTACCTCTTTTATTTTAATCCTTACTAACTCAAAATTGTTATGATATCTTTTAAATTTTATTGGGTTTTTAGTAGTTATATCTGCTTCACACAATGTCATTAAAGAATTAATATCATCACCCGCATCAAACACCAAACGCCTTACTGCAGAATCTGTTACATCTGTTGCTAAAACAATAGGTCTAGAACTTAAAAAAACCATTTTCTGAACAAATTTCATTTTATTATTCAGAGGCATTTTTAAACGTTTAAATAATTTATAGACCATTTTAGACCCAACAAATTCATGAGAATGAAATGTCCAACCTACTTTTTTATTAAATTTCTTTGTGGGTGCTTTTCCTATATCATGCAAAAGAGCAGCCCATCTTAACCAAACATCATCTGTGTTTTTTGCAATATTATCTACAACCTCTAATGTATGATAAAAATTATCTTTATGTTTTTGACCTTCAACTTCTTCTACTCCTTTTAGAGCTATTAATTCTGGTAAAATTTGCTTTAATAACCCCGTTTTTTCTAAAAGTAAAAAACCTATAGAAGGTTTAGGCGATTCTAAAATCTTATTTAGTTCTACAACAATTCTTTCTCTTGTAATTATTTTTAATCTGTAAGCATTTCTTTTTATTGCTTTTAAAGAATCTTCATCAATATTAAAATTTAATTGTGTAGTAAAACGGATGGCACGCATCATTCTTAAAGGATCATCAGAATAAGTAATATCAGGATTTAAAGGGGTTTTTATTACCTTATTTTTTAAGTCTTCAATACCGTTAAACGGATCTAAAAGCTCACCAAAATTATCTTCATTTAAACTTAAAGCAAGAGCATTAATTGTTAAATCTCTTCTATTTTGGTCATCTTGTAAAGTACCTGCTGTTACTTCTGGGTTTCTACTATCTTCTGTATAAGATTCTTTTCTAGCACCAACAAACTCTATTTCTATGTCTTTATAACGCAACATTGCTGTTCCGTAAGTTTTAAAAACCTGCACCTTTGGTTTATTTGGCAACAATTTAGAAACTTGTAAAGCTAAATCTATACCGCTACCAACAGCAACAACATCTATGTCTTTTGCTTTGCCTCTTTTTAAAATAAAATCTCTTACAAAACCACCAATTACATAACTTTCTAATTGTAATTGTTTTGATGCTTTAGATATAACATTAAATATTTCTGATGAAATGGCTTCTTTAAAGAATTGTTTTTGCATGAATTTACTTTCTTAAATTGTAAAACAGAAGATAATTTTTAAAATAATCTGCCTATTTAATTTTGTGCAAATCTACTACATAATATATTTTACGCAAAATAGCTTTACCTATTTATTAGTCTAGTTCTAATTGATTTTTTTTTATTTTTTAAAAATACTCTATCATTAATTTTCATTTAATAAAGAAATCATTACTATTTTTGTGTTTATTTTCTATTTATGATGAAGCCGAATATTTCTGTAATTATTAGTACCTACAATTCTGTTGAATGGTTAAAAAAAGTTTTATGGGGTTATAACCAACAAACTTATAACAATTTTGAAATTGTTATTGCTGATGACGGTTCTAAAGAAGAAACTAAAATTACTATAGATAAATTATCTAAAGAGGTAAAATACCCTATTACTCATGTTTGGCATGAAGACAATGGGTTTCAAAAATCTCAAATCTTAAACAAAGCTATTATTGCATGTAAGGCTCCCTATATAATAATGTCTGATGGAGATTGTATCCCTAGAAAAGATTTTATTCAGGTTCATGACACTTATAAAGAAGAAGGTTATTTTTTATCTGGAGGATATTTTATGTTGCCAATGAATATTTCTAAACTAATATCTAAACAAGATATTGAAAGTAATGATTGTTTTTCTATTGATTGGTTAAGCAAAAATGGATTAACTAAAACTTTTAAAAACAATAAACTAAAACATAGCGGCTTAAAAGCTAAATTTTTAAATTTTGTTACACCAACTAAACCAACTTGGAATGGCCATAACGCTTCTGGATGGAAAAAAGACATTATTGCTGTAAATGGTTTTGATGAACGTATGCAGTATGGTGGACAAGATAGAGAGTTGGGTGAAAGGTTGGTTAATTTAGGTATAAAATCTAAGCAAATTAGATACAGTGCAATTGTTATTCATTTAGATCATCCGCGTGGATATGCTAATGAGAAGAGTTGGAAAATAAATAATGATATTAGAAAAAATACTAGAACTTCTAAAACTAGTACTACAAAGTTTGGTATTGTAAAAGGATAAAATAAAATTAGTCTAAGTTATTACTTCATTTTCTTTTGAAGTAGTCTTAGACTTACATATTTAATAAAAATACCGTAAGACTGAATTGCTGCAATTACAAAACCTCTAAAACCGTCTAAAAAACCTAATTTAAAAAAATAATGAGTTAAAAATCTTGTTTTGGGTTTTACAATAATTTTAAATAAAGAAGATTTTTTTCCTTGTGCAAAAAGCTCTTTGGCTTGTAACTCTTTATAGTTTTGAACCTTAGTTAAATGGTGACTAAAGTTCTTATAAGAATAGTGTTTTATAGGTGTTTCTATCTCACCAATTTTTCCGTCAGTTATAATTTTTTCATGTACTAAGCTCCCATTATATCTAGAAAAATTTTTATCAAATAAACGAATTACTTTGTTATTACTGTAACCACCAAACTTAATTTGTTTATTCATAAAATAGAAATCTCTATTAAAAGAGAAACCTACAAAATCTTTAGGATTTTTAACTGCTTTTAAAATTTCTTCTCTAAGTTCTTTTGAGACTCTTTCATCTGCATCTAAAACATAAATCCAAGAATTTGTTGCTTTACTTATTGCAAAGTTTTTTTGAGAAGAAAAATCATCAAACTTTCGTTTGATGATTTTTACATTATATTTTTCTGCTAAAGCAACTGTATTATCCGTACTAAAAGAATCTATTACAATAATTTCATCAGCAAAAAGAACAGATTCGATAGCCTCTTCAATATGAAATTCTTCATTTAAAGTAGGTATAATAGCAGTAATCTTTATCATAGTTTAATTTTTCTTAAACGGCTACATCATACTCACGCAATGCATCGTTTAAAGATGTTTTTTTATTGGTACTTTCTTTTCTTTTACCAATAATTAATGCACAAGGTACATTATATTCTCCTGCTGCAAACTTTTTTGTATAACTACCAGGAATAACTACAGATCTTGCAGGTACAACACCTTTCATTTCTACAGGCTCATCACCAGTAACATCTATAATTTTAGTACTCATTGTTAACACAACATTAGCACCTAAAACAGCTTCTTTTTCTACTCTTACACCTTCTACAACTATACATCTAGAACCTAAAAACGCTCCGTCTTCTATAATAACTGGTGCTGCTTGTAATGGCTCTAAAACACCACCAATACCAACTCCACCAGATAAGTGTACGTTTTTACCAATTTGCGCACAAGAACCAACTGTTGCCCAAGTATCTACCATTGTACCTTCATCTACATAAGCACCAATATTTACATAACTTGGCATTAAAATAGTACCAGGAGAAAGGTAAGATCCTTGACGAGCAGATGCACCAGGAACTACACGTACACCTTGTGATGCATAATCTGTTTTTAATGGCATTTTATCATGATACTCAAAAATACCTGCTTCTAAAGTTTCCATTTTTTGAATAGGGAAATATAAAACTACGGCTTTTTTAACCCATTCATTTACCTGCCATCCACCTTCTATTGGCTCTGCAACTCTTAACTCTCCTTTATCTAATAAATCTACAACTTTTCTAATTGTATTAGTTGTATTTTCTTCTTTTAACAACTCACGGTTTTCCCAAGCTGCTTCTATGATTTCTCTAATTTCTTTCATCCTGATAAATTAATTTGTGCAAATATAAATTTATCCGCAAAAAACAAGAACGAATATACGTTTTTTAAACAGATTATTTCTTGTTGTTTAAAATGCTGTTGTGTAAATAATCTGCTAAATTCTAACTTTTAATCAGTTAACTTATTCTATTATATTTTAATTATTGAATTATAACTTTTATTTTTGTAAAAAAAATTAACTTGGGTAGAATTCTCGCTATTGATTTTGGTAAAAAAAGAACTGGTATTGCTGTTACTGATGAATTGCAAATTATTGCTTCTGGCTTAACAACCGTAAATACAGAAGGATTAATTCTTTTTTTAAAAGAATATATTACCAAAGAAAATGTAGAACTTTTTATTGTTGGTAAACCCAAACAGTTAAACAATACTAATAGTGAAAGTGAAACTTTAATTGTTCCTTTTTTAAAAGAATTAAAAAAACAAATACCTCAAATACCACTCATAAGAATTGATGAACGTTTTACATCTAAAATGGCTTTTCAAACTATGATAGATGGTGGTCTTAATAAAAAACAACGAAGGAATAAAGCTTTGGTTGATGAGATTAGTGCCACTATTATTTTACAATCGTATTTATATAACAAATAATAAAATATTGTTATTTTAAAATTGTTGTAAAATGTTAAAACAACTATAAAAATATTACTTCTAAAAAAATCGTAATTCAAAAATTCGTAATTCGTAATTCTAAATTGTACTTTTGCGAACCTTAAAAAATAAAGACATGATTTTACCAATTGTAGCATACGGAGATCCAGTATTACGTAAAGTAGCAACTGATATCGATGCAGATTATCCAGAATTAGAAAAACTTATCTCTAACATGAAGGAAACCATGTACAACGCTTCTGGTGTTGGTTTGGCTGCACCTCAAATAGGTAAATCAATTCGTTTATTTATTATTGATGCTTCTCCTTTTGCTGAAGATGAAGATTTATCCGATAAAGATAGAGAAGCTTTAAAAAACTTTAATAAGGTATTTATAAATGCTAAAATTTTAGAAGAAGAAGGTGATGAATGGGCTTTTAGCGAAGGTTGTTTAAGCATACCAGAAGTTAGAGAAGATGTTTTTCGTAAACCAAAAATTACTATAGAATATCAAGACGAAGACTTTAAAAAGCACACAGAAACTTTAGATGGTTTAGCTGCTAGAGTTTTTCAACACGAATACGATCATATTGATGGAATTTTATTTACAGACAAACTTTCATCTCTAAAGAAAAGATTGATAAAAAAGAAACTAGAAAATGTTTCTAAAGGAAAAATTAGAGCAGAATATAGAATGCGTTTTCCTAATGTAAAAAAAGGCAAATAGTCTAAAAGACAAATAATTATATAAATGGAATTTAGTAAAATAATAGCAGTAACAGGTAAACCAGGATTATTTCAGGTAATCTCACAAACTAAAAATGCAGTAATTGCAGAATCTTTATTAGACAACAAACGTTTAGCTATAAACGCTACTCAAAACGTAAGTTTATTAGAAAACATTGCTATCTACACATATGAAGAAGATGTACCTTTATTAGATGTTTTTACTTCTATGTTTAAACAAACAGAAGGTAAAGAAGCTTTATCTCATAAAGAAAATGCTAAAAAATTAACTGCTTTTTTTGCAGAAGTTTTACCTGATTATGATGAAGAAAGAGTATACTCTTCTAACATAAAAAAAGTAATACAGTGGTTTAATATTTTGGTAAAAGCTGGTATGGACTTTTCTGAAGTAGAAGAAAAAACAGAAGAAACAGAAACCGAATCATAATGAATTCTAGAAAAGATCAGTTAGCGGCTTTTAATAGATTGTTAGATATTATGGATGATCTTCGAGAGAAGTGTCCGTGGGATAAAAAACAAACTTTAGAAAGTTTACGTCATCTTACAATAGAAGAAACGTATGAACTAGCTGATGCAATTTTAGATAATGATTTACCAGAAATAAAAAAAGAATTAGGCGATGTGCTTTTGCACATCGTCTTTTATGCTAAAATTGGAAGCGAAAAAAATGCTTTTGATATAGCAGATGTTGCCAATACAATTTCTGATAAACTAGTACACAGACATCCGCATATTTATGGTGATGTAGTTGCAGAAAGCGAAGAAGAAGTAAAACGCAATTGGGAACAATTAAAATTAAAAGAAGGAAACAAATCTGTCTTAGAAGGTGTTCCTAAAAGCTTACCAGCTGTTGTAAAAGCTAGTAGAATACAAGAAAAAGTAAAAGGTGTTGGTTTTGATTGGGAAAAACCAGAACAAGTTTGGGCAAAAGTACAAGAAGAACTTACCGAATTAAACGAAGAAATTAAAGCAGGTAATAAAGAAAACACCGAAAAAGAATTTGGTGATGTTTTATTTTCTATGATTAATTACGCTCGTTTTATTGGCGTAAATCCAGAAAATGCTTTAGAAAAAACGAATAAAAAATTTATCAATCGTTTTCAATTTTTAGAGCAAGAAGCTAAAAAAGATGGCAAAGAACTTGCCGACATGTCTTTAACTGAAATGGATGTTTATTGGGAAAAGTCGAAAGCTTTTTTTAAATAAGACATTTTCAATCTCAATCAGGTAGAGCGCATTCGAGATTTTTTAATAAAATTACTTATTTTTCTTCGGATAAAACTGCGATTGCAAAAAACCTAATCCGTATCCTAAAAACTGAGTTAAAGAAGTAAACATACTTAAAAAAGCGACCTTTAAATTCCTATTCTGTTTTAAAGAATCTAAAAAAATTAGATAAAAATAAAACCCGTAGAAATACAATAATTGATTATAACCTAAGATTGCTAAAAGAATACTTAAACCAATTCCTAAAATAAATAACGAAGGAAACCAATAAGTAAGTTTTGCTGTGGAAGGATATTTTTTATTTAAAATAGGCCTTGCAGTACCAAAACCAAAAGTTTGTTTAAAAAACTGCGCAATTGTACTTCTTCTTTTATGATACACAAATGCTTTTTCTATCAGTTGCGTGTCACAATTGTTTTTCCAAAGTCTAAAAGTTAAATCGATATCTTCTCCGTTTTTCATTTTAGAAAAACCTTGTGTTTTTTCGAATGCTTTTTTTGATAAACCTAAATTAAAACTTCTTGGTTGAAATTTGCCAACAGCTTGTTTTTTGCCTCTAATTCCGCCAGTTGTTAAAACCGAAGTCATGGAATAATTAATAGCTTTTTGTAATGCTGTAAAACTTTTATGAGCTGCATCTGGCCCACCAAAAGCATCCGTAAAATTATTTTTGAGAGCTTTGTCTACTTCTGATAAATATTGTTTTGGCACAATAACATCAGAATCTAAAATGATAAAATAGTTTCCGTTTGCTTTTTGCATTCCAAAATTACGACTTGCTCCTGCTCCGCTATTTTCTTTAAAAAAATATTTTAAATCTAGCTGACTTCTATATTTTTCTACAACTAAATCACTTTTTTTGATTGAACCATCTTCTATGATTAAAACTTCAAAATCATTAGAAAATTCTTGTTTGGTAAGACTTTCTAGCAACTCGTCTATTTCTGTTGGACGATTGTAAACGGGTATAATTATGGAAAAAAAAAGCTTCAAATGTTATAAAATTTCGAAGTTTCAAAAGTTCTTTATTTTGAAACTTATTGGCAAAAGTAGATAATTAAAAAATATTTTTTATGTTTTAAAAAAGTTGGCAAACAAGTTTAGCCCTGATTGAGCGGTTTGTTTGAGCTCTTTTGAGGTACGAAAAAAGCGAGTAGCGAAAGCAGGAAATAGCTTCAAAAAAAACTACTCAAACTTTTCCATTATTGCATCACTAACTCCCATATTTGAAAAACCTCCATCATGAAACAAGTTTTGTAAGGTTACTTTTTTTGTTAAATCCGAAAAAAGTGAAATGGTATAATCTGCACAATCTGCTGCAGAAGCATTGCCTAACGGACTCATTTTTTCTGAAAAATTAATAAAACCATCAAAACCTTTTACGCCATTTCCGGCTGTTGTTGGTGTTGGAGATTGCGAAATTGTATTTACACGCACTTTAAAATCTCTACCAAAATAATAACCAAAACTACGTGCAATTGATTCTAAATAGGCTTTATTATCTGCCATATCATTGTAATCTGGAAAAACTCTTTGCGCCGCCATATAAGTTAACGCAACAATAGAACCCCAATCTTTCATCGCTTTTTTATGATATAAAACATTTAAAACTTTATGAAAAGAAACGGCTGAAACATCCCAACCTTTTTGGGTAAAATTATAGTTTGGGTCTGTGTAAGGTTTGTTTTTACGCACATTTACAGACATACCAATTGAGTGTAAAACAAAGTCTATTTTTCCTCCTAAAATCTCCATAGATTTCTCTACCAAATTTTCTAAATCTTCTATAGATGTTGCATCTGCAGGAATAATTTGAGCGTTTGTTTTTTTTGCCAAAACATCTAATTCTCCCATTCTAATAGAAGCTGGTGCGTTGGTAAGTACAAACTCTGCTCCTTCTTCAAAAGCTCTTTCTGCTGTTTTCCAAGCGATAGAGTTTTCGTTTAAAGCGCCAAAAATAATTCCTTTTTTTCCTTTTAGTAAATTGTACATCTTTTAGTAATTAGGATTTAATAAATAGTGAATAATAGTATTTTATTGTTAGTTCTTGACTGCGCTAGAACTGACATTTAAAAACTAATTCAATAATTCTTTTGCATGTGTTAATACCGATTCTGAAATATCTTTACCACTTAACATTTCTGCAATTTCTTTAATTCTTTCATCAACAGATAATTGCTTTAAATTAGTTGTAGTAACTCCTTTTATTTCTTTTTTAAATACTTTGTAATGATTACTTCCTTTTGCGGCAATTTGTGGTAAATGTGTAATCGCAATTACTTGCATATTTTTACTCATTTTTTGCATAATTGCAGCTATTTTATTAGAAACTTCACCAGAAACTCCTGTATCTATTTCATCAAAAATAATGGTTGGCAATTGTGTGTTTTCTGATAAAATAGTTTTTACAGATAACATAATTCTAGACAACTCACCACCAGAAGCAACTTTTTTCAATTCGCCAAAACTACCACCTTTATTTGCAGAAAAAAGGAATTCTAACTCATCTTTTCCGTTAGCAAAATAGTTTTTAGTTGGTGTTATTTTTATTGAAAAACGAGCGTTTTCCATTCCTAAATCATTTAATAAAGCTTGTAATTCTTTATTTAATTTTGGTATCGATTTAGTTCTTGCATTTGTAATTAAATCTGCAACTTTATCTAACTTACCAGAAACGTCGTCTATTTCTTTTTGTTTTTCATTAATAACTTCGTCTGCAGATTCTACTTGCGCTACTTTTTCTGATAAATCTTCAAAAACAGTGATCAATTCTGCATTAGAACTTACTGTGTGTTTTTTCTGTAAATTATATAACAGTTGTAATCTATCATTAATTTCTTCCGCTTCATTTGGATTAAAATCTACATTTTCATTCGCATCTTCTAATTCATTTACAACGTCATCAATTTCTATTTTTACAGAAGTAATTCTTTCTGATAACTCTTGATACTCTTTAGAAAAAGCGGCTATTTTACTCAACCTATTCTCTAATGTATTTAATAAATTCTGAATACCAATTTCTTCGTTAATTGTAATTTCTAAAGCTTCAGATAAATTGGTTTTTATTTCTTCTATATTATTTAATTTCTCTAATTTTTCTTCTAATTCTTCTTGTTCATCAACTTTAATATTTGCTTCTTCTAATTCTTTAAAAAGGTGCAAATTGTATTCGTATTGTTGGTTGGCTTCTTTCTTTTTATTTTCTAAATTAGAAAGTTCTTTTTTTAATTTATTTAGCTGAGAAAATCCTCTTTTGTAAGAAGCAATTCTTTTACTATTTTTTGCCAAAGCATCTAAAATAGAAAACTGAAAATCGTTATCTGACAACTCCATTGTTTGATGCTGAGAATGTACATCAATCAACTTTGTTCTTAATTTATTTAATACAGATAAAGTTACCGGAGTATCATTTACAAAAGCTCTAGATTTACCCGAAGGAAGAATTTCTCTTCTAATAATTGTTTCAGCCTCATAATCTAAATCTACTTCGTTAAAAAAGTCTTCTAA
The DNA here is from genome assembly GCF_021991835.1 of Polaribacter sargassicola. Taxonomy (GTDB): domain Bacteria; phylum Bacteroidota; class Bacteroidia; order Flavobacteriales; family Flavobacteriaceae; genus Polaribacter; species Polaribacter sargassicola. The sequence continues at coordinate 125,298 of NZ_JAHDAU010000004.1, forward strand.
ATTATAATTAGCAATTGATACTTTAGCTTCTACAACACATTTTTTTGTAGTGTCTTTTAAGGACGATAAATCTGCTCTATTACCTAAAACCAAACCCAAAGCGCCTAAAAGAATAGACTTACCTGCTCCTGTTTCACCAGTTATAATGGATAATCCTGAAGAAAAATCAATAGATAATTGATTGATTAATGCGTAGTTATTTATGGATAGTTGTGCTAACAAATTTTCTGTATTTTGAAAAATAAAATTAGTGAAATTTGTATAAAAATTAAAGAATAATAGAAACTAAAACCTAGTTAATATTTCTCCACTTAGAATTGTTGTTTGTAGATATTTTCTTAACAACTTGTATTAGTTTGTTTTTACTTCTGGTTTCTGGTCCATCAGAGTAAATATTTACAATTTCATCTGCCTTAGCATCAAAAAATAAACGAATTAAGTAATTACCAACTGTTTTATTATATATTTTTTCTAAAGAAATTACTGCATCTTCTATAGCTTGTTTTGCATCACTTTTATTAGAAGCAAGATTGTCTAAACCTTTTCTATGATAATTGTAAGTTGCCGTTTTAAATGCTGTTAATTTAGGTGATAAAAAATTATCTATCAATAAAAAACGATTTTGTTCACCTACTACATTTTGCCAAGCTGCAAGACCACTTTGTTGTGCTTGTAGCATTACGTTTTGCGCTTCTTTAAAATAAACTTCTCCACCATTTTTCTTAAAAGTATCTGCATCTGCACCTAAAATGACGTTTGCATAAAAAACAATGGTAGATACCAAATTATTATCAAAAGAATTTCTGTTATAAATTAAAGGATCAAACTCATTATATCTAAAGCTAAAATCGTTGTCTTTTAAACTTAAAACGGGTGTTGCGTATGTAGAACCATAAACTGGCCTTGTAGATTGTACTTGTAAAGTAGCTTCAAAACTATTAGACTGCCTAGAGGTAATAATAATTGTAAAAGCACAATCTATTCTCTCTTCTGGTTTTACTTCTTTGTTAGTCCATTTTGTTTGATTAATAAACTCTGATAAAGACTTTTCTAAAGTTTTAAAAACCTGAGTATTTGTACCTTCTACTTGATTATAGTTAATAGTTACTAAAGAATTTAATTCTTGAGAATTACTCTTAAAAACTAAAAATAATAACAGTAAAAGGAATACAATTTTACGCATTTATCTTCTTAACAATTTCATTTATGATATCTTTAGCAACTTCTACTTTAGATTTTAATTCAAAAGATTTTTCTCTTAAATCTTTATCTATAATCGTTATTTTATTTGTGTCGGTTGCAAAACCAGCTCCTTTGTCTTGTAAAGAGTTTAATACAATTGCATCTAATTTTTTACGTTTAAGTTTACCTTTTGCGTTTTCTAACTCGTTATTAGTTTCTAATGCAAAACCTACCAAAAATTGATCTTTTTTAATTTTACCTAAAGATGCTAAAATATCTTTTGTTGGTGCTAATTCTATTTGTAACGAAGAATCTTTCTTTTTTATTTTCTGACTCGCAACATTATTTGGTTTATAATCTGCAACAGCTGCAGAAAGTATTGCGATATCTACATCATTAAAATAAGAATGAGCAGCAACATACATATCTTCGGCAGAAACTACATCTATTCTTTTTACAAATGAATGATTTATTTTTTGATTGCTTGGTCCAGAAATTAAATAGACTTCTGCTCCTAAATTTGCTGCGGCTTTTGCAATTGCAAATCCCATTTTACCTGAAGAATGATTTCCTATAAAACGCACAGGATCTATAGCCTCATAAGTTGGACCTGCAGTTAATAATAGTTTTTTTCCTTTTAAAGGTAATTTAGATAAAATATCATTTTCTATAAAAGCCACAATATCTTCTGGTTCTGCCATTCTTCCTTCTCCTACCAAACCACTAGCTAACTCACCAGAAGTTGCAGGAATTATAGTGTTGCCAAAAGATTTTAATTTATCTAAACTTTTCTTTGTTGATGGATGAATGTACATATCCAAATCCATTGCAGGTGCTAAGTAAACAGGGCATTTAGAAGATAAATAAGTTGCTAATAACAAATTATCACAAGTTCCGTTTGCCATCTTAGACATGGTATTTGCTGTTGCAGGTGCAATAACCATATAATCTGCCCAAAGACCTAAATCTACATGATTGTTCCATAATTCATTTTCATCTTCTTTATCATAAAAAGTTGAATGAACTGGGTTTTTAGAAAGTGTAGATAATGTAAGAGGTGTTATAAAATCTTTAGACGCAGGTGTCATAACTACTTTAACCTCTGCGTCTAATTTTATAAATAAACGAACTAAACTAGCCGTCTTATATGCTGCTATACCAGCAGTAATACCTAAAAGGATTTTTTTACCACTTAAAACAGACATTATTCTGCTTCTGGATTTCTAAAATATACTTTATCATTTAACCACTCCTCAACAGCTAATGCAGTTGGTTTTGGTAATTTTTCGTAAAATTTAGAAACCTCTATTTGTTCTTTATTTTCAAAAACTTCTTCTAAACTATCGTTATAAGTAGCAAACTCATCTAATTTATCAACCAATTCTTTCTTTAAATCTGCATTTATTTGGTTTGCTCTTTTGGCAATAACAGAAATAGCTTCGTAAATGTTTTGTGTTGGAGCTTCTATTTCGTTTTTGTTATAAGTAACAGTACTTAATGCTGCCTTTGTATCTTTATAGTCCATAATAATTACTTAATTATTGTTTCTTTTTGTTTTTTTTGAAATTCTAGTTGTTTAGCAATTAATTCTTCCGCAACCTTTTTTTCTTCTTTTAGAGTTACTAACATTGTGTTAGCCTCTTCCATAAATTTAGATTTAGGAAAATTTCTTTCTAACTTTTCATATGCTCTAACAGCATCATCTACCCTTTCTGGTTTTCTTCTAATTGTACTTTTTAGCACAAAATCATGTGCTGCTTTTAGCCTGTAAAATAAAGCCTCTTCTTTAAACTCAGAACCTAAATAATCTGCTAATAAATTATCAAAAGCTTGTATTGCTGCTTTATAATTTCTCATATCATAATCTGCAGTTCTGTAATAAGTTTTTGCTATTTCAAAGTATTTTTTTTGAAGCTTGTATCTTAAGTCTTTATAATGTTGATTAGCTTCTTCTATTTTATCTGAATCTGGATAATCATTTATAAAGCTTTGAAAAGCTTCTAATGCTTTTATTGTTTCTGTTGGATCTTTACTATAAACCGGCGAAGCTAATTTATAGCTGTAAGCAGATAAAAAAGCCGCTTCTTCTTTCTTAGAACTTTTAGGGTAATTTTTAGCAAATCGATCAAAATAATAACCAGAAATACTGTAATCTTTCTCGTTAAAGTTAGATTGTGCTACCATATATTGTATACGCTCCATTTGTGGTTTACCTCTGTAAGTTGGTGTCACCTTTTCGAATAAACGTAAAGCTTTACTGTATTTTTTACTTTCGTAAAGTTTTACAGCCATTTTATATTGTTCTTCTACAGAACCTTTGTTTAATACTTTTTGATATTCTCCACATGAAAATAATACAAGTGAAACAATCAATAAACACGCTAAATTTTTAATTTTTTGCATCCTGCAAAATTAGTTATTAATTATGGATAAATAAAACATTTTTTTTAGACCGCAAATTATGTCTAATAACAATGACACAAAAAACGTAAAAAAAGATTTTATATCCTGCTAAAAGTTTGTTAATGTTAAAACAATAACTTTTAATTTACCTAAAAAAAATACTAAAAACTTGCTACAAATTTAGAAATTTTAGCTGAAAGTTCATTACTTGCTTTTACCAAAGGCAAACGTACTTCGTTTTTACAAATGTTTAATTCTTGTAAAACTGTTTTAATTCCGGCAGGATTATTTTCTTCAAAAATATAATCTATAACATCCATCATTTTAAAATGAATTTTATATCCCTCTTTATTGTTACCTTCTAATCCATGATTTATCATTGTAGAAAATTCTTTAGGAAAAGCTTGACCAATTACAGAAATTACACCAGATCCACCGGCTAAAGCAACACCTAAAGCTAAATCATCATCACCAGAAATCACTAAAAAACCTTCTGGTTTATCTCTTAATAAAGTATTGTACTGTTGTTGGTTATTACCCGCTTCTTTTACCCCAACTATGTTTTCAAACTCATTTGCTAAACGAATTGTAGTTGCTGGCTCCATATTTTTTGCAGTTCTACCAGGTACGTTATATAAAATAATTGGTAAATCTGTAGTTTCTGCAATTGCTTTAAAATGTTGATAAAAACCTTCTTGCGTTGGTTTACTATAATAAGGTGCTACAGAAAGAATACCATCAATACCTGTAAAATCTCTAGTTTTTAGTTCTTCTAAAACTAAAGCTGTATTATTACCACCAACACCTAAAACTAAAGGCAAACGCTTATTATTAGTCTTTATAATAACATTTATTATCTCTTGTTTTTCTTCTTTTGTAATAGTCGCACTTTCTGCGGTTGTACCGTTTATTACTAGGTAATCTGTACCGTTGTCTATGTTAAAGTTTACCAATTTTATAAGCGCATCAAAATCTACACTTAAATCTTCTTTAAATGGCGTAACTAAGGCAACTCCGGTTCCAATAAATTTTTGCATTATTCTGTATTTTATAAGGCGCAAAATTACACTTTTATCATTAATTTAAACTAAAAATATTTTTTTCTCGTAAAGAATAAACAATTTTAATTTTAAAGTTTAATTTTTTAGCTTCTTAAAAAGTTGTAAGTATTTTTTTAGCTCTAAACTAAATGATTTTAAATTTTCTGTTTTTTCTGATATTTCTATTCTATATAAGTTTTCATCTACACCTGTAAACCCAACTTTAAAAGAAGCCCTAGATTGTAAAATTGCCATTTTTAAATATAAGTTATCTTCTTTAAAATAGCCGATTAATAAATCGAATGGTTCTTCTAAAAAACTTTGTAAATTAGGATTTATAAAATTGCCTTTGCTATTAATATCTTTTTTTGAAAAATATTGAAAAGAATCTTCTTTTAGTTTACTGTCTTTACAGAAACTATAGATTTTGATGTTTTTTACACCAAGTATTGATGCAATTTCTTCTTCTAATTTTAAGCTTTCAGAAATTGTAGATAAGCTAATTATTCCTATACTTTTAATTTCTTTATCTGTGAATATTTCTTTTTTATCTGATAAAATTTTATCAAACTTTTTTCTTAATCTTAATTCTTTTATATTAAACAAACTCATCAATTTACTATTATTTATTTTTGAATCTCTAACAATATAAATTGATTTAATTGCTTACCGTATAATTGAAAATTATCATCAGAAATTAAAATTAAAGTTTGATTTCCGTTCGGTAATTTTGAACCAAAAGTAATTCCTTCTATATTATCTATAATTCTGTCTGTTAATTTATCTTTTACATCTTCAAAATTAAAAACCAATCTTTTTTTAAGCGGTACAAATTTAGTTGATTTTAAAGAATCTACATTTAAAATATTTGTAACCTCATCATCTAAAACAACATCAAAAATTCTAATGATATTACCGTAAGACTCATAACCACTTTGGTACGTTCTTTCTACAATAAAAAATCGATTTTTTTGATATTCTAAAATAGCTGTTACTCCATTTAAATTAATTTTTCCTTTTGCTGGTTTTGTAATATGTTCTAATTGATATGCGAATTGCTTGGTTGCATTTTTGCTTGTTTTATCATAATAAGTAATTCTTATTGGCGATGATTGTTTTGTAAAAGTTGGTTCTTCTCCATCAACGGTTAAAACACCTTCCATAGCAACCCAAAACCCTTTTTTATCAAAACTTTTTGAAGAACCTTCTAAAACAGCATTGTGTTTTATTGTTTTTAAATTTGATAAACTTTTTGGTAATTGAAAACTTTCTAAAAACTTTCCGTTTTTATCAATATTAAAAACAGATGGCGTTTTATTATAGTTTATAGAACCTTCACTGGTTAAATTGATTGCTCCTGTTTCTTCATCAACAAAAACAGACTCTAAATCGAGTACGTTTTCTTGATAAAACTGACTTGTACTGTCCTTTAAATAAATAGATTTTTTAAAATCTACAGCTGTAATTTTATTGTTAGCAACAATAATATCGCCAGATAAAACTCTTGGGTTTTTAGCATCATCTACTACAAAATAATATTGATTATTGGCAAAATCAACACCAGACAAACCGCCAATTTTTTCATTATTTAATTTTAACGAATCAGCTAAAATATACTCATCTAAAAAGTTTAATTGTAATTCTTTTGTTGTTTTACAAGATAAAAAAACACAGATTATTATCGCTACTAAAAATATTTTTCTCATTTCATTTATAACTTTCTTCTGTTGTCGTCAGATTGTGTATCAATTAATTTATTATAAGGGTCTACACCTACTTCTACTGGTTTTTTATCTACAATAATTGATATTTTATTATTAATCTGTGTAATTTTATGTTTTTGTAGATATAGCTCTTTTTCTTTGGCAACACCATCAACTTCCTCTTCCGTAAAAATACCAATATCTATATAATCTTGTAATGGAAGTGATAAAATTGGCTTGCTCATATTTTCTGATTTATAGCTTAAAGTATCTCCTACTTTTTCTCCATAAAACTTTTTTCCTTTTTCATCATTTCTATACTTAGAAACTTCAAATTCTATATCTACTTGATATTTTCCGTCTCCTAATGGTATCGATTTTGCTTCTACAATTCTGTTTTTGTAAAGCGTTATAGTTTCAAACATATCTTTAATTACATATTGTAAAGAATCTGGTGTAACCTCTTTAATGTAATTCACCATTTCTACAGAAGTTGTATACGGCGCTTCTTGAAATTGTACCTTTTCTACATATTTTTTTAAAGTTGCGTTTAACTTTTCTTCTCCAATATAATCACTTAAAGCATAAAAAACCAAAGATCCTTTTTGATAACGAATGTATCCTTGTCCGTCATTATACATTAAAGGTTTTTCTCTCTTCGTCTCTAAAGTTCTTTGCATTAAATATCCATCTAAAGCTTCTTTTAAAAACGTGCGCATTTTTGGTTTTCCGTTCTGATGTTCTAATACTTTTAAAGAAACGTATTCCGATAAACTTTCTGATAACATTGTTGCTCCTAAAACATCGGCTCCTATTACTTGATGCGCCCACCATTGATGTGCAACTTCGTGTGCTGTTACTGCAAACGGATAATCTACTCCGTCTTCATTAGTATCATCTACAGCAGCAATAAAACCAAATCCTTCAGAAAACGGAATTGTATTTGCAAATGATTGTGCAAAAGTTCCGTGTGTTCTCGGAAACTCAATAATTCTTAATTGTTTATGTTGATAAGGACTAAAATTTTTCTCATTATAAGTGATAGATGCTTTCATCCCTTTCATCATTCTATCTAAATTATAATCGTGTGGTTTATGATAGTAAATTTCTAAACTAATTCCGTTCCACATTTCTTTTTTAACTTGATATCTTGCCGAATTAAATGCATAAAAGTTCAACATTTTGCTATCCATTTTATAATGGAAATATTTACGACCATCTTCTGTCCACTCTTTTTGCAAATAACCTGGCGCAATGGCAATTTGGTCTTCGGATGTAGAAACGGTTGCTTCAAAATCTATCCAATCAGAATCTTTAGAAATATACGTATTGTTTAAAGCCGTAGAATCTGTTGGTTGCGGGCGTAAATTATTTGGCGGTAAATCGTATTTTTCTCTTGTTTTATTATCTGTTAGTTCTCCGCCAGAAGAATATCCTAAAGAAGGAAACATGGAGAAATTATTTAAAAAAGTTCCGTTTTCTAAAACAGGAGATTTTCTTTGAAACATGGTATTTTTATCACTCTTAACATGCACGGTTAATTGTAAAGAATCGCCTGGCAGTATTTTTTTATCGAACTTATAAATATCAAAATTAAAAACAGTGTCTTCTAAAACCAAATTGTTTGGTTTATTAAACTCAAAAGTACTTTCTAACGAATTATGATTTAAAAAAATACTATCAATAGCTTTGTCAGTTTTATTTATCATTGTAAAAACAGCACTTGCTTTGTACGTTCTTTTCTTCGGATAAATGGCTACATCAGCATTTACAGCTACAATTCTTGGTTGTTTGTAATTCTCGTATTTTTTATATGTTTTTTCCCATTTTACAGCATTTAATTCAGCTTGTTTAGAGGCAGAATTTTCTTCATCCGATTTTGTTTCTTGATAAATGGTAAATCCTAAAGTTAAAAAAGCAACTGAAAAAATAGCTAAACTTATTTTTTGAGGTATTTTAAATCTATTTTTAGCAATTTCTAATCTTTCTGCAAAAGAATTTGGCAAACCTCTAACCCAAAATAAAACACTAGCAATTAGTAATAAACTTCCGCCTAAAATCCAATAGATTTTGTACCATAAATATCTAGATAATGCAGAGCCATAACCATTCATATCAGAATAACTAAAACCTGGCCCTTCGTTATATTTAAAGATAGCCAATTCTATTCCTACTAAATCTAAAAACGGAATTCCGATAGCTACAATCAATAAAACCAACAAACCTAAATATTGATTTTTAAACAAGGTTTGTACAAAAATTGCCAAGAAAGCCCAAACCACATAGTTTAAAAATTTTAAGCCAAATAGTTCTTTTACATAATGACCGATTTCGAAATTATAATATCCTTGATATGCTTGAAACAACATACCAGAAACCATAATTACTGCCAATAAAACCAATTGCATTTTTAAAATGGCAATTAATTTAGAGAATAATAAGGTCCAATTTGGTATGGGTGTACTATCAACTAAATGATTAATTTTTGCTGTTCTGGCTCTTTGTATTAACATACCTGAATATAAAAAAGTACAAATGTTAATTACAAATAAACTAAAGATATTTCCACCGCCTAACATTTGCCAAGTTACTGGTAATGTATCTGTTCCAAAAATTTCACTAGAAATAAACAGCGTTCCAAATAACATTAAAAGCCCAACAATAAGAATGCAAATAAATGGTAAACTTTTAAAAATGTATTTAAAATCGATGTTAGACAACTTCCACATCACTTTTAAATTCTGAATAAAAGAATAATCATAAGATACTTTTGGCAATGTTATTCTTGTAATTCCGCTAAAATTAGATTTTGTAACTCTTTCTCCTTTAGATCTTTTAAAAGAAAGTGTAATGGCATTCTGAGTAAATTTAAAGTATTTGTAAACCAAACCAAAAATTAAAGAAGAAACTACCAACCACAACAGGCGATTATAAATTACCAATTCTCCGATAGGCAATTGCAGTTCATTTTGCTCAGCAACAGTCCAATATTTAGTATAATATGATGATGCGGAAGACCCAAAAGGATCTAAAATAGCCAATAAAGTTGCTTGTTCTGGTTCTGATAAAATACTAGAAATTGCTCCTTGTACAAACATTAAAATTATAACTGTAATAAAACCAGCAGCAATACTTCTAGAAAAAGTAACGATTGCAAAAACAACCGCTCCAAAAAACAACACATTTGGCAAAATATACACCAAATAAGTTGTTAAATACGTTGTTATATTAAAATCGCCAACAATATCAGAGTTGGTTCCAGGAAAACGAAACCCTATAATCATACCGAAAGCAATAACCAAAACAATGGCAGAAACCACTACAATTCCACTAAAAAACTTTGCGAATAAATAATTAGCCTTTGTAAACGGATACGAATATAAAATAGTGTGCATTTCGCTTTTGTAATCTCTGTAAATAGAAACTCCAATAATTGACGGAAATAAAAAGAATATTAAAATTGTAAATGCATTAAACAAACCTGTTACTCCAATGGGTGAATTTACAATTCTAGAAGAACCTGTTGTGCCAGAAATTCCATCCCAAATACCCGCAGATGTTGCTGATAAAAAGAAAGAAATCAATAAAAAAATTGAAATATAAATATAAAAAACAGGCTTGTTAAACCAATATTTTAACTCTTGTTTAAAAATAGTAGAAAACATAATTTTAATGTGTAAAAGTTGAACTGTTAAATTGTTTTGTTTTAGTTCTCGACTGCTCTAGAACCTACATTTTAATTATGCAGTTACTGGTTCGTCTTGTTTTAAAGCAATAAAATACACGTCATCTAATTGTGGTGTTGCTGCAATAAAGTCTTCCGAAGGTTTTTCTATTGCGTGCACTCTTATATTTAAAGTATTATCTGCATTAAAGTTTCTAGACAATACGTTATACATTTTCATGTTTTCTTCTAAATCGTCTTTATCTATTATTTTTGTCCAGATTGTATTTTCTAATTCTTCTGTGGCTTTTTGTGGCGTAGAGTGTTTTAAAATTCGTCCTCCGTTTAAAATAGCCATTTCATTACATAATTCTTTAACATCTTCTACAATATGTGTAGAAAAAATAACTGTACAATTGCTACCAACCTCTCTTAAAACATTTAAAAAACGATGTCTTTCTGCAGGGTCTAAACCCGCCGTTGGTTCATCAACAATAATTAATTTAGGATTGTTTAAAAGCAATTGTGCAATACCAAAACGCTGTTTCATTCCGCCAGAATAGCCCGCAACATGTTTGTGTCTTACTTCATATAAATTAGTAATTTCTAAAACCTCTTTTACAATTGCTTTTCTTTCGTCTTTTTTTGCGATTCCTTTTAAAGTAGCAAAATAATCTAACAAATCTTCTGCAGACATTTTAGGATATACACCAAAAGATTGAGGTAAATAACCTAATACTTTACGTAAAGACATATTGTCTTCTAAAACATTAATATCACCAAAAGTAATAGAACCAGCATCCGGACTTTGTAATGTTGCAATCGTTCTCATTAAAGAAGATTTTCCTGCTCCATTAGGTCCTAATAAACCAAACATTCCTGTACCTATTTCTAAACTTAAATTATCTATAGGTTTTACTCCATTTTTATATGTTTTGGTTAAATTTTTAATTACTAACTTCATATTGTTGGTTTTTTTATAGCTTTAATTTTATTTTTACTGAAGATGTTTTTTCTAAACCATCTTCTTTATACACTCTGTTATAAATAATCTTTACGTAATCGTAATTATTTAAATTTAATAAATATTCTTGAAGTTCTTTTTTTATATGTTTTGATATTTTAAAAAAATCGCTATTTGAATATTTTGAAAAATCACTTATTGTAAATGTTAAATTTACTCCATTCTCTTGTGATATTCCGTTTTTGTTAGAATAATATGTTCCGATATTTAATTTTTCAAAATCAAAACCTTTTTTTAGTCTTTTTTCAAAACCATTTTTACCAATTTTAAATTCAGGATTTAAATCAGAAGTTCCTGTAGATGTTGTTGTACAGCTAAAAACAATAAAGATTGAAAAAAACGTAAAAATGATTTTTAATTTTTTCATATTTTAAGTAGTGTTAGTTTAATTCTATTTGTAGATTTAAGAAGTAATTTGTTACAAAATTTAAGACAAATATAAGATATAGTAAAAAAATCGTATTATTTTTACACTAAGAAGTATAAATTGTTACAACAACTTTTCTTTCTATATTTCTATTAAAAGAAAACCTACAAACAAATATTTTTTACTTCAATTACTTTTTTAATTTATAAATAAAAAACAATGTCAAAAGAATCAATATTAAATAAAGAATCTCTTACATTTTTAGAGAAATATTTAAATAATGCAGCACCAACCGGTTACGAATGGGAAGGTCAAAAAATTTGGATGGATTATCTAAAACCTTATGTAGACACTTTTATTACAGACACATACGGTTCTGCAGTAGGTGTTATAAACCCTGATGCAAAATACAAAGTTGTTATAGAAGGCCACGCAGACGAAATTTCTTGGTATGTAAATTACATTTCTGATAATGGGTTGATTTATGTTATTAGAAATGGAGGTTCTGATCATCAAATTGCACCAAGTAAAATTGTAAATATTCATACTAAAAAAGGTATTGTTAAAGGTGTTTTTGGTTGGCCAGCAATACATACAAGAGATAGATCTAATGAAGAAGCTCCAAAACCAGACAATATTTTTATAGATACAGGTTGTGCTACCAAAAAAGAAGTAGAAGATTTAGGCGTGCATGTTGGTTGCGTAATTACGTATCCAGATGAATTCCATATCTTAAACGGAGATAAATTTGTTTGTAGAGCTTTAGACAACAGAATGGGTGGGTTTATGATTGCCGAAGTTGCTCGTTTACTAAAAGAAAATGGTAAAGAATTACCTTTTGGCTTATACATTACAAACTCGGTACAAGAAGAAATTGGTTTACGTGGTGCAGAAATGATTACACAAACCATTCAACCAAATGTTGCTATTGTTACTGATGTTACTCACGATACAACAACACCAATGATTGAACCTAAAAAAGCTGGCTTATTAGAATTAGGTAAAGGCCCAGTTGTTGCTTACGCACCTGCTGTACAACAAAAATTACGCGATTTAATTACAGAAACTGCAGAGGCTAAAAAAATTCCTTTTCAACGTTCTGCCCTTTCTAGAGCAACCGGTACAGACACAGATGCTTTTGCTTACAGCAACGGTGGTGTTGCTTCTGCTCTAATTTCTTTACCTTTAAGATACATGCACACAACTGTAGAAATGGTACATAGAGATGATGTAGAAAATGTAATTAAAATGATTTACGAAACATTATTAAACATTAAAGACGGAGATACTTTTTCTTACTTTGAATAAAATATAGAAAACGCAAAAGCGCTAAGTTTTCGCAAAGGTCGCAAAAAATGAATCATATAACTTTGTGGCCTTTGCGGTTTCTTTGCGAACTTAGCGGTTAAAAAAAATGGATGAACTAATAGACATTTTAACTCCTGATGGAAAACCTACAGGAAAAACAGCTTTAAAATCTGAAGCACATAAAAATGGTTGGTTTCATGCCACTGTACATATTTGGTTATTTACCGCGGATGAAAAAATATTGCTTCAAAAAAGAGCAATGACAAAAAAAGTTTTTCCGGGTTTATGGGATATTTCTGTTGCAGGACACATTGCGGCCGGCGAAGATGTTTTAACATCAGCTAAAAGAGAGGTTTTAGAAGAAATTGGTTTGCAATTATCCGAAAAAGATTTCATCAAAATTGGTACAAGAATTCATCAGGTTAAACATCCAAACGGAATTCAAGATAACGAACATCATCATGTTTTTATCGCAGAGCTTAAAAAACCTATTTCAACATTAATCATCCAAAAAGAAGAGGTTGATGACATTAAATTGTTTGATTTATCAACCTTAAAAAGTACCAAAAATTTAGAAAACGTTTTGCTTTCTCGTTTTCATGATTATTATTGTTCGGTTTACGATAAAATAATAAAACATACTCAAAAATGAAAAAAAATAAAATAGTAAACTTATTTGAAAACGATAAAAACATTCTAAATACAGAAGTTAAATATGCTGAATTACTTGAAAAATTCATATTACCGTTTACAAAAGAGTTTGAAAGCTTTGAATATCAAGAAGATATTTTTGAATTAGCTATTAATGCATGGAATTTTGGTAACATGAGTTCCATTCTTGATGAAGATGATTTTGAAGACATAATATCAAACGCAAAAGACGAGGATATTGATTATGATTTATTACTAAAGATGATTGCACATAAAAATCTAGAATTTGAAGAATTTTCTGATTTTATCATTGATTTTAACATAAAGAAAAATAAAAAAACATTCTCTATAAATGTCGTAACAGAAGATGAAGATACATATATGACTAATATGTTTTTTCAATCTTCAGAAACAGCACCTATGGAAGATGAATTTGAGGAAAACTACATCAATAGATCTGCCATTACTATTAAACCTTTGCAACCATTTATAGATTGGCACAATACTCTTTACCCAACTTCTAAAATTGACGCTTCTGAGTTTAAGGATATAAATATATATTTAATTAACAACACTAGTCACAAGGATATTGAAACTCATTTAAAAAAGAAATTTGACAACTATTTTATGAGAGAATTAGAAGATTGGCATACTGATAAAAAGGCCTGGCCACAAAGACGAAACTATAAAATGTTTAAAAACTGGTTTGAAGTTAATATTAGTACGGCTGTTTTTGACTTAGAAAACACACCAGTTAGTAAAAGTGACTATTAAAATTTATCAACCTTTAAAAATAGATGAAAAATTCAATTGCAGAACGTGTTTTTGATTTTCTAAAAAACTACCCTCCTTTTAATTTATTGTCAAAAGATAAATTAATGGATATTTCAAAAGAAATAAACATCATTTATTTAGAAAAAGGAAAAATTCTATTTAACCAAAACGACACCAATCATAATCATTTTTATATTGTTAGAAACGGAGCTATCAACTTATATAAAAATTTAAAAAAAGAAAAAATTCTAATTGATATTTGTGATGGTGGTGATATTTTTGGCTTAAGGCCATTAATTAGTAAAGAAAACTACGTTTTAGATGCAATTGCAAACGAAGAATCTATTATTTACGGAATTCCTATTAAAACTTTTGAAGCAGTTTCAGAAAACAATTTAAAAGTAAATAAATATCTTATTACTTCTTTTGCTTCAAAATCTTTTGACCCTTATACAAACGAACAAAACAATAATATTTTCACTGATTATATAGTAAAAGATAAATTAAAATATTCTAATCTACATTCTGTTAATTATACAAAAAAACCTTTAAGTTGTACTGTTAATACTACAATTAAAGAAGCTGCTATAAAAATGAGCAATCAAAAAGTTGGTTGTATTGTTGTGGTTGATGACAAAGACATACCTAAAGGAATTATTACCAATAGTGATCTAAAAAATAAAATTGCAACTGGTCTTTTTTCTATTGATATTTCTGTAAAAGAAATAATGTCTTCTCCTGTAATTACACAAACTAAAAAGCTTACAGTTTTAGATGCTCAATTACAAATGATTAAACAAAAAGTTGGTCATTTATGTATTACTATTGACGGTACTAATAATTCTAAATTAATAGGTATTTTAAACAACCACGATGTTTTGGCTTCTTTAGGAAATAACCCAACTGTTATTTTAAAAGAAATTAAAAGAGCAAAAAGAACAAACGAAATTCGTAAAATTAGAAGTAAAGCTAACTTACTTTTAAAATCTTATTTAGAGCAAAATATTCCATTATCTCATATTTCTAAAATAATTTCAGAAATTAACGATGCAGTTACCATAAGAGTTGTAGAACTTGCCTTAAAAAAAATGGATTCTCCACCTCCTGTAAAATTTACTTGGTTGGCTTTAGGTAGCCAAGGCAGAAAAGAACAACTCTTATATACAGACCAAGATAATGCGTTAATTTTTGAAGATACGACTACAGAAAACTATTTAGAAACTAAAAATTACTTTTTAAAACTAGCAGGACACATAACAAAATCGTTACATAAAATTGGTTATGAATACTGCCCTGCAGAAATGATGGCTAGTAACCCAAAATGGTGCTTATCTTTATCTGAATGGAAAAACCAATTTAATGATTGGATTATTAATATTGATGAAAAAGCCATTTTATTATCATCTATTTTCTTTGATTTTAATGCAATCTATGGTGATACTGATATGTCTAAAGAATTAACCAAAAGTATTTTTAAAACATTAAATGAAAAAAGTTTATTATACACTTTTTTAGGTAAAGAAGCTATTGCAAGCCCATCTCCACTTGGTTTTTTTAGACAATTTTTAGTAGAAAATAATGGTGACCATAAAGATTCTTTTAACATAAAAAAAAGAGCTTTAATGCCATTAATTAATGCTGCTAGACTTTTAATTTTATCAAATAATATTTTTGAAATAAATAATACAGGATTGCGTTTTGAAAAATTAGCAGAAATAGAACCACAAAACAAAGAGCTTTATCAATCTTGTTCTTATGCTTTTAAAGCCTTACTTAAATTTAAAACAAAGCAAGGTATTTTACACAACGATTCTGGTAAGTTTATAAAACTAGAATCATTAACTAAAGAAGAAAAATTAAAGTTAAAAAGATGTTTTAAACCTATAAGAGAAATTCAAGAAGTTCTTTCTCATCGATTTAATTTATCAAATAAAATTTAATCATGAAGTTTAATTGGTTTCAAAAAAAGGTAAAAAAAGCTTTGCCTACTTTCTTTATAGAATATGAAAATAATTTTTTAGAAATACCAAAACTAACTATAGAAGAAACTAAATTTATTGTTTTTGATACAGAAACTACTGGTTTTCATAAAATAAAAGACAGAATTTTATCTATAGGAGCTGTAACTTTAACCAACAATACTTTAAATATAAACAACAGTTTTGAAACTTATTTAAAACAAGATGTTTTTAACCCAGAAACTGTTCATATTCACGGAATTTTAAAAAACGGAAATCATACCAAAATAACAGAATTAGAAGCTTTAAAACAGTTTTTAAAATACATTGGCAATTCTATATTAGTTGGTCATCATGTTGGTTTTGACGTAACAATGATAAACCAAATATTGCAAAGACATCATTTACCAAACCTTAAAAATAAAACGTTGGATACAGAATTTTTATTTAGAAAATCTAAACATGCCGTTTATCAAAATACATTGCCTAAAAAACGCTATACCTTAGATAATTTATGTGATGAATTAAACATTTCTAAGAGTGATAGACACACTGCAATTGGTGATGCTTTTATAACTGCAATTGCTTTTTTAAAAATAATATCTCGATTAAATAAAAACAACAATTTAACAGTAAGAGATTTATTTTAAACTAAAAAAACTTAGAAAGTTTATCTCTTTCTAAGTTTTTTATATTTCTTATTAATAAGCTATTTAATTAGTAGGCTTCTCAAAAAACGAATCATCTAATTTTTCTTTACTAATTAAAGGCAATTTAAAATCAACAATTTTTGGTGTTGGTATAAATTTACCTTCTTTATCTTTTGTGTACCAAGTAATTTGTTTTGGTAAAATAAAATCACTTACGTTTTCCCAAGAATTATATCTTATCATTTTATAATTATCTACCGGAGCTTTAGATCTAAAAGTAACCGTATAAGCCAACCATTCCATTTGATAAGTTTTAGGGTTGTAATACAATATATAATTATCATCTGGAGAAGTACCTACGTTTGCTTTATATGATACTTTATAGCCAGGGTAATTAGTACCTTCAAACATAAAATCGTCTACTTTTTCGTAAATTATTCCGTCATCAGCTAATACAAAAGGCATTGCATAAAAATAGAAATACAAGTTGTAATAAAACTTAGGATCTCTTTTTAAGCTACCTTTTTCTACTTCATTAGACCAAATGCTATCTCCATTAAAACCTAAGGAATATTTAGGCGAGTTAATTACAATTTTACGAGAATGCAAATCTGAAGTGTGCGCTTCATCCTCTTTATTAAAAGAAATTGTTTGTGCATCTCTCCATTTTTTTATTCCTCCATGAGCTTCAAAAACTTTTCCTAATTCATCTGGAAAAGCATCTTTTTTAACCTCAACCTTTTTAATTGTTTCTTTAACTTCCGTTTTTGGTTCATTTTTACATGAAACACAAATTAAAACAACTAACAATAAAATATTTTTTTTCATAACTTAAAGTTCTTTAAACCTTTTAGTTACAAATATATTTATTTTAATGGTTTAGCAAAAAAAGAATCTAACAAATCATTCTTTTTTATAGATGCCTCTGTAAATGCAGTTGCAGGTCTTGCTGGTTCAGTTGGCACACCGTTTTCATCTTTTTTATACCAAGTAATTTCAGCAGGTAAAAACAATCCGTTTACGTTATTCCAAGTACCATATTTAATCAGATTAAACTTATCACTTGGTTTTTTAGTTTTAAAAGTAGCCGTATAAGCTAACCATTCCATTTGATAAGTTTCTGGGTTGTAATACAACTTGTAGTTATCATCAGGTGAACTTCCTTTATCTGCTTTAAAAGAAATTTTATAACCAGGATAACTAATTTCGTTATATGTTAAAGGTGCTATTTTTTCATAAATAATTCCGTCATCTGCCAAAACAAAAGGCATTGCATAAAAATAAAAATACAAATTGTGATAAAAAGCAGGATTTCCTTTAAAAGCACCTTTTTCAGCTTCATCTAACCAAATTTCTTTTCCATCAAACCCAACAGCATAATTTGGTGCTTTAATAACATTAATACGAGATTTTAAATCTACAGTGTGTACTTCCTCTCCTTTTTTAAAGGATAAAATTTCTGCATTTCTCCAAGTATCAATTCCTCCGTGAGCTTTAAAAACTTTTCCTAATTCTTCTGGGAAGCTTTCTTTTTTAACTTCAACAACTTTAACTTCTGATTGAGTTTCTTTTTTAGGTTCGTTCTTACAAGAAATTGCAATTACAACAATTAATAATAAAAGTACTTTTTTCATAATTTGGTTTATAGATTTTTAATTGAATAATCTAAGCAGTCGTTTTTATTTAACTTCTTTACAAAAAAGGTAATTTTTAAGTGTTAAATTTTAGATTGATACGTGTACAAATCAAAATACCTTCCTTTTTTGGCGATTAACTCATCGTGAGTTCCTCTTTCTGCAATATTACCTGCTTCTACAACTAAAATTTGGTCTGCCTGTTTTATTGTACTTAATCGATGTGCAATTACAATAGTGGTTCTGTTTTTGATTAGTTTTGATAAACTTTTCTGTATTAGAGATTCGCTTTCTGTATCTAAACTAGAAGTAGCTTCATCTAAAATAATTATTTTTGGATTCGCTAAAATTGCTCTTGCAATTGCCAATCTTTGTCGCTGACCGCCAGATAATTTAACACCTCTTTCTCCTATTAAAGTATCTAAACCATCATCAAATCTATCTGTAAATTCATTTACATACGCTGCTTTTACAGCATTTTGCAACTCTTCTTCTGTAGCATTTGGCCTCGGAAACAAAATATTGTCTCTTATTGTTCCTTCAAACAAAAATTCATCTTGCAAAACAACTCCTAAATTTTTTCTAAAACTAGACAGTTTTACTTTTGACATATCTTTACCATCAATCGTAATTTTACCCGATTGTGGATTTAAAAATGTTGCTGATAAACCTGCTATAGTAGATTTACCAGAACCAGAACTGCCAACCAAAGCTGTAACAGAACCAGCCGGAACCTTAAAGTTGATATTTTTAATCACCTTTTTTCCTTCTTCATAAGCAAAAGAAACATCCTCAAAATTAATTTCTCCTTTTAAATCTTCTAAAACAACGGTTCTTTCTAAATTATCTTCTTCTGCAGCCATATTCATTAACTCTTCGGTTCTATCTAAACCTGCCAAAGCTTCTGTTAATTGGCTACCAATATTGCTCATCTGTACAATAGGCGCAACCATAAAAGCTAATAAAAAAGTAAACTGAATAAAATCTCCAAAAGTCATTGAGCCTTGTATAATATAATAACCACCAATACCCATAACACCTGTTGTTGCTAAACCAATTAAAAGTGTAGAAGAGCTTGTCATTAAAGCTGTTGCTGTCATACTTTTTTTAACATTTATAAAAATATTTGCAACACCTTCTTCAAAAATTTTACTTTCTTGCTCTTCCGCATTAAAGGCTTTAATTACTCTAATTCCGCCTAAAGTTTCTGTTAATCTTCCTTTTACTTCTGCATTAATTTTACCTCTTGCTCTAAAAATAGGACGAATGTATTTAAATGATTTTAAAGCGATGATTCCAAAAATAGATAAAGGAACAAAAGTAAAAAGCGTCATCCAAACATTCATTTTTAAAAGAATAACTAATGTTACAATTGCAGTAAATGAACCTCCGATTAGTTGCACCAAACCTGTACCAATTAAGTTTCTTACACCTTCTACATCCGTCATAATTCTAGAAACCAATGCGCCAGATTTTGTATTATCAAAAAAACTGATTGGTAAAGACAAAACTTTCTTTTGTACTTGTGCTCTTAATTCTGATATTAAATATTGTGCCTGAATGCTTAATACCTTTGTTAATAAAAAAGAGGTAACTGCTTGTACCAAAATTGCTGCAATAACTATAAGTATTAAATAATATAATTGGTTATAATCTTTGTTAGGCACAACCTCATCCATTAAAACTTTACTTTGCATTGGCAAAACAAAACCAGATAAACTTCTTATAATTATTAAAATTAATCCTAAAAAAACCAAGTTTCTTCTTGGCCAAATAATGGTTTTAAAAGCTTGTTTTAATGTTACTTTTGGCTTTTTATTTTCTTTTTTTGATTCTTTTAAATGCTGCATAAAAATTAGTTGTCAATTTATATGCCATTAAATTGAAGTCTGACATATTTACAAAATTACAACAAACAAAAAACTCCACAGATTTTAACATCTATGGAGTCTAAAATATTTTCTAAAGACTAACCGTTTATAAATAAGCTTGCGTGAGCGATAGAAACGGCATCCTTTTTGCTTTTTCTGCAAAAAGATATAGTGGATAGCGCAGTTTTTGTTTTTTTTAACAAAAACACGCCCAAATTCTACAATCTTTTATCAATAATACTTTGTACAACTTCTGGATTTAACAAAGTACTTGTATCTCCTAAATTATCTAACTCATTACTCGCAATTTTACGTAAAATACGTCTCATAATTTTACCTGAACGAGTTTTTGGCAATCCGTCTGAAAACTGAATTTTATCTAGTTTTGCAATTGGCCCAATTCTATCTGTAATTAATTGGTTGATTTCTTTTTTAAGATTATCATGATTTCTATACTCGCCAGCATCTTTTAATGTTATATAACCATACAAAGCACTTCCTTTTATATCATGAGGGAAACCAACAATAGCAGATTCTGCAATTGCAGGATGTTCGTTAATTGCATCTTCTATTGGTGCGGTTCCTAAATTATGACCAGAAACGATAATTACATCATCTACTCTACCTGTAATTCTGTAATAACCAACTTCATCTCTTAAAGCTCCATCACCTGTAAAATACATATTATCAAAAGCAGAAAAATAGGTTTCTTTATATCGTTGATGATTTCCCCAAATTGTTCTTGCCATACTTGGCCAAGGATATTTTATACACAAACGCCCTTCTACTTGATTTCCTTTTAACTCATTTCCGTTTTCATCCATTAAAGCAGGTTGAACACCAATAAAAGGCAAAGTTGCATAAGTTGGTTTTGTTGGTGTTACATATGGTATTGGTGTAATCATCATTCCGCCCGTTTCTGTTTGCCACCAAGTATCTACAATAGGGCTTTTCTTTTTTCCTATGTTATCATTATACCAATGCCATGCTTCTTCATTAATTGGCTCTCCAACCGAACCTAAAACTTTTAAAGATGATAAATCATATTTTTCTACCAATTCTCCACCATGTTTAGACAAAGCTCTAATAGCTGTTGGTGCTGTATAAAACTGATTTACTTTGTGTTTTTCTACAATTTCCCAAAAACGCCCAAAACTAGGATAACTTGGTACGCCTTCAAACATTACCGTTGTTGCGCCGTTTGCTAATGGCCCATAAACAATATAAGAATGCCCAGTAATCCAACCAATATCTGCTGTACACCAATAAACATCATCATCTCTGTACTGAAAAGCATTTTTAAATGTATATGCTGTGTACACCATATAACCTGCAGTTGTATGCACCATTCCTTTTGGCGTACCTGTAGAACCAGAAGTATAGAGTATAAATAACGGATCTTCTGCATCCATTATTTCTGCTTTACATACTGCCGAAGCATTATCTAACAAAGGTTGTAACCATTTATCTCTACCTTCTTTCAGATAGATATCTGAATTGATCCTTTTAACAACCAAAACACTTTCTACACAATCGCAATTTTCTAAAGCTTCATCTACAATGCCTTTTAAATCAATTGTTTTTTTACCTCTATAAGATCCGTCTGAAGTAATTACCAATTTACAATCAGAATCATTAATTCTTGTAGCTAATGCTTTAGATGAAAAACCTGCAAAAACAACCGAATGTATTGCGCCAATTCTTGCACAAGCTAACGTTGCTATTGCCAATTCTGGAATCATTGGAACATAAATACAAACTCTATCTCCTTTTTTTACGCCTTGTTCTTTTAAAACATTTGCAAATTTGTTTACTCTCTCGTGTAATTGATTGTAACTAATATGTTCTGCTTTTTCATTAGGATCATTGGGTTCAAATAAAATGGCTGTTTTATCTCCTTTTGTTGTTAAATGCCTGTCTATACAATTTTCTGTGATGTTCAATTTTGCTCCTTCGAACCATTTTACTGCTGGTTTAGAAAAATCCCAATCTAAAACTTTATCCCATTTCTTTCTCCAAACAAAATGTTCTTCTGCTATTTCTTCCCAAAAGTTTTCTGGTTCTCTTACAGATTTTCTGTAAACTTTAAAATATTCTTCTAAATGTTTAATGTGATAATTGCTCATAGTAACTTAGTTAATTGTAATTATTCTTCTAAAAATAGAAATTATATTTCTTTATAAAAAGGATAATGCATTTTTTAAATGTTTTTTTAACATAAAAACCAAAAAACATATTTATTTTTTATCATTTTAACATTCTAAAACTAAATTAAAAAGTAATAATATTTCTCAATTATATAATTAATTGAGTTACTTTTTAATCAAAATTTATATTTAAATTTATTGCAAATGATAAAACAATATGAAAAAGCTAATCTTATTATTTTTTGTAATTATAATGGCATGTTCTAATGATGATGATGTTCAATCTCAAATTATAAATATGAGAATTAATCATTATCAAAATACAGCAATTGCCGAAGGTTTGTTTCTAACTTATTTAGTGCAAAAAGAAGATAATGTTGGCTCTAATGAATGGAGTAATCTTTATAGTTCTATTGATGGGTTTGAATATGAATCAGGATTTATTTATGACATAGAAGTAAGCGTTGAAAAAATTAGTAATCCTCCTGCTGATGGCAGTTCTTTAAAATATACTTTAAAAGAAATAATATCTACTGAAAAAGTAGATGATGAAACTACTTTTGATCTCATTTTAAAAATAGGTAACGAAAGTTTTATTACCCAAACTTCTGGTTATCAAATTTTAAATAAAATTGATGTTGATTGTAATGTTTTATGCGATGAACTTGACATACAATTACAAAACAAAGAAGAATTAATTGGTACTTTTAAAAGAGTTGACAGTGATAAAATAGCATTGATAAAACTTGAGTAAAAAATACCTTTATATTAAATTTACAGTCTAAAACTACAAATTTGGTAATAGATTTACTATTAGATTATTGGCATATTATTTTACTATTTTTTTCTGTTGCTATTTTATATTCATCAGTTGGTTTTGGAGGCGGTTCTAGTTATTTGGCTATTTTAGCTTTAACTAGTATTGTTTTTACACAGATAAGAGCAACGGCTCTTTTATGTAATATTGTTGTAGTTTCTAGCAATGTTTTATTATTTCATCAACAACAAAAAATTGACTGGAAAAAAGTAACACCACTGGTTTTATTAAGTATTCCGCTTGCTTTTTTAGGCGGAAAATTAAAAATTAATCAACATTTCTTTTTTATTCTTTTAGGTTTTACGCTTCTTTTTGCTGCAATTACTATGTGGATTTCTAAAAAAATAATTGCTTCAGATAAAAAAATATCAACATCAAATTCTTTTAAAAATGCAAGTTTTGGCGGATTTATTGGTTTTATTTCTGGAATGGTTGGTATTGGTGGTGGTATTTTTTTAGCACCTCTTTTACATTTAACAAATTGGGATACACCAAAAAAAATTGCTGCTACTGCTAGTGTTTTTATTTTTGTAAATTCTATTGCTGGTTTATTGGGCCAATACTCTAATCCAGATTTTATAATTGATTGGAACTTGACTTCTATATTACTTGTAACCGTTTTTATTGGCGGACAAATTGGTAGTAGAATGAGTAACAATTATTTTACGCCTATTCAATTAAAAAAGGCAACCGCTATTTTGATTGCCTTTGTTAGTTTTAGAATTTTATTTAAATATCTTCTGTTTTAAAAAACATTTGTTCTTGTTTTTAAATATATTTGATTTCTAAATTTAACAAAATCAAAAAAATAAAATGTTAGGAATTATTTTTACACTATTAATGTTAGTGCTTTTACAAGCAGTTTTAGGATTTGACAACCTACTTTATATTTCTTTAGAATCTAAAAAAGCACCAGAAGCAGACCAAAAACGCGTTAGAAAAACCGGTATTTTAATTGCAATTGTTTTAAGAATTGTATTGCTTTTTGTTTTGGTTTCTATTATAGATTTCTTTCAAGAACCTTTTTCTTTTTTATCTGGTGGAATAGATGATATTATTCATTTTGCCTTTAACGGACATAGTATTATAGTGCTTTTAGGTGGTGGATTTATTATTTATACTGCTATTAAAGAAATTTGGCACATGATTTCTACCAAAGGTTTAGAGGTTGATGAAATGGCTACAGAAAAAAAATCTAAATCTGCAAATGCCGTAATTACAAGTATTGTAATTATGAATTTAGTTTTTTCTTTCGATTCTATTTTAGCAGCAATTGGCTTAACTAGCGAAATAGAAAATGCTACAACTGCTTTTATTGTTATGGCTATTGCTATTGTTATTAGTGGTTTATTAATGTTAATTATGGCAGATAAAATTTCTGTATTCTTATCTAAAAACAGAATGTACGAAGTTTTAGGGCTGTTTATCCTTTTTATAGTTGGTATTATGTTAGTTACAGAAGGTGGCCATCTAGCGCATTTAGAACTTTTTGGAGAGGCAATTGTACCAATGAGCAAAACAACTTTCTATTTTGTATTGGCAATTTTAATTATTGTAGATGTAGTACAAGGTAAATACCAAAAGAACTTATTAGCGAAAGCAAAAAAATAAATCTATAAATAAAAATTAAAAGGTCGTTGTAAATATTTACAACGACTTTTTTTTATGCTATTTCTAAAACACTATCTTTAATTCTTTGTGATACAATTTGCAGAATCCTTCTATTAATTTCTGATGAATTGTCTGCATAAAAAATAAATTCTTCCGAAGAAAAATGACCAATTATAAAACCTAAATTGATATTTTTATAATTGTTATCTGTTTTAAATACCGACGAAATTTTACTTCTTTTTTTCTTATCAGGTAAATCAGTAAAATCTACTTTTCTTTTTCTAAGATATTGTTTAAATGCGCTAATTAATAAATTATGCTGCATTTTTATGATAGGTCTTAAAACTTCGTTTTGAAACTTTTCCATTTCAGAGGTTCCTTCTTGTACTAAATCTTCTAAAATGGGTCTTTCTTTTTTAATCATCTAATAAATTGTCTAATTCTAATTGGTAATCATATTGTAAATCTTCATGCAACTTATGAATTGCTTTTCTTATCATTTTTACTTGACTATCAAAAACATTTTGTAAACGTGTACTTCTTTTTATCGAAGGCCTAAATTCTTTTAATTTCTTACAATAATAAAGTAGCAATTCTGCCTCTGTTTCTTTCTTTTTAGAATATCTGATGTATTTTTTAGTTAGCGTTAAAATCTTACGCATACTCTTTCTAATATAAAAAAAACTTTTGGTGTTAATTTCTGAAAAATGCACATCCATTTGGTCTTTAACACTTTGTATGTATTGGTCTTCATCATGAGACTCAAACAACAAATATGTTAACAGTTCTTTATTCTCTTTTTTAAATTTTGATAAATGCAAACACAATTCTTTTAACTCATTGGCAGATTTATGTGAGAGTTCGTCTTTTAATTGTTTTACAGTAACTGCTTTCATCAACTTTAATTTTTTACAAGATAAAAAAACCTCACAAATAAAAATCTGTGAGGTTTGTATTATTTTTTTCGTTTAAACGAAAGTAAACTTTATTTAATACTTGGTACACTTACAACTTCATTAACATCTGCTGTATAATCTACACCATCTACTTTAAAACCAAAAAGGTTGTAAAAATCGTTGCTATAACCTTCTAAGTCTCCAATTTCAGATAAGTTTTCTGTAGTTGCAGTTTCCCATAATTTAGAAACTTCTGCTTGTACATCTTCTCTCATTTCCCAATCGTCTACCCTAATTCTTCCTTTTTCATCTAAAGCTAAATCGCCACCAAACAAACGCTCGCTATACAAACGTTGAATTTGTTCTATACAACCTTCATGAATTCCTTTTTCTTTCATTGTTTTGTACAATAAAGAAATGTATAACGGAATTACAGGAATTGCAGAACTTGCTTGAGTAACTAATGCTTTATTTACAGAAACATATGCTTTACCTCCTATCGATTTTAAATCGTCTGTAATAGTAAAAGCTGTTGCTTCTAAATGGTCTTTTGCAGCACCAATTGTTCCGTTTCTATAAACTGGTTTTGTAACTTCTGGGCCAATGTAAGAATATGCAACTGTAGTTGCTCCTTCTGCTAAAACATCTGCTTCTTTTAAAGCATCCATCCACATTTTCCAGTCTTCACCTCCCATTACAGTAATTGTATTTTCTACATCTTCTCCTTCTGCAGGTTTTATAGAAACTTCTGATACTTTACCTGTATGAAAATCTACTGTTTTGTTAGAAAAATCTGCACCAATTGGTTTTAAAACCGATTTATATCTTTTTCCTGTTACAGGATGTGTTCTTACTGGTGATGCTAAACTGTATATTACTAAATCTACTTGACCTAAATCTTCTTTAATTAAGTTTACAACTTGCTCTTTTACTTCATTAGAAAAGGCATCTCCGTTTATACTTTTTGCGTATAAACCTGCTGCTGCTGCTTGTTTTTCAAAAGCTGCTGTGTTATAAAAACCTGGAGAACCTGGTCTACCTTCTGTACCTGGCTTATCAAAGAAAACACCTATTGTTGCAGCATCTGAACCAAATGCGCTAGAAATTCTAGATGCTAATCCAAATCCTGTAGAAGCTCCGATTACTAATACTTTTTTAGCTCCGTCTATTTTTCCTTTAGACTTTATATACTCTATTTGATTGATTACATTTTGCTCACAACCAACTGGGTGAGATGTTAAACAAATAAATCCTCTTGTTCTTGGTTCTATTATCATTGTTTTTTGTTTAGTTAATCTAATATTATTGAATTAAAATATCATTTCGACAATAGGAAAAATCTCTTCTTTCAAAATGACAAATCTATTCGTGGTTTTAATTTTCTAAAAAAGAATTTACATTCTTTTCTATTCTATTTAATACATTATCTGTAGTTGCTTTTACAAAAGTTTCTCCAGTAATTTGCTCGTATAATTCTATGTATCTGTTAGAAATTTCGATGATTTTTTCATCATTCATTTCTGGTATTTGTTGCCCGTCTTTTCCTTGAAAACCGTTTTCTATTAACCACTGACGTACAAACTCTTTAGATAATTGTTTTTGTGTTTCTCCTTTTTCTTGTCTTTCTTGATAACCTTCTGCATAAAAATAACGAGAAGAATCTGGTGTATGAATTTCATCAATTAAAACAATTTTTCCGTCTTTAGTTTTACCAAATTCGTATTTAGTATCTACTAAAATCAACCCTCTTTTTGCAGCTATTTCTGTTCCTCTTTCAAACAAAGCTCTAGTATAATTTTCTAAAACAATGTAATCTTCTTCAGATACAATTCCTTTTGCAAGAATGTCTTCTCTAGAAATATCTTCGTCGTGCTCTCCATTATCTGCTTTTGTTGATGGAGTTATAATAGGTGTCGGAAATTTATCATTTTCTTTCAATCCTTCTGCCATTTCTACACCACATAAAACTCTTTTACCTAATTTGTACTCACGTGCAGCATGACCAGAAACATAACCTCTAATTACCATTTCTACTTTAAAAGGCTCGCATAAATGACCAACAGCAACGTTTTCATCTGGATTTGCAATTAACCAATTAGGAACAATATCTGCTGTATCGTTCATCATTTTTGTTGCAATCTGATTTAAAATTTGTCCTTTAAAAGGTATTTGACGTGGTAAAATAACGTCGAAAGCAGACAATCTATCTGTGGCAACCATTACTAAAAGTTCATCATTTATATTATAAACTTCTCTTACTTTACCTTTATAAACAGACTTCTGCTTAGGAAACTGAAAATTCGTTTCGTTAATTGTATTCATTATATGTTATGTTGTTGTGGCTGCAAAAATAACTTTTCTAATTTTATTTCTTTTTATTTTTTAAAACTTTTATTTGCTTTAAATTATCGGAAATTGGTGTTGCAGTAATTACTTTTTCTCCTGGTATAAAATAGAAAAAATAAGCCGAATTTTGTCCTACTTTTCTAACATCTAATCTTGTATTATCTTTAAAAACTAAAGTATAATTAGGTATAATTTCTTTTTTTGCATATTTACTTTTTGTACCAAGTGCCATACCAGTTCTCATAGAAATAAAAAGTAGAAAAAAAACAAACATCATACCCGGTATAATATTATTCTTTTTTTCTAGTTGGGCATATTTTTTATCCATCTTTTCTAGATTGTATACTTTTTTATACCATTTTTTTACTCTTAAATATCTGTAAAACTTAAACATCCAATTATTAAAATACATGTACATTAACCAAAACATAAATGATAAAAACAAAGAAATAAACCAGTTGTTTGTTAGTAAACTAATAGGAGAAATTAAAGCATCTAATATTGTAGTATAATTTAGATAAGAAACCCCAAAAATACCATAATAAATAGCATCACTTACAATACCTAAGATAATTAAATACAAATAACCAATGTAAAAATAATCTTGTAAGCCTAGTTTTTCTTTATCAATTTTTATCATTCTACTATTCTGTTTCTATACTTTTATATGCAGATATAATTTTCTTAACTAACCTGTGTCTTACCACATCTTTATCATCTAAATATACTTGTGCAATACCTTCTATATCTTTTAAGGCTAATAAAGATTCTTTTAATCCAGAAACTTGTTTTCTTGGCAAGTCTATTTGACCAGGATCTCCTGTAATAATAAACTTAGCATTTTTACCCATTCTGGTTAAAAACATTTTCATTTGACTATGCGTTGTATTTTGTGCTTCATCTAAAATTACAAAAGCATTGTCTAAAGTTCTACCTCTCATAAAAGCTAACGGAGCAATTTGTATAACACCTTTTTCTATATTAGACTCTAATCTTTCGTGCGGTATCATATCTCGTAAAGCATCATATAAAGGTTGCATGTAAGGATCTAATTTTTCTTTTAAATCTCCTGGTAAAAAACCTAAATTTTCTCCAGATTCTACAGCTGGTCTGGTTAAAATAATTCTTCTAACTTCTTTTTCTTTTAGTGCTTTTACAGCCAATGCCACCGCAGTATAAGTTTTACCTGTTCCGGCAGGTCCTACAGCAAATAACATATCGTTTTTAGACATTAAAGAAACCATTTTTCTTTGGTTTTCTGTTTGTGCTTTTATTAATTTACCACTAACACCATGCACTAAAATGTCTTTTTCTTTTTGAGAAGAAATTGTTTTTTCTTCGTTACCATTTGATGTTAAAATTCTTTCAATACTGTTTTCATCAAGTTTATTATATCGGTCATAATATTTTATTAATCGATCAAAACGTATTTCAAATTCATTTAAAATTTCTGGTTCTCCATAAATTTTTAGTTTAGATCCACGAGCAACAATTTTAATTTTCGGAAAATATCTTTTTAATTGCTCTATAGTACTGTTATGCGTTCCAAAAAAATCTTTAGGACTAATTTCTGTAAGCTCTATAATGCGTTCGTTCAAATGATTATTTTTTATTAATTATTACAATTTTATTTCAACTAAAAATAGCAATTAAAATTACCAAAATGATTAGATTTGCGGAAAATAGTTAACAACTTTTACACAATTAATTAACAATAATAAAAATTAATGTCTTTTATAACATTAACTACTGATTTTGGAACCAAGGACCACTTTGTAGGAGCTGTAAAAGGTGCTATTTATTCTGAGCTTTCTGATGCTAAAATAATTGATATTACACATGAGATTTCTCCTTTTAACATTACAGAAACTGCCTATATTTTAAAAAATTCTTATAAAAGTTTTCCAGAAAAAACCATACATATTATTGGTGTAGATTCTGAACTGAGTGAAAACAACAAGCATATTGCTTTAGAGTTAGACAATCATTTTTTTATTTGCCCAGATAATGGCATTATTTCTATGATTACCTCTGAAATTAAACCTACAAAAATTGTAGAAATTAATATTCATGATAGAGTAGAAAGTAGTTTTCCTGTTTTAGATGTTTTTGTGCAAGTTGCCTGTTTTATTGCTAGAGGTGGTAATTTAACGGTTATTGGTAAAGAGGTTACTACTTTTAAAAAGATGGTAGAAATTCAGCCAAAGGTAAACCAAGCTAAAGATCAAATTATTGGAGGCGTTGTTTATATAGACAATTATGGCAATGTAATTAGTAATATTAGTAAAAAAATGTTTCAAGAAATTGGTAAAGGGCGCGAGTTTAAAATAAGCGCAAAACGCTATTCTTTTAATAAAATTTTTACAAAATATAACGAAATTACAGGAAAAAACAACCACGACAACAATAGATTTGACGGAGAAAAATTAGCCATTTTTAACTCTGCTCAATATTTAGAAATTGCAATTTATAGAAGTAATTTAGAAACTGTAGGTGGTGCATCTACACTACTAGGTTTAAAATATAGAGATGATATTATTATAGATTTTATTAACGAGCCTAAACCAGATTTTACAATTTTAACTTAAAAGTATGTTTGTAAGAATTATAGAAACTCCAATTTCTTTAAAAATGTTTACGCTAAAAGCCTCTTATTTTAGAGGATGAAAAAATAATTTTATTCAGAAAAAAACAGATAATTAATATAAAAAAATGAGTTTCGATTTTTCTACCTTTCCTGTTTTAGAAACAGAAAGGTTAACATTAAGAGCATTAAGTTTAGATGATGCTAAAGCAATTTTTGGTTTAAGAGCCAATAAAGAAGTTAACGAGTTTATACAAAGAGAAACTCCTAAAAACCTTGCTCAAACAAGAGGTTTTATTGATTCTATTACAGAATTAACAGCAAATAATAAAGGAATACTTTGGGCAATACAATCTAATAATAGTGAAGAATTATTGGGTACAATTGGTTTAAGAAATTTTGAAACTGAAGATAATTATGCAGAAATTGGTTACGAAATTCATCCAGATTATCAAGAAAGAGGCTATATGACAGAAGCTATAAAAGAAGTTATAGAATATGGGTTTAGCAAATTAAATTTAAAAACAATAGAAGCTTTTACCCACAAAAATAATATTGCTTCTATTACGTTATTAGATAACCAAGACTTTGTTTTACAAACAGAAAGAGAAGACGAAAATTTTAAAGATAATAGAATCTATAAGTTAAGCAAATAAGTTACATTTTTAACATTATAACTCTAAAAAAAATCATTTGATAGCAATTTTAAAAAAAGAATTTAACTCGTTTTTTGCAAGTACAATAGCCTATTTAGTTATAGCTATTTTCTTGTTAATTAACGGCTTATTTTTATGGGTATTTAAAGACGATTTTAATATTTTAAACGCTGGTTTTGCAGATCTAAATGCGTTTTTTTATTTAACTCCGTGGATATTTCTATTTTTAATACCTGCTATTACAATGAAAAGTTTTGCTGATGAATTTAACAACGGAACTATAGAGCTTTTAAAAACAAAACCAATTTCTAATTGGCAAATTATTTTAGGTAAATTTAGTGCTTCTTTATTGTTGGTTCTAGTTTCTTTACTGCCAACAATAACTTATATTTTTACAATCTACAAATTAGCAAACCCAATCGGAAACATTGATTTTGGTAGTATAATAGGTTCTTATATTGGTTTACTTTTTTTAGCCGCAACTTATACATCTATCGGTTTATTTACATCTACACTTTCTAAGAATCAAATAGTTGCATTTATTTTAGGTGTTTTTATTACTTTCTTTTTATTTTATGGTTTTGATGCTATATCTAACTCTTTAGAAAATAATATAACTTTACAAAAAATAGGTATCAATCAACATTTTAAAAGTATTTCTAGAGGTGTAATAGACACTAGAGATATTATTTATTTTTTAAGTGTAACTGTTTTCTTTTTATTCATCACTAAAACACGTTTAGATAATGAGTAAAAACATAAAAAATATCGTGTTTTTAACAATAGCTTTAATTGCCTTAAACATTGTTAACCAATACTTTTATAAGCGTTTAGATTTAACTGCAGACAAGCGTTACACACTTTCTAAAACAACAGAAAATATTCTTAATAAAGTTGATAAAAATCTTTTTATTTCTATTTATTTAGAAGGAGATTTTCCATCAGAATTTAAAAGATTACAAGTAGAAACTCGTCAATATTTAGAAGAATTATCCGCAGAAAATAGTAACATAAAAGTACAATTTGTAAATCCAGATACACAAAGAGAAGATTTGGTTAAACGAGGCATGATGCCTAGCCAATTAACTGTAGAAGAAGAAGGCAAACTATCTGAAGCAATTATTTTTCCGTGGGCAGAAATTTCTTATCAAAAAAAATCTACAATTGTTTCTTTATTACCAAGTGCAATTGTTGCATCACAAGAAGAACAGTTACAAAAAGCTATAGAAAATTTAGAATATAGTTTTACAAACGCTATAAATTCTATTACACAACCTAAACAAAAAAGTGTTGCTGTTATTACTGGTAATGGAGAGTTACAAGACATTTATCAATATAGTTTTTTAAGTGAAATTGCTAAAAAATATAAATTAGCAAAATTTACGTTAGATTCTGTAGCCAAAAACCCACAACAAACTTTAAAAGATTTAACCTCTTTAGATTTAGCAATTATAGCCAAACCTACAGAAAAATTTACAGCAGAAGAAAAGTTTACATTAGATCAATACATTGCCAATGGCGGCAAAACTTTGTGGATGTTAGATAATGTACAAGCAGACCAAGACAGCTTATTTAACAACGGAAAGTTATTGGCTTACCCAAGAGATTTAAATTTAACAGATTTACTTTTTTCTTATGGTATTCGTATTAATACAAGTTTGATAAAAGATTTATATGCTGCTCAAATTCCGTTAGCAACAGGTAAAGTGGGCAACCAAACACAGTTTCAAAATTTAGAGTGGTTTTTTCATCCTTTAGTTGGTAGTAACCCTAATCATGCAATTACAAAAAACCTTATTCCTGTTCGTTTACAGTTTGCAAATCAAATAGATACTTTAAAAAATAACATTAAAAAAACACCTTTATTATTAAGTTCTCCTTTAACTCAAAAAGTAGGAACACCAAGTTTTATAGAACTACAATCTATTGCTGATGAAGTTGTAGAAAATGATTACAGAGGCGGAAATCAATTATTTGCTGTTTTATTAGAAGGAGATTTTAAATCGGCTTATAAGAGCCGAATAAAACCTTTTAACACACCTCTTTTTAGAGAAAATGCAACTAATAATAAAATGATTGTAATTTCTGATGGTGATATTGGTAAAAATCAAATTTTAAAAGGAAAACCTACCGATTTATCAAGAGATAAATGGACAAACCAAGAGTTTGGAAATAAAGATTTTCTAATAAACTCTGTAGATTATCTTTTAGATGATATTGGTTTGATACAATTAAGAAACAAAACATTACAAATTAAAAATTTAGACAAACAAAAAGCTTTTAAAGAGCGTACTTTTTGGCAATTTTTAAATGTGGTTTTACCCTTAATTTTATTATTAATTTTTGGTTTTGTATTTAACTTTTTAAGAAAAAGAAAGTATAGTTAATCTTCTTTTTTTAATATTCTAAATTATAGATAAAACAACACTTTTGTTTTACTAACCATTATCAACACTACCAAAAAAATGAAGATTTTAAACATTATATTGATAATATTTCTTTTAAACTCTTGTACAGAAAACAAGAATTCTAAAAAAGAAAAAAAGGTTCATCCATCGGAAAATAAAATTATAAAACCTCAATTTCAGTCAATTATAGATTCAAGTAATGTTAATGGTTCTATTCTTATTTATGACTTAAAAAATGATTTATTCTATTCAAATAATTTTGATTGGGCCAAAACTGGTCGATTACCAGCTTCTACTTTTAAAATTGTAAATTCAATAATTGCTTTAGAAACTAAAGTTGTTAAAAACGATAGTACATTATTCCGTTGGAATGGAGAAAAAAGAGACTTTAAAGTTTGGGAACAAGATTTAATATTAAAAGATGCATTTAAGTATTCTTGCGTGCCTTGTTATCAAGAAATTGCTAGAGAAATTGGAGTAAAAAGAATGAATGAATATCTGAAAAAATTGGAATATAAGGATATGAAAGTAAACTCTAAAAATATAGATAAATTCTGGTTAGAAGGAGATTCTAAAATTAATCAATTTCAACAAATAGAATTTATCAAACATTTCTCTAAATCAGAACTTGGTATTTCTAAAAGAACTGAAGATATTATGAAAAAAATATTTTTTATTGAGAAATACGGGAAATATAATTTAAACGGAAAAACAGGACTATCAGTTAGAAATGGAAATTATAATGGCTGGTTTGTAGGCTATATTGAATCTAAAGAGAATAATTATTTTTTTGCAACCAACATAGAGCCAAAAAGTACTCTTAATAAAAAGCTATTTCCTAATTTAAGGAAACAAATTACTATTAAAGCTTTAAACATTATAAAATAAGAACTCTAAAGCATCGCGTTTTGTATAAAATCCGTAAAATATAAAATATTATATTTGGCTAAATACAAACTTAACCGTAGTATTTATCGACTGTCCTACGTTTCTAAACTAAATATTGGTAATAATTATAACCTTAAATTTCCCTGAAATAAGTTGATTAAAAATTAAACTTTTAATTATTGTCAATTATGAAAAATACAGAATAAACATTGGCGAAAAAATATGGTAAATTTACCTAAACAAAAAAATTAAGAACAAAACCTTTTTCAAACTATTTTTCACCTTTTAAACAGCTAAGAAATCTTTTAAAAAGACAATTTTTTAACTAAAAACCCATTCAATACAATACAACTCATCAACATATATAAATGAAAAAAGCACTGTACATTTTAATATCAATCTTATTCTTGGGTTGTAATATAAATCAAACTAAAAAACCATCAGGTAAAAAACCAAACATACTATTTATTATAGCAGATGATATGGGTAAAGATGCATTAGCCGGATTTACCGAAGGAACCATAAAACCACATACACCAAATATAGATGCTATTAGAAAAGAAGGTTTAAGCTTTAATAACTTCTGGACATATCCAACATGTTCACCAACAAGAGCATCAATGATTACGGGCAAATATGGATATAGAACAGATGTAAGATGGGCAAACCAAAAATTGAATGAAAGTGAAATTTTATTGCAAAAATACATCAACCAAAATACTAATAATTCTTATGCCACAGCGGTAGTTGGTAAATGGCATATTTCTGGTTATGATACAACTATTAATCCTGAAAAATTTGGTATAGACTATTACGCAGGAATTTTTATAGGTTCTGTTAAAGATTATTATAATTGGCCTTTATCAGAAAAAGGAAAACAAACAACATCAACAGAATACACTACCAAAAAATTTACAGATTTAGCGTTCAATTGGATTAATAAACAAGAAAAACCTTGGTTTATGTGGTTAGCATATAATGCGCCACACACGCCTTTTCATATTCCTCCTGCAGAAATGCACAGTCAAGGTAATTTACCTCCTTATACTAAAGATTTAGATCCAACTCCTTATTTTATGGCTTCTATAGAAGCAATGGACTACCAAATAGGAAAACTTTTAAATTCAATGCCTAAAGAAGAAAGAGAAAATACCATCATTATTTTTATGGGTGATAACGGTACAGAACCCGTAGTTACCCAAACCCCATATTCTAAAAATCAGGTAAAAAGAAGCCTACACCAAGGCGGTATAAATATGCCCTTATTTGTGTCTGGAAAAGGAGTTAAAAGAAAAGGCATCGATAATAATTTAATAACGAGTACAGATATTTTTGCTACAATAGCCGAAATAGCAGGTGTAGAAATTGATG
Organism: Polaribacter sargassicola; assembly: GCF_021991835.1. Lineage (GTDB taxonomy): Bacteria > Bacteroidota > Bacteroidia > Flavobacteriales > Flavobacteriaceae > Polaribacter > Polaribacter sargassicola. The sequence goes on from NZ_JAHDAU010000004.1 coordinate 161,251, forward strand.
AAATTAATGATAGCAAAAGCTTTAAACCGCTTTTATCTGAAAAAAAATTAATTAGAAAATATCAGTATTCTGAAATGAAGAATGAAAAAAATGATGCTTGGACAATTAGCAACGGTACTTATAAATTATTAGTATTTGCTGATGGAAAAGAAGAAATGTACCACTTAATTAATGATCCATACGAGAAAAATAACATTCTAAATTCGTCTCTAAATACTATTGAAAAAAAGTCTAAAGAAGAATTAGAAATCGAATTGTTGAGAATAAGAAATTAAAATAACTTTTGTTAATTAAGTATAAAATTGATTGACTATTAATAGACTACTGCTAAAAATTCTATTCAGTTTTATTTGCTAATTTTTACACAACATAACACAAAATTCTTAGTAAAAAAAATGGTTTTGTATGTAAAGAACTGAACTCTTTAGAAGACATTACATAAAAATTTAGAGATACAAATTATGAATTCTAAAAATAGAAAAACTCTGTGAAGTTAACTGAGTTCATTAAAAATAATAAAACCTATACTTTTAATCTTAAATTGCTAATAAATCATCATGAATAAAAGTATAATCTAAAACTTCTTGTACTTTTTTAGAACTGATAATTTTCCATTGGTAAACATCATTATTTTCAAATTCTGGCATTTCAAAACCGTTACTTAGTTTTGCTAAAGTATAAAATTCTCTTCTTGTAGGATGATGATTAGAACAGGCATTAAAAGTTTCATTCCAACAATTTTGATCGATAATTTCGTGTATAATTTCTATACAATCTTCTTTATGAATCATATTTACAAAACCTTTTGGCTGCGGAATTTTTCGTCCGTTTTTAAACCAATTACAAGGCTGTCTTTCATCACCAAATAAACCAGCAAAACGAATTATGGTTGTTTCAAAAAAAGTATTTTCTTTAAACAAGTTTTCAATTTCTACTAAAGGATGATTTTTTAGTACATCATCTTCTTCTGTCATCACTTTATTAATTCTGCCATAAACAGATGTAGAACTAATAAAAATTACTTTCTGTATGCTAGATTCTTCTATTTGAGAAATCAAATTTTCAAAACCATCAATATCTTTACTAGTAATTGCAATAATTAAAATATCAGAATTTAAAAAGGTATCAAACTCTTCAAAATCTGCAATATCAACAATATAAGCTTCTATTCCGTTATCTTCTAAAAGCTCTAATTTATCTTCAGATGTAGTAGAACCTTTTACAAAAAAACCTTCATTTAACAAAGAAATTGCTAAAGATTTACCTAACCAACCACAACCTAAAACACTAATATTTTTCATGTAAAAACACCTTTTAAAACTTATTAACTTTATCAAAGATACAATCCCTTTTTTAAGGTTTTGTTAACAATACTCATTTTTTGAAATCGTAATTTTATCAAAATTAAAAACGATAACAAAATGAAAAAATTTTTACTAAGTTTATTTGTAGTTGCAATTTCTTTTTCTACAACAGCGCAAAAAAAACCGAAAGCAAGTCCATTTTCTAAAATTGTACAAACTGTAGGTATAACAGATGTAACTGTAGAGTTTTCTAGACCAGGAATGAAAGGTAGAACTATTTTTGGTGATTTAGTTCCTTTTGGTAAAGTTTGGAGAACAGGTGCAAACGAAAACACTAAAATTACTTTTAGTAAAGATGTTACTTTTTCTGGTAAAACTTTAAAAGCAGGAACTTACGCTTTATATACAACACCAAATAAAGATTCTTGGGATTTTATCTTTTATTCTGATGCTACAAACTGGGGAAATCCTAAAAAATGGGATGAAAGCAAAGTTGCTTTAAAAGTTAGTGCTAAAGTTGATGAAATACCTGTAAAAATTGAAACTTTTACAATTTCTTTTGATGACTTAACATTAACTTCTGGAGTTTTAGGATTAATGTGGGAAAACACTTACGTAGGTGCAAAGTTTGAAGTAAAAAACTAAAAACTCATCAAAATATTTTATTTAAATCTCAAGTGAAAGCTTGAGATTTTTTTATGATTTATATTATTAAAATTCTTTTTCTAAATAATTAACTTTGTTTTAAATGATAAAATTTAGGTGTTATGAAAGAAATGTGGGATAATAGATATGCAGAAAATGAATATGCTTATGGTACAGAACCTAACCTATTTTTTAAAGAATCTTTAAAGAAATACAAACTAGAAGGTAAAATTCTTTTTCCTGCAGAAGGAGAAGGAAGAAATGCTGTTTATGCAGCAAAAAAAGGGTTAAAAGCTTATGCTTTTGACATTAGTATTAAAGGTAAAAACAAAGCTTTAAAACTTGCCAAAAAAGAAAATGTAGACTTAAATTATGAAGTTGGTGATTTCTTAAATCTAAATTTATTGAATGAAAAATTTGATGTTGCTGCTTTAATTTTTGCCCACTTTCCTCCTAACATTTTAAACAAATACCACACTAAAATAGCAGAATTGATAAAACCAAATGGATTTATAATTTTGGAAGGTTTTAGTACAAATCATCTTGAATTACAAAAAGAAAATACCAATGCAGGCGGACCAAAAAATATTGATTTTTTATTTTCTATTGATATGATTAAAAATGATTTTCCTGATTTTGAAATTCTTTTGCTAGAAGAAAAAGAAGTTGTTCTAGACGAAGGAAAATACCATAAAGCTAAAAGTAAAGTTATTAGATTTATAGGAAAAAAAATCCGCTAAACACTTATTTTTAAATAAGGCTTTAGAATAAAAATTTATAAATCGTTTAAATATTAATATTCTAAACCAATAATATTTCTAACTTTATCTAACGTTTTAATTAAGTTTCTAGAAAACTCAAAAGTCATAATATTACTCTCTTTTTTATCCTCTCTTAACAATTGGTTAAAATGTTCTGTTTCAAAATTATATCCAATTGTTTTGTAATTAAAATCTATAAGCTCTTCGCTTCCATTTTCTATAACACTTACCGTTGTAGGTTCATGAAAACGGGTATTTATAATAACAATTGCTTTTTCTAAAGTAAAAATTACTTTTGTAGGTGTTTTTTCTAAAAGTGTACTTTTTAAAAATGCTTTAGCTGTTTTATAGTTAAAGATAATATTACATTCAGAATCTGCCCCGTTTTCAAAAAAAGAAGCTTCTGCTTCAATAGAAACTGGGTTTCCTAAACTTGACAAAGCTGCAAAAATTGGATAGATACCAATATCTAATAAACTACCTCCGCCAACTTCTTTTTTAAAAACTCTGCTATCTGTATTATAAGTATTATAAAACCCAAAATCGGATTCTAAGGTTAGTACTTTTCCAAATTTTTCGCTTCTAATAATATCTAAAACATAATTATAATGTGGCAAAAAATAAGTCCATAATGCTTCCATCAATAAAACATTATTTTTCTTTGCTACTGCAATCATTTCTTCTACCTCTTGCAAGTTCATAGCAAAAGGTTTTTCGCATAAAACTGCTTTTTTATGCTGCAAACAAAGTATAGCATGTTCTTTATGAAAACTATGCGGAGTAGCAATATAAACGGCATCAACTTCTGCGTCTTCAACCAATTCTAAATAAGAATTATATGCTTTTGGGGCATTATATTTTTTAGCAAAATCTACAGCTTTTTCTTTATTTCTAGATGCTACAGCAAACAATTCTGCATCTTTAATAGTTGCTAAATCTGTTGCAAATTTATTGGCAATTTTTCCTGGCCCAATAATTCCCCATTTAATCGTTTTCTTTTGCATAACCTAAATAGTTTCTACATTATCTTTTGATGGCATTAAAAACTGAATTGCAATTGCAATTGCCATTACCAAAACACAGCCTAATAAATTTAACCATAAATACGGCAACCAATCTAATAGAAAAACAGCTATAATTAATGCTTGTGTTATAATTGCAGCAATAAAAACTGCGTTTCCTTTAACAAACTTAATAAAGAAAGCTAATAAGAAAATACCTAAAACATTTCCGTAAAAAATAGATCCAATAATATTTACTAACTGAATTAAATTATCAAACAAATTGGCAATACACGCTACTGAAATAGCTATAATTCCCCACAACAACGTAAACCATTTAGAAGCTTTTACAAAATGCTCTTCATTTTTTACTCCTTTCACATTTCGTTTATATAAATCTATTGCCGTTGTACTTGCCAAAGCATTTAATTCTGATGCTGTTGATGACATTGCTGCCGATAAAATTACGGCCAATAAAAGCCCTATTAATCCTCTTGGTAAGTTGTTTAAAATAAAATGGATAAAGACATAATCTTTATCGTTAGATTCTATTTTTTTAAGCGTATTTTTCTCATCAATCTTATTAATAATTTCTTTTGCGGCTTCTTTTAACTCTAAATCTCTTTTATTTAACCCTTTAATTCGTTCTTTTTCTTCTACCTGAAATCCATCAGAAAACAATAATCTCTTATCATTTTCTATAATGATATGTTCTGCTTCTAATTGCTGATATTCTGCTACAAATTCAGAATTTTTAACTTCGTCATTTGCGGTAGGATTAAAGTTTAAAGGAGATGCATTAAATTGATAAAAAACAAAAACCATTACACCAATTAACAGAATAAAAAACTGCATTGGTACTTTTAATAATCCGTTAAAAATTAAACCTAACTGACTCTCTCTAATAGATTTACCAGATAAATAACGCTGCACCTGGCTTTGATCTGTACCAAAATAAGATAACATTAAAAAAGTTCCACCTAAAATTCCTGTCCAAACTGTGTATCGATTGCTTAAATCAAAAGAAAAATCTAACACTTGCATTTTATCACTTGCACCTGCAATTTCTAAAGCATTTTTAAACGTAATATTTTCTGGCAACTGACTCATAATCATAAAAAATGCAATCAACATTCCTATAAAAATGATAATCATTTGTTGTTTCTGTGTTACGTTTACCGCTTTTGTTCCTCCAGAAACAGTATAAATAATCACTAAAAAACCAATAATAATATTTAGGGTTAACAAATCCCAATCTAATACAGCACTTAAAATAATTGCGGGTGCAAAAATGGTAATTCCTGCCGCTAAACCACGCTGAACTAAAAATAAAATTGCGGCTAAACTTCTTGTTTTTAAATCGAATCTTCCTTCTAAAAACTCGTAAGCTGTGTACACTTTTAACTTGTGATAAATAGGTATAAAAACCACACAAATTATAATCATTGCAATTGGCAATCCAAAATAAAATTGCACAAAACCCATTCCGCTATGAAAAGCTTGTCCTGGCGTAGATAAAAATGTAATAGCACTTGCCTGCGTTGCCATTACAGACAAACCAATCGTCCACCATTTAGAGTCGCTTCCACCTTTAATATAATCGGTAACGTTGGCATTTTTTCTGGTAACATACGTACCGTAAGCAACAATAAAAATTAAGGTAACAGACAGAATAATCCAATCTATTGTATGTAATTTACTCGCAATTTCCATAAACTAAACTGTAAAATAATTAGTGATAAAATAAAATGCAATAATGTAAATTACATTGGCAACTAACACCAAAGTATATTCTTTTTTCCAGGTATGTTTTGGTTCTTTCATCTGTATTTTTTTGAAGCTTTTTCCTGCTTTCGCTACTCGCTTTTTTTAGTTTGTTTTCGATACAAATTTTTCATTCTTCAAAATTCACTCAAACTAACACTAAAAAAGAGCTCAAACAAACCGCTCAATCAGGGCTAAACCTATTTATTTACTTTGTTTCGTTTTTGCCAACAGACAACATATTTGCAAATATTTTATATGCGCCAGAAACTCCTGCTGGTAACTCTCTAAAGAAACTTAAACCTGTATAAATGTAGTTTCCTTTACCATATTTTGCAATTAATAAACTACCTAATTTCATATTTTCTCCTTTATCGTGCATAGATAAAACTGGCACATAAGCTTCGTGCCAATAATTAGGAAAATACAAACCTCGTTCTTGTACCCAACCATTAAAATCTTCATTTGTAATTTTATTTGGATACATCATTAAAGGATTTTCTTCTGCTAAAATTAAAACTTCTGCAAACTCATCTGTTACCCTATCTCTAGATAATTTTATAGGGTAAGGTGCACCAACATCTACATTTCTATTGGTGTTGTATTGTACAATCATGTTCCCTCCTTTTTCTACATAATCTAGTAAGAATTTTTGCTTGAATTTTAATTCTTTTACAACGTTATAAGCTCTAATACCAACAACAACAGCATCGTATTTATGTAAATTTTTATCGTTAATTTCTACCGGATTTATCAACTCTACATTATAACCAATCTGACGTAAACTTTCTGGTACAACATCTCCTGCTCCTTTTATATATCCTATATAATCTCCTTCTTTTTTAATATTTAAACGAACAACTTTTGCTTCAGAATTTAGTAAAACAGATTGTTTAGGTATGTGATTATAATTAATTTCTACCAATTCTTTTGTGTATGTTTTCCCTCTAGAGCTAGCTACAACTTTTAATGTACCTTCAGACTCATTATTAGTTGGTGTAACAGTAAATTCTATAACTTGTTTGTCTCCTTTTAAAGGAATATTAAAAGGAATTTCTGATGGAGAAACCAACCAATTTTCTGGAACTTCTAAATGTACACTTCCGTTTATATAATTTGCTCCTGCATTAATAGTTACTTTAACTTTTTTAGCAACACTATCAGAAAAAATAATTACTTTATCTTCTAATTTTGTAGTTACTTCTGGTAAAATACTAAACGGTTCGTAAATTTCTCCTTTGTCTCTTTCTGCATAACGCCTAACAATATCTTTTGTAATTGTTATTGGTACAAAATCTATAATAAATTTATAGGTAATTTTAGAAATACTAGGTGTTTCTGGCAAACCAATTAACGTTTGATCTTCTACAGAATACATACCCAAACTAGCATTTTTACGTAACCAATAAGGATCTGAATAATCGTCTGTTTTTAAAGCTACTTTTTCTGTAAACGTAAACTTTTTATTCTTGGTTAAATTAAACCCTTTAAAAATTTCGTTATTATCTATTTCAGAAATTATAGATGTTAATTGAATATTTACATCACTTCTATTTAACAATTCAAAATCTACATCAATTTTAGAATTTGGTGTTGCAGAAGATGTTTTTGCAGATGCTTCTATATACAAACCAGCACATGCTTCTATAATTTCTTTAATTTGTTTTTCTTTAATTGTTTTCCAATAACCTTCTTCTAAATCCTTAATCATACTATACGCCAGCATTAATTTTGGTAAATGTTTAGATGGATTTACAAAATTGAAATTTTCTTCTATATCATATAAAATTTTACCAATTGCTCCACCATCTTTTAAACGATTCCAAGTAGTATTAATGCCAGAAAAAATATCATTTTTCACCTTTAAAGAATCTCCTTTTAAAAACTCTACGTATTCTTTTTGAGATCCTCTTGTTGTTAATCTACCAAAACCTTGACTTAAATGTTGGCTACTTGCTGTTGCTGCAATTTCATTATTAGAAACACCTTTTAAAGCATAATATTTACCAATATCAAAAGAAATTAAATTTTTTGCAGCATCATTAAATGCGGCTTCACTGTTAAAAGCTCTAGATGATGTATTGTAAAACAAACGTTTTGGCTGCCAAGTATTTGTATATTTTAATTGATCTGTATATTTTGTAGAATCGTTTGCAATATCAAAAGCCTCTACACTTAACATTGCAGAACTTGTATGATGCCCGTGTGTTGTACCAGGTGTTCTATGATCAAATCTGTTAATAATTACATCTGGCTTAAAAGTTCTAATTGCCCAAACAACATCACTTAAAACTTTTTCTTTATCCCAAATTTCTAAAGTTTCATCTGGGTGTTTAGAAAAACCAAAATCGTTAGCTCTTGTAAACATTTGCTCTCCACCATCTACGTTTCTAGCGGCTAATAATTCTTGCGTTCTAATAACACCTAAAAGTTCTCTTATCTCAGAACCTATTAAATTTTGTCCGCCATCTCCTCTTGTTAAAGATAAATAACCTGTTCTTGCTTTTACACTATTAGATAAATAAGAAATTAAACGTGTATTTTCATCATCCGGGTGTGCTGCAATATATAAAGCTGTTCCTAAAAAGTTTAATTTCTGAACTTTCTCGTAAATTTGGTTAGAAGTTAATTTTTGAGGTTTTTGAGCAAATATTGAAACAGAAATCAATAAAAAAGTAAGTATAGAAAGTAAATTTTTTTTCATAATTAAAATTTAGTCAAAAAACAAAAGTAGTTTTTTATGTTACAGATTTTTATTTGTTAACATAATTATAACGTTTCTTAATTCATCAAAAAAAATGCTCATAACCTGTTAATAAATTAATTTTTAAAGTCACTTTTTTAGAATATATTTGTAAATCAAATTTAGAAAAGACATTACATGAAATTTATTGTATCTAGTTCGCAATTATTAAAACAATTACAAGTTTTAGGTGGCGTTATAAATAGCAACAACACTTTACCAATTTTAGATAACTTTTTATTTGAATTATCTGAAAATGAATTAAAAGTTTCTGCATCAGATTTAGAAACTACCATGAGTTCTGTAGTTGATGTAGAAAGCGACAGCTCTGGTTCTATTGCTGTTTCTGCACGTTTATTATTAGATACTTTAAAAACGTTTCCTAATCAACCTTTAACCTTTAAAACCGATGGAGAAAGTACTATAGAAATTAGTTCTGACCAAGGTAAATACGACATGGCTTATTTTGGTGGAGATGAGTTTCCTAAAGCAGTTTCTTTAGCATCACCAAGTACAACTGTTGTACCTGCAAGTATTTTAGGAACAGCTATTTCTAAAACAATCTTTGCTGCTGGTAATGATGATTTAAGACCTGTAATGAGTGGTGTATTTTTTCAATTTAGCTCACAAAGCTTAACTTTTGTTGCTACAGATGCTCATAAATTAGTAAAATATTCTAGAACAGATGTTACTGCAGATCAAACAGCAGAGTTTATTATGCCAAAAAAACCTTTAAATTTATTAAAAGGAATTTTAGGTGGTTCTGAGAGTGATGTAATTATTGAATATAACGATGCAAATGCAAAATTTACATTTGATAACGTAGTTTTAGTTTGTAGACTAATTGATGGAAAATACCCAAATTACGAAGCTGTAATACCTAAAGAAAATCCAAATAAATTAACCGTTGATAGAGCTTCTTTTTTAAACTCTGTAAAACGTGTTTCTATCTTTTCTAGCAAAACAACACATCAAATTCGTTTAAAAATGGCAGGAACAGAATTAAATATTTCTGCAGAAGATTTAGATTTTTCTAACAAAGCAGACGAACGTTTAAGTTGCGATTACCAAGGTGATGATATGCAAATTGGTTTTAACTCTCGTTTTTTAAGCGAAATGTTAAACAACTTAAGTTCTAACGAAGTTTTAATTGAAATGTCTTTACCTAACAGAGCCGGAATTTTAACTCCTATTGATGGTACTGACGAAGGTGAACAAGTTACCATGCTAGTAATGCCGGTAATGTTAAATAACTAAGATTTTTAGCATAATTTTATTTTAAAAATTTACCTTTCTTGTCTAAGCAAGATATAAAAATATAAAAACCACAACTTTTTAGTTGTGGTTTTTTGTTTACATTTACTTTTATGAATTTTTTAGCCCATCTCTATTTATCTGAAAACAATACCAGTCTTATGATTGGTAATTTTATTGCAGATCATATTAGAGGCAATAATTACCAAAAATTTTCTAAAGAAATTCAGCAAGGTATTTTTTTACACAGAGCAATAGATACTTTTACAGATAAACACCCTATTGTTAGGCAAAGTAAACGAAGGTTACATCCACGTTACAGACATTATGACGGTGTAATTATCGATATTTTTTATGATTATTTTTTAGCTAAAAATTGGGCTCAATATTCAGAAATTCCTTTAGACATATACACACAATCAATTTATAAAATGTTTAATGAGATTGCAGAAAACTTACCTCTTAAATCTCAAAACTTTATTAAATACATGATTGAATATGATATTCTTTACAACTATCAATTTAAAAACGGAATTGAGCGCGTTTTAAACGGAATGAATAAAAGAACTCAAGGTAAATCTCAAATGAATTTAGCTATTGAAGATTTAAACATTCTTCATAAAGAATTAGAAGAAGATTTTACAACATTTTTTAAAGACTTAAAAGAATACACGCATCAAAAAATAAAAAAAATGAACTAATTAAAGCTCTTATTATGAAAAAAACACTTTTATACATTTTAATTTCTACTATATTATTTAACTGTAAAACAGCAGAAAAAAGTACAAAATGGAAAGGTCAAGCTCCTGTAAAAGCAGTTTCTACAGATACAAAACCCATACAAAAACAATATAAAGATGTTTTTAATTTGGGTGATGATGTATATGTTACTAATAATTTTGATGGAGCAAGATTAAATGGTATTACAAGAATTAACGACACGTTAATTAGCACACTTATTACTCCAGAAAATACACCTATAAACACAAGCCCTTGGTATGCTTTTAAAATTTGGTCTAAAAAAACTACAAATATCTACCTAAATTTAACTTACTTAAACAATGTTAAACATCGATATGATCCTAAAATTAGTACAGATGGTAAAAGATGGAATACAATAGAACCTGAAAATTATCAACTTATAAAAACTGATACAACTTCTAAATCAGCTAATATTGCTCAATTAAAATTAACCATTAATACAGATACTTTATGGGTTGCTGCACAAGAAGTTATCAACTCTAAAGACAATAAAAATTGGATACAAACTCTTGCAAAAAAGCCATTTGTAAAAAGTAAATTAATAGGCCTTAGTAAAGAAAAAAGAACTATTGAATCTCTTGAAATAGGAAAAGATTCTAATCAAAAAATGATTGCCGTAATTTCTAGGCAACATCCTCCAGAAGTTACAGGTTATTTAGCCATGAAATCTTTTGTAGAAACAATTGCTTCTGATAGTGATTTGGCTAAAAAATTTAGAGAACAATTTTCTACTTACGTTGTTCCTATGGTAAATCCGGATGGTGTTGATAACGGACATTGGAGACACAATGCTGGCGGAATTGATTTAAATAGAGATTGGAGTAATAAAAATCAGCCAGAAACAAATGTTGTTCAAGATTATTACAAAAGTGTTACCAAAAATGGAAAGAAAATATACTTTTTTGTAGATTTCCATTCTACATATCATGATATTTTTTACACACTAAACCCAGTATTAACAAGCAATGCTACTGGTGTTGTGCCTAAAATGATACAACAAATGGGAGCAGAATTAAACTTAAATCCTAATATAAAACCTTCAGATAATATCAACTCTGTAATTTCTTCTCGCTATTTTTTTAATACATTTAACGCAGAATCTTTAACTTATGAAATTGGAGATAACACACCAAGAGACCTTTTAAAAGAAAAAGGAAAAGTTTCTGCAATTAAATTAATGAAATTATTACTAGAGCAAAATTAAAATAGATACATGAAAAAACTAAGCTTACTTTTTACACTTTCTTTACTATTGATAAATTGTAAAACACCAGAAAAAAAAGAAAAAATTATAGGTTTAACAACTAAAAAAGCAATGGTAGTTTCTGCAAGAGAAGAAGCTTCTAAAATTGGTGCAGACATTTTAAAAAAAGGAGGAAATGCGTTTGATGCAATGTTTGCTACAGAAATGGCATTGGCAGTTGCATATCCGTTTGCAGGAAATTTAGGTGGTGGTGGTTTTATGGTTTACAGAAAAAATGATGGAGAAATTGGCGCTTTAGATTATAGAGAAAAAGCACCTTTAGCCGCTACAAAAGATATGTATTTAGATGATGAAGGCAATGTAATTAAAGGGAAAAGTACTGCTGGTGCTATGGCTATTGGAATTCCAGGAACTGTTGCCGGAATTTTTGAAGCTCACAAAAAATTTGGAACATTATCTATCGAAGAAATTTTAGAACCCGTAATTGCATTAGCTAAACGAGGTGTAATTGTAACCAATAAGCAAGCTAAGAGAATCAAAAATTATCAACCTTCGTTTTTAAAAGTAAATAAAGATTCTATTCTTTTTACTAAAAATTGGCAAGAAAACGACACCATTAAATATCCTGCTTTAGCAGAAACTTTAACTAAAATTCAACAAAACGGTAGAGACGAATTTTACAAAGGAGAAACTGCCAAAAAATTAGTCGATTTTATCCGAGCTAATGGAGGAATAATGACCTTAGAGGATTTAGAAAAATACGAAGCAAAATGGAGAACTCCGGTTACTTTTACTTATGATGGATTAAAAATTATTTCAATGTCTCCACCTTCTAGTGGTGGTGTTGCTTTGGCGCAAATTATGAGAGCAATTGAACCTTTTGATATCGATAAATTTGGTCATAACAGTACAAAATCTATCCAAGTAATTACAGAAGCAGAAAGACGTGCGTATGCAGATAGAAGTTATTTTTTAGGTGATCCTGATTTTGTAACCGTACCACAACAAAAATTAATTTCTAAAGAATATAACAAAGAAAGAATGGCAGATTTTTCTTTTGAAAAAGCAACAAAATCTGAAGATGTTTCTCACGGAAATATAGAAATTATAGAAAGTGATGAAACTACACACTACTCTATTGTAGATCAATTTGGTAATGCTGTTTCGGTAACAACAACACTAAATGGTGCTTATGGCTCTAAATTATATTCGCCTGAATTAGGTTTCTTTTTAAACAATGAAATGGATGATTTTTCTAGCAAACCAGGCGTACCAAATATGTTTGGTTTAATTGGTGCAAAAGCAAATGAAATTCAACCAGAAAAAAGAATGTTAAGTTCTATGACGCCAACTATTGTAGAAAAAAACAATCAACTTTTTATGGTAGTAGGAACTCCAGGAGGTTCTACAATTATTACATCTGTTTTACAAACAATTTTAAATGTGCACGAATACAAAATGGGCATGCAAGAAGCTGTAAATGCGGCAAGATTTCATCATCAATGGTTACCAGATGTTGTTAAAATGGAACCAAATAGTTTTGATAAAAAAACAATTACAGAATTAGAAAGTTTAGGTTATAAAATAGATGAAACTACTTCTAGAATTATTGGTAAAGTATCGGCTATTTTAATAAACGAAGACAAAACTTTAGAAGGTGGTGCAGACAAACGTGGTGATGATACTGCTGTAGGGTTTTAAACAAAAAAAAATAATTTTTACAAACAATAAAAGTAATGCAAGTACAACCATTTCACTTAGCAATTCCGGTACAAAATTTAGAAAAATGTAGAACTTTTTACAGAGATATTTTAAACTGTGAAGAAGGAAGAAGTACTGAGAGTTGGGTAGATTTTAATTTCTTCGGACATCAATTAGTAATTCATCAAAAAGAAGATTTTAAACCAGAAAGGATTTCTAATCCTGTTGATGGTCATGATGTTCCGGTTCCGCATTTTGGAGTCGTTTTAACTTGGGTAGATTGGCATTTATTATCAGAAAGATTAAAAGCTGCAAACACTAAGTTTGAAATTGAACCTTGTATTCGTTTTCAAGGAAAAGTTGGCGAACAAGCAACTATGTTTTTTAAAGATCCAGAAGGTAATGCTCTAGAATTTAAAGCTTTTCAAGATATAAGTCAATTGTTTGCCAAATAACACATAAAATATCTTACAGAACAACAAAAAAAAAGTAGCTATTATCTAATAAAAAAATTACAAGCTTAATTCTTTTATTTAATAGCTACTTTACCAAAACAACACTTTTTCTTTTTAAGCTACTTCAAATTCTTCTTTAATCTGTTTAATCCAAGTTTTTAAACGTTCATCAGTTAATTGAGATTCATTATCATGATCTAAAGCTAAACCATAAAACATACTTTCATTATCTTTTATAAGTGCAACAGAATCTGTAAAACGGTAACCTTCTGTAGACCAAAATCCCACCAACTTTCCTCCGTTTTCTATAATTACTTCTGCTAGTATACCAATTCCATCAACAAAATATTCTGCGTAACCAATTTGGTCTCCTAAACCAAAAATTGCAACTGTTTTGCCTGTAAAATCAATCGTTTTAAAATCGTCAAAAAACGTTTCCCAATCACTTTGTAAATCACCATCATACCAAGTAGATAATCCTAAAATAATAGTATTATACTTGTTAAAATTATCAACAGAAGCGTAACCAATTTCCATTAATTCTAAATTATCTTCTTCCCAATATTCTACAAAATCTTTTGTAATGTCATCTGTTACTCCTGTATCAGAGCCATAAAATAATGCTATTTTTTCCAACCTAATCAATTTAGTGTTGCTACAAAAATACATTATTTTTATTTATTCTAAATAAAAATAATGTATTTTTGACGAAAAACAATTTATGCACTATTTAAAACCTATTTACCACAACAATATTGGCGCATCTTATTTTTTAAAAAATAACTTAGATTCTGATTTTAATATGGATCGAATACAAATTATTATTGGTGATGTTGCCTTGATATTAGAAAATAAGGAAGTATATGCTTTTTTAGAGATTATAAATTCTGTAAAATCTGGTTGCAAATGCAATGAATGTAAAGAACTAAACCAAATAACATGTAATACAAGTTATACCAAATTGATTTTTAAATCTACTAAAAAGAATATTATTCAATTAGAAGATTTGGTTAGAGGTACTATTTTTGAACTACAAATGAACGCTTTGATAAATTAAAGCTTAAATTTGTACTAATGCAATTAGTAGAAACTCATTTTGTAAATAAATTAGACACTTCTATTCGTTTTCAAGAATATGCAGTTGGTATTTTTAATACAATTCCTACTAAATCTGGCATTAAAAAAGCCATTAAAAAAGAGCTTATTTTTATTGATGATACTTTAGCTACAACATCTAAATACATTTCTGGCGGAGAAAAAATTGAGCTTTTTGAGTCTGAAAATTCATCTACTTTTGAAAGGCTTAAACTAAATTTAGAAGTGCTATTTGAAGATGATTTTTTAGCCATAATTTACAAACCTGCGGGAATTTTAGTTAGTGGAAATAAGTTTGTAACCATTGCAAATGCATTATCTCAAAACTTACAAAAAAGCACATTTTTTGATGCAGTTAAACCACAACCAATTCATCGTTTAGATTACCCAACAAGCGGACTTTTATTAATTGGTAAAACAAGTACTGCAATTACTGAATTAAGTAAATTATTTGAAGAGAAAGAAATACAGAAAACTTATTTTGCTATTACAATTGGCAAAATGAAATCAAAAGGTTTTATCAATTCTCCTATTAACGAAAAGCTAGCCTATACAAATTATAAAGTTTTACAATCTGTAGTTTCTAAACGTTTTGAGTACTTAAACTTAGTTAAACTACAACCAAAAACAGGTAGAAAACATCAACTTAGAAAGCATTTATTTTCTTTAAAAAACCCTATTTTGGGTGACAAAGAATACTTTTTAGAAAACAAAATATTAAACGGAAAAGGTTTGTTTTTACATGCTGCTGGTTTAGAATTTACACATCCGTTTACGAAAGAAAAAATTGTTATTTCTAAAGAAATACCTAAAAAATTTACAAAGATATTTCCTGATTTTTAACTTCTTGCATTGTTTTAAATAACCTATCAATTAACGCAAATATTTCCTCTTCATTATACATTGCAAAACCAACTCTAATAGAATTATGCCCTATTTTTGCATTGTCATAACGTTGCCACTCTCCTATTTCTAGTTGATATTTATTCGCAATTTCTGCAACGGTTTTCCAAGAATATTTTTTATTTAAGGTTAACCAAACAGCCATTCCTCCTTTAGGTTTATCAAACGTAAAAACAGTGGAAAATTGTTCTTTTAAAAGTTTACAAAACAAATCTCTTCTGGCTTTATAAACTTTCATTACTTTTTTTATATGTCTGTCTAAATCTCCAGATTTTATAAAATCTTCAAAAGTTAACTCCAATAAAGCATCACCTTGTCTGTCTATAAATCTACGCTGATTTGCAGCTTCATTTACAAAAGAATTGGGTGCAATTATATAACCAATTCTAAAAACTGGTGCAACTGTTTTACAAACAGAACCTATGTAAATTACGTTACCATTTGTATCATGACTTGCCAATGGTAAAATTGGTGAATGATTGTAATTAAAATCGTAATCATAATCATCTTCAATAATTGCAAAACTATATTTTTTAGCTAAGTTTAATAAATGAATTCTTCTTTCTGCAGACAAAGTTACCGTTGTTGGGTGATGATGATGAGAAGTTACATATACTGCTTTTATTGATTTATTTTGACAAATTTGCTCAATTTCATCAGTAACCAAACCATTTTTATCAACAGAAACTCTAAGTAAGTTTGCTTTTCTTTGTAAAAAATTAGTATCTGCAGACGTGTAATTTGTTTGTCCAACAATAATATTATCATTCTTTTGTAATAATAATTTGGCCGATAAAAAAATACCCATTTGGCTTCCTCTAGTAATAATTACATTGTCTTTATTAATATTTAATCCGCGTGTTTTATTTAAATAATCTGCTAAAGTTATTCTTAATTTTTCATTGCCAAAAAGCGATCCGTAAGACATTTCTTTATAAATATTTTTCTTACTACAAATACGTCTATACGTTCTTGCTAAATCTTCGGTTGGTGTTAATCTTGCATCAGAAATACCGTCATTAAACATCATAAAACCTTCTTTAATTTCTGGTGATATTCTTTGTAAAGATGCATCTTTATAAAATTGAAATCCAACTTTTTTAGTTGATAAAACTTCTTTTTTTTGCACAAATTCTTGTTGATGTAATTCTGGTAATTTTGCATTGATAAAAGTTCCCTTTTTAGGAATACTTTCTACCCAACCTTGCAATAACAACTCTTCATAACAAGCCACAACCGTTTTTCTATGTACATTTAATAACTCTGCTAAAGTTCTGCTACCCGGTAACTTTGTTTCTGGTAAAAGTTTGCGCTCTTTTATCAACCTTATAAATTGATTTGATAACTGCAAATACAAAGCTTGTTTGCTTTTTCTATCTAAATAAAAACTGGTTTTAAAAGGAAACATAAACTGGACTATTATTTATTTTTATTCTGGATGATTAATATAGTCCATAAATATATTAATTTTGAAATACAAAAAGCTATAATTATGATTAAAAGAGAGTTAAACGATAACGAGTATAATGAATATTATGCTAGATATATAAACAAAGTTTCGGCCAACACCAATTTAGAAATTGGGTATAAAGAAGACGAAAAAATGATTATAGATTTCTTTTCTTCTATTACAGATGAAAAATTAGCATATAAATATTTACCCGAAAAATGGACTATAAAAGAGGTTTTTCAACACATTATAGATACAGAGCGTATTTTTATGCATCGTTTTTTACGAATTTCTAGAAAAGACAAAACTCCGTTACCTGGTTACGATCAAGATATTTATATAGATCCATCCGAAGCAAACACAAAAAGTATCGAAGAATTATTGAAAGAATTTTCAATTACTCGTAGTTATTCTAAAAACTTAATCAACAGTATTTCTAAAGAAAACTTAAAAAATATGGGATTTGTAAGTAACTCACCAATGTCTGCAAGAGCTTGCGCTTTTTTACTATTAGGCCACAGTATTTGGCATATAAACATTATTAAAGAACGTTATTTATAAACTAATAAAGCATTAAAATTAAAATGATTACAATAAGAAGAGCTACAATTACAGACGCAACTTATATTGCTTTATTGGGTAGAGTTACCTACACAGAATCTCACGGAAATTTTGTAGAAAACAAACAAAATTTATTAGATTTTTATAAAAAATATTATTCTGTAACTCAGATTAAAACTGAAATAAATGATGAAAACAATTTATTTTGGATTATTTTTTCTGATGATTTACCTATCGGTTTTGCAAAGCTTACTTTAAATATAGATACAGAGAATAATACTAATATAGATTTTTGTAAACTACAACGTTTATATATTTTAAATGATTTTATCAACCTAAAAATTGGTTCGCAATTACAGGAAATCATCTTAAAAAAAGCTACCGATTTAAATTTTAAAACAATTTGGTTAACAGCTTATTATAAAAACACAAAAGGTCTTAAATTTTATAAAAAGTACGGTTTTAAAGAAGCCGGAAGTATCGATTTTTATGTGGGAGAAACCAATTATGAAAACTTAATTTTTTCTAAAGATTTATAATACAACTATGAAAACTTATCAAAAATCTAAATTAAACAGAGTAAAAAGAGGCCAAAACAGAGCAACTTACGATGTAGAAAAAATCAATGCAATTTTAGATGCCGGGTTTTTATGTTACGTGGGTTATATTTATGATGGAAAACCTATTACAATTCCGATGGCATACGCCAGAAAAGATGATAAAATTTACATTCATGGTTCTACAGCAAACCGAATGCTATTGGCTATTTTAGAAAGCGGCGAAACATCTATAACCGTAATGCATTTAGACGGATTGGTTTTAGCACGTTCTGGGTTTCATCATTCTGTAAACTACAGATCTGTAACACTTTTTGGTAGCTTAAAAAAAATTGAAAATGACACAGACAAAACAACAATTTTAGAGCGGATTGTAAACCAAATGGTACCAAATCAATGGAGTTCTTTAAGACCGATGCATCAAAAAGAATTAGACAGAACTTTAGTGGTAGAATTTACTATAGAAACAGCTTCAGCAAAAGTAAGAGATGTTGGTGTAAATGATGAACCAGAAGATTATAATTGTGATGTTTGGGCAGGAATTGTACCCATAAAACAAGTAGCAGAATACCCAATTGCTGATGAAGGAAAACCTAAAAACATGGAAATACCAAAACATATTTTAGATTATTATAAAGCCAACAAATAGTTTCTTCTTTTAAATTTTGATATTTTAGCTTCTAATTTTTTAATTTATAAAAATGAAGAAGCTTTTTAAATTTATCGGAATACTTTTACTGTTAATAATTGCCGCAATTACTATTTATTATTTTGTTAATAATGAAGCGTTACCTAAAGGCAAAAAAGGAGAAGAAGCAGAAATTTTAGCAAACAAAATGTTTGATGCTTTAAACCATGAAGCTTATGAAAATACAGAAATTTTAAAGTGGAGTTTTAGAAATGAGCATTTTTATACTTGGGATAAACAAAATGATATTGTACACGTTTCTTGGGCACAATACAAAGTAACTTTACATACAAAACACCCAGAAAAATCTGAAGTTTATATTGATGGTAAACTTTCTGAAAACGAAGAAATTATAAAAAAAGCACAAGCTTATTTTAACAACGATTCTTTTTGGTTAATTGCGCCTTATAAAATTTTTGATCCTGGTACAGAAAGAAGTATTGTAAATTATAATAACAAAGAAGCTCTTTTAATAACCTATACTTCTGGTGGTTCCACTCCTGGAGATTCTTATTTATGGATTTTAGATGAAAACTATTTACCTACTTCTTTTAAAATGTGGACTTCTATTATTCCTATTGGTGGTATTTCTGCAACTTGGTCAGATTTAAAAGACACAAAATCTGGTATAAAATTACCTACAAAACACAAACTTTCTTTATTTGGTTTAGAAATTAAGATGGGTAATGTAAGAGCTTATAACGAAAAAGCAGATGTTTTAGCAGACATTGTTTTAAAAGCGATTAAACATGAAAACTATAAAAATACACGTTTTATAGAATGGAGTTTTGCTGGTAAGCGTTCTTTTAAATGGGATAAAGAAAAACATATTGTTGATGTTTCTTGGGATTCTATTCGTGTAAACTTACATCCAGAAGAAAAAGAAAAAAGCACTGTTTATTATAACGATAAAAAACAAGAAATTGCAGATACGAAAATTATAAAACGTGCTTGGGATATTTTTAATAACGATTCTTTTTGGTTGGTTGCTCCGCATAAATTATATGATTACGGTACAATAAGAAGTATTAAAAAAGTAGATAATAAAGAAGCCTTGTTGGTAAAATATACAACTGGCGGTACAACACCAGGAGATTCTTATCTTTGGTTTTTTGATGAAAACTTTATACCTACAAGTTATAAAATGTATGTACCAAGTATGAAAATGGAAGGAGTTTCGGCAACTTGGCAAGATTGGATTACTACAGAAAGTGGTACATTATTACCAACAAATCATACTTTTTCTGGCGGAAGAAACTTAAGTATGGGAACCGTAAAAGCATACAACTAATGACATCAAAAACAATTGCAAACGGCATTTTAAGAGCTTTAGCCATCATAGTCGGAATTTTACTTTTAGGCTATTTCTTGTACATGATTCAATCTGTAATTGTTTATATAATTATTGCAGCTATTTTATCTTTAATTGGGCGTCCTTTTATTATATTTTTAACCAAAAAATTAAAATTTCCTAAAACAATTGCGGTAATAACCACCATGTTTTTAATGCTAAGTTTATTAACCGGTTTAGTTTTTTTATTTATTCCTTTAATTTTAGAACAAGGCAGAAGTTTATCGCTTTTAGAGGTTGATAAACTACAAACCAACATTCAGGATATTTTTAATGAAATAACAGTCTATTTTTCATCCAAAGGAATTGATGTTTTAAAAGAATTAGAAAATATTGACGTTGTTTCTCAATTTAAAACAATACCAGATATTTTAAATACCATTCTTGGTGCATTAGGTAGTTTAAGTATTGGGTTGTTATCGGTACTATTTATTTCATTTTTCTTTATGAAAGATAGTAAATTACTAAAAAACGGAGTCTTAACATTAATACCAAACAAATCTGAAACACGTTTTTCTAAATCTTTAGAAACTATAAACGATCTATTAGCAAGTTATTTTATTGGCCTAATTATTCAAATAACAGTTCTCTTTGTAATTTATACCATTGTTTTATTAAGTTTTGATATTTCTAATGCAGTAGTTATTGCTTTTTTGTGTGCAATGCTAAACTTAATACCTTATGTTGGCCCTTTAATTGGCGGTATTTTAATGTTTATTTTATCGATGTCTAGTAATATTGGCCAAGACTTTCAAACAGAAATTTTACCAACGTCTTTATGGATTTTGTTTTGCTATTTATTAGCGCAATTATTAGATAATTTTGTGAGCCAACCTGTAATTTTTTCAAAAACCACAAAATCACACCCTTTAGAAATCTTTTTAGTAATAGTAATTGGTGGTTTATTATTTGGGGTTTTAGGTATGATAACTGCGGTACCTTGTTACACCGCTTTAAAAGTAATTTTAAAAGAATTTTTATCAGAAAATAAAATTGTAAAATCTTTAACTAAAGACATTTAACAAATTTTGAATCTAAATATCTTACAACCTAAAATACAGCAATTTATTGTTGATAATTTAAAATCTAATATTACAAAACTAATATTAAAAGGCAGTCCTTTTAATGAAATTACAATACAAGAGTTAGCCAATCAAATTGTTGCAAAACAAAAATCTGAGCAAAAACTTGCCACTTGGTTTACTACAGATAATATTTATTATCCACCAAAAATTAGTATCGAACAAACTTCATCAGAAATTACAGCAAACTACAAAGCTAACTTGCTAAAAGGAGACAGCATTATAGATATTACGGGTGGTTTTGGTGTAGATTGTTTTTACTTTGCAAAGCAATTTAAAAAAGTTATTCATTGCGAAATTAATGCCGATTTATCAACAATTGTAAAACACAATTACCTACAATTAAACGTAAATAATATTACTACTTTTTCTGGTGATGGAATTGAATTTCTAAAAAATACTGACAAAAATTTTGATTGTATTTACATAGATCCTTCAAGAAGAAACGACATAAAAGGAAAGGTTTTTTTATTAAAAGATTGTTTGCCTAATGTGCCCGAAAATATTGATTTTCTATTTTCTAAAAGCAATCAAATTTTATTAAAAAACTCGCCAATTTTAGATATTTCTAGCGCTATATCAGAATTAAAATTTGTAAAAGAAATACACATAATTGCTATTAAAAACGAAGTAAAAGAGGTTCTTTTTTTATTAGAAAAAAATTACGAGAAAGACATACAAATTAAAACTATCAATATTTTAAAAGATAGAAATCAAAAATTTGATTTTAATTTTAATGAAGAAATAACTTCTACATATTCAGAACCGCTTACCTATTTATACGAACCTAATTCGGCTATTTTAAAATCAGGTGGATTTCATCAAATAGCAAAAAAATTAGACGTTTTTAAATTACATCAACATTCTCATTTATATACATCGGCACATTTAATAGATTTTCCAGGTAGAATTTTTAAAATTGAAACTATTTTAAATTACGATAAGAAAAAATTGAAAAGACTTTTACCTGAAAAAAAAGCAAATATTACTACTAGAAATTTCCCAAAAACGGTGGCACAAATTAGAAAAGAAACTAATTTATCTGACGGTGGAAATAACTATATTTTTTTTACAACGGATATACAAAACAAACCTATTTGTATTATTTGCTCAAAGACAAATAATTAGGTAATAATAAAATTAAATAATTAAATTTAACAGAAAATTGAAAACCAATAATATTTTAAAAATATACTATGAAAAAATATTACTTATTATTCTTTATTACATTTAGTTCTTCATTTCTATTTTCTCAGACCGAAAAAATTCCTGAAAAGAAAATTCAAAAAACATTTGCTAAAATAGACTTCCTTTCTTTATCATTACCCGATAATGATCCTAATATGGGGTTTGCAGGTATCCATTATAATTTAATGCTTAATAATTGGGCATATACAGGTTTAGGTCTTTACGGTTCTGTATCTGGTAATAAAGGTGGTTTTTTTACTTTGGGAGTAAATGCCGGTGTTAAAAAAAATATTGCAGATAATTTATATCTAGATACTGGTTTCCATTTTGGTGGTGGTGGTGGTGCAGCTGCGCCAGATGGTGGTGGCGCTTTCATTTTGCCTCACTTTAATTTAGGTTACGATTTTAAGAGTTTTTCTATAAATTCTGGTTGGAGTTATGCTAACTTTTTTGATAAAGGAAATATTAGAGGTCATCAATTAAATATTGCTTTAGAAATTCCCTTAGAATATTCTTATTCTGATTATAAATTTTCTGAAGATGAATTTGATTTTAGCCACTTAAAAAATTCTGATTGGAACGTAAATTCCAAAAGAATTTCTTTAATGTTTCATCTAAATAATTTAAAAATTTTAGGCGATGATGATAATACTAATATAAAAACCTTTGGTAGAGCTACTATAAAACTTGCTGGTTTTGAATTGGCAACTTATCTAACTAAAAACTGGTTTAGTTTCTTAAAATTAGATGGAGCTTATGACGGAATAAAAGCGGGTTACATGGATGTATTTTTAGGTGGTGGATACCATTTATCTTTAAATAATAACAATACAAGTATTTTAGCCAAATTTGGTATTGGTGCTGGTGGTGGTGGTAGCGTAGACTCTAAAGGAGGATTTTTATTATATCCAGATCTTTCTATTGAACAAAAAGTATTTGATAATTTTTTCCTTTCTATAAACAAAGGATATGTAATGTCTCCTAACTCTCATTTTCACACCTCTTCTTTCGGACTTGGTTTAAAATATTATGTAGATAGAAACGGAATTATATCTGAAAATACTTCTTATACTTCTGCAAAATTTAAAGGTATAGAAGTTATTACACAACAAGAGGTTTATTTTAACCCTGCAAGAGAAGAAGGTAAACCCACTGAAAATATGCAACAAATATCTGTTCAAGTAAATCTAAATTTAAATAAAAATTTATATGTAGCAGGACAAACTTCTTTTGCTAATTTTGGTAATGCTGGTGCATATGCAGAAGGTATTGTTGGTTTGGGACTTAATACAAATCCTATTTTAAATGATAAAGTATCTCTTTTTGCACAAATATTAGCAGGAGCTGCTGGTGGAGGAGATATTTTAACAGGACAAGGTTTAATTGCTAAACCAAGTGTTGGTTTAGATTATCAGCTTAATAACACTTTAAGTTTAAGAAGTGCTGTTGGTTATATTAAAGCTGTTGGTAAAGGAGAAATTAGCAATCCTTTTTTTAATGTCGGAATTAAATATCATTTTTCTTTATTAAAACTTAAATAAAACAAAAACTCCTAATAAAAAAGGTGCTTAATGTAAATTAAGCACCTTTTTTTAATTATTAAAAACTTTTAATCTTACTTATAAAGTCTTAAAGAATAGATTTTATAATATCAGAAATAGAAATTCCTTCTGCTTCTGCTTTATAGTTTTTTACAATTCTATGCGATAAAATAGGTATAGCAACTGCTTTTACATCTTCTATATCTGGTGAATATTTACCTTTAATAGCTGCATGAGCTTTTGCTGCTAAAATAAGATTTTGAGACGCTCTTGGTCCTGCTCCCCAATCTAAATATAATTTTACAAATTCTGTAGCTTGCTCAGATTTAGGTCTTGTTCTACCAACCAAACCCACAGCATATTCTATTACATTATCTGTAACAGGTATTTTACGAATTAGTTTTTGTACTTCTATTATTTCTTTTGATGAAAATAACGGATTAACAGTTTTACTAATATTACTAGTTGTATTTTTTACTACTTCTACCTCTTCTTTAAAACTAGGATATTCTAAAGAAATAGAAAACATAAACCTATCTAACTGAGCTTCTGGCAAAGGATAAGTTCCTTCTTGCTCTATAGGGTTTTGTGTTGCTAAAACAAAAAAAGGTAAATCTAATTTATATTGATGACCAGAAACAGTAACAGATCGTTCTTGCATTGCCTCTAATAAAGCAGCTTGTGTTTTTGGAGGTGTTCTATTAATTTCATCTGCCAAAACAATATTAGAAAAAATAGGACCTTTTATAAACTTAAAATGTCTGTTTTCATCCAAAATTTCACTACCTAAAATATCCGAAGGCATTAAATCTGGTGTAAATTGTATTCTTTTAAACTGTAAACCTAAAGCATCAGAAATTGTATTTACTAATAATGTTTTTGCTAAACCAGGTACACCAATTAATAAAGAGTGTCCTCCACAAAAAATAGATAAAAGTGTAAAGCTAACAGCTTCTTGCTGTCCTATAATAACTTTTCCTATTTCAGCTTTTAATGCGTTGTATTTTACAACTAAATCATCTATAGCTTTAA
This sequence comes from Polaribacter sargassicola, assembly GCF_021991835.1. GTDB lineage: Bacteria > Bacteroidota > Bacteroidia > Flavobacteriales > Flavobacteriaceae > Polaribacter > Polaribacter sargassicola. The sequence goes on from NZ_JAHDAU010000004.1 coordinate 186,293, forward strand.
CATCAGACATTATTTATTAATTTCTTTTTTCCAGTTTTTATTAAAATCACATTTACTATAACTATCTCCTATTTTTATGTAAGTATCTTTAATTTTTTCTCTAGACCATTTATCAATTGTTTCTTCTTTCTTTTTTTGAAGAGCTAATTGTTGTACTTTTTCATAATCTTTTATAATGTCTGCAGTGTGTGTGTCTGTTCTATCTTTCATTAAAATGAATTTAAACATCTCTTCTCCTACTGCAGATTTATCATAAAAAGCTTCAGTCATTTCACCTTTTTTAAGATCACTAACTCTTGCATAAAATGCAGGATCCATTCTTGTTAAATCAAATCTAGATTCCCCTGTAGAAGGGTTTATAATAAGACCTCCACTAAATTTAGAATCTTCATCTGTAGAATATTTTAATACAGCCTCTTCAAAAGTAACTTCTCCTTTTTTAATCTCATTTATAATATCGTTTGCTTTATCTTCTAACTCTTTTAACATGTTATCAGTTACAACAGGTTTTATTAAAATATGAGAAGCAATTCTTGTATTACCTTTAATAGCATGTAATTGCATTATATGGTAACCAAATTGTGATTTAAAAGGTTCTGAAACTTGATTTACATCTAAAGTAAATGCCATTTCTTTAAATTCTTTAATAAAATTAGATTCTTTAGTTACAGTATATTCTCCTCCATTACTTGTAACACCAGGATCATCAGAGTTAATAATTGCTTTCATCTTAAAGTTAGACCCGCCTTCTATTTGCTCTTTTATCTCATTTAACTTAGCAATTACTCTTTCTTCTTCTTCTTTAGTTGGTATTGCTTTTAAAACAATTTGAGCCAATTCTATTTCTGCCGGAAACTGTGGTAAATCTCCTTTTTCTTTTAATCCGTTAAAATACAAACGAACCTCTTCTGGCGTAACATCAATCTTTTCTGTAATTTTTTGTTGCTCTTTTTCTATTAGAATATTTTCTTCTTGTACAGTATTTAACTCCTTTTTTAAATCTTCTAAATCGTTAAAACCATAAGCTTTAATTACTTTTTCTATATTACCATATTGCTGTGTAAAGTATTGTATACTTCTTTCTACTCTACTGCTAATCTCTACATCAGAAACTACAACACTATCAACTATTGCATGATGCGCTAATAATTTTTGTTGCATCAATTCTTCTAACATTTCGCAATCTGTAATTTGTACTTTTCCTTCACTTCTAGTTTCTATTTCTTGCTTAAACTTATCTATGTCAGAATCCAAAACTATATTTTTACCGATAACTACAGCTACTCCGTCTATTTTTGTTTTTTGTGCAGAAGCTTGCAAAGCTATAAACCCTAAAAAGAAGGTGTAAATTGATAATTTAATATATTTTGAAATTGTTGTTTTCTGTTGCATCTTTTACTATTATTTTTTCTATCTCTCTAATTAATTCAATTTTACGTTTGTGTAAAATTAGTTGTTCTATAGTCTCTTTAATATAGCTTAAAGGAGCTATAGAGTTACGTGGTAAAACGTCTTTTATAGACACCAAATATAAACTTATTGAATCTTGTTTTTCGATGAATTTTGTTTTTTTTAACAGTTTTTCTTTGGAAAAAGGTAGTTTTAACAAAATGTTATCTAATTGAGTCCAAATAGAATCGTTAAATTGATAATCTTTAAAACTTAATTCTTGTTTTTCTAACTTTTCTAAGTCGCTAATACTATCTGATTTAAAAAGTTTTAAAAGTTCTTTTTTATCATTAATATTAACATCTACATGAAGATATTTTATTTTTACCAACTCTTCATTTAACTTAAAATTTTCTTTATTATCTAAATAATATTCTTCTAATTCTTCGTCTGTTATTACGGTATCTAACTGTTCTTTTACTAATTGTTCTTTATAATTATTAATTAACAAACCTTCTTTATAACTTTCTACAAGGTCATTTATTTCGTTAACCGTTTCTAAAGAGCTATTCTTTTTAGACTTGTCTAATAATAGTTTTTTTATTGCCCAATTTTGTATAAAACTTTTTACCAAAACAATACTATCTTCTTTTCTTATATTGTCTGGTGTTAGATTTAATAAATCTTTTTTATAAAGTTTCTCTCCATTAACAATTGCCACTACATTGGCCTCGTTATCTTCTTTTTCTTGCATTTTAAATAAATCACAAGAAGTAAAAAACACTAAAAAAATTATAATTGTTATGAATCTCATTAATTGTCTTCGTAAAATTTAATTAGTTTTTTTAGTTCTTTTTTAGATATCTTAACCTTACTTTTCTTTCTTAAATCTGCTATCCAATTTTTTTCTAAAAAATTTTGATAATCATTAATTACTTTTCCTTTTGATTTTTCAAAATCTTCTGTTTTATAATCAGATTTATGTTTATTAAAAAATTCTTTTAACTCTAAAGTGTCTTTAGAAGATTTAGACCAAATTTTTTGCTGCATTAACTCAAAAAGTAGCAAACCATCTTCATATTCTTTTAGAGTACTTGCATACTCTGGCTCTGTATAAACTAAATTATCTTTGTAATAAGTAAGTATTTGTTCTTCTTTAAACATATCAAAAAGTTTAAAAACAGGCAAATGTCTTCTGTTTCTAATATATTTTATAAAAGTTTCTTGTGTAATATTTTTATCGTTAATACTAATAATTGTGTTTTGTAAAGAATCTGTTGGTATAGATCTTAAATTTTTAATGTCTAAAATCTTTTTAGCTTCTTTGTACTCTACAATATTATATTCTTTTTTTAATTTATTGATAACCGCTTGTTCAGAAAGTTGCATTCTAGAACTCTTTCTAATTTTATCTTTTAACTCATTTTTCATTTCATCAAAAGATTTAATTGGATGCTTTTTTTGTAAAGTAACAATATGCCATCCAAAAGGAGTTTTAAATGGTTTAGAAAAATCGCCAACATTTTCTAGCGCAAAAGCAGCATCTTCAAATGGTTTTACCATTCTGCCTGTACCAAATTTACCAAGACTACCACCTTTTATTTTAGAACCCGGATCTTCTGAGTATTTGATAGCTAAGTCTTCAAAACGTTCATTGTTTATTAGTCTAACATATAAACTATCAATTTTATTTTTACCTACAATTGTAGTGTCTCTAATTAAAATATGTGCAGCTTCTATTTCTCCTTTAGATTTTCTAAAATCATCTACCATTACAATATGATAGCCAAATTGCGTTTTAAAAGGCTTAGAAACCTCGCCAACTTTAGTAGAGTAAGCAGCATCTTCAAAAGAAGCAACCATATTAAAAGCTGAAAAATAGCCTAAATTACCTCCGTTTCCTTTTCTACCTGTTTTAAGATCATCTTGTGCCGATTTATCTTCAGAAAATTCAATTGCTAATTTTTCAAAACTTTCTCCATTTAAAATTTTATTCCTAATTTTTGTAATTCTATTATAAACCTCAAGTGTATCTTTAGGTGAAGCATCCCTAGGCAATCTTAATAAAATATGTTTGGCTTTTACTTGATTTTTTGTTCTAAAATAAACTTCTTTTACTAGATCATTTATAAAAGTAGTGTCTTGTAAATAAGGTGCAGAAAGTTGGTTCTTGTACGTTTCCATTTCTCTTCTATAAGAAGGTAACGTATCTAATTTTAAATTGTAAGCCTCTTTTACTTTTAGTTTATAATTTATGTATAAATCTAAATTTTTAGTTACACTTTTAGCTTCTTCATTATCTATTACGTCTAAATTTTTCTCATATACTTTTTTAAAGTCATTTACCGTTATTTTTTCATCATCAATGGTTACTAGTACCTTGTCTTTTTTTTGAGAAAAAATTGTAAAAGACAACAAAAAACTTAAAATAAATAATAAAATTTTACTTTTCATAAATTAAAAAATTATAAAGAAATGATACCTTTTATTTTTTCTGCTTCTTTGTAATAAGCAATTACATCATCAGAACTTTTTATATTTAATACAATAGAAACACTAGTATATTTACCTGTTTTAGATTTTTTTGTTTTTATAACGGCACCTGTATTATCAAACAAATCTTCTACTTCTTTAACTTGGTTACCGGTAGAAGGCACTATAAATTTATATAAATAGTCTGCAGGAAAAGCAGTTGTGTCTTCTAACTGAACTTTTAACTTATCATAAAACGCTTTTTTATCACTCATCTTATTATCTTCTTTTACAAATTGTTTTAAATAACAAGACACAAAATTACATTAAAAATTAGTTTTATAAAGGGAATCATTTATTTTTGTGAAATGCAACAAAAAATTCTATTAATTGGCGGACCTGGAACTGGTAAAACTTCTGTTTTAAATGAATTAATTTCGAGAGATTTTTTTTGTTTTCCAGAAGTTTCTAGAGAAGTAACTTTAAAAGCCCAAGAACAAGGTATCGATCAGCTTTTTTTAACAAATCCTTTATTGTTTAGCGAAATGTTATTAGAAGGTAGAGAGCAACAATATTTAGATGCAGAAAAATCTGATGCTGAAATTATTTTTTTTGATAGAGGCATACCAGATGTACATGCTTATATGGATTTTTTTAACACAGAATACCCAACAATATTTCTTGAAAAAAGTAGAAAATATAAATACGATAAAGTTTTTCATTTTTCTCCTTGGAAAGAGATTCACATAACAGATAATGAGCGTTATGAGTCTTTTGAAGAAACTGTAGAAATAGATTCTTTTTTAACAAAAACATATAAAGAATTAGGTTATAACATTATTAATGTACCTATGGCTAGCATAAAAAAAAGAACAGACTTTATCATTAATACGCTTTCTTGCGATTTATGATTTCTTCTTTAGAGATACTAAAAAAATATTGGGGTTTTTCTAACTTTAGACCTTTACAAAATGAAATAATTACCGCCGTTTTAAATGAAAAAGATGTAATTGCATTATTACCAACCGGTGGCGGAAAATCTATTTGTTTTCAGGTTCCTGCTTTAGTAAACAACGGAATATGTTTAGTTATTTCTCCCTTAATTGCTTTAATGAAAGATCAAGTAGAAAACTTGACCAAAAAAGGTATTAAAGCAACTATGTTACCTTCGGGTACTTCTCAAGACGAATTAATTACACTGTTTGATAATATAAAATTTGGAGGTGTAAAGTTCTTATATATTTCGCCAGAAAGACTACAGTCTTTTTTTATTCAGCAAAAAATAAAAGAATTAAACATTAACTTAGTTGCTATAGATGAGGCACATTGCATCTCGGAATGGGGACACGATTTTAGACCTTCTTACAGAAATATAAAAGTATTAAAAGAACTAAAACCAGACGTTAATTTTATTGCTTTAACTGCAACTGCCAACCAAAAAGTGCTTGCAGATATTTCTAAAAATCTTCTTTTAAAAGATCCAATTACATTTAAGAAATCTTTTTTTAGAGAAAACTTAGCTTATCAAATATTTACAGTAGAAGACAAACTACAACGCTTACTTCAAATTTTTACCAAAACTAAAAAACCAGCAATTGTTTATGTTAATTCTAGAAAAAAGACAGAACAAATTGCCAACTTTTTAAATGCCAATAATTTTAAAAGTTCTTTTTATCATGCTGGGTTATCATCCATAGAAAAAAATATTTCTTTTAATAATTGGATGACAGAAAAAACACCCATAATTGTAGCTACAAATGCTTTTGGTATGGGAATTGACAAACCTAACGTAGGTTTAGTTATTCATTTAGACTTGCCTTCTAGCATAGAAAATTACGTGCAAGAAACCGGTAGAGCTGGTAGAAGCGGTTTAAAATCTTTCGCGGTTTTATTATATAATAAAAGTGATATTTTATTATTTAAAGATCGATTAAAGAAAACCTTGTTAACTATTAAAGAGATAAAAGAAATTCATAAAAAACTATATCAACATTTTAGAATTTCTATAGGCGAAATAACCGAAGAATCTTATAATTTTAACATCTTAGATTTTAGTAAAAAATACAACTTTTCTGTTTTAAAAGTAGATGCTGCCATTAAATTATTTTCTAACAATGGTATTATAGAAATTGGCAATAATTACAATAAAAAATCTACTTTACAATTTATAGTAAAAAGCAAAACTGTTTTAAATTACTTAGATAAAAACCAAATAATTAAAGGTTTTACAAATTCAATTTTAAGAACTTATGCAGGTTTATTTGAGCAAGAAGTAAAAATTGATGAATTTTTTATCGCTAAAAAAACAGGATTAACCGCAAAACTTGTAATCGCTAATTTGCAACATTTACAAAAAGAAGGCATCGTTAATTATAACGCCATAAAAAGCGATGCAGAAATTACTTTTTTAATTCCTAGAGAAGATGATTATACAATTAATCGTTTCTCTAAAGAAATGAAACAATTTATTCATCAGAAAAAACAAAAATCAGAAGATTTAATTCAATTTATAAACAACAATACTGTTTGCAGAAGTAAACAAATTTTAAATTATTTTGATGAAATAAAAACCGACAATTGTGGTATTTGTGATGTTTGTATTGCTAACAAACAACAAAACCTTAAAAACACATCATCACAAATAATTCTACTATTAAAAAAAGAGCACGCCTTAAGTTCTGCAGAAATTAGTGCAGCTTTAACTGCAAATGAAAAAGACATTTTAATACATTTGCGTCAACTTTTAACCGATGATAAAATAAAAATAAATCATCTAAACAAATACCAATTAAATTTATAATTATGAAAGACTTACGTATTGTTTTTATGGGAACTCCAGATTTTGCTGTTACTATTTTAAAACACTTAGTAGAAAATAATTATAACGTTGTAGGTGTAATTACTGCCTCTGACAAACCAGCCGGAAGAGGAAGAAAGCTAAACGAATCTGCAGTAAAAAAATATGCAACTTCTGTAAACCTACCAATTTTACAACCTACTAATTTAAAAAACGAAGACTTTAATAAGCAATTAAAAGCATTAAATGCAGATTTACAAATTGTAGTTGCTTTTAGAATGTTACCAAAAATAGTTTGGCAAATGCCTAAATATGGTACTTTTAATTTACACGCATCATTATTACCAGAATACAGAGGTGCAGCACCAATACATTGGGCTATAATTAATGGAGAAACCAAAACAGGAGTTACTACATTTTTTATTGATGATAAAATTGATACTGGAGAAATTATTTTACAAGAAGAAATTGATATTTCTGATACCGAAACAGTAGGTACTTTGCACGATAAACTAATGTTTTTAGGAGCAGGTTTAGTTGCTAAAACTGTAGATTTAATAGCTACAGAAAATGTTACAACAACCAAACAACCAGATTTAGAAGAAAAATCGGCATCTAAACTAAATTCTGATAATTGTAAAATAGATTGGACCGACTCTTTAGACAATATATATAATAAAATTAGAGGTTTGAATCCTTTTCCTGCTGCTTGGACTATCATTAAAAATGATGATGAAGAAATTTCTACTAAAATTTATGCAGTAAGAAAAGAAAAAGAAACGCATAACCTTAATATAGGAAAAATTGTAGCCACTAAAAAAGAATTAAAAGTAGCAGTTAACAACGGTTTTATTATTATTGATGAAATAAAACTTTCTGGCAAGAAAAAAATGGATGCTAAAAGTTTATTAAATGGTTTTAGCTTTTCTACTGAAGCAAAAATGCTATAAACCCTTTATCCATAAGGTTTTTTCAATATTTTTTCTTTTTAGAACCATCTTTATTAACAATTTGCCTTCTTTTATTAACAAAAGTGTTTTTTTTTAAGCTTCTAATTTGCCTAAACCCTTAATCCACCTATATTTGTTGAGCTAATGAGCAAAAAAAAATTATAATTAATATTAAAAATAACTTATTATGAACAAGTCAGATTTAATTGATGCAATGGCTGCTGATGCAGGAATTTCTAAAGTAGCAGCTAAAGCGGCATTAGAATCTTTTACAGATAACGTAACTTCTGCTTTAAAAAGCGGTGGTAAAGTAGCTTTAGTTGGTTTTGGAACATTTTCTGTTTCTAGCAGAGCTGCAAGAACAGGTAGAAACCCACAAACTGGTAAAACTATCGAGATTGCTGCTAAAAATGTAGCTAAATTTAAAGCAGGAGCTGGTTTAACAGATGCTGTTAACTAAGATTCTTCTTTTTTAAATAATAAAATAATAACTCTCTTTTTTAAAGAGAGTTTTTTTTTATCATTTTTTTTATTTAAATTTAGAGAAAATAATAATTTAAAATTCATTTTTTTGAAATTAAATAAAGGTAAATTATTAATTGCAGAGCCAACAATCTTAAATGATAACTCTTTTAATAGAGCCATTATTTTACTTACAGAACATTCTAATAATAATTCTGTTGGTTTTATTTTAAACAGACCTTTAAACTACACGGTTAACGATCTTTTACCAGAATTAAATTGCAACCTACCTATTTACCAAGGAGGTCCTGTAGAACAAGATAACTTATATTTTATACACAGCATACCAGAACTAATACCAGATAGTATTGAAGTTGAAAATGGTATTTTTTGGGGAGGAAATTTTGAATCTTTAAGAAATTTAATCAAAGAAGACAGACTTTCTAGTTCTGATATTCGATTTTTCTTAGGCTATTCTGGCTGGAGTGAAAACCAATTAGAAGATGAAATGAATGATAACTCTTGGTTTCTTTCTGAAAATGACTTTGAAAATATTTTTTCTGCAGACAATGAAACTCTTTGGAAAAATAAATTATTACAAAAAGGAGGGCATTACAAATTGTGGGCAAATGCCCCTAGCGATTTTAATTTAAATTAAATCCCTGCTATTTGTAGTACCTTTAAGTTATTAGCTAGCTTTAAACCTAAGTCTGTAGTAAATGATTTCTTTTTATAACTTGTAACAGGTTGTATACCTACAATTGCATTTGTAATAAATACCTCATCTGCTTTTTGAATCTCAAAAGGAGATATAGATGTTTCTTCTAAAGTAAAATCTTTATTTTTTGTAATAATTTCTATTACTTTTTTACGTGTAATACCTTTTATACAACCTTCTGTTAATGCAGGTGTTTTAATAACATTACCTTTTACAATAAAAATATTACCATTGGTAACCTCTACAACACGTTTTCTTTCGTTTAATAAGATACAATTATCCAAATCGTTTTCACTAGCATAAATACTTGCTAATGTATTAAGCATCTTATTATTTGTTTTTATTGTAGATAAAAGTCCAGAATAGTTATAAAAATCTTTAAAAACATCTAAAGAATATGTTTTACTTATTTGTGGTACATATTCTTTTGCTTCTATGGTAAAATCTATTTTATTAGAAGTTGGGTTATATAAACCTCCATCTTTTCTAAAAACATTTAATCTTACTCTAAAAATGTTTCCTTTTTCTTTAAGTTTAATTGTTTTTAAAATTTCTTTCTCTAAAAACTCTAATGTAAACTCTAATGGAATTTTCATTCTTAACATTCTCATAGAAGCCATTAACCTAAAATAATGATCTTCTAAAAAAACAACTTTATTATTTAAAACTTTAATTGTCTCAAAAATAGCATCACCATACTTAAAAGCTCTATTTTCAATCGATAGTTTTACATTTTCCGAATAAAGTAATTCTCCATTAAAGTTAATCATAACTGCTAATTTTAAGGCAGCAAAATTAATGCATTTTATAAAGATTTAAGCCAAAAAACTTAAAAATTATAAGAACTATTATTCGCTTTAATACTAATTTAAGCTCCTATAGTGTGCTTTAATTCTTCTATCTGACTCTCCCATAAATTTTTAGCTTCTTCTACATCATCTTCATCATCTGCAAAATCGGTAACAATTAAAGACACATCTTTGGTAAGTGCATCAACTTGAATTTTCATTTCAAAAAAACTATCATCATCTTCACTATCAACCCATTTAAATCGAACTCTATCATCTGCTTTTTTAAGAACTAGTTCTGCAATTTCTTCTTCTCCTTCCCAAACAAAGCTAAACATTTTACCTCTAGAGTTTACTTTATCTGCAAACCATTCTTGTAAATTAGAAGGAGATGATATATATTGATAAATCATGTTTGGGGATGCTTTTATAGCAATTTCAATTTCAAATTTAATTTTTTCCATTATAGTTTTCTTATGATGACAAGATAGTTATTAATTCTATTTAAAAAAAATTTAAAACACTTCTTGCTAGTTTATAAAATTCTATTATATTTGCAACCTCAAAAATAATGGCGAGGTAGCTCAGTTGGTTAGAGCGCAGGATTCATAACCCTGAGGTCACGGGTTCAAATCCCGTCTTCGCTACAGAAACATTAAAAAAAGTCAAGATTTAAATCTTGACTTTTTTTGTTTTTCAAGTTTATTGGTGTTAAATCCAGTTTTAAAAAACACTAATCTGTTTTTTTAAGACCTAAAAAGTATTTACACTAGTTCTTTGTAAAACAAAACACAAAAACAGCTCTATCGCTTTGTAAAGTGTAAAAGAATATAAATTAACTTACATCAATACAAAACTCTTTAAGAGCTATAACATTTTATTTTTTTATAACATAACAGCAAATTATTTTTACAATTTAGAATCAAATTGCTTTAAAAATAGATTCAAGTATTACTTTTTAGAAATTATAAATAAAAAAACCGAGCAAATGCTCGGTTTTTTTATTTATTTAAGAACTAATTTTTAATTATTACACCATAGATGCTGCTATCCTTTTATAAGTTCCGTTTTCTAACTTTTCTCTAATTGCAGAAAAAGCTGCAATAGTTTCATTTATATCATCTTGGTTATGTGTTGCTGTAGGTATTAATCTTAAAATAATTAATCCCTTAGGTATTACAGGATATACAACAATAGAACAAAAGATTCCGTGGTTTTCACGCAAATCGTTTACCATAGCCATAGATTCTGGTATATCACCTTTTAAAAACACAGGTGTGATACATGTTTGTGTTGTACCTAAATCAAAACCAGCATTTCGTAAACCAGACTGTAAAGCATTTGTGTTTTCCCACAATTTATCTTTTAATTCTGGCATTGTACGCAACATATCTAAACGTTTTAATGCTCCTTTTACCATTGCCATTGGTAATGATTTTGCAAACATTTGAGAACGCATATTGTATTGTAAAAACTGAATTACATCTTTACTACCTGCAAAGAAAGCACCGATACCTGCCATCGATTTTGCAAAAGTTGCAAAATAAACATCTATTTCATCTTGCACACCTTGCTCTACACCAGTTCCTTTACCTTCTTTACCTAATGTACCAAAACCGTGTGCATCGTCTACTAAAAGTCTAAAATTGTATTGTTTTTTTAAAGCAACAATTTCTTTTAAACGCCCTTGTTCTCCTCGCATACCAAAAACACCTTCAGAAATTACTAAAATTCCTCCTCCTGTTTTTTCTGCCATTTTTTGAGCACGGATAATGTTTTTTTCAAAACTTTCCATGTCGTTGTGTTTGTAAACAAAACGTTTACCTGCATGCAAACGAACACCATCTATAATACATGCATGCGTATCCATGTCGTAAACAATAATATCATTTTTAGTTACCAATGCATCTATGGCAGAAACCATACCTTGATAACCAAAATTAACTAAATAAGCAGCTTCTTTTTCTACAAAAGCAGCACACTCTTGCTCTAATTGTTCGTGATATTTAGTGTGCCCAGACATCATTCTAGCACCCATTGGGTAAGCCATACCGTGTTCTGCTGCAGCTTCTCCATCTACTTTTAAAACTTCTGGATGATTAGCTAAACCTAAATAATCATTTATACTCCAAGTAACTACTTTCTTACCATTAAAAGACATTCTGTTAGATATTGGTCCTTCTAGCTTAGGAAAAACATAATAACCTTCTGCTTGTTTTGCCCACTTACCTAGAGGTCCTTTATCTTCCTCAATTCTTTCAAATAAATCTTTCGTCATGTTCTCTTTATTAATTTTTTACGAAATGCAAATTAACCGCTTTTTTTACAGTTTATCAAATTGTTAAGTATCAATTGTACTTATAGAAAATCATTTTGTTTCATCCAATCATCACTATAGATCTTATTCATATAACGAGACCCATGATCTGGAAAAATTAAAACTACAAAACTATCTTCATTAAACATCTCTTTTTCAGCATATTGTTTTGTCGCCTGCATTACAGCACCACTAGTGTACCCTGGAAATATACCTTCTTTTTTTACAATAGATCTTGCTTCTAAAGCAGCTTCTTTATCAGTAACTTTTTCATAGATATCAATTACATCAAAATCTGTAGCAGTAGGAATCAAATTTTTTCCTAAACCTTCTATTTTATAAGGTTTTACTTCACTTAAATCTAATTTTCTAGTTTCGTGATACTTTTTTAGTACAGAACCTGTTGCGTCTACTCCTAAAATTTTAATATCCGGATTTTGTTCTTTTAAATATTGCCCGGTTCCAGAAATGGTTCCTCCAGTACCACTTGCAACCACTAAATGGGTAATTCTACCCTGTGTTTGTTTCCAAATTTCTGGACCTGTAGTTCTGTAGTGTGCTTCTGTATTTAACTCGTTAAAATATTGATTTATGTAAACTGAATTTTTTGTTTTCTTATGAATAGATTTTGCTACTTCATAATAAGATCTTGGGTCTTCTGGCGGAACATTAGCAGGACAAACATGTACCTCTGCCCCCATTGTTTTTAATAAATCTATTTTATCTTTAGATGATTTATCACTTACTGCTAAAATACATTTATAACCTTTTACAATACTTATCATTGCTAAACTAAAACCTGTGTTACCAGAGGTAGTTTCTACAATGGTTGCTCCTTTTTTTAGAATTCCTTTTTTTTCTGCATCTTGTACTATATGCAAAGCAATTCTATCTTTGGCTGAATGACCCGGATTAAATGCCTCGAATTTTGCAAAATAGCTACCAGGCAGATTTTTTGTTATCTTATGAAGTTTAATTAGAGGTGTTTCTCCTACTAATTCTAAAATTGAGTTTGTAATTCCGTTATTTCTAGTCATTCTTAGATTATTATCAAAGTAAATATCTTTACAAGGCAAAGAGAGAATACATACCTAATACTAGTAATTTATAATAGATAATTTCATTATCCTTGTAATGATAATTATTTTTTTTCTTTGATTACGGAGGCAAAAGTACATTTAATCCTTAAATACTGAAACTCTTTTTAAGACTTAATTTTTACAACCTCTAATTTATCTTCTAAAGCCAAAAAGAAGGTGTACATTTTAGCGGTTTCTTTTAAAGCATCAAAACGTCCAGACGCTCCTCCATGTCCAGCTTCCATATTAGTATCTAAAAACAATAAATTATTATCCGTTTTTAGTTCCCTTAATTTAGCTACCCATTTAGCTGGCTCCCAATATTGTACTTGCGAATCATGAAAACCTGTAGTAACCATAATATTAGGGTATACTTTTGCTTCTACCTGATCATAAGGTGAATATGATTTTATATAATCATAATATTCTTTATCGTTAGGATTTCCCCACTCATCATACTCTCCTGTTGTTAGTGGTATACTTTCATCTAACATTGTAGAAATTACATCAACAAAAGGTACAGAAGCTATTATTCCGTTATACAATTCCGGATTCATATTAACAACGGCTCCCATTAATAAACCACCTGCAGAACCGCCCATTGCATATAAATGTTTTGGTGACGTATAATTGTTGTCTATTAAATATTTAGAACAATCTACAAAATCGTTAAAAGTGTTTTTCTTGTTTAACATTTTACCATCTTCATACCATTCTCTACCTAAATACTCGCTACCTCTAATGTGAGCTAAAGCATACACAAAACCTCTATCTAATAGACTTAATCGTGTTGTAGAAAAACTGTCTGGTATTGTATAACCATAAGATCCGTATGCGTATTGTAGCAATGGTGTATCTTTATTTAATTCGGTATTTTTATGATAAACTAATGATATGGCTACTTTTTTACCATCTCTTGCCGTAGCCCAAACACGTTTACTAATGTAGTTTTCTTTATCAAATTTCCCTCCTAAGACTTCTTGTTCTTTTTTTATCTCTTTTGATTTATCATTCATGTTAAAATCTATTACAGAACTTGGTGTTGTAAAAGAATTGTATGAATAACGAATGATATCTGTATCAAAATCTGGATTTGCGTAAACACCTACAGAATAGGTTTCTTCTGTAAATGGTAAATAATAATCTTCTGTAGCATCCCAACGTTTTATTCTTACCTTACTTAAACCGTTGCTACGCTCTTCTAAAACCAAATAGTCTTTAAAAATTGAAAAATCTTCTAATAATGTTTCTTCTCTATGCGGAATTACATCTACCCAATTTTCTTTACCTACCTTATTTATAGGAGTTTTCATTAATTTAAAATTGGTAGCATTATCTTTATTTGTTAATAGATAAAAATGATCTCCAAAATGAGAAACACTGTATTCTAAATCTCTTTCTCTTGGTTGTAAAATTGTAAATTCTCCAGTAGGATCATTAGCATCTAAATATCTTGCCTCAGTAGAAACTGTACTGTAAGAACCTATAATAATGTATTTTTCTGATTTTGATTTTGTTACATAAGTACCAAAAGTATCATCTTTTTCATGAAAAACTTCTACGTCTTCAGATGTTGGAGTTCCTAAAACATGTCTAAAAATCTTTTCGCTTCTTAGTGTTACAGGATCTTTTTTAGTGTAAAAAATTGTTTTATTATCGTTTGCCCAAACAGAACCACCAGTTGTATTTTCTATAATATCTTTATAAATTTCGCCTGTTTCTAAATTTTTAATACGTAAAAAATATTGCCTTCTACTAACAGTATCTGTAGCAAAAACCATCAATTTATTGTCATTAGAAACATTTAAACCTCCTAATTGATAATAATCGAAATCTTTTGCCATTTCGTTTACATTAAAAAGAATTTCTTCTTCGGCTTCTAAATTTTCTTTTTTTCTACTATAAATAGGATATTGCTTACCAACCTCGTAACGAGTAATGTAAAAATAACCATTGTCTTTATATGGCACAGAAGAATCATCTTCTTTAATTCTACCTTTCATTTCTTCGAATAATTCTTCTTGAAAAGGCTTTGTATATTTAGTAACCTCTTTATAATAAGCGTTTTCTTCTTCTAAATAGCTAATTACTTTCTGGGTTTGTGCATCTTTATGATCTGCATTTTTCTGTTCATCAGATAAACGCATCCAAAAATAATTATCAATTCTTACATCTCCGTGTTTTTCTAATTTTGTAGGCTCTATAGTTGCTACAGGAGTTTTTGCATCAGTACTTTTCATGGTCTCATTTTTACAAGCGGTTGCAAATGTAAGACTTAATACAATGACAGGAATAACAATTTTTCTCATTTTTAAGGTCTTTTTAGTTACTTATAAAAGTACTAAATTTGTACTAAATAAATAAAAACTATAAATATGTTTGGAGACTTATCTGGAATGATGGACAAATTAAAAGATGCGCAACAACAAGTTGAAAAAACAAAAACAAGATTAAATTCGGTTTTAGTTGATGAAGTTGCTGCTGATGGAAAAATAAAAATTACTTTAACTGCCAATAGAGAAATAAAATCTATAAATATTGATAATTCTCTTCTTAATGATGCAGAAGAATTAGAAGATTATTTAATTATTGCACTAAACAAAGCAATAGAAAAAGCGACCAAAATTAACGAAGTAGAATTAGCGCAAGCTGCCAAAAGCGGAATGCCAAATATACCTGGAATGGGTATTTAAAATTAAAATATTTTGAGCCTAGAAGATTACATGTTGCCTTGCTTAAACAAACAACTTTTTGGTATAGATTGTTTGGGCTGCGGAATACAAAGGGCTTTTATAAATGTTATTAAAGGTAATTTTATAGCTGCTTTTAATTTGTATCCTGCAATTTATACATTATTAATAATGGCAATATTTTTATTACTAAACTTTAAATATCAATTTAAAAACAGTAAAAAAATAATTATTACATTCGCAACTATTAACGTTTTAATTATAGTGGTAAGCTATTTTATTAAAATGAAATTTATCTTTAATCTCTAACTAAAAAATTATAATGGAAAGACAAAGTTTACCCAATGCAACTGTATCTCTAGTTTTAGGAATTTTTTCTATACTAACATGTATCTGCTACGGTATTTTAGGTTTACCTTTAGGTATTACAGCACTTATTTTAGGTAATAAAGCAATAAAACTAAACAATGCTAACCCAGAAGATTATAAAGGTGTTGGTAATGCAACTGCTGGTAAAATATTAGGGATTATTGGTATTGTTTTAAACTTAACGTTTTTATTATTTATTGTTTGGATAATTTCTAAAATAGGATGGGATAATTTACAAAACCCAGAAGAAGCACAACAACGTATGCAAGAATTATTTGGTCAATAATTAAAAAATTATCTTAAAAATATAAAATGCAATTCTAATAGAATTGCATTTTTTTTGTTGTATCAATTTTAGAATTAACGTTACATAAACATAGTTTCTATTTTCTAATTAATAACTTTGTAATTCTTATTTTCATATTAATAATATATATTTTTAACAATGAATACAGCTACAAAGAAGAAATCTACAACAAAAAAAATCTTAAAATGGGTAATTTCTATTTTTTTGATTCTTATAATAGCATTAGTTTCAATTCCTTATCTTTTTAAAGATAAAATAGTAAAAATGGTAAGCGAAACTATTAACAACAATGTAAACGCAACCGTAACTTTTAAAGAAACAGATCTTAGTCTTTTTAAAAACTTTCCTTTATTAAGTTTAACTGTTAACAATTTATCTGTAGCCAATAAAGCTCCTTTTTTAGGCGACACTTTGGTTAACGTAAAAGAACTAGGCCTATCTATGAAAACTACAGAACTCTTAAAAGGTTCTAAAGAGGCAATTGCTATACAAAGTATTTCTACTAGCGAAGGAGATATTAATATTATTTTTGACAAAGAAGGAAATGGTAACTACGATATTGCAATTGCTTCTGAAACTACAACGGAAAATGACACTGCAGAAGCCTCTGCAATTTCTTTAAACATAGAAGATTACGAATTGTCTGACATCAATTTTAATTATATTGATAGAAGTACCAATACTAAATTAAGTTTAGACAGTATTTATCATTCAGGAAAAGGAAATTTTGCAGAAGATATTTTTAATTTAGACACTAAAACAACCGCTTTTTTATCTTTCGATTTAGAGGGCACAAATTACATAAACGCCACTAAAGTAACCTTAGACGCTATACTTGGTATCGATTTAAAAAACAGTAAATATACTTTTAAAGAAAATACGGCACACATTAATCAATTACCTTTAAAATTTGATGGTTTTATTCAATTAACAGATGAAAATCAACTTTACGACATCAATTTTAAAACACCAACATCTTCTTTTAAAAATGCTTTGGCATTATTACCAGAACAATATGCGGGTAATTTAGAATCTATTTCAACAGAAGGTAATTTTGAAGTAAACGGAATTGTTAAAGGAACATTAAGTGATGATACAATACCTACTTTTGATATTAATATCGTTTCTAAAAATGCCTTATTTAAATATGCAGAATTACCTAAATCTGTAAAAAACATAAATATTGATACTAAAATAATTAACAAAACCGGACTTGTAAAAGACACTTATGTTGCTGTTGATCAATTTAATTTTAAAATTGATGAAGATACTTTTAGTGCAAACGGAAATTTTAAAAACATCACTACCAACCCTTTAATTAACTTAACAGCTAAAGGAGTTATTAATTTAGCAAATATTAGTAAAGTTTATCCTGCTTTAGAACAAGAATTGGCAGGAATTTTAAATGCAAATATTACCACAAATTTTGATATGAATTCTGTTGAAAAAGGAACTTATCAAAATATAAAAAACAAAGGAAACATAACCTTAACCGATTTTAAATACGATGACAAAGATGTTGCAAATCCTTTTTACATCAACAAAACAAACATTGTATTTAATACAAATAGTATAAAATTAAATGAATTTAGTGCAAAAACAGGTACTTCAGATTTATCTATAACGGGTAACTTAGACAATTTTTACGGTTTTATTTTTAAAGATGATGTGCTTAAAGGAAATTTTCTTTTAAACTCTAATAATTTAAAAGTATCCGATTTTATTACCAATAGCAATACACCTACAACAACAGAAAAAACGGAACCAACAGAAACCTCAACTTTAAAAATACCTGCTTTTTTAGATGTAAAATTTACTGCTAAAGCCAGTAAAGTTGTTTATGATAATTTAAACTTAACTAATGTTTCTGGAGATCTTTACATACATGATGAAACTGTAGATTTACAAAATTTAAAGTCTGATATTTTTGGTGGTGATATTGCTTTTAGTGGTAATGTTTCTACAAAAGGATCTACATCTAACTTTAAAATGGATTTAAATTTAAACAAATTAAATATTGCAAACTCTTTTAGCAGTATAGATATGTTAAAATCTATTGCTCCTATTGCCAAAACAATAGAAGGAAAAATTAACTCTACCATTACGGTATCTGGTAATTTAAATGATGATATGACCCCTAATTTACAAACCATTTCTGGTAATTTATTAGGGCAGTTATTAAGTACAAAATTAAATGCTAGCAACTCTAAAATGTTAACTACTTTAAGCGAAAATGTAAGCTTTATAAATCTTGAAAACTTAAATCTGAATGACTTAAAAGGTAGTTTTTCTTTTAAAGATGGTAAAGTTGCTGTAAAACCAATTATTATAACATATAAAGATGTTAAAATGGAAATTGCTGGTACACATGGTTTTGATCAAACGATGAATTATGATATTGTTTTTGATGTTCCTGTAAAATATTTAGGTACAGATGTTACTAATTTAATAGCTAAATTAACTCCAGAAGATGCAGCTTCTATAAAAACCATTCCAGTAAACGGAACTTTAAAAGGTAGTTTTACAAATCCTAACTTTAGCTCCAATATAAAAACAGCTACAACCAAATTAATTGCAGATTTGGTAGAAAAACAAAAACAAAGCCTTATAAATAAAGGAAAAGATGCGCTTACTAATTTGTTAGATAAAAACAGTAATAAAACAGATTCTACATCTACAAAAGAAAGTGCAACCGATAAAGTAAAAAGTACATTAAATAATTTATTTAAAAAGAAAAACAATTAATTTAGTTCTTTAAACTAAAAAAGGGATGCTTAAAAGCATCCCTTTTTTTATACATTTATTTTAATAACTTAAATAGCCCCTAACACAGAAACAACAATCAGTAAAATATAGAGAGATATTGTTATTATAGTAAACACACCAATAAATTTATAATGAGATTTTAGCATTTGAAAAGCTTTTGCTAATATTTCATCATCTTTAGATAATAATGCTTTTTTCATTTTATTAGAAAATTGCAACAAATAATACACAGGAAAAAAATAGATAAACGCCAACACTAAATAAACAGCTGTCATAATTAAACCTAAATTTGCCGGAACTCCTTCTTGCATTTTTGATGCTAAATCGAAAATTGTGGTAGAAAAAATAGCAAAAACCACCATTAAACCAATAAATATAAATCCTAAAACAGCCAAAAACTTTGCCCATTTAGCAGTTTCTTTTAAAAAACTTTTTGATGCACTTGTTAACGTTAATTGTTCTAATTGAGTAATAGGATTGTTTATCATGATTTAGTTGCTTGTTTTAGTTCATTCAAAAATAAAAAAAAATCTATTCTTAAAACTCTTGAATGGTTTTTTTAATAATAGCAACACACTCTAATAATTGTTCTTTGTTCATAACCAAAGGTGGTGCAAAACGAATAATATTACCATGAGTAGGTTTTGCTAACAAACCGTTATCTCTTAATTTTAGACAAATATCCCAAGCGGTAGAACTGTCTTCTGTATCGTTAATTAAAATAGCATTTAACAAACCTTTACCTCTTACTGATTTTACTAAATCATTATCTTTAGCAAAAGCAGATAATTCATCTCTAAAAATCTGACCTAATTTTTCTGCATTAGCAGCTAAATTTTCTTCTGTTATTACTTCTAAGGCGGCAATTGCTACAGCAGCAGCAACAGGGTTACCTCCAAAAGTAGAACCATGATTTCCTGGTTTAATAACATTCATAATATTATTATTAGCTAATACAGCAGAAACAGGATATGCACCTCCGCTTAAAGCTTTTCCTAAAATTAAAATATCTGGTTGCACGTTTTCATGATCTACAGCCAACATTTTACCTGTTCTTGCAATACCTGTTTGCACTTCATCTGCAATAAAAAGCACATTATAATCTGCACACATTTTTTTTGCTGCAGCCAAATAACCATCCGAAGGTACATAAACACCTGCCTCACCTTGTATTGGTTCTACTAAAAATGCAGCTATATTATTACTACTTTCTAAAGCTTCTTGTAATTCTTGTAAATTATCGTACTCAATTTTTAAAAACCCTTTTGTATAAGGTCCAAAATTCTTTCTAGCCACAGGATCATTAGAAAAAGATATTATTGTTGTTGTTCTACCATGAAAATTATTTTCACAAACAATAATTTCTGCTTTATTTTCATCAATTCCTTTTACTTCATACGCCCATTTTCTTGCTAATTTTAAAGCAGTTTCTACAGCTTCTGCTCCAGTATTCATTGGCAAAAGTTTATCAAAACCAAAAAGTTCTGTTGCAAATTTTTCATATTTACCTAACATATCGTTGTAAAACGCACGCGATGTTAGTGTTAATGTTTTTGCTTGATTTACCATTGCATCTACAACTTTTGGATGACAATGCCCTTGATTTACAGCTGAGTAAGCAGATAAAAAATCGTAATACTTTTTACCTTCTACATCCCAAACATGTACACCTTCTCCTCTACTTAACACTACAGGAAGTGGGTGATAATTGTGTGCTCCGTAATTGTTTTCTAATTCAATAGCTTCTTTTGAAGTCAATTTGTTTAAAACAGTCATTTTAAATAAGTTTTATAGCTTTTAATAAACACTAAAAGCTGCTTTAAAAACATTTTTATGTTTTTAAAAATTAATAATTAAACCCGCTTAACGAGTAAATAACCATTCCTGTTCTACCTTTATCCTTTCAGCAAAAAAACTGAAAATTCAGCGTGGGAAAGAAATCATCCCCGAAGTTCTACAAAAATAATAAAAAGAATTTTACTATAATCCTATTAAAAAACAGTTTTTACTTATCTATAATTCTTTAGAAATGAAATAAAACCAATTTAATTATGCTTTTTTTTTAATAAAAGTTAATTTAGCTATTGTTTTTAATTTTTATGGATTCTATTTTAAAATTCTTTTTCATTCTTTTTAGTGCTACTTTTTTTGCCCAAAGCAAAGCAAATGTAGATTCTCTAATTGTTAAAGGAGTAAAAGCTATGAATAATAAGGAATTCTCCTTATCGCTAGAACTCTTAACAAAAGCGAACTCTATAGCAGAAGAAAATAGATTATACAAGCAACAATTTTTAGCAATAAATAACATAGGAGCTAACTATTATTCTATGTTAGATTACGGCGAGGCTTTAAACAACTATTTAAATGCTTACACAATTGCTCTAAAACATTTAGATGAGCATGAAGAAATGATTATTTTAAATAATATAGCCATTTTATATAGTAAAGAAGAAGAATTTAAAAAAGCAGAAGAATACTTTACAAAAGCATACAACCTTTCTAAAGAAAATAATGAAACGATAAAAACAGGATTATATGCTATTAATTTAGGCATTGTAACTAATCAGCAAAATAAACTAGACGTTGCATTAGATTATTTAAACAAAGCCGAAGAAATTTTTAAAGAAAAACCTTCTTTATTGATTTTAGTAAAAACGGCTTTAGCCGATAACTTTTACCGAAGAAAAAAATACTTAAAAGCAAAAGAAATACTTAACAAAACTTTACCTAACTTAAATGACATTCAATTTTCTGAAGAAAAAATATCTTCTTTAATTTTAATGTCTACTATTTTTAAAGAAACAGGTAAAACCTCACAAGCTATAAAATATGCTACAACCGCTTTAGAGAGTTCTTTAAACATTGAAAACAAAATCTCTTCATACAATCAACTAGCAGAAATTTATAAAGAAAGTAAACTAATAAATAAAGCAATAGAGGCAAAAGACTCTGTAATAGCTTTAAACAATTATTTAAACAAAATTAAAAACGGCAGATTATTTGAAACCAACAAAGTAAAGTTTGAAATAGAGAATTATAAGCAGCAATTAAAACAAAATCAAAAAAAACACGAGGAAGAACGCATTATATTCTATGGTTTATTAGCTCTTTTAGCTATTATTATTTGTTTAGTTACTTGGGCACTTAGAAATAGTTTTATTAAAAATAAGCAACGAAAAATCTTACATCTTAAAGATAAAGAAATAATAGAATTAGAATTACAGAAAAAAAACAGCAATAATTTAATCTTAGAAAAACAATTAAGAACAAAAGAAGCACTTGCGCTTTTAGAACAAGAAAGACTAAAAAATGAAATAGAAAAAAGAAATCAAAAATTAGCTACAAAAGCTTTACAAACTTCTGCAAGAAACGAAATATTAAAAGAAATTATAAACTCTTTATACAGCCAAACAGAAGTTACAAACAACCAATTTCTTTCTAAAAAAATTGTTGAACTAAAAACACTTTTAAAAAGTGATAATGAATGGGAAAGTTTTTTTACTCATTTTGAACAAGTAAACCATAACTTTATTACCGAACTAAAAAAACGCCACCCAGAGCTTACCGCTAATGATATTAGGTACATTAGTTATCTTTATATGAATTTAACAAATAAAGAAATTTCGTCTTTATTTAACATTACACCTGAAGCTTCTCGCAAAAGAAAAGAACGCATTGCAAACAAAATTGGGCTAACAACAAACCAAAACCTATATGACTACATATCAAACATATAACATATAATGTCACACTTTTTACAATACCTGTCACAGTTATTACACTGTTAAACTAAGTGCTTTTACTTTTTATTTTTGAATATTTACTTTCACTTAAATTATTTTAATTATGAAAGTAAAAATTACTCTTTTTCTATTCTTTTTATGTTTAACTTTTTCTAAAACAACAGCTCAAATTTCTACTGTTGGTTCAGATGAATTTGGTAGAATTTTTAACATAACTTATGATACTAAAGTAGCCAACAAATTATACGCCGTTACTTTAGGTAATCATATAGTAGTATCTGAAGACAATGGTAAAACTTGGGATATTTTATATTCATTAATTTATTATGGAGCAGAAATAAAAGACATGAAACTTTCTTTTGATGGAAGCTCTCTAACTTTTTCTGCACATTTACCAAATACAGAAGTAAATGCAATTATGGTTTTCGACATTGCTTCTGCAAGCATTAGCAAAATAATCCCTTTACCAAATCAAAAAGAATTTGGTTATGTAACATCTTACAGTTTTTACAATTACAATATGGATGTCTTAATTGTAGACACTAATTTTCCGGTAGGTTTTGAAAAGGAAGGAAAAACTTTTTACACTGCAGATGGAGGTAGAAACTGGGACATGATTTATTATACAAACGATAACGATTTTGTTTTTATTAATAAAGTAGCAATAAGCCCAAACAATCCTAACAAAATATTTTTAACAAGAAATAACGGAAAAGAAGAAGTTGATGGAGGAATTTTAATTTCTGAAGATGCTGGTAAAAACTTTGAAGAAAGATTAAGAGGAATTGTTATAGACCCAATTGCTTTTGATCCTTCTGATGATCAAACTATTTTTGTAGGAACCGGTATTAGCTTTGGTAATAATGAAGAAAACCTTTATAAATCTACAGACGGAGGAGATACCTTTAATGTTATAAGTCTTAAATGGTCTGAAGCTACTTTAAACAATATTACAGTTATAAAATTTAACCCAAACAACAGTTCTCAACTTATTGTTTTAGAAGAAAATGAAATTGCTATTTCAGAAAACGGCGGAGATTCTTTTGAAAACTATGAATATGCAAATGATAATGTAGATAGTTATTATTATGGATTAAATGCCACATATAACCCTTTTAACAATCAAGAGCTTATTATAAGCGCAAATTATATTCCTCTATTTTCAAGTGACGCTGGTAAAACATTTCGCAAAATAAATTCCCCTTATTTTGTAAGTACTGGATTTACCAGTGTTTTTAATAACAACACTTCTGCAAGTCTATATTATGGTGTTCAAGGCGGATATGTTTATAAAGACTTAAACGCTAACACAGAAAAATATTTTGATATTTTACCTTTAAACAATTTTTCTAATGGATCTGGAAATCAATATAAACTAGATAAATATACAGCAAATAGAATTTTTAGCTTTAGTTCTTCTTTTTTCGGTTCTAACCTTAATGTTAGTGACGATAATGGAGCTACAAAAAAACAACTGATTAGCTTATTTAAAAATAATTTTACTGCTTTAGCAACTTTCCCAAATAATAAAAACAAAATTATTGCTGCTTTTACTGGTTATGAAGGTCAGGAAACAATTTTAAAATTAATAGATTTTAGTGACACTAATAACATTATACAAACAGATATTAATCTGCCAACTATAAATTTTATTAATGGCATTTTAATTTCTGATACCAACAAAATAATTGTAACTATTGGTACAGAAGTTTACAGCACAGTAGATGAAGGTACAACTTGGGAAAACAACAGCAAGGGCTTAGAAGCTTTAAGAGAAACAGATCTTATTTTAAGTTTAGAACAAAATCCATTAGATAAGAATATGTTAGCCTTATCTACCTCTAAAGGAATTTTTATTTCTGAAGATAACGGCTTAAATTGGAGTCAAAAAACCGAAACTCTTGCTAATAGTGTAGCTTTTTCAACGGAAGAAGAAGGTGTAATTATAGCTTCTACTTACAGTTACATTAATCAAGATTACACCTTAAGCTTTTCTGTTGATAATGGAGAAAGTTGGGAGACTATTAATAACGAACAATTATTAGGTATTAAATCTTATTCTAATGCTTTTCTTTTTGATAAAAACAACATAACAGTTTACATCAGTTCTACAGACATAGGGCTTTTAGAGTATTCTATAGATTTAAGTCTATTAAGCACACCAGATGATATTGCAGAAAGTTTAGTTACTTTATACCCAAACCCAACAAAAAATAATGTAAACATTCATGTAGATAAAACTGACATTATTAATGTATCTGTATTTTCATCAACAGGTAAAAAAGTTATGGAGTTTAACAATAAAAATAAATTAGACATTTCTAATTTAGCCACAGGTATTTATTCTTTAAGAATACAAACTGCAAATAATAATGTAATTTTTAAACGTATTATAAAACAATAAAACCTATTTATAAATTAAAAAACTTTCTTTTTCTTTATTATTATAAAAAAGGTTACTCAAAAAATGAGTAGCCTTTTTTTGTTTTATCAAAATATATTTTACCTAATTTTGTATCCTTATAAAATTGAAAGAATGCCACGTAGAGAACGAAATAAATTTGTTAAAAGAAATCAAATTTTAGAATTAACAATAGAAGATTATGCCTTTGGCGGAAAGGGAATTGCAAGAATTCATTCTGATGAAGGTAGTTTTGTGGTATTTGTACCCAACACATTACCTGGGCAATTGGTAAAAGCTCAAATTAAAAAATCGAGCAAAAAATATGCAGAAGCAAAATTAATTGATGTTTTAACACCTTCTGATGATGAAGTTGAAGTTCCTTATCAAGACATTCCTGGTGCTCCGTATATTCAGTTACCTATCAATTTACAACATCAATATAAAAAAGAAAGCACTTTATCTTTGTTCAAAAGAATAGGTAAAGTAGAAAATATTGAAGATTTATTTGATGAATTTGTAACCTCACCAAACGTATTTCATTACAGAAATAAAATGGAATATGGTTTTTCTGCTATTGGTTATGACCGTGTTGCAAAACACGATAAAGATGAATTTACATTAGGTTTTAAAAGACGTGGTGTTTGGTGGATGGGAGATAATTTAGAAAAAGATTCTGGTTTGTTTGATAAACAATTAGAAGATAACCTAAAGAACATTAGAAAATATTGCGAGGAAACTGGTTTAGCTCCTTGGCATGGACCAAAAAGAGAAGGTTTTTTTAGATATTTTGTGGTTAGAAAATCTTTTAAAACAGATGAGCTACTTTGTAATTTGGTAACCACCTCTCCTGATTTAGATAAATTTGATTTAAATAAATTTGCTAACTTTTTAAAAGATATTTTCGGAGATCGTTTAGCAGGACTTTTACACACCATTAATGATGAAACAGGAGATAGAACAATTGCTACTTCTGGTAGTTTAGAACTGGTATATGGTAAAGATAAAATTGTAGAAGAATTATTAGGCCTAAACTTTGAAATTAGCATGAAAAGCTTTTTTCAAACCAACCCAAAATGTGCCGAAAAATTATACTCTAAAGTAGTAGAATATGTATTAGAAGATAAATCTAAAGTAGACAACACTGTTGTTATGGATTTATTCTGTGGTACAGGTACTATCGGCCAAATTGTAGCTTCTAAAAGCGAAAACGCAAAAATTGTTGGTGTAGATATTGTAGCCTCTGCTATTAAAGACGCTAAAGAAAATGCAAAAAGAAATAATATAGAAGGTTTACAGTTTTATGCTGCAGATGTTGGTAAATTCTTATTTGCGCATCCAGAGTATCAAGATAAAATAAAAACGATTATTTTAGATCCTGCAAGAGCAGGAATTGCACCTAAAACTTTACAAAAAATAATTAGCCTAAATGCAGACAGAATGGTGTATGTTTCTTGTAATCCGGCAACGCAAGCCAGAGATACAGAATTATTAAGTGCTGCAGGATATCAAATTAAAAAAATTAGTTTGGTAGATCAATTTCCGCATACAAGTCATATAGAAACTGTTGTTTTGTTCGAAAAATGTTAAATAGAATCATAATTTCTAAATAACTAAGTTTTATTTCTTAAAATGAAACTATTTTAGCAAGAAAATAAAACAACTAAACAATAAACTCGTTAATAAACTAAATAACAGACTTATAAACGAGTTTCTGTTTTTTAAAAACCTTTAAATTGATAAAATCATGGAAATAAAAAAACTAACAGATTTCGAAATTGAAAAAAAATTAGAAAATTTACCTGATTGGGATTTTTATGATGATGCTTTACATACAGATTTTGAGTTCGATAATTTTAAAGACTGTATGTCTGCCATGAACAGAATTGCTTTTGAATGCGAAGCTTTAAACCATCACCCAGAATGGACAAACATTTACAATACCTTAGACATTAAATTAACTACCCACGATGTAGATGGTGTAACAGATTTAGATTTTAAATTAGCTAAAGCTATTAATATAATTGTAGAAGTAGAAGATATTTAATAGCAGTATTTTTTTAATATTTTTGTCTTTAAATTTATAAAATTGAAAAAAACATTCCTATTTTTTTTAGCAATAACACTCTTTATCTTCGCTTGCGAAAAAGATGATTTTTGTTTAGAAAACCCAGTAACACCAAATTTAGTTTTACGTTTTTATGACGATGTAAATAGAGAAACTTTAAAAAAACCAGCTTCTTTGTATGTTTGGGCAGAAGGAAAAGACAGCATTTTTTCTAATGTAACTCTAGATTCTATTTATATTCCTTTAAACAGTTTAGAGTTAGAAACAGTTTATAATTTTTCTGACGGTACAAATGTAGACCAGTTTACAATAACTTATACTACAGAAGAAGAATACGTTTCTCGCTCTTGCGGATATAAAATTATTTTTAACGATGTAAATATTACATCTACAAATACATGGATTACAGATTTTACTCCATCAACATTAACAACAATAGATAATCAAGATGCAGCACATGTACAAATATATCATTAGTATCTTTTTTCTCCTTTTTGTTGTTGATAGTTTTTCTCAAGAACAAAAAAAAGATACATTAATAAACACAAAAAAAGATTCAATAGTATACAAAACCAATTACGGAATTAGAGTAGGTGCAGATATTAGTAAATATGTTTTAGCCCAATTTAACGACAGTTATTCTGGTTTAGAAATTGTTGGAGATTACAGAGTATCTAAAAACTTTTATGTAGCTGCAGAATTAGGTTACGAAAAAGAAACTACAAAAGAAGATTACACAAACTCAACATCTAAAGGTAATTACCTAAAACTTGGTTTTAACTATAATGCCTATGAAAATTGGTTAGATATGAATAATGAAATTTTTATAGGATTTCGTTATGGTTTTAGTGCTTTTGAGCAAACATTAAACAGCTACACACCAAATGTAAATACGGTGTATTTTCCTGCAGATGAAATAACTATTGCAGATACTACAACAGGTTTAAATGCACATTGGTCTGAATTTGTTATTGGATTAAAAGTAGAAATTTTTAACAATTTTTTTGCTTCCTTTAGTGGCTCTTATAAAATACTGATGAGCGTTTCTGAACCTAATAATTTTAAAACATTATATTCACCCGGGTTTAATAGAATTTTTGAAAGTAATACAGGTTTTGGCTTTAATTACACACTTTCTTACCTAATTCCTTTCTCTAAAAAATAAAAAAACAAGGTTTTTACCTATTTTTTACTAACTTTAACCCTCTTATTTATAAAAATTATATAAATGAATAAAATTCCAAGTGTAAACTTAGCAGATTTTTTGTCTGACGATTCTAAGAGAAAACAAAAATTTATTGATGAAATTGGTCATGCATATGAAAACATTGGTTTTGTTGCATTAAAAGGTCATTTTTTAAATGATCAATTAGTTGATGATTTATATTCTGAAATTAAAAAGTTTTTTGACTTACCAACTGAAATAAAAGAAAAATACGAAATACCAGGAATTGGAGGACAACGTGGTTACGTTTCTTTTGGAAAAGAATCTGCAAAAGGAAAAAAAGAAGGAGATTTAAAAGAGTTTTGGCATTTTGGACAATATGTAGACGAAGACTCTAAATATGCTAAAGAATACCCAGAAAATGTTATTGTAGAAGAATTACCAAAATTTAATGAAGTTGGTAAAGAAACTTATAAAATGTTAGAAAAAACAGCAAAATACGTTTTACGCTCTTTAGCACTACATTTAAATTTAGAAGAAACTTATTTTGATAATTATATCAAAAACGGAAATAGTATTTTACGTCCAATCCATTATCCACCAATAGAAACAGAACCCAAAGGAGCAGAAAGAGCTGCTGCACACGGCGATATAAACCTAATTACGCTATTAATGGGTGCACAAGGTAAAGGTTTGCAAGTACAAAATCATGAAGGAGAATGGATTGATGCAATGGCAGAACCAGATGAATTAATGATTAATGTTGGAGATATGTTATCTCGTCATAGTAACAATAAATTAAAATCAACAATACATAGAGTTACAAATCCTCCAAAAGAAATGTGGGGAACTTCTCGTTACTCTATTCCATTTTTTATGCATCCTATATCAGACATGAAATTAGATGTTTTAGAAAATTGTGTTGATGAAAATAATCCTAAACAATTTGAAGATATTACGTCTGGAGAATTTTTAGACCAACGATTAAGAGAATTAGGATTAAAAAAATAAATTAGTTATCAGTCTCAATATACAGTACAAAATGTCTGTATGCTGAGACTGAAAACTTTAAAATAAATACAATGGATTTAAAAGATCAACTTAAAAATTTGTTTCCAGAACATAAAGAAACTATAGAGCCAGTTAAAGAGAAATCTGATATTTGGTTACAAGATGATCCTATTATTTGTAAATACGAAAAAAGAAAAGGAAAACCAATTACCATATTAGAAGGTTACACTGGTGCAACATCAGATTTTAAGATGCTTGCTAAAGAAATAAAAACAAAACTTTCTGTAGGTGGTAGTTTTAAAGACGAAAAGATAATTATTCAGGGAGATTATAGAGACCTAATAATGAAAATGTTGAAAGAAAAAGGATTTAAAGTAAAACGAGTGGGTGGTTGATGTTATTGCCCAACAATAAATAGTTAGTAAAAAATATTTATAAATTATGAGTTCTTCTGTACTACACATTACTAATGGTGATAGCACCACAAATTATTTAAAGAGTCTTAAATTTTCTGGAGATTTTATTACATGGCGAGAAATGTTGTGTGAAGGTAAAACAACAACAGATGTTGGTAGCGAAACATTTTGGAAGAACCGATTCGATTTTTTAAAATCCTCATATAAAATAACTAAAAAAACCTTTATAGATTATACTCTAAAAGAATACAGAAACCTCTGTAATAAAAAAGAAAGTAAAGAAATAGTTTTATGGTTTGAGTATGATTTGTTTTGTCAAATTAACATGCTTGCCGTTATTAGTTGGTTAAAAACATATAGAAAAGGATATCATATATCATTAGTTTGTAGTGGCAAAGTAAAAGGATCTAAAAAATTAAAAGCTTTAACAGAACTTACAGAAAATCAAATTAATCAACATTATAAAAACAGAATAGACTTAACACAAGATGATATAGAATATGCAGATTATATTTGGCAACTTTATTGTTCTGACAGTCCTTTAAGATTAGAAACAGTCTATAAATTTAATCCAATGTCTCCTTTTACCTATTTAGCATCTGCTATAGAGGCCCATTTACAAAGATTCCCTTCCATTAAAAATGGTTTAAATAAAATTGAAAATACCATTTTAGAAACTGCAAACTCTCATAAATTTTCTTCAAAAGAACAACTAATAAGTCAATTACTTAAAAACCAAACAACTTATGGTTTTGGAGACTTACAATACGTACATAAAATTACAAAACTAGATAAACTTTTTACTTCTTTTAACCCAATAACATTATCAAAAAAAGGAAAAGATGTTTTAGAAAACAAACTTAATTTTTACAGTGAATTAAGAGACGAAAACACTTTTTTTGGAGGAACAAGAAAATACAGTTACCTCTTTAATGATCAATCTAACAAGTTACTTCAAATTACATATCTTAAATAATGCCTATAAAAAAATCTGAACTTATTCTTAATCCAGACGGAAGTGTATACCATCTTAACTTAAGACCAGAGCACATCGCTAAAAATATAATTTTTGTTGGAGACCAAGATAGGGTAGATAAAATATCTAAACATTTTGATAGCATTGAGTTTACTACTCAAAAACGAGAATTTAAAACAACTACTGGTACTTATAAAAACACTCAATTTTCTGTAATTTCTACAGGAATTGGCCCAGATAACATAGACATTGTTTTAAATGAGTTAGATGCTTTAGTTAATATTAATTTAGAAACAAGAGAACCAAAAGAAAACCTTACCTCTTTAAACATTGTAAGAATAGGAACCTCTGGCTCTTTACAAACAGATATTCCTGTAAACTCTTTTGTTATTAGTTCTCATGGGTTAGATTTAAACGGAATGTTACATTCTTACCAAATTAGCGAAATTAAAAACCCAGAAATAGAAAATGCTTTTGTAAAACATACTAATTGGAGTACCCAAAAAGCTTATCCTATTATTATTGAAAATAACAAAACTCTTTCTGAAAAATTAAAATCTGAAAAAACCTTTCTAGGAATAACTGCCACCGCTGGTGGATTTTATGGACCACAAGGAAGAGTCTTACGCTTAGCTTTGCAAGATGATAACTTAAATAATAAAATAGATACCTTTAATTTTAATGGAAATAGAATTTCTAATTTAGAAATGGAAACTTCTGCCATTTATGGTTTATCTAAATTATTAGGCCATAAAGCCTGTTCTGTAAATGCAATTATAGCCAATAGAGCAACAGGTACTTTTAGTGAAAATCCGGGTAAAGTAATTGCAGATTTAATAGAATATGTATTAGAGAAATTAACCACATAAATGATAAATTTAAAAGTTGGTGGTGTACCAGAGCATTTTAACTTTCCTTGGTACTTAACACTTAAAAATAAAGAATACCAAAAAAAAAATATAAACTTACGTTGGCAAGATTACCCTGGCGGAACAGGGCAAATGTGTAAAGCATTAAGAAACGGAGAAGTAGATATTGCTATTGTTTTAACAGAAGGTATTATTAAAGATATTGCAGAAGGAAATCCATCTAAAATTGTACAAACTTTTGTAAAAACACCTTTAATTTGGGGTATTCATGTTGCAGCAAAATCAAAATTTAAAACAATTAAAGATTTAGAACACGCAACTATAGCTATTAGTAGATATGGTTCTGGCTCTCATTTAATGGCAATTGTAAACGCTTACAACCAAGGTTGGGATATTTCTAAATTAAAGTTTAAAGTAATTGGTAACTTACAAGGCGGTATAGATGCACTTACAAACGGAGAAGCAGATTATTTTATGTGGGAACATTTTACTACAAAACCATTGGTAGATAATGGCACTTTTAGAAGAGTTGATGACTGCCCTACTCCATGGCCATGTTTTGTAATTGCTGTTAGAAACGAAGTTCTAGAAAATAATTTTACAGCATTAAAAGAAGTTTTAAATATTATTAATAATCAAACAAAAGATTTTAAAAAAATTAATAATATTGATAAAATTTTAGCTAAAAGATATGAACAAAAACTAGAAGACATTCAACAATGGTTAAAAATTACCGAATGGAACGATGGTAAACCAATTACAAAAAATTTAACAACTCGTATCCAAAATAAAATGGTAACCTTTAACGTTATAAAAGAGAAGAAAGATTCTGGTAATTTCATAAAAAATATAAACACTTAATTAAACCTTAAAGATTATAACTATGAAAAAAGTAACATTTATTGCAATTTGTATTTTAGGAATCATTTCTTTTTCTTCTTGCAGAAGCACATCTAATCCATGTGGTTTAGCAGACAATACAACAACTACTCAAACGACGTTAAAACAAGTAGATTTAATTTAAGTTTATTTGTTTCTTAATTTCAAATTCAAGGAAAATCCGCTTTGCAGCGGATTTTTTTTATATAAAAAACTCATTTACTTAACATTAGCAAAACCTTTAATAAACTTTTTAATAAAGATTACCTTACTTTTTTTTCATTTTTATTTTACAATAAAAATACATTTCTAACCTATGTTTGAAAGATATTATAGTTTAAACAACTATTTAATTATAGATTGATAAAATTTTACTGTAAAAACCATTAATTTTTTAATCATATTAAACAAATTCTTTTTCATATATAATATTCAAAAATGAAAAAACAAAAAAAGCGTAAGTTAGATTATGTTGTAATTTCTGACGTTCATTTAGGTACTTATGGTTGTAGAGCCAAAGAATTACTAAATTACTTAAAAACAATTCAACCAAAAGTTTTAATATTAAATGGCGATATTATTGACATTTGGCAATTTAACAAGCGTTATTTTCCTAAATCTCACATGAATGTTATTAAACATTTAACCTCTCTGCTGTCTAAAGACACAGAAATTTATTACATCACAGGTAATCATGATGAGATGTTACGTAAGTTTAAAGGTTTTAAATTAGGCAATTTTAAAATTTTAAACAAACTTGTTTTAAATATTGATGATAAAAAAGCATGGATTTTTCATGGTGATGTTTTTGATGTTACTATGCAACACTCTAAATGGTTAGCAAAATTAGGTGGTAAAGGTTATGATGCTTTAATTTTAATAAACACTTTTATAAACTCTATAAGTAACCTTTTAGGTTATGGAAAATTATCACTTTCTAAAAAAATAAAAAATAGTGTAAAAAGTGCTGTAAAATTTATTAATGATTTTGAAACAACAGCCTCTGATATTGCTATAGAAAATGAGTATGATTATGTTATTTGTGGACACATACATCAACCAGAAATTAGAGAAATTAAAAATGCAAAAGGTAAAACTACTTATTTAAATTCTGGCGATTGGATAGAAAACTTAACCGCATTAGAGTATAGTAATAAACAATGGAGTTTGTATGAATATACAAATGATGAAGTTGCTAAAGCATCAGAAATAAAATTAACCAAGAGAGAGTTAAAAGCAATTAGCAAACAAGAAAAAAACAACTTCCTTTTTGATGAATTGCTTAAAGAATTTGATATTCAAAAACCAACAAAATAATTAATTATTTATGCGAATATTGTACGCTATACAAGGTACTGGAAATGGTCATTTAACTAGAGCAAAAGTAATAATCCCTATTTTACAACAAAAAGGAGATTTAGATATTTTAGTTAGCGGAAATGAAAATAACTTAGATTTAGGTTTCGATATTAAATATAAAGTACACGGATTAAATTTTACTTTTGGTAAAAAAGGTGGTATTGATTTTTGGGCTACTTATAAAAAAATTAATTTAGCTCGTTTTTACAAAGAAATTAAAAATTTACCAGTAAAAAATTACGACTTAATAATTAACGATTTTGAACCGGTTTCTGCTTGGGCTGCAAAATTAAATAACGTAAATATTATTTCTTTAAGTCATCAAAACGCAGTTTTAGATCCGGCATCTCCTAAATATGGTAAATACAAATTAGAAAAATATATCTTAAAATATTATGCTCCTGCCAAATCTCGTTTTGGTTTTCATTTTAACACTTATAGTTCTGCAACTTTTACTCCTATTATAAGAAATAAAATAAGGAATACAAAAACAAGCAATAAAGGGCATTTTACTGTTTATTTACCATCTTATACAACAGAAAAAATTGTAAAAATCTTATCTAAAATACCTATAGCTAAATGGCATGTTTTCTCTAAAGAAACTAAAAGTTTAATTTTTAAAAAGAACATTACCATTTATCCTATAAGTGAGTTCGATTTTATAAAAAGTATGGCATCTTCTGCAGGTGTGCTTTGTGGTGCTGGTTTCGAAACACCTTCTGAAGCTTTATTTTTAAAGAAAAAATTATTGGTTATACCAATGAAAAATCAATACGAGCAACAATGTAATGCTATTGCTTTAAAAAAAATGGGAGTACCTGTAATTAAAAAATTAAAAAAGAAATATGTTTTAGATATTGCTAAATGGATACATTCTGATAAAATTATACCTGTAGAATATCCAGATATAACAGAAGACATTTTAGAAGCATTATTATTACCTTATTATGAAGAACCTATAATGCCTACCATTTTATCGTAGTCTTATTAATACTTTTTAAAATATTATTTGTTTTAGAAAAATGCTGGTTACCAAACCAATAACCTCTATTTGCACTTAAAGGTGAAGGATGACCAGATTCTAAAATATAATGCTTCTTTTTATCTATAAGTTTTGCTTTTTTCTTAGCAAAACCACCCCAAAGTAAAAAAACAAGCTCTTTATTATTATCAGAAATTTGTTTAATAACAGCATCTGTAAAAGTTTCCCATCCTTTTTTTTGATGACTTCCTGCTTCGTTAGCTCTTACTGTTAAAGTTGCATTTAATAATAAAACACCTTGTTTTGCCCAATCTTCTAAATTGCCATTTTCTGGGTATTCTTTACCTAAATCAGTACAGATTTCTTTAAAAATATTAACTAATGATGGTGGATGCTTTACTCCATTATTTACAGAAAAACACAAACCATTTGCTTGGTTTTCTCCATGATAAGGATCTTGACCAATAATAACTACTTTTAAGTTTTTAAAAGAACAATAATCAAACGCTGCAAAAATGTCTTTTTCTTTAGGATAACATTGATTATTTAAATATTCTAATTTTACAAAATTTAACAACTCTTTAAAATAAGGTTTTTCTATTTCAGTTTGTAAAATATTTTTCCAGCTATCAGCTATTTTTACTTCCATTGTTTATTATTTTTGTACCAAATCTAAAGATAATATTTTGAGTAAAAGCATATCAGAAAAAACATTACAAGATTTAGAATTTTCAACAGTTTTACAACATGTTTCAGAACATTGTATTTCTGGTTTGGGTAAAGAGAAGGTTTTTGAAACCCAACCTATTCAAAATAAAAAAACACTTTTTAAAGAACTACATTTAGTAGATGAATATCTATCTTCTTTTATTAGTGAAAATAGAATTCCTAATCATGGTTTTGATAATATTACTGAAAATGTAAAAAGATTAGCTATAGAAAATAGTTTTATAGAAACAGATGCTTTTTTAAAAATAGCAACCACATCTGTTACTGTTAATGAGTTAATTAAATTTTTTAAAAAATTTAAAACTCAGTTTCCTACTTTTTTTGAACTTTCTCAAGAAATAGAATTTACTACTTTTATTGATGATGAAATAAAACAAATTATTGATGCTTCTGGAGATGTAAAAAATAATGCTTCAAACAATTTAAAACAAATAAGACAAAGTATTAATAACCTAAGAGGTAAAATTTCAGCAAGTTTTTCTAGCGCATTATCTAGCGCAATTTCATCTGGTTATTTAGATGACATAAAAGAAACTGTAGTTGATAATCAGCGAGTATTGGCTGTTTCTGCTATGTATAGAAAAAAAGTAGCGGGTAGTTTATTGGGTGCATCAAAATCTGGTAATATTGTTTATATTATTCCTCAAGCAACACTTGCATACTCTAGAGAGTTTCAAAATTTAATTTATGAGGAAAAACAAGAAATTGTTAAAATTTTACGTGGTTTAGCTAGTAGAATTAGACCAACAGTTTCTCTTATACAAGAATATATTTCTTTTCTTATACATACAGACATAATTGGTGCTAAGGCAAAATATGCAAAAGAGATAAATGCTATTTTACCTAAAATATCTAGAGAAAAAAAGATATTTTTTAAAAATGCTTATCATCCTATATTATGGAAAAAAAACAAACAACAAAATTTAAAAACAATTTCGCAAACTATAGAGCTTAACCAAAAACAACAAATTATTGTTATTTCTGGGCCAAATGCTGGTGGAAAAAGTATTACTTTAAAAACCATTGGTTTGTTACAAATAATGTTACAAAGTGGAATTTTAATTCCTGTTGATGAAAAAAGTCAAACATATATTTTCGATACCGTATTAACTGATATTGGAGATAATCAATCTATAGAAAACCAACTTAGTACATATAGTTATCGTTTAAAAAACATGCGTTACTTTTTACGTAGATGTAATGCAAATACACTTTTTTTAATTGATGAATTTGGTACGGGATCAGACCCAGAACTAGGTGGCGCATTGGCCGAAATATTTTTAGAAGAATTTTATTATAAGAAAGCTTTCGGAATTATTACAACTCATTATTCTAACTTAAAAGTTTTAGCAAACGAATTAGATAATGTTACCAATGCAAACATGCAGTTTGATGAACGTACATTAGAACCTCTATACCGTTTATTTATAGGACAAGCGGGTAGTTCTTTTACTTTTGAAGTTGCTCAGAAAAATGGTATTCCGTTTAGTATTATTAATAAAGCAAAAAAACGTGTAGAAACAGAAAAAGTACGTTTAGATAAAACAATTTCTAAACTTCAAAAAGAAAGAAATAGATTACAAAAACATTCAGAAAATTTAGAAAACCAACATTCTAAAAGGCAAGAACATTTAGAAAGTTTACAAGAAAAAGAACAGCGTGTACAAGATAAATTAAGCGGTTTTCAAGAATTGTATGATCAAAATCAAAAAATGTTAACATTAGGTAGAAAAACTAATGAGTTACTTAATAAATATTTTCAAACCAATAATAAAAAAGAATTAAATGTTAATTTTAATAAATGGGTTGCAGATTTAAAAGTAAAAAACATTAAGAAAAACCCTATTAAACCTAAAACAAAAGCACAAAAACAAAAAGCAAAAGTTGTTGAAAAGAAGCAACAAGAAATTATTAAAAAAGTTGAAAAAGAAGTTTTAGAAAAAGTTGTAAAAGTTAGAGAGGTTAAAAAAATAGAAGCTGCAAAAATTGCCAAAGAAAAATCTGAATACGTATATAAAGTAAATGATAGAGTTAGAATTATAGATTCTAATTCTGTAGGTACAATAGACAAAATTGACAAAAAAAATGTAACTATTAATTATGGTATTTTTACCACAAAAACCACTACCTCTAAATTAGAATTGGTAGAAAAAGCAAAAAAATAAAAGAGTCTTTTTAGATTAGTTTTTACTATAAATTATATTACATACTCAACTTAAGATTTAGTCTAAGTTGAGTTTTTTTTTACCCATAAACATTAAAAAATAAACTTGTTTTTCTATTAAAAATTTTGTTGTTTTTTTAAAAATGTAAATGTATCTGAGACTTTATTTTTTCTAAAAAATCATAAAAACACATTTAGACACCCTCATTATTAATTAAACATTAATTTACACTATCAAAAGTTAAGATTTTATTAAAACCAAATTTTTAATGAAACATTTTCATTTCTTTGTAGTCTATTAGATATATGTTTAATTTAATACCTTAAAAAATGAAATCAATCAAATCAATTATTACAATTTTAGCCATTAGTTTATCTACTATTTTTTCTATGAATGCCACAGAAAAAAACGATTTAAAAACTAAAGAATTAAGAACAGAAATTATTTCTTTTCTAGGAAATAATATTTCTCTTGAATTAGAAAAAACAAGTACTGCAGAAATTTCTTTTATGATTAACAACGAGAATGAAATTGTAATTATTTCTGTTAATTCTGATATTGAAAATTTAAATACTTTGATAAAAAGTAAATTAAACTACAAAAAAGTAAATGTTAAAGGAACAAAAAAAGGTGAAATTTATAAAATGCCTTTAAAAATTAAAGCTGTATAGTTTTAAAAAAAGTAAATTTGGTTAGTTGTTACCCAACATTAGTTTTTAACTATGTTGGGTAATTTTTTTTAAAAAAAAATAAATTTAAAAATACTATTATCGCCTATAATTTATTAATAACACAAAATTGAATTAATAAAAAACATCATTTTTATTATATCGTCATATTTAAGTTAAAATGTTAATATTTTGCTAAAGTCCAATTTTCAATGAAACCTTTTCTAAACTTTGTAGTCTTATGAGTATATGTTTAATTTAAATTATAAAAAAATGAAAAATATAAAATCAATTATCGCAATCTTAGCAATTAGTATGTCAACTGTTTTTTCTATGAATGCTACAGAAAATGACAAACCAGAATCAAAAGAATTAAGAACAGAAATAGCTTCTTTCTTAGGAAACAACATTTCTTTAGAATTAGAAGAAACAAGTACTGCAGAAGTATCTTTTATTATCAACAACAATAATGAAATTGTAGTTATATCTGTTAATTCTGATATTAAAGAATTAAACACGATAATTAAAGCAAAACTTAATTATAAAAAATTAGATACTAAAGGCACAAAAAAAGGTGAAATCTACAAAATGCCATTAAAAATAAATGCTAAATAATTTAAGTTAGGTTTATTAACTTAAAAAAGAGGAAACAATAATTTGTTTCCTCTTTTTTTATTATAAAATTTTAAACAAGCCTTACTGTGTAATTTTTAATAATAAATTAGGATTAGGACAATTACTTGTATAAAAATTAAAATCTTTTAAAGATGAAACTCCAGGGTAATCACCAAACTTACCTTCTAAATCTCTAATAATTTGAAAATGTAAATGTGGTGCATAATCACCATTTACAGAAGAATCTCCTAAAAAACCAATAACTTCTCCCTGTTTAACATGGTCTCCTACTTTTATTTCTTTTAAGGATGATTTTGACAAATGACCATATAAAGAATAAAATACTTCTTCATCAATTTTATGTTTCAAAATAATAGTAGGTCCATAATCTCCATAATTATCATTAATTTTAAAACTATGAATTTCCCCATCTAAAACGGCTAAAACTTTTGTATTTTCTTCACACCAAAAATCAATTCCTAAATGAATATTTCTTTTTTCAGTTTCATTTTTAAAATATTTGCTTCTATCATACAAATTTCTTTCTTCTAAATAACCTCCAAAAGCAACATTAGCTTGATTGTTATTTAAAAAAGTGTTTATATAATTTTCCCAACTTCTAGAAGATGATATATCAAATTTTAATAAATCTTTATTTTTAGCAGAAAGAACTATAGGCGTATAGCTTTCAATTGTTATTTCTTTATCAATAACAAATAAAGGTTCTTTTGTTATTTCTTTTAAAAATTGATTAAACTTTTGTGCTGTCATAAGTTTTTTTAAGCTTAAAAACTCTCGATTTAAAATCGAGAGTTTTTAATAATTATACTATAAAATAATCTAAGATGCGTTTTGCTTTTTAATTAAATTTAAAGCAGAACCTTCTTTATACCATTCTATTTGAGCTTTATTATAAGTATGATTTAATTTAATAATATCTGTAGTTTCATCTGCATGAACAATTTCTATAGTTAACTGCTTATCTGGAGCAAACTCATTTAAGTCTAAAAAGTTAAAAGTATCGTCTTCTAAAATTAAATCATAATCTACTTCATTTGCAAAAGTTAAACCTAACATACCTTGCTTTTTAAGGTTAGTTTCGTGTATTCTTGCAAAAGACTTAACAATTACTGCAGCTACACCTAAATGCCTTGGCTGCATGGCTGCATGCTCTCTAGATGAACCTTCCCCGTAATTATGATCACCAACAACAATTGTCTTAATACCTGCTTTTTTATAGGCTCTTTGCACCGCAGGAACAGCATCATAATCTCCTGTTAATTGATTTTTAACAAAATTAGTCTTCTTATTATACGCATTAACTGCACCTATTAAAGTATTATTAGCAATATTATCTAAATGTCCTCTAAAACGTAACCATGGTCCTGCCATAGAAATATGATCTGTAGTACATTTACCAAAAGCTTTAATTAATAATTTAGCTCCAGTAATTGTATCTCCTAAAGGCTTAAAAGGTGTTAACAGTTGTAATCTTTCTGAATCTTCTTTTACAGAAACTACAACACTACTACCATCTTCTTTTGGTGCCAAATAACCATTTTCTTTCACTTCAAAACCTTTTGGAGGCAATTCCCATCCTGTAGGCTCATCAAACATAACCTCTTCTCCATTTTCATTAATTAACTTATCTGTTAATGGATTAAAGTCTAAACGACCTGCAACTGCAATTGCTGCTGTAAGCTCTGGTGAAGCTACAAAAGCATGAGTATTAGGATTACCATCTGCCCTTTTAGCAAAATTTCTATTAAAAGAATGTACTATACTATTTTTTGGAGCATTTTTAGGATCTGAATATCTTGCCCATTGACCGATACAAGGTCCACAAGCATTAGTAAAAATTTTAGCGTCTAATTTTTCGAAAATCCCTAAAATACCATCTCTTTCGGCTGTATATCTAACTTGTTCTGAACCCGGATTAATACCAAATTCTGCTTTAGTTTTTAATCCTTTATCAATAGCTTGTTGTGCTATTGATGAAGCTCTAGATAAATCTTCATAAGAAGAATTTGTACAAGATCCTATTAATCCCCATTCTACAGTTAACGGCCAATCATTAGCATTGGCTTTTTCTGTCATAAAAGAACCAACTTCTGTAGATAAATCTGGTGTAAATGGCCCATTTAATAATGGCCCTAATTCAGATAAATTAATTTCGATAACTTGGTCAAAATAATTTTCTGGGTCTGCATATACTTCTGGGTCTGCTGTTAAATACTCTTTTACTTTATTTGCTGCATCTGCAACATCACTTCTATCTGTGGCACGCAAATAACGCTCCATAGATTCATCATACCCAAAAGTTGAAGTAGTTGCCCCTATCTCTGCCCCCATATTACAAATTGTTCCTTTACCTGTACAAGACATTGATGTTGCTCCAGGTCCAAAATATTCTACTATTGCACCTGTACCACCTTTAACTGTTAAGATTTCTGCAACTTTAAGAATTACATCTTTTGGTGCTGTCCAACCAGAAAGTTTACCTGTTAATTTAACACCTATTAATTTCGGAAACTTTAACTCCCAAGCCATACCTGCCATAACATCAACTGCATCTGCACCACCAACACCAATAGCAACCATACCTAATCCACCAGCATTTACTGTGTGAGAATCTGTACCAATCATCATTCCTCCTGGAAACGCATAATTTTCTAAAACAACTTGATGAATAATACCAGCTCCTGGTTTCCAAAAACCAATTCCATATTTATTAGAAACTGATTCTAAAAAATCAAAAACTTCACTACTTGTACTATTTGCATGTTTTAAATCTTTTGCTGCTCCTTCTTTTGCTTGAATTAAATGATCACAATGTACAGTTGTAGGTACTGCTACTTTTGTTTTACCAGCTTGCATAAACTGTAATAAAGCCATTTGAGCAGTAGCATCTTGACATGCAATTCTATCAGGAGCAAAATCTACATAGTCTTTGCCTCTCTCAAAAGCTTTATCAGAACTTTCGTCCCACAAGTGAGAATATAAAATTTTCTCTGCTAAAGTTAAAGGTTTTCCTGTTAGTTTACGAGCAGCATCAACACGTTCTACTACGGTTGAATATACTTTTTTAATCATATCAATATCAAATGCCATAATAATTATAAATAATTTAAAGGTTTTTGTTATACTTTCTATACCTCTAATATACAAAATATATAATTGCTTTCTAAATGATTACTTCTTTAAAAGGTATATAGTTCTTATAGTTAAATAGAAAAACTCAATAGAATTAACATTTTTAAAAAATATAGAACCTAAAATGTTTTTATCAACAATAAAAATCCCGAGCGTATAACTCGGGATTTTTATTAATTATTTTAATGTAAAATTAATTTACTAGTTGCTTTGTAGAAGGTTTAAACTTAGTTAAAACAATTCCATCAACAGCAGCTTCATATTCTGCCATAGTAGGAGTTCTACCTAAAATTGTAGATAAAACAACCACAGGTGTAGATGATAATAACGATTCACCTTTTTTCTCTCCTGTATCTTTTACAACTCTACCTTGAAACAAACGTGTAGAAGTAGCCATTACAGTATCTCCTGGTTCAGCTTTTTCTTGGTTACCCATACAAAGGTTACAACCAGGTCTCTCTAAATAAAGCATATTTTCATACTTAGTACGAGCTAAACCTTTTGGTGCACTATCATCAAATTCGAAACCTGAGTATTTTTGTAATACTTCCCAATCTCCTTCTGCTTTTAACTCATCAACAATATTATATGTTGGAGGTGCAACAACTAATGGTGCATTAAATACAACTTTACCTTGTTGTGCTTCAATATTTTTTAACATTTGGGCTAATATTTTCATATCACCTTTATGAACCATACAAGATCCTACAAAACCTAAATCTACCTTTTTAGTTCCACCATAATATGATAAAGGTCTAATTACATCATGTGTATAACGCTTAGAAACATCATCATTATTAACATCTGGATCTGCAATCATTGGTTCTGCTATTTCATCTAAATCGATAATAACTTCAGCATGATATTTTGCATTTGAATCTGGTCTTAAAGCAGGCTTAATTCCTGTTTTAAGCTCGGTAATTCTAGTTTCTGCTTTTTCTACAAGTCCTTTTAAAACTTGCTTAGCATTATCCATACCTTTATCAATCATAATATTAATACGTTCTTTGGCTATTTCCAAAGATTCTATTAATGTTTCGTCTTCCGAAATACAGATTGATGCTTTTGCTTTCATTTCTGCTGTCCAATCTGTAAATGTAAAGGCTTGATCTGCTGTTAGAGTACCAATATGTACTTCTATTACACGACCCTGAAATACATTTTCTCCACCAAATTGCTTTAACATTTGTTGTTGTGTAGCATGTACTACATCACGGAAATCCATATAAGATTTCATAGTACCTTTAAAGGTTACTTTTACAGATTCTGGAATTGGCATAGAAGCTTCTCCTGTAGCTAATGCTAAGGCAACTGTACCTGAATCTGCTCCGAATGCAACACCTTTAGACATACGTGTATGTGAATCTCCACCGATGATAATATCCCAATCTCCAACAGTAATATCATTTAATACTTTATGAATAACATCTGTCATTGGAAAATATACTCCTTTTGGATCACGACCAGTAATTAAACCAAAATCGTTCATAAACTTCATCAATCTAGGAATATTAGCTTTAGATTTATCATCCCAAACAGATGCTGTATGACAACCTGATTGATATGCACCATCTACGATTGGAGAAATAACAGTTG
Source organism: Polaribacter sargassicola (assembly GCF_021991835.1). Lineage (GTDB taxonomy): Bacteria > Bacteroidota > Bacteroidia > Flavobacteriales > Flavobacteriaceae > Polaribacter > Polaribacter sargassicola. The sequence continues at coordinate 230,192 of NZ_JAHDAU010000004.1, forward strand.
CAGCCATCATTTCTAATTCTTGAGAAGTCATTAAACCTGTAGTATCTTGAGAACCTACAATGTTAACCTCTGCACGAACATAAGAACCTGCATGTAAAGTTGCACCAGATGTTCCAACTGCATTTTTATTAAATATTTTTTCTACTGCCGTTAAGCCTTGTCCTTCTATAGAAACTTCTTTTGAAGGAGCGTAAACTTGTGGCACTTCTACACCTAATAATTTACAAGCAAATGTTTGTAATTTTTTACCAAAAACAACAGCATAAGAACCTCCTGCCTTCATAAACTCCATTTTTTGAGGAGTAAATGCTTCAGAAATGTCTTTTAACATTACTTTTCCATGGTATAATTTTTTCTCTTTTGTGTTTATTGTTAAAACAGTACCTGTTTCTACAGAATACATTTGTTTTAAAATAGGCTCTCCATCTTCATCTACAATAGTATTACCATTTTCATCTTTTTGCTGAACCCAGTTTTTAAGATCTAAACCTATACCACCTGTTACACCAACTGTTGTTAAAAAAATTGGAGCAATACCATTTGTACCTGCAATTACAGGTGCAATATTAATAAATGGTACATATGGGCTTGATGGAATTCCTGTCCATAAAGCAACGTTATTTACACCAGACATTCTAGAAGACCCAACTCCCATTGTTCCTTTTTCTGCAATTAACATTACACGTTTATCTGGGTGTTGCTCTTTTAAAGCCAACACTTCTTGTTGCATTTCTTTATTATGCTCAAAAATACATTGTCCGTGTAATTCACGGTCAGAACGAGAGTGTGCATCACCTCCTGGTGATAATAAATCTGTAGAAATATCTCCAACACCAGCAATGTATGTTACTACTTCTATTTCTTCTTCTATTTCTGGTAATTTTGTAAAAAACTCAGCTTTAGAGTAACTTTCAATAATATCTTTTGCTATTTCACTTCCGTTTTCAAAAGCCTCTTTTAAACGATCTGTGTCTGCTTCGTAAAGAAAAACTTGTGTTTTTAATACTTTTGCAGCTTGTTTTGCTATAGCTACATCACTACCTAAAGCAAGATCTAATAATACTTTTACAGAAGGACCTCCTTTCATGTGCGATAATTGCTCTAAAGCAAACTCTGGAGTAATTTCTTTTACAATCTCTTCTCCTAAAATAATTTCTTTTAAAAACTTAGCTTTAACAGTTGCAGCACTTGTGGTTCCTGGCAAAACATTGTATATAAAAAAGTTTAGAGATTCTTCTCTATGCTCATTATCTAAATCTTTAATTTGGGAAATGATAGCACTTAATAAATCTGCACCATCAATTGGCTTTGGATGAAGTTTTAAACCTTTTCGGTCTTCTATCTCCTGGAGATAATCCTTGTAAATATTCATGAAAGAAATCTTTAGTTAGTACAACGTTTAAATTAATTAAAATTTAAACGTTTAATGTATTTGTTATTTGTTAATTTTTAGTAAAAACAAATTTACATTTTTTATATTGATATTAAAAAATAAATAATAGTTTGCAGCAATTTATGAATAAACAAAAGCTATACATATATTTATTAAATTAAATCTAAGTAAAACAGCAATTTACCTAGTAAAAATGGAAGATTCTTAAAATTATAGTAAAAGCAGACTAATAAGCCGAATTCTGTACCTTATAAAAATAAGGCTCTTATCATTTATCTAGTTCTAAAATTACTCTTAGAATCTATCTGCCTACCCTTTAGAATCGAGCGAGTAACTCTCAAACTCTAATATACATGGCATTTCACCTCATAGAGTTTACCTGGTTTCACTACAGCCTAACTGTACATTCTTTCTGTTGCACTTGTCCTCAACTCTCGTTGGACGGATGTTATCCGCTATGATTACTCTTTGGTGTCCGGACTTTCCTACTTATTATTAAAATAAGTCGATAAGATAAGTCTGCTAATTCTATAATTTTTTATAATTATTTTTTTAATTCATAAAAAAACCCACTCATATATGAGTGGGAAAAATTGCTATGAAAAAGAAAAAGTGTTGCTAATAAATTAACAACACTACAAATGTATACTAAAAAGCTTTATAAAAAAACAATTATTTTAAAAAAAATTATTATTTCTAATTTATTAACATTTTTTTATGAAAACATGTCTTTTACTTTTTCAAAAAATGATTTGTCTGACTTGTTAGGACTTGGCCTAAAGTTATCATTATCAGACATTTTCTCGAAAAATTGCTTTTGTTCTTTATTTAACTCTTGAGGTGTCCAAACACTAATATGTATTAAAAAATCTCCTGTTCCGTAACGCTCTATACTTGGTAAACCTTTACCTTTTAATCTTAAAATCTTACCAGACTGTGTACCTGCTTCAATCTTAATTTTTACTTTACCAGTTAATGTATCTACCTCTTTACTGGTTCCTAAAACAGCTTCAGAAAAATTGATATATAAATCAAAATGAATGTTTGTACCTTCTCTTTTTAAAGTTTCATGAGGTATTTCTTCAATTAACACCAATAAATCTCCCGAAATTGAATTTTTACCAGGAGCATCATTCCCTTTTCCTCCTACTTTTAACTGTACTCCTTCTGTAACACCAGCAGGAATATTAATAGGTACAGTTTCTTCTTTTACAATTAAACCTTGTGCATCTGCACCATTTGGTTTACTACTTATAATTTCTCCGGCACCAGAACAAGTACTACAAGTAGTTGCTGTTTGCATTCTACCTAAAATTGTATTTGTAACTCGCATTTGTTGACCAGAACCATTACAAGTTGTACAAGTTTTATATCTTACACCATCTGCTTGTACTTTTCTACGGACTTTTACTTTCTTCTCTACTCCTTTGGCAATTTCTTCTAAAGTTAATTTTACACGAATACGCATATTGCTACCTTTAACTCTTGCTTGCCTTTGGCCTCCGCCACCGCCGAAACCTCCAAAGCCGCCGCCGCCAAAGATATCTCCAAACTGACTAAAAATATCATCCATGTTCATACCTCCGCCACCAAAGCCGCCTGCGCCGCCACCTTGTGGACCATCAAAAGCTGCATGACCATATTGATCATAACGCGCTTTCTTATTTTCATCACTTAAGATTTCATAAGCTTCCGCTGCTTTTTTAAAGTTTTCTTCAGCTGTTGTATCTCCAGGGTTTTTATCTGGATGATATTTTATAGCCATTTTTCTGTATGCTTTCTTAATTTCTGCTTGAGTTGCAGATTTAGAAATTCCTAATATCTCGTAAAAGTCTTGTTTTGCCATAATTTTTCAATTATCAATTAACAACAATCAATGATCAATGGTAATTGTAAAATATTAATTGTAATTTATTTATTGTCCAATTACTACTTTTGGGTAACGAATTATCTTGTCACCTAATTTGTATCCTTTTTCTACACAATCAATAATTTTTCCTTTTAGATCTTCTGTAGGTGCTGGTATCTGAGTAATTGCTTCGTGTATTTCTGCATCAAAAGTATCACCTGCTTTGGTTTCTATTTTTGATAGCCCTTTTTGCTCTAAAGTATTATAAAGTTTGTTATAAATTAATAGAACTCCTTTTCTTAATTCTTCTGCTTCTTTATCTTCTTCTATGTGTGACAAAGCTCTTTCAAAATCATCTATAACTGGCAGTAAAGATGTCATAACTTCTTGTCCTGCTGTTTTAAATAATTCTATTCTTTCTCTAGAAGTTCTTTTTTTATAGTTTTCAAATTCTGCAAAAAGACGTAAAAACTTATCTTTTTCTACCTGAACTAATTCTTCTGCAGTAGGTTCTTCTTTTACCACTTCTTCTTCAACCTCTTGATTTTCTTCTGATTGAACAACTTCTGGCTCGTTTTTTATTTCTTCTTCTTGTATATTTTCTTTCTTACTCATTATCTTGTAATCGTTAAATTGTACTCTGTTTATTCGCAAAAACATTGCCAACAAAAAAATAGTGTCAGATTGACACTATTTTTTATCTTATTTTTAAATTTTAACATGAGCCCAATTCTCTCCGCTCTTAATTCGGTGTATTTGCATATCCGAAACTCCAAACCGCTTGGCTATCATTGTTATTCTTGTTCTCTTATTTTTTAGCTGCCTTTTAATTATCTTAACTTTTCCTTCTGAAAGTTTATAACTTGTTTTTTTATTTTTTTTAGCCTCTATAAAAACAGGATTTTTAAATTGATGCAACTCTTTTTCTCTTTTGGTTGCCCATTTTAAATTTTCTACTCTGTTATCTAATTTGTTATAATTTAAGTGAATTACAAAAACTTGTTCTTCGTTTTCTTTTTCTATAAAATGACGTGCAACTAATTTATGAACATACCTACCTGTTGTTTTACCATTTTCTTTTTGTTTTAAAGATAAAAAAACATAACCGTTAGTATAAGTCTCTTTTTTTAAATACTCTTTTTCTTTTTTTTTGCAATTTATTATTCTTCCGTAATTTGATATCTTAAACTTTTCTTTATCAGAAATTTTCTCATCAAATTCTATTTCTTTCCATTCTTCATTAAATAAATTTCTTATCATAATATTAAAGTGTTTTTAAATTATTAAAAATACTTTTCCTTAGTCAGCAATTCTTTCAATTTTTGCACCAATAGATTTTAAACGTTCTTCTATATTTTCGTATCCTCTATCAATTTGTTCTATATGATCTATAACACTTGTTCCCTTGGCAGATAAAGCAGCAATTAATAAAGAAATACCCGCTCTAATATCTGGCGAGCTCATCTTTGTTGCTTTTAATTGTGATTGATGATTATGACCAATAACTGTTGCTCTATGCGGATCACATAAAATAACTTTTGCTCCCATATCAATTAGCTTGTCAACAAAAAACAATCTACTTTCAAACATTTTTTGATGTATTAACACATTACCTTTAGCTTGTGTAGCAATTACTAATACAATACTTAATAAATCTGGCGTAAAACCTGGCCATGGTGCATCTGCCACTGTTAAAACAGAACCGTCTATATAATTTTGAATTTCATAAGATTCTTGTTCTGGGATATAAATATCGTCTCCTCTCTTTTCTAATGTAATTCCTAACTTTCTAAATACATTTGGTATTTGACCTAAGTTTTCCCAAGATACATTTTTTATAGTTAACTCAGATTGTGTCATTACGGCAACACCAATCCAAGAACCAATTTCTATCATATCTGGTAAAACGGTATGCTCACATCCACCTAAATAATCTACACCATTTATGGTTAATAAATTAGAACCTACACCTGTAATGTTTGCTCCCATAGAATTCAACATTTTACATAATTGTTGAATGTAAGGTTCGCAAGCTGCGTTATAAATAGTTGTTTTACCTGTTGCTAAAACAGCAGCCATAATAATATTTGCTGTACCTGTAACCGATGCTTCATCTAATAACATTTCTGTACCAAATAACTCTTCTGCATCTACACCGTAAAAATGTTCTTCTTTATTATAACGGAATTTAGCTCCTAATCGTATAAAACCTTCAAAATGGGTATCTAATCTTCTTCTACCAATTTTATCTCCTCCTGGTCTTGGTATATATCCTTTACCAAAACGAGCTAAAAGAGGACCAACAATCATAATAGAACCTCTTAAAGAACTACCATCCCTCTTAAAATCTGCAGATTCTAAATATTCCAAATTAATTTCGTCTGCTTGAAAAGAATAAGAGTTTTTACCTAGCTTTTCTACTTTAACACCTAATTCGCCAAGAATAAAAATTAATTTATTTACGTCTATAATATCCGGAACGTTATTTACTGTTACTTTTTCTGGTGTTAATAAAACCGCACAAAGTATTTGTAAAACTTCATTTTTTGCTCCTTGAGGAGTAATTGTTCCGTTTAATTTATGACCGCCTTCAATTTTAAATGATGCCATACACTAATATCTTTTTCTATTTTTATTTTGATTATTATGGTGCGGCTTCTTGTAATTATTCTTAGAATTATGTTGCCCTTGCGTTGTTCTTTTCTTTAGTAAACTTTTACTTTCTGAAAGTGTTTCTTCTGAGTTTCTTAAATCTAATTTACCATCAGATAAATCATATAGATGATTAAAAATAACATTATCATCTACAGTATCTTTATTCCAATTTAAGTAACATTTTTTCATGTGATTAGCAATCGTAAAAACCAAAGCTTCCTTTTTTTCACCTTCTTCCCAGCTTAAAGCAATATCAATCATTGTTTGGATATTGTTACCATAATAACGGTATCTTGATGCTGATTTAGGGTAAGGCAAACCCTCTGGTTTTTCTTGTAACTCTTCTTTAGATGGTTGTGGGTAAGGAGACTCTACGTCTAATTTAAAATCTGCCATAATGTACAATTGATCCCAAAGCTTGTGCTTAAAATCTGGTACATCACGCAAATGTGGCTGTAAATTACCCATAACATCTACAATAGCTTTTGCCATTTTATCGCGTTCTTCTTTTGTTTCTAGAGCTACGCAATGGTCTACTAATTTTTGTATATGTCTGCCGTATTCTGGAATAATCATTAACGGTCTTTCTGAATTATATTCTAAATCGAATGTCATTTATTTGTTTTTGTGAAGTGTGTTCTCAATACATTTTCCTTTCTCCTTTTTATCAAAAGAAAACACTAGAGCTAACAATTATGTTTGTAGTTATTTAACGTTGCAAAATAACGATTTATTTTTTGTTTATAAAAAATTCTTATCCAATCACTTTTAATTTAGCAAATTGTAATAATAATTTCTTCTTACCAACAGTACCAAATTTAATTTCTGCTTTTTTATTTGGTCCATTTCCTTCTAAAGCAATTACCTCTCCTGTACCAAATCTATTGTGTTCTACAATATTACCAACTACCACTTTACCGTCAAATAAATTGGTTTTTGAGGTTGCTTGCGATACTTTTTTAAGATTTTTAGGTATAATTACTTCTTTTTTCTTTATCAAATCTCGCTCCATTTTTTTGCGCTGAATCGGTTTTTGAAAACGGATTCCTTTTGGAGCATCATCAAAAATACTTTTATCAATAAAATTATTTACCGCTCTTTCTGGTCCTTTTGGCGTTAAATAGTGCAAATATTTATCGTCTATTTCTTCTAAAAACCTACTTGGTTCTGCATCTACCAATTTACCCCAACGGTAACGTGTTTGTGCATACGTTAAATAAGCTACTTTTTCTGCTCTTGTTAAGGCTACATAAAATAACCTACGTTCTTCTTCTAACTCACTTCTTGTATTCATGCTCATGGCAGAAGGAAATAAATTTTCTTCTAAACCAACAACGTATACATATAAGTATTCTAATCCTTTAGATTGATGAATAGTCATTAAAGAAACACTTGGTTTTTCATCGTCTTTTTTAGCATCAAAATCTGTTGCTAGCGCTACATCTTCTAAAAAAGTGGTTAAAGATGCATCTGCTCCTTCTTCTATTTTATCGGTAATAAAATCTTTAATTCCGTTTAAAAGTTCTTGTACATTTTCTACTTTACTAACCGCTTCTGGTGTACCGTCTTTTTCTAAATCTTTTATTAATTGCGTTTGTTTTACTACTTTTTCTGCAATTTCAAAAGCATTCTTTGTTTTACTTTCTATTTGCAAACTCAAAATCATATTCATAAAGTTCTGCAACTTATTCTTAGTTCCAGTATTTATTTTTAAATCGATTTTATCAATGTATTTTATAATATCAAAAATTGATTTTTTATAATGATTGGCTGCAATAGTAAGCTTATCTATAGTTGTTGCACCGATTCCTCTTGCCGGATAATTAATGATTCTTTTTAACGCTTCTTCATCACTTGGATTAATAAGAATACGTAAATAAGATAATAAATCTTTTATTTCTTTACGTTGATAAAAAGAGATTCCTCCGTAAATTTTATAATCAATATTTTTTTTACGTAGTGCATCTTCTATTGCTCTAGATTGTGAGTTTGTTCTGTACAACACACAAAAATCATCTGGTTTTAATTGATGATTCATTTGGTTTTCCCAAATAGATTGTGCTACAAAACGTCCTTCTTCTCCATCAGAAATAGTACGCATTACATTTATTGCTTCTCCTGCATCATTAGACGTCCAAACTTCTTTGTCTAATTTTGTTTTATTTTTTTCTATGACAGAATTTGCAGCATTTACAATATTACTTGTAGAACGGTAATTTTGCTCTAATTTAAAAGTTTTTACATCCGGATAATCTTTCTGAAAGTTTAAGATATTCTGAATATTTGCTCCCCTAAAACTATAAATACTTTGAGAATCATCACCAACCACACAAATGTTTTGAAAACGATCTGCTAATGCTTTTACAATTAGGTATTGCGAGTGATTTGTATCTTGATACTCATCTACCATAATATATCTAAAACGATCTTGGTATTTTGCTAAAGATTCTGGAAAACGAACTAATAACTCATTGGTTCTTAATAACAAATCATCAAAATCCATCGCGCCAGCTTTAAAACATCTATCTACATATTCTTTGTAAATATTACCCACTTCTGGCCTACTTGCATGTAAATCTGCTTCTTGTAAATCTGGATTGTTAAAATAAGCTCTAACCGTAATTAAACTGTTTTTAAAGGAAGAAATTCTGCCTAAAATCTGTTTTGCTTTGTACTGCTCTTTATTTAAATTCTTTTCTTTAATAATTGCAGAAATTAAACGAACAGAATCTTGAGAATCGTAAATGGTAAAGTTTGTCGGAAAACCTAATTTATCTGCTTCTGAACGTAAAATACGTGCAAAAACCGAGTGAAAAGTTCCCATCCACAAATTTTTAGCTTCACTTGCACCCACAACACCTGCAATTCTTTCTTTCATTTCTCTCGCTGCTTTGTTGGTAAATGTTAGCGATAAAATATTAAAAGAATCTACACCTTGCTGCATTAAATGTGCAATTCTGTAAGTTAGCACACGTGTTTTACCAGAACCCGCACCAGCAATAATAATCATTGGTCCATCTTTTTGTATAACTGCCTGTCTTTGTGCTTCGTTTAAAGTATTTAAATAAGTATTCAATAGATTATTTTAAAAGAATTTAAAAACGTGAAATTAGCCAAACTATTTGTTTTTATAAAAGAAGATCGTTAATTTTTATTCACAAATTACATTCTTCTTAATTCGGGTCTACGCCCGATATTTAAAAAATTCGTGCTAAGACCCGAATATTTCAAAATTCGTTCTAAAACCCGAATTTTTTGTTTTAATTAGATAAAAAAGGTATTTTTACTAAAAATTAAAAATGACAAGTATTTTAACTGGTGATATAATAAACTCTAGATCTGTTGCTTCTAAAGAATGGTTACCTTTAGTAAAAACTGCTTTTAAAACAGTTGGAGAAACACCCAAAACTTGGGAAATATATAGAGGCGATAGTTTTCAAATAGAAATTAACAAGCCAGAAAATGCGTTACTTTTTGCTATTGAATTAAAAACCATTTTAAAAAAAAATAAAAATTTAGATGTTAGAATTGCCATAGGAATTGGTTCTAAAAACGATGATTATAAAAATATTACCGAAGGAAGTGGAGAAGCTTTTATAAATAGCGGAGAAGCTTTTGACAAGTTACTTAAAAAACAAAATTTAGCTATTATTTCTCCTTGGCAAGAAATTGACAATATTTTTAATACTGCTTTTGCTATTGCTCTTTTAACCATTGATAATTGGACAGTAAATTCTGCCGATTTTGTTGCCATGTGTCTTAAAAAACCAAATACAACTCAGAAATTAATTGCCAAAGAATTAAACATTTCTGAAAGTAGCGCAAGTGAACGTAGAAAAAGAGCTGGTTTTGATGAAATTATGCAATTAGAAAAATTATACAGAGAATTAATCATCAAAAAAACAAATACATAAAGATGTTTATATTCCTTCAATTTTTATTGGCACATATTTTAGGCGATTTTGTTTTTCAACCAGAAAAATGGGTGAAAGACAAAGAAGAAAAGAAAGCAAAATCTGTAAAATTATTTTTTCATATTTGTATACACGCAGTTTTATTATTGCTAATTTTTATTTTAAACTTAAAAGAATATTGGCTTGGCATTTTATGTGTTGTAGTTTCTCATTACTTTATAGATATCTTAAAACTATATCTTCAAGAAAAGAAAACAAAAAGAGCTTGGTTTTTTATTGATCAAATTTTACATGTCTTAATTTTAATTATTACCACTTCTTTTTATGTTGATTTTCAAATATCAACAGACAAAATAATTACTGATAAAACTTTATTATTACTGATTTTTTTATTGCTAGTAATTTACGTTTCAGCAATTATCATTAAAATAATTATTACACAATGGAATCCTGAAAAGAAAAAAGAAAATGATGATTCTTTGGCTAAAGCCGGACGTTATATTGGTATTTTAGAACGTTTGTTTGTTTTTACTTTTGTAATTACCAATCATTGGGAAGGAATTGGTTTTTTATTAGCAGCAAAATCTGTTTTTAGGTTTGGTGATTTAACTTCTTCTAAAGACAGAAAATTAACCGAATATATTTTAATAGGAACATTATTAAGTTTTGGATTGGCAGTATTTTTAGGAATTCTATATTTGTATATTATAAACTTACTCTAATTTATGGAAGATCAATTAATAGAAAGTATTGCTTATATTCTACCCGCTGCCGTTACAGGTTTTGTTGCTTATTATATGTTTAATGGCTTTTTAAATCAGCAAAATTCTGATAAAAAAATGGCTCTTTTAGCGGAAAAAAGAAAAGATGCTTTACCTATTAAATTACAAGCTTACGAAAGAATGTTATTGTTTTGCGATCGTATAAATCCTGTAAAAATGCTTATTAGAGTTAAACCGATTTCTGAAGACACAAATGATTATTTACAACTTTTACTAGCTAACATAGAACAAGAATTTGAGCATAATCTGGTACAACAAATATATATTTCTAATGAAACATGGACTGCTATTGTTGCTACTAAAAACGCTATTATAAATAAATTAAAACAAGTTGCAGAAAGCTCTAACTCTGCAAATGATTTAAGAGAAAATGTTTTAATCGACTATTCTAAAATATTACCACCTACAGAAACAGCGATTTCTTTTATTAAAAATGAAGTAAGAAAAATATTATAATTCAAAAAGGCTCTTACTTAGAAAAACTACTAAGTAAGAGCCTTTTTAAAAAATATTAATTAAAATATATTTTAGAAGCACCAATAGCTACATCTTTTGTTATACTTACAGATCCACTAGAAATACTGTAGATATTTAATTTACTTGAATCAGAAAAACTAGCATCTAGAGTATATAAGTTATCTCCTTCAACTTCTAGACCATATAAAAACCCTTCAGTTTCCACAATACTTGTGCTAGATAAACTTGTTGCAGATTCATTAATAACATAAACACTGTTACCAATATTATAATAAATAGCTCCGTTTTCAAATACCATTAAAGAAGGTTGTTCTCCTTCTGCAAAAACCAACTCATTAGTAATTTCTAATGAGGTAATATCAATCATAGAAATACTAGCTAAAGTAGTACCAATTACACTCCAATCAGTATCATAAATAGTTCTTCCAGAGGATAAAACAACTAACTCTCCTAAATTATTAAAAAATAACTCATCTGGATTGTCTTTAACAGTTATTTCAATAACTTCTTCAGAATCGATATCAATAACAGAAATAACATTATTAGTAGTATATGCACCTTTATGAGAAACATATAATTTACCATTATTTTCTATAATTCGTTCTGGTCCATTACCTACAGAAATAGTACTCTCTACTTCATAAGTTTCTAAATTTACAACCGCTATAAAATCATCTGTATCACTTGAGGTAGAACCCCAGTTTGTAACGTAACCTTTATTACCCACAACAGCAATAAATCTTGGTAAAATTAAACCTGTATTAATAGACCCTAACTTTTCAAAAGTATACCTATCTGCTACTGTAACTGTATTTTGGTTATCTACAACAATGTAAGCATTATCATTATCAAAAGTCATTGATTGTAAAAAAGTACCTAACTCTTCATTATTTACGGTTTTGTAAATAAGATTTTCTGATGTAACAAAATCATCAGAAACAAAAGAGATAGAACCTGTACCTGCTCCACTACCTTCTCCTGAAATTAAAACTCCGTTTTCGTAATCTCCTTTAGGTAAATCTACCGAATCCTTTTCGCAGGATGCAAAAAGAATTGTTGCTAATAATAAAAGTGAAAGTAATTTGTTAATTTTCATTTTTTTTTAAAATTTATAGTTTATGTTTAATTTGAAATTCCTATTTGGCATTGGTCTTCTAGGTTGTGTAACATACAATTCGTTAAAAATGTTATTTACTCTGAAACCAATAGATATTTGTTTTTCTTTATAATTATATATCTTATAATAACTACCAATATTGGCTACGTAAAAACTAGGCACAATAAAATCTTTAGAATTGCTTTCTGTTGTAAATGTTTTCCCTGTAAATAATTGCTCGTAAAAAAAGCCATATTTTTTATAACGATAAGACAAGTTGTTGTTCAATAAATGTTTTGGCACAAAAATTAAATAGGTTTGTGTTTCTTTATTTTTTGCTTCTGTATAACCATAAGTTAAGTTAAAGTCTACAAAATGATTTTTAAAATTTTCTTTAAAATTTAAAGCAACCTCTATTCCTTTATTTTCTGTATTTGTTAAGTTAATAGGCGTCCAAATACCTGGTCTCTCTGGATCTCCATTTGGTGTCCAAACAATCTTATTTTCAGCATTAATATAAAACACAGACATATCTATACTTAATATATTATTCTTAAAAACAACCCCAAACTCTCCTTGTAAAGCTATTTCTGGTATCAGGTCTGTATTACCTTGACCTGGCCAATACAAATCATTATAAGTAGGTACTCTGTAATTTTTAGATGCGTTAGCCCTAACAAATAAATTATTAATTTTTTTAGATTTTATACCAAGTGCAAAGCTTAAAGGCACTTTATAATCTGAATTAAAATCTTTTCTAATTTTAGCATCAAAAAAAACAGCATTTGCTAAATTTTGATTATAAAGTATGGATTGAGAAAATTGTCTTCTATTTTTTTCTAAAATTTGATCCGTTTTACCAAAAATTGATTCATATTCTGAATATGAAGTAACTACTGCTTTTAATTCTTGTAATTGATATGAAAATGAGTAGTTTGTAATGTATCTTTTGCTTTTACCAAAATTAAATTCTGTTGAATTTTTATCTTCAAAATACTGATATTCTTGTGTTAAAAATCCGAATTTTAATTCGTGTGATATTTTTTTATCATCATAAGTATAGACTAATAAATTTCTATTATTATAATCCTTATACTTTTCGTTTGCAGAAGTTGGGTTTGGTAATTCTCCAGAAAAAAATCTTTCTGCAGCATAACTTGTACTGTAAAATTTTATTTGAGATAAAGTAGAAAATCTATGTCCCAAACTTACATTAATATTTAGATTTTTGTAAGCTCCATTAAAATTCTTGTAATCTGTACCTAATAATTTATAATCATTTTGAGATTGGTTGTAAGAAAACCCTATTTTTAATGAAAAATTATCAGCATACATTTTAAATTTATGTAAAGCATTAAAAGTATCAAAACTACCTAAAGATGCTATAAATTGATTACTAATTGTTTTTTTAGGTTGATATTTTAATTCATCATTTAAATGAATAGTTCCACCAATTGCACCAGAGCCATATTCTATACTTCCACCTCCACTTCTAATAGAAATTTGATCGAATAAACTAACCGTTAACGAATTAAAACCTGTTTGCCCATTATTAATTGAGTTAATATTTATACCATTCCACACTACTGCTGTGTTAGATGCACTTGTTCCTCTAAAACTAGCTGTACTTGTACCTCCTGCACCATATTCTTTTAAGTAAATTGGAGAATTAAAACGTAAAAGAGAAGTAAATGATTCTGTATTTTTTAGTAAAATAGAATCGTTTAAGGTAGTAATTTTATAGCCTTTAGAATTTTTAGCTATTCTTTTATCAGCAACAACAATAACTTCATCTAAAATATTTTTAATAGAGTCGTTCTGTGATAAAATAGAATTTGTTACAATAAAGAATATTGCAAATAATATGAGTCTTTTCATGTTTACGTTAACTTTTATCCCGAAAGTTTTAATTGTTAAAAATACAGGCAGGTCTCCTGGCTTGCGTCTTGTAATTGGTCTTCCCATTTTTATTCTAATTTATTTTAGAAATACAAACAGTGACATTAAATAATTACAAGCTTTGTAGCTTACAGTTGCGGGAACAGCTTCGGTTTTTAACCGAATTCCCTTTTAATTTATCCTAAAAGAATAAAACCTTAATTTTTGGCAAAAATAGATTATTATTTATGATAATCAACAAATAATAATTAATTATAATTTAAGAATTTACGACTTAATTTTTCTGAAATCTCAAAATGCTCTGGATGAATCATTTTTGCTAAACATTCTATCCCGTTTACTAAAGTTCCTGCAGAAGATTGGGTAAACATATCAAAATCTGCAATAAAAACTTGCTTGTTTTTTACTGCTTTTAATGATTTCCATTCTGGTTTATTTTCTAAGAATTGCATATCTTCTTTTGTTCTTGCAACATTGTAACCACAAGGTGCAATGATTAATACCTCTGGATTGTATTTTACAATTTTATCCCAAGGTATTACAATACTATCTCCAGAAGGATGTGATAATAAATCGATACCACCAGCATACCCAATTTGATGAGGAATCCAATGCCCGCAATTAAATAAAGGATCTATCCATTCTAAAAGTAAGACACTTTTAGTCTGAATTCTTTTGGCTCTTTGAGTATCTATAATAGCATAAATTCTTTCTTTTAATTGCTGCACATACTCCAAACCAATTTCTTTTTTTTCTAGAGCAGTTGCAATAGTTATGGCATTATCAAAAACATCTTCTAAAGAATTTGGTGTAATAGAAATTAATTCGGGTATTTTTGGTAATTTATATGCAGATGTTGCTACGCATGCAGTATCTATTTGACAAACATCACAAACATCTTGTGTAAAAATAATATCTGGTGCAACGCTGTTTAAGACAGGCTCATCTACGTAATATAAAGTACCTCCTTCTTTCTTTGTTTTAGAAAAAATAGCATTTATTTCTTCGCTTGTTAATTTTTGCCCCTCTAATTTATATCTAACAGCAACTTGTTTTTCTTCTAATGCAATTTTAGGACATTCAAAAGTAATTCCGTTTAAATATTTTTGTAAACCCATATCGTAAATCATTTGAGTTACTGCAGGCATAAAAGAAGAAACTATCATTTATATTTTATTTTTTTACTTACAAATTTACATCCTTTTTAAGGATATTTTTACTTTTCTAAAAATGTTTCTAAGCGTAGAAATTAAAATATTTTGATTATTAAAAATATTTTTTCTTAAAATTATAACCTTAAAAAAAAAAATCTTAAATAGCTTTACATCATCTAAAACTGTAAAATTCTTAGTTAAGAATTAATCAAAAAATATTTTTAAAAACACCGATTTTTTGTCAGAAGTTTACACGAATCATTCATAATATTCCATAAAAAATTTATTGCTTTAAAATGAGACATCTTTTATCAATCCTAATTATTTGTTATAGTTTTATTTCTTGTAAAGAAAAAAAAAGTAAAACAATTTTAAATAAAAACACCAAAAGCACCGTAGAATATGCCAAAGGTTTTGATATCATTACAGATGGTAATCAAAAAAAGTTAATTATTAAGAGGCCATATCAAAATGCCAAAAAAAACTATACTTATATTTTAAGTAACAAAACAGACATTAACAAAAACACCCTTAAAGTTCCTGTAAATAGTATTGTTGTAACAAGCACAACACATATATCTATGCTAGAGCAAATTAATGCGGAAAAATATCTAGTAGGTTTCCCTAAAACAAAATTTATTTCGTCTAAAAAAACAAGAAAGCTTATAAACCAAGATAAAATAACCGAACTTGGTAACGAACAGACAATTAATACAGAAAAATTATTAGAATTGGCTCCAGAATTAGTAATCGGTTTTGGTTTAAATGATAGCAATAAAGCTTATAAAGCAATTGCTAACAACGGAATACCCGTAATTTACAATGGAGATTGGCTAGAAGAAACACCACTTGGGCGTGCTGAATGGATTAAGTTTTTTGGAGTTTTATTTAACAAAGAAAAAGAAGCCGATAGTATTTTTAATGTAATAAAAAACAATTATCTATCTGTAAAAAAAATGGCTTCTACAGCCAAAACAAAACCTACAATTATGTCTGGTAGTCTTTTTAAAGATATATGGTATGCACCTGCTGGTAAAAGTTTTATTGCCAGTTATTTTAATGATGCCAACACTAATTATTTATGGCTAAACACAAAAGGAGCCGCAAGTTTAAATCTAAGTATAGAAAGTGTCTTAGACAAAGCTGTTAATGCAGATTATTGGATAGGTTGTGGTTTATATGAAACTAAAGAAAACATGTTAAACTCTAATCAATATTACAGTTCTTTTAATTCTTTTAAAGAAAATAATGTGTATACATACGCTGCTGATAAAGGAGAAACTGGAGGAATCATTTATTTTGAAACATCTCCTACAAGACCAGATTTAGTTTTAAAAGATATTATTAAAATTACACATCCAACTATATTGCCTAATTACAAATTAACATTCTTTAAAAAATTAGGTAACTAAAACTGTTGGTTCTTTTTATAAAAACTACCAAATACTTTTTTTGTTGACAAAACAAACTAATCAAAACCAATAGAATCACTTACAAATTCAATATATTTATCGCTTAATTAATTTTACAGATGAGAATAGAGAATGATTTAAAATTAGGTTTTAAAGACGTTATGATTCGCCCAAAACGTTCTACATTAAAATCGCGATCGCAAGTTAATTTAGAAAGAGAATTTACTTTTTTACATAGTGATGTAGTTTGGAAAGGAATACCAATAATGGCCGCTAATATGGATACTGTTGGTACTTTTGAAATGGCAAAAGCAATTGCAAAACACGGTCTTTTTACCGCAATACATAAACATTATTCTATTGAAGAATGGAGAGATTTTGCCAACAATACAGACCAAAAAACATTAAATAATATTGCTGTAAGTACCGGAACAGGAAAAGAAGATTCTGAAAAAGTAAAGCAAATTTTAGAAGAATTTCCGCAAATAAATTTTATTTGTATTGATGTTGCCAACGGATATTCTGAACATTTTGTAAATTTTGTACAGAAAATGCGTAAAAATCATCCTAACAAAATAATTATTGCTGGTAATGTTGTTACTGGAGAAATGGTTGAAGAATTATTACTAGCTGGCGCTGATATTATTAAAGTTGGTATTGGGCCTGGTTCTGTTTGTACAACGCGTGTAAAAACAGGTGTTGGCTATCCGCAACTGTCTGCAATTATAGAATGTGCAGATGCTGCTCACGGAATGGGCGGACAAATAATTTCTGATGGTGGTTGTAAAATTCCTGGTGATATTGCTAAAGCTTTTGGTGGTAGTGCCGATTTTGTAATGTTAGGCGGAATGTTAGCTGGACACGAAGAAAGCGGAGGAGAATTGATTGAAGAAAATGGAGAAAAGTTTAAAGCTTTTTACGGTATGAGTTCTGAAACTGCCATGAACAAACATGCTGGTGGGGTTGCTAATTATAGAGCTTCTGAAGGAAAAACAGTAAAAGTGCCTTTTAAAGGAAATGTAGACAATACAATTATTGATATTTTAGGCGGTATTAGATCTACATGTACTTATGTTGGTGCAAGCAGATTAAAAGAATTAACTAAAAGAACCACTTTTATTAGAGTTCAAGAACAAGAAAACCAAGTTTATTCTTAATGAAGAAATTACAAATAATTTCCGTAATTACATTTTTATTATTTACCGTTTCTTGTAAAAAGGAAACGGTAAAAACTACTAAAAAAACAAAACCCGAAAGTGCTATTAAATATGCAAAAGGTTTTGATATTGTTGATGAAAATGGAGTTAAAAAACTTATAATTAAATCTGCTTATCAAAATTCTGATAAAGTTTTTGAATACATTATTAAAAGAAAAACAGATGCTAAAATAAGAGAGTTTAATACTTCTATGATTTCTACACCTATTGAAAAAATAGTAGTTACCTCAACAACACACATACCAATGGTAGAGTTGTTAAATAAAGAAACTTCTATTGTTGGTTTTCCTTATGCTAAATATGTATCATCAGAAAAAACAAGAGCTTTAATTGATACAGGAAAAATAATAGAAATAGGAAAAGAAAGTTCTTTAAATACAGAAATATTACTCGATTTACAACCAGAATTGGTTGTTGGTTATAGTGTTTCTTCTGCAGATAAATCTTTAACCACTATAAAAAAAGCGGGTATTAATGTTATTTATAATGGAGATTGGTTAGAAGAAACTCCATTAGGAAGAGCAGAATGGATTAAATTTTTTGGTGTTTTATTTGATAAAGAAAAACAAGCCGATAGTATTTTTAAAACTATTGAATCAAATTATTTAGAAGCTAAAAATATTGCTTTAAAATCTACAAAAAAACCAACTGTTTTATCTGGTGCAATTATGAGTAAAGATATTTGGAACTTACCTGCCGGAGAAAGTTTTGTTGCTACTTTTTTAAAAGATGCTAACGTTAATTATTTGTGGCAAGAAACAAAAGGAAAAGGAAGTTTGTCTTTAAGTTTTGAGAGTGTTTTTGATAAAGGAAAAGATGCTGATTTTTGGATTGCTCCTGGTTATTTTTCTTCTAAAGAACAACTTTTACAAAGCAATCAATTATATGAAAAATTTGATTCTTTTAAAACGGATAACATCTACACTCCATCAACTAAAAAAGGAAAAACAGGCGGTGTTATTTATTATGAATTGGCTACAACAAGACCAGATTTGGTTTTAAAGGATATTATTAAAATTACAAATCCAGAATTACTACCAAACTACGAATTTACTTTTTTTGAAAAAATGAAATAAAAAAAAGCCTTCAGTTAATTTATAAAAAATAACTGAAGGTAAATAAAAGTTGGGGGAAGGCATACAAAATGTATACGCTCTCCAAAAATAGCCATAAACCCATAAAAACAAAGTATATAGACGGGTAGTTTAAGGGTAGTTTGAGGGTGGTTTTTTTAAATTTTAAAAGTTAGAGCCTCTTTTCTACTTTTAATCTCTAATTTTTCATAAATATTTTTAATATGAAATTTAACAGTATTTATAGATATATTTAAATCGCTTGCAATTTCTTTATTAGATTTAGCTAGTACAATTAAATCAAAAATCTCCTTTTCTCTTTTACTTAACTCTGTTAAATTTTGCTCTTTGTTTGACTGATTATCATTAGTAGATTTTGCTAATTCTTTAGAGTAATTTATAATTTCATTTTTCATGAATTTGTTTTCATTAATCAAAACATTCATTCTATATAAAACAGCAAAAGAAAGCGTTATCATCTCTACAAAAGCACCTATTTTTATACTTAAAGAATCTACATTTATAATTGACAAACCTAAAAATTTTAAGACAAAATAATCAATTGCTGAAAACAATATAATAGCATCTGCAATTACTAAAATTTTAGTGTAAAAATTTTTATTAAATAATATTATACCGCAAACCCAATAAATAGTCACCAATGAAAAAACAAGAATATTTAAAATTAATAGATTATAATAATTAGTACAAACTAAAAATAGAATAGCAAAAACAAGAATGCAAAATCCTAAAAATTTTGTGTATTTTTTAAGGTTAGGAAAATAAGTATCAATAAACAAATAGCTTACAGCAAACTTAGATGAAAAGTAAGCCATTGACACATAATTAATAACCATAATTAACTCGTTTAAATACCCCGTAATATTGTAGTAATTAAGCATCCCATCCATCGTAAATATTCCAAAACACAATGTAAATTGAAAAAACGCATAGTAACAGAAGACCTTATCTTTAAATAAAAAGTAGTAAATAAAGTTTAAAAATATTATTAAAATAGAAAAACCGTAGTAAAACCCATTGATTAATAGTGAGTTTGTTTCCTCAAAAATAATATCCTCTAAACTATTAAGCTCTACAGGAATATAAGAATGAAACTTTGGTTTCACTCTTATGTAAAAATCATTATCTCTAGAAAATTTATAGCTTAAATATCTTTGATTTGGTATTTTCTCTAATTTAATAGTATCAATATAAGCGTCTGCAAAATAATATCTATCATACACCATCTTAAAAATATATTTTAATGATGTTTTATAAGCTGGCACTTTAAACCAATAAGCTACCTCATTATTACCATACCCTTCTTTAATTTCTTTTTCTAGTAATAAAAAATTTTCCTTTTTTACTTCATTTAATGAGAGGGTACCTTTTATATCTTGGTAATAATAAATTTCTTCTTGCGAAAACGCAGTTATACCTAAAAAGATAAATAGTAGAAAAAAAACAAATTTCATTAATAAAATTATTTATAAAGTATATTCTACTTTTTTAGGTGAAGATTCTGTTGAAAGAATATTATTGCTGTTGTTGCTGTTGTTGCTGATAATTGGTTGAAAACTCAAAAGCTGCTGTTGCATGAATTTTAGTGGTATCAAAAACAGGTATAGAAACATCTTTTTGTTTTATTAATAAAGGAATTTCTGTGCAACCTAAGATAACACCTTCCGCCCCTTTTTTAATTAATTTTTCTATTATTGTCAGGTATTTTTCTTTAGATATTTCATTTATAACACCAGAGGCAAGTTCGTTATAAATTACGTTATGAATAAGTTCTCTATCTTCCTCTTCCGGAATAACAGCTTCAATATTAAAAGATTTTAAAACATCAATAAAAAAATCTTTTTCCATAGTATATTTAGTACCTAATAAAGCAACCTTACTCAGCTTTCTCTCAATTATTTTTTTGGATGTAGCTTCTGCAATATGAATTACAGGAATTTTTACTGCTTTTCTAACAGCATCTATACACAAATGTATTGTATTGGCACAAATTATAATACAAGTTGCGCCAGCATCTTGTAGGTTTTTACCTGTTTTTGCCATTAATTCATCTAACAAATCCCATCTGTTTTCTTTTTGAAGTTGTGATATTTTACCAAAATCAAAAGAATTAATAACAACTTCTGCAGAGTGTGTTTTACCTAAATTATCTGCATTTAGTCGATTTAAAATTCTATAATATAAAACTGTTGATTCTGGTGTTATTCCGCCAATTAAACCTATCTTTTTCATAAACTATAAGAACTAAAATAATTTTGTTTGGCTTTCATCATCTCTTTTTTTCTCTTCTGCCTTCTTTTTTGCAATAGATTTTTGCAAAGCTATTTTTGCTTTTTCTTCAGCAGAAAGTTCTTCTAAAACAGGCTTTTTGGTAACTACTTCTGGCAAATCAATTGGTAATTTTTCTACAGTTTCTTCCTGTTCATCTTCTTCATCTTCAGACACCTCTTCTTCTGGCTCTTCATAAGGTAAAGATTCTAATAGATTTACTTGTCTTATTCTTTCTGTAGTTAATTGATTTCCTAGAGCTTTAATTCCTTTTACAGCAATAAATTCTTCTAAATTTACTTCTTCGTTTTCTAAACTTCTCTTAGAATACACAATTTCTACAATTGGTCTGCAATCTGTTACAACAATCTCTAATTTAGATTTTGGATGTTCAGAAATAAAAGCCTCTTCTTTTTCTGTAGTTTCAATCATAAAGCGTTTTATATAATAACGCTCTTTTTCTCCATCAAAATACACAGCAGAAATAGGTTTGTTAGGCATCCATTTTTCTAAGACAATCATATCATTATCAAAATGCATTGCTAAATCTGGTTTTACAGCTTTAGCTTTACCGCTTTGTGTAATAATTAATAATTTATCTTCTGCTTTAAACTCTCCCAACAAATCTCCTCTATTATCAACATTTAAACGCTGTACGGTTTCATCAAACCAAATTTTTCGTGGTTTTAATGTAGAAACACCTTCTGATTTAAACTCTACTTTTCTAATAGCGTATTTAGTAATTGTATTACCTCTTACAGCTCTTCCTTTAACAGCAAGATCTGCAAAATCTATATCCCATTTTAGCTTTTTAACACTACCTACAGAACGTAAATTAATAGTAACAACCTCTGCTTCTCCATTTGGATTTGCCGTAAAATAATGTACAATAGAGCCTTTATTTCCGTTGGTTAAATCGTACTCTTTGTCTCTTGTTACAGATAACACATTAAAACGTTTCATATAACTTGGCCCACGAGATCCGTCTCTGTACATAAAATTATAAACTGTTCTTCTATCTTTCTTTTTAAAGACAGCAACATGAATAATATCTTTACCAACAAACGTTTTTGCATCAATCTTGGTAACCATCATTTTACCGTCTTTTCTAAAGATAATTACATCATCAATATCAGAACAATCGGTAACAAATTCATCTCTTCTTAATGATGTACCAATAAAGCCTTCTGCTCTATTAACATATAATTTAGCATTTTTCATAGCTACTTTAGAGGCAACTATATCATCAAAAATTCTAATTTCGGTTTTACGTTCTTTTCCTTTACCGTAAGTATCTTTTAAACGTTTAAAATAATCGATAGCAAAGTCTATTAAATTTGCTAAATGATGTTTTACACCCGCAATTTTTTCTTCTAAACTTTCTATAAATTGCTTGGCTTTATCAATATCAAATTTTGATATTTTTTTAATTCTGATTTCTGTTAAACGTGTTATATCTTCTACAGTTATAGCACGTTTTAAGTGTTTAATGTGTGGCTTTAATCCTTTATCAATTGCTTCGATTACACCTTCCCAAGTTTCTTCTTCTTCAATATCTCTATAAATTCTATTTTCTATAAAAATACGTTCTAGAGAAGAAAAATGCCATTGTTCTTCTAATTCATTTAACTGAATTTCTAACTCTCTTTTTAATAATTCTACCGTTAAATCTGTTGAATGTTTTAACAATTCTGAAACACCTAAAAATACGGGTGTATTTTCTTTAATTGTACAGCATAATGGAGAAATTGAAGTTTCGCAATTTGTAAATGCATACAAGGCATCAATAGATTTATCTGGCGATACATTTGGTGGCAAATGCACTAAAATTTCTACTTCTGCAGCCGTATTATCTTCAATCTTTTTTATTTTAATTTTACCTTTTTCATTAGCTTTTAAAATACTATCTATTAAAGATGATGTTGTGGTAGAAAAAGGAATTTCATTAATTACCAATGTTTTTTTATCTAATTGAGAAATTTTAGCTCTTACCCTAACTTTTCCTCCTCTTTTTCCATCGTTATAATGAGAAAAATCGGCAATTCCGCCAGTTAAAAAATCGGGTACAATTTTAAAACTTCTACCTTTTAAATATTTAATAGAAGCATCAATTAATTCGTTAAAATTGTGTGGTAATATTTTGGTTGATAAACCAACTGCTATTCCTTCTGCTCCTTGTGCTAATAAAAGTGGGAATTTTACTGGTAAATCTATCGGTTCTTTTCTACGACCATCATAAGAAAGTTTCCATTCTGTTGTTTTCGGGTTAAAAACAACATCTAAAGCAAATTTAGACAAACGTGCTTCGATATATCTTGATGCTGCTGCACGGTCTCCGGTTAAAATATTACCCCAGTTCCCTTGCATATCAATCAGTAATTCTTTCTGACCAATTTGCACCATTGCATCTGCAATTGAAGCATCTCCATGCGGGTGATATTGCATGGTATGACCAACAATGTTTGCTACTTTATTGTAACGTCCGTCGTCTAAATCTTTCATAGAATGCATAATTCTACGTTGTACTGGTTTTAAACCATCTTCTAACGAAGGAACAGCTCTTTCTAAAATTACATACGAAGCATAATCTAAAAACCATTCTTTGTACATTCCTGTAACTTTGGTAATGGTTTCTTCTTGAGGATTTTCTCCCTCGTTAATTAATTCTTCTTCGTGTTCGTTGTCGTTTATTTCTTCACTCATGTATTAGAAATAATTATTTTTTAGATTCTTTAGGTTTAATTTGCAATGCAATAATGATTAACACCCCTGCTAATACACCAAAAATTGCTCCTGAATTTTCTTTGTTTGATAAATTATGCCAATCTATTTGTAACACCCAAAACATTATAAATAATGCCAATACTCCACTAATAATACTTTTAATTGCTTTTGTATTACGCTTCCTCTTCAACATAATCTAACTCAACTTTTAAGTTTTCTATGATAAATTTCTGTCTGTCAGGAGTATTTTTACCCATATAAAATTGCAACATTTGTTCTATAGACATTTCTTTGTCTAACATTACTGGGTCTAAACGAATATCATTTCCTATAAAATGTACAAACTCATTTGGAGAAATTTCCCCCAAACCTTTAAATCGAGTTATTTCTGGCTTTCCTCTTAATTTTTCTATTGCTTCGCGTTTTTCTTCATCAGAATAACAATAGAAAGTTTGTTTTTTATTACGCACTCTAAACAAAGGCGTTTCTAAAATAAATAAATGTCCTTCTTTAATCAATTCCGGAAAAAATTGCAAAAAGAACGTTATCAACAATAAACGAATGTGCATACCGTCTACATCGGCATCGGTAGCAATTACAATATTGTTGTATCGTAAATCTTCTAAGCCATCTTCTATATTTAAAGCGGCTTGTAAAAGATTAAATTCTTCATTTTCATACACAATCTTTTTGCTTAATCCGTAAGAGTTTAAAGGCTTTCCTTTTAAACTAAAAACAGCTTGTGTATTTACATTTCTAGATTTTGTTATAGAACCCGATGCAGAATCTCCCTCTGTAATAAACAAAGTAGTTTCTAAATAATTTTCTTTTTTAACATCGCCTAAATGAATTCTACAATCGCGTAATTTTTTATTGTGTAAACTAGCTTTTTTTGCTCTGTCTTTTGCTAATTTTCTAATACCTGAAAGTTCTTTTCGCTCTTTTTCTGCTTGTAATATTTTCTTTTGCAGTATTTCTGCAACGTCAGGATTTTTATGTAAAAAATTATCTAATTTGGTTTTTAAAAAATCGTTTATATAAGTTCTTACCGTTGGCAAATCTCCTCCCATATCTGTAGAACCTAATTTGGTTTTTGTCTGACTCTCAAAAACAGGTTCCATCACTTTTATAGCAATAGCAGAAATAATTGATTTTCTAACGTCTGAAGCTTCAAAATTTTTACCATAAAAATCTCTAATTGTTTTTACAATCGCTTCTCTAAAAGCAGCTTGATGTGTACCTCCTTGTGTGGTATGTTGCCCATTTACAAAAGAATGATATTCTTCTGAATATTGAGTTTTACTATGTGTAATGGCAACTTCTATATCATCTCCTTTTAAATGAATTATCGGGTACAACATGTCTTCTACATTGTTGTTATCTTCCAGTAAATCTTTTAATCCGTTTTTAGAAAAGAATTTTTCTCCATTAAAAATGATGGTTAAACCTGGATTTAAATACACATAATTCTTAAACATTTTAGCTACATACTCATTTCTAAATTTGTAGTTTTTAAAAATGGTTTCATCTGGCACAAAAGAAACTTTTGTTCCTTTTCTACGAGATGATTCTTCTAAAAATTCTTGATTTTCTAAATTACCCTGGCTAAATTCTGCAGAAGCAGATTTTCCTTCACGAGAAGATTCTACTCTAAAATAAGATGATAATGCATTAACAGCTTTTGTACCTACCCCGTTTAAACCTACAGATTTTTTAAATGCTTTAGAGTCGTACTTACCACCAGTATTCATTTTAGACACAACATCAACCACTTTACCTAGTGGTATACCTCGCCCATAATCTCTAACAGTTACTTTGTTTTCTTTAATAGAAATTTCGATGGTTTTACCAGCACCCATCACATATTCATCAATAGAGTTATCTAAAACTTCTTTTACCAAAATATATATACCATCATCGGCAGAAGAACCGTCACCCAATTTACCAATGTACATTCCTGGACGCATTCTAATATGCTCTTTCCAATCTAAAGACCTGATATTATCTTCTGTATATTTTGTTTCTTGACTCATGAAATATCTTACTGTTATTTAGGTTTGAAGTCTCGCTAAAATAGCATTCTAGATGATAAAATAAAACAAGTAACTTAATTAGTTATCAACAAGTATTTCAACGAAAATCTTAAGCTTTAAAAATATAAAAAACACAATAAAAAACAATATGTTATATTTTTAAACATATAATAATATACTAAACAATTTAATTACTTTTGGGGCTTAGTAATAAAATCATACAAAGTGGAAAGATCACAATTATTAGAGTTAGCAAATAAATACGGAAGTCCTTTATATGTTTACGATACAGACAAGATAGAATCTCAATACAACAGATTAACAAATGCTTTTAGTGGCGTTAAAAACTTAAAGTTAAATTATGCTGTTAAGGCACTTTCTAACATTAATATTTTAAAGTTCTTTAAAAATTTAGGTTCTGGTTTAGATACGGTTTCTGTGCAAGAAGTACAATTGTGTTTAACTACTGGTATTGCACCACACGATATTATTTATACACCAAACGGAGTTTCTTTATCAGAAATTGAAGAAGTTGCTAAATTAGGTGTTCAAATAAATATTGATAACCTATCTATTTTAGAGCAGTTTGGTCAAAAACATCCAGATATTCCTGTTTGTGTGCGTATAAATCCACACATTATGGCTGGTGGAAATTCTAAAATTTCTGTAGGTCATATTGATTCTAAGTTCGGAATTTCTATTCACCAAGTACCACACATTAAACGTGTTGTAGAAAATACAGGGATGAATATTAACGGAATTCACATGCACACAGGTTCTGATATTTTAGATATCGATACTTTTTTACGTGCTTCTGATATTTTATTTGGTGTTGCAAAACAATTTGAAAACATCGATTTTATAGATTTTGGTAGCGGATTTAAAGTACCTTATAAAGAAGGTGATATTTCTACAGATATTGAGCAATTAGGATTACAATTATCAGAAAGATTCAACGAATTTTGTGCAGATTATGGTAAAGACATTACTTTAATGTTTGAACCTGGTAAGTTTTTAGTTTCTGAAGCTGGTTCTTTTTTAGCAAAAGTAAACGTTGTTAAACAAACAACCTCTACTGTTTTTGCTCATGTAGACAGTGGTTTTAATCACTTAGTAAGACCAATGATGTACGATTCTTATCATCATATTACAAACATTTCTAATCCAGAAGGTAGAGATCGTTATTATTCTGTTGTAGGTTATATTTGTGAAACAGATACTTTTGCATCTAACAGAAGAATTTCAGAAATTTCTGAAGAAGATATTTTATGTTTCCATAATGCCGGAGCATACTGTTTCTCTATGGCTTCTAACTATAATTCTCGCTACATCCCTGCAGAAGTTATGGTGTATAAAGGACAAGATTATTTAATTAGAAAAAGACAAACTATTCAAGATATTTTACACAATCAAGTAGTAATTGATTTGTCTAAAACAGAAAAAGTAGAAGCTTAAAATTAGCCTTTTTACAAATTATAAATCCATCAGAAAATATATTTTTTGGTGGATTTTTTTATTAAATTTACGTATTAAAATTAAAACAATTTAAAAATGAAAATTCTAGGAATAGGAAGTAACTACGTTACTGATTTAAAAGATATTGAAGAAAAAAAGAAAGGTAAAAAATTTATTTTTTCTAAACCAGAATCTAGTTTAGCTGTTAATTGTGATGTAGCATATCCTAGTAGTATTACCAACGAATTAATTTACGAAGTAGAATTAGTGGTTAAAATTGGTAAAGAAGGTAAAAATATTACTAAAGAAGAAGCAAACTCTTACATTTCTGAAATTGCTGTTGGTATAGATTATACAGCTACAGATATTTTGAAAGATGCTAGAGAAACAAAGCATCCTTGGGAATTTGCGAAAGGTTTTGATGGTGCAGCACCAATTTCTAGCTTTAAACCTGTTGCAGATTATGATTTAGGTGATATTGATTTTGACCTAAAAATTAACGGAGAAGAAAAACAAAAAAGTAATACAGCTTATATGATTAACGATTTTGCTGATATTATTGTATTTATTTCTAAATATATGACCTTACAACCTGGCGATTTAATTTTTACAGGAACACCTGCTTTAGGTAAAGGAGAAATTTTTAAAGGAGATCATTTACAATGTTCTGTAAACGGAGAATTATTGTTAGATTTTAAAATGATATAATTGTCTGTTAGAGCGCAGTCCAGAACTATTAATTTTAGTTAAGGTTTCGATTGCGCTCAACCTGGCAAAACCTTATAATACTTTTTGATGAAAATAAGACTTTCTAAAATTGAAGATGTTCCGCAAATTGAAACCATTATTAATGATGCTAAAAACTATTTAGCTTCTTTAAAAATTGATCAATGGCAAAATGGTTATCCAAATGCAATACAAGTAGAACAAGATATTTTAAATCAAGAAAGCTACGTTGTTGTAAATGACAAAAATACAGTTATGGCAACAGCTATGTTTACCTTAAGAAAAGAACCAACATATAAAAAAATTATAGACGGAAATTGGTTGATTGATGAAAACAAAGTTTACGGAGTTATACATCGTTTAGCAATTAAAAAAGAGTTTAGAAAATTAGGTTTGGCAACTTTTCTTTTTGATGAATTTCATCAACAATTAAAAGATAAAAACATAGAAAGTTTAAAGATTGATACGCACGAAGACAATCTAGGAATGCAAGCTTTAATCAAAAAATTAGATTACAAATATTGTGGAATTATTTACACAAGCTACAATGCAAAACGTTTGGCTTTTGAAAAAGTAATTTTTTAAAAAAGACTTCTCGATACAAAATTCTTAAAAAAAAAGAATTTCACTCGAAGTGACAGTCTGTTTATTATCAAACTTAAAACATTATCACATAATGTCACTTCGAGTGATTTTCTGACAAAGGAAGAAAATTGTATCGAGAAGTTTTTCATCTCAAAACACAAAATAAAACTATATTTACAACCTCATAAATTCATTTTTATGAGGTTTCTTTTTTCTGATAAAATTCAAATAAAAAAATGCAATTACACCAATACATAACACAACAAACTCAACTTTCATCAAAAGCTGTAGAAAATACTATTTCTTTATTAAATGAAGATGCTACAATTCCTTTTATAGCTAGGTATAGAAAAGAAATGACAGGTAATTTAGATGAAATTGAAATTGGAGAAATTGTAAAATTTAAAGAAACTTTTGAAACGTTAGAAAAGCGTAAAAAAGCTATTTTAAAAACGTTAGAAGAACAACAAGTTTTATCTACCGAATTAGATAATAAAATCAACAATTCTAAAGATTTAATTGCTTTAGAAGATTTGTATTTACCCTTTAAAAAGAAACGAAAAACCAAAGCAGAAACTGCAAGATTACAAGGCTTAGAACCATTAGCAAAAATGATGATGAGTCAGCGTGTAAATGATTTAGAATACACAGCATCTAAATACACATCCAACGAAGTTGAAACTGTTGAAAATGCTTTAGAAGGCGCACGTTTTATTATTGCAGAATGGATTAACGAACGTACAGATATTAGAAATAATATTCGCTACCAATTAGAGCGTTTTGCACAAATTTCATCCAAAGTAATTAAAACTAAAAAAGACGATGAAAAAGCACAAAAATTTAAAGATTATTTTGATTGGAATGAATCTTTAAGTAGAATTCCGTCTCATCGGTTTTTAGCCATTTTACGTGCAGAAAAAGAAGGTTTTATTAGAGTTAAAATAGAAATTGACACCGAAAGAGCGCTTCAAAAAATGGAAGACAGAATTATTCGCAGTCAAAATGAATGTTCAGAGCAAATTCAATTAGCTATTAAAGACGCTTTTAAACGTTTGCTTTTTCCTTCGTTATCTAATGAAACTCTAACTGTTGCCAAAGAAAAAGCAGATGAAGCTGCCATTGTAGTTTTTTCTAAAAACTTAAAACAATTATTATTAGGATCGCCTTTAGGTGAAAAACGAGTTTTAGCAATTGATCCTGGTTTTAGATCGGGCTGTAAAATTGTTTGTTTAAACGCACAAGGCGATTTAAAACACAATGAAACCGTATTTCCACATGCTCCACAAAATCAATCTTTTGATGCAATTAAAAAAATTAGTTCGTTAGCAGAAGCACATAAAATTGAAGCCATTGCTATTGGTAACGGAACCGCTTCTAGAGAAACCGAACAATTGATAAAAAAGATTCAGTTTAAACACCAAGTGGATGTTTTTGTGGTTAGTGAAGCTGGCGCATCTATTTACTCGGCTTCTAAAATTGCTAGAGATGAGTTTCCTAATTATGATGTTACCGTTCGTGGTGCTGTTTCTATAGGACGAAGATTGCAAGATCCTTTGGCAGAATTGGTTAAAATTGATGCAAAATCGATTGGAGTTGGTCAATATCAGCACGATGTAGATCAAACCAAATTAAAAAAATCTTTAGACACAACTGTAGAAAGTTGTGTAAATACCATTGGCGTAAACATAAATACAGCAAGTGAATCTTTATTAAGTTATGTTTCTGGTATCGGACCAAAATTGGCAGAAAACATTGTAAATTACAGAAACGAAAATGGTTCTTTTTCTTCTAGAAATGAAATTAAAAAAGTACCACGATTAGGAGGAAAAGCTTACGAACAAGCTGCTGGTTTTTTAAGAGTTAAAAACAGTAAAAATCCGTTAGATGATTCTGCTGTACACCCAGAAAGTTATGCTATTGTAGACAAAATGGCAAAAGACATCAATAAAAAAGTAACCGATTTAATTGGGAATTCTGCATTGATTCAGAAAATTAATCTACAAAATTATTGTACAGAAAATATTGGTTTACCTACATTAAAAGACATTGTAAAAGAGTTAGAAAAACCAGGTGTAGATCCTAGAGAAAAAGCAAAAGTGTTTTCTTTTGATAAAAACATAAAAACCATTTCAGATTTAAGAGTTGGTCAATTATTACCCGGAATTGTAAATAATATTACCAATTTTGGTTGTTTTGTAGATATTGGAATTAAAGAAAGTGGTTTAATTCATGTTTCTAATTTGTCTGATACTTTTGTAAAAGACGTAAATACAATTGTAAGTTTGCAACAACAAATAATAGCCAAAGTTTTAGAAGTTGATGTGATTAGAAAACGAATTCAATTAGCTTTGGTGAAGTAAAATAATAGTTTCTTAAATTTATAAAATGAGCAATAAAACAGAAAAAAATGATCTTTGGGACGACTTAACAGACGCTCAAAAGAATGAAATACATCAAGAAGTTAATGAATTAAGCAAAAAGAAAAAAACAACTTGGGAAGATGTTAAGAATGAGCTTTCAAAATTAAAATAATATATATTCTATTTACTGAACAATATATAAATATCAGTTTTAGTCCTTCAGCTTTAAAAAAATACTGAAGGACTTCTATTTTATTAACAATTGTAAAAAGAACATCTTTAAATATATAATAATTCCTTAATTTCGAGCCCGCAAAAATAATCAATGAAAGTCTGTATTGCCGAAAAACCATCTGTAGCAAGAGAAATTGCTAATATTCTAGGAGCCAACACAAAACGCGATGGCTTTTATGAAGGAAATGGCTATGCGGTAACGTATACTTTTGGGCATTTATGCACACTTTTAGAACCCAAAGATTACAAACCACATTGGAAAAGTTGGGATTTAAATAATTTACCAATGTTACCAGAACGTTTTGATACCAAAGTTACGGGTGATGCTGGTATTAAAAAGCAATTTAATATTGTAAAAAGTCTTTTTGAAAAAGCAGACGTTATCATTAATTGTGGAGATGCTGGTACAGAAGGAGAATTGATTCAGCGTTGGGTAATTAACCAATGTAATTACAAAGGAAAAGTACAACGTTTATGGATTTCTTCGCTTACAGAAGAAGCTATTAAAGATGGTTTTAACAATTTAAAACCTGCAGAAGATTACGATAATTTATACTACGCTGGTTATTCTCGTGCTATCGGAGATTGGTTGTTAGGTTTAAATGCAACGCGTTTATATACCGTAAAATTTGGTGGTTTTAAACAAGTTTTATCGGTTGGTAGAGTGCAAACTCCTACCCTAGCTATGTTGGTAAATCGATATCTTGAAATTAGAGATTTTAAACCTCAACCTTATTGGGAATTACAAACTGCCTACAGAAACACACTTTTTAATTACGAAGATGGGCGTTTTCTTAAAAAAGAAGACGGACAGGTTTTAGCCGATAAAGTTGCGCAATCTGATTTTGAGGTTGTTTCTGTTACCAAAAAGAAAGGAAAAGAATATGCACCAAAACTGTTCGATTTAACAGGCTTACAAGTATATTGTAATAATAAATTCGGTTTTTCTGCAGATGAAACTCTAAAAATAGTTCAGAAGCTATATGAAATGAAAGTAGTTACATACCCAAGAGTAGATACTACTTTTTTACCGAATGATGTATACCCAAAAATTGCTGGTATTTTATCTAAATTAACCAAATACAACGAGTTAACTCAGCCACTTTTAGGTCACAAAATAAAGAAAACAAAACGTGTTTTTGATGACAAAAAAGTAACCGATCACCACGCAATTATTCCTACAGGAATTGAAGGAAATTTACAGTACAATCAACAACAAGTATATGATATAATAACGCGTAGATTTATTGCTGTTTTTTACCCAGATTCTGATGTTTCTAATACTTCGGTAATTGGTAAAGCTGCAGATGTTCCTTTTAAAACAACCGGAAAAGAAATTATAAACAAAGGTTGGCGTGTTGTTTTTGAAACAAACGAAAGTAAGATTAAAAAAGAAATGAATGAGAAATTGACCTTACCTTCTTTTGTAAAAGGAGAAAAAGGACCTCATGAACCTTCTTTTTTAGAAAAGGAAACCAAACCACCAAGAAATTATACAGAAGCAAGTTTATTACGCGCCATGGAAACTGCCGGAAAGCAAGTTGATGATGATGAAATGCGCGAATTAATGAAAGAAAACGGAATTGGAAGACCTTCTACAAGAGCAAGTATTATAGAAACTTTATTCCGTAGAAAATATATTGAACGTAAAAAGAAATTGGTTTTACCAACCCAAACCGGAATCGATTTAATTAATATTATTGACAACGAATTATTAAAATCTGCCGAATTAACCGGACGATGGGAAAAACGTTTAAAAGAAATTGAACGTGGCGATTTTAATGCCGGAACTTTCATAAATAATATGAAAAAAATGGTAGACCAGTTAGTGTATGAAGTCCGTTCTAATACATCTAAAAAAAGAATTTCCTCGAATGCGACTACAAATTCGAGCACAGTAGAGAACTCGTCAAAATCAAAACCCAAAAAAGCATCAACAAAAAAACAGGTTGCAGGTAAAACCTGCCCAAAATGTAATAAAGGAACTCTATTAAAAGGATCTTCTGCTTTTGGTTGTTCTGAGTATAAAAACAATTGCGATTTAAAAATTCCGTTTGTAATTTACGGTAAAAAAGTTTCTGAAAATCAATTAATAAGATTAATAGACAAAGGTTGTACAACCAATTTAAAAGGATTTACAACAGATACAGGAAAAGTTGAAGGATTGATGCGTTTTGATGATAATTTTGCCTTAAAACTAGAACCGAAAAAAAACGTCATTGCGAATGAAACGAAGCAATTTGTTAAAAATAATGAGATTACTTCGTCGAAAACTCCTCGTAATGACAGCAATAAAATAATTTGCCCTAAATGTAAAAAAGGAACTGTTTTAAAAGGAAAAACAGCCTATGGTTGCTCTGAGTATAAAACAGGCTGTGATTTTGTTTTTACTTTTGAAAACATCAAAAAAATAGCCAATGGAAAACCATTGACTAAAGATTTGGTTTTAAAAATTATCAGTCAATAATTTTTAAAATAGTTATAAAAACACAGCTTATTATTCTGCGTACATTTTATCTATAAGTGTCTTATATTTTTTCTGAATTACTTTACGTTTTAATTTTAACGTTGCTGTAATTTCTCCTGCTTCTATAGTAAATTCTTTAGGTAATAAAGTAAACTTTTTTATTTGCTCAAATTTAGAAAACTCTTTCTGCAATTCTTCAAAACGTTTTTCTAACATTGTTTTAATTTGATTGTTTGCAATTAAATCTTCTATATTTTTAAAACTAATTTTATGCTCTACTGCATATTTTTTAATATTTTCAAAACTTGGTACCGCTAAAGCAGTCACATATTTTTGTTGATCTCCTATAACAGCAATTTGCTCTATAAAAGAATCGCTAACTAAAGCCGTTTCTAACTTTTGCGGAGCAATATATTTTCCTCCAGAAGTTTTCATCAAATCTTTAATTCTATCTGTAATTATTAAATTTCCAGATGCATCTATTTTTCCTGCATCACCAGTTTTAAACCATCCATTTTCAAAAACAGCTGCAGTTGCTTCTGGCTTTTTGTAATACCCTTTCATTACTCCAGGTCCTTTTACTAAAATTTCGTTATTATCGCCAATTTTAATTTCAGAACCAATAATTGTTTTTCCTGCAGAATTAAATTCAAAATGATGATCTCCAAATAAAGTAACCGTTGCTGTTGTTTCTGTTAAACCATAACCACATTTTACATTTAATGCAAAAGAATGGAAAAACGAAACCAAATCTGCACCTAACGGAGCACCACCACATGGCATAAATTTTATATTTCCGCCAAATACACCACGTAATTTACTTAACACCAATTTATCTGCTATTTTATATTTTAAACCTAGCATTAATGGCACTTTTTTATCTAGTCTTTTATGTTTATTATGATAATTATTTCCAATACCTAAAGCCCAACTAGCTAATTTCATTTTTGCAGGAGAAGCTTCTTTTCTTTTTTCTTGAATTGCATTAAAAATTTTCTCAAAAATTCTTGGTACCGTACACATTAAAGTTGGTTTTACCTCTTTTAATACATCGGCTATTTTTTTTGGATCTTGATTAAAGTATACTTGAATACCTTGCTGTAAACAGAAAAACACCCAACTACGCTCGTAAATATGACTTAATGGTAAGAAACTTAAAGAAACATCATTTTCATTAACATCTAACTCTGCTTCGTGTGCTTTTAAAGACGATGCAAAATTATTATGATCTAACATTACACCTTTTGGTTCTCCGGTTGTACCAGAAGTATAAATAATACTTGCTAAATCATCTAATTCAGATTCAAAATGACGCTTTTCTAATTCGGTTTCAATACTTTTTGGAAATTCTGCATTGATAAAATCTGTAAAGTAAACAGCATTCTTAAGATTTTTTAAATCTACTGTTTTAGTTAACGCAACAATTAATTTTAAATATTGATTGTTTTCTGATATTTCTGCTGCTTTATCAAACTCTTCTTGATCTCCAACAAATAATACACTAACCTTTGCATCGTTTACAATATATGCTGCTTCTTTTTTAGAATTGGTTGCATAAATAGGAATTGTTACAGCTCTTGTTCCCATAATACCTAAGTCTGCAATAATCCATTCTGTCATGTTTTGAGCAAAAATCCCAATATTATCTTGCTCTTTTACTCCAAAATTAATTAAAGCTTTAGAAACTTGCTGAACTTGAAAGTAAAAAGAATCCCAAGAAACACCTTTCCAACTTTTAGAAGCTTCATCTTTATAAAAGATAGCTTTTTTAGTAGTAAACTTTTTAGTATTCTCTTTAATTACTTTCAGTAAATGTTTGTAATTCATAATTAATATTTCAATTATTTTTTAAAAATAATATTTATAGGTTACAAATTTACGAATATTTAAATATTTAAACAGACAGAACCTTTTTGATTGTTGTTAATAAATAGCAATTAAAAAGAAAAGAAAAAAACATCAACAAAAAAACTCAAGGTCTTGGTTTTAAAAATTATACCGTAATTCTTCTCTTTATAGCAACAACAAAACAATTATTTTAAAAAACTAACGTTAAAAAACTTTAGTTATTCTCTTATTTTACCTTAGTTTTATCAAAAAATTTAAAAATAGTAGATGGATTTTACAAACCCACTTGTATATGGTGTTCCTTGTTTTTTAGGACTTATTTTAGTCGAATTAACATATAGCAAACACAATAAAAAAGAAAAAAGCAAAAAAATTTATAATTGGAAAGATTTAGCAGCAAGCCTTACAATGGGTATTGGTTCTGCAGTTTTAGCACCTTTAACAAAAACAATTGCAGCAATTGTACTTTTTAATTTTGTGTATGAAATTTTTAATCCATTAGTAGATGGTGTTCGTACCAATATTATGGGTTACGAATCTTTTGGTTATGCTTGGTATGTTTGGATTATTTGTCAATTATTAGATGATTTTAGCTATTATTGGTTTCATAGACAAAACCATAATGTTCGTTTTTTATGGGCTGCACACATAGTGCATCATTCTTCTGATAATTTTAATTTAGGAACTGCGGTTAGAAATGGTTGGTTTACCATTTTTTACAAACCATTTTTTTATATGTGGATTACTGCTATTGGTTTTCCGCCAGAAATGTTAGTTGTTTGTTTGGGTATTGAGGCTTTATGGCAATTTCAATTACACACCGTTTACATTGGTAAATTAGGTTTTTTAGACAAAATATTTAATACACATACTATGCACCAAGTACATCATGCTCAAAATTTTGAGTATATGGATAAAAATCATGGTGGATTTTTAAATATTTTTGATAGAATTTTTGGTACTTTTAAAGAATATGATGAAACTATTGATATAAAATACGGAGTTACAACACCGCCAAATTCTTACAATCCGTTTGTAATTTTAACGCATGAATACAAAGATATTTGGAATGATATGAAAAAATCTAAAAATTGGTATCATAAATTTATGTATGCTTTTGCTCCTCCGGGTTGGAGCCACGATGGTAGTTCTTTAACCATAAAACAACAACGTAAATTATTAAAAGAAAATAAAATATAAAAAAATCTGTCAGTTTAAAAACTGACAGATTTTTTACTTTATAAATTATTGAATTGTTCTTACGGCTTTACAAAAAGCTTATCAATTGGTTTAGCCCTGATTGTAGCTTTTGTTTGAGCTCTTTTTTATTCCTTTTTAGGATAAAAAAAGCGAGTGCGGAAAGCAGGAAATAGCTTCTAAAAAAATTAATCTATCATATTTTTTAGGTAAAATTTTTCTACTTTTTCTCTTGCCCAAGGCGTTGTTCTTAAAAATTTTAAGCTAGATTTATAGGTAGGATTGTTTTTAAAGGCATTTATATTTAACGCATATCCTAATTCTTCCCAACCATATTCTAAGAACAATTCTTCTAACATGGTGGCTAATTTTATACCGTGTAACGGATTATTTGGTTGTTCTTTGCTCATTTAATTGTCTAAATTTGGTAAAATAAACTCGTCTAAAACAGTTTTTTTTGCCATCATTTTTTCGATGTCTTCTGCTTTTCTTGGCGCTTCGCCAGATAAATTAATTGGTGTTGTTTTTGTTACTAAAATATCGTCTTCTATTCTAATACCAATTCCCCAATATTTTTTATCACAATTACTACCTTCTGGAATGTAAATTCCAGGTTCCATAGTAACAATCATATTTTCTTCAAAAGTATTATAATTTCCTGGATCGTGCACATCTAAACCAATATGATGACTTGTTCCGTGAGGAAAATATGGATGTTTTTCATCTATAGATTTTATAATTCCTAATTTATACAAACCTTCGTTAATAATTTTTTTTGCTGCTTGGTTTGGAGCTTGCATACTTGTACCAATTGTATATAACTTAATACCAGCTTCTTGTGCTTTGTATACAATATCGTAAATTTCTTTTTGTTCTTTTGTAAACTTTCCACTTGCAGGAATTGTACGTGTTACATCTGCAGTAAAACCTCTATATTCTGCACCTAAATCCATTAAAACTAAATCATTTGCCACTTTGGTTTTGTTATTTTCTATGTAGTGTAAAATGCAACCGTTATTACCAGCACCAACAATAGATGGGTAACCTTCGTATTCTGCGCCGTACTTTTTATATACAAATTCATGAATACCTTGTAATTCTGTCTCTGACATATGAGGTTTCATTGCTTTCATTACTTCTATTTGCCCAACAGCAGAAATTCTTACAGCTTTGGTTAATAATTTAACTTCTTCTGCTGTTTTTACTTCTCTCATTGTTGCTAAATGTGTTGGTAAAAACTTAACATCAATATTTGTTTTTGGTTTTAAGGCTAAAGAAACTTTTTGTTTTATTTCTTTTTTAAGTTCGTTTGAAGTTGCTGTTTTATATTTTTTAATTAACTCATCTTCTTTAACTTCATCTGAACGACTTTCTACTCTATTAATAATCTGAATAACATTTGCGCTACTTTCTACAGGTGTTTCTGCAATATTACTGTAAACGTATTCTTGAATACCCGTTAAAAATAATTTAGGATTATAACCTGCTTTTATTTTAAATCCTTTTACCAAATCAAAAGTATCTGCATTACCGCCTAAATTTCTATAATCATCATTAAATTTTTCTATAAAAACTTTATCAAACTTTTTAAAATCGATGTTTGCATTTACAAATTCTTCTGCATTTAAAGATTTGCTAAAACCTAATTCTGTTTTAGCTCCTTCTGTTCCTAATCTTTTTCCATTCCATTGTTCTGCTCTTTTATCACGTTTTTGCACGTATAAAATTTCGTTATAAGTATTTCCATTTTCATCTGTAATAGTATCAGAAAATAAAACTAAAACCGCATTTGGTTCTCTATAACCAGTTAAGTAATAAAAATTTGGATCTTGATGAAAAACATAATCTACATCATTTGCTCTATTTCTTAACGGATTTGCAAATAAAACTGCTACTGAGTTTGCTGGCATTTTAGATCTTAAAACATCGCGTCTTTCTTTATGGAATTCTTTAGATAAATAATCTGTTGGCGTTTGTGAAAATCCCTGAAAGGATATTGCTAAAAAAGCAATTAAAAGCGTTTTAAAAATCTTCATAATTAATAAGTTTGGTTGTTATTCATCCAAATGTAATATTATTTATTTCCAACTGAAAAATTTTACAAAATATTTGTGCTTGAATATTGTGTATTTTTCAATAATTTAGCCAAAAATTGAAGAAATTTACTCAAAAAAACAATAAACGATCTTTAAAAAAAGGTTTTCTCTAATAAATAAAATATAAAATTTTATAATACAATGAAAAATATTGCATTACATTCTGTTCATGAAAATTTAGGCGCAAAAATGGTTCCTTTTGCAGGTTTTAACATGCCTGTACAATACGAAGGTGTTACCGCAGAGCACAATACTGTTAGAGAATCTGTTGGTGTTTTTGATGTAAGCCACATGGGTGAGTTTTTAGTAAGTGGAGAAAATGCTTTGGCTTTAATACAAAAAGTAACCTCTAACGATGCTTCTAAATTAGAAATTGGTGATGCACAAT
This sequence comes from Polaribacter sargassicola, assembly GCF_021991835.1. Taxonomy (GTDB): domain Bacteria; phylum Bacteroidota; class Bacteroidia; order Flavobacteriales; family Flavobacteriaceae; genus Polaribacter; species Polaribacter sargassicola. The sequence goes on from NZ_JAHDAU010000004.1 coordinate 269,515, forward strand.
ACAGCTGTTTTCCTAATGAAGAAAACGGAATTGTAGACGATTTAATTTGTTATAAAATTGAAGATAATAAATACCTTTTAGTTGTAAATGCTTCTAACATAGAAAAAGATTGGAATTGGATTTCTAAATATAACCAAGAATTTAATGCTGATTTAAGAGATTTATCTGATGATTATTCTTTGTTAGCAATACAAGGACCAAAAGCTGTAGAAGCAATGCAATCTCTATCTTCTTTAGACCTTGCCTCTATCCCTTTTTACAAATTTAAAGTAGGTGATTTTGCCGGTATAGAAAATGTAATTATTTCGGCTACAGGTTATACTGGTTCTGGCGGATTTGAAATCTATTGTAAAAATACAGAAGTTGCTCAAATTTGGGAAAAAGTTTTTGAAGCTGGTGCAGATTTTGGAATTAAACCAATTGGTTTGGCGGCACGTGATACCTTACGTTTAGAAATGGGATATTGTTTGTATGGTAATGATATTGATGATACAACATCGCCAATTGAAGCTGGTTTAGGTTGGATTACAAAATTTACTAAAGATTTTGTAAATGCTGATGCTTTAGCTAAACAAAAAGCAGACAAACCAACAAGAAAATTAGTTGCTTTTGAATTAGATGTAAGAGGAATACCAAGACATGGTTATGATATTGTAGATGAAAACGGAAACGTTATTGGTAATGTAACTTCTGGTACTATGAGTCCGTCTTTAGGAAAAGGAATTGGTTTAGGTTATGTACCTAGTACTTTGGCCAAAACTGGCTCTAAAATTAACATTCAGGTTCGTAAAAAAGCAATACCTGCAACGGTTGTAAAGTTGCCTTTTTACAAAGGATAAAAAAATAATAGTTTAAAAACCTCACAAATTTGTGAGGTTTTAATTTTTTATAAAACAAAATTTATAAACTTTGGATTCTTTAACTCAAATAGTTTTAGGTGCTGCCGTTGGCGAAGCTGTTTTAGGTAAAAAAATTGGCAATAAAGCTATGTTGTACGGCGCAATTGCAGGTACAATTCCAGATTTAGATGTACTTTCTTCTTTTTTTACAGATAAAGTTACTGCTCTAGAAATACACAGAGGTTTTACACATTCTATTTTATTTTCTATAGTTTTTGCACCAATTTTTGCTTTTATCGTTACAAAGTTAGAAAAATATAAAAGCAAAAAAGATTGGTCTTGGCTTTTCTTTTGGGCTTTTATTACACACCCTATTTTAGACGCACAAACTACTTGGGGAACACAACTTTTTTGGCCTTTAGATATTAGACTGGCTTTTAAAAATGTATTTGTAATTGATCCTTTATATACAATTCCGTTTTTAGTTTTATTGATTCTTGCCATGCGTCAAAAAAAAGAATCTACCAAAAGACGTTATTACAATAATTTAGGATTGATAATTAGTAGTTCTTATTTATTTATAACCTTAATTTTAAAAGGCATTTCTTATCAAACTTTTATAAAAGAGCTTAACAAACAAAACATTTCTTATAAAGAAATAGAAACCAAACCATCTCCGTTAAACACTCTTTTATGGACAGCAAATGTAGAAACTGAAAATGCTTTTTTAATAGGGCATTCATCATTTTTTGATAAAAACTCTATTCAGTTTTCTAGTTATCCTAAAAACCATCATTTACTTGGCAATTTGGCTAATCATGAAAAAGTAAAACGTATGATTGCTATTTCTAAAGGATGGTATACAATCAATCAAAAAAAAGACATTTTATATTTTAATGATTTACGTTTCGGCACTTTAAGTATAAAACCTAATGCAGATAATTTTGTTTTTAAATATAAAATTGAAATTGATAAAAATGGAAATCCTTATTTTATAGAAGAAGTTAAGGATAAAAAAGCTGGGGGAAAGTTGTTATTAGAATTGTGGACAAGAATTAAGGGTAAGTAAAAACAATTGTTATTGTTCAAATCTCCTTATTCTTAAAGACAGATCTTTTGGATCAAATGGTTTTGTTACAAAATCATCTACTCCTAAAGAAAAAGCTTCTAAAACAACATCTTCTGCACCTAGAGATGTAAGTATAATAATTTTTATTTGATCGTTATAATTATCCTTTATCCAGGCTACAAGTTCTAAACCTGTTATAAAAGGCATCATAATATCTAAAATTACTAAGTCTGGAGTTTCCTTTTTAATTTTTTCTAAGGCATCACTTCCGTCTACAGCGAATACAACCTCATGGTTATCGCTAATACTTAAATTAAGTAGTTTTCTACTTAACTCACTATCGTCTGCTACTAATATTTTCATACTAAAGTTTTTAAATTATTTATGTAAATGTATATAAAAAAATATTATTTTTTTGAGAGGTAAACTTCACCTCTTTCTCTTTTGTTTTTTTAAGCTATTTTATAGGTAAAAAGTCTCTTATTAATAAAACAACTTTAACTATAAACTAATATTTACATAAAATAAATATTTAATATTCAATATATTAACCTAAAACACAAATATTTTAACCTCTATATTTTTCAAAAGAAATAGAAAAGAAGTTAACTGCAAATAAACCTTACAAAAAAGCAATTCATCTTTATTTTTTGGCATTCAAACCCTTTTTTTTTCTTACCTTTTACAATGATTTTAACTTTAGAAAAAATGTAAATTATAGTATCATTTAAGATTGATTTTAAGTGTATTTAATTTTAGAAAATTAACATTTATAAATTTTAAATTTTGGAAAAAAAACTGCTAAAAGAAAAACAATTACAAAAAGAACTCTGGAAAATTAGCGACACAATTTTTTGGAGTTTAAATTCTGTAATTTTATTTACTATTATTTTAGATCTTATAATACTAAGTAAAAATTGGTTAGATTTTGTGCTGCTTAAATTATTTCTGTTTATTTTCTTTTACGCAGCTTACAACTTTTTTAAGAAAACACGAGGCGCAACACCTTACCTTTTAATACATCTAATTTTATTTAGTTTTAATTTTTTAACCTTAATCTCTATTTCTCATTCTGGCACCGTAAATACAATTGTATACACTACTGTACTTATTGTTTCGTTTGTAACTTTTAATCTAATTATTGTATGGCCTATAATTAATAGTTTTATACAATATCTTTTAGTTGTAGTGGTCTTTTCTTTGTTAGTGCTACTAGAAATTATAAACGATCCTTATCAAGTTTTAAAAGAAGGAGGTTACCTGTTTTTATCTTTAGGTTTTATAAGTTTTTTCTTACCAAAAATTAAAGAAAATGTATTAATAGAAAGAATTGAAGTAGCTTTAAAAGCAGATGAAAAGATTAACTTTTTACAAAAAGAATTATCAGAAACACAAACTAAATACAACTTATTAGAGCAAAAAGTACTGAAAAAAGAAAACGAATCTAAGTTTATGTTTCAGCAAATTAGTAATGATTTAAATAAAGTTAACGATGTTATTTCTACCGTTAATGATAATACTTCACAAGAAAGAAAGAAAAAGATAGAAGACATTAGTGACTTGATTGATAATTTAAGAAACCAAAGCTCTGTATACTTTAAACCTGTTAATTTAAATACAAATAACAAAAATTACGCTACAGACACCGTAGATGTTAAAAAAGTATATTTAGACGTATTTAAATCTTTTACAAACAAAATTGCAGAAAAAAATATTACCGGTACAGATAAATTAATAGACACTAACCCGTTAATAATTGGTAACGAAAGAATGTTTAAAACTATAATTTATAATATTTTAAACTTTATGGTAATTTTTTCTAAAGAGAATGATGAAATTATAGTTACCATAGACAACCTTAAAAACGATACTATTTTTAGTGTTACAAATAAAACAACCGGTATAAACTCTACTGAAATAGAATCTTACTTTAGAGATTTAGAGTTTGTAAATTATGATTATCAAAAGCACAGCGATAGTGTAAAAATAGGATTAAGAATATCTAAACAATTAACACAAAAAATGAACGGATATTTTAGTTATGTCTCTTCTGAAAGTATGGGATTTGAACTTAAAATACAATTTGAAACATATAAATAAAGCTAAATGATTATGAAAAAATATTATTTTATTGTACTAACAATTTTGTTAGGAATCCATGTACAAAGTTTCGGTCAAGTAGTAGAGCATTTTAATGAATATGATTATAGTGAAGAAATCACCATTAATGGAGCTCAAGGAATGGAAGAAATTTATATTCCTGTTAAAGAAAATATTGATATTCTAAACAGCTATATAAACTTAGAATTTATTTGCTCTAATGTTTTAGATTTTGATAAAAGCCATATGTCTGTATTAATAGCAGATACACCTATAGAAACTAGATTTCTTAAAAATCAAGATCAGATTATTAGCTTTAAAATACCTGTTAAGAAAAAGTATATTGTTTCTGATTTTATAAAAATTACTTTACAAACTAACTTAAGAATTGGAAGTGAAATATGTGAAGCCGATTCTAAAAGTGGTTTTTGGATTAAGTTAACTGAAAACTCTTTTTTCTCTTATAATTTACTTCCATCAGAAGAAAAAATTGTTAAAAAAACAATTAGCTATACAATACCAGATATTAAGTATATCGTTTTATCTGATAATAGTGAAATTAAAGATATAGAATATGCATCTTATATTAAGTTCTACTTAAAAAGAGTTTATGGTTTAGATACTAAGATTAAAAACATTAAAGATTATAAAAATAGCGTAATTGAAGATGCTATAATTATAATGCCATATGACAAATTAAGTGAAAGAATTACAACAAAAACACCTACAATAGAAAAAGAAAATGTAGGTTTAGTCTCTGTTTTTAACGATCAATATAAAGACTCTACAAGCTTAAAAACATACAATGGACAAAATATTGTTGTAACAGGTAAAAGCGAAACTGGTTTTAGTAAAGCTGCTCATTACTTACTACAAAAACACCTTATAAATTCTTCTTATGTAGATTATGTTTTTGTGCATGAAGAAGCAAAGTTATTAGACATTCCACAAAGAAAAGATTACGAACCAATTTACTTTAAAGAATTAGGCGCACAAAATAATATTTTACAAGGATTAGGTTACTTACAATCAAATGTTGCCTTACCTAGATCTAAATTTGGATCTAACGTAAAAAAAATGGATGTTAATATAGAAGGTAAATACAGACCTTTATCAGACAATGAACAAGGTTATTTTAATCTTTATTTTAATGATATCTTTTTAACATCATACAAATTAGATAATACAGGTGATTTAAATATCAGTTTTAGTTTTGATGACATTATTATGCAACAAAACAATAACTTTAAATATGAATTTTATTTTGTTCCTGAAGGTGGAATGTGTGACACAGCAGGAGCAACATTTTACGGTCAAATAGATGCTGTTAATTCTTATTTTAAACCTGTAGGATACGATGTTTCTTCTTCGCTTTCTTTCTTTAGATTTCCAGAAAACTTTCAATCTAAACCTTTAACTATTTATACTGATTTAGATCCTGAACAAAAATTAATAAGCAGCATTTCTGAATTAATTGATATAATTAATCCAGGAGAAACTGGTTTATCTGGGTTTATTTATCCTAAAATTAAAAACGCTACACTAAAAGAAATTGAAGCAGATTTAGAAACTTCTAAAATTATTATTAGTAAAGAAAGTGAAAAATTTTCTACCTTTTTTGCTGAATCTGCTTATATAAAGTTTAAAAACAATGTGGTAGAATATGATTCTGAAGAAATTAAACCTTTCTTTAATGTAGAATACGAAAAAGAGTTAGGATACAACCAACTTTTTTACCACAACAGTTCTCCTGTAATGCTGGTAAACGTACCTCAAGAATACAATGCAAATACATTACTATCTTTAATTTCTAACATTAGAGAACAAACAATTGCAGATACAGGTAATGTAATTATAGCAGATAACAATAATGCTTATTTCTTTGATTTAAGAATTATTAATGACAATCATGATAAAAACTATTTAAATTCTCTTTTAGACGGATTTTGGGGTAAATACAGAATTTTCATCGTTTCTATTTTATTAATTTTAGGAATATTAGTTTTAATATTTATTTTCCAAAAATCTAAAGAATCTAAAGCAAAAATTCAAGATGAAAAATAAGATTCTTTTACTTCTTTTGTTTCTACAAACCATCTGTAATTATGGGCAAAACCCTTGGCTACAATCCAAAGGAGATGTATTATTTTCTCCATCTATAACTCATTATTATACAGATACAAAAAGAGATGAAAACAGTATCAAATCCGATTTTGATAACAATGGATATTATAAAAACAATGTGTATAAAATCTATTTTGCAACCTCATTAATCGGTAATAAGTTAGATCTTATTGGTAATATACCTTACGTAGAAAGTACATATTCTGATGATTTTAATTTTAATGAGAATAATGAATTTGGTGATGTAGAATTAGGTCTTAAAATGCATTTAAAAAAAGTTGGCGAATTTCATTACCTAATGGGATCTTTAACTTCTATAATACCAATGTATAGTAATGATGCAGAACCATTTGTGGGTTTTGGCAAATTTGGTACAGAATTAAAAATTAATATTTCTGGAAATTCTAAATGGATGGGAGTTAATGATAATTTTCATCAATTAGAATTTGGTGTTAAGCAATTTTTTGGTGGTCCTACTCAATTTAAACTATACGGCTCTCAAGGATACAGATTTACAAAAAAGTTTCTTGCTTTAGCAGATATAGATATTTTTCTCTCTAGAGGAGATAATTTTACTGTTTCTCAAGAAAATGTACAAATTACACCCGACTTTGATATTGTTAAAACAACTCTTAGTCTTGGTTATGAATTCTCACCAAGTTTTGCTCTGTACGCAGGTGGTTTTAGCGATTTATGGAATAGAAATGTATCTATTGGTAAAGGTTGGCAAATATTTACGGTAATAAAATTATAAATATCTATGGCTAATTTTAATATAAACATTCATAGAAAAGAACTTTTTATAGAAAGCAAATTGCTTACTCATAAACAAGTATCTAAAATTGAAAGAATTAAAATTGGTCTAAATAAATCTTTTTTAAAGACAGCTTTAAACCATGGTTTTATTTCTAGATATCATTATAACAAAGTTATAGAAGATTTAAATTTACCCACTCTTAACATAAATTGTGATGAAATTGAAAACTATAAATCTTTTTCTGACACTCACGAAAGATTTAATTTATTTTTAAACACTTTAATATTTCCAATAGAACATAATAATAAAGTTGCTTTTGTTGTTGCCGATCCTTCAGATATAAATAACATAAGACTTGTTGAAGAGGAGTTAAAGGTTAAAGTTTCTGAAATTTTTGTTACTAATGAGCTAGATTTAAACAAAGCTTTGCACTTAAGATATGGTGATAAAATTTTACATAAATCTGTGTTTCATCTATATGAAAGTGATGCAGATAGTTGTGCTATAGAAACTTTTACACTAAAACAAGTAATTGCATTAGGTATCCTTTTTTTTATATTTTTAATAAGCTTATATTTTAATTTTGTTAATACTTTAATTGGAGCAAACCTTTTATTAAATTTCTTCTTATTATTTTCTATTCTTTTTAAATTTATGCTTACTATACATGGCTCTAGAACAGAGCTAGAAAGTAAAGTAAGTAAAGAAGAAATCGATTTAATTAACGATAAAGATCTACCTATATACACAATACATTTACCTGTATTTAAAGAATCAGAAGTAATTCAAAAATTAGTTTGGAACTTAAATAACTTAGATTATCCAATAGAAAAATTAGATGCAAAATTGTTAATTGAATCTGATGATGCAATGACATATAATGCTATCAGAGAAATGAAATTTCCTACTAATTTTGAGCCAATAATAGTGCCATATGCACAACCAAAAACAAAACCTAAAGCCTGTAATTATGGTTTGTATTTTTCTAAAGGAAAATATTTAACTATTTATGATGCAGAAGATATACCAGATAGTGATCAATTAAAACAAACTTATAAGCTTTTTAATAAATTACCAGACGATTATATTGCCATACAATGTGCTCTAAATTATTTTAATAAAAGTGAAAACTTTTTAACAAAAATGTTTACACTAGAGTATTCTTATTGGTTTGATTATATGCTACCTGGTTTAGACAGCCTTAGAATACCTATTCCTCTTGGTGGTACAAGTAATCATTTTAAATTTGATAAACTAATGGAACTTGGTGGTTGGGATGGTTTTAATGTTACAGAAGATGCAGATTTAGGTTTACGTTGTTATGCAAAAGATTACAAAATTACCGTATTAGATTCTACTACTTACGAAGAAGCTAATAACGATTTTTTTAATTGGATTAGACAACGTTCTAGATGGATAAAAGGATACATGCAAACCTATTTGGTACATATGAGAAATCCTCTTAAATTATATAAATCAATTGGTGCTAGAGGATTCTTTGGTTTTCAGTTTTTTATTGGTGGTACTGTTTTTACTTTTTTAAGTTACCCTATTCTATTGTTATTTTTATTAATATACTTCTGTTTTAAAAGTAAATGGATAGAATTGCTTTTTCCTGATTGGTTAATTATTATTTCTTTAATCAATTTTACATTAGGAAACTTAATAATGATTTACACAAATATGATTGCTATTTTTAAAAGAAGGTCATATTCTTTAATAATATACGCCTTAGCCAATCCAATTTATTGGTTAATGCATTCCATTTCTGCATACAAAGGATTAAATCAATTAATAACCAAACCTTTTTATTGGGAAAAAACCAACCATGGTTTAACCAAGAAAAAGAATTAAAACAAAAGGTATGGCTAATATTAAAGCAAAAAGCTCTTTACTAGTATTTTTTATCATTTGGTTTATTTACATTGCTTTTTTTAGTTTTGTAACCATGCTAATTCGTATGGATGGGTACATAAATTTTGAACCTTTATTTATTACCAGCCATATTAATACTCTTTTTGATAGTGGAGAGTTAGTTAAAAACTTTTTTCTATCATACCCATTATTAACCAACTCATTAGCATATCCTTTTTCTATATTTAGTGCAGAAGATGCTCCTTTTTTTGCATCAGTATTTTATACTTCTTTATTTGCTACTTTTGTTGTAACTGTTGTTGGTAAAGAAAAAAGTAATACACTTAAAGGATTCGTTTTTTTATATTTTCTAGTTAGCCCAATTACTATTTATACAGCAACTTCTGGTACATCTGTATATGCTTTTTATATTTTATATTTTTTTATTTTTTACTATCTTTTTAATTACATAAAAAACTTTACAACTTATCATATTGCTATATTAAGTATTATTTTAAGCTTAGCTACTTTTTTAGATTATAGAATTTTATGGCTCTTACCAATTCTATTTTTTTATGTATTTATCTTTAGTTTATATGGTATGAAAGGTTTAAAATCTTCTAATATTATTATTAAATATATTAAAACAACACAACACCATTCATTAAGACGAAAGTTTAGAGGTCGTTTAGGTTCTATGATATTTATTATCGGTTTTTTCCCTGTTACAAGTCTACTTTTATACTTTATTATAAATTATTTAATGGGTAATGATTTCTTTTACTTCTACGATTCTTTAGATACTAAATGGAATGGAAATAGCATTTTTAGTTTATTAGAAATAAATACAATTACAAGCTTAGACAATAGAGCAGTAAACAACTTTTCGTTTTTTAATATTGTTTTATTTATATCACCTATATTTATTTTTGAAATAATAAGACATTATAAGAAACCTTTAAATATTATTATTTTATCATTAGTACCTTTATTACTGTATACCTTATTAAGAGACAGTAATACTAATTTTATGAACTTGTCTTACTATGTTATTATTATAGCTGCCGCCATTGCTTCTATTGCTGCTGCAACAAGTAATAATTTAAAGTTTAAAAAAGTAAGCTATTTAATTTATGCTTGTTTATTTTCTATTAATATTTATGGTGAATATCAATATTTAAAAAAATCTTCTTTTACTTCAGAACAAATTTATTTTAATAGTGTAATTAACAAAGAACAGAACACTACTTTATTAGAGTACAAAGAAGGAGGAAGATATTTAGCTGCTAACACACCAGAAAATGCTATTGTTTTGTGCGATAGGTCTATTATGTATCCTTTAGTTGCTTACAATAAAGATAATAACTTCTTTATATCTAACTCTTCTACAGAGTTTAAAAATGCTATTTATAATCCTACCGAAAATTGTGATTATATTATTCTTTCTAATGCAGAATCTCCTTTTTATTATTATGATAAAGTAGAAGCTAATTTTAATAATATAGAAAAAAACGGATTGAGTGTTAATGATTATAGAACTAAAGTTATTTATTTTTCTAATACTTTTAGAATCCTTAAAGTAATCAAATAATTACAAGCAATCTATAATTTTATCAGAATTAGAAATTCCAAAATTACCTTTGTATTCCCATAAGTAAGATTTAATATTATGTTCTTTAAAAACCTCTATCAAATCTTTAAAGTATTTACATCTATAGTTTTCATCAATTGTATTAATTGCACCAAATTCTGTACACCATAATTCTACATTATGCTCTTTAGCCCACTTAGAAATAATATCAATTTTATGACTTAAAGACGTTTTATTAGCCATGTCTTTATAGTCTTTGTAATTAACTTCACCTTCTGTACCTATTGCTTTTACATCTATTTTAGGCATTTTAATAGAATCATACGGATAAGGAATTTTTTCTGTTTTAGTTTGATTTCCTATCCAATTTGCACCTTGATGTGTAAAAATAAACGGTTCATAAAAATGAAATGTATAAACAATGTTTTTATAAGGAAATGGCTTTTTTCTAGAAAGCTCGTAAATACTATTATAATTAGTTGCTCCTATAAGTATTTTAGTTTCCTTATCTTTTTTTCTTATTTCCGGAACAATTTCTTGTACCATTTCATCCCATTTATTGGGATATAAATTAGGTTCGTTTAAAATTTCATAGAAGATAAAATTAGAATACTTTCTTAATTTACGGCTAACATATACCCAGTTTTTCTTAATCGTTTCAATATTTGTAAACGCTGTTTCTTTCTCTAAAGTATGATCAAAATAACAAATTATTAAGGTCATATCTTTACTTTTAATATATTTTACAATCTTTACTAAATCTCTTAAAAAACTACCTTTAGATTTTTTTTTAAATTGATATTCAAAAGCAATTGGTAATCTAATGTCTTTAATTCCTTTATCATACAACTTATCAATATCTGCAATTATCTCTTTATAATTTAATGGTTCTTGCTCCCAAAATCTTTCATAACCCGTTAAATTTATACCAACATTAAGAGTACTTTGTTGAGCTTTTACAATAGTATTGACTGATAAAAGAAGCATAATACAAACGGTTTTTGAAAAACACATATTCTATAAATTATTTTAGTAAAAATAACATCTTTTTTTACCTATTTAAATAACGATGAATGAATCTTAAATATTTTAGATGTTTAAATTTTATTTCTTCATTATCATTATCGTTTTTATTTACTAAATTGAGTGCTTAAACACAACTCTATGAAATTAAAATTAATTACCCTACTTCTTTTAGTAACAGTTTTTACTCTACAAATTAATGCACAAGAAAATGCTCAAAGTATTTTAGAAAAAGCATACGTAAAAGCCAAAGCAGAAAACAAAAATGTTTTTATAAAGTATAGCGCTTCTTGGTGTGGTTGGTGTAAAAAAATGGATAAACAAATGAAAAACGAAAGTTGTAAATCTTTCTTTGATGATAATTATGTAACTGTTAACTTGGTTGTACAAGAATCTGAAAAAAATAAACATTTAGAAACTCCTGGAGCGATGGAAATATTAACAAAACAAAAAGGAGAAAAAGCAGGTTTACCTTTTTGGGTAATTCTTGACGATACAGGTAAATTACTAGAAGATTCTTTTGACTCAAAAGGACAAAATTTAGGTTGCCCTGCAACTAAAGAAGAAGTTACTGAGTTTATAAAAATCCTTATAATTACCTCAACAATTTCTAATGAAAATCTTAAAACAATTTCTGAAATATTTTTAGCAAAATAATATTTTCTAATACAATTTTAAGAGACGTTCCTTTTTTAATCGTTTAAAAATCAATCATTAAAAAACATCTCTATAATATAAAGAACCTCCTTCTAATTTACTTAGAAAGAGATTCTTTATATATTCATCAAAAATAAATTTAAACTATTAAAGTTTAATCCAACAACGCTGCATTATCAAGAATTAATTCTATTTTCTTAATAATTACAGTTATCTGACTCATTTGAGCTTCTATATTTCTAAAATAAATACTTATATCTCTATTTACCCAACTTTCAGAAATAACACGTGCTCCTAAACTAATTCTTAAAACAGCACTTTGCAAATCGTTTCTATATTTTACATTAACTGCTTGACCAATATGACATTTTTGAGCAGCAAGTCTGATAATTTCTAACGAAGCACCTTCAAATTGTTCTGATAAATCTGAATTTAACAATAAATAAAGTTTTTTTACTTTATCTACAGTTAATGCATCTCCGTTTTTAATGATAAAGAAAGGGAAAATAGTTCTAATATTTCTTATTCCGAATTCCTCATTATCATAAGGGTTTTCTTGAAATTCGTTTACATGAAGAGGTTCTAAAAAAGAAGCTTCGTTTATAGAGTCTTCTACAAAATTACAGAACATTTCAATTCCCATATTTCTGTATAAAATAGGTGTTAAAAAGTACTTTTCCATTTCTACAATGGCAGCTTTCCAACGCATATTAGAACCATAATTAAAACCATCACATAAATCTGTAGCACAAGACCAATTTGATGGCCAATCTGATCGATTATAGTAATCTGTTAAACCTTTTGGTAATTTTTCTGTGACAGCACTTATAGATTGACTAACTCCTTTAGGAAAAATTAATGCTCCTGAATAAGGAGGACCTGTAAAATATTTACTACCTGTAATACTAACAATATATTCTTTTTCTAAATAATTTTGAATATCTACAGGATCTAATCTAAGTTGTGCGGCATCTATAATTACTTGTATAGACAGTCCTTTTAACGTATCTAAATCTTGCATCATTTTTTCACTAGGAGATTGATATCCTAATTTAGAATGATCCATTATATGCAATACAACGTGTTTTCCTAATTTATTAGTTTCAGAAATAGCTGTAAAAACTTCATTATCTAATTGATTTGTAGATTTTAATTGACCGTTTTCATCTCTAAAAGGAATTTTAATCAAATCTACATCTTTAAACCCTTCTATTCTATCTCCTTTTTTAGCAGGACAATTAAGTGCTGTATTGTTTTCAAAATGACATCCTTTTAAAGCTGCTGGCACACCACTACCCGTTTCATCAGAGGCAACCAATACATGTGTAATTTCTTTATTAGTTACAATTTGAGTTAATGCTGCTATTTGAAGAGATGAATCTGTACCAGAAGGAGAAAAAATAATTTCGCAAGCTTCATCTAACGTAAATATTTTTCTTAAACTATTTTTTAAAGATTCAGAAAATTCTAATGCTGTATTTTTAAATCCTTTTTTTAAGCTATTTTTAATTAAAATGCTTCTTGCTTTATCCGTTTTATCAAAAGCAAAATTAGAAACACTTGTTGCAGTAGATGATGCAAATGTAAATGCTTCTGGTCTAGGAAACGGTCTACAACCATATTTATTTAATAAGTAAACCTCATCAATTGTTAATCTAAGATCTCCTCCATCCATTAATAAATACTCTGTTGGTTTTGCTAAATTTTTAACAATAGGTTCCCAAGCTTTTTCAAAAACATTTGTTTCTGTACTTATTCCATGAAAAGTTTCTAATTCTTCATAATTAGACGAATTATTATCCGTAGGATTTTTAATTAAGTCTATTAAAGAAAAGTTTACATTTTCTAACTTTTCTTTATCTTCTTTAGGTAATAATTTATAAAAAATCTTGGTTACTTCTAACGCAGAAATATCACACAAATAAGTAGCTTTTTCATTATTATTTAAAGCCTTAAACCAAAGTTGCCACTCTATACCATATCTTAAATATACTAAAGCTAGAACAGGGTTTCTTAAATATAAAGAACCTATTATAATAGATTTATTTGGTTCTATTTTAAAAACATTAGGTACCGTATTAGAAGTAATAATATTTATATTGTTTAATTTAGGTACTGTGTTAAATCTTTTTAAAACATGTACTAAATAATTAACATTTTCTTTTTCAAATAAACTTGTTCTTTTGTATTGATTTTCAATAGGAATATTATTTGTCATAAGTACTTTAATTTTAATCGTTTGCAACGATACTTACTTTTTTAATTCGGTTAAAACCTTTTATTTTTTAATTATTTTTAAACTTTGGTAATAGATGTAACTCTTAAAAATTAATCATTTAAACTTATCAATTCATTTTTACTACTAGTAAGACAATCTACACAACTGGTTGTACCTATAGTGGTTTCAATCAATTTAAAACACTTTTTACATTTATACCATTCTTTTCCAAACTCAAAATCTCCTCCTTTAATAAGAATTGATTTACCTTCTACAAATGCTTCTGCTATTTTTTTTAAGGCACTGTTATAAATTCTGGTAAGAGTTGGCCTAGATACTTCCATCATTTCTGCTGCTGTATCTTGAGATAGCTTATCATAAATAACCAACTTAACAGATTCATATTCTTCATATTGTAAAGAAATATGAGAAGAGTTACAGAATTTAATTCCAAAAGGTTTAAACCCTAACATTTTAGGTGGGCTTTTAATTTTTCTCTTTTTTTTAGGACGTGGCATTTCTTACCTTTAAAATGAGTTTACTTAGTATAAAAGAATAAAAAGTAATTTTTAAGTTTACTACTTGTTAAATCTAAAATTCTATGCAAATGTAATGAACAAACGTTCATTATAAAAAATATAATCTTCTTTTTAAGGTAATTTTTAGAAATTTATAGCGCAATTTAATTATGCAATTAAAAAACAAATGACATTAAAATTACATAAAATTGATTTTAGTGTTTTAATTTAGCATTTTAATTATTTTTTTTTGAAAAAATGTAAGGAATACCATTTTAGATCGATTATATAATTTAGATATTAAATAAACCAATTAAAAACTAATCATGAAAAAAACACTTATTACCGTAATCTCAGCATTTTCGTTATTTATAAGTTGCCAAAAACAAGCTAAAAAAGAAGTAACTGTAACAGAAAACAAAACAGAAGAAATAGTTGCTCCTACTTTTGCTGAAAACATAGAAAAAGCACATAAAAAAGCAGATTTTTTAAAGCATGAAGCAATACAGTATAATACTGTTATAGAGTTTGGTGGAAACGAAATTTTTAATGCAACTATTACAGTTTCTACAACTTCTGATATTGCAAAAATTGTATATAAAAATGGAGATGAAATTTATGTTAACAAAGAAAAAACATTTGTTTCTCCTAGCTTAAAAGAAAATCCGCAAGTTCGTTTTCATGCATATACTTGGAATTATTTTTTCCTTTTTCCTTATAAATTAAATGATAATGGAACAATTTGGGATGATAATTTTAAAACTAATGAAACTGAAAATCCTTATAACACTGCCAAATTAACTTTTGAAGCAAACACAGGTGATGCACCAGACGATTGGTATGTTGTTTATGAAAACAAAGAAACAAACCTTTTAAACCACGCTGCTTACATTGTTTCTTTAGGAAAAACAGTAGAAGCTGCAGAAGCAGACCCACATGCTATAAAATATATAGATTATAGTACTATTGATGGAATTCCTTTTGCAACAAACTGGGAATTTTATGGATGGAATCTTAATGAAGGTTTAACTACTAAAATTGGTAGCGCAGTACTAACAGATATAAAATTTGTTGAAGGTTTTAGAGAAAACTTTAAAGTACCAGAAAATTATATTGCTAAATAATTTTTAGTAATTTTTTTAATAGAAAAATCCTCAGAATTGTTATGTACAGTTCTGAGGATTTTTATTTACTATCTAAATAAGAACAAACCTTTTAAGTCTATTATTTTTATTTAAATATTATTTTTTGTTTTAAATTTATGCTCTAAAAAATGATAAATAAAAGCGATAAATAAATTATATTGCATATTATTTTACAAATTAAGAATAATAATTATGGTGGAGTTCAGAATCCACTTAAAAAAACGAGGCGTATCCGAAAAGCCACATGAGTAGGTAAATTATAAATAATTATGAAAAAGTTAATTTTTAAATCTCTTTTTATTCTTTTAGCAACTCTTTTGTTAACAAGTTGTAATGCTAAATTATATGGAGGAATGTCTAACTCTGCTTCATTAAGTAGTAACAATTTTCGTTATATACACAAAAACTTACAAGGTAAATCTCAAGCGGTTTATATTTTAGGTGTAGGTGGTTTTAACAGACAAAGTATTGTTAATGAAGCCAAAGAAAACCTGTTAGCTTATGCTCCGTTAGAACCTAACCAAGCATTAGTTAATGTAGTAGTAGACTTTAAGAAAACTAGATATTTAATTTTCTTTAAAAAATTAAAATGTTACGTATCTGCAGACATTGTAGAATTTCAATAAATTATATAAAACGCATTAAATAAATTATTTAATGCGTTTTTTTTAAGTAGTCATTTCAAAAACATTTAAGTGCTTCTTTAATACTCCAGAAGGTGTGTTTTTTGTTTCATCAAAAACATTGGTATCCCCAAATAAAATAAAACTATCTCTAGCTCTAGAAACTGCTACATTTAACATATTTGGTTTATTATCTCTATCAAAAAATAAAGTTCCTTCATCTTTTACTGTATATACAGAACTAAACAACACAATATTACGTTCTGCTCCCTGCAATGCATGTACAGTACCTAACTTTATATCATTTACTTTAAAACCAGAAGCGATTAAAGCTTTAGATAATTCATTTTTCTGACTAGCAAATGGTGTAATTATACCCAGAACGCTTTCTATAGCGCTAACATTATACGCTTTTTCTATAGCCTCTTTATGTCTATTTAACCATAAAATAATAGCCTTAACTTCATTTATATTATGTCTACTGTTAAATTTGCGTTCGCTAAAACCATCTATATGATACGCCATCATAGAAGGGAATATTTGATCTCTATCTGCCTTACCTTTCATTGGTTTTAAAATACCATCATAAGCCAATTCATTACAGAAAGTAATAATTTCATCATTACATCTTCTATGTTCTAACAAGAGCAAACCATTTTCTTTTTTGGTAACTAAAGAGGTTTCATATTCGCAAGCATTTTGCGCCATTTTCATGATACTTCCACTAGAGGCTAAAAAACCTACTTCTTTTAAATAGGTGTTTTGATGAGGATCTACAATAATATTTTGATCTATTAAATTACCTAAATCTATTTTTGGTGGAATAGACCAAATAGGTTCTATTTGTTTTAAATCTCCTACAACAATGGCTTTTTTGGCTATCGAAAAAATAGGAATACTAACTTCTGGTGTTACTTGCCCTGCTTCATCTATAATTAATAAATCTAAAAAATTAAATAAAGGTAAATAATCAAAAATTGGTTTTCCTTCTTCATTTTCTCCTTTAAATTGACTGTATAAAAAATGTGTAGGTGCTGTATATAATGTAGCTACAAAACAAGGCGTAAGCATTGCTCTTCTTTTCCATTTTGCAATTACTGTTTTTTCTCCGGTTCCTTTTTCTGTATCATTTTCTAATACATCTTCTGTTTCTAAAATCCATCTTGCTTCCCAATAATGGGTTGCTAATAAAAATGCTTTGTGGCGCAAACTTAAATCTATTTCATCATAAAAAAAACGATGAGTGGTATCATTAGATTGCATTTTTTCGTATTCAAACTTCCACATTTGTTCTTCTGAAACAAAAGGATATCCTGTAATATTATTTTTCTGTTTCCAATTATTCAATTCTAGGTTAGAAGATAAGGCCAAATTAAAATTAGCAATACATTTTTTTATAAATACCAGTGCCGTATCATTATTAGT
This sequence comes from Polaribacter sargassicola, assembly GCF_021991835.1. GTDB lineage: Bacteria > Bacteroidota > Bacteroidia > Flavobacteriales > Flavobacteriaceae > Polaribacter > Polaribacter sargassicola. Next base: position 287,458 of record NZ_JAHDAU010000004.1, read on the forward strand.
CAAGTCTTTTTCATCAACCAAAAAAATATGTGCAGGATTAGAGGAATTTTTGTCAGTAACTACTTTAAAGTATTCTTTTATTTTGCTAATAAAATTTACCTCTCTAGAAAACGACTTTATTTTGGTAATAATATTTCTCCATTCTTGTAGTTTTGTAATTTGAATGGCATTATTTTTAATATAATCTTCTTTATGTAAAAGTAATTTATTTACTTTTTCTATAGAACTTAAATAGTTTTGAGAAATACGTACCCCTACAATTAAATTGTCTTCTATGATAGCAATTTCTTCTTGTAAGTGATTACAAGCATCTTCTAAAGAACCCGCATCAAAACCAAAAAATTCTAAATATTTATTGTAAAAAAAATGCTTTGCATCTAGCAAGTACTTTTCGTTTTCTAAATCGCATAAAGTACCTTCGTTACCAAACATATTTCCTTTTAAATAATTGATATTTTTTAAGGATTTTTCGCTTTTAGAACTAGAAGGTAAAAAAGTAGCGTAACCATTAAATCCTGGTATCCATCTTTCTGCTAAAATGCCAAAAGTACTCTTAGAGTTTACAAAACTATCTATAATATTAGTTACCGCTTGGTTGTTTGTAGAGCAAGCTAAAATAACAGGTGCTTCGTCTCCGTTTATGGCAGATTTTACCACTTCTGTAGCAACCAAACTTTGTAATAAAGTAGTTTTACCAGTACCAGGAGGTCCGTTTACTGCTGTAACAGCATTTTCTTCTGCTGTAAAATAAGATAGTAAGGTTTTTCGCTGACTGATAGAAAGCGGGAATTCGTTAGACATTTGACCTAAATGTAAATGATTATAATCTAAAAAACCTTTATCTGTTATAGGAGTTCTTCTTTGCCTAACATTAGGATTAATAATTTTAGAAATTAAGGGTAGTTCTTCGGTTTCATTAATTAAATTTTCATACAAGAAAAGGATACTTTTTGCCGCAGATATCTTAGAACTTCTAGCAAAATAAGTAACTTTATGGTTGGTTGTGTAACTTTCTGTTTTATAATTACCTATATTTTGATAAGTAATTTCAGAAAAAATCATGTTTACATATTCCCAATAAGTATTCCATGCAATGCCTTCTTCATCTTCTGGTTCGGGTTTTTCTAAATCTCTGGCTTCTGAAATAGTTTCTATGGATGAAAAAATAAAACCATTTCCCACCTCTGCAATTGGATCTAAATAATTACGTACAATTAATGGAAATAATTCTCTAGGAGCAGATAATTGCCCAGAACGATTTACCCTTGCTGTTATCCAAAAGGGATAAATTATCTTTTCTTTAAAATTAAGATCATTGGTTTGATACTCTAACTGAAAAGGTGCAATTATAATTTCTGCATCAAACACTTTATGCCAATTAGGACTCTCTTTTTTACTAATCCCTTTTAATCTATTAATTCTTTTCTCTTCAACATCTAACATTTCTGTAGCATTTTTAGAGCTAATAGTTCCGGCACTTAAATCTGAATAATTTTGATGAAATAAGTTTTTAATTCTAGAAATGTCAACAGCCAAGTTTTCACTATCTGTTAAACTGTTTTTATAATAATTTAACCAGTTTTTTACGTTACTCATGTATTTTTAGAATTCTTTTCTTAGTAGTTTTTCAAAAAAAAATGAGTGCGAATATAGACTTTTAGATGTGCATTTATACGAATTTTAGTGGCTATCTTTTCTCTAAAATTAAGATTAAAATATTAGTTACTGAGAGTTAAGTTTTTAATCTTTAAAAAAAAAATCAGACTCTTAAAAAAAGTAATTTTAAACACCAATAACTAATAAAAAGTTTTAAAAATTAAAAAGCAAACATCAAAAGAAGGCTTGCACATTACTTTACTTATTTAAAGAAATAATAACGGACACAATAATACAAAGTAATAATCTTCTGAAAAATTATTGATTTTAGAAAAACTTCAAGGACTATTTCCCTACTAAAATTAAACCATTTAGAAAAAAAAATGTCAAACAAACAAAATATTTAAAATGAAAAAATCCTTTTTTTTAATAATAATTTGTTTTTGTTCACAACTTTTTTCTCAAAAAAATAACAATAATTTATCTGCTACAATAATTGGTTCGGGCTCACCTAAATTTAACATAGAACGTTCTGGTCCTTCTGTACTAATATCTTACAAGAACACTAAAATTTTGGTAGATATGGGTAATGGCACTCAAGCCAACTTAAACAAATTGAACCTAAGAATTAAAGACCTAGATGGATTACTTTTTACGCATCATCATTTAGATCATAACGAAGAGTTTGCCCCAATTTTTATTCAATCGCTACTTGGCGGTAACAAAACAACTATTGCTGGCCCAAAACAAACTACTTCAATTATTAACAACATCTTAGACATTTACAAAGAAGACATTAATTATAGACTATCAAAATCAGAAAGAACTTTAACGGATGTTAAATCTAATTTTACTGCTAAAAACCTAACAGAAAATACTTCTTTTTACATTGGAGATGTTAAAATTACTTGCACGCCAGTTAACCATACTATTGCTACACTTGCTTATCGTTTTGATGTAGGAAATGAATCTATAGTGATTTCAGGAGATTTAACTTATTCTAAATCTTTACCTACTTTGGCAAAAAATGCCGATTATTTAATTATAGATTCTGGTGGTGCTATAGAATTAGGTAAGAAAAGAAATACCAAAAGGAACAACACTAAAAACAGCCATAAAACAACCCAAAAAGCACATGTTAATTTAGCTGAAAGCTCTAAAATGGCTAAAGACGCAAATGTTAAAAATTTAGTTTTAACTCATTTCAATTTTACTAATGTTGATGAAAAAGCGACAACAACTGAAATCAATAAAAATTATTCTGGCACGATTATATATGGAGAAGATTTAATGGTTTTACCTCTTAAAGAAAATTACAAAACAAATAGTAATTCAGCTTTAAAATATAACTATCCAGTTGTAGATACTGGCGTAAAAGATTATTATTCTAACACCGAAAAAATAGAGAAGCCATCAGTTGGAGATTCTTTTTACGGACAAGACGCTAATTATAATGGTAATCAGCCTTCATACACCAACAATGGAGACGGTACAGTAACAGACAATGTTACAGGTTTGATGTGGGAACAAGATATGGGAACAAAAATGACACTTGAAGAAGCCATTCTAAAAGCAAAAAAATCTGAATTAGGAGGTTATAATGACTGGAGGGTCCCTACCATTAAAGAGCTTTATTCTCTTATACAATTCACAGGAAAAGTAAAAGGACCAAATGCCATAGAGATGTTTATTGATACAAATTATTTTAATCAACCGTTAGGGAATAGTAAAAAAGGGGAACGAGAAATTGATGCGCAAACATGGTCTTTAACAAAATATGTTGGCAAAACAATGAGAAATGATGAAACTATTTTTGGTGTAAATTTTGTTGATGGTAGAATAAAGGGTTACCCAAAATACAATCCAAAAACAGGCGTGAGTAATAAAATGTATTTCCGTTTAGTACGTGGAAATACCAATTATGGAAAAAATAATTTTATTGATAATAAAGATGGTACTATAACTGATTATGCTACAGGTTTAATGTGGCAAAAAACTGATGATGGTATTGGTAAAAATTGGGAAGAAGCTCTATCTTACTCCGAAAATCTAAAATTATCAGCCTATTCAGATTGGCGTTTGCCCAACGCAAAAGAACTTCAAAGTATTGTAGATTACACACGTTCCCCGCAAACAACCAATTCACCGGCAATAAATTCTATTTTTGAATCTACTCAAATCAAAGACCCCAAAGGAAATCTTGAACAAGATCCATTTTATTGGACCAGCACAACACATTTAGATGGAAAAAACCCTTATGCAAGTGCTGTTTATATTGCTTTTGGGGAAGCACAAGGACAAATGAATGGTAGATTAATGGATGTTCATGGTGCTGGCGCTCAAAGAAGCGATCCAAAAAGTGGAAATAAAATGGATTACCCTGAATATTTTGGTCCACAAGGCGATGTTAGATATGTTTATAACTATGTAAGATCTGTCAGAAATATTGATATCACTAAAAATATGGAGACTACACAACAATCAGTAAAAAAGACCAAACAAACACAGAAAAATCGACAAAAAAATAATAGTCAGCGTTCACAAAATACAGCTCCTTCTTTTGAAAAAATGCTAAAAAACATGGATGCAAATAACGATGGTAAAATCTCTAAAGCTGAAGTAAGAGGTAAATTAAAGGAAAACTTTGATAAACGAGATAAAAACAAAGATGGATATATTACAGAAGAAGAATTAACAAGAACTAATAAATAAAACTGTTTTATCTATTACTAATTCTCATTTACTTTCTAAAATCCTTGTGTATTTTTTATCTGTTTTTATTTACTAAATTAGTAGATCAAACATAACAACTAACCTATTACAAGTATAAAAATGAAAATACTAATAAATATAACATTATTACTATTTTTTATTCAAGTTGTAAATACTCAAGAAGTTCTAGTAACTAAAGAATGGAAGGAAGCAAAAGAATTGGCTAAAAAAGAAAATAAACAAATTTTAATAATTCTGACCGGAAGTGAATGGTGTATACCATGTAAAAAAATGGACAAAAAGGTAATTAAAAATCCTGAATTTGAAAACTATGCTGAACAAAACCTAGTTATATTTCTGATTGACCTTCCTGGTGGCGGACTTGTAATAAACAGTAAAGTTTATCAAGATTATGAAAAATTTAAAAACAAATACCAATCTAACACATTACCTTCTCTAATACTAACGAAAAGTGATGGAACAAAAATTAAAACCTTAAAAGGGAAAATGTATAGAATAGAAAATGTAATGAAACAATTAAAGCAAAAGTAAGATACCTATACTAACATTACATATTAATAATTAGCTAATACGAGCTCAATTATAAAAAACTATACCTGTTTTATATTAATAATTTATTTGCTAAATTATCTGCTCTAATACGCTATAAAACTTAAATAGAAAAACGTTTCAAACTCTAGCTAAACAAACTGATGAACTTCATAAAAAACCTCTTTGCAAAACAGAAAAAAAATGATATTGAAAACTTTATTGTTGTTACTTTAAACGACAAAATTATGCCTCTAGACAGAGGTGAAATCTACGAAGACCCTTTAGATGAATTTCTTAAGGCAAATGAAATTGGAGAAGTAACCGGAGGTGGAACAATGCAATTAAAATCTGGAGAACTTGAATACTCTGACTTAGAAATTAAACTAAATTCAATTGAGATTGATGAAAACAATATTCTGTTAATAATCAAAAAACTTGAGGAACTTGGAGCCCCTAAAGGGTCTAAGTTAGTAATAGAAAAAACCGACAAAGAAATAACATTCGGAAAAAAAGAAGGGTTAGGTTTATACATTGATGGCCAGAATTTAGAACCTGAAGTTTACAAAAACTCAGATATTAACTTTGTTATTTCTGAAATAAAAAGATTGACTAACGACAGTTCTGAAATCACAAAATATTGGGAAGGAGAAAGCGAAACTGCTCTTTATTATTATGGAAACTCTTATACAGAAATGAAGCAGTCTATTATAGAATTTATAAACTCTTACCCGTTATGTAAAGGTGCAAAAATTAAACAAATTGCATAAAGTCAATCTTCAAAACAACATTTAATTAATAGCTAGTTAAAACCAATTTACTGAAATTCTCTAAAATTTTATATTTGGAATTTTTTATTAAACTTCATAATTAAGCAGACAACAATTAACTGTACATAAAATTGCTAATACTTGCACTAAAAAATGCCGAGAATAGAAATTAAAACAGAAATAAAAGCTGACATAAATATAGTTTTCGACTTGTCTAGAAGTATTGATTTACATAAAATATCAACTAAGCATACAAATGAAAAAGCTATTGCAGGAAAAACAAATGGGTTAATAGAAATAGAGTAAAGTGTTACTTGGAAAGCAAAACATTTTGGTATTTATCAAAATCTGACTTCTAAAATTACAGAATATAAACGACCAAAATATTTTGTAGATGAAATGGTTAAAGGAGCCTTTTCTGAATTTAAACATGAACATTACTTTAATAAATCTAATAACGGAACTTTAACGACTGATTTTTTTGATTATAAATCTCCTTTAGGAATTTTAGGAAAATTAGCAGACAAACTATTTCTAAAAAAATATATGATTGAATTACTGACAGAACGAAACCGAATTATAAAAGAGTTTGCAGAATCCGAAAAATGGAAAGAAGTTATAAAATAAAAAATTTAGCCCCTATTTCACCCCCTTAAAAACAAAAAAGTCTTCAAAACCAAATGGTTAAGAAGACTTTAAGTGAGCCCTGAAGGATTCGAACCTTCGACCGCCTCCTTAGAAGGGAGGTGCTCTATCCAGCTGAGCTAAGAGCCCGTAATTTTTAAGTTGTTACGACCAACTGTGTCGGGGTGGCAGGATTCGAACCTGCGACCTCCTCGTCCCAAACGAGGCGCGATGACCGGGCTACGCTACACCCCGAATTAAGTATTTTGCGGAGAGACAGGGACTCGAACCCTGGCGACAGTTACCCGTCGACAGATTAGCAATCTGCTCCATTACCACTCTGGCACCTCTCCTTTTAATGAACTTAATACATTTCTTTAAATGCGAGTGCAAATGTAATACTAGAATTAGATTTTACCAAAATTTTTCTTACTTTTTTTTAATATTTTTTTTCTACTCTGGGTATTCAATTCTTAGATGATAAATATTCATCAATTTTTTCTTGATCACTTTTTTTATAATCTCTATTTCTCTAAACGTAATATCAGAATTTAAAAATTGATTATCAGCCATTTGCTTATCAATTATTTTATCAATTAAATCACTTATAGATTGTGCTGTTGGTTTTTGTAAACTTTTAGATGCTGCTTCTGCAGAATCGCACATCATTAAAATTGCTGTTTCTTTAGAGAAAGGAATTGGCCCTTGATATTGAAATTTTGTAATATCTACTTCTGCATCGGGGTTTTGTTCTTTTTCTCTTATATAAAAATAATAAGTAATGCTTGTACCGTGGTGTGTTCTAATAAAATCGATAATTCTGTCTGGCAAATTGTATTTCTTAGCCAACTCTACCCCTTTTATTACATGGTCTGTAATAATTTTAGAGCTATCTCTAGGTGGTAAATCATTATGAGGGTTTACACCTGTTGATTGATTTTCTGTAAAATACATTGGATTTAATATTTTACCTATATCATGGTACAAAGCACCTGTTCTTACCAACATAGAGTTGGCGCCTATTTCATTAGCTGCTGCTTCTGCTAAATTTGCCACTTGCATAGAGTGTTGAAACGTACCGGGTGCTTTTTCATTTAATTCTCTTAAAAGTTTTGTATTTGTGTTAGATAACTCTAATAAAGTAACATCAGAAACCAATCCAAATACTTTTTCATATATATAAATAATAATTATTGATAAAAAAGACAACAATCCATTGGCCGCAAAAAGCATAAAATACGTCCAATTTATTTGAGATACATTTCCTTCTTTAATAATTGAAAATGCAAAATAAGTTAGCATATAAATTAAGGTAATTTGCGCTACAGAGATAAACAAATTAGCTCTTTTATATAGTTCTGTAACGGTAAGAATAGTTACTATACCTGCTATAATTTGTAAATAAATAAACTCAAAACTATCAGGTACAATATACCCTAATAATAACACGGTTAAAACATGAGCAAAAAAGCCTAAACGTGCATCAAAAAAAGCTTTTAAAACTATGGGTAGTATTGTTAAAGGAACAATATATAAGTATTCTGAATTGTATTTTATAACCAATGTTTGTATAAAAATCATTGAGAATACATTAAAAAATATAAAAGTAACTTTGTTATTATTCTCAAATATTTCTAATCTATATTTTTTTAAAAATAATAAAAGTGATAAAAGTGCTAAAGCTACCAATATGGTGTACCCTAAAATAATCCAATTATAATTAGAGTTTGTCCAAACTTGCGATTCAGATTCACTTTTTAGAGAATTTAAAATTGCTAGTTTTTTACCTTCAACAATGTCTCCTTTTAAAATTATTAGTTTACCAACTTCTACTTTTCCTTTTGTGTAAGAAATATTTTTAATTTCATTTTCTATCATTCGATTTGTAAAATCTTCATCATAAAAAATATTTGGTTTTATAATTTCTGATAAAAGATTTAACATCAATCGACGTTCTAAAACGTTATTAATTTTATCTACATTATCTTTAATCATTTCTAAAACTTGGTATGGAGTTAGAAGGTTTTTAAAAATAACATCTTTTACCTCGTTTCCTTTTCTTATAGAAACTAAATCGTTAGTGTTTGTTATTTTATCTTCACTGATAGCTTGTAAAAAACCAGAGTTATAAATTTTATTAATTAAATTTTCTCCAAATTCTTTTAGATTTTCACGCTTGTTTACATTTAGCGTATCAGCATCTATTAGCTGTGCTAATTTAGTTTTGTAATTATTTTTTACAGCTAGCTCTACATCTAAATTCTGAGAGAAATACAATCTAGCATTTGCAGTAATTTCTTTCTTTTCTTTAACTATTTCTGCTTCCGTTTTCTGTATAGCAAAATCGAAAGGAGCGTATAAATTATCGTATTTCCATAACTGTCCATTACCATATTCATATTTAAACTGTCCTCCTTTAGGAAACAAATAAACAATTGCTATTGTGGTAATTAAAAATAAAATTACCTTATAAATAATAGCATTATTTTGGTATAATTTATTTACAAAATTGTTCATATTTTTACATCTTCTATATACAAACTTACCATAAAAATTTTAGGCGGAAAATTCAAATTGAATAATAAAACTTAAATTGATTAAAATTAGTTAATTTAGCACACAATTTTAGATTAAGCAAAAGCACAATATTTATGAAAGAAGTAGTTATTATCTCTGTTGCAAGAACTCCTATTGGAAGTTTTATGGGAAGTTTATCTACAATTTCTGCTCCTAAATTAGGAGCAATAGCCATAAAAGGCGCCCTAAAAAAAATCAATCTAAACCCTAATTTAGTTGATGAAGTTTTTATGGGAAATGTTGTTTCTGCAGGATTAGGACAAGCTCCTGCAAGGCAAGCTGCCATTTTTGCAGGAATACCAGATACAGTACCTTGTACAACTGTTAATAAAGTTTGTGCATCTGGTATGAAATCTATTATGTTAGCTGCACAATCTATTGCTTTAGGAGATGCCGAAATTGTAGTAGCTGGCGGAATGGAAAACATGAGTGCTATACCACATTATCAACATGCTAGAAAAGGCAATAAATTTGGGGCAATTACCCTAGAAGATGGTATGCAAAAAGATGGGCTTGCAGATGCTTATACCCATGATGCAATGGGTGTTTTTGCTGATATTTGTGCTACCGAATATAATTTTTCTAGAGAAGATCAAGATGATTTTGCCATACAATCTTATAGCCGTTCTGCAACGGCATGGAAAGAGGGTAAATATAATGATGAAGTTATTTCTGTAGAAATTCCTCAAAGACGTGGAGAACCCATTATTTTTTCTGAAGATGAGGAATATAAAAATGTTAAAATAGAAAAAATTCCAACTTTAAGACCTGCTTTTACAAAAGATGGTACTGTAACAGCTGCCAATGCATCAACAATAAACGATGGTGCTGCTGCCTTGGTTTTAATGTCTTTAGATAAAGCCAAAGAGTTAAACTTAACGCCTCTTGCTAAAATAAAAAGTTTTGCAGATGCTGCACACGAACCAAAATGGTTTACAACGGCACCTTCTAAAGCTTTACCAAAAGCTTTAGCAAAAGCGAATATATCTATAGATGATGTAGATTATTTTGAACTAAATGAAGCCTTTTCTGTGGTAGGTTTAGCAAACATGAAAATTTTAAACATTGCAAACAATAAGGTAAATGTAAATGGTGGCGCCGTTTCCCTTGGACATCCTCTTGGTGTTTCTGGAGCCAGAATTGTTATTGCATTAACTTCTATTTTAAAACAAAAAAATGCTAAAATTGGTGCAGCAGCAATTTGCAACGGTGGTGGCGGTGCAAGTGCTTTAATAATAGAAAGAATTTAATTACTAAAAAAACTCAATAGAACTTTATGCTTTATGGCATTTGTAATTTAAGTATTGTTGCTCTTAGAGTAACACCTTTAAACTCATCAGAAATGATAAGCCAAGTATTATTTGGCGAAACTTTTAAAGTTATAGAATCTGAAAAAGAATGGAGTAAAATTTGTTTAAGTTTTGATAATTGTGAAGGATATATAGACAATAAACAATTTGAATATATTACTGAAGAACTTTACACGAAAATAGTATCGTCTAAATCTTATTATTCTGCCGAAATAATAGATTTTATAACAAATAACAAAAGTGAGTTAACAACCATTCCTTTAGGATCTAACCTACCTTTTTACAACAACAATCAACTTAAAATAAATACTAAAAACTATATTTTTGAAGGAGCTGTTGCTTCTGAAAAAAAAACAAAAAGTGATATTTTAAAAACTGCTTTTAATTTTTTAAATACTCCTTTTTTATGGGGAGGAAAAACTCCTTTTGGTATAGATTGTTCTGGTTTTACACAAATGGTATACAAACTTTGTGGCCATAATCTTTTTAGAGACGTTAAACAACAATCTAATCAGGGAGAAGTTCTAAGTTTTATTGAAGAAAGTGAAGCTGGTGATTTAGCTTTTTTTGATAATGATGAAGGAGAAATTATACATGTAGGTATTTTATTAAATGACTACCACATTATTCATGCTCACGGTAAAGTAAGAATAGATACCTTAGACCATAGTGGTATTTTTAATGCAAATCTTCAAAAACATACACACAAGTTAAGAGTTATTAAAAAGATTATATAATAAAAAATCCGAAACAATTAAGTTTCGGATTTTCTATTACCTTATTATATATGTAAGGTTAAGATTTATTGATCTCTCATTTCTTTAAAAATTGGTCTTAAAGCATCTGCTTTTTCTTCCATTTCTAAAGTATCATAAAGATTTAAAAGAGTTCTAACAGTGTCTAAACTTCTACTTAAAGAATCTGCTTTTTCTAAATATGGAAGTGCTTTTCTATAAACTTCTTTTTGTTTTGCTTCTAATTCAGTATATTTTTTATTGTTAGATAAGTTTTGATTCATTTCATCTACAATCGCTTTTTCTTCACTTAAAATAGAAATTGCTAAGTTCATATATGCATCTGCATAATCTGGTTTTAACTCAATTGCTTTTTTATAAAAACTGATAGCTTCTTCTGATTTACCTTCATTTGCATTAACAACACCTAAATTAAAAAATAAACTTGGGTTTGTTGGGTCTAACTCTACAGCTTCTTCCATTAACTCTCCAAATTTATCCATCTTTTCTAGTTGAATATACATTTGAGCTTGGTTTAATAAAAGATTAATATCTTTTGGATCGTTTTTTCTAGCTTCTTCTAAAGCTTTAATTGCTAACTCAGGTTTTCCTTGATTAACATAAATATATCCCATATTTTTTATAATGTCTCCTTTTCTTGAAGGCGAAACTTTATCAGATGGAGTTGTATATTTACCAAATTTAATCATATTGTCTCTGTTAGATTTAGTACCTAAATCTTCTTCTTGACCAGTTTCTTTATTAACCGCTATATATTGTGTAGTAATACCTGTGTAACCAACATCTAATAATTCTTTATAGTAGTTTAAAGCAGAATCATAATCTTCATCTAAAGACGCACTAACTGCTGCGTTGTATAAAAATGTAGTATCTGCTGGGCTTAATTTATATGTTAATGCAAAGTTTCCTTTTGCATTTTTATAATCTTTATTGTTGTACTGTTCAATAGCCTTGTTAGAAACAGTTTGTACTAATTCTGCTAATTTTGGCTGTGCTTCTTTAGTATACTTTTGTTTACCTTCTGCTTTTTCAAACGCTACCAATGCATTATAAGCATCAGCTGCTTTTTCTACATTAGACTTACCATAAGAAACTCCTTTTAAATACAAATACTTTCCTTTGTATTTAGGATCCATAGAATCTTCTGATCCTTCTAAAGACTCAATAATAGCTTGTGCTTCTTTAAGCTCTCCTTTTTTAATTGCTTTTTCAGCGGCTTTTAATTCATCTTTTTGCGCATAAGTTGCTAATGAAAGCACACCAAATGTTAACGCCAATATTTGATTTTTCATTTTACTATTTATTAATATTTATTTATTATTCTTTATTATCATCTGAGTTGTTTTCAATTTCTGTGCCATTTTCTAATTCTTCATCAGCATTATCTTCATGAACCACTTTGGCAACAGCTGCAATACTATCATCTTCTTTAATATTTATTAAACGTACACCTTGTGTTGCACGCCCCATAACTCTTAAATCTTCTACAGCCATTCTAATAGTAAGACCAGATTTATTAATAATCATTAAATCGTTAGAATCATCTACGTTTTTAATAGCTACTAAATTTCCTGTCTTTTCAGAAATATTTAAGGTTTTTACACCTTTACCACCTCTATTTGTAATTCTATAGTCTTCTAATTTAGATCGTTTTCCATATCCTTTTTCCGAAACTACAAGAATATTACTTTCCATGTCATTTACAGCAACCATACCTATTACCTCATCATTATCATGTTGTAAAGAAATTCCTCTAACACCAGATGCAGTTCTACCCATAGGACGTGTTTTAGCTTCTTCGAAACGGATAGATTTACCAGAGGCTAGAGCTAACATTACTTGGCTATCTCCTGTTGTTAGTTTAGCTTCAAGTAACTCATCACCCTCTTTTATAGTAATAGCATTAATACCATTTGTTCTTGGACGAGAATATTGCTCTAAAGAAGTCTTTTTAACTTGACCTTTTTTGGTTGCCATGATTACATAATGACTATTAATGTAATCTTCATCTTTTAGATCTTGTGTTACTAAGAAAGCTTTTACTTTATCATCTTGTTCTATATTGATAAGGTTTTGCATTGCTCTACCTTTGGTGTTTTTACCACCTTCTGGTATTTCATAAACACGCATCCAAAATACTTTTCCTTTTTGGGTAAAGAACAACATGTATTGGTGATTTGTACCTACAAATAAATGTTCTAAGAAATCTTCATTTCTAGTAGTTGCTCCTTTTTGACCTCTACCTCCCCTATTTTGAACTTTATATTCATCAAGATTTGTACGCTTTAAATATCCTGCATTAGAGATTGTTACGACCACTTTTGTATCAGGAATCATGTCTTCTATACGCATGTCTCCACCAGCATATTCTATAACAGATCTACGCTCATCACCATATTTATCCTTTATCAATAATAACTCATCTGTAATTATTTGATAACGTCTTGGCTCATTGGCTAAAATATCTTTTAAATCTGCTATTGTTAACATGATTTCGTCGTATTCTGCACGTAATTTGTCTTGTTCTAGTCCAGTTAATTGACGCAAACGCATTTCTACAATTGCTTTGGCTTGTATTTCTGTTAACTCAAAACGTTCTATTAACTTTTCGCGAGCTTCATCTGCATTAGAAGATCCTCTAATAATAGCAATCACTTCGTCAATATTATCAGAAGCTATAATTAAACCTTCTAAAATATGTGCTCTTGCTTCTGCTTTTTTAAGTTCAAACTCGGTTCTTCTAACAATTACTTCATGTCTGTGCTCTACAAAATAATGAATTAATTGTTTTAAGTTTAATTGCTCTGGCTTACCATTTACTAAAGCAATATTATTTACACTAAATGAAGTTTGTAATTGTGTGTATTTAAATAATTTATTTAAAACAATATTAGGTATCGCATCTCGTTTTAAAATATACACAACACGCATTCCGTTTCTATCAGATTCATCACGAATATTGGCAATACCTTCTAGTTTTTTATCGTTAACAAGTTCTGCAGTTTTTTTAATCATTTCTGCCTTATTAACCTGATAAGGAATTTCTGTAACTACAATACACTCTCTTCCCTTAATCTCTTCTATAACAGCTTTAGCACGCATTACAATACGCCCACGACCTGTATGAAAAGCATCTCTAACACCATCATAACCATAGATAATTCCTCCTGTAGGAAAATCTGGAGCAGAAATATGTTGCATTAACTCATCTATTTCAATATCTCTATTTTGAATATAAGCAACTGTACCATTAATAACTTCTGTTAAGTTATGAGGTGCCATATTTGTAGCCATACCTACTGCAATACCTGAAGCTCCGTTAATTAATAACCCAGGAATTCTTGTTGGTAAAACTGTTGGTTCTTTAAGAGTATCATCAAAATTTAAAGTGTGATCTACAGTGTCTTTTTCAATATCAGCTAACATTTCTTCTGATATTTTTTGCATTCTAACCTCGGTATAACGCATTGCTGCTGGTGAATCTCCATCAACAGAACCAAAGTTCCCTTGACCATCAACCATCATATAACGTACACTCCAATCTTGAGCCATACGTACCATAGAATCGTATACAGAAGTATCTCCGTGTGGGTGATACTTACCTAAAACTTCTCCAACAATTCTTGCTGATTTTTTATAAGACCCAGTTGCTTTAATCCCTAATTCATGCATACCATACAAAACCCTTCTATGTACTGGTTTTAAACCATCTCTTACATCTGGTAATGCTCTTGAAACAATAACTGACATCGAATAATCGATGTATGCAGCTTTCATTTGCTCTTCAATGTTAATCGGAATTAACTTTTCTCCGTCTGCCATATATCTTTCTTATTAAAATTTAATCATTTTTTTAAAACAAGGCAAGATACTATTTCTCCCACTTTTTACAAAGGTTTAGGCTCTGTAATTAAGTTGAGTTATCAACATTTTTTCTCAATTTTTAACACTATTTTATTTGGCTGATTTCCAATAGTTTTCTACCTTAGTGTATTAGTCAAACTGTCAGTTTTTTACCATTGGCATCTTTTTTGTAATTAAGTACAAAAAAAAAGGACTAAATTTACAACACATCAATTATAGATAGAAAGAAATATGGACGATAATTTTTCACCAAAAGTTAGAGATGTTATAACTTTCAGTAAAGAAGAAGCGCTACGATTAGGGCATGAGTTTATTGGAACAGAACATCTTTTATTAGGCTTAATAAGAAAAGGAGAAGGCAAAGCAATAGAAATTTTAACAACATTTGATGTTGACTTAATACTATTACGTAAAAAATTAGAGCAACTAAACCCTGCGAATCCAACTTTTACAGAAAGTACTAATAAACCTAGCTTACGATTAACAAGACAAGCAGAAAAAGCACTAAAAACAACTTTTTTAGAAGCTAAATTATATCAAAGTGAATCTATAGATACAGCACATTTGTTGTTGTGCATTTTAAGAAATGAAAATGACCCTACAACAAAGCTAATTCACAAATACCATGTTAATTATGATGAGGCTAAAAGCCTTTACAAACAATTGCATGTAGATGATATTGACACAGAAGATTTACCTACAAACCCAATTGCAGAAACTCCTTCTGATGATGAATATCCATCAGAAAAACAAAATCCTTTTGGACAACCTCAAAAAGGAAAAACTGTAAAAAAATCTAAAACACCTGTATTAGATAATTTTGGTAGAGACTTAACAAATTTAGCCGAAAACGGAAAACTAGATCCTGTAGTTGGTAGACAAAAAGAAATTGAACGTGTTTCGCAAATATTAAGTAGAAGAAAGAAAAACAACCCAATGTTAATTGGAGAACCTGGTGTTGGTAAATCTGCAATTGCAGAAGGTTTGGCTTTAAGAATTGTAGAGCGTAAAGTTTCTAGAATTTTATTTGACAAAAGACTAGTTTCTTTAGACTTAGCTAGCTTAGTTGCGGGTACTAAATATAGAGGGCAATTTGAAGAACGTATGAAGGCTTTAATGAATGAGCTAGAAAAGAATGATGACATAATTCTTTTTATTGATGAAATTCATACAATTGTTGGTGCTGGTGGAGCAACTGGTTCTTTAGATGCTTCTAACATGTTAAAACCTGCTTTAGCAAGAGGCGAAATACAATGTATTGGTGCAACTACGTTAGATGAATTTAGAACTAACATAGAAAAAGACGGAGCATTAGAACGTCGTTTTCAAAAAGTAATTGTAGAGCCTACTTCTGTAGAAGAAACCATACAAATTTTACATAACATTAAAGCCAAATATGAAGAACATCACCATGTAAATTTTACAGATGATGCTATTAATGCTTGTGTAAATCTAACAAACCGTTATATGACTGATAGATACCTACCAGACAAAGCTATTGACGCTTTAGATGAAGCTGGTTCTAGAATTCATATTACAAATATTGTGGTTCCTCAGCAAGTTTTAGAGTTAGAAGCTCAATTAGAAATTATAAAAGAACGTAAAACAAAAGCAGTAAACGGCCAAAAGTATGAAGAGGCAGCT
This sequence comes from Polaribacter sargassicola, assembly GCF_021991835.1. GTDB lineage: Bacteria > Bacteroidota > Bacteroidia > Flavobacteriales > Flavobacteriaceae > Polaribacter > Polaribacter sargassicola. Next base: position 303,859 of record NZ_JAHDAU010000004.1, read on the forward strand.
AAACTTCGTGATGACGAAAAAAATATGGAAGCTGCTTTAGATTCTGCTCAAAAACAATGGGAAGACGACTCTAAGTTAAATAGAGAAATTGTTACAGAAGACAATGTTGCAGAAGTTGTTTCTATGATGACAGGTATTCCTGTAAACAGAGTTGCAGAAGCAGAAAGCCATCGTTTACATGAGTTACCTGGCTTAATAAAAGGAAAAGTAATTGGCCAAGATGAGGCAGTTACTAAAGTTGTAAAAGCAATACAACGTAATAGAGTTGGTTTAAAAGATCCTAACAAACCTATTGGTTCTTTTATTTTCTTAGGTCAAACAGGTGTTGGTAAAACACAATTAGCTAAAATTTTAGCTAGAGAATTATTTGATTCTGATGATTCTTTAATTAGAATTGACATGAGTGAATATATGGAGAAGTTTGCTATTTCTCGTTTAATTGGTGCACCTCCTGGTTATGTTGGATATGAAGAGGGTGGACAATTAACAGAAAAAGTAAGAAGAAAACCTTATTCTGTAATCTTATTAGATGAGATAGAAAAAGCACATCCAGATGTGTTTAATATGTTATTGCAAGTTTTAGATGACGGACATATTACTGATAGTTTAGGACGAAAAATTGATTTTAGAAACACCATTATTATTATGACTTCTAACATTGGTGCTCGTCAATTAAAAGACTTTGGTGGTGGTGTTGGTTTTGGTACAGCTTCTAAAAAAGAACAAGCAGATGCACATGCAAAATCTGTAATTGAAGGCGCTCTAAAAAAATCTTTTGCACCTGAGTTTTTAAATAGAATAGATGATGTAATTGTATTTAATGCGCTAGAAAGAGAAGACATTCATTCTATTATAGATATTGAGTTAGATAAATTATTACATAGAATATCTAATTTAGGCTATACTTTAAACTTAAGCGAAAAAGCAAAAGATTATATTGCTGATAAAGGTTTTGATAAAAAATACGGTGCAAGACCTCTTAAAAGAGCTATTCAGAAATATATAGAAGATGCTTTGGCTGAAGAAATTGTGAACTCTAAATTAAATGAAGGAGATACCATTATTATGGATTTTGATGAAGAAAAAAACAGACTCACAATTAATATTACCAAAGGAGAAAAGAAGAAAGAAACTCGAACAGAAACAGAGTCTTAAAAATAAAAAATCCCAAACAAATTTGTTTGGGATTTTTTTTTACCTATCAACTAGCATTAGATATTATTTTATTTCTAAAAAAAACTAATTTCGCTAATATCAATTACAAACAAAATGAATCAGCACAAAATATTAGCCATATTATTTATCTTTATTTTTAACATTGTATTTTCTCAAAACAAAAGAGCTAGAGATTACGGAATTAAAATAGGAGTTTTAAAAACTGGTAAATTAAACGCCATTACAGATGTTAAAGGTGTAAAAGTTGGTCATACAACACTTATAAAAGGAGACAGTATTAGAACCGGAGTTACTGCAATACTTCCTCATTCTGGTAATATATTTCAATCTAAAGTTCCGGCCGCAATTTATTTAGGTAACGGTTTTGGTAAATTAGCTGGTTATAGCCAAGTAAAAGAATTAGGTAACATAGAAACGCCAATTATTTTAACAAATACACTAAGTGTACCAGAAGCTTCTAACGCACTTATTACTTACACGCTAAAACAAAAAGGAAATGAAAACATATTTTCTGTAAATCCTATTGTTGGTGAAACTAACGATGGATGGCTAAATGATATAAGAGGCAGACATGTAAATGAAAAACATGTTTTAGCTGCTATTAATAATGCTAAAGAAGGAACTGTAGAAGAAGGTAATGTTGGTGCAGGTACTGGTACAATTTGCTTTCAATATAAAGGAGGCATAGGAACATCTTCTAGAATAATACCCAAAAAATTTGGAGCTTATACAGTTGGTGTATTGGTACAAACTAATTACGGAGGTGTTTTACAAATAGATGGTGTGCCAATAGCTAAAGAATTAGACAATTATCCTAGAAGTTACACTTATGATGTTGATGGTTCTTGTATGATTGTTGTTATGACAGATGCACCTCTTAGCGCTAGAAATTTAGAAAGACTTGCAAAAAGAGCCATAATGGGTTTAGCCAAAACAGGTGGTATCGCTTCTAATGGTAGTGGCGATTATGTTATTGCAGTATCTACAGCAAAAGAAAATTTTATTCCATATCGTAATGAATCTATGTTTCTAGATAAAAAAGAATTAAAAAACGGTGCTATAACTCCACTCTTTTTAGCCGTAATAGAAGCAACAGAAGAAGCCATTATAAATTCTCTTTTTGCAGCCAAAACAATGACAGGTAGAGAAAATCACACAAAAGAATCATTACCTATTGATGATGTTATTAAAATTATGAAAAGAAATAACAGAATAGATACCTCAAAATAATTCCTCTTTTATCTTTTTAAAAACTTTACTTTTTTACTTAACTATTATTGTCTTTTAGTTAACACTCCATTTATGTTTAAGTAAACTTACTATTGTACGCTTGTAGGTTAAAAAACCCAGCATGACAAGAGTAACCTACATCGTTTTTTTTATATTAATACAAACATTTGGACAAGAAATTAAATTTGAAAACTTTACAGTAAACAACGGTCTTTCTAATAATTCTGTAAGAGATATAGAAAACGATATTAATGGTGGTTTATGGATTGCTACTTGGGATGGTTTAAATTATTTTGATGGTTACAAATTTACCATCTTTAAAAACGACATAGATAATAAAAACACCATTGCAGGTAATTTTATCACTAAAATAAAAAGGGATATAAAAGGCAGAATATGGATTATTACTGAGGATAAAAAAATTAGCAGATATATAGGTAATAAAAAATTTAAAAACTTCACTTTTAAAGAAAAGCCAACTGATATTTCTATTTCTAAAAACGGTAACATTTTAGTCTACACGTCAATTAATTGTTACGAATTTATTTCTGGTCAGTTTATAAAATCCGAAAAAACAAATGATGTTTCTGAAACAGCAACTTTAAAAAACATTCTCTTACTCAGGTATCCGCATCTTGTTATTAATGATGTTTTAAAAGACAAAACTGGTAATATTTGGTATGCAACTCTTAAAAATGGCTTATTTATCATTAAAAATAAATTAGACAAAACCAATAATTACCATATAGAAAACTACCTAAAAGACCCTTACTCTTCTACAAGCTTTAACAGCAACGAAATAGAAACTTTACACGAAGATCTTTTTGGCAACATTTGGCTGGGCGCAAAAGATGGCGGAATTTGTATGGCTTATTCTAATTCTGATAAAATTCTTTCTGTTTCACCTCATCCTTTAGAATCGCCAAACATTCCTAACGAAACATTACGAGCAATTACCAAAGGTTTAGATGGTAAACTTTGGCTAGGTTATTATACAAAAGGACTATATTCTTATAATTCTGAGTCTAAAAATTACAAGAAATTTATCATTAAAGAAGCCATTCATCAACCAGATTGGAAACGTATTCGCTCTTTATTTACTGCTTCTGATGGAACAATTTGGGTAGGAACTTATGCAGGTATTATTAAAATAATGAAAAATGGATCTTATATTTTATACAATGCAGATGATTATTTAAAATTACCTAATAATCGTAATTATTCTATTTATGAAGATGATAAAAAACAATTATGGATTGCTTGTTGGGGAGGTGTTGCTAAATTTAATTTAGACAACAATAAATTTGAAGCTTTTAATGGACAAGAATTACTAACAAAATATCATATAAGAGATTTAAAATTCTTAGATAATGAACTCATTTTAGCCACTGAAAACAATGGATTACAAATATTAAACATCAGTAAAGGAAAGCTACAAACAATTGAAGTACAAAAAGAACTTTCTAACTACCATAAAGAAGAAAAAATTGTAAACTCTAATAATAAAAAAGTAAAATTAATAGATTTAAAAAATGGAGAACTACAAACCATTAATACTCAAAAAGGTATTTTAAGCAATAGTACTTATGCTGTTTATAAAGATAAACACACTGGTTATTATTGGGTAGCAACTCTGGGCGGTTTAAGTGTTTTTGATAAAGAAAAAGGCATCATAAAAAACATTACAGAAAAAGAAGGCTTACCAAGTCAGCTAGTTTATGGTATTTTAACCAATAATAAAGAAGTTTGGGTTAGCACAACAAAAGGTATTGCTGTTATCAATAAAAATAATTTTGCTGTAAAAGCATTTTATCCAAAAGGTGGTTGGCAAGTTTCTGAGTTTTCTGAAGGTGCTTATTATCAAGACGCAAAAGGAGATTTATATTTTGGCGGAATTAATGGTTTAAATTATTTTAACCCTAACAACATTCAATTTAATAACACTAAAGCTAAACTTAAATTATTGGTAGATTATAATGAGAATTTTGATTCTAATATTGTAAAACAACACAATCAAAATCATATCGACATAGATTTAGTACCAATTTGTTTTCCTTTAAAAATTGAAAAAAAAATATATTACAAATTAGAAGGACACGATAATAATTGGATTTTATTAAACGTTAATAATGAAATAAGTTACAGTAATCTTACTTCTGGCAAGTATACTTTTTTAGCTAAAGAAGGTAAAAATGGCAAAACTGAACTTCTTTTTTCTTTACAAGTAAAAAAACCATTTTACCAAACTATTCTTTTTTACATCTTACTAACTACATTAATTTTAATTTGCGCAATTCTATTTATTTACGTTAAAAACAAAGCTGCTATTGCACAGCAAAAAAAGTTAGAAAATAAAATTATAGAGAGAACAAAAGTTATTGAAAATCAAAAAAAAGACTTACAAACCATTAATAATAAGTTAGATGAAAAAAATAAAGAAATTTTACTTCAAAAAGAAAAATTACTAGAACTACACAACAATTTAAAAAACGAAGATTTTGAAATAGAAAAATTTAAAACTTTTGTCTTATCAGAATTTCAAGATCCTATTTCTAAAATTATAAAAAAAACAAATTCTTTAGCTGATAGTTCAGAAAACAAAAAAGAGATTCTTCAAGAATCCAATAAATTAGTCACGCTAATTTCAGAATGGAACTACTTAAGTCACATCAAAAATATTGGTCCAATAAAAATATCTGCCGTTCATCTATTTCCGGTTTTAAAGAAAAGTATCAGTAAATTAGAAAAGTCTTTACATAATAATAAAGTTGATTTTAATTTTAACATTGACACCAATATTAATTGGGTAGAAATTGATGTTTTACGCTTTAGATTAATGTTGCAATACTTATTCAATGACATTAGTAAATACTCAGATAAAGGAAGCAAATTAGATGTAAATATTAATTATAAAAACTCTAAATTAATTATAGAAATTGCTTCTAATAGTAGTCTTTTAATAAACAACTGGTATAGTGTTTTACATTACAGCCCTTATTTTAAAGCCTTGCAAACATTATTGATTGATTTAAAAGGCGAGTTTAATAATAATGACTTAAAATCTAAATTTAAAATTGCTTTACAAATACCTGTTACTTCTATTGATACAAATAACAAGCAAATAGAAACCATTTCTTGGAAATATTTTAAAGAAGAAGAAAATTTATCTAACGATAAAAAAAATGTTTTAATTTTTAGTGATGAAGAAAATTTTACAACTGCAAATCAAATCTTAGAGCATAATAATTACAATTTAATTTTCGAAAACACTGCAAGTAATTTAAATTCTGCCACAAAACAGATTTCTTTTAATATCATTGTTTTATATCAAGTAAATTTTTCTAAAGAACTTTTACATTTTCTAAATAATTCTGATGAAATACAAAGAAAAAAGATTCCTTTAATATACATATCCGAAGACATCAATTACGAATTAAGAGAGCAGTCTATAGAATTTGGCATAGACACTTTAATACAGCTACCTGCAAGCGAATCTTTTATTCATAAAAAAATGGATTCACTTATCAATAAAAAACAAATTTCTACAGAAGAAAATCAATTTCAACAAAAAATATTTGACATTTTAACAAACAAAGATCAAGTATTAACTGCCAATGATAAATTACTAAAAAAGAGTTTAGAAATTATTAAAAGTGAAATACATAATGCTGCCTTTAATGTAGAAATGCTAGTAGACTTATTAGATATTTCTAGAGTAAAATGCTACAGATTATTTAAAGAAAACTTAAAACAATCTCCTTCTGATGTAATTATGTCTTTAAGACTTCAAAAAGCAGAGGTTTTACTAAAAGCTAACAAATTAAACATTTCAGAAATTAGTTTTGAGTGCGGTTATAACGATCCTAAATACTTTGGTAAAGCATTTAAAAAGCATTTTGGTAAAAGTCCTAAAGAATTTAAAGAACAATTTAATTAATTACTTTGTTACTATAGGATTTTCTTAATGTTAGCGAATTGTTACTGTAACAAAAGCACACCTAATCTGTTTCTTTTTTATACCAATTTGAACGTTTTATCCACCTTACAGAAACAAAAACACCACTAATAGGGTTTTTGGCAGACTACTTTTATGTCAACCAAAAACTTAAATTAAATGAAAAAATTTTACTTATTATTAGTACTTGCCATAAGTTGCTTATCTTATACTAATGCGCAAGTTCAAGTATCAGGAAACGTGATTTCTGATGCAGATGGCATACCAATACCTAATGTTTCTGTTGTTTTAAAAGGACAACCAAACAAAGGTACAACAACAGACTTTGATGGTAATTTTGTTATTGAATTAAACCAAGAAAAAGGTACTTTAATATTTTCATATTTAGGATACCAAACAAAAGAAGTTGCTTATTCTGGCAATCAAAATTTACAAATTAGTTTACAAGAAACAGCAAACTCTTTAGATGAAGTGGTAATTGTAGGTTATGGATCTCAAAAAAGATCTGATGTAACAGGTGCAATTTCATCTGTAAAAAGTGAAGATTTTAACAAAGGTGTAGTTGCAAATGCAGGACAATTATTACAAGGTAAAGTTGCCGGTGTAAATGTATCTTCTTCTAGTGGAGAGCCTGGTGCAACACAAGATGTTGTTATTAGAGGTGTTGGTAGTTTACGTTCTGGTACTACTCCACTTTACATTGTAGATGGTTTTGCTTTAGATAATTCTGGTAACGGCGTTGCTTCTAATCCTTTAAACTTTATAAATCCGCAAGATATAGAAAGTATAGAGGTTTTAAAAGATGCGTCTTCTGCCGCAATTTATGGTTCTAGAGCTGCAAATGGTGTAATTGTAATTACAACCAAAAAAGGAAAGAAAGGTAAAACAAAAATAAACTTAACTCTTTCTAGTGGTTTTTCTTCATTGGCTAATAAAGTTGATGTTTTTACTGCTGATGAATTTAGAGCAAATGTAAACGCTGTAAATGGTACTTTAATTGATGGAGGAGCGGCTACAGATTGGCAAGATGAGCTAACAAGAGCTGCTGTATCTAAAAACATCAACTTTTCTATGAGTGGTGGTACAGAAAACTCTTCTTATGCTGCCTCTATTGGAGTAGATGACCAAGAAGGTATTCTAAGAAACAGTAATTTAAAACGTTACTCTGGCCGTTTAAACTTAACTCAAAAAGCTATAAATGATAAATTAAATGTAACTTTTAATTTAACAGCTACTAAATTAGATAATACAAGACCAAACTCTAGCTCTGTAGTTGGTAAAATGTTAAGCTTAAATCCTACAGATTCTCCTTATGAAAATGGCGTTTTAAAAGGAAATTTAAGTAATGATATTTTAAATCCTTTTATAGAAGAAACTATTTATGGAGACTATACAAACAATAACAGAATTTTAGCAAATATTTCTCCTTCTTATCAAATTATAGATGGTTTAACTTACAAATTAAACGTTGGTGTAGATTATTCTATTACAGAAAGAGATGTACAATACATGCCTTATGCTACAGAAACGAATACAACTTTAGGTAGTGTAAATACAGCTACAACAAAAAACAGTAATACGCTTGTAGAAAACACGTTAACGTATAACTTATATAAAGAAAAAAGTAGTTTTACTTTCTTATTAGGGCATTCATATCAACAAACAGAAGTAAGTCAGAAACAATTTTATTTAGAAGGTTTTCCTGATAATGGTGTAGAGCCAAGATACCAATTAGAAACTGCAAATCAGCAAACAATACAATCTGCGTATGCAACTATAAATGAGTTACAGTCATTTTTTGGTAGAGTAAATTATACTTTAGACGATAAATATTTGGTAACTGCAACAATGCGTGCAGATGGATCTTCTAAATTTGGAGAAAACAATAGATACGGATATTTTCCTTCTGTTGCCTTAGGATGGAACATCAGTAAAGAAAGCTTTTTAGCAAATTCAGATTACATCAATAACTTAAAATTAAGAGCAAGTTGGGGACAAACAGGTAGTCAAGAAATTCCTTCTAAAATAACTCAAGCAAGTTATACAGAAAGTAATACAGATAACAACACCTATCCGTTAGATTCTAGTGCTTCTGATCTAAGTGGTTACCCTTACGGATCTATATTTACACGTTTGGCAAACCCAAATATTCAGTGGGAAGTTTCTACACAAACCAATATTGGTTTAGATTTTAGTTTGTTTGATAATAAATTAACTGGTACTGTAGATTATTTTAATAAAGTAACAGATAATATTTTACTAGAGGTTTCTCCTACAGATCCAATTGTTCCTGTTTCTAGTTACTGGACAAACATTCCTAATATGGAAATAAAAAATACAGGTGTAGAAATTGCCTTAGATTACAATAATTATGTAAATGATAATTTTTCTTACAACATTGGTGGTAATATTTCAATTACTAAAAACCAAGTAAATAACTCGCCATATAAAATACTAACAACTGGTTCAGCTCAAGGTTCAGGACAAACAGGTGCTACTATTAACGGAGTTTTAAATGGAGAGTCTATCGGAGCTTTTTACATTCAAGAGTTTATAGGTATTGGTGCAGATGGTTTAAATCAGTTTGCAGATTCTAACAACGACGGAGAAATTTTAGATGATGATCGTATTGTTGCGGGTAACGCTTTACCTGATTATATCTACGCTTTCTATTTAAACTTTAACTATAAAAACTTTGATTTAGGACTAAACTTTAACGGAGCTGGTGGTCATAAAATATATAACCACGTTGCCATGTCTTCATTTAACAAAGGTAACTTAGCTAACTCTTTTAACACAACAGATAGAGCAATAGAATATTTAGATGAATCTGCAACCAACTCTAATTTAGTATCTACAAGGTATTTAGAAAATGGAGATTTCTTAAGATTAAACAACGCTACTTTAGGTTATAATTTTACATCAGAAGCATTAGGTCTTGGTGATAACATTAAAAATCTTCGCCTATCAATTACTGGGCAAAACCTATTTGTTATTACAGATTATAGTGGTTTCGATCCAGAAATTAATACAGGAAGCCCTGTTGGTGGTATTCAAACTTTTGGTATCGATTATTTCAGTTACCCAAAAAGTAGAACAATCCTTTTAAGTCTAAATGTAGAATTTTAATAAGACAACAAATGAAAAATAGAATAAAAAATACAGTACTTGCAATTAGCTTAATATTTTTATCTAGCTGTAGCGATTTAAAAGAAGAAGTTTTAGACGAATCTTTATCTGGTAGCGGACAAGCAGAAGCTATTAGCGGTGCTATAGCACCTGCATACGGACAAATTGCTTGGACGTGGAGACACACCAATTATTACGGATTACAATTAATACCGAGTGATGAAGCTATTTTACCTTACAGAGGTGGAACCGATTGGTACGATGGTGGTAAATTTTTAGCAGCACACACACATTCTATTACACCAACAAACGATTTAGTTAAAAGTGCATGGACAGAGCTTACCATAAATATCTCTAGAACCGTAACTGCAATTGAGGTTTTAACACCAATGGCAGAAGAAGGTAATACAGAAGCAGAAAGCGCTTTATATGAAATGAAGGCTTTAAGAGCATATTTAAACATGTTAACTTTAGATAGCTGGGGATTGGCTTTTAAAAAAGAATCTTCTAATGTAAATTCAGAAATTTTAAGAGGACAAGATGCTATCGATTATATAGAAAGCGAATTATTATCTGTTGTTGATGTAATAAATACAGACAAAGGTCCTGGTAGAATGACACAAGCTGCAGTTTGGGGATTTTTAGCAAGATTAAATCTAAATGCTGCTGTTTATAGAGATCCTTACGGAACTCCTAATTTTACAACAGAAGATATGGATAAAGTTATTGAGTATACAGACAACATTATCAACTCTGGTCAATTTTCTTTATCACCAGAATATTTCGATTTATTTAATGATGACAACAACAGTAATCCAGAACTTATCTTTGCTTTAGATCAAAGAGGTGTTTTAAAGAATGAACATAGCCGATGGGCATATTGGTCTTTACCAGGTTCTATGTTTCCAAGACCAGAGTATACAAGCGCAGATGGTACAGACGGACCAGCAATTACATCCGATTTTTACCAAACTTGGGTAAATGCGTATGGTAGCACAGATCCTGCAGATGCAGACCCAAGATTTCTTCAAAAAAACACACAAGAAGTTGCTTATGGTTTAGATGACCTTACAGGACTTTCTCCTTTAAATGATGAAGATCATTATTACTGTGTTTCTGCAGAAGATTTTGAAATTGATAGAGGTATTTTAAGAGGTGTAACTTGGGCAGCTAGAAAAGATGAAAACGGTGCTTTTTATACTTGTGATGATGGTTACAGAATTTATCCTATAAAGCAAATAAAAGGAAATGGTACTGATAAAAATGTAGACTATGTAAACCTTACTTTAAATGTAGATTTTACAAACGAAGGAAGAGCACACCACACCGGTTACAGAGTTTCTAAATATCAATTTAGCCACACCTCTAATAACGGAAACAATTATAGTAGTGTAGATTTAGTATTAATGCGTTATGCAGAAATTTACATGATGCGTGCAGAAGCACTACTAAGAAAAGGTGATAATGCAGCTGCTTTAGCAGATGTAAACATGGTAAAAACTTCTAGAACAGCTAGAGAACCTTTACCAACTGCACTTTCTAGCATAGATATAGATATTTTATATAGAGAACTTGGTTTTGAGTTTTATTGGGAAGGTTTAAGAAGAACCAACCAAATACGTTTTAGCCATTACGAAGATTCTTGGACAGAAAAAACAGATACAGACGTAAATAACAGGTTATTCCCTATTCCACAAGTAGCAATAGATGGTGCCTCTAACACCCCTGGTTATTTAGAACAAAATAAAGGTTATTAGTTTTTTATTGTTTTATGTTTAAGGGAGCTCTTCTTATAACAAAGAAGCTCCCTTTTCTTTATAAATAACAACAAATAACATTTCAATTTTTTAAAAGAATGATAAAAAAAACAAAAATTATATTGCTAATCTTAACAGCTATTTCTTACATAGGTTGTAAAAAAAGCAATATAGAAACCACACAAGAAGAGCCTTTAAATATTATACTTATGGTTGGTGATGGTATGGGACTTGCACAAATTTCTACAGCTTTTTATTTTGGTGAAGACACTCCTAATTTTGAACAATTTAAAAACATTGGTTTTATAAAAACGCCTAGTACAAGCCATACAATTACAGATTCTGCTGCTGGTGCAACAGCTTTTTCTACAGGAGAAAAAACTTACAAAAGAGCCATCGGTATGTCTAAAGATAGTTTGCCTTTACCAACCATTTTAGAAACTTTACAAAAAGAAGATTATCAAACTGGTTTGGTAAGTTTAACGCCTATTACACATGCAACACCAGCTGCTTTTTATGCGCATGTAAAAGACAGAGATTTACATGAAGACATTGCTTTAGATTTTATAAAATCTAATGTAGATTTTTTTGCTGGCGGTGGATTAAAACATTTTAAAAGAAGAACGGACAAACAAGATTTGTATTCAGAATTATTAGCAAAAAACTATAAACTAGACTCAGTTAAGCTCTCTAAATTTAACATTAATAAAAAAAATGGATATTTATTAGCAGAAGAAGGTTTACCTTCTAAAACAGAAGGTAGAAATAGTTTTTTACAAGATGCTACACAATTAGGTTTAGATTATTTTACAGAAAAAGGAAAACCTTTCTTTTTTATGATAGAAGGCTCTTATATAGATTGGGGCGGTCATGCAATGGATGCCGAATTATTAAAACAAGAAGTTTTAGATTTTGATAAAACAATTGGTGTTGTTTTAAAATATGTAAAAAAACACCCAAATACGCTTTTAATTGTTACAGCAGATCATGAAACTGGTGGTGTTAGCATTGGCAAATCTTATGTAATCGATGAAGAAACAGGAGAAAGATCTGAAGAAGCAGACAGCGTTTCTATCAATTTTAATAACGACCAACATAGCGGAACTTTAATTCCGGTTTTTGCAAAAGGAAAAGATTCAGAACGTTTTCAAGGAATTTATGAAAACAATGAAATCTACCATAAAATTCTAAATGCAATTCATCATAAATAAAAAATAATGAAATATAATTTTAAACTAATTTTGGCCTTAATTTGTTTTTTAACAGGTCTAAACAACAATATTTTGGCTCAAAAAGAAGCCATTATTCATTCTCATAATGATTATAACCAATCTGTACCTTTTTGGAATGCTTTTGCAAACGGAGCAACTTCTTTTGAAGCAGATATTTTTCTAAAAGATAATCATTTATATGTCGCTCATAATTACGAGGATATTTCTGCGTCTAAAACCCTAGAAACCTTATACTTAAAACCAATAGAAACGGTTTTTAACATGGAGTATAAAAAGGACAAACAATTAATCCTTTTAGTCGATATTAAATCCGATGCTATTAAAACCCTAAATAAACTTGTTGAAATTTTAGAAAAACACCCTAAAGTAATCAACAATAAAAACATCAAAATTATTATTTCTGGCAACAGACCTAAAGCTTCAAATTATGTAAAGTATCCAGATTTTATCTTTTTTGATTATCAAGAATTAGAAACTGAGGTTTCATCAGAAGTTTGGAAAAAAATTGCGATGGTTAGTTTAAATTTTAAACAATTTTCTGAGTGGAATGGAAAAGGAAGATTGACACATGATGATGAAAAAAGAGTTGCTGATGTTTTAGCAAAAGCCGATAAAACCAACAAACCTTTTCGTTTTTGGGCAAGCCCAGATTCTAAAAGAGCCTGGAGGGTTTTATCAGAAATGGGTGTCGATATTATTAATACAGATCATCCTTTTAAGTGTGTTAGTTATTTTAAATCTTTACCTAACAGATTGGTAACTTCTACTACTTTTTCTAAGGTTTACAAACCAACATTTAACAAAGATCAGCAAGGTTTTCCTGTTAAAAACATTATCCTTTTAATTGGTGATGGAAATGGTTTGGCTCAAATATCCTCTACTGCATTGGCTAATAATGGTGCTTTATCTTTAACTCAATTAAAAAGTATTGGCTTTATAAAAACACAAGCTGCAGACGATTTTACAACAGATTCTGCTGCTGCAGGTACAGCTTTAGCAACTGGTGAAAAAACAAATAATAGAGCTATTGGTACCGATGTTGATAGAAAACCTTTAAAAAACATTACAGAAATTTTAAATAAACAAGGTTTTTCTACTGCTTGTATTACTACCGATGGAATTTTAGGTGCAACGCCTGCTTCTTTTTATGCACATGCTATAGATAGATCTGATGACGCTGTTATCTCTAAAGACTTAATCAACAGTAAATTGAATCTTTTTATTGGTGGTGGTTCTGTTGCTTTTAAAAACACAAACATTACAGATCATTTTAAAATTCTTAAAAACATTACAGATTTAAAAGAATCTACAGAAAATAAAGTAGGAATTTTTATGTCTGAACATGGCATGAAATCTATTACAGATGGTAGAGGAAGTGTTTTAGCAGAAGCAACAAAAACAGGGTTAGATTTCTTAAAAAAGAAAGAAAAACCGTTCTTTTTAATGATTGAAGCTGCAAAAATAGATCATGCAGGTCATTCTAATGATACTGCAGGTATTTTAGCAGAATCTATAGATTTTGATAAAGCCATTACAGAAGCTTTAATTTTTGCAGACAACAACCCAGAAACGCTGGTTATTATTACTGCAGATCATGAAACTTCTGGCTTTAGCATTCCGCAAGGAAATGTAAAAACTCATCAAATAGAAGGTTATTTTGCTTCCTATGATCATACAGCTATTATGGTTCCTATTTTTGCTTACGGAGCTAAATCTAACGAATTTCAAGGAGTTTATGAAAATAATGAAGTCTTTCATAAAATAATGAAAGTATTAAATAAGTAAGCTTTTAATCAAAACTAAATAAAAAACCCCAAACATATGTTTGGGGTTTTTTATTTAAAAATAGATGTTTTTAAGCCACAAACTGACAATGTTTATTAAGTAATAATAAAGTGCAAAACAAATTAGCTTTATAATTATAAATATCATTTATTTTTAAAAGTTACATAAATACTTATTAATTCTCATTTGAATTAAACAAAAACTGAATAGAGTTAAACTTAACCTTATTCTATTAGCATCTTTGTATAAAACAAATAAAAAATGGCAATCTTAGGAAATATAATAAAAGGAATTATCAATTTAACAGATACTTTTGCATCAGAAATTAATCATAAAGAAGCACAACAAAAAGTTTTATCAGAATTATTAGAAACTGCTAAAGAAACTCAATTTGGGCAATATTATCATTTTGAAGAAATTTTAAATAGTGATAATTTACAAACTGAATTTTCAAAAAAAGTACCTTATTTTGATTACAATTCTTTAAACGAAAAATGGTGGAAAAAAATTCACGAAGGAGAAGAAAATGTAACTTGGATTGGTAACCCTTCTTATTTTGCATTAAGTTCTGGTACAACAGGTAAATCTAGCAAAAGAATTCCTGTTACAGATAGTATGATTGATGCAATTAGAAGCTCTGGTATAAAACAAGTTACTTCTTTAAATAATTTTGATTTACCAGCAGATTTTTTTGAAAAAGACATTATGATGCTTGGTAGTTCTACAGATTTAGATGAAAAAGAAGATCATTTAGAAGGAGAAATTAGCGGAATAAGTGCTAGTAATATTCCTTTTTGGTTTAAAGGTTATTACAAACCTGGCGAAGAAATTGCTAAAATAGATGATTGGGATAAACGTGTACAACACATTGCAGAAAATGCCAAAAGTTGGGATATTGGTGCTTTAAGTGGTATTCCGTCTTGGATAGAATTAATGCTACAAAAAGTAATTGAACATCATAAATTAAATAACATTCACGAAATCTGGCCAAACTTACAAGTTTACACCTCTGGTGGAGTTGCATTTGGGCCTTATGAAAAAAGTTTTAAAGCACTTTTAGGCAAACCTGTTACAATTATAGATACTTATTTAGCATCCGAAGGTTATATTGCCACACAAGTAAGACCAGAAACAGATGCAATGCAATTAAATACAGAAAATGGTATTTATTTTGAATTTGTACCTATGAATCCTGATTATATTAATGAAGATGGTTCTATAAAACAAAATGCGCCTGCTTTAACTTTAGATGAAGTTAAAACTAACACAGATTATATTTTAATAATAAGTACCGTAAGTGGTGCTTGGAGATATTTAATTGGTGATACAATTGAGTTTACTGATGTAGAAAGAGCAGAAATTAAAATTACCGGACGAACAAAGTTTTTCTTAAACACAGTTGGTTCTCAATTATCTGTTAATAAAATGGATGACGCTATTCAACATTTAGAAGAAAAATTTGCTACTCAAATAACAGAATACACCATTTGTGCAAAAAGATTTGATGATGGTGAGTTTTATCATTCTTGGTATTTAGGTTCCGATTTAAAAGCAGACAATTCTAAAATTGTTGAAGCTTTAGACAACTTTTTAAAAGATGCTAATAAAAATTACAAAGTAGCAAGAAGTAAAGCTTTAAAAGGTGTAAAAGTTACCCTAATTCCTGTAGAAATTTTTCATGATTGGAATGATAATAACAAGAAAAAAGGTGGACAAGTAAAAATGGAACGTGTTATGAAAGAAGCTAAATTTGCAGAATGGGAAAGTTTTGTAAATAACATCATTTCTAAAAAATAAAAAAATGCAAACAACAATATCAATAAATCCTACAACGGAAAAAGAAATAGCTAGTTACAATAGAATTTCTATAAAAGAGACAGAAAATAAAATTGTAATTGCAAACAAAACATATCAATCCTGGAAAAAAACTAGTTTTAAAGAAAGAGCAATTTTAATGCATAAATTAGCTGATATTTTAGAAACTAACAAAGAAAAATACGCACAAATAGCTACAGAAGAAATGGGTAAAATAATTACTCAATCTGTAAAAGAAATAGAAAAATGTGCTTTGGTTTGTAGGTATTATGCAGATAATGCAGAAAAATTATTGGCCAATGAAACTATAAAAACAGAAGCATCTAAAAGCTATGTAACTTATCAACCTTTAGGTGCTGTTTTAGCAATTATGCCTTGGAACTTTCCTTTTTACCAAGTAATTCGTTTTGCTGCACCAGCACTTATGGCTGGTAATACCACCGTTTTAAAACATGCATCAAATGTACAAGGTTGTGCTTTTGCTATTGAAGAAGCTTTTAATAAAGCTGGTTTTACTAAAGGATGTTTTACCAACTTAAACGTAACATCAGATAATATAGAACCAATTATAGAAAACAAAAATATTGTTGCCGTTACTTTAACTGGTAGCGAACCTGCTGGTAGATCTGTTGCAAAAATTGCAGGAAAAAACCTTAAAAAAACTGTTTTAGAATTAGGTGGTAGCGATGCTTACATTATTTTAGAAGATGTAGATTTAGAAAAAGCTACAGATTTAGCCACTTTTGGTAGATTACAAAACAACGGACAAACTTGTATTGCTGCCAAACGTTTTATAGTTTTAGAAGAAGTTTATGATTCTTTTCTAGAGCTTTTTATAAAAAAAATGAAAAAAGCTAAAATGGGAATTCCTACAGATAAAGACACTTATTATGGCCCTATGGCTAGAATTGATTTAAGAGATGAAATTCATCAACAAGTAGAAAAAACAATTAAACAAGGAGGAAAACTACTTTTAGGAGGAAAAATTCCGGAAAGAAAAGGCGCTTATTATCCTGCAACAATTTTAGCAGATTTAAAACCAGGAATGACAGCTTTTGATGAAGAATTATTTGGACCTGTTGCATCTGTTATAAAAGCAAAAGATGAAAATGAAGCGATAGAACTTGCAAATAACTCTACATTTGGTTTAGGTTCTGGTGTAATTACTAGTGATAAAAATAGAGGCGAAAAAATTGCATTGCAATTAGAAGCTGGTAATAGTTTTGTAAATAAATTAGTAGCATCTGACCCAAGAATGCCTTTTGGCGGAATAAAAAATAGTGGGTACGGAAGAGAACTTTCAGGGTATGGAATTAAAGAATTTGTAAATACAAAATCTATTTGGGTAGATTAAAAAAGAATTACCTAATAATAAATACATTACACAAAATCCAATTGATAAAATTGGATTTTTGTTTGTTAAAATACATTTTATTGATAAAAAACTTTAATTATTTTGTAAATTACATCACTATTTTTTTGCTAAAAAAAATCATTTAAAAAACTAATAAACGGCACTTTATGTCTTTTTCAAGAACACTAGAAAAACTTAAAATACTTGCAGATGCTGCTAAATACGATGTTTCATGTTCTTCTAGCGGAAGTAAAAGAACAAATACAAACAAAGGTTTAGGAGATGCTACAGGCATGGGTATTTGTCATTCTTATACAGAAGATGGACGTTGTGTTTCTTTGTTAAAAATATTATTAACCAATCATTGTATTTTTGATTGCGCATATTGCGTAACCAGAAAAAGTAACGATGTTAAACGAGCTGCTTTTAAAGTACAAGAAGTAGTAGATTTAACCATCAATTTTTATAGGAGAAATTATATTGAAGGTCTTTTTTTAAGCTCGGGGATTTTTAAAAGTGCAGATTACACAATGGAACGTTTAGTTGCCGTTGCAAAAAAATTACGTTTAGAAGAAAACTTCAACGGCTATATTCATTTAAAATCGATACCTGGCGCATCTGACGAGTTAATGAGAGAAGCTGGTTTATATGCAGACCGATTAAGTGTAAATATAGAAATACCTACCAAATCAGGATTACAACTATTAGCTCCGGATAAAAATTTTGAAGACTTTATAAAACCAATGAATAAAGTTAAAAATGAAATTATTCAATACAAATCTGAAAAGAAAATTATAAAAAGTACGCCAAAATTTGCGCCTGCAGGTCAAAGCACTCAAATGATTGTTGGTGCTAGTGGAGAAAATGATTTTCAGATTTTAAAAACAGCAGAACATTATTATAAAAATTATAATTTAAAAAGAGTTTATTATTCTGGATATGTACCAATAAGCCTAGATAGTAGATTACCAAAAATAGGTACAGAAGTACCAATGCTAAGAGAAAACAGACTCTATCAATCTGATTGGTTAACGCGTTTTTATGGTTTTCAAACCAATGAAATTGTAAATTTAAAGCATCAAAATTTAGATTTAAATATAGATCCTAAGTTAAGTTGGGCTTTAAGAAACTTACACGAATTTCCGGTAGATGTAAATACTGCCGATAAAAGAATGTTGGCCAGAATACCCGGCGTAGGCATGAAATCTGTAGCCAAAATTTTAATGGCTAGAAAATACAGAAAATTAAATTGGGAACATTTAAAAAAAATAGGAATTGCTTTTAATAGAGCGCAGTATTTTTTAGTTTGTAACAGCAATCATTTTGAAAGAAGAGATTTAACAGCCGATCAATTAAAGGCAATTATCTTAAAAAACTCTAAGAGTAAATATGATAAAATGTTAAGTTCTCAACTAAACTTATTTTCTTAAAATGACAGAAAAAACACTTATTTATGATGGCTCTTTCGAAGGTTTTCTAAGTTGTATTTTTTACATTTTTGAACACAAATTAAAAAACGAAACTATTCAAAACAAATACAATACACAAAAATCATTATTTACCGATAACGAAGAAATATACACAGATAAAGAAAAATCAGATAGAGTTTGGCAAGGACTAAAAGCAAAAACTTCATCAATTACTACTACAAAAATTTATTATGCTTTTTTAAGCGAACAATTGGGTATCGAAGATATTTTATCAACTTATATTAAGTACATATTTAATAGCTCTACTAAAGTAGATACAGATTTTACACATCCATGTGTTTTAAAAACATCTCAAATTGCTAAAAATGTAAGTAGAGAAAAACACAGAATGGAAGCTTTTGTAAGGTTTAAATTAACCAAAGACGAAATTTATTTTGCCAATATTTCTCCAGATTTTAATGTATTACCACTTATATCTAAACATTTTAAAAGCAGATATGCAGATCAAAAATGGGTTATTTTCGACATCCAAAGAAATTATGGTTTGTATTATGACTTACATAAAGTAGAAATTATACAAATGAATTTTCCGAAGAATTTTGATTTTTCTAAAACCGATGCTAACTTTTTTGCTGAAGAAGAATTCGAATTTCAAAAATTATGGAAAAACTATTTTACAAGTACCAATATTACAGAAAGAAAAAACATGAAATTACATGTTAAACACATTCCTAAACGTTATTGGAAATATTTAAGCGAAAAACAACCTTAATTATATCAAGCTGTATTTGCCTGATTTCTCTCTTCAACCAACACCATAATTTCTTCTGGTGATAAATAATATCTTTTAATTCTTTTTTTATACACTTCAGAAATTTGTGCATTGTTTAAAATAAAATTTTTAGTTTCTAAAATATAACGTTCCATATTATGTTTTACTGCAAAATAATCTGCAGCTCTTTCTGCAGCAACAATATGGTTATCAGATAACAAATATTTAATACCAAATAAAATTAAATTCAATTTACTTCTATCTTGATAATCCATAATATGTCCTAATTCATGGCCAATCCATCCTATAAAAACATTTCTAGGAACATCTTTTGTAAAAAACTCTTTATCAGAAATTTTAATCTTTTCACTTATTAAAATTAAATATCTTCTATTTTTTTTAGATTTAAAAAAACTATCAAACGTAGGCCTAGCTTGCATTGTAGATTTTTTTATTTCTTTTTTAAACTTAATTTCTATATGAATATTTTTTAACTCTGGATAATAGTTTAATGCTACTTTTACTTCTTCTTCTATCGATTTTGGGATTATATGATATTTATGCATAAAAATTTAAGATTTTTTTAAAACTTTATTACATAAATATAAAGCTATCTAGAAGTTCATTTGTGCTTTTATGCTTAAATTTGTTGCTCTTTTAAAACCACTTAAATTTAAGGATGAAAAATATTTTCAATCTACTGTACTCAACACGTTTAATGGCTATTTTATTTTTCCTTTTTGCAACTGCAATGGGTATAGCTACATTTATAGAAAATGATTTTGGAACACAAACCTCTAAAGCTTTAGTTTACAACACTTGGTGGTTTGAGGCTATTATGATTTTCTTTGTTATCAATTTTTTTGGAAACATATTTAGATACAAACTATACAAAAAAGAAAAATGGGCTGTACTAATGTTTCATGGTGCATTTTTATTTATTATAATAGGCGCAGGTGTTACAAGATATGTTGGTTATGAAGGTATTATGCTAATTAAAGAAGGAGAAACTACCAATAAATTTTTATCGGAAACTACTTACTTAAACGCTATTGTAGATGATGGAAATTTACAAAAACCAGAAATTAACGAGCCGATTTTACTTTCTGCTTGGGGTAAAAACTCTTGGTCTTATAAAGATAACTTTAACTCTAATGGCGTACAACAAGAATTTAGTATAGATTTAGTTGATTATATACCTTGGGCTGAAAAAAAATTAGTTGAAGATGAAAACGGTGTAGACCATTTATTTTTTGTAGAATCTTCAGAAGGAACTCGTCATGAACATTGGATAAAAAAAGGAACTCTACAAAATATTCATGGAGTTTTAGTTGGTTTTGACGCTGCAGACAACAATGCTTCTATCAATTTTACAAAAATTGATGGTAATTTAAAAATGGTTACTAAAGATGATGGAGATTGGTTTAGAATGGCTGATCAAAAAAGAGGAACAATTACCAAAGATTCTATTCAAAATTTTCAATACTTAACGTTGCATAATGTTGCTGGTTTACAATTTGTTGTACCAAAGCCTGCCGAAAAAGGAATTATGAAAACGGTAAGCGGACCAAAAGATGATAAAAAATTAGATGTAATTGTTTTAGACGTAACTAGTAATAATGAAACTAAAAGAATCGAATTAACTGGTGGAAAATACAATTCTGATGGTTCTAAAGAAGTTTCTGTGGGTGGTTTAAATTTTAGAATGCTATATGGCGCAAAAATACTTGAAACTCCTTTTTCTGTAAAACTAAATGATTTTCAGTTAGAAAAATATCCAGGTTCAGAAAGTGCGGCTTCTTATGCTAGTGAAGTTACTGTTATTGATACTGATGAAACTTTTGATTATCGTATTTATATGAATCATATTTTAGACCATAAAGGTTATAAATTCTTTCAATCTAGTTATGATTTATCTGGCCCAGTAGAAGAAACACATCTTTCTGTAAATCATGATTTTTTAGGAATGTTTATTACCTATTTAGGATATTCTCTTTTATACACGGGTTTAATTTGCATTCTTTTTGCTAAAAACACTCGTTTTGATGATTTAAAGAAATCACTAAAAAAAATCAGAAAGAAAAAAATGGCTCTTTCTATTGTAGTGGCATTATTTATTTCTTCTGTTAGTTTTTCTCAAGAACACGAGGCGCATCAACCAAATCAAATTACAAATCAACAAATAGATTCTATTTTAAAAGCTAATTTAGTTGATTTAGAACATGCAGAAAGTTTTAATAAATTGGTAATACAAGATGCCGGCGGAAGAATGAAACCTGCTCATACTTTTGCTTCTGAATTGATTAGAAAAGTTAGTTTTACTGACACTTTTAACGGAATGGAAGCAAGCCAAGTTTTACTTTCTATTATAGAAAACCCAAGACTTTGGTTTGAAGTTCCTGTAATTTATTTAGAAAAAGGAAACACTCAAATTAGAGAAACTTTAAGTTTACCTATGGATGCTAAATATGCTCGTTTATCTGATTTTATAACACCAACCGGAGCTTATAAAATAAAAGACAAAGTAGCAGAAGCACAAAAGAAAAATGTACAAAATAAGTTTGAAAAAGATTTAATTAAAATTGATAGACGTGTAGGTCTTTTATACAGTGCAATTGGTGGTGCTATTTTACGTATCTATCCAATTCCTGGTGATGAAAATAATACATGGGTTTCTCAACCAGAAGTTTCTACTGCTGGTTTTAAAGCAACCGATTCTGTTTTTGTTCGTCAATCTTTACCTGTTTATATTCAACTTTTGCAAGAAGGAAAACAAACAAATGATTACTCTAAAGCAAATCAAATTTTAGACGGAATTAAAAAGTTTCAACAAAAATTTGGATCAGAAGTTTATCCTGATGAAAAGAAAATAGATTTAGAAATTTCTTATAATAAAATTCAACCTTTTCAAAAAATTGCAAAGTACTATGGTTATACAAGTGTACTTTTAATAATTTTTGTTTTATGGCAAATTTTCAACTCTAAAAAATGGATTAATAATACGGTAAAAGTATTAACAATAATTATTGTTGGTTTATTTATTGCCCATAATTTAAGTTTAATTTCTCGCTGGTATATTAGCGGAAATGCACCTTGGACCAATGCATACGAATCTATCATTTTTGTTGCTTGGGCAACTATGTTATTCGGGTTATTTATAGGAAGAAAATCTGCTTTAACTATTGCTGCAGCTACATTTTTAGCAGCAATTACATTAGGTTTTGCTCATCAAAATTGGTTAGATCCAGAAATTGCAAACATACAACCAGTTTTAAATTCTTGGTGGCTTTTAGTACATACTTCTATTATTGTTGCTAGTTACGGGCCACTTTCTTTAGGAATGATTCTTGGTGTTTTTGCCTTATTTTTAATGGCATTTACAACCGAAAAGAATAAAAAGAAAATGGACTTAAACATTAAAGAGATTACCATTATTAATGAAATGACAGTTACTGTTGGTTTGGTAATGTTAACTATTGGAAACTTTTTAGGAGGAATGTGGGCTAACGAAAGTTGGGGACGTTATTGGGGTTGGGATCCAAAAGAAACTTGGGCTTTAATTTCTATTATGATTTATGCCTTTATTTTACACATGCGTTTAATTCCTGGTTTAAGAGGAAAATACACTTTTAATTTATGGTCGATTTTAGCTTATTTTTCTATAATGATGACTTACTTTGGTGTTAACTTTTACTTAGCAGGATTACATTCTTATGCAAGTGGAGATCAAGTAATAACGCCAAACTCTGTATTTTATTCTATAGGTTTTGTTATTATTTTAGGTACTTTCTCTTGGTTTAAACATAAAAAATACTACAAGAAGTAAACACAAAAAATTGATATAAAGAAATTTCATTAGAAGAGACAATCCATTTTTACAATAAAAATGTATTTTTGCATTCAACTAAAAAAAATCAACATCTCTAAAATTAGAGAAGACAAACAACACAAAAATGTTTCATAAAAATATAAAATTAGTATTAGCCGCTTTAATAACTGCATGGTCTGTTTATCAATTTGTACTTGGTAATATAATGAATGGAATTTCGCTTCTACTTTTAGCAGGAATTTTCGTTTTATTTTACTTTAAAAATGAGTTTATTTTAATGGCTTTTTTACAATTACGTAAGCAAAACTTTGAAGGAACTAAAAAGTGGTTAGGTTATATTAAAAACCCAGAAGCTGCTTTAATTGTAAAACAACAAGGTTATTTTAACTATTTACACGGAATAATATTAAGCCAAACAAATATTACACAAGCAGAAAAATATTTGCGCAAAGCTGTAAAATTAGGTTTAGCAATGGATCATGATTTAGCAATGGCAAAATTACAATTAGCAGGTATTGCAATGACAAAAAGACGTAAACGTGAAGCTACAAACTTAATGGCAGAAGCTAAGAAGTTAGACAAACACGGTATGTTAAAAGAACAAATGACAATGATGAAACAACAAATGAAGAAAATTTAATTTTATTCTATATTTTACTCATTATTTAATTCAATTAAAAATCCGCTATTTATTTCTAAATAGCGGATTTTTTTTGTGATATATAATTAGATTATTCTTGCTATTACTTGTAGTTATTTTAATCGAACCAAACTTAAATCTTCTTTGTATTGTACTATAAATAATCCGTTGTTATCTACAGATCCAAATAACTTAGTATCATAATCAAACTTAGTTTCTACTCTATAAGAAGCGCCGTCTTTAAAAGTAGCTTCTAACCTGTTACCAGAAGCTAAACGCATTAAAACATCATATGTAATATCAAAACCTTTTGTTGCGTAAAAAGATGGTAAAACATTATTTTTAATATAATATTGTTTGTTAAATAACTGTGTGGTTTTAGAAGATTCATCTACATACTCATCACTTGCGTATGTTAAGTGAACCTTTGCTAATTTTTTATTATCAATTTTATCAAAGGCTTTACCTTTATTAATAGCAAAAACTCTAACATCTGTAGAATCTGGCAAACTAATTAAACTATTAATTGCATCTGCAACTAAAACCTCATCATCAGAAGTTAATACTACCCAATTATTTGTATTTGGTTTTAAAACTTCTAAAAAACGATCTTTTGCAATATATCCATCTCTTGTTTTTAAAACCGAAATATAATTTATAGAATCGTGTTTTTCTAATGATGTTTTTATAACATTGCTAGACATATTTGATGCTGAGCTACCATCACCCACTAAAATTAAATTTCCACTTGTAAAACTTTCGCTTATATAATCTATTAAACCTTTTCTAAAAATGCTTTTATCTGCAGCCGTTTTAATTAATCTAGAAGATTTAAAATTAGATTGATTTTTTGAGTATACAGGAAAAATTACTGGCGTTTTTACATTAGCTGCAACCTTTTCTGCTTCTTCTGAATACAAAGGACCAATAATTACATCGTAATCATTTAGAATATTTTCAGATAAAATTGAGTTTATTTTAGTGTTTTTTCTTTCTGTATCAAAAACATTTAACTCTACATTTAAGCCTTGTTTTTCTAAAGAATCAATCGCAATTTCTGCTCCTAAATATAAATCTGTAACAATATTTGCCAATTTACTCTTTAAAAAAATATCTTTAGATTCTATAGAATCATAATCATTTGCAAGAAAGGGCAATAATAATGCAACCTTTAAAGAATTACTATCTTCTATTACATCTTCATAAATGTTTTTATCAAGACTCTCACCAGCTTCTATATCTTTAATTTTTATAATTTGCCCTGTTTTTAATCCTTCTGATAATTCAGGATTTAAAGCTATCATTTCATCTTTAGAGACATTATAAAAACGAGTTAAACTATAAAAAGTATCTCCTTTTTTTACTTGATAACCAACAAAAAGTTTGTCATTTTCTTCAATTATACCATCTTTAAAATTTAAAGATTCGGTATTATTTGTATCATCTTTTACAACAATACTATTATCTTCTGTGTTAATACTATTACCTTGTTCTGTAACTACCATTTTTTTATTAGGTATAACAATAACAGTATTTACAGGTGGTTTTCTACCAACATCTGGATTTAAAAGCATTAACTCGGTAGTCTTCATATCCAATTTCTTGGCTATACTTCGTAAAGACTCTCCTTCTTTAACTTTATACTGAATGTATTTTTTTTGTTGACCACATGATATAGTAAACGTTAAGATACATAGAAAAACAAAAAACTTTAAATGTTTCATATATTTTATTCCCATTCTATAGTTGCAGGTGGTTTAGAGCTTATATCGTACACAACTCTATTTACACCTTTTACTTGATTTATTATTTTATTAGATGTTTTCTGTAAAAATTCATAAGGTAAATTAACCCAATCTGCAGTCATACCGTCTGTACTTTCTACAGCTCTTAAAGCAACTACTTTTTCATAAGTTCTTTCATCACCCATTACTCCTACAGAATTAACTGGTAATAACATTGCACCAGCTTGCCAAACTTTATCATACAAACCATCTTCTTTTAATCCGTTTATAAAGATAGCATCTACTTCTTGTAATATTCTTACTTTTTCTGCTGTGATGTCTCCTAAAATACGAATACCTAAACCAGGACCTGGAAAAGGATGACGACCTAATAATTCTGGATCAATCCCCATAGAAGCACCAACTCTTCTTACCTCATCTTTAAAAATCATTTTTAAAGGTTCTACTATTTTTAGTTTCATAAAATCTGGTAAACCACCAACATTATGATGACTTTTAATAGTAGCCGAAGGGCCTCCGTTTACAGATACAGACTCTATAACATCTGGATAAATTGTTCCTTGTGCTAACCAAGTAACATCTGTAATTTTATGCGCTTCATCATCAAAAACTTCTATAAAAGCATTCCCGATTGCTTTTCTTTTCTTTTCTGGATCTGTAACACCTTCTAAAGCTTTCAAAAAACGTGCCGATGCATCTACACCTTTAACGTTTAATCCCATTCCTTCGTATTGTGTTAATACACTTTTAAACTCATCTTTTCTTAAAAGACCGTTATTAACAAAAATACAATATAGATTTTCTCCTATTGCTTTGTTTAATAAAACTGCTGCTACTGTAGAGTCTACACCTCCAGAAAGGCCTAAAACAACCTTGTCTTTACCAACGGTTTCTCTAATAGTTGCTACTGTACTTTCTACAAAAGAATCTGGTGTCCAAGTTTGTTCTACTTTAGCAATTTTAACTAAAAAGTTTTCTAAAACTTGTTTTCCATCTGTAGAGTGATATACTTCTGGATGAAATTGAATAGCATAAGTTTCTTCTCCCTTTATTTTATAAGCTGCATTTTGTACATCTGTAGTACTCGCTAACAACTCTCCATTTTCTGGTAATTCTTTTATTGTGTCTGAGTGACTCATCCAAACTTGGCTACCAACAGAAATATTTTCGAAAAAAACTTCATCATTTTTTATATATGATAAATTAGCTCTACCATACTCTCTTGTATTAGAAGGTGCCACTTGTCCGCCAGAAAAATGGGCTAAATATTGAGCGCCATAACAAACTGCTAAAACAGGTTTTTTTCCTCTAATTTCTGATAAATCTGGATGTAAAACATTTTCTCCTCTTACAGAATTAGGACTACCTGATAAAATAATCGCTTTAAATTCTGCTTGATTTTTTGGTGGATGGTTATACGGATGAATTTCACAGTAAATGTTTAATTCTCTTACTCTTCTCGCAATTAGTTGTGTGTATTGCGAACCGAAATCTAAAATAAGTACGTTGTTTTGTTGCATGCGCAAAAATAATATTTTGATATTAGATTTACGATATAAGATGTTAGATTTTTTTTGTAAATTATAATTCGTAAAAAACCAAAGAGAATTTGTTTAAAATCTATAAACAATTGCATTAATATTCATACCTGCACCTACAGAAGCAAAAATAACAACATCTCCTTTATTTACTTCTTGGTTTTCTATTTCTCCCTTTAAAACTAAATCTAATAACGTTGGTACTGTTGCTACAGAACTATTACCTAATTTAGCAATACTTAAAGGCATTACATCTTTTGGTACTTTCTTTTTAAACAATCTAAAAAAACGTTTTATAATAGCTTCATCCATTTTTTCATTAGCTTGATGGATAAATATCTTTTTTACTTCATCTATTTCTACTCCACTTTTATCTAAAGCTAACTTCATAGCAGCAGGAACATTTACCAATGCAAATTCGTAAATTTTTCTACCTAACATTTTAATATAACGGGTATTCTTGTCTTCATTTACATTAAATGAATTTCCGTAATAAAGATAATACGCTTCATCTTTTGCAAATGTTTGCGTTGCATGACTTAAAATACCAGTATTGGTTTCTTTAGTTTCTTCTAAAACACAAGCACCTGCTCCATCACTAAAAATCATTGAATCTCTATCGTGTTTATCTACAACTCTAGACAAGGTTTCTACACCAATTACTAAGCATTTTTTTGCCATACCAGCTTTAATAAACGCTTGTGCCTGTATGGTTGCTTCTATCCAACCTGGGCAACCAAAAAGAATATCATAAGCAACACAATTAGGATTTTCTATACCTAATTGGTATTTAACTCTTGTTGCAATACTTGGTACAGAATCACTCTGTATTGTACCATATTTTATATCACCAAAATTATGAGCTACAATAATATAATCTAATTCTTCTTGATTAATTTTAGCATCTTTAATTGCGTTTTCTGCAGCAAAAAAGGCTAAGTGAGACGAGGTATGTTCTTGCTCTGCATACCTTCTTTCTTCAATACCTGTTATTGCTTTAAATTTTTCAATAATTACATTATTTTCAGAATTAAAAGTAGACCCATCTTCATTTAAAAATTTTTCATTTAAAAAATCTTTATTTTGTTTTTTGATAGAAGGTATATATGTACCAGTCCCTATAATTTTTGATGAACTCATAATTAAAAATTAAGTATTATTTTATTTAAAAAATATCAGCCCTCTAAAGTACAACTTAGCTTACAAATAGAATTTATTTAAAAAAAGCAAAAATGATATTCAAAGTAATTATTTTAAAAACAAAAAGAAAAAGAAATGATATTTTACTTATGATAAACACCAAGCTTAAGCTCCATAACTGTGGCTATTGACTTCGCTCTGTTCTTCATGTTTTGCACATATTCGCCTTCAAAATAGGTATCAATAGTTTTAAATAAATACGATACCCAAAGCACAAAATGTTCTTTTTTAAAGGTTACAAATGCGTTTTTATCTACATGTTTTTTCATCACATTATTCGCATAAGTATTTGTATCAAAAAGTATATCATTCCAAAAATCTGAAATAACATTTAAATGTTCTTCTAAATGATTATTTGCTACAATTTCTTCAAAAAAAGGAATCATTTTTTCATCACTTAATAATTGATCATAAAACTTGGTAATAATTAGTTTTATATCTTCTCTTGATGAAATATCTGGTTTCATAATTTTAAAAACTATAAATAAGAGCTATCAAAAGAAAAAGGCAACAAAGAAAGAAGAGATTCTGTTTTTACAACTTCTCCTAATTCTCCCATAAAAAGTACGGAAAAAGGTTCTTTTTGATTGATTTCGTATTCTGATAATGTTTGTCTACAAGCTCCACAAGGGCCAACTGGCTTATCTACTTTAGAGATTTGTGAACTTGCTGTAATTGCTAATTTTTTAATTTTTATTCCTGGATAAGTAGAACCTGCTTTCCAAATAGCTACTCTTTCTGCACACATGCCAGAAGGGTAAGCTGCACTTTCTTGGTTGTTACCTAAAACAATTTCTCCGTTTTCTAACAATAAAGCTGCACCAACATTAAATTTAGAATATGGAGCATAGGCTTTTTCTCTTGCTTCTATTGCTTTATTCATCAACATTTTATCATCTACAGAAAGTTCTAAAATATCTTTAAATACGATTGCAGATGTTGAAACTTCAATTTTTCTCATAAAAAATCTATTAGTCAAAAAAAGCAGTCTTATTGACTGCTTTAAATTATTGTTATAAACTTACTAAAAATTTTTAACTTTTAATAATATTCAAAAATTTCTCCTAAATCAAAAGATAAAGAAAAACGTAAAGAATTTTCTAACGGATTATTTACATCTGATGAATTAATTAAATAAGATAAATCTACATTTAAAGCATTGGTTTTAAAACCTGCACC
The DNA here is from genome assembly GCF_021991835.1 of Polaribacter sargassicola. Classification (GTDB taxonomy): domain Bacteria; phylum Bacteroidota; class Bacteroidia; order Flavobacteriales; family Flavobacteriaceae; genus Polaribacter; species Polaribacter sargassicola. The sequence continues at coordinate 333,625 of NZ_JAHDAU010000004.1, forward strand.
TAAAGTATAATATTGTCTATTACCTTTATCTTCACTTTCATGAAAATATCCACCTCTTAAAGCAAATGCGTTGTTGTATAAATATTCTGCACCAAAAGCGTATGTAAATTCTTTTATTTCTTCACTAAATCCTCCTGGAGCATCTCCAAAAGACTGAAAAATACCGCTTACCCAACCTACATTATCATCTTTACCTTCTACTATATTACCTTCGTCATCTCTTGTTGGTGGTGTTGGTACTAATAATTTTGTAAATTCTAGTGTAGTAGAAATTGTGTTATAATCATCTAAAATAAAATCGAAACCTCCACCTAATTTTAAATTAGTTGGTATAAAATCTTCTTCGCCTGGTGTATAAGAAACTTTTGGCCCAACATTACTAATATTAAAACCTAATCTATAAACCCCATTAAAGTTACCGTAATTTTCTTCAAAAGATTGATAATATCCAGAAATATCAACAGCAAATGAATTTATTGGTTGTAATGAATTACCTGATGTACCATTAAATGTTAAATTAGATCTTATATACTTTAAAGAAACACTACCAGAAAAAGTTTCACTTAACTTTAAAGCATAAGCACCTGTAAACACAAGTTCGTTAGGGTTAATTGTTCCGTTAGGGTTACCACTACTATCTGTTAAATCTATCTGACCTAAAGAAAAATATTTAAAATCTGCACCCCAAGCAGCATTTTCTTTAAAACGATTCATATAAGAACCACTACCAACAAAAATATCATCGGTTAAATTACGTAACCAAGGAGAATATGTAATACCCGTTTTTATTTGTCTATTACTAAAAGCCATTTTTGCAGGGTTGTGAAAAATAGAAAAAGCATCTGCAGATGTTGCTACACCTACATCTCCCATACCTCCTGCTCGTGCATCTGGCACAATTAATAAAAACGGTGTTGCTGTTGTTATTGAATTTTCTTGGGCTACAAATTTGGCACTAATTAAGGCACATATTGCAAAACAAATTGCTATTTTTTTCATTTAATTATTATTCTTTTAATATTTTACAAATATCTAATTATTATTGAAGTATTACTAATTTTTCGTATTTCTCTGCAACTAAATTACTGGTTGTAGCTTTTACTCTTAACTTGTATACATAGACACCTTTTCCTATTTTGTTACCAAAATCATCTAAACCATTCCAAGAAATACTTCTTGCTAAATTACCTGTTGTGGTAACATTCTGGTTTATTGTTTTTACTAATTTACCAGAAACCGTAAAAATTTGCACTTGTACTTCTAAGTTTTCGTTAGGTTTATTATGGTTAAACCAAAATTCTGTATAATTTACAAAAGGATTTGGGTAATTTAAAACATTTTCTAAATTTAAAACTGCATCACTAACTACCACAAAATTTAACGTTCTTGTAGATGAGTTATTGTATGTGTCCCAAGCTTTTATTTCTAAAGTATGCGGGCCTACTTCTAAATCTCTTAATTTATAAGTTACTTTTCCTTTTGTGTAATCACCTAATTCTGTTTCGTAAAAATCGTTTAATATTATTGGGTTTGTAGTATCTCCATCTAAAACACCAACAATATCATGATCTACAGCTGTTATAGAAGTATTAATACCGTTATCATCAGACAGAACAGCGATTAAATTAGGAGATGTATTTGTGTTACCTCCATCAATAAAAGATTCATCATTCATATACAAACTTATTTCTGGCGCAGTTGTATCTTCTGGTGCATTTTCATTTATACCACCAACAACTACATCTACATTATAACCTGCTTTGTCTATTAGTGTATTACTTGCATAAAAGCTTAATTTACCTTTTCCGTAAGCTATTTTAATATCTTTTGGTACTACAAAATCAAACTCAAACTCTCCGTTTGTTACCGTAGATTTTCCTCTAAAAATTTTACTATCTTGTACATCAAAAGACATTTTTATACCAAAACCATCATTATCTAAAGTTTCTTTATCTAAAGACTTATCAAAAACTGTTGTAAATAAAGTTCCGTTAAAGTTAGGTAAAAGTGCATTAGAATTATCTGTTACTTCTCCTTTAAAACTAATTTTAGACAATGCTTTTAATGTATCTAAAGGTTGAGAAATACTCTTATTATTCATTTCTGTTATTCTAACATTTGGTTGAGGAATTGCCAATTTCTTTGCAGGATCTCCAAAATAAAAGATAAAAAATTTCTGAGTATTAGAAAATTCGTTTTTAGTTTTTACTAATGATTCTGCAATAGACAAATCTTCTCCATTAAACTGTAATAACACACGTATTAATTGCTCGTTAAAATTTTGACCAACGGAAATATACACTTCTCTTGTTGTGGTAATCATACTTGCAGAACCACCATTTGTATTTAAAAAAGTAAGTTCTCCTGCGGTAATTCTGTTTGGATTATCAAATCTAGAAAAATCGCAAGTAACTGTAATTAAAAGTGGTAGCGTATTAAGATTATTAAAACTTTGTACTTGTGTTTTTTCTAATATTCTTTCTGATGCAAAACCATCTTCTCCTCCATGACCAAAATAATCGAAAATTAAAGTTCCTTTTTCTATAGCATTTGTAATTGCCTCGTTTACTTCTGGATATCTTTCTCCTCCAGATGAATTTTCTTGCACGTAAGAATCTACGTATATTTTATTAATATTAAAAATAGGCTTTGTTACTTTTATTTCATCTGCGATAGACTCTACTCCTTCTTGTAAAATTTCTTCTCCAGTAAGGTCTATATCATCAGCTAAAAGAGTTATTGTATTTCTCCAATCACCATGAGCATTTTCACCGTAGCTAGTTAAAATTTTATCCACCATATTTTTTGCTTCTGTAATTGTAGAAACAGGTATTCTACCAGAAGCAACATCTATTGTATGAGAAGAATACATAGTTCCTTCATTATCATCTAACATTACAAAAAAATCATCTGTAACCCAAGAATTTGCCAAGTTAAAACTGTTTTCAGATAATTTTACCGGTACAATATTATTATTGCCAGATACCCTATCTTTATAATCATAAGAACTGTCTCCAAAAAAACAAACATATTTTAATTTTGTATCTTCTGATGAGTTTGTATTGTAAATGTATTTTATAAAATCTCTAATACCTGTTATATCTTTAGAACCAGAAGCAAATTCATTATAAATTTCATCTAATAAAACTACTTTTGTAGACAAATTAGAATTTTCTTGATGATAATCTGCCAATCTTTGTGCTTCTGTAGAAAGGTCTGAATTTGTAATAATAATGTAATTAATATCTTTTAAAGCATGTAAGTTTTGATTTACAACTTTATTATCTTGAATGATTTGTGGAGTATAAAAATCATCTTCATTTAATAAAACATATTCTTTTAATTCTCCTGCATTATCTTTAAAAACAAAGTTATTAATAGCACTTTCATTCTCTATTATTGTAGGCGATAAATGATCTGACACATCCCAAATTTGGAAAATATTTGTGTTATTTTCTATTTGATATTCTACAACTCCATTTGAATTTGCTTGATCAAAATTTCTAAATGAAATTTGATTTCCGTCTGCAATTAAACTTTTCTCTCCGATAACTTCTATATAATCTAAAAAAGCGGTAGCAGAAGGATTTCCTGCATTATCATAAGTAATAGAAACATCAATTATATCTGATGAATTATTAACATCTATAGATACTTCTCTTGCATTTGCCATTGTTGTTGAGCTGGCTCCAAAAAAAGTTAAAGTAGATGCAGATGATCCGTTTACTACAATAGACATAGAAGAAGAACTTACAGATGTAGAAACGGCTCTAATATTGATTTTTACATCATTATTATTTAAAGCATTAGGAAACGGAATTTTAAAATTTTGAGTATTTACTATATTAAAATCATCATTAAAAAACCACTGCGTTCCGGCTGCTATTAAATTATTTTCTTCTTTTTCATAAAAAGTATAATCATTAAAAGTTGTTAAGAAAACATTTGCTGTACTTGTTATTGGTGTTTTTTGCTGAATTCTTTTACCATCATCTTCTTTTACTGTAATAAAGTAATAAGCTTCATCAGAAAAAATATTTTGTCTATGATTAGCGTCTTTACTTGTAGTATCTACCTGCCAATCATGTGGACCTTTTGCGTAAAATAAAATGTAGTCATTGTTATCAAAAGAACCGTCTTCTTCTCCATTAATATAAATTGCATTTTCTTGTAAATCATTGTATCTAAAATCGCTGTTTAAATCTGGCAAAAGAGTTCCTCCATTACCATAAATAGCAATTTTTTTAGGATTTAGACCATTTGTAGAAATACCAATGTTTTGCAATAAATTTTTATCTATCTTAAAAACACCCGTAGTATCTACAGAAAACTTGTACCAATCACCTGTATTAAGCACAGAATTAGTGTCTTGAGCATTAACACCATAAATAAAGAAACCTAAAAAAAGGGTTAAAAAATATTTTTTCATAATAGTATTCAAATAACGCAAATATTTTATACATATTTTAGCTCTAACAAAGATAAATTATACTAAAAATAAAAACTTATCGTTTTATATAAAGTAGGCTTAAAAACCTAGTGTTAAAAACACCATTTTACTTGTTTGAATGGAGAATTATTGTAAATTGCATCGCTATAATAAAAACCTAAAACTAATTTTTAATTAGGAAATGAAAAACTTTTTTAAAATATCTTTAATTGCACTTTCAATTTTAACAATTGTTAGTTGCAGTAAATCCACTTCAGAAACTTCAAAACTTACAGGATTGCCATTTAACAATCCTAAATATGGTAATTATATTAGAGGAAATGAAACTGCAGGACAAGAAGTTCCATTAGGAATGGTTGCTGTTGAAGGTGGTTCTTTTACAATGGGGCAGGTACAGGATGACGTTATGTTTGATTGGAACACAACCCCTAAGAAAATGCATGTTCGTTCATTTTTTATGGATGAAACAGAAGTAACAAATTCTGAATATTTCTTATACGTACAAAATATAAAAGATGTTTTTCCTCCTTCTGAAGAAAAATATAAACATATATACAGTTCTGTTTTACCAGATACTCTAGTTTGGAGAAAAAGTTTAGGGAATACAGATATTTTATCTGAAAACTATTTACGTCATCCTGCGTATGCAGATTATCCTGTTGTGGGGGTTAGTTGGTTACAAGCCAACCAATATTGTAAATGGCGTACAGATGCTGTAAACTTAAAAAAGTTAATTGATAAAGGATATCTTAAAAACATATTTGCGAATGATACCATTAGAAACTTTTTTGATACAGATGTTTTCTTAGCAGATTCTGACAATCTTTTTGATGGAGATACAACTATTTATAGAAGAGGAATTAGAACAAGAGGTGTTTCTTCTTCTAAAAACAATTCTTTTAAAGGTAGAAAAATAACAAAAGCTGATGGAATTTTAAGTGAAAACTATAGACTTCCTACAGAGGCAGAATGGGAGTTTGCTGCAAAAGCAAATATAGAAAACAGAGAATATAACAACATTAGAGGTAGAAAAAAATATGCTTGGGATGGTAAATATTCTAGAGAAACATCTAAAAGATATAGAGGTGATCATTTAGCTAACTTTAAGCAAGGGCAAGGTGAGTACAGTGGGTTATCTGGATGGAGTTCTGATGGATCTGATATACCAATTAAAGTAAAATCTTATCCTCCAAATGCATTTGGTTTGTATGATATGTCTGGTAACGTAGCAGAATGGGTTTCTGATGTTTATAGACCAATTATTGATAACGAAGCTAATGACTTTAATTACTTTAGAGGTAATATTTTTACTAAGAAAATGATTAATGAAGATGGTAAAGTTGTTATTTCTAATAGTAATGCAGAAGCAGAATACGATACTTTACCTAACGGAAAGATAAATCCAAAATATTTACCGGGTACTATCAAATATATTCCAATTACAAAAGACGATGTAACCTTAAGAAGAAACTTTATAGTTTCTGATAACACAGATATTGATGATGGAGATTTAAGATCTAGTAGATTTTATGAAGATGAGGAGCAAATAGGTTCTAAACCTAGTATGTATAACTCTCCTCAAAAACCAAAAAAAGTAATAGATCCAGAAACGGGTGAAGAAGTTTTGGTTAATGATACAGAAAAAAGAACTACTCTTATTAGTAACCGTACAAGGGTTTATAAAGGAGGTTCTTGGGCAGATAGAGAGTTTTGGTTAGATCCGGCACAAAGAAGATATCTACCAGAATATATGGCTACAAATTATATTGGTTTTAGATGTGTTACAGATATAGTGGGACCTATGACTAATGGTAAGAAAAAAGCTAGAACAGCTACTAGATAAAATAACTTCTTATAACAACATAACCTCACTGCAAATTATTCAGTGAGGTTTTTTTATTTTAAAAAATGAAAATTAAAGAAATTTATAATTTATATACTAAACATTATCTTGTAGATACAGACACAAGAAAAATTAGAAAAAACACCTTATTTTTTGCTTTAAAAGGAGAAAATTTTAATGGTAATAAATTTGCATTAAAAGCAATTGAATTAGGAGCTAGCTTTGCTATAATTGATGAAGAAGAATATAAAACACATGATAATATAATATTAGTTGACAACGTTTTAAAAACACTTCAAGAATTAGCAAATTATCATAGAAAAAAATTAAATGCAACCATAATAGGATTAACTGGTAGTAATGGTAAAACAACCACAAAAGAATTAATTAATGCTATTTTATCTAAAAAATATAAAACTAGCGCAACAATTGGTAACTTAAACAACCATATAGGAGTTCCTTTAACTCTACTTTCTATGGATACTAATACAGAAATAGGTATTGTAGAAATGGGTGCTAACCATCAAAAAGAAATTGAATTCCTTTGCTCTATTTGCGAACCTGATTTTGGCTATATCACTAACTTTGGTAAAGCTCATTTAGAAGGATTTGGAGGCATAGAAGGAGTTATTAAGGGGAAATGTGAATTATATGATTATCTACAAAAGAATAACAAAACTGCCTTTGTAAACCCTAAAGATAACATTCAGGTTGAAAAAACAAAGAAGATAAAAACGATTCCGTTTAAAGATGATATAAAGCTTAAAGAGGTAAATCCTTTTGTTAAATTAAGTTTCAATTCTGTAATAATTACTAGTAACCTAATTGGTAAATATAATTATACAAATATTACCATTTCTTGTACAATTGGTAAGTTTTTTAAAGTTTCTGATATTGATATAAAAGAGGCTATTGAAAATTATACGCCAGATAATAATCGTTCTCAAATTATAATAAAATCTACAAATAAAATTATTTTAGATGCATATAATGCTAACCCATCTAGCATGAGAGCTGCAATAGAAAATTTTTATCAAATTGAGGGTGAAAATAAAACTGTTATTTTAGGCGATATGTTCGAACTTGGTAAATCAAGTTTAACTGAACATCAAAATATTGTAGAGTATGTTGAAAGCTTAAATTTTAAGAACACTTATTTTGTTGGAGAAATATTTGCTAAAACTAATTTAAATAAGAATATCTTTAAAACTTATAACGCATTGCAAGAACATTTAAAAAACAATCCTCTTAAACATCAATCAATATTGATAAAAGGTTCAAGAGGAATGCAACTAGAAAGGGTTTTACATCTTTTTAATTAATATTGTTCTTATGATATTCTAATAAATTATCAATAGGTCTTTGAATAACGTCAGTAATTTTAAGTTTATTTTCTTCAGCTATATCTTCTAAAATATCTCTAAAATAATGAGCAATAGAACCAATAAAATAAATTGGAGTATCTACTGTTTTATTATATGGTAAAACTCTGTACTTAAAAAATTCTTGAAATCCTTTTTTAATAATTTCTTTAATGTATTCATTCTCTTTAAAATCAAACATAAACTTAGCAAAAGAAGCTAAATACATGTTAGGGTTAGGTTCTCTATATAGATTTTTCTTAATGTAATCTACATCCAACTCAAACTCTTCTTCAAATTTTACTGCTATCTCACTTGGCATTTGTTTATAGAAATAATCGATAATTAATTTTTTTCCAAAATAATTACCGCTAGCTTCATCCATTAAAATATATCCAAGAGATGCAGTAAGCATTTCCATATTTTCACCATCATAATAACAACTGTTAGATCCAGTACCAAGAATACAAACTAATGCTGGCTCTTTGCCTGTAGCAGCATACACCGCTGCTAACATATCTTCTGATATGTAAACCTTTGCATTAATAAAAATAGACTCTAAAATTGCTTTTAAAATCTCTACAGGTTTAGGCGTACCACAGCCTGCTCCATAAAAATGAATCTCTTTAACATCTTCCTTTATATTAATAAGTTGAAACATGTTTATTATTCTATTATGTAATTCTTTTTCTGGTACTATAGCTGGATTTAACCCTAAAGTTCTTACTCTAAAAGCTTCTTCTTTATTATTATTTATAGCAATCCAATCAGCTTTTGTTGAACCACCATCTGCAATTAGTATCATAGTTTTTTGTATTTACTTTCAAATATATTATAAGTAAAACTCTTATACAATACTTTGTTAGTTTTCAATCGTTTTCGTTATTGTAATTTATTTTAATTTTAAAGAGAGCATTTAAAAATGAATTTAAATATTGTAAATTTGTTTTAAATTAAAATAAAATATGATTTTTTTTAAGCCAAAAAAAATTAATCCTTTAGATTTTTTTATCAACGATTTTATAGATATACATTCTCATTTGCTACCAGGAATTGATGATGGCGCAAAGGACTTAGATACTTCTATAGCATTAATTTTAAAAATGCAATCTTACGGTATTAAAAACTTTATAACAACACCTCATGTTTTAGGAGATCTTTACCCTAACACACCTAAAATTATAAACAATAAGTTAGAAGAACTTAAGAACGAACTTAAGAATAGAAATATTAAAGACATTAATATAAGAGCTGCTGCTGAATATATGATGGATGAAAATTTTTCTAATCTGCTACAAAATAAAGATTTACTTACCTTAAAAGATAATTACATTTTAGTAGAAATGTCTTATTTAAGCGCTCCTATTAATCTATTTGATATATTATTCGAAATTCAATTAAAAGGATATAAACCTGTTTTAGCACATCCTGAAAGGTATTTATTTTATCACAATAATATGAATACTTACAATAAGTTAAAAACATCTGGATGCTTGTTTCAATTAAATTTATTGTCTCTAACAGAGCATTATGGTAAAAATGTACAAAAAATATCTAATAAATTACTAGATCAAAATATGTACGATTTTGTAGGTACAGATACACACCACATTCATCACTTAAACACATTAAAGAATATTTGTACAAAAAAAACATTAAAAAAAATTGAACATCTACTCATTAATAATAAGAAATTTATATAATAAAAAAGGAAGCTAAATGCTTCCTTTTTATTATATAAATTTAGCCTTTAACTAGCTAAACACTTTCTTAAACCAAGATTTTTTTTGATTATCTACATACCCATAACCATATCCATAACCATAACCTTTTGTAATATCTGTATCGTTAAGTAAAACAGCCATATTTGGTAATTTTTTCTCTGTATACAACGTTTCTGGTACTACTAACATTCTTTTATCTAAGTAATTTGCTCTAGTTACATACAAGAAGATATCTGAGTACTTAGATATTAATAAAGTATCTGTTACTAAATTTACAGGTGCAGTATCAACAATTATATAATCATACTCTTTTCTTACTTCTTTAAATAATTCTTCTACTCTATCCGTTAATAAAAGTTCTGCTGGATTAGGAGGGATTACACCGGAAGCAATTATATCTAAACCTTTAATTTCTGGTATATTAAATTTTAAATCTTTTAATGATAATTTATTATCTGTTATAAAATTAGTAATACCTTTTCTTTCTTCAATCCCTAAGTAGCTTGTTATTTTAGGAGCTCTTAAATCCATACCCAATAACAAAACTTTTTTATTAGATAAAGATAAAACAGAAGCTAAATTAATCGATATAAAAGATTTACCTTCTCCACTAGTTGTAGATGTAATAAAGATAGTTTTACCTTCTCCTGTACCAGATTTACTCATACTAGGCAACATAAAATCAAGGTTTGTTCTAATTAACCTAAACGCTTCTGCTGTACTAGATCTAACATCACTTTCACCAATAATAATCTTTTTCTTAGAGTCATCATGAGGAATATCTCCTAAAAAAGGTATAGTTGTAGCGTCTTCAATATCTTTACGAGTATGAATTTTAGTATCTAAAAGATTTTTTAAATAAATAATAATTACAGGAATTAACAAAGCTATAAAAATAGCTTTAATATAACTTCCGTTTACGTCTGGTGATACTGCTCCTCCACTATAAGCATAATCAATTATTTTTGCATTAGATGCTGTTACTGCTAAAGTAATAGCAGTTTCTTCTTTCTTTTTTAATAAATAAGAATATAAATTAGCAATAATTTCTTGCTGTCTTGCAATGTCTATAAACTCTCTTTCTAAGCCAGGTATTGCAGATACTTTTTTATTTACTACAGAAGCATATTTGTTTAACTCTTCTAATTGTGCTCGTAATGAAAGAATATGATACTTAACACTTTTTTCTAAATTACTTTTAGATATTGCTACTTCATTCTTAAATTTAATTAAAGCAGGATTCATAACCCCTGCAGATAAACCTAAATTATTTTTTCTATTTACTAAAGAGTTATACTTTATTATAGATTCTGATATACCTAAATCTTTAAGACCTAAATTTGGTGGTAGCGTTTGATCGGAATTATTAGTTATATTTTTCAAAATCCCTTCAGATAACGCCAACTCACTTCTTAACTCAATAATTTGTTCGTTATTACTAGAAGCATTCTCTAAAGCTATTTCTCCTTCTGATGAAAGCCCAGAGATTTTATTTTTTGTTCTAAAGTTCTTTACTGAGTCTTGAATTTTTGATAAATCTTTTCCAATAATTGCTAACCTTTCATCAATAAAATTCTTAGTAATTTCAGAAACTTTACTCTTATCATTTATTGCATCTTGGTTATATTGTTTAACCAATTCATCTAAAAATGCCTCTGCTTTATGTGGTAAAGAGTTAGTAATAGATAAATTAACTACATTAGAACTTTGGCTACTAACATCAACCATTAAAGCTCTTCTGTAAGACTCTACAGTATTTAATTTATTAGATAAAACTACAAATATTCTGTTATTCTTATTATTAACAAAATCTTTAGTTTTAATAACTTTAAAAGCCCCAAAACCTAAATCTACATCTTCTTTAAATTTATGAGATGATATTAAAACATCTTCTGTGTTTTTAATATCAAACTTCTCTTCTCCTTTTAATTCAATAATAAATGAACTATTATTTTTATTTTCTTTTAAAAAGTTTTTGTCATTAAAAACTAATTCAATTGGAGAATTTTTATATAATTCTGTTTTCTTTACTCTTCCATCTATAAAATAAGACAAATTAAGTTGTAAACTTTCTACAACTTTACTTATAATTTTTCTAGACTTTATAATGATAACTTCACTATCAGTATTATTAGAATTTTTTCCTACAAAGCCCATATCAGAAAGAGCTGATAGCTCTTGAGAAATTCCAGAAGACTCATCTTCTTTAATCATTATAGTGGTACTAGCACTATATTGAGGTACTTCGTATCTTAATTTAAGATAAGATAATCCTAAAAATATAATTAAAGAAACAACAAACCATTTCCAATGTATAAGATACTTAAAGATTTCTTCTTTAATATTAAATGTATCTTTCTTTCTTTTTACACCCGATAAATCTTGATTATTTACAGCCATTTTTTACCTTATAATAATAGAAACCATCGTTAATAGAAAACCAGCTATTGTAATAAATAAGCTTGTAGTTGTATTACTAGATGCACTTTGCATACTTGCTGAATTTTGCTCAACATATATTACATCATTTTGCTGTAAGTAAAAAACGGGTGATGTATTGATTGTATTAGATAATAAATCTACTCTATATTGTATTTTCTTATTATTACCTTCTTCTCTTTGTACCATTATATTATCTCTTCTTGCAGAAATTTGTAAATCTCCTGCCATAGCAATAGCTTCTAATATAGAAATACGTTCATTAGGTATTGTATAAGTACCAGGTGTTCTAACGGCACCAAGTATAGAAATTTTGTAGTTTATAATTCTAATATTTATGGTAGGGTCTTTTACATACTGAGGATCTAACTTATCTTTTAACAGTTTAATTGCAGATTCTCTTGTTAAACCTCCTAATTTTATTTCTCCTAAAACAGGAAAATCAATCATTCCTTTAGAGTCTACCAAATAAGATTGTTGACTTTGTGAAGAAGCACCACCTGCTGATGCACCGTTTTCTACAGAAGTAGGTGTACCAGCCATATTAAAAAGCTGTACTGCTTCTGTATCTAAAGACGATATATTAATAACAACAACATCATCTGGTTTAAAAATAGTTTGATAACTATTGTCTACTAAAGCTTGGTCTATCTTATCTTTTTGAAAATAAGTAATCTTTTTCTTTGATACACATGAACCAAAAAACATTAATGACACAACAAAAATTAAAAAAGGGAATTTCTTTTGCAACTTACTATAAATCATATTTATTTTTTTCGCTAAAATATGACATTAAATCCATTCGCTACAAATTATTGTCTAATTTTTCGAATATGGAATTATTCGATATATATTCGGGTACTATTTTTTTTATTTTTTGTACAATTTGCAAGTCAGATGATTCTGAATGATTAAGACATAAATTTATAATTTCACTTCTTATAAGCTCCACATCCATCTCTTGTGTCTTTGCAATCATTATTTTTTCGTGATACGTTTTAGTTGTATCTTCTCCATTAGCTAACAACTCTTCATACAGTTTTTCACCTGGCCTTAAACCTGTAATTTTAATATCTATATCATCTGGATACTTTAAGCCAGATAAGGATATCATTCTTTTTGCCATATCAAAAATCTTAATAGATTTTCCCATGTCAAAAATATAAATTTCACCACCAATCCCCATTGTACCAGCCTCTAAAACCAATCTACAAGCTTCTGGTATTGTCATAAAAAAACGTGTAATTTCTTTATGGGTTACCGTAAGTGGGCCACCAACTTCTATTTGTTTTTTAAATAATGGAATAACTGATCCGTTAGATCCTAAAACATTTCCAAAACGTGTAACCGTAAATTTAGTTGATGATTTTTGTTTACTTAAACATCCAATATATTTTTCGGCTACTCTTTTTGTAGCTCCCATAACATTTGTTGGATTAACAGCTTTGTCTGTAGAAATCATTACAAATCTTTCTATATTATAAGATATAGAAAGGTCTGCAATATTTTTTGTACCACAAACATTTATTTTTACAGCTTCATAAGGGCTTTCTTCCATTAAAGGAACATGTTTATAAGCTGCTGCATGAAAAACTTTTTGAGGCTTATATTTTTCAAAAACCTCCGTCATTCTTTTTTTATCTCTTACATCTGCAACAATGGCTACAAAGTTGGTTTTTTTTAACTGAAGTAATTGTTGTTGTAACTCATAAAGTGGTGATTCTGCTTGATCAATTAAGACTAGTTTACTTAAATTATAGGTTGCTAATTGACGAGAAATCTCGCTTCCTATTGATCCTGCTGCTCCTGTTACTAAAATAACCTTATTCTCTACTTCTCTTTTTACTATAGGATTTTCAATAGCTATTTGTTCTCTACCTAACAAATCATCTATATTAATTTTTTTAATCTGATTTGCTTGAAAATCTCCTTCAATCCATTTAGATAATGGTGGAACAATTTTTACACTAATGCCTAACCTAAATAATTTATCTGTTATTTCTAATAATCTATTACGCTTAATTTTTTGAGTTGAAATAATTATTTCCGTAATATTATTCTTGTTTATAAAACCCTCATCTATCTTAGAAAAATCATAAATTTTAACTCCATCTATTTTTTTATTTATTTTGTTAGGATCATCATCTATAAAACCAATAACATCATAATTATTATTACGCTCTCTAGTTATTGCTCCATAAGTTATTATACCAGAGTCTCCTGCCCCATAAATTAAAATATTGGTTATAGATTGTAGTTCTGTAGAAATTATTTCATAAAAAGCTTTAAAAGCATACCTGCTAAAAATTAATATAAACAGAGAAACCAGATAGTGTATTAAAATAATGGTTCTTGGTATTATAAAGTTTTTAAAAATTGTAAAAAACTGATTTAAAACCAATAATACACCCATTGTCATACTAAAAATAGTAATAGCAAAAAAGACATTAAAAGCATCTTTAACACCCGTATGTCTTATTACACCTTTGTATGAGCCAACTAATAAAAAACTAAAAATAGAAACAAAGATTACTAAAGGAAGTTGTTGTGTAAAATTAAATGTATTAAAATTAAAACTAATATTAAATCTTATAGAGTATGCTATTACATAAGAAAGTAATACTAATACAATGTCAATAAATAAAACTATCCATTTAGATGCATATTTATTTAATACAGTTAAAAAAAAAACTCTTATCATTTTCTATTTTTCGTAGTGCGAACGAAGTTACAAAAAATTCTAAGAATACTAATAGTCTACAATAACGAATTATCCATAAAAAATAATGAGGTTTATAGAGGCTTTTTTTATCATTTTTGGGGAATAACTTTTAAGATAGATTTCTTAATACGTTCTTTTTCTTCTCTGCTTAAACAAGATCCAGAAGGTAAACATAAACCTTTTTTAAATAAAACTTCTGCATTATTTCCTCCAAAATAAATACTATCTTTAAAAAGAGGCTGTAAATGCATAGGTTTCCATTGAGGACGAGCTTCTATATTGTCTTTTTCTAATTCTATCCTTAAATCATCACTTGTAAAATTAGCAATATTATTATCTATAAATATACAAGTTAACCAATGATTAGAAAACCAATCTAAATTAAATTCTTTAAGTAGAGTAACTCCTTTTATTTCTTTAAACAAAGTTTGATAAAACAAATTATTATCTCTGTGTTTTTGGATTTTTTCTTCTAATTTAGATAATTGTTCGTTTCCAATTTCTGCCAAAAAAGGACTCATTCTATAATTAAAACCTATTTCTGAGTGTTGATAATGAACAGCTTTATCTTTTGATTGTGTTGCTAAAAAAACAGCTTTATCTTTTTCTTTTAATGTATTACAAATTAATGCGCCACCACCAAAAGTTGTAATAATTTTATTATTGTTAAAAGACAAAATTCCGAAATTACCAAACGTACCACATTTCTGTTCTTTATAATGAGAACCTAAGGCTTCTGCTGCATCTTCTATTAAAATAATATCATATTTTTTAGCAATAGAAGCAATTTCATCAATCTTTGCAGGCATGCCATATAAATGAACCAAAATAATTGCTTTTGGTTTTTTGCCGGCTTCAATTCTACTCTTAATTGCTTCTTCTAAATAGTAAGGACACATATTTTGTGTATCTAACTCACTATCAATAAAAATAGGATTTGCTTTTTGATATAAAATAGGATTTGCTGTTGCTACAAAAGTAAATGATTGACAAAGTACCTCATCTCCTTCTGTAACTCCACTTAAAATTAATGCTAAATGAATTGCAGAAGTACCAGAATTTAAAGCAACAATATGCTTTTTATTTTCAAAATAAACCTCTAAACTTTTTTCAAATCTAGAAATACTTTCTCCTTCAATAAAATTATTATCTATTGATGTTATTGATGAAGTTTTTGACAAATAAATCCTATCCTTCATTTATAAAGTTAAGTAGTTTTTAATCTTTTAAAAGAATAAAGATACAAACTAAAAAAAACAATCATCAATCCTAGAAATACAAATATTTGAATATTGAAATCTAATTTATAACTCTTGTAAACAATTATATTTACTACCATTTGTAAAAGAGCATAAATTATAGAAACGTTTAAATGTGATATCTTTTTTACATCTACCAATTTTTGATAAATATGATGTCTATGAGCATCTAAAACACTCTCTTTTGTAAAAATCTTTCTGTACAATAAGGTTATTAAAGCATCTCCGCCGTAGACAATTACAAGTGCAAAAATTAAAGGCGATGATAATTTATATGTAAAAAGTATCAGTAAAAAAAAGACCAAAACACCTAAAGTTATACTACCAATATCTCCTGCAAAAAACAATGCCTTTTTTCTAAAATTATAAAATCCAAAAACGATTAAAGATATTAAACTATAAATAATTAAATCTGGAGCTACTAAAGCCTCTATCTCATTAATAAAATAAAATCCTAAAAGAACAGAAATTGTATACAGACCTGTAATACCATTTATTCCGTCCATAAAATTAAACATGTTTACAACTCCTACACCAAATAAAATATAAAAAACATACAGATAAATTGGCGAAAAAGGCAAAGCTAATTCTACTAAAATTAGTAAAACAGCCAATAGTTGAAAAGGAAAACGAACTTTAGAACTTAAAGTATAAATATCATCTAAAAAACTAACAATAGAAATTAAAACCACTCCAATTGTAAAGTAAGGATAACTAAAATCATTTAGAAGAGAGAATAATAAAATTGCTATTGGAAAAATAATACCACCACCTCTAACAGTTATTTTTGTGTGAGAACTTCTTTTATTAGGTTTATCTATAATCTTAAATTTAATGGCTAATTTTAAATAAACAAAAGATAAAATGGCAATTATTACTAAAATAAAAAAATATTTCTCCATAATTTAAAAAGATGCAATTGTTTTTTCTAATCCTTTTTCTGCCGACAAAGGTAAGTTTTTTTGCATTGCAGCTTTTATTTTAGTGTTAGAAACCACATAATTTTCTGTAAGCTTTTGTACTCTTTCAGAGTTAATTGGCAAAGGCAAAACATCTCCCAACTTAGCAATTAATGTAATAATAGATTTTGGTGTTTTTAATATTTTTGCTTGTTTATTAACTACTTTTCCTATAATTGATACTAGTTGATTTGTTGATAAGCTTTCGTCATCAGCAATATTATAAATCCCAGATTGAATGTTATTATTTTCTATTAATTCATCGATAATAAAACATAAATTATCTACAGAAACAAATGATCTTTTGTTTTTAAATTTACCAAAAGGATAAGGAACTCCTTTAGAAACAAAAGTGTATAATAAATTTAAATTTCCCTTATTATTTGGTCCATGTACCATACAAGGTCTTAAAATATAGACTCTTTTATTTAACGGTATTTGTTTTGATAAAATATAGTTTTCTGCTGCTAATTTAGATTTCCCATAAACAGTAATTGGGTTTGGTGTACTTTCTTCTGTTAAAACTCCATCTACTTTATCTGCAACAGCTTTTACAGAACTTACGTAAATAAAAACTTCGCAGTCGCTTTCTAAAAACTGATTAAAAAGTTTTTTTGTTAACTCTGTATTTACTTGATAGTATTCTGAATCTTCTGATGTTTTTTTTAAATCGTGTGCTTTACCTGCAAGATGAATAAATGATTTTGAATTATCTAAAACTGTTTTATTAAGTTGATGATAATCAATTTCTTCTAAACTTGGTTTTCTAGAGACACCAATTATCTTTTTATTTTTTTCTTTTAAATATTTAGATAAATTAACACCTACAAAACCTGTAATACCTGTTACTATTTGTGTATTCTCTTTCAAAATTTATGATTTTTTTAAAAATCCTATAACTTTCCAAAAACCTCTTAACTGAACTTTTAAGTAATTAAATTTAATATTGTTTCTTGTTAATGCCTTTTTTATTTCTTTAGAAATTAACTGATAACTACTAACACCAGAACTACTTAGCCCGCCAATTAACATAGAAGTTGTTGTTATGTTAGAGTATTTCCAAGAAATTTTATGTTTCAAGAAAAATCTAGTTATTAGCTCATAATCTGCTCCAATAGTAAAGTCTAATTGATAATTACCAAACGCATCAAATAAATCTTTTTTAAAAAATATTGCAGGATGTGCTGGCATAAAACCTATTTTTAATTTGTCTGGATTCCATTTTTTGGCAGAATATTTTCTAACCGTTTTTCCTTCTTCATTAAATTGAATAATATTACCTACAGAAGCATCAATATTATTTTCTAAATGGAATTTAGCTACATTTTCTAGCACAAAATCATCAGTAAAAATATCATCAGAATTTAAAATACCTATAAGATATCCGTTTGCAAATGTAATTCCTTTATTCATGGCATCATACAATCCTTTATCTGGCTCAGAAACCCACTTTGATATTTTAGAATCGTATTTTTTTATAATTTCTTTTGTTTTGTCTTTAGAATTACCATCTACAATAATATATTCTATATCAGAATAAGTTTGAGCTAAAACAGATTTAATTGTTTTTTCAATTGTTTTTTCGCTATTGTAACAAACTGTTATTATAGAAATCTTCATATAAATTATTCTATTAGGTTTCTTTTTCTTGTTTTTATAGCCGGATTTCCTTGATAAATTGAATACGCTTCTAAATCTGAAGTTGCTACCGAATTTACCGCTAAAATTGCATGAGTTTTTAATGTTACACCAGGACAAACTACCGATTTTGCACCAACCCAAGAACCTTCTTCTAGCTTTATTTCTCCTATTTTTAAATCAAAACTTGATTTTTTATAATTATGATTACCACATAATAACATAGCACCTTGCGATAAGCAAACATTATCTTCTATCGTTATTTTAGTTAAATTATCAATCCAGACACTTTCTCCTACCCAAACAGAATTTCCTATTTCTAAAAACCAAGGATATTTTACAGAAACACCTGGCTTAAAAACAACATTGCTACCTATTTTTGCACCAAATAAACGTAATAAAAAAACTTTTAAACTTGATATTGGATTTAATGGATTGATAAAAAAAAGAACATTCACAAAATACCAAATTAGTATTTTTATCTTAGAACCTGGTTTATACCAAGAATTATCATATTTTTTAAAATCTACTTTTATCATACAATATCAATAAATTTTGGTTTATTTTTTTTGGTTAAAACCCAATCATACAAATCTAACATTTGTTTAGCAACAGACTCCATAGAATAATTATTTTTTATTAATTCTCTTCCGTTTCTACCCAAAATTAATAATTCATCAGAAGATTTAGATATTGCATCTTCTAATGCCAATTTTAAAGGTGTTACCCCTAAATTTATCCACCAACCACAATTATGTGTTTCTAAATCTTGCCACGGTGCTCCTTTAGTTGTTATTACAGGTGTGTAACTTGCCAACGCTTCTGCGATTACAATACCAAAATTTTCGCTAAAAGTTGGCAAAACAAATAAACTAGCTTCTCTAAATAATTTTATTTTTTCTTCTCCAAAAACAGGTTTTTTAATCTCTATTTGCGTGGTTAAATCATCAGAAATAATTTTCTCTTTTAAAGACTGTATATAAGCTTCATCTCCATTACCAACTATTTCTATTTTCCAATTCTTCCTGTCATCGTCATTAATTAATTTCCAAGCTTCTATTAAGTTTTCGATACCTTTTTTAATATGAATTCTAGACAAAAATAATATTTTTTTAGGATGCATTTCTTTTTGAGGTTCAACCTCTGGAAAATCATCTACATTTACACCGTTAGGTATCATTGCTATTGGGTTTTTAAACCCCAATTTCCTTATACTTTCAACTTCCATAGGTGCTGTTGCATGAAGACATGATGCACCTGCTAAATCTTTGTATTGAAATAATTTTAACGCTAATTTCTTTTTAAACTTTGCTTGTGTTAAAGACCAGGTTTCTAACATCCCTCTTGGTGTTATAATATAAGGAACTCCTTTTTTTCTGGCTATTTTAGCCATGTAATGTACAGGCAACTCCCACAAACCATGACCATGAAATAATTTGGCTTTTGTTTTTTCTAATTCAACTATTAACTCTTTAGAATACCCTAACTTACCATAACTCAATAAGTTTATTTTACCTCTATTATTACTAAAATGAGTTGCAATAGGATTTTTACATTCTAAAGTACTTAATTCTATCTCAATATCTGATTTAGTATTATGAATCGCTTCTATTAAATGTGTAACACTTCTTGCGGGACCACCACTAGAAACGTCTATTGTTGAAATTACATGATAAAAATTCATGAGTTTTTATTTTATTAATCTTTTTCAGCTTTTTTCTAATTACTTTTCTTCTGCTAACTCTTTATAGATAGTTAGATAATCATTGGTAATTTTATCAATTTTAAATCTTTCTACATTTTCTAAACCTAACTGAATTAAGTTTTTTCTGCACTCACTGTCTTTTATAATCTTACAAATACCTTCTCTTATAGAAGAAATACTTTTAGGATTTACTAAAAAAGCGCCATTTCCTGCAACTTCTTTCATTGCTCCTAAATTAGATGTTAATACAACTCTACCAATTGCTTGAGCTTCTATAATTGGCATTCCAAAACCTTCATAAGTAGATGCAAAACATAATAAATCGCAATTTTTATATGCTGCTATAATTTTATCAAAAGGAATAAAAAATTCATTAAAATATTTTATTTCTAACTTTTCTAATAACTGCTTTTGTTCTTCTGTTAGCTTACCAATAATATGTAATTCACAAGAAATACCTT
Organism: Polaribacter sargassicola; assembly: GCF_021991835.1. Taxonomy (GTDB): domain Bacteria; phylum Bacteroidota; class Bacteroidia; order Flavobacteriales; family Flavobacteriaceae; genus Polaribacter; species Polaribacter sargassicola. The sequence continues at coordinate 354,186 of NZ_JAHDAU010000004.1, forward strand.
CTAAAGATTTAATTGTATTCTCTAAATTTTTATTAGACTTTGTTCCTATCAATAAAATTTTAGGGCATAAAGAATTAAACTCTTTAGGTACATATTTTAATTCTTCCTTTACAGGGTTATATACAATTTGAATTTTCTTTTTTGCAAAAGGAATTACATCTATTAACTCTTTCTTAGAAAACTCTGAAATTACAGTTATTTTATTTACAAACAATGCAGGAATCCAAAACCAAAAAATTTTCATTATAAAAACTTTTATTTTGTTTCCTTTAAGAGTAGAACCTACATCATGAATTGTTAGTATTGATTTGCCTTTTAAACCAATTGCAACATAATTGATATGACCTGTAATATGATTTATTTTGCCGCTTTCTTTTTTAGCATATTTAAGATTCTTAAATATATTTTTAAAGTTAATTCTCCCATAAGGCATTTCTACTTTTTCTACAGAAACTAAAGCAGCTAATTTTACAGAAATGGCATTAAACAATTCTTCTATGCTATTAAATTGAGGTTCTTTTTTTCTAAAAAAATACTTTACTTTCATTAAACTTCCCAGTTAAAATATTTTCTAGAAATAAAAAAGAATAATGCTACCACAAAACTTGCTTTTACTAAATGGTTTAATGCAACAAACAACTCTGTTTCTGCTTTTACTACTTGCAAAAACAATAAAGGCACAAAAATTAATAATAAAGGATGTTCTATACAAAAATCGACTATTTTTATCCAATACCAGCTAAGAAACAAAGCCCAAGCCATCATAAAAACAATACCACCAAACATACCATAATTTGCATAGCCTTCTCCCACAAGACTAATACCCATAGATGTACCATGTCCTAAAATAAAACCTGTAAATTTTTCAAAATTTTCTTTACCTCCTGCAAGCTTTTTATTTTTACTTAAAAAACGAGGCAACAATGTTCCTTCAATAGCCGTAACAACCGTTTCTCCTTCTGCATAAGGCTCGCTTTCTGGAACATAATCCATTACAGAAGAAATATGCCATCCTTGGTTTAATCTTACATTTAATTTATTTAAATTTTTATCATCAGAAAAATAAGAATCACTCACTGTTCCTTCTAACGTATTTAAAAACAATTCTACTCTGTTACCATTATAACCTTTCCAAACAACTTCTCTAAAAGAAGCTTTTACCATTTGTATAATAACAACACAAGCTAATCCTCCACCTATTAATAACAGCTTAGTTTTTAAGGTTGGTTTATTTTTTAAAGCCCAAATTAAAAATAAGAACATACCCCATAAAATAAGATCATGAAACATGGCACTCCTTAAAGAATTAAGCAATAAATACATTAACGAACCATAGAAAAATAATCTATCAATTCTATTTTCTGAAAACAATAATACACCTGCACCAACAAACTTAAATAAAGAAATAAGGTATAAGAAAAATAATAAACTAGGTGGTGCAAAATTTTTGAGCACATCTGCAACAACACCAACTAACAATAAGTACCTACCATATGAAACATAGTTAGAAAAATCAAAATCTAAAGTAAGCTTATATTGTTTTGTTCTTATTAATAAAATAATAGCAAAACCTAAAAATGCAGGTACTACATAAGACATATAAGTTTGCTCATCTACCCTCATAAAATACTTAAAATCTTTTACAGATAATAAGTAAGAGTTATAAGCACCAACAATCCATTGTAAACCCGCAATAAGTAACATTAACTCTATTACAGGTAAACTTTTACCAATCTCGTTAAAAAACCTAATAGCAGTATAGGCTACAAATAAGACTCCTAAAATTGACCAAAAATACATGTATCTATAAAATTAAAGTATTAATATAAGGTATATAAACAAACTCAGCAAAAAATTGTTGATGATCTTCTGTTGTTAATTTAGTTGAATTTAATAAAGCTGTAGTATTAATATCTGTAAAATTAACTGATAAAATTCTTGGACTAGTTTGTTTATTATAATCTCTTATACCTAACATTTTATCTGAATACCATACTTCTAAACCACATGCCATATATTCAAATAATTTATTAGGTGCGTTAAATTTATAATTATCTGTACTAGCTTTATACAAAATTACTCCAACATTATATTTCGGAAGCAATTTAGGCATTTCATTATACTCAACACCTTTTTGATTGAAATTAATCCACTTAGAATTTAATTTAATTAAATAATCTATTGTGTCTTGGTGTAAATTGTAGGCATAAATATCAAAAATAACTTTTCCATTTTGTTTTTCTACCCACTCACAATATTCTTGTATATATGTATCTTTTAAAGATAAAGAACCAACGTATACTGTTTTTATAACTTCTGTATTTAACGCTACTTTATCAACCTTTTCATTCCATGATTTTGCCGGATAATTAGGCAATTCTAACATTTTATCTTTAGAAACCATTGGATTATCCTTTAAAAACAAAGCAATTCTATCTTTGTTTGTTTGAGAAATATTTACTGCTTTCTGATACAAAAAAGATTGTTCTTGTTTATGATATAATTTTACCAATTTCATTCCATTTTTATACCAATTGCTAGAAGCATATTCATGATAATGAATGTATAATTTTGTGTTATTACCAAACAATTTAAAATACCAGTAAACTGGACCAACAGAATAACTCTCATAATACAAAATAGCATCTGGACGTAACACACATAATTTAAAAAACACATAAAGATTGAACAAAATGTATTTAAATAACCTAATAATTATGTGTTCCTTTTCTTTTGGTGCAGAAACCCTAAAAATAGCATCTAAACTATTATTAGTATATGCCTTTCTATCTTTGTTATTATGTGTAGAAAACACTTGTGTTTTAACAGTATTACTTTCTGAAATACAGTTAAGTAAATTAGTTACCGGCGGATAAAACTCTAAGGGTAAATAATGGACAACAGCTAATTTCTTTTTCATTTTAAAACTTTTTTCACTAATTTTTTTAATATAGCTTCATAAAAATATCCATCTTCATGTACTCGTTTATATCCTTTTTCAGAAATATTTTTTAATTCAGTTTTATTCTTAAAAAGGAATTTTACTTTCTTAACAAGTTCTTCTTTTGAAGTATAAAAAACTACCTCATCTTCTTTATAAAAAGAGGCAATTTCATCATTATATTCTGTTAACAAAACAGTACCGCACGCCGGAATCTCAAAAGTTCTAGTAGTGTGTTGTTCTGGAAATTTTTTAGACAATGCTCCCCAAGCAACTACAGAGCTTGATATAAATTTAGAATATTCTTCATTCATTAATTTTTGTCCTACAAAAGAAAACAATGGATTGTTTTTATGCTTTTCGATGAATTTTTCCCATCCAAAGCCTGCAATTTTTATTTTTATACCTTCAGTTAATAATGCTTCCATTATAATAAATCGAGAAGGTTCTGCTAAACCTATAAACGCAACACTATCCTCTTTATCTTTAAATTCAACTTTTGGCTTATGATTTTCTTTAGAAAAACCTTGTGTTGTTAATATCAGTTTATCTGCATTAATTCTCTTTAAATATTCTTCTTTTTCTGGTGATTTTGTTGTTATTACATAATCATACAAATACATTGTATTGTAAAACATCTTAGATTGATTTTCATAAAAAGCCATATCTGGCGTAAAATGAACCAATTTTACAGCTATTTTTCTTAAACTATTAATCGTTTTTTTATTTACAAAAACTCCTTTATCAACCCAAATTAAATCGAACTTGGTTTTATTCTCTATAGAGTTTAACTTTTCTTGTACAAAAGTATTTGTATTATTAATTAATGGACCTATTTTAAATCTAAACCCAAAACTTCTTAATAATTTAGATGTTTTATAAAAAGGAATATGCGTATCAATTACCATAAATTCTTCTACATTATTGATAATTGATTTTAATTGATCTGCACGCATTTTACTTGTTGTGCCTTCGGAATATTGCCCTACGTATAATACTTTCAAAATTATTGTTTTAATTTTTGATTAACAATTAAACTAAATTTAGACGCACCTCTATCATTTAAATGAGACTTATCTCCAAAATATCCATCTTTATAATAACTTAAATCACTATTAAAAATAAAATTTGGATACTTTGATTTTAAAGTAGCAAAATATTTATTGTAACTAGATTTAAAATCTAAAGAAACATTTTTGTACGAAGTTTCATTAAAAGGTACATTTATATAAAACACTTTAATATTATTATTCTTAGCTAAATCTAACAATTTAATTAACGCATTAGAAATAGCTAAATTAGGTGTAAATTTATTTAAATTCCCTTTAGCTTCTTCATTTAAATCACTAGATGATTTTTCTTTACCATATAAGTGATACCCTTTATTTTTAACAACGTCTTCATAAAAAAGATTATTTTTATTACCTCTTAGAAACTTTGAATTTGTAATTTCTGTTTGATAATACAAAGGCCATTTTAAGAGTATTAAATACGATTTTAATATTGTTAATGTGTTTTCTAAATTAGACATTTGCCTTTGTTCTTTTCTAGGTTTCCAGAAAGTTAATTTATCTTCATTTAAATCATTAAAAACTTCATTAACATTTTTAAATTTCAATAAAGAAAGTTTTAAAGAATGTGAAAAAAAATGCTCGGATGATAAAAAGTGAGTTGCACCATAAGAAACAATTAATGTATCTATTTTTATGTTTTTATCTAACATCTCTTTTAGTATAAAATACCCTTCTATAGATGACGATCCTCCTAAAGACAAATTAAGTAACTTGGTATCTATTAAATTAGGTTTTATACCTGCTTCTGCCCTACTATCTCCTATAATAAAGTTTTTATAACTATTTTCTTTACCTGCTTTTACTGCTTTTATAAATTTTACTGCAGAGTATGTCGGATCCATATATTTAGATGGAAAAATGATAACAATTAAAGTTGCAATAACATAAGTTATAAACAATAATAGCAGTGTATTTAATATAAATTTTTTCATAATATTAAAATTGAAAATAAATAAACTCCTTGCCTGAGCTATGATTTAAATAGATAATAATTGCTAAAAAGACATAAAAACTATATCTACTCAATTTATTTTTAAGAGAATTCAACTCCATTATTGCATATTGTTGATTACGACCATTCCACTCTATAAATAGAAATAACATTATTATTAATATTGTTGTTGTCGGAAAAATTGATGTTTTTTCAAAAAAGCTTAAAGACAATATTTCATTTACAATTTGTAAAGCTTGAGACATATTTTCTGACCTAAAAAATATCCAAGCAAAAACTGTTAAACAAAAAGTAATTAGCATAGAAATAAACTCTCTTAAACTAGGCAGATATTTACCTTTTGCTACAATTTCTATATTATTTCTGTTATTTTTTGTAAGCATAATGGGTAGAAAATAAACGGCGTTTAATAATCCCCAAACTATAAATGTCCAATTAGCGCCGTGCCAAAAACCACTTACTATAAATATGATAAATGTATTTCTAACTTTCATCCAAGTGCCGCCTCGGCTTCCTCCTAAAGGAATGTATAAATAATCTCTAAACCATGTGGATAAAGAAATGTGCCAACGTCTCCAAAACTCTGCCATATCTCTTGAAAAGTAAGGAAAAGCAAAATTCTGTTTTAAATCGAATCCAAAAAGACGTGATGTACCTATAGCAATGTCTGAATATCCAGAGAAATCTCCATAAATCTGAAACGTGAAAAATATTGCTCCTAAGAACAATGTACTTCCGTTCATTTCTGCCGAATTATTAAATATTTGATTGGCAAATTCTGCACAATTATCGGCAATTACTATTTTCTTGAATAATC
>NZ_JAHDAU010000050.1 GCF_021991835.1 Polaribacter sargassicola
GTACGTGAAATCTATACCAAGTCTGTTTCCTAAGAAACGCCATTCTGTACCTATTTCAAAAGACTTTTGTCTTTCAGGTTTAAGTGTTTCGCCTTCTCTAGGTGCAAATGTAGCTTGATTTGCAGATCCTATGGTACCTCCTGAATTGGTTGTTCCAATAGTTCTTCTAGGTACTGTAGCATATACCGGAATATCTTTTCCTACTTCAGCATAAGACAATCTTACCTTAGCAAAAGATACTGATTCTGGCATTTTAAATGTCTCTGTTATTATGTTAGTTAAACCAACAGATGGGTAAAAGAACGATTTAGAGTCTGTATTAACCAGTGTTGAAGACCAGTCTGTTCTACCCGTAATATCTAAGAATAACATGCCTTTGTAACCAATGTTTGCGGCTCCAAAAACAGATTGTACTTCT
>NZ_JAHDAU010000051.1 GCF_021991835.1 Polaribacter sargassicola
CCCGTACAGAAGTCGATAGACTGATTGGTAAAATCATGCGATACGCTCGGTGAACACCCCCCCGCTAAACTGTTATTTATAATAGCTGTTTGATTAGTTACCCAAGCTGTGATATCAGCATCCAGTGCATTTTGAGCAGCAGTAGGATCCGCATTATCAAACTCACAGGCATCCGCACTATCATCAGAAGGACTAGTATAGCTTACTGCTTGCGGTTGTGTTAGGGTATATGTAGCAGTAGGATTAGTAGAGCCACAGATATCTTCTACCGTCCAGGTAATAGTTACCGTACCTCCCGTACAGAAGTCGATAGACTGATTGGTAAAATCATGCGATACGCTCGGTGAACACCCCCCCGCTAAACTGTTATTAATACTATTAGTTTGTGCCGTTACCCAAGCTGCGATATCAGCATCCA
>NZ_JAHDAU010000052.1 GCF_021991835.1 Polaribacter sargassicola
TGCCGGCGGCCGCTCAGCCGCACATCATGACGCTGGACGCGCTCGCCTACCGCCTGGTCCGTCCGGCGGAGCGTGTGCTCGCCGAGGACGCGGATCGGCGCGTCGAGGAGATCGTGCGATCCCTGTGGCACGACCCCGCGTCGCAGGACGAGATGCGGGAGCTGGTGCTGTCGTTCGTCCGGTCCGACGCCGGTGACGAGACGGGCGCGAGGTACTGGAGCCTGCGCGGCGACGCCCTCCCGACCCGCGCCGCGCAGAGCATCGCCGACGCGCTGCTGCGCAGCGGGCTCGGCAGCGATGGGCGGGACTTCCGGTTCCACCGCAGCAGCTCGGTCTTCGAGCTGCTCGACGCGGATGGCGGGTCACGGCTGCGGATCGCCATCACCGACCCGCGCCGTCCGTTCTCCGCCGA
>NZ_JAHDAU010000053.1 GCF_021991835.1 Polaribacter sargassicola
TATCAACAATAACCCAAATCGCATCTATGCCTTGAGAAACTTTGGGAAGACCTGTAACGAAATCCATAGTAATGTGTTCCCACTTCCATTTCGGAATCTCAAGTGGTTGTAATGGACCCTTTGGCACTTGATGCTCCGCCTTTACACGTTGACAAGTTAAACACCTCGAGATAAACTCCGCGATCTCTCTCTTCATATTGTTCCACCAAAATGTATGTCGAATATCATGATACATTTTGGTACTCCCAGGATGGATTGCAAACGGGGTGTTGTGTGCCTCCATCATGATTCTATGCTTCAAGTCAGAATCGTTAGGAACACAAAGTCTGGAGTTGAATCTAAGTATTCCTTCTTCATCGATTCTCGCTTCTGGAATAGCTCCTTCTTGCACTTTCTTCTTCATACGTATCA
>NZ_JAHDAU010000054.1 GCF_021991835.1 Polaribacter sargassicola
CGCATGCCGAAGCTGATGATCGTCGTCGGGAGCGTGCGAGAGGGCCGCATCGGCCTGCCGATCGCGCAGTGGGTGCGCGGCGCCGTCGAGCGGCACGGCGGGTTCGAGATCGACTGGGCGGATCTGAAGGAGATCGCGCTGCCGCTCATGACGGAGCCGAACCATCCGCGGCTGCGGCAGTACACGCAGGCGTCGACGATCGCGTGGAGCGAGCGCGTGGACGCCGCAGACACCCTGGTGTTCGTGCAGCCGGAGTACAACTTCAGCTACTCCCCCGCCCTGAAGAACGCGATGGACCACCTCTCGCAGGAGTGGTGGCGCAAGCCGCTGGGCACGGTGAGCTACGGCGGGATCTCCGGCGGCACGCGCGGCACGGCGGCGCTGAGGGTGCCCGAGATGGCCCT
>NZ_JAHDAU010000055.1 GCF_021991835.1 Polaribacter sargassicola
CACATCGGCGTGGCGCCGCAGACTCGACGGAGCGTGTGCATGTCCGAGAATTCTCGAGCTGACTGGGATACCGCAGAGACAGAGGAGCGCATCGAGGGACTGCTCTCGGCGATGAGCCTCGAGGACAAGGTGGCCTTCGTCACCGGCAATCTGGACTGGAACTACGGGTTCTACTCACGCGGCCTGGAGCGTCTCGACCTGCCCGACCTGCAGATGGCGGACGGCCCGGCCGGAGTCCGCATCAACAAGGGCGATGTGCACGGAGGGCGGGCCACCGCCCTGCCCGCGCCGATCGCGCTCGCTGCGACCTGGGACACCGACCTGGCGCACGAGTACGGCACCGTGATCGGCGTCGAATGCCGTGCCACGGATCACAACGTCTCCCTCGGCCCGGCCGTGGACAT
>NZ_JAHDAU010000056.1 GCF_021991835.1 Polaribacter sargassicola
GAGGCCAGCCTGGCCTGATATGTGAGTGTTTTTGTCAAGTGGGCAGGGTGAAGCGCCCGTCGGGCTGGCCGGTCCGGCGGGCGCTTCGTCGTTCGCTGGATGGGCGTCGGGATGCGGCGTGTCTGGTGACGCGTGGTCAGTCTGATATGCGCGGGTTGGTTACCGCATGACCCTGTTTCGGTGGGAGCGTGCGAGCTTGTCTGAGATCGAGCGTGGCCACTCGGGGTGGCTGCTCACAGGCCAATCGCTGGTCCGCTCCTCACGCTGCATGCGTTCCCGTCGTCCTCGGGCGAACGAGCTTTGAGGGGTTAGTCCATAACGGCCAGTGACCAGCACCAGCCCGCGAGTTCGCGGGCGATCGCGGTGTTCGCGATCGTGTGCTTCTTCTTGTGCGCGACGTAG
>NZ_JAHDAU010000057.1 GCF_021991835.1 Polaribacter sargassicola
TGAGTTGTTCAGCTGCCGGGCCGGATGCCGGGGCATCCGATCCGACCCCTGCTCAGCCCTGGCGCTGCTTGTGGCGCGGGTTGCTCTTGCAGATCACCATGACGCGACCGTGACGACGGATCACGCGGCAGTGGTCGCAGATGGGCTTGACGCTGGGGTTGACCTTCATGATGTTTCCTGTTCGCTGTCTTCACCGTGCGGGCGCGAGCGCCCGGGGTGTTACTTCTCGACCGATCAGCGGTAGCGGTAGACGATGCGGCCGCGGGTCAGGTCGTAGGGCGAGAGCTCCACGACCACGCGGTCCTCGGGGATGATGCGGATGTAGTTCTGCCGCATCTTTCCGGAGATCGTCGCCAGAACCTTGTGTCCGTTGGTGAGCTCAACGCGGAACATCGCGTTGG
>NZ_JAHDAU010000058.1 GCF_021991835.1 Polaribacter sargassicola
TGGGTGAGCTGTCGGTGGGCATGCCTTCGGGCGAGCTTGCTGGCGGCGTACTCGTGGGCGGCCTTCTCGGTGGCAAGCCTTTGGGCGATCCTCGAGGCAAGGCGATTGGCGTGCTGTATGCGGGGAAGCCTGGGGTCGAGCTTTTGGGAGGCATGCCTTCGGGCGAGCTTTCCGAAGGCGGTGCCTTGGGCGGCCTTTGCGAAGGCAAGCCTTTCGATGAGCCTCAAACGGGCGCACCCCAGCCCGGAATCCCGCGTTCGAAGTCCCGTACTCGTGGCCCTTTATTCTCGATAGGCGGCATTTGTGATTGCTCGACGTTTGCGGCGGCCGTCCCGCATATTTCCGTCGGGCATTGTCGAGGTGTGACTCCTCGGCCACATACGATGTATCCTCCTGCCA
>NZ_JAHDAU010000059.1 GCF_021991835.1 Polaribacter sargassicola
CTTCAATTAGAGGCTGTTCTGCCGACAAAATTAACGCTGATAAATTAATATACGCATTGATATATTCAGGATCTAACTCTAATACTTTTTCATAGTGCTTTTTAGCTTCTTCTGGGTGATCAGATTCTGCAGCTATAACCCCCAAATTATATTGTAACTCAGGATTTGTTGGATCCATTTCAGTGGCTTCTTTAAGTAAGTTTTTAAACTCCTCAGTATTACCCATTTTATAGTGCACATTTGCTTCTGATAATAATAAATTAATATCATCAGGACTTTCAGCTCTAGCATCTTTCATAGCCTCTAAAGCCTTTTCATCATTTCCTTGACTTACATAAATCAAAGCAATATTCTTTACAATTTCAGGTTTTTTAGATTCACTTTTCTTTTCAAAA
>NZ_JAHDAU010000005.1 GCF_021991835.1 Polaribacter sargassicola
AGTTAATGCACAAACAAGTTCTAGTTTGGTAAAGGATAGTAAAGTAGAATTGTTAAAACAAGAAGTGTCTTTAAAATCTCTTTTAGAAGTTTCTGAAGATGAAAAAGAAGAGGTTACAAAAGAAGAAAATGAAAGATCTTTAGTTATGGATACGGTAGCTTATAATGTTTATAAAAAGTTACTTTCTAGAAGATCTAAATTAATGTACTGTTAATAGTTTAAATTTGATTTATATACATTTAAAGGTAAAAGATTTTTCTTTTACCTTTTTTTATGAATTCTATTTTTATAAAACTTAGGCAAACTACTTTATCTAATAATATATTACAACTTACCTACAGTTAGAGTGCATATAACGAAAAAGGCAGCAAATCACTTAGAATGATAATTACCTTTGAAGTGTAAAACAAATATTATGAAAAAAATACTTCTTCTTTTAGTTATTACATTCTCTATCTCAGCAACAGTTAATGCACAAACAAGTTCTAGTTTGGTAAAGGATAGTAAAGTAGAATTGTTAAAACAAGAAGTGTCTTTAAAATCTCTTTTAGAAGTTTCTGAAGATGAAAAAGAAGAGGTTACAAAAGAAGAAAATAAAAGATCTTTAGTTATAGATAATGTAGCTTATAATGTTTATAAGAAGTTACTTTCTAGAAAATCTAAATTAATGTACTGTTAATTACATATTACTAAAGGTGTTAAAAATGGTTTAATTTGGTATTGGTTGAAATATATTTTAAAGGTAAAAAGTTCTTTTTTACCTTTTTTTTATTTTTGAAACAAAGGTTTATCTAAAAAAATCCATTTAAAACGGAATCCGAATTCTGTATAGGTAAATCCAGTAGAACCAGCAGTTGCTACTGCAGATGCAATATTACTTTTTAGTCCGTAAAAATTGATAAGTGCACGTTCAGAAAATTTATATCCTAATTTACCTTGTATTCTATAAGTGCTTAAAGCATCATCTTCTTCTATATATTGCAAACCAGTAGCTGCTGTTAATCCATAAAACAACTCTTTGTTCTTTGCTGCATTTTCATCTTTTATAAGATCAATAAAAACTTCTACGGCATTAAATTTACTTGGACTAAAATAAGTTTCTGGTACCTGAAGTTTAAATGAAATATTTTGATAGTTTATACCACCTTTTAAAGATGGTTTGCTTAATATATTGTAATATAAAGAGGTAAATAATAAATTTCTAGCATTATCATCACTTTGAAAAGTGTAGTAATACTGTGTAAACCAACCTAAGTTAAAGTTAGTGTTTAAACTGTAATTTAAAATCATGTTATTTTGAACAATCTCTTCATTTAAAAGAGCTGCATTAAAACTCTGAACATCTCTTTTGTATCCAACTTCTAAATTTTGAAGTTTAAAAGGTTTTATGTTTAATGAAATATCAGTTATAAATTGGTTGTATTTATTTTCATCAGAATTAGAGGCTGTAACACCAAAACTACCTTTTAAGGTTAAATTGTTTAATAATTGATAAGATGCACCAAATAATAAATTGTTTGTTATTGCACTTAAATTAGTAGCATCATTAGATGTAGTTCTGTAGTTATAGTTGGCTAATAATTTAAATTTTGTAGAAAATGGAATTTCTGAATTAGCAGTGTAAGAATATGCTTTATTATCTCCGTTATCAAAAGAATATGTTGCTTTAGTTTCTACATTAGGTGTAAAACTTAAATCTAATTGTTTTATAAAATTGGTTGCATCTTTTTGATTTTCATAAAAAAGCAAGGTGTTTTCTGCACTTTTATATGCTTCTTTAAAGTAACCAGAAGCTTTTAGTGCATTTGCTTTTCCTAAATTTCCATCAAAAGAAGCACTATCTTTTTTTAATATTAAATTGTAATCTGTTAAACTCTTTTTAAAATCACTTTTGTAAATATTTAGTGTTGCTCTTAAAGAAAGTATCCATTTTTTTGGATCTTCATTATTTTCTAAAAGTTTATTAATTTCAGATTCAGCATCGGCATATTTTTTATTCCAAATTAAAGCCTGAATATTTCTTTCTATTGTTTGATTTTTTAACGTTTCAGAAGTGTTTTCATCTATGCTATTCAATGCTTTTTCACTAATATTCAATGCGTTTTTTTCATTACCTTTTAAATGATATGCTAAAGAAATTCCGTTTAAAGAAATTAGTTTATTTTCCTTATTTTCTCCTATAATTTCATAAGTTTTCTTAGCTTTTTCAATCTGATTAGAAATTAGATAGAGATTTGCTAAGTTTAACAAAGTTTCTTTATCATTATTAAATGTTTTTAAATTTTCTTTTAATAAATTTTCTGCAATATTATATTCTCTAGTTTGTACTTTTAAATTAGCTAAACCTAATCTCATGTACTTTTTAGAAACTAGAGCGTTAGGATTTCCAGGAATAACAACAAGAGCTTTATCAACATTAATTAAAGCTTCTTCAAATTCTTTTAAATTAGATAAAGTATTAGCATAACCTAATAAAGCAGCAAAACTTTTATTGTTTTCTTTTAAAAGTGTTTGATAATATAATTTTGCTTTTGGGTAATTTTTGCCCCAAAGTAAAGATTCTGCATAATTTAATTTTACTTCAAAGTCTGTTGGATAATCTTTTAAAAGATCTGTAAAAATTGATGTAGCTTTTGTTGCATCTCCATTTAATCCAACAGCTCTACCATAACAAAGTATAGCAGTTTTATTAGTAGGATATTCTTTTAGTATATCTTCAAAAAAGATTTCGGCTTTTTGATATTTACCAGTTTCTAAGTATGTAAAACCTTCTTTCATGTTTTGTCCAAAAACTTGTAGACTAAAAAAAAGAAAGAAAAAAAGTGTAGAATATAGTAGTTTCATAGTAAAAAAGATTTCAAATGCAAGTTAAGCATTAGTATTTTATCATTAGACTATATATTGTTGTTTTTAAACGATAATTGAATAATTTTTAATTTAGATATTTAGAGTTTTGGCATTTTAAAAAAGAAAATATTTTTTCTTAGATGATTTAAATTTGAAATTTTAAATGTTTTTAACATTTTGTAATGTAGATTATCATTTTTAAGAAATTTATGATTAAATTATACTCGTAAAAATAGCTATTGTAAAAAAAATAAAATGCGACCAATTATTAGATTTGTAAAAAATGGTATAAAGCCAGAGCAGTTATTTATGTTAAGTGTTCTTTTGGTTAATGGTGGTAACTATTTATATAATTTGGTATTGGGTAGAGTTTTAGGCCCAGAAAAGTTTGCCGATGCAGCAATTTTAATAACTTTTTTACTAGTACTTTCTTTTGTTGCCATGACATTTCAGTTAGTAACAGCTAAATTTTCGGTTTTGTTTGAAGATTCTGTCTTTACAGGCTTTATTTCTAAAATTTATAAAAATGCTTTGTTTACAGGTGTCTTTTTAGGAATCTTAATTGTTATATTTTCATCTCAATTACAAAGTTTTTTTAGAACAACATCTTCTACTATGTTTCTTATTTTTGGTTTAGGTGTTCCTTTTTATTTTTTAATGAGTGTTAACAGAGGTGTTTTTCAAGGAAAACAAGAATTAAAATCACTTTCAATTACTTATCAATCAGAAATGATAAGTCGTTTATTATTAACATTTACCTTGTTATATTTATTAGAAGTAGATTCTTCTTTAATTATAGCTATTGGTATTTTTTGTTCTTTTATCTTTGGTTTAATCCCTTTTAAGAAAGGTAATTTATCTTTATTTAAGCCTTTTAAATTAGATGATTCAGAAAAAAAAATAGTTAAAAACTTTTTTATAATAACAGCTTTTTATGAGTTAACACAGATAATAATAAATAATAGTGATATCTTATTAGTTAAACATTATTTTGAATCTTATGAAGCAGGTTTATACGCATCATTGGCATTAATAGGTAGAGTTGTTTATTTTATAGCTTGGATGTTTGTAATGTTATTGTTACCAAAAGTGGTTCAATTAAAAAAAGACGGAAAAGACACCTTACCAATTTTATTAAAATATGTAGTATATATTGGTGTTATTGCAGCAACAATTGTTATTAGTTGTTTTCTTTTTCCGGATGAGATAATTAAAATATTATTTGGTAATGAATATATATCAGTGTCTTCATTATTATGGAAATATGCATCAGCAACAGGTATTTTTGCAATATCTAACATATTTGCATATTATTACTTATCTCTAGATAAATATGTTCCGGTAGTACTTTCTGGTATTTTTGGAATGTTACAAATAATATTGGTTGTTCTCTTTCATAATTCATTAGAACAAGTTGTTCATGTACAAATAATAGCAATGGTTTTGTTATTAATTGTACAATTAAGTTTTTTCTTTTTTAAAGATTCTAAATCAACAAAAGAAATAAAAAATTAGTAATTTAAAGTAAAGTGTAAATACTCAAAAGATAAAAGTATTAGTCGTAAAAAAAATTAATAAAATGAAATTAGCTATTGTAACTGCATATCCACCTAGTAAAGTAACTTTAACAGAATATGCATACCATTTGGTAAAGAGTTTTAGGCAAAGTGAAAAAGTAACGGAGTTAATTTTACTTACAGATGAAACGCCAGAAGCAAAAGATATTAATTTTACAGAAAAAGGATGTAAAATTACGGTTAAAGAGTGTTGGAAGTTTAATAGTTACGGCAACACAACTAAAGTAATAAAAGCTTTAAATGAAACAAAACCAGATGCTATATTATTTAACTTACAATTTATGAAATTTGGTGATAAAAAAGTTGTGGCAGCTTTAGGTTTAGCCTTGCCTTTAATGTCTAAACTAAAAGGAATACCTACAATTGTATTGTTACATAATATTTTAGAGCAAGTAGATTTAGGAAGCGCTGGTTTTACAACCAATAAATTGGCTCAAAAAATATATAATTTTATAGGAACTACATTAACTAAATTAATTTTAAAAGCAGATTTAGTAGCTGTTACTATGGATAAATATGTTACTACTTTAGTGGATAAATATAAAGTAGATAATGTTAAAATGATTCCTCATGGAACGTTTGAAATACCAGAAAATCCTTCTCAAAAATTACCAGAAGGACCAATGAAAATAATGGCTTTTGGTAAATTTGGAACTTATAAAAAAGTTGAATCTATGATTGAAGCTGTAGAGATTGTAAGAAAAGAAACAGCTTTAGATTTAGAAATTGTAATTGCCGGTACAGATAACCCTAATGTACCAGGTTATTTAGAAAATGCAAAAGAAACTTATAAACATGTGCCTCAACTTACATTTACAGGTTATGTAGAAGAAAACCAGGTAGAACCTTTATTTGTAGAAAGTGCAGTAGTTGTTTTTCCGTATACATCTACAACTGGTAGTTCTGGAGTTTTGCACCAAGCGGGTAGTTATGGTAAAGCTGTAGTAATGCCAAATTTAGGAGATTTAACAACTTTAATAGAAGATGAAGGTTATAGAGGAGAGTTTTTTGAACCAGAAAGTGTACAGAGTTTAGCCAATGCAATTAAAGCGATTGTAACTAATGAAGCTTATAGAATTGAGTTAGGAGAAACAAATTATAAAGCAGCAACTGCATATCCTATGGAAAGAATAACTAATATTTACCTAGAAGAATTTGAAAAAATTATAGCTAAAAAGAGTTAAATTTTAATTAGAAATATATTTATAAGATAATTTTTTTTCTCCTTTATTATTTATAAAACCAAATTTTTTCTGAGGATTTGTACGCCAAGGAAGTTTACCTAAAACTTCTTTTGGTACAATATCAAAATCATATAAGGTCCAAGACATAAAAGGTACATTATTTTTTGTTAAGATATTTTGTATTTCTTTGTGGTATAATGCTTGGTCTTCTTCAGAACTAGCAAAAGGTCTCCAAAAACCACCATAAGAAGATAAGCCAAATTCTTGTAAAATAATTGGCTTGTCTGTTATTTTGGTTTTTAAATCTAAATATTCTTTTTCAAAATTAGCAATGTCTTCGTAATAATGAAATGAAACAACATCTACTTTTTCTTTTAAAATTGTAGCACTTTCTGTATTAGACCAACCAATAGTAACAGGATGATTTTTATCTATATCTTTAATTAAGATAATCATAAAATCTAACCAAGCAGTTACGTTTTCTTTTCCTCTAGAATCAAAATCTAAATTTGGTTCATTTTTAACATCCCAAGCTAAAATTGCGTTATGATCTTTAAAGGTTTCAACAATTGTTTCTGCATGTCTTTGGTTTAAGGTCCAATCTAAAACATCGTAATTTCCATAAAAATCAAATAAAGTAACTACTACCTTTAAATCTACTTTTAGTGCAATATCTAATACTTGTTTAAGTTTTTCTAATTTTTCCCACTTTACATTTGCTTTACCAAAGTCTTCATAAGGCACAAAAATTCTTATTGAATTTAAATTAGCCTTTTTAATAATATTAAAATCTTTTTCTATAATATTAATATCAAATTTATCACCATACATATCCCAAGGTGTTGCTTGTGGATAATAATTAATGCCTTTAATATTTGTGTAGCTAATAGGGGTTTTTTGAGAAATGTCTTTAAATTTTTCTGATGATTCTTTAACCATGTGTCTTACACGCCAAAAACCATCTTCTAACAGTAAAACGTACTTGTAATCAGAAACTTCCGTAGATTCTAAAACAAGTTTATCATCTTTAAAAACCTTTTTATATTCTATTGCATTTGTATCTTTTAAAACAATTAATTGCCCATCTTCACTAAAAAACTCAATATCTAAATTGTGTTGTAAAGTAGTAGACTGAATAGAAGTGTTGTTTAATTTATTGTAATCTAAAATATCATAAATGTTATTTCTTGCACTTTCTGTAAAATAATCTTTAATACCAACTCTTGTATTGGTTTTGTATGCAATATGTTTTACATACCAAGAATCTATATAATCATTTTGTACAGCATTTAGTTTTTGTTTGCTAATTTCTCTACCTTCATTACCATCTAGTTTCCAAGAAATTTTAGGTAAATATTGGTCTACTTTTTTTACTTCTGTATGTAGCATTTTACTTCTGTCTGCACCTGTATTTAAAAAACTAAAAATAGAGCTGATTAAAAATAATAATACACCAGTTATCATTAAATAAGTTAGCATTAAAACTGCTCTAAGAATTCTTTTGTTTGTTTTTACCATATTTTAAAACTTTTAAATTCTTTTTTTATTCCTGCAGTTTCTATTATAATTTGATATTGCCCTTTTTCATAAATATTAGGATCTAGAAAAAAGCTTGCAAAACCGTTGTTAGATTCTTTGTAAAGAGCATTAATTAAGATATCTTTTTTATAGATAGATAATTTAACAGATAAACCATCTGGTATAATTTGTCCCATAAAACTTTCTAAAGGTCCAACATTTACAACTCTATTATTTTCTTTAAAAGAAACAATATAATCATCGATAACTTTTTTATATTTTATTGTTAATGTATTACTTTCTGCAATACCAATAAAGTAAGCTTTTATTTTCCAAATATCTTCAAAATCTGGATGTATAATTTTAGCATGTGCAACACCGTTTATAGTTGTAGCAGCTGTTTTTAAAATGCCTCCTTCTTTATTTGTAATATAAAACTCTATGTAACTACCATCACTAATAATATTTTTGTTTTTGTCTCTAATAATAGAAGTATAAAATGTAGTTATTTGGTTTCCGTCTGCATATTCATGATTTCTATCAACAAAAATTTTAAAATCTGTAGCAATTGCAGGCATAATATTTACATCAAATTCTTTAGAATTTAAACCATAAGATTCTGAAGAAATAATCATTCTTCCACTTTTTGTAGGAGAATATATATTTTTATAACCAATTAATTTATCGGTTAAAATAGCTTCTTTTTTTTCTGATTGTAAGAATTGATGTTTTACAGTTACTTTGCTATTATCAATAATTGGGTTATCTAAACTATCAGTTGGTATAACTACTAACATTGTGTAATCTAAGCCACCAGCATCTATACTGGGCGGACCTAAATATGTTTCTATTGATGTTGGTTGTTGTTTTGGTTTTAAAGTAATATTACCAGAAAGAATTTCTTTGTTGTTAATTAATTTCCAAGATAAGATTCCTCTTTTTTTAGATAAAAAAAAGGGTATTTCAAAAGAAATTTTTTCTTCTGAAATAATTGGTTTAATAACACTAGAGCCATAACTATTAGAACAGTATAAGGTGTAGTTATTGTTATCTTTAGTCTTAAAATCTAGTATAATTTTATCGCTTACAGTATATTCTGTTTGTGTTGATAATAATGATACAAGTGTGTTTTTAGTAATTATTTCTTGAGAAAAAGAAGAGATAATTACTAATTGAAAAAAAAGTAGAAAATAGATTTGTTTCAATTTCATTATTTTGGATTACCTACATAAAAATTTAATTCTACTTTAACATAACTAAAAATAGGATGATCTATTTTTTGTAATTTATTAAAGGTGTGATTTTCGATTCTTTTTGGTATTATTTTGTGAGCAATATCTTTGTTTGGTAAGCCATTTACAAAGCAAAAGCTCATATCATCATTAATTGTTTTTATCTTAGCATCTAAAGGTATTTGGTAATTGAAACGTAACTTTCTTTCTTGTCTTATACCTTCTTTTAAAAATAAGTTATCTACCCAAATCATCTCTTTTTTATCATTATAAAAAGTAAAAATTACCTGAGGTACTGTTATTTCTTGAATACCACTATTAAATAGAGTTCCATTAATATTATTAGGTGTTATGTTTATTTCACTTAAAACAATGTCTTTATACAAATCAGAATTAGATATGTTACCGGCAGCTTGTAAATTAAACTTTGTAGGTTGTTCACTTAATTCGATAGGTGTAAATTCATCAGGATTAAATGTATCAGGAATAGAATCTTGAGTTCTAGACCAAGCAATTCCTTCAAAATTAATTCTAAAAGCACTAATTTCTTTTGGCATTAGTTTGTGTTTTAAAATATGTTTAGCATTGTATGTAGCTAAATTTTTATCATCGTCATTATACAGTGTTCCTTTTAAAACAACATCAGACGGAACGTTATCTATATTTTGCACTTCTCCAATAATAGAATAACGATTGTTAAATTTAATTAGTTTAGCAGTAACAATTTCTAAAACAGGCTGCTTTAAAACATCTTCATGATGAGTTTGTTCTGTTGTAATTCTTCGTCTACCTTGATTAAAATAACCGGTTGTATTTTTAGAGTATAATTGATCAGGTGGTAGGTCTATAGATTTTCTAGTTGGTTTTATATACCATTTACCTTTTCTTTTTACAGCTGTTTTAAATTCTGTTTTTGTTAATTTTTCTAAAGGAGTAATCCATTTTGTTTCTACTTTTAAAGTAGCTAAACTATCGGTTTTTTTGGTGATTTTAGATGTAATTGCATCTAATTTAGCATAAGAACTTAGTAAACCATCTGTAACAGAAATTTCTAATAAGTATTGGGCATAAGAGAGTTCATCTTCTGGGTCTATATATGTAAAACTTTTTTCTAATTCTTTAAAGTCTATTGCATCATAATAAGCTTTAACAACATTTTTAGGAGATCTTTGTGTATCATTTTTAATATAAAACATATAACAACCATAAGAAATTGCAATAATTAAAAAGATAGCCCAAATATGGAATGCTTTTAAAATAATTCTAGGAAACTTTATATAATCTACCTTAAATTTAAAATATACAGGAGCTTCTTTAATTTTTGTTTTTAAACTATTAACAAATAAAGATTGTACATTAAAAATAAAGGCAATAAGTACAGTTAAAAAAGGTATTGTACCCCAAATTATTTTTACCCAAGCAGGCACATCTTCTTTAGGTAAAATAGAAGAAACAGGTGGTACATTTAATTTTTCCCAAACCATAATACCATTTTCTAATTGAGATAAACGTTGCCATCCACAGAAAAATAATACGGGATCATAAAATTTATCGTTAGAAAAAATATATTTTAAATTGTATTTTTCTGGTGTTGTTAAAAATTGTTGTAAAGAACCAATACCAGCAACACCTTTAAATTTTGAGTTTTCTAAACGCTCTATTGGTCTTGTTGTTAATTCTGGCAAACGTCTTGCAGAATGGTAATTACCATCTACACTCATAGCATTTGTTTGTGCAGATAACCAAGCCATTTGATCACCGAAACCTAATGTTAAAAACCTCCAATGATCGTGAGAATCTTGACTTAAAAAATTAACGATAGGAAGCATTTTTATTTTTTGAGGCTGCGATGGCCTAAAGTAACCTAAACTCATTGTAAAAATTACCATAGAAACGTATAGTGTTGCAAGAATACCACCTAATAATCTGTGGTAAACAGCCCCAAACTTATTTTGAATTAAAGTTTTTAAATCTCCTTCTACAAATCTATAAATAAACTCGCCAAATATTGGTATAGACATTATAGAGGCCCAAAGTGTAAACCTATCTAATGTTAAAATATTAAAAGCGGTTTCCCCTAAAACTTTTAGAGGAATTGGTGTTGTTCCTCCAGTTCCTAAAATTACCAATACGGTAAAACAAATACCAAAAAATAAATATCTTTTACTAAAGTATCGGTAAAAAATATAAGGTAAAATAAATAATAAAAGTCCCCAAGGAATTGTGAAAAAAACCAAGCCAGAAGAAGTTACTTCTAAAAAATTATCTCTAGATCCGTGAGGAATTGGAACTTGTGTAATTGGGTTTTTTTTAGAATTTAACCAGTAAGGAAAAATACAGAATACTATAATTAATATAGCAGAAATGCAAAAAATTAAATTTCTTTTTAATTGTGCTACAAAAACTTTTAAAAACAAAGAAATTTTAATCTCTTTATAAGAGTTAACTTGCTCTCTACAAATATCCATAATTACAGTACCTACTAATGGAAGGATAAAAAATACCATACCAAAAATAGGAGTAACATGATGAGAAGTAACTGTTACAGAAATTAAAGAAAGAGATGTACATAAGTATTTGTATTTACCTGTTTTTAGCCATAAATAAATTTCTGGTAAAGAGTGCATTAAAACCGAAACACCAATAATACTAGGCAGTTGCCCAAAAATATGTAAAGTTTCTACAAAAGAAGATGAAAAAACCGCTAAAAGAGATGAGTAACCAGCAACAGTTCTATTAGATGTAATTAGTAAAGAATACCTGTAAGTACCCGTTACAAATAATAAAATTGCAATTAAAGCAACAGTAAACAGTCCAAATTTTAAACCACCAATTAAAGATAAGGCTCCAATACTTTGATGAACTAAAGGCGGATAACTTTGTACAGTAAAACCAGTATACCATTTATAATTCCAAGGTTCAAACCAGCTACTTGCATAATGTTCTGCAAAAAATAAATGAATTAAAGCATCATAGGTTGTCTCTAATGTAAAGAAAATTGAAGAACCATGAAATATTATGGCCAATAATATTGCTGTAATTAAGTATTTATTAGATTTTTCTTTCATTAATAGTAATTACCCTTATATATGGTAAATATAAATATTTTAGTATAGTTTTTTTAACTTAAGTAAACTGCTTTTTAACCAAGTTTTCTTACCTTTAAAGCAAAGTAGAAAAAAATAAGAGAAATCTATATTATTTTTGAATTTATAATTTATAAAACTAACCCTCCTATATGAAAATATTAGCGATTGATGATCAAAAATTAGTGTTAATCCCATTAGAAATTAGATTAAAAGAAATGGGATATGAAGTAATAACTGAAACTAATGCTAATAAAGGAATAGAATTGTATGATTCTGTTCAACCAGATTTAGTAATTGTTGATATTAATATGCCAACAATATCTGGGTTAGAAATTGTTAAATATATTAGAGAAGAAAAAAAATCGAATACACCAATTATGATTTTATCTGGTAATACAGATGATGATATGATTACTCAAGGTTTTGAGTTAGGTGTAAATGATTACATGAAAAAACCTTTAAGTTTAACAGAAGTAGGTTTAAGAACAAAAAGATTAATTGGAGCTCCAGAAAATATGGATGCAACAAAAAAATACTCAAACACAATTATACAAGAAAGATGTGTTGGGGTTGTTATACCTTGTTATAATGAAGAAGAAAGGTTGTTAAGCAAAGAATTTACAGATTATATAGATCAACACACAGGTTATCATTTATGTTTTGTTAATGATGGTAGTAAAGATAATACATTACAAGTCTTAAATAATTTAAGAAAAGGTAGAGAAGATTTTATTACTGTATATGATTGTGAAAAAAATGGAGGTAAAGCAGAAGCTGTAAGACAAGGGATGTTGTATATGTCTAAACAAGAAGATTTAGATTATATAGGGTTTTTAGATGCAGATTTATCTACAGATTTAGCCGATTTTGATGATTTAGTTAAAACAATAGAAAATTCTAACTATATGATAGTTAGTGGCTCTAGAATTAGTAGAATGGGAGCAAATATAACTAAAGAATCTGCCAGAAAAATAATTAGTATGACTATTAATTATATTATTAGAAGTATTTTAAAGATGGATTTTAAAGACACACAATGTGGTGCAAAAATCTTTCATAAAGATGTTATAGATATTTCTTTTAAAGACAAATTTGTAACTCAGTGGATTTTTGATGTTGAAATTTTTAGAAGAGTAACTCGTCATTATGGTTTAGAAAAAGCAAAAGAAATCTTATGCGAACAACCTTTAAAAAGATGGGTTCATGCAGATGGATCTAAGTTATCTATGAAAGATTCTGTAAAAATTGTTGGACAATTAGGACAAATAGCTTGGCATTATAAAGGAGGAAATAAAAAATAAAGTTTTTTACCTATAAAATTGATATTAATTTATCTGTACCAGAGCTAGCCACTTCTTTAATAATTTTTAAATTTTTAAAATTACTTTCAGAAACACTTGGTTTAGGATCTATAAAGTAAATAGGTGTATTGGGTTTTATATAATTAATTAAACTTGCTGCAGGATATACTTGCATAGAAGTACCAATTATTACTAAAATATCTGCTTTTTGGGTAATTTCTATTGCCTTATTAAGCATTGGTACCATTTCTCCAAACCATACTATATGTGGTCTTAATTGAGATTTTTTATCACATAAATCTCCTAAAAACAAGTCTTTTGTCCATTTTAAAACAATAGATTCATCAACAGAACTTCTTACTTTTAGTAATTCTCCATGTAAATGAGTAACATTTTTACTACCAGCTCTTTCATGCAAGTCATCTACATTTTGTGTAATAATTTGTACATCAAAAGAAGTTTCTAAATCAGCTAAGTTATAATGTGCTTTATTAGGTTTTACTTCTAATAATTGTTTTCTTCTTTGATTGTAAAACTCTAAAACAAGTTTAGGGTTTGCAGCAAAACCCTCTGGAGTAGCAACTTCCATAACATCATGTCCTTCCCACAATCCATTAGCATCTCTAAATGTATTTATCCCGCTTTCAGCAGAAATTCCGGCTCCAGTTAAAACAACTAATTTTTTCATTCGCATAAAAAATTACTTTTAAGTTAAAAATAATAATAAAATACTAATTTTGTAATTATGATTGATGATAAATTATTAAAATATTTTGAAGGGTATTTAACGGACAAAAGAAAAAAGCTTTTTAAAAAAGTTTTAGAAGATAGAACAAGGCATTTTACTGTAGTTTTAGAAGATATTTTTCAGCCACATAATGCAAGTGCTGTGGTAAGAACAGCAGATATTTTTGGTGTACAAGATGTACATGCCATAGAAAATAAATATACCAATAAAGTTTCTAGACATGTTGCAAAAGGTTCTCAAAAATGGATAACATCTAAACGATATAAAACAGACGGAAATAATACAAAAATATGTTTAGATAGTTTAAGAGATAAAGGATATCAAATTATAGCAACAACACCTCATAATGATTCTTGTTTATTACAAGATTTTGATATTACAAAAAAATCTGCATTTGTGTTTGGAGTAGAAGCAGAGGGAGTTTCTGATTACGTAAAAGAGCATGCTGATGGTTTTTTAAAAATACCTATGGTAGGTTTTACAGAAAGTTTAAATATATCTGTAGCTGCCGCAATTATCTTACAAGATGTAACAACTAAATTAAGAAATTCTAATGTAAATTGGCAGTTAACAAAAGAAGAAAAAGAAACCTTATATTTTGATTGGGTAAAAAAAACTATTAAAAATGTAGATAAAATAGAAGCTCATTATTTAAGTAAATTAAATAAATAATACGTATGAATGCTAAAGTATCAGAATATATTAATTTAAATAAAAAATGGAGTGAAGAATTAAAAACATTGCGTAGTGTAATGTTGCAATTGCCTTTAGAAGAAGATATAAAGTGGGGAATTCCTGCTTATGTTTATAAAGGGAAAAATATTTTAGGTTTATCTGCTTTTAAGAATTATTGTGGTATTTGGTTTCATCAAGGAGTTTTCTTAAAAGATAAAAGTAATATTTTAATTAATGCTCAGAAAGATAAAACAAAAGGATTGAGGCAAATGAGGTTTGGGTGTTTAGATGAAATTAATGTTGATTTGGTTAAAAGCTATGTTTTAGAAGCAATAGAAAACTCTGAATTAGGGAAAGAAATTAAACCTCAAAAAAACACAAAACCTATTATTTTACCTTTAGAATTGAAAGAGGAGTTTTCTAAAAATACAAAACTTAAAATTTTGTTTGATGAGTTTACATTATCTAAACAAAGAGAATTTTGTAACTTTATTTTAGAAGCAAAAAGAGAAACAACTAAACAGAAAAGACTTCAAAAAATTATACCAATGATCTTAAATAATATTGGTCTTAATGATAAATATCGTAATTGTTAATTAGCTTTTTATATAAACTAATTAACAATCACTTTTTCTATAGTAGATGTAGAATCGCAACGCTTAACCCATAGGCTAATATTTTTTAAGCTATCATTCCCTGTAATAAAATACTCTGCACATGGTTTTTTTCTTGGATTTCCTTTGCTAAAATCTACGTCACCATTATAGAGGATATTAGATATTTTTAAAGTATCTATATCAAACTTAGTCATAGTTCTTTTAGCTTCATCGGAAAACAAACGTTCTTTAATTCTAATGCTTTTTAACGTTCTAGCATCAGGACCATAATCAAAGGTTGCTTGTTTTTTTTGCCAGAAAAAATACACTCCAATAGAACCTATAGTTAAACCAATTAAATAGTAAGTAATCCTTTTTATTAACATGATAAAATTTTGAAATGCAAATTTAGCCTTTTTATTCAGTTTAAAGTCAGATAAACTATTTTCTTAATAAAGAAAAATGAGATCTAAATGTAGCTTGTTGTCCCTCTTTTGTGTACTTTAACAAAAACCAATAATCTGTATTTTGCATTTTATTTCCATTATTATTTAAACCATCCCATCCAGATCCACTAGGTTTAATGGTTTTAATTAGGTTTCCGTATCTATCATAAATTGTAATAGTGGCAGTTAAATCATTTTTTAAATCATTTATATTCCATGTATCATTAACTCCATCTCCATTTGGAGTAAAAAAACGTTGATAATCTAAAGCAATAAGCTCTAAAGTGATATCACTACAAGTGCCAGTAAGGTCTCTTACAATAACGTTATATGTACCAGGAATAATATTATCAAATTGATTTGAAGTTTGAAACTCACCACTATCTATAGCATAAACATAGTCACCAGCACCTTCATTAACAGCATTTATTTCTATATCATAAGTGTCAGAAAAATTGTTTGATAAGAAATTAATTTCAAAAACAGGGCTAGAGCCTTCTACAATAACATCTATAGTGTTGTAATCACAATCAGAATTACTAATAGGGTTTATAACTGTTGCTTCTATTGTATATGTACCAGGTTCTATAGCTTGCCAACTAGAAATAGATGTATTGTTTAATAATTCTCCTTCAAAATACCATTTTATATCATAATAACTAGGGTCTAATTGTGTATCTAATAAATAAGGATTTGTTACTTCATTTGTATCAGGATTAATACAAATAGCGCCATCTTGTATATTAAAATCTAAAAGAGGATGAACTGTTATAGTAAACATATCTTGAATATAACAATCAGGATTTCCTTCTGGGTAAGCTTTTACATAAATATTTCTTGTTCCAGCATCTGTAATTGTGTATTCTGTAGGGGTAATGATTTCAGTTAAAGCATCATCTAAATAGAATTCTACGATAGTATTTGGTATTGTAATGGTAGGCAATGTTACAGATCCACAAGATTCTAAATCACTTATAGGGTCTAATGTAGGTGTTGTATACATTGTAACAGTAAAAGAACTCTGGTTTTGACAAGGAATAAAGTTTGGGTCATCCTTATATATATAAATTGTTTGTGTAGTGTTTATTATATCACCTGCAAATAATTTTGTTCCGGCTCCTTCTGGTTCTGTATAATATTCTCCTACATTTAAAGGTTCTAGTATATAAGAGCTATCACATGTTTTAACATCTTCTAAAACATCTACTTGAGTTTTTAAAATTTCTATAAAAAAAGATTTTTCATTGTAGCAACCATCTAAATCTTCACTTTCATTATAAATGTAAATAGTTTGTGATTCTAAAATAGCATCACCCACAGATAATTGAGTACCTGTTCCATTTGGTCCACCACTTTCTGTATAGTAACTACCTCCGAATTCAAGTTCTGGTAAGGTATAAGTTTCACACTCGTTAATATCTTGATCGAAAACAGAAGGAATAATTGGTAAAGGAATTATAGTAACTTTAAAACTAGATTCGACATCACAATTACCATTTGAGTTATAGATATAAATAGTTTGGGTTTCACTAATTTCAGAGCCTTCTGCTATTAATTCTTGATCTTCAGAATCCGGACCTCCTGTTTTGGTGTAATACTCCCCATTTGTTAAAACAGGTAATGTCGGTAATTCACTTTCACACCTAGTTATGTCTTCAAAAGAGTCTACTACGGGTATATCATTTATTATTATATTTACTTCAAAACCTGTACAGTTATCACCTGTAATATTTGGAACATAATAATATACTGTTTGTGAATTTGTGATTTCGGTATTTGGAGGAATTATAGTTTGGTATGAATTATCAGAGTATAAATTACCATAATTTGAGTCTGGGACTATATATGTACCACATGATTGGATCTCTCTTTCTATTGTATCAGGTTTTATGATTATTAATTGAAAAAAGCTATTATTTGTACAACCGGTAGCAGGGTCAATACTATATCCATAAAAACCTCTAGACTGTGTAAATACTTCACCTTCAGAAAAATGCCGTCCCTCACCATTTGGAAAACTGAAATAACCACCATTTGTAATTTTAGGGAATGTATAGGAGTTACAAGTAATTATAGTATCAAAAGTATCTAAAGGAGGTATTTCATTAATAGTAATATTAAATTCTTTGCTTATTGAACACCCTACTGAATAAAAATAAATTGTTGTATCGTTTTCAATTATTGTACCTGCTGTAATTTCAGTTCCTCCACCATTTTCTGCGGTATAAAATTTACCTAAAGGAGTGTTAGGAATTTCAAAACTACCACATTGTTCTTTTTCTATTTCAAAATCACTACTAAAGTTTACTGTAAAACTTGTCTCATTAGAGCAAATGCCATTATTGTTGTATATATAAATTGTTCTTGTTGACGTTATTCTGTCTCCAGGGTTTAAAGAGCTTCCTGTTCCTCCAGATCCACTGTAATAATTACCATTACTTATAGAAGGTAATGTATATTCAGTACATTCGTAAACATCGCTTAGGTTATCTACAGCTGGTAAAGGATCAATATTTACACCAAAACTTACCACATCAAAACAATCGGTGTAATTATCATTACTTAATCTTGTCCATAAAGTAAAGTTATTGCTAGGTATTTGGTAAGAGGTAGGGTCTGTAATTTGATTTACATAATTATTAGCATCTGTTTCTGATGTATAATAACTAATTGTAAAATCAGAAGAATTTGCCCCGTTTAATATTGTGTTTATATCTACTTGTGAAGTAATATTAATAGTAGAAGATTCTGTACAGATTTGAACATCATTTGGTTTTGTAGCAACAAAACCAGATATAATTATTTCATCAGTAAGAGTACAAGTACTATTAGAAACAGAAAGAGAATATTCTCCAAGTTCGCTAACGGAAAGTGTAGGTCCGTTTTCACTTAAGAGAACACCATTTTTTTTCCATTCAAAACTAAAACCAGATATTCCAGAAAAACCAGAATCTAATACTATTTCTTCTCCTCCACAGATTTCTGTATCTTCACCTAAATCTAAAGATCCATCAAAACTACCTGTTTCTATAAAAACAGCAGAATCAAAATCAGAATCATTATAATCAGCTATAACAAACCTTAATTTATATGTTTGGTTAGGTATTACTGTAGCAGATGCATTTAATAATGTAGTATACCCTTTCATATTTATTATAGTGTTAGCAGCAGGGACTTCTGTATCATCATCATCATTTAACTGATCTAAATTATATGTGCTAAATAAATCTGCATTTTCAGAAAAACAATTAACATTATATTCTCCGCTTCTTATATTTCTTACAGAAATACTTTTGTTATCTGCAACCGTTGCAATATTAGTAGTTTCACCTGTACTAACGTTAGTTAAAAAAATAGCAAAAAGATCTCCTCTTTCACATTGTTCTTTTCCATATTCATTAGATGCAAAAATGTAATTAAAATTAAAATTATTACCTATTGGTGTAAATTCAAATTCTAAAAAAGCAGTATCTGTAAGATCAAAGTCTTCATCGGTTTCATTATCACTTATTTCTTGTAAACTAGCATCTCCATTTGTAGAAATTGTAGTACTTATATTATCACCAGTATATTCACCTCCAGAATATCTTACAAAACCATTTCTAATAATAACACCTTCGGATATCGGGAAATCTCCACCATTATTATTAAAATAACCTACTGATTGATTAGAAGAAAAATTAGAATTTGAAAAAGGTACACAAGTATTGCCTAAAAGTACTTCTACAAGGTTGTCTGTTGTGTATGATGTATCGTCAACACTTACTGTTTGAGAAAATATAGAAGATGAAATCACAAAAAAGAAGGCAAAAATAAATAGTTTTAAGTAACTTATTTTTGATGTTAAATGTGTCATATATTGATAATTATTTTTTTGATAAATTTAAAATAGATAAAAATAAAGAATGTTAATAATTCTAAGAGTTTTTATTAGATGATTAGTAGGTTTATATCCCTAAAAGGGATATCAAACCAATCTGCTACAGTTCTGTTTGTTAAAATTCCATGGTAAAAATACATACCATTTCTTAAACTTCTATCAAAACGAGCAGCATTTTCAAAACCACCTTCTTCTGCAATATTTAATAAATATGGTGTAAAAATATTACTAATAGATAGTGATGCTGTTCTAGCATAACGTGCAGGAATATTAGGTACACAGTAATGGACAACTCCATGTTTTACAAAAGTTGGCGTTTTATGTGTAGTAACATTAGAGGTTTCAAAACAACCACCTCTATCTATACTTACATCAATAATTACGGCTCCTTCTTTCATAGTCTCTATCATTTCTTCTGTAGCACAAATAGGCGATCTATTTTTACCTCTTATTGCACCGATAGCTACATCGCAACGCATTAATGCCTTTGCAACTGATTTAGGTTGTAATGTAGATGTGTAAATTGGTGAGTTTAAAGATTGTTGTAGTTTTCTTAATTTGGTAATAGAATTATCAAAAACTTTGACTCTAGATCCTAAACCCAAAGCAGTTCTTGCCGCATGTTCACCTACTGTTCCTGCTCCAAAAATAACAATACTAGATGGCGGAACACCACCAATATTACCTAAAAGCAAACCGTTACCTTTGTTAGTGCCACTCATTAATTCTGCAGCAATTAAAACAGAAGCAGTACCAGCAATTTCACTTAAAGATTTTACAATTGGGTACGTATTGTGTTCGTCTTTTATATAATCGAAAGCAACAGCTGTAATTCTTTTTTTAGCTAAGTTTTCAAAATAGGTTTTATTTTGTGTTTTTAGTTGTAGAGAAGAAATTAGAATTGTTTGTGGGTTCATATATTCTATTTCTTTTTCTGTTGGTGGGGCAACTTTTAAAACTATTTTACATTTAAAAGCTTCTTCTACATTATAAGAAATTTTTGCGCCAGCTTCAGAATATTCCTTGTCAGAATAATTTGCATTTTCTCCAGCTCCAGTTTCTACAACAATTCTATGACCATGAAAACATAAAGCAGAAACGGCATCTGGTGTTAAACAAACTCTTTTTTCGCCTAAATAAGTTTCTTTTGGTAAGCCTATAAAAAGTTCACCTTTTTGCTTTTTTATTTCTAGCATTTCTGTTTGTGGTAGCAATTCTTCTTTACTAAAAGGAGAAAATGAACTCATATTTAGATTATTTTAATTGAATATTACGTTGTTCATTCTCTAAAATAGTTAGATGAATTTTAACGGCTTCTAAAGGTAATAAATTTTCTATGTTTTCTGGCCATTCAATTAAACACCAATTATTACTATAAAAATAATCTTCTATACCAATGTCTAAAGCTTCTTCTTCGTCTGTAATTCTATAAAAATCAAAATGATATACTTTTTCTTCGTTTGTTGTTTGATATTCGTTTACCAAAGAAAAAGTTGGAGAAGATATGTTGTCTAAAACATTTAATTGTTTACAAATTTCTTTAATAAGAGTTGTTTTGCCAACACCCATTTGTCCGTAAAATAATAATGTTTTAT
The DNA here is from genome assembly GCF_021991835.1 of Polaribacter sargassicola. Classification (GTDB taxonomy): domain Bacteria; phylum Bacteroidota; class Bacteroidia; order Flavobacteriales; family Flavobacteriaceae; genus Polaribacter; species Polaribacter sargassicola. The sequence goes on from NZ_JAHDAU010000005.1 coordinate 20,689, forward strand.
TTTCTACTGATGCAATAAGTTTAGAAGCAACAGAAGTTAGGTCTTCTAAAGAGTAGTTTTTGTTCATAGCTACAAAAATAATAAATCTTACAAGTATTTTAAACTTATAAGATTTATTTAAATGTAATTCTGTTGGCAAACAAGTTTAGCCCTGATTGAACGGTTTGTTTGAGCTCTTTTTCTTATGCTAAAATTAGTAAACAATCTGTTTTAAGAATGCAATTGCTTTTTTAATAAAAAGTGATTTTAACCAAAATAAGCATAAGAAAAAAGCGAGTAGTGAAAGCAGGAAAAAGCTTCTTAAAATTATTTTATTTAGGGCTATAAACCGCACAAGGTATAATAACTTCTTCTAACGAGATGCCTCCGTGTTGATAGGTGTTTTTATAGTATTTTACAAAGTGATTAAAGTTATTTGGATAGGCAAAAAATAAATCTTCTTTTGCAAAGATAAAAGGTGCATTCATGGCAATTGTTGGTAAGAAAATGTCTTTAGGATTTCTAACAACATATACATCTTTTTCTTCATAAGAAAGGCTTCTACCTGTTTTGTAACGTAAGTTTGCACTTATATTTTTATCGCCAATTACTTTTGTAGGATGTTTGCAATTAATGGTACCATGGTCTGTTGTGATAATTAATTTTTGTCCTAATTTTTGTGCTTTTTGTATAATTTCGAACAACGGAGAGTTTTTAAACCAGCTTAAAGTTAAACTTCTGTATGCTTTATCATCACCAGCTAGTTCTTTAATTACTTCCATTTCTGTTTTAGAGTGCGAAAGCATATCAACAAAATTGTAAACAACAGCAGTTAAATCGTTTTGTTTTGTGCCGTTGTAATTATCTGCAAGATCTTTACCATTTTTTAGGTTGGTAATTTTATAATATTCATGCTTAATATTTAAACCTAAACGTCTAATTTGTGCAGATAAAAACTCGTTTTCATACAAATTCATTCCGCCTTCGTCTGTATCATTTTTCCAGAAATTAGGATGACGTTTTTCCATTTCAGAAGGCAACAATCCAGAAAAAATAGCATTTCTTGCGTATTGTGTAGCTGTTGGTAGTATTGAAAAATAAGAATGTTCTTGATCTTTTTTGTAATGATTATTAATAAAAGGTTCTAAAATTTTATATTGATCGTAACGTAAATTATCTATAACAATCCATAAAACTCCTTGGTTTTTAGTTAAATTAGGTACTACGTAATCTTTAAAAAGAGTGTGAGAAAAGGTAGGTTTATCATGCGATGTTAAGAAATCTTCGTAATTTTTTTTAATAAATTTAAAAAACTGACTGTTTGCTTCCTGTTTTTGGCTTTCTAAAATACTTAGCATTCCGGGATCGCTAATGTTTTCTAACTCAAGTTCCCAATGAATAAGTTTTTTATATAATTCAATCCAATCTTCATAAGAATTTACCATTGCCAAATCCATAGAGATTTTTCTAAATTCTTGTTGGTAATTAGATGTTGTTTTTTCTGATATTAAACGAGAGTGATCTAAGTTTTTCTTTAAACTTAATAAAATTTGATTGGGATTTACTGGTTTTATTAAATAATCGGCAATTTTAGATCCAATAGCTTCTTCCATAATATACTCTTCCTCACTCTTTGTAATCATAACAACAGGCAAATTTGCCTTTTTTTGTTTAATTTCTGCAAGTGTTTCTAAACCTGTTAAACCAGGCATATTTTCATCTAAAAAAACAATATCAAAATTTTGTTCATCTACAAAATCAATTGCATCTGCACCATTAGTACAGGTAGTAACTTTATAGTTTTTACGTTCTAAAAAAAGAATGTGAGGTTTCAATAATTCAATTTCATCATCAACCCATAATATTTGTATATTACTCATATTCGTTTATAATTTTAACATTTAACGATAAAAGTAATTAATTGTTATACTTATATCATTTTTCAAAATGATAAAATATTGCCAAAAAAAATAATGTTTGTATTTTGCACATTATTGCAAAAACATCTCTTTTGAAGAAAAAAAAACCAAATAAATTAAAGATTTTAAATGATCCTATTTATGGATTTATCCAAATACCAAATACTTTAATTTTTGATATTATAGAACATCCTTATTTTCAGCGATTAAGAAGAATTACACAAATGGGGTTTTCTAACTTGGTTTATCCTGGCGCAAATCATACTCGTTTTCATCACGCACTTGGTTGCATGCATTTAATGCAAAAAGCAGTACAAGTTTTACGTTTTAAGCAAGTAGAAATCTCTAATGAAGAAGAAAATGCACTTTACATTGCTATTTTATTACATGATATTGGGCACGGAGCATACTCACACGCATTAGAGCATAGTATTGTTAGCGGAATTTCTCATGAAGAAATTTCGTTAAAATTTATGAAGAAATTAAATACAGAATTTAAAGGAAAATTAAGTTTAGCAATAGAAGTTTTTGAGGGTAAATATCATCGAAAATTTTTAGGCCAATTAATTTCTAGTCAGTTAGATATAGATAGGTTAGATTACCTTAAAAGAGATAGCTTTTATACAGGTGTAACAGAAGGAAATATTTCATCAGATAGATTAATAGCTATGATGAATGTAAAGGAAGATGAATTAGTTATAGAGCAAAAAGGAATTTATTCTGTAGAAAAATTTTTAATAGCTAGGCGTTTAATGTATTGGCAAGTATATTTACATAAAACAGGTTTGGTTGCAGAAAATATGTTAGTTAATGTACTTTCTAGAGCAAAAGAGTTAGCTGGAAAAGGTGTAGAGTTGTATGCTAGTACATCATTAAAATATTTTTTATACAATCAGATAAATCAAGAAAATTTTGATGATTTAACTTTAAACATGTTTGCTACTTTAGATGATTATGATGTGTTATCAGCCATTAAAGAATGGATAAATCATGAAGATAAAGTGTTGTCTTTATTATCTAAAATGATAATTGATAGAAAATTATTGAGGATAGAAATGCAACAGAAAGAATTTAAAGAAGCAGAAATTAATAAGAAGTTAGGTAAAATTGCTAAAAAGCTAGACTTAAATAACGAAGAAGTAAAGTTTTTTGTTTTTTCTAAAAAGATAGTAAATCAAGCATATCAACAAAATAAGCCAATTTATATTTTAAACAAAAAAGGAAAAATTAAAGACATTGCTAAAGCATCCGATCAATTAAATTTACAAGCACTCACAAATCCTGTTATAAAACACTTTATTTGTTATCCAAAGTAAAATGATATTAGCCAAATCACTATAAATTTTATATTTTTGCCTTTAATGAAATTTACAGCCCAACAAATAGCAGATATTTTAGAAGGAGATGTTGTAGGAAACCCTAATGTAGAAGTTTCTAAACTGTCTAAAATAGAAGAAGGAGAAATAGGTTCTTTAAGCTTCTTATCTAATCCTAAATATAAATCTTTTTTATATAGTAAAAAAGCGTCTATAGTTATTGTTGATAAAACTTTTGAACCAGAAAAAAAAGTTTCATCAACTTTAATTAAAGTAGAAAGCGCATATGAATCTTTTTCTAAAATTTTAGAATTTTATAACGAAGTAAAAAATAATAAATTAGGCAGAGAAATGCCAAATTTTATAGCAAATTCTGCTAAAATAGGAGAGAGTGAGTATATTGGCGCATTTGCGTATATTGGAGAAAATGTAGTTATAGGAGAAAATGTAAAAATTTATCCGAACACATATATTGGAGACAATTCTGTGATTGGAGACAATTCTATAATTTTTTCTGGAGTAAAAATTTATTCAGAAACTATTATTGGTAATAATTGTAAAATACATTCTGGTACTATTATAGGAGCAGATGGTTTTGGATTTGCACCAAATAAAAATGGAGAATATAAGGCAATACCACAAATTGGTAATGTGGTTATTAAAGACAATGTAGATATAGGTTCTGCTTGTACAATAGATAGAGCCACTTTGGGTTCTACAATTATATGGGACGGTGTTAAATTAGACAATCAAATACAAGTTGCACATAATGTAGAAATAGGAAAAAACACTGTTATTGCTTCTCAAACAGGTATTGCAGGTTCTACTAAAATAGGAGAAAACTGCATGATTGGTGGGCAAGTAGGCTTTGTTGGTCATATAACTATTGGTAACAATGTAAAAATTTTAGCACAAGCAGGTATCTCTAAAAGTTTAAAAGATAATGAGATTGTAAATGGATCTCCTGCATTTAAAATACAAGATTTTAATAAAAGTTCTGTCTATTTTAGAAATTTACCTAAAATAGCATCAAAAATTAATAATATAGAAAAAGAGTTGAAGACTCAAAAACAAATTATAAATGAGTAAGAACCAAAAAACAATACAGAAAGAAATTACTTTATCTGGTGTAGGAATACACACAGGTAAAACGGTTAATATGACAATTAAACCTGCACCAACAAATTATGGTTTTGCATTTTGTAGAGTAGATTTAGAAGGTTCTCCAATAATAGAAGCAAAAGCAGAATATGTTGTAAATACTCAGAGAGGAACAAATTTAGAAAAAAACGGAGTTCAAATTCAAACTTCAGAACACGTTTTAGCAGCAGCTGTAGGTTTAGATATAGATAATTTATTAATAGAGATAGATTCTCCAGAGCCACCTATTATGGATGGTTCATCTAAGTTTTTTGTAGAAGCTTTAGAAAAAGCAGGAATAAAAGAGCAAGATGCAGAAATAGAAGAGTATGTTGTTAAAGATATTATTTCTTACAAAGATGAAGAAACTGGTAGCGAAATTATTTTAATGCCATCAGATCAATACCAAGTAACTACAATGGTAGATTTTGGTACAAAAATTTTAGGTACACAAAATGCCAACTTAGAAAAAATTTCTGATTTTAAACATGAAATTGCAGATGCAAGAACTTTTAGCTTTCTGCATGAAATAGAAATGCTTTTAGAAAACGATCTTATTAAAGGAGGAGATTTAAATAATGCCATTGTTTATGTAGATAAAGAGTTATCTGAAGAAACAATGGAAAAGTTAAAAAAGGCATTTAAAAAAGATGATATTGCAGTTAAGTCTAACGGAATTTTAGATAATTTAACTTTACATTGGGCAAATGAAGCAGCAAGACATAAATTATTAGATGTTATTGGTGATTTAGCTTTAGTAGGTGTTAGAATTAAAGGTAAAGTTATAGCAAACAAACCAGGACATTTAATAAATACCCAGTTTGCAAAAAAGCTAGCAAAAATAATAAAATTAGAAAAAAGGAATTACGTACCACAATATAATTTAAACTTAACACCTTTAATGGATATCCATCAAATTATGGATATTCTGCCTCATAGACCACCGTTTTTATTGATTGATAGAATTATAGAACTTTCTGATAAACATGTTGTTGGGATGAAAAATGTAACAATGAATGAAAACTTTTTTGTTGGTCATTTTCCAGGTTCACCAGTTATGCCAGGTGTTTTACAAGTAGAAGCAATGGCACAATGTGGAGGTATTTTAGTTTTAAGTACAGTACCAGATCCAGAAAATTATTTAACTTATTTTATGAAAATGGATAATGTTAAATTTAAGCAAAAAGTATTACCTGGAGATACTGTAATTTTTAAATGTGAGTTAATTACTCCTATTAGAAGGGGTATTTGTCACATGCAAGCTTATGCTTATGCAAACGGAAAATTAGTAGCAGAAGCAGAGTTAATGGCACAAATTGCCAGAAAAAAATAATTTATGAATCAACCGTTAGCATACGTACACCCACAAGCAAAAGTTGCTAGAAATGTGGTTATAGAACCTTTTACCACAATTCATAGTAATGTAGTTATTGGGTCTGGAACTTGGATTGGCTCTAATGTAACCATTATGGAAGGTGCAAGAATAGGAGAAAATTGTAGAATTTTTCCAGGAGCAGTCATCTCTGCAATTCCACAAGATTTAAAATATAATGACGAAGAAACTACTGTAGAAATAGGTAATAACGTTACAATTAGAGAATGTGTTACTATAAACAGAGGAACTTCTGATAAAATGAAGACAAAAATTGGTGACAATTGTTTAATTATGGCATATTGCCATATTGCACACGATACAATTGTTGGTAATAACTGTATTTTTTCTAATAATACAACCTTAGCAGGTCATGTAACTATAGGAGATAATGTAGTTTTAGCCGGTATGGTTGCAATTCATCAATTTGCATCAGTAGGTAATCATGCATTTGTTACAGGAGGTTCTTTAGTAAGAAAAGACGTACCTCCGTATGTAAAAGCAGCAAGAGAACCATTATCTTACGTAGGTATTAACTCCGTAGGATTAAGAAGAAGAGGTTTTACTCCAGAAAAAATAAGAGAAATACAAAATATATATAGAATTTTATTTCAAAAAAATTATAATAATTCTCAAGCAATAGATATTATCGAGGCAGAAATGGAAGCAACTCCTGAACGCGATGAGATAGTGCAATTTATTAAAGATTCGCACAGAGGAATTATGAAAGGATATTTTAACGCTAATTAAAAAATAGAAATGGCAACAACATCAGATATTAGAAACGGATTGTGTATTAGATACAATAATGATATATACAAAATTGTAGAGTTTTTACACGTAAAACCAGGTAAAGGACCTGCTTTTGTAAGAACAAAATTAAAAAGTGTTACTAACGGTAAAGTTGTTGATAATACTTTTCCTGCAGGAAGAAAAATTGATGATGTTCGTGTAGAAACTCATAAATTTCAATATTTATATAGCGAAGGAGATACGTATCATTTTATGAACGAGCAAGATTACTCTCAAATTCAATTACAAAAAACGGCATTAGATAGCCCAGATTTAATGAAAGAAGGAGAAATTGTAACTATCATTATCAACTCTGAAGATGAAATGCCTTTATCTGTAGATATGCCAGCAAGTGTTATTTTAGAAGTTACACATACAGAGCCTGGTGTAAAAGGTAATACGGCAACCAACGCAACTAAGCCAGCAACAGTAGAAAGTGGTGCAATTGTAAACGTACCTTTGTTTATTAATGAAGGTGATAAAATTAAGGTAGAAACAACAAAAGGAACTTACCAAGAGCGTATTAAAGAATAAAAGCTAGCTTTATTATGTCTGCATTTAATATTTACGATGAAATTTAAAGAAGTACAAACTTTACAACAAATATCACAACTAATCAATACAGAATTTGTTGGAGATAAGAATTTTGAAATTTTAGGAATTAACGAAATTCATGTAGTAGAAAAAGGAGATATTGTATTTGTTGATCATCCAAAATATTATGATAAAGCCCTAAACTCAGCTGCAACTACAATATTAATCAATAAAAAAGTAGACTGCCCAGAAGGAAAAGCTTTGTTAATTTCTGATGATCCTTTTCGTGATTTTAATAAAATAACAAAACATTTTAATCCCTTTATATCATCTAAAGTTAGCATTTCTGAATCTGCTGTTATCGGAGAAAATACAATTATTCAACCTAATGTTTTTATTGGTAATAATGTTGTAATTGGTAAAAATTGTGTTATTCATCCTAATGTAACAATTTATGATAATACAGTAATTGGTAACAATGTAAAGATACATGCAAATACAGTTTTAGGAGCTGATGCATTTTATTACAAAAATAGACCAGAAGGTTTTGATCAATTAATTTCTGGCGGAAGAGTTGTTTTAGAGAATAATGTAGATTTAGGAGCATCTTGCACAATTGATAAAGGAGTAACAGGAGATACTACTATTGGTGCAGGAACAAAAATAGATAATCAAGTACATGTTGGGCACGATACTGTAATTGGTAAAAAGTGTTTAATAGCATCACAAACAGGTATTGCTGGTTGTGTAATTATAGAAGATGAAGTAACAATTTGGGGACAAGTTGGTACAAATAGTGGAATTACTATAGGTAAGGGAGCTGTAATTCTTGGTCAAACAGGTGTTACAAAGTCCGTAGTTGGAGGCAAAAGTTATTTTGGAACTCCAATATCAGAATCAAGAGAAAAATTAAAAGAATTAGCAGAAATAAAACGAATTATAAAAGAGAGAAAGAATTCTTAATTTTCTTTTTTTTAAAGATTCAAAAAGTTATTTTTGCGTAACAAAAATTAAAAAACAAAACAATGAGTGTTTTAGTAAACAAAGATTCAAAAATTATTGTTCAAGGATTTACAGGTAGTGAAGGTACTTTTCATGCTGGTCAAATGATAGATTATGGAACCAATGTTGTTGGAGGTGTAACTCCAGGTAAAGGAGGTCAAGAACACTTAGGAAAACCTGTTTTTAATACAGTAAAAGAATCTGTAGAAAAAGTAGGAGCAGATGTTTCTATTATTTTTGTACCACCAGCTTTTGCTGCTGATGCAATTATGGAATCTGCTGATGCAGGAATTAAAGTAATTATTTGTATTACAGAAGGAATTCCTACAGCAGATATGGTAAAGGTAAAAGCTTACATAGACGGTAAAGACTGTACTTTAGTTGGACCTAACTGTCCGGGTGTAATTACACCAGATGAAGCTAAAGTTGGTATTATGCCAGGTTTTATCTTTAAAAAAGGTAAAGTAGGTATTGTTTCTAAATCTGGTACTTTAACTTATGAAGCTGCAGACCAAGTTGTAAAGCAAGGTTATGGTATAACTACTGCAATTGGTATTGGTGGAGATCCAATTATTGGAACTACAACAAAAGAGGCTGTAGAATTGTTAATGAATGATGATGAAACTGAAGCAATCGTAATGATTGGTGAAATTGGTGGAAATCTTGAAGCAGAAGCTGCACAATGGATTAAAGCTGATGGAAATAGAAAACCTGTTGTTGGTTTTATTGCAGGACAAACTGCACCAGCAGGAAGAACAATGGGGCACGCAGGTGCAATTGTTGGTGGAGCCGATGATACAGCACAAGCAAAAATGAAAATTTTAGCAGAAAATGGAGTACACGTTGTAAGTTCTCCTGCTAAAATTGGTGAAATGATTGCAGAAGTATTAAAATAGATAGATATTTAAAAAACTGTTAAAGTTTTATAATTTTATTTTAAAAAATCCGTTGAATTTATAAATTCAACGGATTTTTTTTAACCCAAACCATAAAATTATGAAACAGATTAAATTGCTATTTTTCAGCTTTTTATTACTATCATCGTTAAGTTGTGATACTAATAAAAAAACAGAACTTAGTTACAAAGTAACTTCACAAAAAGATACCAACGGTATAACTTATGAAACCGTAGAAAATGACCCAACAGGTTTGCGTTTATATACTTTAGATAATGGATTAAAAGTATATATAAGTAAAAATGAAGACGAACCCAAAATTCAAACATTTATAGCTGTTAGAGCAGGTTCTAATTACGATCCTAAAGAATCTACAGGTTTAGCTCATTATTTAGAGCACATGGTATTTAAAGGAACCCACAAAGTAGGTACTGCAGATTGGGAAAAAGAAAAAGAATATTTAGAAAAAATTTCTGATTTGTACGAGAAGCACAGAGCAGAAGAAGATCCAGAAAAAAAGAAAGCAATCTACAAAGAAATAGATGAGGTTTCTTTAGAAGCTTCTAACTATTCTATTGCCAATGAATACGATAAGATGACAGCCTCTTTAGGTGCCACAGGTACAAATGCTTATACTTGGTTTGAACAAACAGTTTATACAAATAAAATACCTGCAAATGAATTTAAAAAGTGGATAACTTTAGAGTCTGAACGTTTTAGTACTTTGGTTTTACGCTTATTTCATACAGAATTAGAAGCTGTTTTTGAAGAGTTTAATAGAGGGCAAGACAACGATTTTAGAAAACTTTATGCAGCAATGTTAGATGGTTTATTTCCAAACCATCCATACGGCCAACAAACAACTATTGGTAAAGCAGAACATTTAAAAAATCCATCAATGGTAGATATTCATAATTATTTTAATAAATATTATGTACCTAACAATATGGCAATTGTTTTAGTAGGAGATTTAGAGTTTGATACAACAATTAAACAAGTAAATGATGCGTTTGGAAAATTTGAAAAGAAAGAATTAAAACACCCAACATTACCAAAAGAAACACCAATTACAAAACCTATTGTTAAAGAGGTTTTTGGCCCAACATCAGAAAACATCTCTATAGCTTATAGATCTGGTGGTGTAAATACAGAAGATAAAAAGATGGTAACCCTGGTAGATATGATTATGGCTAATGGAAATGCTGGTTTAATCGATTTAAATTTAAATCAAAAACAAGTAGTACAAAGAGCAAGTTGCTCACCAACATTTTTAAATGATTACGGCTATCATACATTTACAGGTTCTCCAAAATCAGGACAAACTTTAGAAGAGGTAAAAGATTTGTTATTAGAACAAGTTGCCAAATTAAAAAACGGTGAGTTTGATGAATGGATGATAGAAGCTGTTGTTAATGATTTAAAATTAAGCCAAACTCGTCAATATGAAAATAACTCTGCTTTAGCTAACACTTATGTAGATGCTTTTATTTATCAAGAAAACTGGGTAGATAGAGTTAAATTTTTAGATGATTTAAAGAAAGTAACTAAAGAAGAATTGGTTGCTTTTGCAAATGAATTTTATAAAGATAATTATGTAGTTACTTACAAAAGAAAAGGTGAAGACAAAAATATTGTTAAAGTAGAAAATCCAGGAATTACCCCAGTAAATTTAAATAGAGATAAAAGTTCTGATTATATTCTTGAATTTAATAAAATAGAATCAGAAGAATTAAAACCACAATTTGTAGACTATAAAACAGCAATTAAAGAAACTAAAACAACTAACGATATTAAAGTTTCTTATGTTTTAAACGAAAAAAATGATTTGTTTGATATGAATATCATATTTGATATGGGGAGCGATAATGATAAAAAAATATCTTTAGCTGCTGGTTATTTAGAATATGTTGGTACAGATAAATATACAAATGAAGAGTTAAAAAAAGAGTTTTATAAATTAGGAATCTCTTATTATGTAAGTGCAGGTAGCGATAAAACTTATGTAGGTTTAAGCGGTTTAAAAGAAAATTTGCCAAAAGGTTTAGAGTTATTAGAACATTTATGGGATAACGCTAAAGCAGATGAAGATGCATACAAAAAATATGTAGAAAAAATTTATAAAGGTAGACAAGACGGAAAAACCCAAAAAGGAAATATTCTTTGGAGTGGTTTAATGAATTATGGTAAATATGGTGAAGATTCTCCGTTAAGAGATATTATGCAAATTGATGAGTTAAAAGCTATAAACCCAGAAGAATTAGTAGCTTTAATTAAAGATTTAAAAAACTACAAACAACGTGTTTTTTATTATGGTAAAGATGTAGACAATGCAGTTGTAGCTTTAAATAATCAACATAAAATTTATGGAGAATTAAAAGAATATCCTGTTGCAAAAGAATACAAAGAAACAGAAACTGGTGGAAATGTATTTTTTACAGATTATGATATGGTGCAAACAGAAATGTTGTTTTTAGCAAAAGGAGAACCTTTTAAGCCAGAAAATATGGCAGCTTCTACTTTGTTTAATACTTATTTTGGTAGTGGTTTATCATCAATAGTGTTTCAAGAAATTAGAGAATCTAAATCATTAGCATATTCTGCGTTTGCTGCATATCAAGGTGCATCAAAAAAAGATTCGCCAAATTATGTTATGGCTTATGTTGGTACACAAGCTAACAAATTAGAACAAGCTGTAGATGCAATGATGGACTTAATGAATGACATGCCAGAAGCAGATAAACAATTTCAAGCAGCAAAAGAATCAACATTAAAAAAATTAGCAGCACAAAGAATTACAAAATCTAATATATTTTGGTCTTATGAAAGATTACAAAAATTAGGTATTGATAATGATAACAGAGAAGAAATGTACAACACCATTAAAAATATGACAATGGAAGATTTAAAAGCATTTTTTAATAAAAATATTAAAGGAGAATCTTACAATGTTATGGTTATTGGTAATAAAAAAGATTTGGATGTAAAATCTTTACAAAAATTAGGAAAAATAAAAGAATTAGAAGTCGATTATTTATTTAATTATGTAGATAAAAAAGAGGTAAAATTATAATTTTTTAAAGATTAATATCCTTAAAAACTCGTAAAGCAATTTTGTTTTACGAGTTTTTTATTTTAGTATCTTTGCATCCTTAAAAACAACCAAATAATATGAAATTACTAGAAAATAAATCAGCAATTATTACTGGTGCAACTAGAGGTATTGGACGTGGAATTGCTATTGAATTTGCTAAACAAGGTGCAAATGTTGCTTTTACTTACAGTTCTTCTGTAGATGCTGCAAATGCTTTAGAAGAAGAATTAAAAGCGTTTGGAGTTGCTGCAAAAGGATACCAATCTAATGCCGCAGATTTTGATGCTGCTCAAGAATTAGCCAAAGAAGTTTTAAAAGAATTTGGTACTATAGATATTTTGGTAAATAATGCAGGTATAACAAAAGATAATTTGTTAATGCGTATTTCTGAAGATGATTTTGATAAAGTAATAGAGGTAAATTTAAAATCTGTTTTTAATTTAACAAAAGCGGTAATTCGCCCAATGATGAAACAAAGAGCAGGTTCTATTATAAATATGAGTTCTGTAGTTGGTATAAAAGGTAATGCAGGTCAAACTAACTATGCTGCATCAAAAGCAGGTATTGTTGGTTTTTCTAAATCTGTAGCATTAGAGTTAGGTTCTAGAAATATTAGAAGTAACGTTGTTGCTCCTGGTTTTATAGAAACAGAAATGACTGCTAAATTAGATGAGGCAACAGTACAAAGTTGGCGAGATGGAATTCCTTTAAAAAGAGGAGGACAGCCAATTGATATTGCAAATGCATGTGTGTTTTTAGCTTCTGATATGAGTTCTTATATTACAGGACAAACTTTATCTGTAGATGGAGGAATGAACTAAAATTTATTACTATATAATTTAGTATATTTTATAAAAAGCGAGTTAGATTTTAATCAAACTCGCTTTTTATATTTTAAAATTTCATGCCAACCTTAAAGTTTAAAACTCTACCAGTCATATAATTTGGTATACCGTATTGGTTTTTAGAATATACGTCTCTAACCCAAGTATTAGTAATAGCATTTTGTATATCAAACATATTAAAGAGCTCTAAACCGGCCGATAACTCTTTAAATTTAGATAACCAGCCTGAAATGTAATTTTTATTTGCATCAACAAAAATATAAGAAACACCTAAATCTGCACGTTTATAATCTCTTAAACGTTCTTGAAACTGATATACATCTGCATAAGAAGGAGCACCACCAGGAACACCTGTATTGTAAACTAAATTTAAATAGGCTTTTAAATCTGGTAAATTAGGTATATAATCTTGAAAAAGAATTCCGAATTTTATTCGTTGATCTGAAGGTCTTGCAATATAACCTTGATTATCTATGTTTTCTTCGGTTTTTAAATATCCTAAACTTACCCAACTTTCGCTTCCTGGTACAAATTCTCCATTTAAACGAACATCTAAACCATAAGCATAAGCAGTTGTTACATTATCTGCTCTATAACGTATTCTAACATTATCTACAGAATAAGCATTAACATCTGTTAGGTTTTTATAATAAAGTTCTGTGGTTAATTTAAAAGGTCTTTCCCACATTGCAAAACTATAATCCATACCAGAAACAAAATGAATGGATTTTTGTGCTTTAACATCCACATTAATATCACCATTAAAATCTCTTAGCTCTCTGTAAGAAGGTGGTTGAGAATAAAGACCACCAGATACTCTAAATAACATGTCTTTTTCCCAATTTGGTTTGATGGCAAATTGCGCTCTTGGACTAAAAATAAATTGATTTTTAGAAGCAATATTATTGCCTGTAACAGACCAATTATGAGCTCTAATACCTAAGTTATACCAAATTTCGTGTTCATTTATAAAAGAACGCTGATTAACTTGTAGATAACCGGAAACTCTATCGATGGCAACATTATTATCTTTTCTTATATTTTGATAAGGAGTAATCGGTCCTGTAAAAGGATCGTAAGGTTGATTATTAGCAATACTATTAGGTGGTCTTATAGAAAAACCTAAAGAATCGATAACTTCCCATTCTCTAATTCTGTCTTTAATATCTTCCTTTTGATATTTAGCACCAAAACTCCATTGAGTTTGCCCTTTTTTAATAGTTCCTTTTATTTGAACATTGGTAATTAAAGCATCTAAATCGTTTCTAGCATGATTTAATTGAGAACCAATTCCCTGAGAAAAATCAACTTCACCAAAACTCTCAGAGCCAATATCAGTATCAACTTCACCTAAATTATAAGAAGCAGCAATATCAAAATATTCTTCTTCTTGTGTATTGTATCTAGAAGCTGTTGTAGTTAACGTGAAATTTTCAGTTATTTTATAATCAGCAGATAAAGCACCAAAAAGTGTTAAATATGTATCTTTTTCTTGTCCGGTATAAAACACCACCAATTCTAAAGGATCTGCAACAGTACCAAAACGTGTTCTTCTAGATAAAGGTTGATAATCGTAATTATTTAAAGAAAAATTACCTAAAAAGTTTACCTGAATTTTTTCTGAAAACTGATAAGAAAGATAAGTTTGTATGTCTGTAAATCTAGGCTTAAAATTAGTTTCAACTTGTTTACTGTTTACAAATAAACTATTGTCTCTATACCTAACCCCAGTAATTGTACTTAATTTTTTATTTAAAAAGTTACCTTCAAAAGTTACACTTGCACCTAGTAAACTAGCATCTATAGTTGTGGCAGTTTCACTTGGTTTTTTGTAGGTTATATCTAAAACAGAAGATAATTTATCGCCATATTTAGCTTGAAAACCACCTGCAGAAAAATTAATATTCTGTACCATATTAGAATTGATAAAACTTAAACCTTCTTGCTGACCAGATCTAATTAAAAAAGGTCTGTAAACTTCTATACCGTTTACATAGACCAAGTTTTCATCAAAATTACCACCTCTAACATTATATTGGGTACTTAACTCGTTATTATTACTAACACCAGGCAAAGTCATTAAAACATTTTCTACACCGGCATTTGGGCCAATTATATTTTTAACAACTTTAGCATCTATTTTTTGTAATCCTTGGGCACTTTTTTTATTGTCTTTAATTATAATTTCGTCTAACTTTTCTGTTTTAGAAGTCATTATAACAGAGTACCTAACTCCGTTTCTACTATTAGCAATATATTTTTTGGTAAAAGTTCTATAAGAAACATGGCTATAAGTAATTGTAATTTCTTCTCTAAAAGGAATTTTTATTGTGTAATTACCATTTTTATCTGAAGTAGTACCTGTATTATTATATTTAATAGAAACATTATCTATTGGTTGCTTGTTTTTATCTTTTATAGTTCCTTTTAAAATGGTCATTTTTTGAGCAAAAACAATACAAGGAAATAAGAATAAAAAGAGGAAAGTTTTTTTCACGTAAATTAGTTTACTTGTTTTTTAAAGAACGTTGCAGAAAGAGTATTCGTATTTCCTACATTGTCTGAGACTACAATTTTAAAGATATGTTTACTACCAACCAATTTTTTATCCTTAAAATTATAAGTTAATATTCTTTTCTTGTGATTGTATTCCATTAAAATCCATTCTCCGTCTATAAAAGCACTATAGTTTTTTATGCCAGAACCCACATCAGAAATTTTAACCTTTAAAGTTTTTAATTTAGAAATCCATTGTTGATCTTTAAAATATAATAAATTAACTCTTGGTTTTTGTTTGTCGGTTTTTAAAGCATATTTACCCAATACTTTTGTTGTTGTATAAAAAGTACTGTCTTTTTTTCTGGTGTATTGGTATCTTGGATATTTAGGATTATCTACATTAGCAATATACATTTGTTGTTTTTCTGCATCAGAATATTTAGAAACATTAAAAGTTAGCGTAAAGTTTTTATCTAAAGGAACCGTAGAGTTATGAACTTTAGCAACACCATTTTCTACATCAAAATCTAAATAAATATCGTTATAAAAAGTGTTTTTAGGAAATGCAACAGTAACGTTCTCTTTACTGAATTTTTGAAAGTTATTAGCAATTATTTTATAATTTGTACTGTCTTTAGGTTTAGAAAAAATAGTATTATTTTCTTTACCAACAACAGAAAAGTTTATAGAACTAGTGTTGCCATTATAATCTTTTGCAATAATTTCTATGTTATAATTCAATCCGTTTTTAATATTGATGATTCCGTTATTAACTAAGTCTTTGTAGGTAGAAAGTTTATTTACGTCTTCTTTATATGTTTTTTGATACTTTTTTTTGTACTTTTTATAATGAGGATAATCTGTATATAAGTTGATGTATTTACTTTCGTAAAAAGAAAACGTTTCAACATCATGGTAAAAGTAGCGTTTACCATTTACTAACATTTCTAAACTATAAATTCCGTTTTTATTGTAAGCATCATTTAGTTGATCATAAACATTAGCGCCAAAACTAATATCACCAGAAGCAGAAATTCTATCTACAGTGTATTTTCCGTTTCCTAAACTTTTTAAAGGAAGCACAAAACTTTTATTTTGATTATTGACTCTAGAATTATCATTTATTGAATAGACTTTTAAAGATTGAAACCTTGGAGGTTTTGTGTCTGAAGGGCTTAAACCAAAAAATAATGGATTAATTACATTTTCAGATTCCGTATTTCTAATTTCATAATGCAAATGTGGTCCACCAGAACTACCAGTATCACCAGAAAAAGCAATTATTTCTCCTTTTTTTACAGGAAATTGATCTTCTTTAAAAAATAAATTACCAGTTTCGTAACTTTCTTTTTCATATTGAATACTTTTTACATAATTCTGAATTTTATCAGCATATTTGCTTAAATGCCCGTAAACAGTTGTAAAACCATTAGGATGTGTTACGTAAATTGCTTTTCCGTAACCAAATTGAGCTACTTTTATTCTAGAGACATAACCATCTGCTGCTGCATATACATTTAAACCCTCTCTACCTTGGGTTTTTATATCTACGCCAGAATGAAAATGATTGCTTCTTAACTCGCCAAAAGTACCAGATAAAACAATAGGTATGTTTAAAGGCGATCTAAAATAGTCATCAGGATATTTTTTTTGAGTATAGCTGTAAAATGAATATAAAAATAGGGTTATTATAAGTAATTGCTTCAAAATGATTTTTATTTTACACAAAAGTAATAAAAATGATTTTTTTAGTTAAAATTATGTAAACCACGTGGTTAGTAAAAAAGTAATAAAATGTTGTAAAGTTTAAAACAGAATGTTAACTTTGTAGTTATAGTTTTATTCTTAAAAATTAGATGAGTAATACAATAGAAGCAATTCATTTACTGGAAAATAAGTTGAAAAATTTGATTTCTAATTATGAATTTTTAAAAAAAGAAAATGAAATACTGCTTCAGAATACAACAAAATTACAATATCAATTACAAGAAAAAGAACAATTATTTGCAGAACAGAAAAAAAAGTATGATTTGCTTAAAATTGCAAAAACTATAGATGGCAGGGGAGAAAATACAAAAGATACAAAACTCAAAATAAATACATTAATTAGAGAAATTGATAAATGTATTATTCAATTAAACGAATAGCGTTCTTTAAATTGTGGGTAAACTAAAAATTAATATTGTAATAGCAGGTAGAACTTATCCTTTAATTGTAAATAATACAAAAGAAGAAGAAGGTATGAGAAAAGCAGCTACTGCTATCAACAAATTAATATCTATTTATGAGCAAAATTACGCCGTTAGCGATAAACAAGATGTTTTAGCTATGTGTGCATTACAATTTGCTTCTAAAGTAGAAATATCTGCATTAGAAAAGGATTCTACAGACAGAGAAGTAGTAGATAAAATTAAAGAATTAACCAATTTGGTAAATTCTCAATTAGAATAAGTTCTTAAAAATATACATTAACAACACACTGCCTACGTTAGTAAATTGTTTATTAAACTCAACACGATTCAATTATGAAGGATGAGTCTTAACTACAAAAGCATGCCACCAGTGCTGGAATTTTTTCAGTATCTATGGGTGGATCCTTGAAGAGTTAGTTAGTCCTATTAATACCATAACGGAGTTTAAAAACCAAACTAATGTAGGCTTTTTTTATATATTAAATTTAAATTATGAATGGAGAAATAATACTCTCAATTATTGTGGGAGTTTTAATAGGTATAGCAATTGGTTATATAATTGCTAAAGCTATAGAAAAGGCAAAAGGAAAGAAAATTCTTAGTGCTACAAGAAAAGAAGCAGAAACAATTTTAAAAGAAGCTAAAATTGATGCTGAGTCTATAAAAAAAGATAAAATATTACAAGCTAAAGAAAAATTTATTGAACTAAAATCTGAGCACGAAAAAGTAATTTTAGGTAGAGAAAAAAAGATTTCTGATGTAGAAAAACGTATTAGAGATAGAGAGTCTCAAGTAGCATCAGAAGTTGATAAAAATAAAAGGTTAAACAAATCTTTAGCGCAAAAAGAAGGAGAATTCAATAAAAAATTAGATTTTTTAGAAAATAAAGAAAGCGAGATAGAAAAGTTACATAAGCGTCATGTAGATATGTTAGAGCAAATTTCTGGTTTGTCTGCAGATGAAGCTAAAAAAGAGTTGGTATCATCATTAAAAGATGAAGCTAAAACAGAAGCCATGGCTTATGTACAAACATCTATAGAAGAAGCTAAATTAACAGCAGAGCAAGAAGCTAGAAAGGTTATTTTAGGTACAATACAAAGAGTAGGAGTAGAACAAGCAGTAGAAAACTGTGTGTCTGTTTTTAACTTAGAATCTGATGATGTTAAAGGAAGAATTATTGGACGAGAAGGACGTAATATTAGAGCTTTAGAAGCTGCTACAGGTGTAGAAATAATTGTTGATGATACGCCAGAAGCAATTATATTATCTTGTTTTGATCCTGTTCGTAGAGAAATAGCCCGTTTATCTCTGCATAAGTTGGTTACTGATGGTAGAATTCACCCAGCAAGAATAGAAGAAGTTGTTAAAAAAACAGAAAAACAAATTACGCAAGAAATTATAGAAGTTGGTAAAAGAACTGTTATAGATTTAGGTATTCATGGTTTACACCCAGAGTTAATTAAAACTGTTGGTAGAATGAAATACCGTTCTTCTTATGGGCAAAATTTATTACAACACTCGCGAGAAGTTGCAAACCTTTGTGGTTTAATGGCTGCAGAAATGGGCTTAAATGCAAAAGTTGCAAAACGTGCAGGTTTGTTACACGATATTGGTAAAGTACCAGATACAGAAAGCGAACTTCCTCACGCTTTATTAGGTATGCAATGGGCAGAAAAATATGGAGAAAAGCCAGATGTTTGTAATGCAATTGGAGCTCACCATGATGAAATTGAAATGAAAAGTTTAATATCTCCTATAGTTCAGGTTTGTGATGCTATTTCAGGAGCAAGACCAGGAGCAAGACGTCAAGTTTTAGATTCTTATATTCAACGTTTAAAAGATTTAGAAAATATTGCATTTGGTTTTAATGGTGTTCAAAAAGCATATGCTATTCAAGCAGGTAGAGAGTTACGTGTTATGGTAGAAAGTACAAAAGTAAACGATGCCAAAGCAGCTGAGTTATCTTTTGGTATTTCTCAAAAAATTCAAAATGATATGACTTATCCAGGTCAAGTTAAAGTAACTGTTATTAGAGAAACAAGAGCAGTTAATGTAGCTAAATAGTTATTTACATACTTTATTTAATAAAAAAACCTTGAGCAATTGCTCAAGGTTTTTTTTGTACTTTATTTGCTTAAATTAATGTTAAATTATTTTCTAAAAAAAGTCTTTCTCATAACAAAATCATAAGATTATTTTAAGCCTAAACATACATTAACTAACATTTATTATACGTTAATTTTACATCATAAGTTTTCTTTTGTAGTCAAATAAATACCCAAATCAACTATAAAATGAAACACAAATTTTTAAGTAAAATTTTAATTTTAATGTCATTTTTTCTCAGTACAATTGCTTTTTCACAGCAAGTATTATCAGGGAAAATTATTGATGAAACAGGAACTTCTTTACCAGGAGCAAGTGTAAATTTAGTGAACGGTAATAAGTGGACCACATCAGATTTTGATGGAAACTTTAATATTGAATTTATTGACGAGAATAGCAAAATTAAGGTTGTTTACCTTGGTTATATTAGTCAAGAAATTGTAATAGGTAACAGAAAAAATATTAGAATAACAATGTTGCCAGAAGTAAATTCTTTAAATGAAGTAATTGTAACAGCTTTAGGTATTAAAAGATCACAAAAAAAAGTAGGTTACGCTACCCAACAAGTAGAATCTTCTACAATAAAAGAAGTTACAGCACCCAATGTTGCAGGTTTAATTACAGGTAAAGTAGCGGGTTTAACAATAAGTAACCCAACAGGTTTATTTCAAGCTCCGTCTTTTACATTAAGAGGTAAAACACCTTTAATTGTTGTTGATGGAATACCTGTTAGTACAGATTTTTATGATATTTCCCCTGATGATATTATAGACATTACAGTATTAAAAGGTACTTCTGCATCTGCATTATATGGTTATAGAGGTGGTAATGGTGCTATACAAATTACAACCGCAAAAGGACAAAAATCTGACGGTTTAGAGGTTACTGTTTCTCATAATACAATGGTAAGTGCTGGTTTTACAGTTTTTCCAGAAACTCAAACAGAGTATGGTAATGGTTCTAATGGACAGTATGAGTTTTGGGACGGACAAGATGGTGGTATTTCTGATGGAGATATGATATGGGGACCAAAATTTGAACCAGGTGTTGAAATAGCACAATGGAATAGCCCAATTTTAGATAATGTAACAGGAGAGGTTACACCTTGGTGGGGCGATGTAAGTGGTACAAAATATGATGATAAATCTCGTTACTCAAGAGTGCCAATTGCATGGGAATATCACAATAATTTAAAAGATTTTTTAAGAACAGCTGTTATTAATACCACTAATTTTTCTGTAACAAATTCTACAAAAAACGGATCTTTTAGATTATCAGGTAATTATAAATCTCATATTGATAGAGTACCAAATGCAAGCTTAAAAACAGCAGGTTTAACATTTAACTCATCAACAAAACTATCAGATAAATTAACTTTAGATAGTAAATTAGCTTATAATAAAGTGTTTTCTCCAAACTATCCAAGACACGGTTATGGTCCTAAAAATCATATGTATACAATTTTAATTTGGATGGGAGATGATGTTAATGGTAAAGAATTAAACGAACATAGATACATTACAGGGCAAGAAGGTTATAGACAGGCAAACTTTAATTACGCTTGGTATAACAATGTATATTTTGCAGCTTATGAGTTAACACAGAAGTATGATTCTAATGTTTTAAATGGTCAATTAAAATTAAACTATCAAATTAATAACGATTTAAGTATACAAGCAACAGGTTCTGCTGTAATAAAAGATAGATTTGAAGATAGAAAAAGTCCGAAATCATATTTAAATTATGGAGATCCTAGAGATGGTGATTATAAAACATGGAACACAAATACAGTTGATGTAGACTACAATGTATTGGTAAACTATAATAAAGAAATTTCTGATAAATTTTCTTTTAATGCAAACGTAGGGGCTTCATCAGAATACCATAAATACCAGCAAGAATATAATGCTACAGATGGTATTATTGTTCCAGAATTATATAGTTTAAACAATACAAAAGGAAATGTAATTGCAAGTACTTATTTTTCTGAAACATCTGTAAATAGTTTTTACGGAATGTTAGAGTTAGATTTTGATAATAAATTATTCTTAACACTTACCGGAAGAACAGATAAGCATTCTACTTTACCAACAGATAATAATTCGTTATTTTACCCATCTGTATCATTAAGTACAATGGTTTCTGAGTGGTTTAATTTACCAGAATCTATTAATTATTTAAAAGTATTTGGTTCTTGGGCTCAAGTAAAAAGATCTTTAAGTGCATATCAAATAAATTCTTATTACAGTAATGCAGGTTCTTTTGATGGAAGTTCAGAGTTATCTTATTCTGGTAGTTTAGTAAATCCTGATATAGAAGGTTCTTTAACAACTAATGTAGAATTAGGTTTAAGTGCAGGATTTTTAAATAATAGAATTGGATTAGATTTTGCATATTATAACGCAATAGATGAAAATTCAATTATAGATTTACCAATTTCTTTAGGGTCTGGGTTTTCATCAAGAAAAGAAAATGCACACCAGTTTACAACCAATGGTTTTGAAGTTTCTGTAAGAGCTACACCAATTATAAAAGAAGATTTTAGATGGGATGTTTTAGCTAACTGGACTAAAAAAATACAACGTTTAACAAGATTAGATGAAGGTGCAGAACAATTTAATAGTTTAAGATTAAATGACAGAACAGACGCTTATTATGCAACTGTTTGGGAAAAATCTGCTGATGGAGATTTAATTATTGATGCCAATACAGGCTTACCTACTAGAAATCCTTATCAACAAAATATAGGTAACAAAAACCCAGACTGGAGGTTTGGTTTAGAAAATACATTTAAATACAAAGATTTTTCTTTAAAAATAGGAATTGATGGTGTTTGGGGTGGTTTAATGAGATCTTTAACAGTAGAAAAAATGTGGTGGGGTGGTAAACATCCTAATTCTACTAAATATAGAGATGCAGAATATGCAAATGGTATTGGTACAGTCTATATTCCAGATGCTGTAAACGTTACAGGAGGTTCTGTTCAAAGAGATTTAAACGGAAATATTACTTCAGATACAAGAACATACGCAACACATTCTACACCTGTAAGCTGGCAATCTTGGTCTCAAAACTATCCATATAGAGCACAAGTTACTCAAGAAGAAAGTAAAACATTTGCCAATGTTTTTGATAGGTCTTATTTAAAATTAAGAACTGTGTCTTTAAGTTACGATTTAACAAAAATTGCAAATATTAAAGGAGTAAAACAATTAAATGCAAGTTTTAATGGGTACAATTTATTCATTTTAAAGAAAGCAGACATAATTGATCCTGATGTTGGTAATGATGATAATTTACAAGATCCTTCTACAAGATACTTAGGACTTGGTTTAACTTTTAAATTCTAAAAAAATGAAAAACTTTAAATATATATTTATTTTTTTATCAGTTATTGCTTTTTCTTCTTGCGAAGATTTAGACATTAACGATAACCCAAATAATGTTAGTGAAACGCATCCAGATTTGTTGTTAACAAACATTATTACAACGGCTTTTCAAGTACAAGGTACAGGTGCAATGTATGCATCTAGAATGATTGTACAAACTGATGGAGAAAACACTTCGCAATTTTATAAGTGGGATAGAGCTAGTTTTAATGATTATAACAACTTAAGACAAGTAACTAAAATGATGGAAGAAGCAGAAAGAATTTCTGATGATTCCTATATTGGAATTGGTTACTTTTTTAGAGCTTATTATTTTTATAATTTGGCATTAACTTTTGGTGATGTTCCTTATGCAGAAGCTTTAAAAGGAGAAACGGAAGGTTTATATCAACCAAGTTATAGTACACAAGAAGAAGTTTTTGTGGGTATTTTAAATGAGTTAGAAGAAGCAAACTCATTATTAGATGAAACAAATATTATAACAGGAGATCCAATTTTTAATGGAGATGTAAGTAAGTGGAAAAAATTGGTAAATTCTTTTCGTCTAAAAATATTATTAACACTTTCTAATAAAGAAGGTAATTCTTCTATAGATATTAAAAGTCAGTTTGCATCAATTTATAATTCAGAAGATATAATATCTGCATCAGAAGAAAGTGCAAGATTAGAATTTGTAGATGTTGTAAACTCTAGATATACAGAATTTAACTCTAGTAGTTATGGTTCTGGTTTATATATGGCTTCTACTTTTGTAGATATGTTAAAAGAAAGAGAAGACCCAAGATTATTTGCTATTGCGGGTCAAACTAAAAATGCTAAAGAAGCAGGTTTGTCTATTGATGATTTTTCTTCTTATGCAGGTGGTAATCCGGTAGTGCCTTATAATGAAGTTAATTTATTAGCTGCTGCAGGAGAAGTATCTAAAGTAAATGATAGGTATACAGCAGACCCAACAGCAGAAGCGCATAATCTTTTAAGTTTTTCTGAAGTACAATTTATTTTGGCAGAAGCCGCTGTAAGAGGGTGGATTTCTACAGCAAATGCTCAAACTTTTTATGAAAACGGAATTAAAGCTAATTTTAATTTTTACAATACATATGCAAAAGGTTACGAAGCTTATTATACAGAAACAGAAGCCGCTGAATACATTGCAAGTACAGCAGTTAATTTTGCAAACGTAACAACAGATGCAGAAAAATTAAACTTAATTCTTACACAAAAATATTTAACTTCATTTTTACAAGGTGGTTGGAGAATGTATTTTGATCATTTAAGAACTGGTTACCCAGCTTTTCCTTTAGGTGTTGGTACTGCGCCTACAAGATGGATTTATCCTTTAGATGAATACAATAACAACTCAGAAAATGTTACAGAAGCAATTACAAGACAATTTGGCGCTTCTAATGATGGTATTAGAGAATTAACTTGGTGGTTAAAATAAAAATGAAAAACTAATTTATAAGACCGTAATTTTATTGCGGTCTTATTTTAATTTATAAAAAATGAAAAAACATTTACTAACAGCATTTTATGTTTTGTTTATTACCCAGTTTTTGCTAGCTCAAAAAATAGAAATAAAACCTTATTTACAAAATGTAGAACCCACATCAATTAAAATTATGTGGCAAACAGATTTTGGTGAAGAATCTATTGTGCATTGGGGTTTAAATAAAAACAAGTTAAAAAATAAGACAAAAGGTACAGCTTCTGATATTAATTTTACAGACAAAAGAGTGCACCAAGTTGCTATATCTGGTTTAAAAAGATTTACAACGTATTATTATAAAGTACAAACAGGTAAAGCAATTTCAGACGTTTATCAATTTAAAACACCTCCTTTTGCAGGAACTACAAAAAAAATAAATTTAGTTGCTATGAGCGATATGCAAAATGATTCGCAATATCCAACTAAGTACAAAGAGGTTGTAGAAGAAGGTATTTTAAATTATTTTGATACAAATTTTAAAGGTGATATTTCAGAGAATCTAGCTATGGTTGTAATTCCTGGAGACTTGGTAGTAACAGGTACAGTATTTAGCCAATGGCAACAGCATTTTTTTAATCAAGCAGAAAAATTATTTTCTAAAGTGCCTGTATATCCAGTTCCTGGAAATCATGAAAGAAATTCAGATTTTTTCTTTAAATATTTTAGTTTACCTAAAAACGGAAGTCCAGAATATGCAGAACATTGGTGGTATAAAGATTATGCTAATACAAGAATTGTTGGTTTAGATTCTAACGAAGGTTATAGAAATATTAAAGAGCAACTAGTTTGGTTAAAAAAGTTGTTAGATGAAACAGCTAAAAATGATGATATCGATTTTGTTTTTGCACAATTACATCATCCTCATAAATCTGAATTATGGATTCCTGGAGAAGAAGATTTTACAGGTAAAGTTGTAAAATTATTAGAAGATTTTACAAAGCAATCTAACAAACCAAGTTTACACTTTTTCGGTCATACGCACGGTTATTCTAGAGGGCAATCTAAAGAGCATAAACATCTTTGGGTAAATGTGGCTTCTGCCGGTGGCGCTATTGATAATTGGGGTGAATTTGAAGGTAGAGATTATGATGAGTTTACTGTTACGCAAGATGAATATGGTTTTGTTTTGGCAACGATAGACCCAAACAAAGAAAATCCTTCTTTTACTTTAAAAAGAATTAGTAGAGGTAATAATATTAAGTTTAGAAACAACGAGTTAAGAGATAGTATTACTGTTTTTAAGAAAACCATTCAACCTAATAAACCTATTTTAGTTGATATGAGTAATGATAATTATCCAATTGATAAAATGTTAGTAAAAGCAAACATTTTTAAAAGTGATAAAAAAGAGGCTTTTCATGCAGCTTCTAATTGGCAGGTATCAACAACAAAAGATTTTTCTAAAGTAATTTACGATTCATGGAAACAACATGAAAATTGGTATTACAAAGAAAATAGACAAAAAGACGATGATTTAACTGATGAAATTATTGATAGAAGATTAAATAATGATGCTACTTATTACGTAAGAGTTCGTTATAGAGATCAGTTTTTAAATTGGAGTGATTGGTCTGATATTAAATCTTTTACAACAAATAAATAATCTTAATTTAATAAGTTATAATATTGTATTGTGATGTTTACTAGTTGTAACTTAAAAAAAGAAAATCTCACTTTTTAGTGAGATTTTTTATTTTCTAGGATGATAAGTTTCTACTACTTCTTTTAAATAACTTTTATCTAAATGCACATAAATTTCTGTAGTAGTTATACTTTCATGCCCTAACATTTGCTGTATAGCTCTTAAATCTGCACCATTTTTTAATAAATGAGTAGCAAAAGAATGACGCAAAGTATGCGGACTAATTTTCTTTTTTAGATCGATTTTTGTTGCTAAATTTTTTAAAATAATAAATATCATTTGTCTAGTTAAGCCTTTGCCTCGTCTGTTTAAAAATAAAGTATCACTAAATTCTTTTGCGGGGTTTATATGACTTCTAATCTCTTTAATATAAATAGAAATATATTTTTGAGCATTGTAATGTATAGGTACAAAACGCTCTTTGTTTCCTTTTCCTGTAACTTTTATAAAACCTTCATCAAAAAATAAATCAGAAATTTTAAGAGTGATAAGTTCACTTACACGCAAACCACAACTATACAAAGTTTCTAGAATTGTTCTATTTCTTTCTCCTTGTGGATGACTTAAATCGATAGCTGTAATAAGAGCATTAATTTCATCTTCAGAAAGAGTGTCTGGCAATTTAACACCAATTTTAGGAGCTTCAATTAAATCTGTAGGATTGGTTATTCTATAATCTTCAAAAATTAAATAATCAAAAAAACTACGCAAACCAGATATTATTCTTGCTTGGCTTCTTGGGTTTACTTTCTTTGCTGTTTCATAAATAAAATTTTGTATCATATTTTCATCAATAGAAATAGGGAGAGAGTTAATTTTATTATCCTCTAAAAAAAGAGTTAATTTTTCTAAATCTCTAGTATAACTATCTATTGTGTTTTTAGATAAGCCTCTTTCAATTTTTAAGTAAAGCCTAAAATCTTTTATTGCATCAATCCAATTCATATTTCAATATAATTAAACCAAACAAATTAAAAAGTAAAAAATGATTTTAAATTGCAAAAAGAGTAAAAATCATTTGAGTTAATTTTTACATCTATAAAGCGCACTTAAGCTTTATTGTTCATATAGTTTTGTGTATGAATTTAAAAATTATAAACAATATGAAAAAATTAGTTTTTATTGCTGTGTTGGCAATTGTTAGTTTAAGTGAAGTGAATGCACAAGAAGGTGTTTTAAATGGAGGTTTTAATTTAGGAATTCCTACAGGCGATGTTAGTGATTATTCAGATTTTACAATGGGAGCAGAATTAAATTATATGTTTCCTGTTTATGAAGGCGTTACAGTTGGGCCATCAGTTCAGTATTCTCATTTTTTTGGAAAAGAATATGATTTTGGAGATATTACTGTAGAAAGTTCTGATACTTCATTTTTACCAATTTCTGGTGCAGCAAGATTTAATGTTTCAGAAGATTTTGTATTAGGTGCAAACCTTGGTTATGCAATAGGTTTGGATGAAGGTAATGATGGAGGTTTTTATTATAGACCTTTAATTGGATATAAAATAGGGAGTTCTTCTCAGTTAAATTTATCGTATTCAGGTATAAATAATGACGGATATAATTTTTCTAATGTAAGTTTAGGTGTTATGTTTGGTCTTTAGAAAAAAATAATATTGTAAAAGAAAAACGGAAGCATATTTGTTTCCGTTTTTTTTATATAAAAATTTGTAGTTTAGCAATATGAAAATTATAATTATAAACGGGCCAAATTTAAATCTTTTAGGAAAAAGAGAGCCTGGAATTTATGGTTCTGAAACTTTTGAGCAATATTTTGAAAAGTTAGAAAAGCAGTATTCTGGTATAATGTTAGAGTATTTTCAATCTAATTCAGAAGGAGCTTTGATAGATAAGATTCACGAAGTTGGTTTTTCTTATGATGGAATTGTAATGAATGCAGGTGCTTATACACATACCTCTGTAGCCATTGCAGATGCTATTAGTGGGGTTACTACTCCTGTAGTAGAGGTTCATATTTCTAATACACATAAAAGAGAAGCATTTAGGCATAAATCTTTTTTATCACCCGTTTGTAAAGGTGTAATTTTAGGTTTTGGCTTAAAGAGTTATAATTTAGGGATTGAGAGTTTTGTAATAAAATAAATTTCTTTTCACTATATTTCGGGATTTAGATTAAGCCTTTTATTATATTTGTATCGTTGTTTTTAATAACACTTCCCCCAATAATTTTTAGATTATTTATTTTTACATAAATTGATAATATCATTTTTTTGAAATAAATAAAATTTGTTTTTAATAGTAATTTTAATAGATGAACAAAAAAGATTGGCTTTTTGAAATAACACCAAAGAATAATTTATTAGATTTAAACTTAAAGGAGGTTTGGAGATATCGTGATTTGTTGATGCTTTTTGTAAAAAGAGATGTTATAACTGTATATAAACAAACTGTTTTAGGACCTCTTTGGTATTTGATTCAGCCCTTGTTTACTTCAATAATTTTTACATTAGTTTTTAATAATATTGCAGGTATTTCTACAGGTCAAATACCATCTTTCTTATTTAATTTAGCAGGTGTAACTTCTTGGAACTACTTTAAAGAATGTTTAACAGCAACTTCAGATACCTTTAAAAAAAATGAAGCCATTTTTGGTAAAGTCTATTTTCCAAGAATGATAATGCCAATGTCTATTGTGATTTCTAATTTATTAAAATTTGGCATTCAGTTGTTTGTCTTTGTATGTTTTTATATGTACTTTTATTTATCAGGATATACTATAGCGCCAAATATTTATGTTTTCTTTTTTCCAATTCTTGTTTTATTAATGGGGATGATTGGTTTAGGATTAGGAATGATAATTTCTTCTATGGTAACAAAATATAGAGATTTAACTTTTTTAGTATCTTTTGGTGTACAATTACTAATGTATATATCTGCTGTAATGTATCCGTTAAATTTAATGAGAGAAAAATTAATAAATTTAGAAAACGGAACAGATTATTCTTGGATTGTAGATTTAAATCCAATTGCACATATGGTAGAAATGTCTCGGTTTATGTTGTTAAATGAAGGTAGTGTAACTATGTTTAATATAATTTATACTGTAATTTTTACAATTATTATTTTCTTTTTAGGCCTGTTAATTTTTAATAAAACAGAAAAAACTTTTATAGATACCATATAGTAATGAGTAAAGATGTAATTTTAAAAGTTGAAAATTTATCTAAACAATACCGTTTAGGAACTGTTGGGACAGGTACTATTAGTCATGATTTAAATAGATTTATAGCAAAAATAAGAGGTAAAGAAGATCCATATTTAAAAATAGGAGACTCTAATGATAGAGCGTCAAAAGGAAACTCTGAGTATGTTTGGGCATTAAAAGATATTAATTTTGACGTAAAAAGAGGAGAGGTTTTAGGTATTATTGGCAAAAATGGGGCAGGAAAATCTACCTTACTCAAAATTTTATCTAAAGTTACTGGGCCAACAACAGGTTCTATAAAATCTAAAGGAAGAATTGCTTCTTTGTTAGAAGTTGGTACAGGTTTTCATCCAGAAATGACAGGTAGAGAAAACATTTTTTTAAATGGAGCAATTTTAGGAATGACTAAAAAAGAAATTGCATCTAAGTTAGATGAAATAATTTCTTTTTCTGGTTGCGAACGTTATGTAGATACACCTGTAAAAAGATACTCTAGCGGAATGAAAGTGCGTTTGGCATTTGCAGTAGCAGCTCATTTAGAACCAGATATTTTAATTGTAGATGAGGTTTTGGCAGTAGGAGATGCTGAATTTCAGAAAAAGGCTATTGGTAAAATGCAAGACATTTCTAATAGTGATGGAAGAACCGTTTTGTTTGTGAGTCATAATATGGCTGCTGTAAAGAGCTTGTGTACTAGAGGAATGTTGATAGAAAATGGTAAAAGTATTTTTACTGGAGATATTGAAAATACTATTGATCTGTATTTAAAAAATAGTTCACTTTTGATGAATGGTAAAAATTATGTTGAGTTTAAAAAAAAGAAATCATCTTTTCAAGTTTCAAAAGTAGAAATTAGGTCTATTAACCAAATAGGTGAGTATAAAAATTCGTGCGTAGTCTTGATGGGAGATAAAATAGAAATTTTGATATATTCTTTATTAGAAGAATCATATAGTAATATAAAAGCAAGTATTATTATAGAATCTATAAACGGAAGTAAAATAGCAGCTATTAGATCTCATGAGATTGAGGATATGATGTTCTCATCATCTAAAAATTTTATTTTTAAATCTACAATAGAAGATTTAAATTTAATGCCTGGAGAATATCTAGTAACAATAGCTATTGCAGAAAATAATAATACAATAAGTATTCATAAAGAGTGTATAGGTTTTAATGTAGTTCCTAATGATATTTATGGAACAGGTAGAATACCTAAAGGCAATTATTTAATATATTCTAAAGCAAAATGGGAGCTAAATCAAGCTTAAAGAAATGGCTTTCAATAAAAATTAAAAAATTATTGGATGATGAGATGCCTATCAAAATAATATCAATAAACAATATAAAAGTAGGCAAGGATAGTTATCATAATGGTAATTTACAAATACGAGGTAATGGTAAAATTACAATTGGGTCATACTGTGCTTTAGGAAAAGATATCAAGATGATTACTACAAATCATAATTATAATTATTCCTCTATTCAGTATAGTTTTTACAAGAAGTACTTTAATCAAAAGCCAGAAATTATCAATAAAGATTGCATTGAAATTATTATTGGTAATGATGTTTGGATAGGAGATAATGTATGTGTTTTACCTGGAGTAAAAATTGGTCATGGATCTATAATTGGTGCAGGTAGTGTAGTTACTAAAAATGTAACTCCATATTCAATTGTAGGTGGGGTTCCAGCAAAATTTATAAAGAATAGGTTTTCTGGTTCTGTAAAAGAAAAATTATTAGATTCCAAATGGTGGGATTGGAGTGAAAATAAAATAAAAGAGAATAAGGAGTTTTTCTTTAAAAATTGGAATGATGAAACTAGAGAATAGTGTTATTAAATTAACTAAGTTTTTTTACCTTTTCTTTACAAAGAAACCAAAAGTATTTTGGTGGTCAATGAAAGATTCAAAACAATCATCAAAAGAAAATTTCGGTGATGTATTAACACCATATTTGATTAAAAAGTTATCAGGATTTAATCCTATAAACTTTAATCCTTCTAGTGGTTATGCTTATTTTATAAAACACTCAATGATGGTTGGGAGTATTATAAGTAGGTCTAAGAAGAAAACAAAAGTTTGGGGTAGCGGAATCATAAAAAAAAATGAAGACATAAAAGGAGGTGTTTTCTTAGCTGTTAGAGGGCCTAGAACTTATAAAAGGGTGTTAGATTTAGGATTTAAATCTAATAAAATATTCGGTGATCCAGCTCTTCTTTTACCAATGGTTTATAAAAATAAAATTAATAAAAAATATAAATTTGGAATTATTCCTCATTATGTTGATTATGAAGTAATTTACGCTATTTATCAGAATAATAAAAGTGTAAAAGTTATTGATTTAATGATTAATGTAGATGAAGTAGAAAATATTATTGATCAAATAAATGAATGTCATTATATAATATCTAGTTCATTACATGGAATTATAGTAGCTGATACCTACAATATACCTAATGTTTGGTTAAAATTTTCTAATAAGTTATCTGGAGATGATGTTAAATTTTATGATTATTTAGAGTCTGTAAACAGAGTTGTAAAAAATGTGAATAGTATAGAAGAAATTATTGTGAAAAGTGATTATAGCTTATTTGAAAATACAAGTGAAAATATTCTAGAAGAAATGAGAAAATCATTATTAAGTGTTTATCCGTATAAAGTAATATTAAAAGAAAAGGACTTTTATGCGAATAGGAAATAATCCACATAAAGATTTAGAATATAAAATTAAGTGTTATGGGCATCGTGTAATTATTCCTGTATACATTCCTAATCAAGAAGGATATTTTAAGGATTCTCTAAGTATTTTAAAAGTATGTATTAGTAGTTTATCAATAACAATTGACAAAGATTCAGCAATTACTGTTGTAAATAATGGTTGTTGTAAAGAAGTAATAGATTATTTAAACTATTTATTTGAAAATAATACAATTCAAGATTTAATTCATACTGAAAAAATAGGGAAATTAAATAGTATTATAAAGGCTGTTAAGAGTAGTTCAGAACCATTAATTACAATTACAGATGCAGATGTTAAATTTCTACCAGGATGGTTACAAAAAACGATTGAAATATATCAAAATTTTCCAAAAGCAGGTGTGGTAGGAATTGTTCCACAGTTTAAGCAGTTTGAGAATTTAGGATATAATGTAATTTTTGATAGATTATTTGATTCAACTATAAACTTTACAAAAGTAAAGAATCCTAAAGCTTTAAAAATGTTTTATAATAGTATTGGTTGGAGTGATGATTATAATAAAGATTATCTAAAGTATAATTTAACTATTTCAAGTAAAATCAATAGAAATGTAAACGCAGTTATAGGTAGTGGACACTTTGTAGCTACTTATAAAAGAGAATTATTTGATAATAATATTGAGTTTTCTAATTATTTATTGGGAGGAAATAGCGAAACAAGTATTTTAGATTTTCCTTGTGTAAAAAAAGATTTATGGAGGCTTACTACAGATGATAATTATGCATATCATATGGGTAATACTCTAGAATCTTGGATGGAAGAGAAGATTGATTGCGAATCACAAAATAAAATAGAACTTCCATTTTTAATAACTAACAGCATAATTTTAAAGGATAAAAAAAATAGTTTTTTCTTAAAAACAAAAGTAATGAGGCTTTTTTATAAAAGATTTAAAAAGGTTTTTTATAAAAAATGGGGTTTACCAAGTGAGTTACATAAAACCTATTAAGATGATAAAATACTCATTTGTTATAACCACTTATAATAGGTTAAAAGATTTAAAGAAAACTTTAAAATCTTTAGAAAATATTCTTAACAGAAAAGATGTAGAATTACTTATTTGTAACGATGCATCTTCAGATGGAACAAAAGAGTTTTTAAATCAATATTATAGTAACTCTACATTAATACACAATAAAAAAAGTAAAAGCCTAATTCATAACAGAAATGTTTTAAATAATAAAGTAAAAGGTGAGTATATTATTTCTTTAGATGATGATGCAAATTTTCTATCTGAAAATGTTTTAGAAGAAATAGATAAATGTTTTGTAGAAAATCCTAAAAGTGGTGTTCAGAATCTAAGGATTTTTTGGGGTAAAGAAAATCCAATAAAAGTAACAAGTACAGATAATTATGAATTAAATAAAGGGTTTGTAGGGTGTGGACATGTATGGAGAAAAACAGCATGGAATTCCATTCTTAATTACCCTGCATGGTTTGTTTTTTATGGAGAAGAAGAATTTGCATCTTTTCAATTATTTAAAAAAGGATGGCAGGTTTTATACAATCCTAAAGTATTAGTTCATCATAGAGTAGATATTAAATCTAGAAAAAAACAGAAAGATTATAGAGTAAGGTTAAGAAGGTCTTTGCGTTCTGGTTGGTATCTTTATTTTTTATTTTATCCAATAAATAAAATACCTAAACTATTTGTTTATACCCTGTGGGTACAAATAAAAAAGAAAACTTTTAAGGGAGATATAAAAGCTACAATTGCTATTACACAAGCTTTGTTTGATCTTGTTTATAATATACCTAAATTAATAAGAAATGCTAATAGGTTAACACCTAAAGAGTTTAAAGAATATAAAAAACTACCTGATACAAAATTGTATTGGAAGCCTAAAAAGACTGTTTAAAATATTTTAAATGAAAAAAGTAGCAATCATACCGTTAAGAAAAGGTTCTAAAAGTATAAAAGGGAAAAATAAAAAGAAATTATTAGGGAGACCTTTATTTTCTTGGGTGTTAGAAGAAGCTATTTTTTCTAATTTAGATGAAATTTATATTTTTACTGATGATGAAGATATTATTGATTTTGTAAATAAACATTACCAATGGTCTACAAAAGTAAAAACACTAAAAAGGAGTGATGAAAATGCAAATGATGTAGCTTCTACAGAAAGTGCATTGTTAGAATTTTCAAACCTTATTAATCATAATTTTGATATACTCTGTTTATTACAAGCTACTTCTCCATTAACTATTTCAAAAGATATAAATGCTTGTTTAAACAAAGTTATTGTAGATGGATATAGTAGTTCATTATCCGTTGTTAGAACACATAGGTTTGTGTGGTCAGAAGATGGAAATCCTATGAATTATGATGTTTTTAATAGACCTAGAAGACAAGATTTTAATGGACTATTAATAGAAAATGGAGCTGTATATGCAATAAAAAAAGAATCCTTTTTAAATTCTAAAAATAGACTAAGTCCAAATATTGGTTTAGTAGAAATGAGTGAAGATACATTAACAGAAATTGATACCGAGAATGATTGGATAGTTGTAGAACAGTTAATAAAAAACAGGTTGCAACACCAAAGAACTGCTAAGCAAATAAAATACCTTGTGTTAGATGTTGATGGAGTATTTACTAATGGTAGAGTTACTTTTAGTAAAGATGTAGAACTTTCTAAAGAATTTGATATGAGAGATGGTATGGGATTGGAGATTTTAAGAGAGCATGGTGTACAGCTTTTGGTAATGACTTCAGAAGATTCAGAATTGGTAAAACAACGCATGAAAAAACTAAAAATAGCAGCTGGTTATTACGGTATTAAAGATAAATACGCCTTGTTAAAATCAATAGCATTAAATAAAAGTATTGATTTTAATCATATAGCATATATAGGAGATGATATTAATGATATGGCTCCGATGTGTGCCGTTGGATGGTCATTTACACCAAACAATGCAATGACAAAAATAAAAGCAATTGCAGATATTACTTTAAATAAAGAAAGTGGAAACGGAGCTATAAGAGAGGCTTCGGAGTTTATAATTAATTATAATAAAAGATATGAGTGTTAACTATAAAAAGCCTTATGTAATTGCAGAAATAGGGTGTAATCATAAAGGAGAAATAGAAATTGCCAAAGAATTAATTAAAATTGCAAAGATTTTTTGTAATTCTGACGCTGTAAAATTCCAAAAAAGAAATAATAAAGAATTATTAACTGAAGAACAATACAGTGCTCCACACCCAAATCCTGCAAATTCTTATGGTGGTACTTATGGAGAACATAGAGAGTATTTAGAGTTTAATATAGAAGAACACAAAATTTTAAAAGAGTATTGTGAAGAGGTAGGTATAGAATATTCAACTTCTGTTTGGGACATTACTTCTGCAAAAGAAATAGCAAGTTTAAATCCTACTTTTATAAAAATTCCTTCTGCTTGTAATAATAATTATGATATGTTAGAGTGGTTGGCAGATAATTATAATGGAGAAATACATATTTCTACAGGAATGACAACTAAAAAAGAAATTGATGATTTGATTAGCTTTTTTGTAGAAAAAGGGAGAAATAAAGATTTAGTTGTTTATAACTGTACTTCTGGATATCCTGTTCCTTTTGAAGATGTTTGTTTGTTAGATATTAAGTTGTTAATAGAAAAATACGGAGACAAAGTAAAACATATTGGGTTTTCTGGTCATCATTTAGGAATAGCTGTAGACATTGCTGCTTTTACTTTAGGAGCTAATATAATAGAAAGACATTATACTATAGATAGAACATGGAAAGGAACCGATCATGCTGCATCTTTAGAGCCAATGGGGTTACGCAAATTAAATAGAGATTTAAAAGCAGTTTATAAAGCATTAACTTATAAAAAATCGGATATATTAGGTATTGAAGAAGTACAAAGAGAAAAATTAAAGTATAGAAAATAGTAATTTGTAAACATGGCAAATAAAAAAATATTGTTTTTACTTCCTGATGGTGGAGGACTTAGAAATTTTGTGTATTCCGATTTTTATAAAAAATTAGAAAAAAAAGAAGTTGAGGTATCTTATTGGAATGGTTCATTTTTTCCAATAAATAAAAAGTTATCTTATAAAGAAATTAAAATAGAAAAAGCAACTACACATTCTTTAACTTCAGTTTTTTCTAGAGCAAGAAAAAGAATTGAACTCAATTTATTTACCGATAAATTTAAGGATGATGTTTACCAAATGTATAAGTTTCCTTTAACTTATAATAATTTAGGAAATACTATAAAAAGTGTAATGGTAAACACTTTAGAGTTATTATGTTCTAATAAAAAAGGATTAAATTTTATTAAAAATAAAATAGTAAAACTAGAAAAAAGTACTCAAAGGTATACAGATTGTAAATCTCAATTAGAGGCTTACAAACCTAATTTAGTTTTATGTTCTAATCAAAGAAATACACAAGCTTTAGCTCCCTTATTAGCAGCTAAAGATTTAGGAATAAAAACAGCATGTTTTATTCAGTCTTGGGATAATGTACCAAAAGCCATGTTGGTTTTAGAAACAGATTATTATTTTGTGTGGAGTGATTTAATGAAAAAAGAACTTTTAAAATACTATTCGTTTATTAGTGATAATGAGGTGATTGTAACAGGTACTCCTCAGTTTGAACCTCATTATGATAATAGTTTAATAGAAAGTAGAATAGATTTTTGTAAACGTTATGGTTTAGATATTAATAAAAAATATATCTGTTATTCTGGTGATGATGAGACAACTTCTCCATTAGATCAATATTATTTAGAAGATTTAACAAACGCTGTACGTAGTTTAAATAATAAA
This sequence comes from Polaribacter sargassicola, assembly GCF_021991835.1. Taxonomy (GTDB): domain Bacteria; phylum Bacteroidota; class Bacteroidia; order Flavobacteriales; family Flavobacteriaceae; genus Polaribacter; species Polaribacter sargassicola. Next base: position 57,597 of record NZ_JAHDAU010000005.1, read on the forward strand.
GGAAACAATATTGGGATTATTTTTAGAAGATGTCCAGTAGATTTTTCTAATAGATTTGATGATATTATTAATAAAAACAAAGATATAATTGTACCTCTAGATCCAATATGGAAAGAGTATGGAAATGCTATGAAAGCCAGATATCCAGAAAATGAAGATTATAAATTACTTTCAAATATCTGTCATCATAGTGAAATGGTAACGAATGTGTGTTCTTCTACTGTTTTTGATTTTGTTATACACAAAAAACCTTGCGTATATTACAATTATGAACAACCTCAATTAAAAAAGGGAATTAGAGATATTGGACAAAATTATGATTATGTTCATTTTAGATCTATGCCATCAAAAGAAGCTGTTATTTTTTGTGATTCTAAAGAGAGTTTAGAAAAAATAGTTGAAAATACCTTGTTAAATAAAGTATCTAATGTTAAAAGAGGAACCGAGTGGTATCATATAATTGTTGGTAATGAACCCACAAAATCCACAGAGAATTTTGTGAATTCATTGAGTCAAATTATTTAAGAATCATAATCAACAATCATAAAAAAAAAAGACTAGTTGTATTCGGTTGTTAAATCAATCCTATATAATAATTACAGATAGTGGAGAGGTTCAAGAAGATGCTCCGTCATTAAAAAAACAGTTTTGGTAACTAAAGATGTAACATAAAGACAAGAGGCGGATATAGAAGGAACAGTAAAATTAGTAGGGACAAATCAAAATGTAATAATTAAAGAGGCTATTAATTTACTTGATAGTAGAGATGCTTATAATACTATGTTTGGAAATAAAAATCCTTATGGTAATGGAGCAGCATCAATGCAAATAGTAAGTGTTTTAAAACAATTAACAGTAAATTAGTTTTATGAAAGTTAAAATAGAAAGATATTTTAAATATCCAGATTTAAAGAGACAGACTCCCAATAATTCAATGAATTGGAAGGAATTTGTTTTTACTGAAGATGATATAGAAGAATGTGATTATTTAGTTATTTTAGAATATCCTTCAAATGACTTCTCTATTAAAGTAAATAAAAATAATATTATTCATTTATGTCTGGAGCCTCCAAATGAAATTTCTAAGTACAGACAATATGCAAATAAAAGTGTTAAATATAATTATAATCAATTAGATACAAAAAATGGTAATATTTTATCACACGGAGCTCTCCCATGGCATATTGGGAAAGACTATGATTATTTAAGTCATTTAAAAGTAGAAGATTTAAAAAAGGAGAATAAAATAGTATGGGTCACTAGTAATCAACGTAGCTCAAAAGGACATAGCAATAGAATGCATTTTTTAGATTCAATTAAAAATTTGTCATTTATTGAGTTGTACGGAAGAGGTATTAAACCAATAGATGATAAATGGGATGTTTTAAGTAACTCAAAATATGCAATAGCATATGAGAATTATAAAAGTGAATATTATTGGACAGAAAAAATTATTGACTGTTATTTAAGCTTTACAATGCCCATATATTTTGGGTGTAATCGTATTGATAATTATTTTCCTAAAGACTCCTATATAAAATTAGATCCGAATGATAAACATATTGATTTATTTTTAAAAGAATTGGTAAACTCTAATAAGTGGGAAAAAAATATTGACTCGATACAGGAAGCAAGAGAATTAATTTTAAGTGAATATCAGCTTTTCCCTTTTTTATATAATAAAATTAAATCATTAGAGTCTATTAATGGAAAATATATGACTCAAAAAAAAGAGATGGTTAGTATTTTAGGGGGTGATAAATACTTTAATAATTACCCTAAAAATGTTCTTCTGGAAAAAAAGATTTTAAAAATTAAAAATAAACTAAAAATCTAATAATAAATTAAAATTAATTTTTAATTCAATGAATAAAAAAGTAGCCGTAGTTTGTAATTATATTCTAAAACCAGACAGAATTGGTGGTATGGATAGATTCTTTAGATTGTTTGATGAACAATTAAAAGAAAATGAATATCATGTAGACTGGTTTTTTACAGCATATACTACTTTTGATTTTTATAAAAACTTAAATATTTATAAGGCAAATCATACATCTGTAGAAAAAAAGTTTCTAGAAGTTTCTTGTAATCACAATTATGATATTGTAATTACTCACTTTACTGAACTTTGCACTAAGTTTTACAAAGATGTTAAAAAGCAAAACCCTAATTCTTATGTCGTTGCTGTGGATCATAATCCAAGACCTTTACAAGGATATTCGTTAAAAAAATCATTGGTAAAAAAGGTGAAATCTATTTTGTATTCAACTTATATAAATAGGTTTATAGCAGTTTCTGCCTATTCTAAAAAACATTTAATTAATGATTTTGGACTAATAATTAAAAATAAAATTACTGTTGTATATAATGGTATAGATACCAAAAATTTTATTTCTAAGCAGAATTATAGTTTTACAGCAAAGTTTATTGTTGCCTGCCATTTAAGAAAAGAAAAAGGGTTACAACATTTACTTAAAGCACTAAATAATTTAAAAAAAACGTATTCGGGTAGTATTATAGTAGATGTATATGGTGAAGGACCTTATGAAAATGAGTTAAGAAAGAAAACAGAAGAATTTAAACTAAGTAAAATTGTTAACTACAAAGGGTCTGTAGATAATTTATCAGAAATATATCATCAATATGATTATTTAATTCACCCTTCATTAGGAGAAACGTTTTGTTATAGTGTTGTAGAGGCTTTATTGTGTAAATTACCAGTAATTACAACTAAAAACGCGGGTAATGTATTAGGATTGATAAAAGAAGAATACAATGGCTTTCTTTTTATGGAGCAAGACATAAATAAACTAACCGAAATTTTAAAGAATATTCTTACTCATCAAATTAAAATAGAAGAGTCTAATTTTAATTGTATTAAAATTCCAGATTTTACTTTAGATAATATGGTTAAAAATCATCTAAGAATATTACCATGAATATAGCTTTTATTACACCAGAATATCCTATAGCTAGTTTTAAAGGAAACATTGGAGGTATTGGAACTTTTACAAAAAACTTAGCAGAACAGTTGGTTATGAAGCAATGTAAAGTAACTGTTTTTATTCACAGTCAACCTAAAGAAGATATTGTTATTGAAAATGGTGTAGAAATACATTTGGTAAAAAAAAATGTAGTAAAAGGTATAACTTGGTTTACCAACAGAAGATCATTTAACAAGTATGTAAACCATATTGTACTTAAAAATAAAATTGATGTTATAGAAGCTCCAGAGTGGACTGGGTTTACGGCTTTTATGAAATTTAAATGCCCTTTTGTTATTAGACTACATGGGTCTGATACTTATTTTTGTGACTTAGAAAAAAGACATGTTAAATACAAAAATTATTTTTTTGAAAGAAGAGCTATAATAGGAGCAGATAAAATTGTTGGAGTTAGTGAGTATGTAGCAAAAAAAACGCAACATTTGTTTAAGTTAAAAAAAAACATAGATGTTGTTTATAATACCATAGATACCAATTTATTTACTCCAAATCATGGGCAAATAAAGCAAAAATCGTTGCTTTATTTTGGAACTGTAGTTAGAAAAAAAGGTGTGTTAGAAATTGCTAAAGCTTTTAATAAAATTATTGAACAAGACTGTACAGTAACCTTAACTTTATTAGGAAAAGATAACGTAGATGTGTTTACTAAAAAATCTACCTTAGAATTATTTAAAGGTTTATTATCAAACAAAGCATTAAAAAACTTTACATATTTAAATGCTGTCCCTTATAAAGAAGTATTGGCACATGTTCAACAATCAGAAATAATTTTACTACCTAGTTTTGCAGAGGCTTTTCCTATGACTTGGTTAGAGGCTATGGCATTAGAAAAAAAAATGGTGACTTCTAATATTGGTTGGGCTAAAGAATTAATGATAAATGGAATTACCGGATTTATGATTAACCCAACAAATACAGATGATTTTAAAACTAAGACATTAACTTTGTTAAATAATAAGAAAGAAGCTAGTAAAATGTCTATAAATGCTAGGAAAAGAATCGTTAATGAGTTTGATAGTAAAAAATCAATAGAAGAGAATATTAAATTATATAAGGGCTTATAATGATTATTTTATACCACGACGGAACTTCTGCGATAGAGTATAAAAATACTCAGACAAATGTTATTACAAAATGTAATGAGAAAAATATTCAAAAAAGCATGTTTTCTCTTTCTAATGAGTTTAAAAATAGCTTGTTAATTTGGTGTCATCAGAATTTAAAAGATTTCATAAATGAAAAAAAAATTAAAAATATTTTTCATCATGAATTAATTTTAGCAAGTTATAGTTTAAATGGAGAATATGTACTTTCAAAAGAAATAGGATTTGTAGATCAGCATTGTTTTATTAATATAAAACAAGATGTTCTTTATCCTACATGGTTAATGTCTTCGAATATCGGAGGTATTAATTCGAATGTTTTAATCAAATTCAAAGAATTTACAAGTATAAAGCAATCTTTTGATGAGTTTTTGTGTAGTTTAGCAAAAATAGGGATGCCAAAAGGTTTATTATGTTATTCGGAACCTAATTTATTAATATCTAAACCAAAGCATGTTTTACCTAAATTTAAGAATAAAAAATATTTATTATTCAAATTTGTTAAAAAACATTATAAAGTACAATGGGTTTTTATATTGTTGTTAAATTATCTACTATACAACAAGCAATTTCCTTTTGTAGCTTTTGTTAAAAGCTTATGGGGTAAAAAAGACAAAACTTTTTCTACTGATTTCTCTGATTTACAAGTCAAATCTATTAAAGAAAGTATTGTTAAAGATTCTTTCAAAGTAGATGTTTTAATTCCTACTCTAGGACGTAAAGAACATTTGTTTAATGTATTAAAAGATTTATCTCAACAAACATTATTACCTAATAAAGTAATTATTGTAGAGCAAAATGGATTGGAAGGTTCTGTATCCGAATTAAATTATCTAGTAGATAATGATTGGCCTTTTAAAATAGATCACACATTCATTCATCAATTAGGGGCTTGTAATGCTAGAAACATAGCATTATCTAAAGTAACAGGTAACTGGGTGTTTTTTGCAGATGATGATGTTAGATTTGATAATGATTTATTAAAAAGTACATTTGCTTATATACATAAGTATAAATTAACAAGTGTAACAATTAGTTGTTTACAAAGAGGGGAAATAGAAAAGAATAAAGAACTTTTTCAATGGGTGGGGTTTGGTTCTGGAACTTCTATTGTAAAAAGTACATATGTACATAAATGCAGTTTTAAACCAGAACATGAGTTTGGGTATGGAGAAGATACAGATTATGGCATGCAATTAAAAAATTTAGGTTGTGATACTATTTATTTGCCTTTCGTAAAAATGTTACATTTAAAAGCTCCTATAGGTGGTTTTAGACATAAGTTTATGCCAAAATGGAGTAATGATAAAATTCAGCCAAAACCATCACCAACAGTAATGGCATATCACTTAAAACATTTAACTAAAGAGCAATTAAACGGGTATAAAATAATACTTTTTATAAAATTTTATAAAAGACAATCTATTAAAAATCCAATAGTATATTTAAAAAGTTTTAATAAACGATGGAAGGTAAGTATAAATTGGGCTAAAAAAATGATGGAAAATGAAGTTTAGCCTAATAATTTGTACATATATGCGACCTACAGCTTTGTTAAGGCTCTTAAAAACAGTGGCTACACAAAGTTTATATCCTGATGAAATTTTAATTATTGACGGTTCTATAGATAACGCTACACAAGAAATAATAGAAAAGAATAAGTTTAAAAACTTAATCTATTACAAAGTTGAAGCAGCACAAAGAGGCTTAACTAAACAAAGAAATTTAGGAGTTGAAAAGCTTAGAAAAGATATAGATTTTGTTTGTTTTTTAGACGATGATACGTTGTTGAGTATAGATTATTTTAAAAATATACAAGAGGTTTTTATATCCGATGCTAATATTACAGGAGTAGGAGGCATAGCAACAAATGAAAACAATTGGAAATTGAACTCATCAGATTATTATAATCAAAAAAAATATATTTCTATAGATGGATACCATGTTAAATTAGGTCAAAGACATGTTTTAAGAAATTATTTAGGTTTAGGAAGCAACAAACCCCCAGGAATAATGCCAGAATTCTCTAATGGATTATCATGTGGTTATCCTTTAATAGGTAAAAATTATACAGTAGATTTGTTAATTGGAATGTCTATGTCTTTTAGAAGAAGTGTAGTTGATACTATTAAATTTTCTACCTACTTTGAAGGTTATGGATTGTATGAAGATGCAGATTTTTCATTAAGAGCCTTACAATTTGGAAAAAATGTTTTAGCTACCAATGTACAGTTAGAACACCATCACGATGCTGCAGGTAGGCCCAATAAATTTAAGTATGGTAAAATGGTTACAAGGAATGGGTGGTATGTTTGGAGAGTTAAATATGCCAAACCAAAATTAAGAGCTCGTTTTAAATGGAATGCCATTGCCATTGTTCTAATTTTATTAAGGTTTGTAAACATATTTACTACTAAAAAAAAGTTAGAAGCTTTTACAGAAGCTTTAGGGAGATTTTATGGATTATTGAGTTTAATTTTTAATAAACCAAGTGTACAAAGATGAAATTTGGAATTATAACTCATGCCATTCATAAAATAAAAGATGGACACGTATACGCCTATGAGCCTTATGTACGCGAAATGAATTTGTGGGGTAAATACGTTGATGAAATTATTATTATAGCTCCTGTTGCTAAGGAAGAAATTACAAGTATAGAATCTGCATACCAACATCTTAATATTAAGGTGATGGCTATTCCAAACTTTGATATTACATCTGTAAAAAATCTATTTAAAGCATTGTTAGTAATTCCAAAAATATGCTGGATGATTTTTACAGTAATGAAAAATGTAGATCACATTCATTTACGTTGCCCTGGAAATATTGGATTGTTAGGTTGTTTGGTTCAAATACTATTTCCATCAAAACAAAAAACAGCAAAATATGCAGGAAATTGGGATCCTAAAAGTAAACAACCTGTTACCTATAAATTTCAGAAATGGTTGTTGGCAAATACTTTTTTAACTAAAAAAATAAAAGTTTTAGTTTATGGAGATTGGCCAAATCAATCCAAAAACATTTTACCGTTTTTCACGGCAAGTTATCATCAAACTGAAATTGTTGAGGTTCCAAACAAAGATTTAAAAGAACCAATTAAGTTGATTTTTGTAGGAGGGTTAACCATTGGTAAACAACCCTTGTTAAGTGTTCAATCCGCTCACCAGTTAATAAAAAAAGGCTACAATATTAGCTTAGATATATATGGAGATGGAGTCAAAAGGTTAGAAATAGAAAATTATATAGCATCACATCAACTTAAAAAACATATTACTTTACATGGAAATGTAGATAAAGAAATAGTAAAAAAAGCTTTTCAGCAATCACATTTTCTTATTTTTATATCTAAATCTGAAGGTTGGCCTAAAGTTGTGGCAGAGGCTATGTTTTGGTCATGTTTACCTATATCATCTAATGTTTCTTGTATTGATTATATGTTGGCAGATAATCAAAGAGGAAGTATTTTGAAACATAATGTTAAAATTGAAGATATAGTTATTGAAATAGAAAGCTATTTGAGGAATAAAGAAATATATAAAGATAAAGTATTGAAAGCTCAAAATTGGTCTCAAAAATATACCTTAGATAAATTTGAAAAAGAAATTCAAAAATTAGTTGATGTTTAAAACAGAAGGGATTATTCAAGTTATAGACTCTCTAAATGCAGGAGGTGCAGAGGTTTTGGCTGTAAATATAGCTAATGGATTAGCAGAAGAGGATTATAATTCTCACATATGTGCTACAAGAGAAGAAGGTATCTTAAATAAAAATATTGATAAAAAGGTTGGTTTTTTATCTCTAAAAAGAAAAAAAACTATAGATATAGAAGCAATCTTCAAATTTATAAACTATATAAAAAACAATAACATATTAATTGTACATGCGCATTCTACATCTTATTTTTTTGTTTTTTGTGTAAAATTGTTTTATCCTAAAATAAATCTTATTTGGCATGACCATTATGGGAAAAGTCAAAATTTAGATTCTAGAAAGTTATTTCCATTAAATATTTGTTCTTATTTTTTTAAATCTATTATTTCGGTTAATAATGACTTAAAAAAATGGGCAGAAAATAAACTAAATTGTAGTCAAGTTTATTTTTTACATAATTTTGCAGAATTCACTAATAAAAGTTCTGTAACAGAATTAAAAGGCAATCAAGGAAAAAGAATAGTACATTTAGCTGCTTTTAGAGAACAAAAAGATCATATTAATTTATTAAAAGCATTTAAAATAGTAATTAGAAAATACCCTGATTATAGCTTACATTTAATAGGTGAAATACACAAGAATGATTATTCTGAAGAGATAAAAAGCTTTATTAAGAAAAATAATCTAACAAATAATGTTTATTTATACGGGGTTTGTAGTGATATAGAAAATATTCTTAAGCAATCAGATATAGGTGTATTATCTTCTAAATCAGAAGGTTTACCTGTTTCATTATTAGAGTATGGCTTGGCAAAACTACCAGTACTAGTTACTAATGTTGGTGATTGTAATAAAGTTGTGAATCATAAAAAAGCAATTGTTATTCCTGAGAACAGTAATGTTTTTGCAGAGTATTTAATTAAATTAATTGATAATGATCACTTAAGAGAAGATGTTTCTGCAGTTTTATACAAGTATGTGCATGATTTTTTCTCTAAAGAAAATTTTATTTATAAATTAAAAAAGATATATTTCAATATATGATAGATCAAATTTTTAGAAATAAACTTTTATATATTGGTATTCATTTTTTCTTAGGTTTTATAGTTACTTTTCTACCTATATCTAAAATTTACCCTTTATTAATTATAATAGTTGGTTTATTTATTATTTATAAATCTAAAAATATTAATGAAGAAGCATTATATTTTTCTGCATATTTAGTTGGTGCAGAAGTTTTTATTAGAATGTCTGGGGGGACTCTTTTATATGAGTTGGGTAAATATGGTATAATGCTATTTGTTTTACTAGGCTTATTTATTGGGCCAATAAAACAGAAGAACTCAATATCAATTTTGTTTTATATTTTATTAATATTAGTAGGTATTTTGTTTACAGAAGTACCTCCTGGTGAATCTATACGAAAAGCAATTATATTTAATTTAAGTGGTCCAATATCTTTAGGTGTTTTTGCTATTTATTGTTATAAGAGAATTATTACTATACCTCAATTAAACGAATTACTTTTTATGAGTTTATTGCCCATTTTTTCTATTGTCAGTTATGTGTATTTTAGAACACCTAGTTTAGAAGAATTGGTTTTTAGTACAGGGTCTAATTTTGCTACATCAGGAGGCTTTGGTCCAAATCAAGTATCTACAATTATAGCCTTTGGAGCTTTTATTTTAGCTGTATTTTTGTTTATCAGAGTTAATTTATCTTTTTATATTTTTTTAGATGCATTTTTTTTAGCATACTTCACTTATAGAGTTTTACTGACTTTTTCAAGAGGAGGTTTAATTACTGGTTCAGTAGCTTTTATTTTATTTACTTTTTTTATGTTTTTAAATAATAAAGTTACATTAACTAAAATTACCAAATATATTTTTATTTCAATATTCCTATTTCTTGGAATATGGTTATACACTTCAAATATAACTGGAGGGATGATAGACAATAGGTATGCTGGTAAGAATTCCATAGGTAAAAAAAAGGAAGATGTATCATCAGGAAGGTTAGATATTATTAACATGCAATTAGAAAGTTTTTTAGAATCTCCTTTTTTTGGTATTGGTGTAGGTAATGGAAAGTATAAAAGACTGGAAAGTGGAGAACATGTTACAGCAGCTTCTCATAACGAAGTAGGTAGGTTAATTGAAGAACATGGAATAATGGGGATTTTTGCTTTAATTATACTTTTAACATTACCTTTAGAAAACATTTATTTTAGTAATAATTATCAAAGGGCTTTTTTAGTAGCTTTTTTTGTCTTTTGGTTTTTAACGATAAACCACACTGCAATGAGAATTGCTTTTCCTGCTTTTGCATATGGGCTGAGTTTAATTAGAATTACAAAAGATGATGAATAATAGAATATTGTATATTGGTAATAACTTAACAAAAAAAACAAAGTATAATTCTACTCTAACTGTATTATCTAACTTGTTAAAAGAAGAAGGTTATATTGTAACGGTTTCATCAGATAAAATAAATAAATTTTTAAGGTTATTGGATATGTGTTTTACTCTAATAAAGCACAGGAAAAAAGTAAATTACGTTTTGATAGATACATTCAGTACTATAAATTTCTATTACGCACTTATTATTTCTCAATTGGCAAGATTGTTTAATTTAAAGTATATACCTATTTTACATGGAGGGAATTTACCTAATAGACTAAATAGGAGTAAATTTTTTAGCGATTTAATTTTTAATAATTCTTACCAAAACATAGCACCTTCTAATTATTTAAAATCTGCTTTTGAAAATAAAGGTTATAAAACAATGTTTATTCCTAATATTTTAGAAATTGAAAACTATAATTTTAAGAAAAGAACTTCTTATAAACCAAAGTTATTTTGGGTTAGGGCATTTAAGGAAATTTATAACCCAACATTAGCTATTAAGGTTTTAAATTTATTAAAAAAAGAATACCCTAAAGCAACACTTTGTATGGTTGGTCCTTTTGTAGATAATAGTTATAATGATTGTTTACAATTAGTATCAGAATTACAATTAGAAAACTCTGTAGAGTTCACAGGAGTGCTTTTAAAAGAAGAATGGCATAAAAAATCTGAAGAATTTGATGTTTTTATAAATACAACTAACGTTGATAATACACCGGTAAGTGTAATGGAGGCAATGGCTTTAGGGTTGCCAACGATTAATACAAATGTAGGAGGGATTCCTTTTTTAATAGAGGGTGAAGTTGATGGCTTATTGGTTACAAAATCAAATGAAAAAGAAATGACAAAAGCAATTATATCGATTCTTAAAGAAGAATATCCTAACTTAGTAATTAATGCAAGAGAAAAAGTTGAAAGTTTTAGTTGGAAAAAAAATAGAATTAAATGGATTGAAATACTTAAATAATGATTAAAAAAAATATATATTTAATAGGAAGTAGTGTTAGAAACCCTAGTTTGAAAACTAAATATAATTTTTTAAAAGAATCTGAAAAATGGTCTTTAAAAAAGTTAGAATCTTATCAATTAAAAAAGTTGAAAGAACTTTTACATATAGCATACCATCATTCTGAGTTTTATAAAAATCAGTTTGATAAATTTAATTTAGATATTGATAAAGTTAAATCATTAGAAGATTTAAAGAAATTTCCTACTATAGAAAAAATAGATTTAATAAATCATTCTTCTATGGTACATACTAATTTAAAATTTAAAAAAAAATTTCTAGCCGTAACATCTGGAACATCCGGACAGTCTTTAAAGTTTTATAGGAATGAAGAGTCAGATTCTTTTAATAGAGCAGCTATTCAAAGAGGGTATTCTTGGTACGATGTTAATATTTGGGAGAAGAATGGATATTTTTGGGGTTTTAATTTTTCTTTGTTAAAAAAAATTAAAAATAATATTCTAGATTTTTTACAAAATAGATATAGAATTTTTAGTTATGAAGATAAAATTTTTAAAAAATTTGTAAAAAAATCTAAAGATTCAATCTATATTCATGGTTATTCATCAATGGTATACCATACTGCGGTTTTAATTAATAAACTGAAACTGCCTAAGCCACAGAGAATCAAAATGGTGAAAGGAACTTCAGAAAAAATTTTTGAATCTTATCAAAAAGAAATTCAAAAAGCTTTTGGAGTAAGGATGATTAGTGAATATGGAGCAACAGAATCAGGTTTAATAGCCTTTGAATGTAGGCATGGATCTATGCATATTAATATGGAAGGAGTAATTGTTGAAGTTGAAGATAGTGAAATTCTAATAACAAATTTACAAATGAAATCTTTTCCTATAATTAGATATAAACTGGGTGATTATATTTCTTTATCATCAAGAGATAAAAAATGTTCTTGTGGCATGAATCATCCAATTTTAGAAGAAGTCACAGGAAGGGTTGGGGTTAATGTCTATGGTAAATTAAAAATTTATCCCAGTTTTACATTTTATTATATTTTTAAAAATATATCAAAAACCTATGGAATAGATCTTATTTATCAAGTTATTCAAAATGAAAAGGGAAGTTTAATTTTTAATATAACCAATAAAATAGATATAAATACAGAACAATATATTAAAAATGAAATTATTAAATATTTTAAAGAAGATATGGATTTTTGTATAAATAGTAATGTGATTTTAAAAAAAGGCAAAGGGAAACTGAAAAGTTTTATTTCTAAAGTATATGAATAAATTAGTATCAATTATTACACCTAATTATAATTCAGAAAAATTTATATCACAGACTATAAATAGTGTTTTAAATCAGACTTATCAAAATTGGGAAATGATAATTGTTGATGATGTTTCTACTGATAATAGTACTAAGATTATAGAGTCTTATTCTCTAAAAGATGATAGAATTATACTGCATAAATTACAAAAAAATTCTGGTGCAGCTATAGCAAGAAACAAAGCAATATCTTTAGCAAAAGGTAATTTTATAGCTTTTTTAGATAGTGATGATTTATGGTTACCCAAAAAGTTAGAAGTTCAGTTAGAATTTATGGAAACTAATAATTATCCGATTAGTTATTCTTCTTATGAAATTATAGATGAAAACGGAAAGCCAAAAAATAAAATAATTGAATGTAAAGAGAAATTAGATTATAATAGGATGTTATATTCTAACGAAATAGGATGCTTAACAGCTATGTATAATTCAGATGTTTTAGGTAAAGTTTATATGCCAAATGTTAGAAAAAGACAAGATTATGGTTTATGGTTAAAAATTTTAAAGATGGAGAAATACGCTTTTGGTATACCAAAAGTTTTAGCTAAATATAGAGATAGAAGTCTTTCAATTTCTAATAATAAAGTAGAAATGCTTAAGTGGAATTGGAATTTATATAAGAATGTTGAAAAAAAATCTTATTTTGAGGCTTTTTATTATACATTGTGCAATGTTATTAATAAATTACTAAAATGAATTCAAAATCACATTATGATATATCGGAAAGAAGAGTATTGTTACGTATTTTTGATATACTGTTTATAGTTTTTTCTTTGTTTTTTACTTATAATTTTCTAAGTTTTACGTACATTAATTTTCTTGATGTTCGTATTATTAGATGGCTTTTCTTACTTTCTTTTTATTATCTATTATTTGGAGAAATTTTTCAGTTATACGATTTAAATATTTCTAATAATAAATATACTGTTTTAAGGAGTATCAGCTTAACCGCTACTATAACTACTGTTTTTTATATTTTTACTCCATTTATTGCTCCTGTTTTACCAGAAAACAGGTTGCAAATTGTATACTTTTTATTGATACTAATTATACCTGTACTTTTTTGGAGGTTTATGTATATGTGGCTAATAGTTTCACCTAAATTCTTTAAAAGTGTCGTATTTATTGGTCAATCAGATTTTATTGAAAGCTTGATAAAAGAAGTTCGAAAAGACAATATTCATAACTTAAGAGGTTACATTACAGAGAAAAAGTTGAATGATATTGATGGTTTTCATGATATTTCTAAAGTAAATTTAAATACTGTAATATCTAAAAACCATATAACAGAAGTAGTAGTATCATTAAAAGGTTTATCACCTGAAATTATAAAAAAAATAAATAGCGAATTAATTGAATTATTCGAACACGGGATTAATATTGTTACTTATGAAACGTTTTATGAAAATTTAATTGAAAGAATACCAAAAGAATATTTAAGTAGTAGTTTTTATAAATATATTAATTTCAGCAAAAATAATAGTAACAGATTTTACTTATTAGGTTTAAGAATTTCTGATATTATAATTGGAGTTATTGGACTTATTATTTTTACAGGATTAATTCCTTTTTTGTTGATAGGTAATTGTTTAGGTAATAGAGGAGGCCTTTTTTACACTCAAAAAAGAGTTGGCCAATATGGTAAAGTTTTTAGTATATACAAATTAAGGTCTATGGTAACAAATGCAGAATCTAACGGAGCAGTTTGGGCTAAAAAAAATGATAGCAGAATTACTAGTTTTGGTATGTTTTTAAGAAAAACAAGGTTAGATGAGTTACCACAATTTTTAAATATTTTAAAAGGAGAAATGAGTATTATTGGTCCTAGACCAGAAAGGCCAGAGTTTGTAAAAGACTTAACTGAAAAAATTCCTTTTTATTCTATTAGAAATGTAGTAAGACCAGGTTTAACAGGTTGGGCACAAGTTAATTATCCGTATGCTAATACTATAGAAGAGCAAGAAATTAAGTTGCGTTACGATTTATATTATATAAAAGAAAGAAGTACTTTTTTAGACTTTAAAATTTTGATTAAAACAATTACTACTGTTCTATTTTTTAAAGGTCAATAATTTTTTAGATAAAAAGTAATATCTAAAAAATAAAAGGATTATAATAGGTAATAAAACGATAGGAAATTGTTGAACCTTAGCAATCCATAAGAAAGGAATAGATATTAAGAGCAGTGTTAGAAATAACAAATAACTTTTTAACCATTTAGGTGGTTGTGTTTTTAGTAATAAGAAAGCAACTATAAAATTGGGTCCAAATGCCCATAAAATATTAAAGTTGTTTGGTGCTGTAGAATGTGTAGAAAATAACCAAAGAAAAAGTAATACGCATCCAATTAAACCTGATATAAAAAATAAAATAAAATCTAAATATTTAGTTCTTTTATTTTTTTTGATATCTTTAATTGTAACAAAGATTACTAAAATTGCAATTAAAATAAAAATAAGCAAAGGATTTGAAACGGATATTTTAGGTTCTTTTTCTTTAAATTTTAAAAGATTATTCTCTTGCTTTATTAGTTTATCTGGTTGGTTCTTTATAAATAAACTAGCATCTTTAAAAGAAAGGTATACATAGTCTGGTAAAAACATGTATTGTTTAAAGGTTGCTTTTTTATCTAAAATTGTACCAGCAATTAGATTTAAGCCAAAGCTGCCCCAAGTATTCCAATGAATTTCATTATTAGTTAATTGTCTTAGTGTTTGTTTTTCTTCTAAATTATCTTCATTAAAAGTAACTTTATTACCTAAAATTAATTCTGTTATATCTCTTAATTTGGTAGCACAGTTATCAAAAAAAGGATCGTACAAATATTCACTATTTTCTGGTAACGCATTATCTTCTAGAAAAACAAAAAAAGCTTGTTTTTCTTGCTTGTTTAAATTTAATACTTGTTCTTTTAACCAGCGTTTATCTCTTCTATAGCTTGCTATAAAGTATTTAAAATCATAGCGTGCTAAACTATAAATCATATTTCCCTTGGCAAAATTGGTATAGAAATTAGGTTGATTGAAATCGAACATTCCATAGTTGTAAATTAAATCAAAATTTAAAACAGGATCTTTAACTCTTATAGCAGAGTGACCAAAAGCTTCATATAATTCTTCTCCAGGACCTGCTGTAATGATACTAACTTCTGCATATTTAGAAAGCTGTAGTTGAGCTTTTAAAGGAGAATAAACTGAAATTAGAAATAATAAAAAAAAGTATTTTTTTTTCATAAGAATTAATGTCTAAAAAAACTATAATCTATTGTGATAGAAAAAATGTTAGAATAAAGCGCATTACCAACACTACCAATATTAGTTAATGCATAATCAATTTTAATTCCATTATAATTAAAACCAACACCAAAGTTTGGTTGCATAGAAAGAGATTTTGAGTTGTCAAACTCGGTTATGTATTGAAAATTACCAACACCAGCTCTTAAATAAACAATTTTGTCATAATCTAATTGAAAACCCATTGCTGGGTCTACACTCATAACTTCAGAAGCAAAAACATCATTTGTTTCTGTAAAACGAATATTTGCGTTTATTTCTGTAAGTAAATTAAAAAAATGATTAATATCCCAATATTTAGCAACACCTAGTTGTATTTTAGGCTTGGTTATTTCTGTTGTTTCTGGTAAGTCTTCATTTTGTCCAGGAATTGCGTCCTTAATTTTATTAAACTCATCTTCATTAATAGCCCAACTATTAAAAGTTGTTGTAACATCTCTAGCCATTAAACCAAAGTTCCAAGAGTTTCTTTCAAATTGAATTCCGGCATCAAAGCCAAATCCCCAAGAAGAAGCAAAATCACCAATAATTCTTCTTACAATTTTTGCATTTATACCAAATTTAAGATCTTTAAAAATTAGTTTTTTGGCATATGCAAAATTAAAAGCATAATCTACAGAAGAAAAAAGTTGAATTCTATTAAAATCGATATTTCCTTCATTATCAATTAACTCTGTTGTGTTTAAAATATCATCAACACCAAATCTAATTAAAGAAATAGCAAATGTACTTTCTTTATCTATTGGCATTGCAAAACTAGCATGATTATAGCTAGCAATACCTGCAAAATAAGAGGCATGCATTAAAGAACCTTGATAATCTTCTATACCAACTAAACCGGCAGGATTCCAATAAATAGAATTTACATCGTTAGTTGTAGCAACAACACTTTTACTCATACCTAAACCAGCAGCATCAACACCTATAGACAAAAATTCATTAGAATAATTTCTAAAAGCTTGTGCTGATAAAAATAAAGGAATAATTAAAAAAATAAGTAATAATTTGTGTTTCAAATGTCGAAATATTATTAGTAACAAATATCTAAAAACCTACTAAAATAACAGCAGTTTTTTTAAGTTATTGTTTACAATATAGAAATCTGAATGTTTTCTTTAATAAACCTTTCTAATCTATTTTCTAACCATTTATTTTTAGATGAATTAAATGAAGAAATAAAACCGCAATGACCTCCATAATTTGTGGTTTCAAAAAAGAAATTTTTTGATGCATTGGCTTCTTCATAAGGAAAACATTCTTTAGATAAAAAAGAATCGTCTTTAGAGTTTATAAGTAAAGTAGGTATTTTAATTTTTGATAAATAAGGTTTAGAACTTGCTTTGGTCCAATAATCTTCTGGATTCTTAAAACCAAAAACCGGAACAGTGTATAAATTTTCTAAGTCTTTAAAGCGCTTTGCTTTAATTACTTTGTTTTTATCTAAATAAAATTCAGGAAACTTTTTCGATTTTTTTAGAATTTTAATTTTCATACTTTTTAAAAATCTATTCAAATACAATTTGTTTTTAGATTTTTCTAATTCAATTTCTCCTGTAGCAATATCAATAGGAACAGAAACAGCCATTGCACTTTTTATTTTTGGCGATACATTTTCCGCTTTTTCTCCAATATATTTTAAAGTTAAATTACCACCTAAACTAAAACCTAAAAGAACTATATTCTTATAATCATAATTTTTTAAAAGATGATTTATTACAAAATCTACATCTTCCGTTTTTCCACTGTGATAGGTTCCTAAAAGTAGATTGTCATCACCAGAACAACCTCTTAAATTAAAACAAACAGCATCTAATCCTTTTTTATTTAGATGGTTAGTGGTTGATATTATGTAGTTAGATTTAGAGCTTCCTTCTAAACCATGAATTAATAAAACCAATGTTTGTGAGCCAATTAAAGAAAAATCTAGATCTATAAAATCGTTATCCCAAGTAGTAATTCTTTTTCTTGAATAATTGTCAAATTCTTTTGTAAAAACAGACCTATAAATAGTATTTAAGTGAGCGTTTTTAAAAAGAAAAGAAGGAGAAAAATCGGATACTAATACTGGCATATAAAAATATAATTAAGGCAAATGTCTTAAAAAAAAGTTTATTATCGTCTCCTTGAATAACTGATTTCTTATTTTTGCTTTTAAATTAATTATTTAAATATGACATTAAAAAAACACATTCCTAATTTAATAACACTTGGCAATCTTTTCTGTGGTACAGTTGCAACTATTTTTGCTGTAGAAAGTAATTTTGTAGGTGCTGGTTTATTTGTTGTTTTAGGAATTTTATTCGATTTTTTTGATGGATTTGCTGCACGATTATTAAATGTTTCTGGAGAGCTAGGTAAACAATTAGATTCTTTGGCAGATATGGTAACAAGTGGAGTAGTACCCGGAATTGTTATGTTTCAATTGTTATCTAGTAAAAACATAAGTTCTTTTTCTGATATAACTGATAAAATATTTTTGACTGGTTTTAATTTTGAATTGATTCAATTATTAGGGCTATTATTAACTTTAGGTGCTTGTTATAGATTAGCTAAATTTAATATAGATACAAGGCAATCTGATTCTTTTATAGGATTACCAACGCCTGCAATGAGTTTGTTTGTAATTTCGTTACCTTTAATACAAGAATATTCTACAATAGAGTTTGTACAAAATTTATTATCTAATAATTATTTTTTAATATTAATTACATTATTGTTAACTTATGTGATGAATGCAGAATTGCCTTTGTTTTCTCTAAAGTTTAAAGATTATTCTTTTAAGAAAAACATGGTAGTATATATTTTTCTTTTAACATCATTAATATTAATTATAGCTTTTAACTTTCTTTCTATTCCAATAATTATTATATTGTACATTCTATTATCAATATTAAAAAAATAATTATTTAAAGCTATATTTTATGGAGACCCCTCGAATTCCCGAAAATGAAAATATAAGATTAGAAGTTTTAAAAAATTATAGCATTTTAGATTCTTTACCAGAAAAAGAATATGATGCAATTACAAAAATTGCTTCTAGTATATGTAATACATCTATAGCACTTGTTTCTATAGTTGATAAAGATAGGCAATGGTTTAAATCTACATTTGGTATAGAAGCTACAGAAACACCAAGAGAAATTTCTTTTTGTGCACACAGTATATTAAATCCGGATGAGTTATTTGTTGTTAATGATGCCACAAAAGATGAACGATTTTTTGATAATCCTTTAACAGTAAATGCACCTAATGTAATTTTTTATGCCGGAGCTCCTTTAAACTCATCAGAAGGATATCCTTTAGGTACTTTATGTGTTATTGATAATAAACCACACGAGCTAAATGAAAACCAAAGAGAGGCTCTTTTATTATTATCTAAACAGGTAGTAGCTCTTTTAGAACTTAGAAAAAAGAATAAAGAACTAGAAGCATCAAAAAATAAAGTAGTAAAGCTAAATGAGCAATTAAATAACTTTGCCAATAGATTAACACACGATTTAAAATCGCCAATTAATGGTATAAGTTTTTTGTTAGATGTTTTAAAACAAGACTATACTTCTATTTTTGAAAACACCGAAGCAGAAGAATACCTTACATTAATTGCAGATAGAATTGTATATGTTGATAGCTTAATTACTGAGATATTAAACTACTCTAAAGTTACAAGTGAAAATATTGTATACGAAAATGTAAATCTAAAAGAATTATTAGATAAGATTGTAAATAATATAGATTTTGAAAATAAGATTCTTTTAGATACTACTGATTTAAATTTTGAAATTATTTGTTCTAAAATCGGATTAGTACAAGTTTTTCAAAACTTGATTTCTAATTCAAGAAAATTTTATGATGAAGATAAATCAGAAATTACTGTAAGTTTTAAAGAAGATCAAGATTATTATTACTTTACTTATGAAGATAATGGCCCAGGTATTGAAGAAAAATACTGGACTAAGGTATTTGATATGTTTGAAACATTAGGGACAAAAAATAACAATAGTACAGGTATAGGGCTAGCTACCGTAAAGTCTATTATAAAAAGACTTGGTGGTAAAATAGAATTAAAGAAAAGAGATGATAATAAAAAAGGAGTTTGTTTCTATTTTTATATATCAAAAAAAGAAAATCATTTATTAGAAGAAATTAAAGATTAAGAAAATTTTCTCTTTTTTAATTCAAAATCTTTACCAAGATATACTTTTCTTACCATTTCATCAGCAGCTAAATCTTCTGGTGTTCCACTTTTTAGTATACTTCCTTGGTACATTAAATACGTTTTATCTGTAATAGCCAAGGTTGCTTGTACATCATGATCGGTAATTAATATTCCTATATTTCTATCTTTTAAATGGGCAACAATACTTTGTATATCTTCTACAGCAATAGGGTCTACACCCGCAAAAGGTTCATCTAATAAAATAAATTTAGGGTCAGAGGCCAAACAACGTGCAATTTCTGTTCTTCTTCTTTCTCCTCCAGAAAGTAAATCTCCTCTATTTTTTCGAACATGACCAATATTAAATTCTTCAATTAGAGATTCTAACTTTAATTTTTGTTCTTTTTTAGATAACCCAGTAAATTGTAAAACAGACATTATATTATCTTCTACAGATAATTTTCTAAAAACAGATGCTTCTTGCGCTAAATAACCAATCCCTTTTTGAGCTCTTTTGTACATTGCATCTTCAGTAATTTCTTCATCATCTAAAAAGATTTTACCAAAGTTAGGTTTAACCATTCCTACAATCATATAAAAAGAAGTTGTTTTACCAGCTCCGTTAGGTCCTAAAAGTCCAATAATTTCACCTTGTTGAACTTCTAAAGAAATCCCTGTAACAACTTTTCTACTTCCGTAGATTTTTTCTATATTCTCTGCTCTTAAAATCATATTTTATTTAAATATGTATAATTGTTTAATTGATAAAATGCATTATTGTAGGTTGAGTAAAAGTAATAAATTATGTTTTTTTTAATCTTAATAGATTCTTAACATTCATTTTTTATTACGTTTTAATTATTATTTACTCTGTTTCTAATGCTTCCCAATATTCTACGGCTCTTCTTAAGTGAGGTATTACAATTGTACCACCTACTAAAGTTGCAATAGACATTGTTTCCATCATTTCTTCTTTAGTAACCCCACTTTTCATTGCAGCTTCTAAATGGTATTGTACACAATCATCGCATCTTAAAACAGCAGAGGCTACTAAACCTAAAAGCTCTTTTGTTTTAACAGGTAAGTGACCTTCTTTAAAAGTGTTTGTATCTAAATTAAAAATTCTTTTTATTACTTTATTATCAGAATTTAAAATTTTACCATTCATTTTTTCACGGTAATCATTAAATTCTTTTACTTTTTTATGCATCTTTCTGTTCTTTTTTAATTACAAATTTAGAAACCTTTATACTTATCTCATACAATATAAGAATAGGAATTGCTACAATAACTTGGCTAGCAATATCTGGTGGTGTTATAATAGCAGCAAGAATTAATACAACTACTAAAGCATGTTTTCTGTATTTTTTTAAAAATTCTGGAGTAACTAAACCTATTTTAGTTAAAAAATAAATTAAAACAGGTAATTCAAATAATATAGATATACCCAATAACATATTGGTAACAAGACCTATATGAGAATCCATTGTAAAGTTATTTTGGATTAAATCTGTAATTTGATAGTTGTATAAAAAATGTATAGATATAGGTGCTATTACATAAAAACTAAAGGCAATTCCTATAAAAAAAAGTAGCGATGCAATAAATATAAAACCTTTAGATTTACTGGCTTCTTTTTTTGTTAAACCTGGTGCTATAAAACGCCAAGCTTCCCATAAGATATATGGAAAAGATAAAATTATACCTAAAATTAATGAAGACCAAATAGCGTTCATTAACTGTTGAGTTGGTTTTAAACTAATTAAATTATCTTTAAAACTAACATTACAAAAATCACTATCTACTCCTAAAAAAGTAAAAAAATCACAGAATAATTGATAGGTAATAAAATCTGGTTTTCTATGTGCTAATAAAAAACTTTCATAAACTTGTTTTTGAAATATAAAAAGTACTACTCCAATAATAAAAATTGCAGTTACGCTTCTTACAAGGTGCCATCTTAATTCTTCTAAATGACCTAAAAAGGACATTTCTTTTTGTTGTTCTGCCATTAGAAAATTCCTTCTTTAATTAAATCATGTAAATGTACAATACCAATGTAATTGTCTTTTTTATCTAATACTAACATTTGAGAAATGCTATTATCTTCCATAATATGCAATGCATCAATAGCCATAGCGTTTTCTAAAATTGTTTTTGGTGTTTTACCCATTATATCTTTTGCTGTAAATTTAGAAATCTCTGTGGTTTTAGAAAGCATTCTTCTAATATCACCATCAGTTATAATACCTGTTAAATTATTGTTATTTAATACAGCAGTAACACCTAATCTTTTTTCAGAAATTTCAACAATTACTTTAGCAATGCTGTCTGTTTCTTCTACTTTAGGTATTTCATTCTTTTTTATAAGATCAGAAACTCTTAAATATAAACGTTTTCCTAGTGCTCCTCCAGGATGATATTTTGCAAAATCTCTGCTAGTAAAACCTCTTAAGTTTAACAAACAAATAGCTAATGCATCTCCTAAAACCAACTGAGCGGTAGTACTTGTTGTAGGGGCTAAATTATTAGGACAAGCTTCTTTTTCTACAAATGCATTTAGAGTAAAGTCTGCATGTTTTCCTAAATAAGAATCTACATTGCTTGTAATAGCTACTATTTTATTGCCGTAATTTTTAATAAACGGAACTAAAACTTTAATTTCTGGTGTATTACCACTTTTAGACAAACATATAACAACATCATCTTTTTGTACGTTACCTAAATCTCCATGTATAGCGTCTGCTGCGTGCATAAAAATAGCAGGTGTACCTGTAGAATTTAACGTTGCTACAATTTTAGTGGCAATATTTGCACTTTTACCAATACCTGTTACAATAACTCTTCCGTTAGAATTTAAAATAAATTTAACGGCTTCTTCAAAATTTACATCAATTAAATTAGCTAAATTAGCAATGGCATTGCTTTCTGTTAATATAGTTTCTTTAGCAGTTTTAATAATTGTATTTATATTTTTCAATAGTTTTGCGTTTTATCAGTAAAAAAAAAAGTTATATCTTTAGATTAAGAAATGGGCAAATTTACTATAAAAAACAGTTAGTGCAAATATTAATAGTATGTTTGTGTATTGATTTTAAGGTTAAATAAATATTTAAGTAAATGGATTTATATACTCCTCTAAAAAAATTCTTTGGTTTTAATAAGTTTAAAGGGTTGCAAGAGCAAGTAATTAAAAGTATTGTAGAGAATAATAATACTTTTGTAATAATGCCAACAGGTGGTGGTAAATCACTTTGTTATCAGTTGCCTGCCTTAATGGCAGAAGGAACTGCAATAGTAGTTTCTCCATTAATTGCCTTGATGAAAAAT
This sequence comes from Polaribacter sargassicola, assembly GCF_021991835.1. Classification (GTDB taxonomy): domain Bacteria; phylum Bacteroidota; class Bacteroidia; order Flavobacteriales; family Flavobacteriaceae; genus Polaribacter; species Polaribacter sargassicola. Next base: position 80,836 of record NZ_JAHDAU010000005.1, read on the forward strand.
CAAGTAGATGCTATTAGAGGTATTTCTGAAAATAATGGTGTAGCTCATGTTTTAAACTCATCATTAAATAAAACAGAAGTAGCTCAAGTTAAAGAAGATATTACTAACGGAATTACTAAATTATTATATGTTGCCCCAGAATCTTTGATTAAAGAAGAATATGTGGCTTTTTTAAGAACTCAAAAAATTTCTTTTGTAGCTATTGATGAAGCACATTGTATTTCTGAGTGGGGACATGATTTTAGACCAGAGTACAGAAATTTAAAGCACATTATTAAAGCTATAGATAATGTGCCTGTTATTTGTTTAACGGCTACAGCCACAGAAAAAGTACAAGAAGATATTTTAAAAACTTTAGGCATTACAGATGCAAACAGATTTAAAGCTTCTTTTAATAGAGCTAACTTGTTTTATGAAGTTAGGCCAAAAACTAAAGAAGTAGAAAAAGATATTATTCGTTTTGTAAAACAAAGACCAGGTAAATCTGGTATTATTTATTGCTTAAGTAGAAAAAAGGTAGAAGAGATCGCACAAATTTTACAAGTAAACGGTATTAAAGCAGTTCCTTATCATGCTGGTTTAGATGCTAAAACACGTGTAAAACATCAAGATATGTTTTTGATGGAAGAATGTGATGTTGTTGTTGCAACTATTGCTTTTGGTATGGGAATAGACAAACCAGATGTGCGTTTTGTAATTCATCATGATATTCCAAAAAGTCTAGAAAGTTATTATCAAGAAACAGGTAGGGCAGGTAGAGATGATGGAGAAGGATATTGTTTAGCTTTTTATGCATATAAAGACATAGAAAAGTTAGAAAAATTTATGGCAAGTAAGCCTATTGCAGAACAAGAAATTGGCCATGCATTACTACAAGAAGTTGTTGGTTATGCAGAAACATCTATGAACAGGCGTAAATATTTATTACATTATTTTGGAGAAGAGTTTGATGAAGTGAATGGGGAAGGAGCTGATATGGATGACAATTCTAGAAACCCAAAGAAAAAGCATGAAGCTAAAGAAGATGTAGTAACTTTATTAAAAGTAATAAAAGAATCTTTACAAAAATATAAAGCCAAAGAGATTGTTAATACTTTAATTGGTAAAGAAAATGCACTTTTAACATCGCATAAAACTCATTTACAACCATTTTTTGGCAGTGGAAAAGATAAACCTTCACTTTATTGGATGGCTTTGATAAGACAGGTTTTGGTAATTAATTTGATTAAAAAAGAGATAGAACAATACGGAGTTATAAAATTAACAGAAGAAGGAGAAGAATTTATTAAAAAACCAACTTCTTTTATGATGACGGAAGATCATACGTATGATGAAGAGCATGATAACGCAATAATTACGAATTCTAAATCTTCTGGTAACTCTACAGATGAAAAGCTAATAAAGTTATTAAAAGATTTACGTAAAAAAGTTGCTACAAAACAAGGCGTTCCTCCATTTGCAGTTTTTCAAGATCCATCTTTAGATGATATGGCTTTAAAATACCCAATTACTTTAGCAGAATTATCTACAGTACATGGTGTTGGAGAAGGTAAAGCAAGAAAATTTGGTAAAGAATTTGTAAAGTTAATTGCTACTTATGTAGAAGAAAACGATATTTTAAGACCAGATGATTTAATAGTAAAAAGTACAGGTACAAATTCTGGATTAAAACTTTTTATTATTCAAAATACAGATAAGAAGTTGCCTTTAGAAGACATTGCAAAGTCAAAAGGACTTGAAATGAGTGAGTTAATAAAAGCAATGGAAGGAATTATTTTCTCTGGTACTAAGTTAAATATTGATTATTCTTTAGATGATTTATTAGATGAAGATCAGCAAGAAGAAATTCATGATTATTTTATGGAAGCAGATACAGATAATATACAAGAAGCTTTAAACGAGTTTGATGGTGATTATGATGAAGAAGAATTACGTTTAATGCGTATTAAATTTATAAACGAAGTAGCTAATTAAGTTTTAAATAAAATAAATTTTAAAAAAGAGGTTTGATAATTTAATTATCTAAATCTCTTTTTTTTTTTGAAAAAAATTAAAATTTATATTTCATATCAATAGCATATTTTAACAATTCGCTACCAGAAGATAAATTAAGTTTTTTTATCATATTTTTTCTATGAGTATCTACAGTTGTCTTGGCAATAAATAATTTTTCAGCAATTTCTTTAGAAGTTTTTCCGTTTGCAATTAAATTTAAAATTTCTTTTTCTCTATTTGATAAGGTTATTTTTTCTGATGTTCCGATGGTAACATTATCATCTATATAATTATTCATAAAATTAAAAGCAACATTAGGATCAAAAAAAGTTTCTCCTTTGGCAACAGAAATAATTGCTTTTGATAACATTTTAATCCCCGAGTTTTTTAAAATATAACCGGTAGCTCCTGCATCTATCATTTGTTTTATGGCATCTGGCTGATCAAACATTGTCATCGCTAAAACATTTGTGTTTGGGTTATTTTGTTTGATTATTTTGGTAGCTTCAATACCATCCATTTTAGGCATCCTAATATCTGTAATAACTAATTTAGGTTGTTTTAATTTAACAGCATTTACAAGGGCTTCTCCGTCATTTACAGAATCAATAATATTGATATTATCATCAAGTTCAAAAAAAGATTTTACTCCGTCTATTAATATTTGATGATCTTCTGCTATTATAATTGTAATCATATTTTATTTTTTTAAGTTAATCAACCGGAATATCAATAATGACAGAGCTTCCTTTTCCTATAGTAGAATCAATTTCAAATGTTCCGTTAAGATGTTTAATTCTTGTTTTTATAGAGCTAATTCCCATTCCATTTTTTAAATTTACGTTATTAATATCAAACCCTTTTCCATTATCTTCTATAATAATATTTAGATTCTGGTCGTAAAAAGATAAATTTATGGTTGCATTTTTAGCATCTGCATGTTTTATGATATTGGTTGTTAATTCTTGAACAATTCTAAAAATACCAATTTCTAAACTATTTTCTAAGCGTTTATTTAACCCAAAATCTACAACATCAATTTTTATTTTATCTGCAGATGATATTTTTTCAGCCATCATTTTTATTGCAACTAGCAGTCCTTGGTTTGCAATAACACCTGCATTTTTAGCATGTGCAATACTGCGTACTTTTAAATAAGCTTCATCAATTAAACCTTCTGTTTTGTTAAATAAAGTTTCTTGATCTATTTTTTTCTTTGTGTGATTTATTTTTAAATTATCAAAATGTAATTTTAAAGTAGCTAAGATAGAACCCAAATTGTCATGTAAATCTTCTGCAATTTGTTTACGTTCTTTCTCTTGACCATTAATTATTGCATTAATGGTTGTTAACTCTTGTTCTTTTAAAAGAGTTAGGTTTTTTTGCTTTTCTAGTTCTTTTTGTTGTTCTGCAACTTTTCTTTTCTTATTAGAGTTTTTTATCAATAATGTGCCTATTACACTAATTAAAATAAGTGATAATAATGTAGCTATTAAAAAGTTTTGGCTTTTTTTCTTATCAATTTCTAATTGAAGGTTTAATTTATCCTTTTTTTCAGTTTCGTATTTTATATTTAAATCTGAAATTGCAATATTTTGTGCAGTAATATTTAAACTATCTTTTATAATATCATATTTTTCGTAATACTCGTAGGCTTTTTTGTAATTTCCAGTTTCTTTATAACAATCAGCAAATTTTTTATATAGTATTTTGTTATATTTTTGTTGGTAATCTGCAATTTTTATTTTTTCTGCTTTTTCTAGCAATAATATTGCCTGTTTAAATTTTTTTTGACTTTGAAAAAAATTACAATAGTTTATGTAGGTATCTAATAATTGTTTTTTATCGAGCTTATCAATTGATTTGAGGGTTTTATCAAAATAATATTTAGCTGAATCTTTTTGATTTAAGGAATAAAGATGTGCTAAGTTAGAGTAAATAGTCGATCTATATTTTTGTAGTTCTTTTTTTTGTGTAATTAAAATAGATTTATCGTAAAATTTCCTGCTTTTATATGGATGTTTAGAATCCCAAAAATAAGCAGCATAAGCATTATTAGATATCAATAGCATTAAAGAATCTCTTTTTTCTTTTGCGTATTCTGTATAATTATCTAAAAATAGTATAGGGTTTTCATTTAAGTTGTTCTGAGATTGGATTAAATAAAATAAGTTGATATTACATTTTGCTAAACTATCTTTATTGTTAAGACTTAGATATAAATTTCTAGATGTTATATAATTTTCATAGGCATCAAACGTTCTATTATTCACTTCAAATTTTTGGGCTTTTTTAAAATAGAAATAGGCTGAGTCTAATCTTGATTTTTGTGCATAAGAAAAACTACAAATTAAATAAAAGATAATTTGTAGTTTTAATATTTTATGTTCTTTGTAAAGCTTCAATTATGGGTTTCTGGATATTACACCACCACCAGCTTCTGTAGGCATAACACCTTTAAATGAAGGAGAAAAGTGACCTTCTTTTAAAGAGGGATTATAATTTTTCTTATCATTAAATATTGTAATATTAATGTTATCAGTTATACTAATATCAAATTGATTATCAGTGTTATGAATAATATCATCAAAATGAAAACTAGTTTCCGCAATGTAATTTTTGTTTTGTGGTTTTGCTTGGTCTTCAGTATTATCAGATATAAATATTGTAACAGATGGTTTACCGTCTTTGATTGTGTTTTCAATTGAAAATATATGATAATTTGTATTTGGTAAAGTAGTTCTTATTGTAAAAACACCTAGTTTTGAGTGAAAAAAACTATGTTTATGGTTTTCATCTGCGATGTCTAAATTTTCTTTTTTTTCTAGAATAGCCAATTCACTTTTAGAAGGTTTTCTATAACTAAATTTTTTCATTGTTTTTTATTTATACTCAAAGAACCAAAATTAATACGAATTTTCATATACCTATATATAGGTATATTGATAGCTCTAAAAATAAATAAAAAAATTATAAAGTAAAGATAGTAAGTAAAATACCTAAAAGAATGGCAATAAATTTTTGTAAATTAAAAGTTATTTAATGGGAATATCAATAATAACAGAGCTTCCTTTCCCTATAGTAGAATCAATTTCAAATGTTCCGTTAAGATGTTCAATTCTTGTTTTTATAGAGCTAATTCCCATTCCATTTTTTAAATTTACGTTATTAATATCAAACCCTTTTCCATTATCTTCTATAATAATATTTAGATTCTGGTCGTAAAAAGATAAATTTATGGTTGCATTTTTAGCATCTGCATGTTTTATGATATTGGTTGTTAATTCTTGAACAATTCTAAAAACACCAATTTCTAAACTATTTTCTAAGCGTTTATTTAACCCAAAATCTACAACATCAATTTTTATTTTATCTGCAGATGATATTTTTTCAGCCATCATTTTTATTGCAACTAGCAGTCCTTGGTTTGCAATAACACCAGCATTTTTAGCATGTGCAATACTGCGTACTTTTAAATAAGCTTCATTAATTAAACCTTCTGTTTTGTTAAATAAAATTTCTTGATCTATTTTTTTCTTTGTGTGATTTATTTTTAAATTATCAAAATGTAATTTTAAGGTAGCTAAGATAGAACCCAAATTGTCATGTAAATCTTCTGCAATTTGTTTACGTTCTTTTTCTTGACCATTAATTATTGCATTAATGGTTGTTAATTCTTGTTCTTTTAAAAGTGTTAGATTTTTTTGCTTTTCTAGTTCTTTTTGTTGTTCTGCAACTTTTCTTTTCTTGTTAGAGTTTTTTATAAATAATGTACCTATTACACTAATTAAAATAAGTGTTAATAATGTAGCTATTAAAAAGTTTTGGCTTTTTTCTTTATCAATTTCTAATTGAAGGTTTAATTTATCCTTTTTTTCAGTTTCGTATTTTATATTTAAATCTGAAATTGCAATATTTTGTGCAGTAATATTTATACTATCTTTTACCAAGTTATATTTTTCAAAATATTGATAAGCTTCTTTATAGTTTTTTGAAAGTTTGTAATAATTAGCTAAATTTCTATATATAATTTTATTAAATTTTAAGTGAAAAGCATCAATTTCTATTTTTTCAGCTAGTTTTAATTGATTTATAGCTTCTATATATTTTTCTTGATTTTTTAGATGTATTGCATAGTTGATATAGGTACCTAAAAGTTGAGTTTTATTTAATTGATCAGAATTTTTAAGTGTTTTTTCGTAGTAATAATTAGCAGAATCTGGTTTAGATTTAGTGTATAAGTATGCTAAATTTGCATAAATAGTAACTTTATACTTTTTTAATTCGCTTTTATTAGTTAATCTTAGAGATTCTTTATAGTGATTTCTAGACCTCTCAATAGAATCTGAATTCCAAAAATAACTAGCATAACTATTACTTGCTTTTAAAAGCATTAAAGTATCATTTTTTTTTAAACCATAGTTGTAGTAATCATCTAAATAGAATTTAGCATCTTTATCTAAATTTTTTTGAGAATCTAATAAATTAAACAATTCTAAATTACATTTAGAAATACTGTCATATTCAAATAGTGTTTCATAGATTCTTTTTGCCTTTAAATAGTCTCTATAAGCTTCACTAAGTTTATTATTTTTTTCAAATTTTTGTGCGTTTGCAAAATAAAAATAAGCAGAGTCTAATTTTGAGGTCTGAGAATATGAAATGCAAGAAATTAAGAAGATTAAAATTTTTATTTTTTGTGATTTTAAAAAAATATATTTTAACATTCTATGGTCCTTCAATAATTACTCCACCACCATTTCCTTCTTTGGGTCTTAACATAGATTTTTCTGTATTAGTAGAACATAAAGAATCTTCTGGGAATGACTTACTATTGTCATTGTATATAAAAATAGTTAGTTTTTCTAAAAGCGTAATATCTATTTCACCTATTACATTTTTAATTTCTGAAGCAGCTATGTCTAAAGAAATAATTCTCTTTTTGGGTTTTTTTCTTTCCTCATTATCATCAATTGAAATATGAATCACTAAAATTTTACCAATTAATAAGTCATAAAAATAATATCCATTTATTTCTGTCTTATCCTTTTCTGCTACAGGAAAAATGATATGAATAGATTTATCTTTAATGTTAATATAACTATCATATTGTATGACATCTAGATTCTTATGATATTGATCTTTTTCTCTTATGTTAATATCTCGTTCATCTTTTGGTTTAAAAGGGATAAAATCTATTTCTTTCATTTAGGGTTGATTTAAAGGTTATTTTACTATTTTCAAATATCTAAAATTTGTACTAAGCATCATATACCTATAAATAGGGATATTAATTGCATTAAAAATAAATAAAAAAAATTATAAAGTAAAGATAGTAAGTAAAATACCTAAAAGAATGGCAATAAATTTTTGTAAATTAAATTTATGATTTTCAGATCCTTCAAATAAAATGATGGTAGAAATATGTAAGAAAACACCAATTATTAAAGCTGTTATTTCGGTTTCGTAAGTAGAAAAAAAGATAATTTTATCGCCTAATAAAAAACCTAAAGGACTCATTAAAGCAAAAGCAGATAAAGAAAGGAAAGTAGTTTTTTTAGAATACTCGGTATTAATTAAAAATGTAGTTAAAACAACAGCAATAGGTATTTTATGTACAATAATTGCCCAAAGTAAATTGTTGTCTGAATGATGTATTGGCAAACCTTCAGAAAATGCATGCAAACATAAACTAACAAACAATAAAGTAGGAAATTTTTTTCCGTTAGAATGTATGTGAATGTGACCATGTTCTGCGCCTTTAGAAAAAGATTCTAAAACAGACTGAATTAAAAGCCCAACTAAAATAAATATACCAATTTTTTTATACTCATTAGTTTCTGTGTAAACTTCTGGCAATAAATGTAAAATAGTTACAGACAATAAATAAGCACCACTAAAAGCCAATAATAAGCGGATTATTTTATTGGTAGGTTTTAAAATAAAAACTAAGATTGCACCAACAAAAACAGCAGCAATTAAAAGAAAGTAACTCATTTTGCAACTAAAATTAATCTATTAGAAGTTTCTATATTAAAGTCAGTTAGGTTGTAATCGCCAAAAATATTGGTAATTGTAAAACCTACTTTATCAAAATAAGTTTTCATTTTATCAATATCTAAATATTTTACTCTTTCTGTATAAGAATGTTTTTCTCCATCAGCAAAAAACGAGATGTTTTTAAGGATAAAACCATTTGTAATTTCTCTTGTAATATAAAAAGTAATATCGTCTACAATTTTTGTTTCTTTAGCAACTAAATTTGCTTTTACATAAGCAGCATTTAAAAAATCGAACACAAAAACACCCTCTTTTTTCAATCCATTTTTTATATTCTGTAAGATTAAAATATCTTCTTTATCTTCATCAAAATAACCAAAGCTTGTAAACAAATTAAAAACAGCATTGTATTGATTATTAAAAGGTTTACGCATGTCGTGCACTCTAAATTTTAGAGAGTCATTTTCAAATTTTTGGGCATTTTTTATACTATTTTCAGCTAAATCTCCACCAGTAACAGTATAACCTAAAGAATTTAAAAAAACAGAATGACGGCCCTTTCCACAAGGTAAATCTAAAATATGAGTAGATTTAGGTAAATTTAAAAAAGCAGTTATATTTTTCATAAATAACTGTGCTTCTTCATCATTTCTGTCTTTGTATAAAATATGATAATAAGGTGTGTTAAACCAATCTGTAAACCAATCTTTTTTCTTCATATGGCAAATAAGTCTACAAAAGTAACTAAATCTTACTTCAGAAAAAATGAATTTCGTAATTAGTATATTTCCTATTTATAAATAGTATTTTTGCAGTCAATTTTATAAGTATGAATAGAGATTTTAAAATGACGGCAACAACACTTTTTGGTTTAGAAGGTGTTTTAGCAGAAGAATTAAGAAAATTAGGTGCCCAAGATATAAAAGAAGGTATTAGAAGTGTTTCTTTTAGAGGAGATAAAGGCTTTATGTATAAAGCAAATATTGCCTTAAGAACTGCTGTTAGAATTTTAAAACCTATTAAAGTTTGTAAAGTTTATGATGAAGAAGATTTGTATGAGGCAATACAGAAAATTAAATGGGAAAACTATTTAGATGCAGAAGGTACTTTTGCAATTGGTGCAGTTGTAAACTCTAAGAATTTTACTTCTAATTCTCACTATATTTCGTTAAAATCTAAAGATGCTGTGGCAGATTATTTTCGCCATAAATACCATAAAAGACCTAATGTAGATTTAAAATATCCAGATGTTAAAATACATGTTCACATTCATAAAGAATGGTTAACAATTTCTTTAGATTCTTCTGGTGATTCTTTGCATAAAAGAGGTTATAGAACAGCAACCAACATCGCACCAATTAACGAGGTTTTAGCTGCAGGAATGGTTTTATTATCTGGTTACACAGGTGATGAAAATTTTATAGATCCAATGTGTGGTTCAGGTACTATTTTAATAGAAGCAGCAATGATTGCCAATAATATTCCGGCAAATATTAACAGAAAACTTTTTGCTTTTGAGCATTGGAAGGATTATGATGAAGACTTATATTTTACAATACAAGACGCTTTATTAAGTAAAATTAAAAGTTCGCATTTTAAAATTATGGGGTTTGATAAAGCACCATCTGCTGTACAAAAAGCTAAAGACAATATAGAAAGTGCCAATTTAGATGAGTTTATTGGTGTACATCACGTAAACTTTTTTAACTCTACAAAAGAAGTTTTTGGTAACACTACAATTTTATTTAATCCGCCTTACGGAGAGCGTTTAAACATAGATACAGAAGAGTTTTACAAAAAAATTGGCGATACACTAAAGCATAATTATCCAGGTTCTACAGCTTGGTTAATTACATCAGACGTACAAGCTTTAAAGTGTGTAGGTTTGCGTACCTCTAAAAGAATTGCGCTTAAAAACGGAGATTTAGACTGTAAATTTGTTAAGTACGAGTTGTACGAAGGAACACGTAAGTTTAAAAACCGTAAAGAAATCACAGATTCTGAAGATTAATTTTTTTTAGAAGCTATTTCCTGCTTTCCGTTATATCTTTTTGTGAAAAACAAAAAGGATGTCACTACAATCAGGGCTAAACTTGTTTGCAAGTTAAAGTCTGTTTTTAAAGTTATTTTAAAATTTAAGGTAAAATTTTGTAAAATTGACTAAATTGCACGGTTAAAAATTAGAATATTATGACTAATTGTGAATTGTTAAAAAAGTTTTACACAGCATTTTCTAATGGAAATTCTTTAGAAATGGTAGAATGTTATCATGAAGATATAGTATTTAAAGATCCCGTTTTTGGAGAATTAAAAGGAGAAAAAGCCATTAATATGTGGAAAATGTTGTTGTCTAATAGAAATGAAACAACAGAAATATTTTTTAAAAGTGTAAAAGCAAATCAAGAAGAAGGATCAGCTATTTGGATAGCCAAATATCTTTATGGAGAAAACAAACGCAAAGTAACTAATATTGTTGATGCTAGTTTTAAATTTAAAGATGGTAAAATTATAGAACACATAGATTCTTTTAGTGTTTGGACATGGTCTAGACAAGCTCTTGGTTTTACAGGTTTTTTATTAGGTTGGTCAGATTTTATGAAAAATAAAATTCAAAAAACAACAAATAAAAAATTAGAAGATTTTATGAGTAAAAGCAACTAATCTAAAATAGTAGACTTTTTATATTTTAAACTTCATTCTTAATAGCATTTTATATTTTAAATGTTAACATAAAAATATAATAATGTACCTTTTTTTATCACTTTAATAACTGTGTTGTTATTTAATTTTATTATCGTAAATTTATGGCTTTTTGAAAAAGAAATTCATAAATTAAGAAAGCGTTATTAATTAAATTATTTTAGTAAAACATCATTATGTCTAAAAACAAGTCTTATAAAAGTGCATTTATATTTTTAACTACATTATTTTTTCTTTGGGGATTTATAACCGTTTTAGTAGATAGTTTAGTACCAAGATTAAAAGATGTTTTTGAAATGTCTTACGCAAAAACAGTTTTGGTTCAGTTTGCTTTTTTTGTGGCATTTTTTGTTTTTTCTTTACCATCTGGTTTTATTTTGTCTAAAATAGGTTACAAAAAAGGAATTGTTTTAGGCTTATTAACCATGGCTTTAGGTTGTTTGTTATTTTATCCAGCGGCAGCTTTTAGATCGTTTCCAGTGTTTTTAATTGGTTATTTTACACTTGCTGGTGGAATTACTGTTTTACAAGTAGCAGCAAACCCTTATGTAGCATTATTAGGTAGTGAAGAAGGAGCAAGTAGTCGTTTAAATTTATCGCAAGCATTTAATGCTTTAGGTACTACTATTGCGCCTGTTGTGGGTGCGTTATTTTTGCTAAGTGACTCTGTAAAAACATCAGAAGAAATTGCTTTATTAAGTGAAATAGAAAGAAAAGATTATTACATATCAGAAGCATCTACAGTACAAATACCTTTTTTATTTATCGCAATTTCTATAGCTGTTTTAGCCTTCATCTTTGCTTTTATAAAATTACCATCTGTAATGCAAGAAAGCCCAAGAGGAGGATATTTAACATTACTAAAAAACAAATTAATGTTAATGGGTGCATTGGGTATTTTTGTTTATGTAGGTGCAGAAGTTACTATAGGTAGCTTTTTGGTAAATTATTTTTCTGATATGAAATTGGCTCCAATTATTTTAGAAAGTACAACAATGATGAATATTGCTAATACAATTGCAAGTACATTTAATAAAACTTTTTCTGGTTCAGACCCAAAATCTTTATTAGGTATTTTTGTTATTTTTTATTGGGGTGGTGCAATGATAGGTCGTTTTATTGGTGCTTATTTAACAAAAGTTTTAGCACCAGCTAAAGTGTTAAGTATTTTTGCTTTTTTGGCTATTTCTATGATTCTAATATCAATTAATACAACAGGTTTAATTTCTATGTGGTCTATTTTGTCTGTTGGTTTGTTTAACTCTATTATGTTTCCTACAATTTTTTCACTAAGCTTAGAAGGTTTAGGAGATTTAAAGGCACAAGCTTCTGGTTTGTTATGTATGGCAATTGTTGGTGGAGCTGTTATTCCATTTATTTTTGGAGGTTTAATAGATAGTTTTGGATTTAAAATAGCATTTATTTTGGCTATTTTATGTTATGGATATATTTTGTTTTTTGGAAGATTTAAAACAAAAAGTAACATTTAGTTTATTGGTGAGAAACAATTTTTAAGCCAATTATTGATGCAATTAAAGTTGTTAAAAAAAACAATCGCCATAAAGTTGCAGGTTCTTTAAAAACAAATATTCCAACCAAAACAGTTCCTACAGCTCCAATACCTGTCCAAACTGCGTAAGCAGTTCCAATAGGTAATTCTTGTGTTACTTTTACTAAAAGTATCATACTAATACTTAAACAAATTAAGAAACCTACGTACCAATAAGTTGCAGTTATTCCTGTAGCATCTTTTGCTTTACCTAAACATGCAGCAAATGCAACTTCAAAAAGACCAGCTATTATTAAAAGAATCCAATTCATTTTTTTAATTGTAATTTAAAGATTTTAGATTTCATAAAAAAACCGAAACTATAATTAAGTTTCGGTTTTATATTTATTTATAAAGCGTTATTTATTTTTTCTTTTTTTGTTTTTGCTGAATAGCTTGTTGTTCTTGAGCTTGTTTCATTGCATCGTCTATACGCTGTCTAAACTTGCTCTTTTTCTTTTCTGGTTTCTTTTTGTTTTCTTCTATTTTTGCATGAATTTTTTCTTCATCAATAACAAAATTCTTAATAACCAACATAATTGCAATAGTAAGTAAGTTAGATATAAAGTAGTATAAACTTAAAGAACTTGCGTAGTTGTTAAAGAAAAATAACATCATAATAGGAGAGAAGTATATCATATACTTCATCATTTTGCTCATATCAGGCATACCTTCTTGTGTAGGTGCTTGCATATTTGCTTGTTGACTTTGATTCATTTTCATGTAAAAGAAAATTGCAACAGAAGCTAAAATAGGAAATAAACTTACATGATCTCCGTAAAAAGGAATGCTAAAAGGAAGTTTAAAAACCGTATCATAAGAAGATAAATCATTTGCCCATAAAAAGCTTTCTTGTCTTAAAGATAAATTTGTTGGAAAAAACTTAAATAAGGCAAAGAAAACAGGCATTTGTAATAAAGCTGGTATACAACCAGATAACATGCTGACACCGGCTTTACGTTGTATTGCCATTGTTTCTTGCTGACGTTTCATTGCATTTTCTTTACCAGGGTATTTTTCATTTAATGCATTTAATTCTGGTCTAATTACCTTCATTTTTGCACTAGATAGATAAGATTTATACACCAGAGGAGACATTAATATTCTAACAACTATTGTCATTAAAATGATAATTAATCCATAGTTAGATAAAAATCCTTTTAATAAATTAAATACAGGATAAAAAACAGTTCTGTTTAAGAAACCAAAAATTCCCCAACCTAAATCTGCAGTTTGGTCTAAATCTGTATCTTCATAAGTTTTTAATAAGTTATAATCACTTGGTCCGTAAAACCATTTCATATTATAATTCAATTCTCCGGCAGTTAAAGCTAAAGGAGTTTGCAATTCGTAGCGTTTAGTAAAAACAGTATCAATTTCTTCGTTTTTTACTAAGTCTGTAGAAGTTATAGTTGCATTATTAAAAGGGGTATCAGACAACAAATTAGATGTAAAAAAGTGCTGTTTATATGCTACCCAGTTTAAATCATTTAAAACTTCACTTTTATTAGGACTTAAATCATCTACGTCATCTTCTGATTTGTAGTAAAGTTTAGAATACATAGTGTTTTCTGTTTTTAAACTTTTTTCATGTCTGTATCCATTTAAAGACCAATTTAAATTAATTGGAGTAGAAGAGTTGATAACATTACTTAAACCTTGAGAACGAACAGCAAAATCAACCATATAATCATTTGGTTTTATTTCGTATCTATATTCTAAGAATTGAGTTTCAGAAACTTTTAACTTCATAGAAACAATTGTATTGTTTCCGTTTTTTGTTATTGATGGAGTAAAAAATAAATCTTTAGTGTTTAAAGTTCTATTGTCTGTAGTACCAAAATTAATATTAAAAGAAGCATTTTTGTCCTTTATCATATATAATGGTAAAGAATCGTATGTTTTATAATTTTTAATTTGAGCTTCAGTAATTTGTCCTCCTTTATTGTTAATAGTTAATTTAACAACTTCATTTTCTAAAACCGAAGTCCCTTCAGAACCATTAATTGCACTAAGAGCAAAAGCGCCTAATTTAGTTTTAGCTGCAATTTGTTTTAAAGAATCATTCTCAAAAGTGTTATTTTCTGTTAAAACGTTTTTATTAGTAGTAGAATCATTATTAACTACTTGTTCTGTATTAGTAGAAGTGTTAGTAGTTTCATCTGGTTTTTGAGTATTAATCCAGTATAATAAAATACCTCCTAATAAAACCATTCCTATAAAAGAATTGACATCGAATTTTTTTTGTTCCATATGTTATTTAAAATGTCATTTTGTCACTAGAGCAAATAATATATTTGATAAAAATGCGACAAATGTTGTGAAAAAGCAGTTTTTTATCTTTTATGCTGCCTAATAATTTATATGCGTTATATAGTTCAATAAATGTTCCGTAATTATAATTGAGATTGCTTTAAAGCGGCTTTTATAAAATCTACAAATAAAGGATGTGGTTTTAAAACAGTACTTTTATATTCTGGGTGATATTGAACACCAATAAACCAAGGATGAGAAGGTATTTCTACTACTTCTACTAAGCCAGTTTTTGGGTTTATACCCGTTGCTTTCATACCAGCATTTTCAATTTGTTCTAAATAATCGTTATTAAACTCATAACGATGTCTATGACGTTCGCTAATATTTTCGGTTTGATAAGCATTATATATAGTAGAATCTTTTTCTAATTTACAATCCCAAGCACCTAAACGCATTGTACCTCCTTTTTCGGTAACGTTTTCTTGACTTTCCATTAAATTAATAACTGGGTGCTGAGTGTTTTTCTTCATTTCTGTAGAACTAGCATTTTCTAAATTTAAAACATTTCTAGAAAATTCTATAACGGCCATTTGCATACCTAAACAAATACCAAAGAAAGGAATGTTGTTTTCTCTTGCATATCTAACAGCTCTAATTTTACCTTCAATACCTCTATCACCAAAACCAGGAGCAACTAAAATACCATTAACACCTTTTAGCTTTTTCTCTGCATTTTTAGGTGTTAAACTTTCTGAGTGTACCCAACGAACCTTTACTTTTGTTTCGTTTGATGAACCAGCATGTATAAAAGCTTCTGTAATTGATTTATAAGAATCTTGTAACTCTATATATTTACCAATTAAAGCAATTTCTACCTCAGAAGTAGGATTTTTATGTTTTCTAACAAACTCATTCCAAACATTTAATTCGGGTTGTTTTTCTGTAGATAAGTTAAACTTTTTAAGAACAACTTCATCTAAACCTTCTTGTAACATTAAGTTAGGTACATCGTAAATAGTTTCTGCATCTATAGATTGTATAACATCTTCTTTTTTTACATTGCAAAATAAAGCTAGTTTACGTTTAATGTCGTCAGAAATTTCATGTTCTGTTCTACAAACTAATATATCAGGACTTACACCACTTTGCATCAACATTTTTACAGAGTGTTGTGTCGGTTTCGTTTTTAATTCTCCAGCAGCAGCTAAATAGGGTACTAAAGTTAAATGTATAACAATAGCATTTTCTTCTCCTTTTTCCCAAAGCATTTGTCTTACAGACTCTACGTAAGGTAAAGATTCTATATCACCAACTGTTCCTCCAATTTCTGTGATAACAATATCATAATCGCCAGTTTCACCTAAAATCTGGATTCTATGTTTAATTTCATCAGTAATGTGTGGAATAACTTGAACCGTTTTTCCTAAAAACTCTCCTTTACGCTCTTTATTTATTACTGATTGATAGATTCTACCTGTAGTAACATTATTTGCTTGACTAGTAGGAATGTTTAAAAAACGTTCGTAATGCCCTAGGTCTAAGTCTGTTTCTGCACCATCATCGGTTACATAACATTCTCCATGTTCGTATGGATTTAAAGTTCCTGGGTCTATATTAATATATGGATCTAATTTTTGTATGGTTACAGAGAAACCTCTTTGTTGTAGTAATTTAGCTAAAGAAGCTGCTATAATTCCTTTTCCAAGAGATGATGTTACACCTCCTGTTACAAAAACATACTTTGTATTATTCATGGTATTATTAGGTTTGCGCAAAAGTACTAACTCTAAAATTTGTGTCAAATAAAAAAAGTAAAAGATTTCTAAAATTCTGTGTTTTTATAGCTTTAAAAAATATTTTAATTTTTTTTCAAATACTATTTGTCATAAATAAAAACAGTTGTATATTTGCACACGCTTTTAATAAGGTGTAAATTGTTGAGCAATAAAAAAATAATACAAGACTTTTAAAAAAATATATAATGCCAAAAAGAACTTACCAACCGTCAAAGAGAAAGAGAAGAAACAAACATGGTTTCATGGAGAGAATGGCTTCTGCTAATGGTAGAAAAGTTTTAGCTCGTAGAAGAGCAAAGGGAAGAAAGAAGATTTCTGTTTCATCTGAAACTAGACATAAAAAATAAATGATTAACATTTGTTAATATATTGTTAGTATAAGGTGTTGCTTTTTGTTAGTAACACCTTTTTTTATACCCAAAAGCTAACTATTTTTGTAAAACTAAATAACACAATAACTTACAATGCCAAAAAGAAAAGACCTAAAATCAGTATTAATTATCGGATCTGGACCTATTGTTATTGGTCAAGCGTGTGAATTTGATTATTCTGGTTCACAATCTTTACGCTCTTTAAGAGAAGATGGGATAGAAACTATCTTAATAAATTCTAACCCAGCAACAATTATGACAGACCCTTCTATGGCTGATCATGTTTACTTGTTGCCTTTAACAACAAAATCTATAATACAAATTTTAAAAGAACATCCTCAAATTGATGCTGTTTTACCTACAATGGGAGGGCAAACTGCATTAAATTTATGTATTGAAGCGGATGATAAAGGAATTTGGAAAGATTTTGATGTACAATTAATAGGAGTAGATATTGATGCTATTAATATTACAGAAGATAGAGAGCAATTTAGAGAGTTAATGTTAAAAATTGATGTGCCAATGGCGCCTCAAGCAACAGCAACTTCATTTTTAAAAGGAAAAGAAATTGCTCAAGAATTTGGTTTTCCATTAGTAATTCGTTCTTCTTATACCTTAGGAGGAGCAGGTGCGTCTATTGTTTATGATCCAAAAGATTTTGATGAATTATTAAGTCGCGGTTTAGAAGCGTCACCAATACATGAGGTGATGATTGATAAAGCAATGATGGGATGGAAAGAATACGAATTAGAATTACTACGTGATAAAAACGATAATGTTGTTATTATCTGTTCTATCGAAAATATGGATCCGATGGGGATTCATACAGGAGATTCTATTACGGTAGCACCAGCCATGACACTTTCTGATAAAACTTATCAGAAAATGCGTGATATGGCAATAAAAATGATGCGCTCTATTGGAGATTTTGAAGGAGGATGTAATGTGCAGTTTGCTGTTTCTCCAGACGAAAAAGAAGATATAATTGCTATTGAAATTAATCCACGTGTTTCTCGTTCATCAGCTTTAGCTTCTAAAGCAACAGGTTATCCTATTGCAAAAGTAGCAACAAAATTAGCTATAGGTTATTCTTTAGATGAATTAGAAAACGGAATTACAAAATCTACATCAGCATTATTTGAGCCAACGTTAGATTATGTAATTGTAAAAATACCACGTTGGAATTTTGATAAATTTGAAGGTTCTGATAGAACTTTAGGTTTACAAATGAAAGCTGTAGGAGAGGTAATGGGTATTGGTCGTTCTTTTCAAGAAGCATTACATAAGGCAACTCAATCTTTAGAAATAAAGAGAAATGGTTTAGGTGCAGATGGTAAAGGATACACAGATTATAATCAAATTATAGATAAATTAACCAATGCAAGTTGGGATCGTGTTTTTGCTATTTACGATGCAATTGCAATGGGAATTCCTTTAAGTAAGATTTATGATATCACAAAAATTGATATGTGGTATTTAAAACAATATGAAGAATTGTTTCAATTAGAAAAGTTAATTTCTACTTATTCTATAGACACTATTCAAAGAGATTTATTACTTGAAGCAAAACAAAAAGGTTATGGTGATAGACAAATAGCACATATGCTAAGTTGTTTAGAAAGTGAAGTTTACACCAAAAGAGAAGAGTTAAAGGTACAACGTGTATTTAAATTAGTAGACACTTGTGCCGCAGAATTTAAAGCAAAAACGCCTTATTATTACTCTACTTTTGAAAACGAAATTGAAACTGCCAATGGAGAAATTGTAATAGCAAACGAAAGTGTTGTTACAGATAAAAAGAAAATAATTGTTTTAGGTTCTGGTCCAAATAGAATAGGACAAGGAATTGAGTTTGATTATTGTTGTGTTCATGGAGTTTTAGCTGCATCAGAATGTGGTTACGAAACAATTATGATTAACTGTAATCCAGAAACGGTTTCTACAGATTTTGATACTGCAGACAAATTATATTTTGAACCTGTTTTTTGGGAACATATTTATGATATTATTCGTCATGAAAAACCAGAAGGTGTTATTGTACAATTAGGAGGGCAAACAGCTTTAAAATTAGCAGAAAAACTTACTAAATACGGAGTTAAAATTATAGGAACTTCTTTTGAGGCTTTAGATTTGGCAGAAGATAGAGGTAGTTTTTCATCTTTATTAAAAGATAATAACATTCCTTATCCAGAATTTGGTATTGCAGAAACTGCAGACGAAGCTTTGGCTTTGGCAGATCAATTAAATTTTCCAATATTGGTAAGACCTTCTTATGTTTTAGGAGGGCAAGGAATGAAAATTGTTATCAATAAAGAAGAATTAGTATCACATGTTGTAGATTTATTACATAAAATACCAAATAATAAATTATTATTAGATCATTATTTAGATGGTGCAATAGAAGCAGAAGCAGATGCTATTTGTGATGCTGATGGAAATGTATACATTATAGGTATTATGGAGCATATAGAACCTTGTGGAATACATTCTGGTGATTCTAATGCAACTTTACCTGCCTTTAATTTAGGTGAATTTGTGTTGCAACAAATTAAAGATCATACACATACAATTGCAAGAGAATTAAAAACTGTAGGTTTAATAAATGTTCAGTTTGCTATTAAAGATGATGTTGTGTACATAATAGAAGCAAACCCAAGAGCGTCTAGAACTGTACCTTTTATAGCAAAAGCATACAAAGAACCGTATGTAAATTATGCTACAAAAGTAATGTTAGGTCATAATAAAGTTACAGATTTTGATTTTAATCCACAATTAGAAGGTTTTGCAATTAAGCAACCAGTATTTTCTTTTAATAAGTTTCCTAATGTAAATAAGAAACTAGGACCAGAAATGAAATCTACAGGAGAGAGTATCTTATTTATTGATAGTTTAAAAGATGATGAATTTTATAACTTATATTCTAGACGTAAAATGTATTTGAATAAATAAAATTTGATAATTATAAATAAAAAAGCATCTAATTAATTTTAGATGCTTTTTTTATGCGTAATAAAATTAATAGATTTTATATTTTAATTGTAGTTTATTAATTTCTGATTGAAAGTTGAAGTTAACTTTAGAAATGGCTATTTGATATTCACTTTGTATCACTGAAAATTGATGTTCATATTCAGTATTAAGAAGATTAACTTCTTATTGATATTTATTTTTGTATAAAATCTTTTTTAAATCATTAGAAGCATATTTGCTTTTTAAAACGTTTAATGATTTTTTTAAATTATAGGATAATCTATTTATTTTTTTGTTTGTAATATAGCTTAAACTATCTGTTTCGTTTTTTATTTTAAATTCTAGAGCATTATAGTCCTTTCTATATTTAATTATTTTTTTAGATTGAGAATATCCAAGCGAAGAAACTAAAATACCTATAACTAATAAAATATTTTGTAATTTTTTCATAGTTAGTAATTTATGTTAGGTCTAAAATACAAAAATCTGTTTAGAAAATATCTAAACAGATTTTATTTTTAATTTCTATAAAAATAAGTTTTATTTTAATTGTTCACTAAAACCCATTCTCCTTTTTCAATTAAAGGAATTGCTTGTTTAAATTTAACTTCTTTTTCTTCACCACTCATTACATTTTTAATTGTAACTCGTTCGTTTCTTCCAATTTTTGGTTGATCACGTACAATTGTTTCTACTGTTTCTGCTTTTTGTTGTTGACGAGAATTTTCAATAGCTTGTTCTGTAGAGTTTTGTACATCTTCTTTACTTGTATTTAAACGCTCTCTTTTTTGTTGTTGAGCTTCAGATATTTGTGTTCTGTCTTGCGCAGGTAGTTCTCCTTTAAATAAGAAAGATAAAACTTCTTTATTTATTTCATCTACGGTTTGCTTAAATAATTCAAAAGCTTCAAATTTATAGATTAATAAAGGATCTTTTTGTTCATAAGAAGCATTTTGTACAGATTGTTTTAAATCATCCATTTTACGTAAATGATTTTTCCAATTTTCATCAATAATAGCTAAAGTAATATTTTTTTCAAAATCTGTAATTAAGCTTTTTCCTTCACTTTCATAAGCATCTTTTAGGTTTGTAACAACTTGTAAAGATTTAATTCCATCTGTAAAAGGCACTACAATTCTTTCGTATCTATCACCTTCATTTTCATAAACTTCTTTAATTACAGGATAAGCTAAAATAGCATTTCTTTCTATTCTGTTCTTATAATGTTCTGCAACAAAATCATAGAGTTTATCTATTAATTCTTTTTCTGATAATTTATTAAATTCATCTTCAGAAAAAGGAGAAGTCATAGAAGAGAAGCGAATCAATTCAAACTCAAAGTTCTGAAAATCTTTTGAAGCTTTATTTGTATTAATTATAGATTCGCAAGTATCATAAATCATATTTGCAATATCTACTTTTAAACGTTTACCATCTAAAGCATGACGTCTTCTTTTGTATACAAACTCACGTTGAGAGTTCATAATATCATCATATTCTAATAATCGTTTACGAATACCAAAGTTATTTTCTTCTACCTTTTTTTGAGCTCTTTCAATAGATTTGGTAATCATAGAATGCTGAATTACTTCACCTTCTTTTAATCCCATTTTATCCATCATTTTGGCAATTCTATCAGAACCAAATAGACGCATTAAATTATCGTCTAATGCTACGTAAAATTGACTAGAACCAACATCACCTTGTCTACCAGCACGACCTCTTAACTGTCTATCTACACGTCTAGAATCATGACGTTCTGTACCTATAATTGCTAAACCACCGGCTTTTTTAACTTCGTCGGATAATTTAATATCTGTACCACGACCAGCCATATTTGTTGCAATAGTAACAACACCAGGTTTACCAGCTTCTGCAACTACATCTGCCTCTCGTTTGTGTAATTTTGCATTTAATATATTATGAGGTATTTTACGCATTTGTAACATTCTACCTAATAATTCTGATATTTCTACAGAAGTTGTACCAACCAAAACAGGTCGGTTTTGAGCAACTAATTTTACAATATCTTCTATAACAGCATTGTATTTTTCTCTAGCTGTTTTATAAACTAAATCTTCTTTATCGTCTCTTTGAATTGGTTTGTTAGTAGGTATTTCTACAACATCTAATTTGTAAATTTCCCATAACTCACCAGCTTCTGTAATCGCAGTACCTGTCATACCAGAAAGTTTGCGATACATTCTAAAATAGTTTTGTAATGTAACAGTAGCAAAAGTTTGAGTAGCATCTTCAATTTTTACATTTTCTTTTGCTTCAATTGCTTGGTGTAATCCATCAGAATAACGACGACCATCCATAATACGTCCCGTTTGTTCATCAACAATCATAACTTTATTATCCATAACAACATACTCAACATCTTTTTCAAAAACAGTGTATGCTTTTAATAGTTGATTCATTGTATGAATACGCTCGCTCTTTATGCTAAAATCTTTGTAAAGTTCTTCTTTTTGAGATGTTTTTTCTTCAGCAGTTGCATCAGAATTGTCAATTTCTCCAATTTTTACACCAATATCAGGTAAAACAAAGAAAGTATCATTTTGTGTTTTTTCAGATAAATGAGCAATTCCTTTATCAGTTAAATCTATCTGATTATTTTTTTCTTCTACAACAAACCATAAATCTTGGTCTACCTCTGGCATTAACTTATTGTTATCTGCCATGTAATAGTTTTCTGTTTTTTGTAAAATTTGTTTGATACCTTCTTGAGATAAAAATTTAATTAAGGCTTTATTTTTAGGTAAACCTCTATAAACTCTTAGTAATAAAAAGCTACCTTCTTTTTCATTACCTTCTGCAATTAATTTTTTTGCATCAGCTAAAACACCTACTAAATGTTTTTTTTGTAGAGATACAATATCTGCTACTAATGGTTTTAATTCTGTAAACTCATGTCTGTCTCCCTGTGGTACAGGACCAGAAATAATTAAAGGAGTTCTGGCATCATCTATTAAAACAGAATCAACTTCATCAATAATAGCGTAATTTGGTGCTCTTTGCACTAAATCATCTTTAGAGTTTGCCATATTATCACGTAAATAATCGAAACCAAACTCATTATTTGTACCGTAAGTAATGTCTGCATTGTATGCTTTTCTTCTTGCATCAGAATTAGGTTGATGATAATCTATACAATCTGTAGAAAGACCGTGAAACTCAAAAATTGGTCCCATCCAAGCTTTATCACGTTTTGCTAAATAATCATTTACAGTTACAACATGTACACCGTTACCGGTTAAGGCATTTAAATAAACTGGTAAGGTAGATACTAGAGTTTTTCCTTCACCAGTCATCATTTCTGCTACTTTACCTTGATGTAAAACAGATCCACCTATTAACTGAACATCATAATGTACCATATCCCAAGTAACAGGTTTACCTGCTGCATCCCAAGAATTAGCCCAATAAGCTTTGTCGTTTTCTAAAGTAACATTATCTCTTTCGGCAGAAATTTCTCTATCAAAAGGCGTTGCAGTAACTTCAATTTCTTTATTTTTTACAAAACGCTTTGCTGTTTCTTTTACAACGGCAAAAGCTTCTGGCATTATTTGTAGTAATGTTTCTTCAGATATTTTATAAGCTTCATCTTTAAGAGTGTCTATTTCTGAATAAATATCTTCTTGACGATCAATATCTGCATTTTTTGCTTCGTCTTCTAAAGCTGTAATTTTATCGTTAAGCTCTTTAGTAGCTGTTTTAATTCTATTTTTAAAATCTATTGTTTTTGCTCTTAACTCGTCGTTTGTAAGTTTAGAGAATGCTTGTTCAAACTTTTTAACATCTTCTACTACAGGTTGTAATCCTTTTAAATCTTTTTGCTGTTTATCACCTACAAAAAGTTTAATTACTGAATTTAAAATATTCATTTATATGTGTGTTTTTCAGTTATTTATATAACTGTGTTAATTTAATTAAAAATCAAGTTTTATCAACTAAAATAAAATACTTTCTTAATTAAGAGAAAAACAAAAAAAAAGCCTCCTTAGAGACTTTGTATTTAGTGTTTTATTTATTTAGTATTCATCCTCATTCCAAAGATAATCATCTTCGGTAGGATAATCTGGCCAAATTTCAACAATTGAGTCATATGCATCACCTTCATCTTCTATGTCCTGTAGGTTTTCTACAACTTCTAAAGGAGCTCCAGTTCTAATAGCATAATCAATTAATTCGTCTTTACTTGCTGGCCAAGGCGCGTCTGCTAAATATGATGCTAATTCTAATGTCCAATACATTTCTTAATGTTTAATTTTGTGCAAAAATAATTTTTTTACTGAATTATACAAGTCTTTTTTAAGAAATTTACTATTAAGTAAAATTTAAAATTTAAAATAGCCTGTAAACTAATGTTTTATATGGATGTTTTAAATTTAATTTTTAGTTTAAATCGATAAAAAAAGAACGTGTTATTTTTTTTGAGGAATCCATTTAATCTCCTCTACTGATAAGTCTTTAGACAACTTTCGTGCCAATACAAAAAGAAAGTCAGAAAGTCTGTTTAAATATATTATAATAGTATCATTTATTGTTTCAAGATCGTTTAGTTTAACAGAAAGACGCTCAGCACGTCTGCAAATACATCTTGCAAGATGACAGAATGACACTGTTTGATGCCCACCAGGAAGAATAAAATGAGTCATTTTAGGAAGCTCTTGCTCCATTTTATCAATTTTTTCTTCTAAAACAGAAATAGATTCAGTATCAATTTTAGGAATGTTTAATCTTTCTTTTCCATTTTTTAAAATTTCTTTTTCTGTAGGTGTAGCTAATATTGCGCCAAGTGTAAACAAATCATTTTGAATTTTTAAAATTGTTTTTTTTATAGATTCATCAATTTCTTGATCCTTAATTAATCCAAGATAAGAGTTTAATTCGTCTATGGTACCATAAGTTTCTATACGTAAATTGTATTTTTTTACTCTAGTACCTCCATATAAAGAGGTTAAACCCTTATCGCCGGTTTTTGTATAAATTTTCATGTAAAAGAGATATAATATTTAACAAATTTACAAAGTTTAATATTTGGTAAAATATTAAACTCTAATTTTAAAATGTTCTTTAGCTTGTTCTTTCCTAAAAAAAACAATTCCGAAATGAAAAACATCTACTGTAACAGTTACTTTATTATGTTTTTTTATTTCTATCCATGCTTGTTTCATTTCATCACTCCAATAAATATCATCAAAAATCCAAACAGAATTATTATTGGTTGTTTCTAAACAAGTTTCAAAATAATGTAATGTTGATGTTTTGGTATGATTACCATCAAAATAAATAAAATCAAACTTATTATTTTTTACTGTTTGAGGAAGTGTTGTTTTAAAACCTCCAGTTATAATATTTATTTTATCAAATTTATTGTTGATAAATAAATCATTAGCGATTTTACTTGTTTCAGTACAACCTTCTAGAGTTGTAATTAAGGCATTCTTATTTGCAATTTTTATAGCAGAAGTTCCTAAACCTATAGAAGTACCAATTTCTAAAATATTAGTAGGTTTAAAATAATCTACTATTTTAATTAAAGTTTTTGCTTTCTTACTACTTATACCTGCTATTTTGGCAATTTTAGATACTTTTCTTTTATTTGATTTAAAAACTTTTGAACCAGAACCAAAATCAGTGACTTTTATTACTTTTTTGTTTTCTAATAATTGTTGTTTTACTTTTTTAAAACGATCCCAAAGTTTATGGTTCTGTTTAGTATAAAAACATTTAGTAGTTAAATTATAAATAAAAGGGGAGTGAACTCCGTGTTGGTTGGTCGATTTTAAAAGAAAGTATAGATATTCTATTATGGGATGATTCATACATATTAAAAAAAACGAAAGTAAAATATTATTATAAGAAATCACTTTTAAAAAAGTATATTTGTCACTATTTCAAAGATTATTTTAAAAAATGAAAAAATACCTTTTGTTATTATTCGCTATGTTTTTAGTTTTTTCTTGTGTTCCTAATAAGGATTTAATTTATTTACAAGGTAATCCCATAAAAAAAAATGAGATTAAGAGAATTAACAATATACCCTATAAATTACAAGTAGATGATATGTTAAATATTGATATTAAGTCTGATGATATGGAACTTGTATCAATATTTCAAAAACAAGTTAGTAGTAGTACTAACTTACAGCAAAATATAAGTCAAGGTTTTGAATCTGGATCAAGTTATTTTTTTGATTACAGTATTGATAGTTATGGAAATATAAGGATGCCAACTCTTGGAGAAATTAATGTTTTAGGATACACTATTTTAGAGGTTCGAAAAAAAATAGAAAATGAACTTAAAAAATATATAAAATCAGAAAAAAATGTTTTTGTATCTGTAAAATTATCAGGGATAAAATATACAATAATTGGAGAAATAAATAATCCAGGCCCAAAAATTATTGCACAAAATAAAGTTTCTATTATTGATGCTATTGCTAACTCGGGTGATATTACAACTGTAGGTAATAGAAGAAAAGTAGAAATTATTAGAAATTCAGTTACAGGAACAGAAAAATTCTACATAGATTTAACAAATGTAAATGCATTTAATTCAGAAGTGTTTTATATTAAACCTAACGATATTATAAATATAATTCCTTTAAAACAAAAGTCTTGGGGTGTTGGTACAACAGGGCTTCAAACTTTTTCTGCAATAATATCTGCTTTTACATTATTAACTTCTACTTTTATTCTAGCTAAAAGTTTATAATTATTTATATGGAAAACAAAGAAAAAAGTAACTTTAATACTACACACAATACATTTAATTTTAAAGCATATGTGTTTAAGGTAATATCTCATTGGAAACTTTTTTTTGTAACTATTATAATTGCTTTAGTTATAGCTAACTTTATGAATGGTTATAAACAAAAAAGATACAGTTTAGATACAGTAATTTCAGTAAAAAAAGAAAATAACCCTCTATTTTCAACAGGAACAAATATTGCATTCAATTGGGGTGGATCCAGTAATGAGGTAGAAACTATAAAAGTAATTTTAGGTTCTAGGTCTCATAATGAAAAAGTAGTAAAAAAATTAAATTTTTTTATAAATTATTTAAAAGAAGGAAGATATAGAAAAGAAGATGTATATGGGTATACACCATTTATAGTAGACCTTAATACTAGTAAACCTCAATTATTTAATAAGCTTTTAAAAATTGAAATTACAGGATCAGATACTTATAATTTATCATTTGATTTTGGTGATTCTAATGATTTGATTGTTTATGATAGCAATACAAAAAGTCAATTTATTTCTAAAGAAATAAATTTCTCTAAAGAGTTTAAAGTTAATGAATTGGTAGATACTCCGTGTTTAAATTTTACAATAAATAAAGTTAATAATTTTACGATAGGAGAAGTATATTTTATTAGTTTTAGTAGTTTTGATGGAACAGTTGCTTCTTATAGAAATGTTAGTGTAAGAGATTTAGTTGATGGAGCGTCTTTAATAAATTTGTCTTTAAAAGGTTCAAACAAAAAAAGAATAGAAACTTACTTAAATACTACTGTAGAAGTTTTAGAACAAGACAAACAAGAACAGAAAATTTTATACGCTAGAAAAACTAAAGAATATATAGATGATTTATTTTTAAAAGAACAGGATAGTCTTACTAGAATAGAGCAAGAATTAGGTATATATAAAGAAAGTAATAATATTTTTGACTTATCAACCGAGGGATCGCAAGTATATGAACAAATTTTAGAGTTAGAAAAAGAAAAAAAAGTAATTTTAGAGTATAATGATTATTTAGATAATTTAAAAACATACATATTATCACATGAAGAATATTCAGAAGGAATTCCTATTCCTGCTTTAATTACAATCCAAGACCCAAAGATTGTTTCAGAAATTACAATACTTATTGAAAAAGCTACTTTAAGAGAAAATTTAAAAAGAACAGTCACCGATAATTATCCTGGGTTAGTTAAATTAAACTCAGAAATTTCGATTGCAAAAAATAATTTATTAGAAAATATTTTAAATTTAAAAACAATAAATAATAGTAAATTAAAAAAAATTAATAATAGTTTATTAGACTCTAATAATAAATTAAAGAAATTTCCAAAGAAAGAGCAAGGTCTTATAAAATATCAAAGAAATTATGAAATTTCAGAAGCTAATTATAATTATTTAAAGCAAAAAAGTTACGAAGCAGGAACTGCTATTGCTGCAAACGTTTCTGATATTAAAATTATTGATAAAGCTAAAGATTTAGGGCAAAGTCCTAATTATCCGGTACCTAAATTTAATTATTTGGTAGGTTTAATGATGGGGATTGTCATTCCTTTATTTTATATAATAATTAAAGAGGTTTTAGATAATAAAATTCATACAACAGAAGATATTCAAAATAATTATGCAATACCTATTCTTGGGGTTGTTGGTAGAAACGAAAGTAAAAATAATTTAGTCGTTTTTGATAGACCAAAATCTTCTGTAGCTGAATCTTTTAGAGCTTTAAGATCTAATATTCAATTTTTATTTAAAAACTTAGAAACAGATAAATCAAAAACTTTAGTAGTAACATCTTCCGTTAGTGGAGAAGGTAAAACAATGATGTCTATTAATATGGCAACTGTTTTTGCTATGAGTGGTAAGAAAACAATTCTTGTAGGTTTAGATCTAAGAAAACCAAAAATTTATGATGATTTTAATTTTACTAACGAGATAGGTGTTGTAAATCATTTAATTAATCAAAAAACTTTAGATGAAATTATATTACCTACTGAAATTCCAAATTTGGATTTAATTTTATCAGGTCCAATTCCACCAAATCCTTCAGAATTATTATTAAATGATACTGCCGATAAAATGATTAAAGATTTACAACAGAAATATGATTATGTAGTTTTTGATACACCTCCGGTTGGGCTTGTTTCTGATGCTTTAGAGTTGTTTAAATATGCAGATGCTATTATGTATGTTATTCGCCAAGGTTATTCAGAAAAAGGTATGATGAGAATGATTGATAATAAGTATAAAAATAAAGAAGTTTCTAATATTAGTTATGTTTTGAACGATTTTTCAGTTAAAAACAAATATGGCTATGGTTATGGATACGGTTATGGCTATGGTTATGGATACGGCTATGGAAAGTATACTAATGGTTATCATGAAAATGAAAAAAAGAAGAATATTTTTTATAGAATAAAAAAAGTGTTTAGGTAATAAAAAAAACGTGTATCAGTATTTGATACACGTTTTTTTTACTTTTTAATTCTAAAATACTTAATATTGAATTTTATCTTGCTTTTCAGTCCATTTATTAAATGATTCTAAAGCAATATTTCTACCTATTTGTTGAAAAGGAATACTTCGTTTTTCATAAGGTAATGGAATTTCTTTGTATATAAATTGATCATCAAAACCGATATTAGCAGCATCTTGTTGGTTACTGCCATAAAAGACTCTATCTGGTCTAGCCCAATAAATAGCACCTAAACACATAGGGCAAGGCTCACAAGATGTGTAAATGATACAACCATCTAATTGAAATGAATTAATATTGTTACAGGCATCTCTTATTGCAGTAACTTCTGCATGTGCAGTTGGATCATTTGTAGATGTTACTTTGTTATTTCCACGACCAATTATTTCTCCATCTTTTACAACGATACAACCAAAAGGGCCTCCTTCATTATTACTCATACCTTCTAAAGCTGCTTTTACAGCTTCACTCATAAATTTTTCGTGTTTGTTCATTTTATTATTTAATTTAAGCAAAAAAAAGCTGCATAATATTATGCAGCTTTTAAATTTTTGATGCTAATATTTTTATTTTAAACTGCCAGTCATTTCTTCTGGTTTAACCCATTCATCATATTCTTCTGGAGTAACATATCCTAAACGTACAGCTTCTTCTTTTAAAGTTGTTCCGTTTGCATGTGCTGTATTTGCAATTTCAGCTGCTTTATAATAACCTATTTTAGTGTTTAAAGCAGTAACTAACATTAAAGAATTATTTACCAATTCTGTAATTCTTGTATGATTTGGTTCTATACCTGAAGCACAATGTTCATCAAACGATTTACAAACATCTCCTATTAATTGGGCAGATTGTAAAACATTTGCAGCCATAGCAGGTTTAAATACGTTCAATTCATAATGTCCTTGTGCACCACCAACTGTAACAGCAACATCATTACCCATAACTTGTGCACAAACCATTGTCATAGCTTCACATTGTGTAGGGTTAACTTTACCAGGCATAATAGAAGAACCAGGTTCATTGGCAGGAATAATAATTTCACCAATACCAGATCTTGGTCCAGAAGCCATTAAACGAATATCATTTGCAATTTTATTTAAAGAAACCGCAATTTGTTTTAAAGCGCCATGAGTTTCTACTAAAGCATCATGTGCAGCTAGAGCTTCAAATTTATTTTCTGCAGTAACAAAAGGTAAACCAGTAAACTCTGCAATGTATTTTGCAACTAAAACATCATAACCAGCAGGTGTATTTAAACCTGTACCAACAGCTGTACCACCTAAAGCTAATTGAGATAAATGCTCTAATGTATTATTTAAAGCTTTTAAACCAAAATTTAATTGCGCCACATAACCAGAAAATTCTTGACCTAAAGTAAGTGGAGTAGCATCCATTAGATGTGTACGGCCAATTTTAACAACATCTTTAAATGCTTCTGATTTTGCTTTTAAAGTATCTCTTAATTGTGTAATACCAGGAATTGTAGTTTCTATAATTTTCTTGTAAGCAGCAATGTGCATACCTGTAGGAAAAGTATCGTTTGATGATTGAGATTTGTTTACATCATCATTTGGTTGTATCGTCTTTTCTCCTTCTCCTATAACTTTACCAGCAATTTCATGAGCTCTGTTTGCAATTACTTCATTAACATTCATGTTAGATTGTGTACCAGAACCAGTTTGCCAAATTACTAAAGGAAACTGATCGTCTAGTTTTCCTTCTAAAATTTCATCACAAACTTGTGCGATTAAATCTCTTTTTTCTGTAGATAAAACACCTAATTCACAATTTGTATAAGCTGCCGCTTTTTTTAAATAAGCAAAACCATATACAATTTCTAAAGGCATAGAAGCAGGAGCGCCAATTTTAAAGTTGTTTCTAGATCTTTCTGTCTGTGCTCCCCAATATTTATCTGCAGGAACTTCTACGTTCCCCATAGTATCTTTTTCTATTCGATATTTCATAATTAGTGTGTAAATTTTAGATTAACAAATTTACAAAAAACAATGATTACTCTTGGTTGATAATTATCATTTTTAGTTGATAAAAAAAATATATTTTGATGCGTTATTATTAAAAATAAATATTATTTTTGTGATTATAATTTTTCAAAATATACAAATGTTAGATTTTTCAGAATTTTCAGGATTGGTTTTATTCATGTTTATTTTTACAGCTGGTTTTTGGTTGTTATTATTCTTATTAACATTTGTAGTTCCTTATTGGATTGGTGGAACTATTTGGGAGAACATGAAATTAAAAAAAGAAGCTAAAAAAGCTGCTGAAGGTAAGTAGTCTTTTTTTACATAATTTATATAAACTCGCTTAAATAAAATTTGAGCGAGTTTTTTTGTGTGCAAGAGTGAGCGCGTTAGGGATTGCAATGGCATCCTTTTTATGTAAAAACCTCATTAACTAAATTAAGTATTATCTTAAATATAGTTAATGAGGTTTTTTATTATTTAATGACTTTTATTGTCATAAAAAGATATAATGGAAAGCCTGTTAAAACGCCCATATAAATCTTGCTAGATTTTTAGAAATCTCCATCTCCTTCATTATCTTCTCTATCTTCTAAATTACCTTTTTTCTCGGCTTTCTTTTGTTGATTAAATCTATAGTTAAAGGTTAAAGAAATCTGACGCATTCTTCTTTGAAATATTTGGTTAGAAATATTTGAAGGATCTTCTCTACTAGGTGAATAAGCAGAAACTTCGTACTTTCTAGAGTTAAAAAGATCATTTACATTAAGTACAAGAGTTCCTTTTTCTTTTAAGATATCTTTACTAAAAGCCAAGTTTGCAGATAAGATTCCTTTAGTATCATTTTGTGCGTCATTTTTAGGACCTCTGTAGAATACTCTTGTTTGAGATTGAATATCCCAAGGTAACGTTATTTTAGCATCGAAACGTGTAAACCAAGAATCACTTTTTGTGTCAAAATTTTGTAAAACACTTGTAACTTCTCCTGTTGTAAGATCTGTTAAGTTATATGTATATTCTCCGTTTGTTTCAAATTGAAAGTAGTTAAAACTACCAGATAATTTTATTTTTTGAGTGGCATTATAGTTGGCTGTAAACTCAAAACCTGCTCTATCTTCTGAGGCTAAATTTATAGGTTGTCTTATTAAAACGTTGGTAATTTCATCATTGATAATTCTTGTTTCTTGTCTGTTTACCCTTTCTATATTATTAATAGAGTGTTGGTAGTAAATTGAAGAGTTTAATGTGAATTTTCCCCATTTATTTAAGTACCCTAAATCAAATGAGTTTGTGTAGGTAGGGTCTAAATCTACATTACCTTTAGAGAAAATAACTTCACTTTCTCTACTTTCAAAAGGATTTAAGTATCTAGAATTTGGTCTTCTTAGTCTTCTGCTATAACCTAATGTAAAGCTTTGATCTTCATTTAATTCATATCCAAAGTTTAAAGTAGGAAATAAATCTGTATAATTTTTGTTATAGTTTTCGTTAGTGTTAATTAACTTAACATCAATATTTGTAATTTCTGTACGTAAACCTAATAAATAAGAAAACTTATTAATTTTACTACCAAATTGTGTGTAAAAAGCGTTTACTTTTTGATCGAACTCTAAGTTATTAGAAGGATTATATTCTGGGTCTAAATTAGGCGCTACTACAATATAATCTGAAGTTAATTCTTGAAAATTACCACGATAACCTGCTTCAAATTGAGAGTTTTCTCCAAGAGGTAAAACATAATCTACTTGAATAAGGTTGTCATAAGAAATTTCATCTGTTGTGTTTGTTTCTGGGTTTACATCTATAATATTAGCAGATTCATACTCTTCGCTTTTACTATGTTGTAAGTCTATAGATAATTTATGTCCTTTATCATTAAAATTATTTATGTAATTTAAAGAAAATTGTAAGGTTTTGTCTTCTTCATCTTCGTCTTGTATACGAATAGAATTGTACAAATTATTTCCGCTAGGATCAAAAGAGCTTATATTATTGGTAGAAATGTTATCACCATCAGAATCTCTTGCAAAAATGGTTCCTGTAATAGAACTTTTATCATTAATAAAATATTCTAAACCAATATTACCATTAATTCCTTTTTGGTATCTATCATTATCTCTATTTTCAATTCTAACACTATCAATACTTCCGTCTGTTAAATAGGTAATATCAGAATCATAAACACCAGGGCTACCTGTATCTCTATAACCTAAGTTAGAAAAAAGGTTTATTTTGTTAGTACGTAAATTTAAATTTACACCTGCTTGATAATTTTTAGGATCACCAACGGTAGCATTTACAGAACCATTAAAACCATTTGCTTGTCCTTTTCTTAAAATAATGTTTAAGATTCCTGCTGTTCCTTCAGAGTCATACCTTGCAGAGGGAGAGGTGATTACTTCAACTCTTTCAATAGCATCTGAAGGTAATTGTCTTAATGCATCTGCACCACTTAAACCTACTAAAGCAGAAGGTTTACCGTCTATTAAAATTCTAACATTTTCACTACCTCTTAAGCTTACTGCTCCTTCGGCATCTACATCTACAGATGGTACGTTATCTAAAACGTCTGAAGCAGAACCACCTTTAACAGTCATGTCTTTACCAACATTGTATATTTTTTTATCTAAACGAATATCTACAGTAGATTTTTCTGCTATTAAAACAACTTCATCTAAACTACTAGAATCTTCTACAAGTTTTATAACTCCTAAATCTTTATTGCTTGTTATAGATTGTGTAGGAATTTTTTGTGTTTTAAAAGAAATAAATTCAATACTTATTTCATAATTTCCTTTATCTATAGATACTTTAAAAGCACCTTGCATGTCTGTAATACCTCCAGAAACTACTTGTGTTTCTGTGTTTTTTATAACAACAGTAGCGTATTCTAAAGGTTGGTTTGTATTAGCATCAATTACTTTACCAGAAATGGAAACTTTATCTCCTGTTTGGGCTAATAAAAAAGTTGATGTTAATAAGAAAAATAATAAAAGTGTAATTTTTTTCATTTGTGTCTTTTGGCTGATTATATCTAGTTAAGACAGCAAAGTTCTTGTTAAGTTTAATCTTTATTAGTTAAATAAAAGTTAAAGAAAATTTAAAAAAGTTAAATCTAAATTATAGATTCAATATTTTCAGTAGGTCTACCTACAACTGCTTTATTATTATTGATAATAATAGGGCGTTCTATTAATTTAGGATTTTCTACCATAGCTGTAATAATCTCATCATCAGATAAATCTTTTCCTTTATAATTTTCTTTCCATATTTTTTCTGTCTTTCTAACCAGTTGAATAGGAGTAAAGCCTAGTTTTTCTATAATTTCTGATAATTCTTTTTCTGACGGAATTACATCTAAGTATTTAATAATTTCGAATTCTTTACCAGCATTTTCTAAAAAAGCAACACCTTGTCTAGATTTAGTACAACGTGGATTGTGATATATTTTGATCATTTTTTCTTAAATTTTAGTGTTTTTAATTTTGATTGCTAGTTTTTTGACCATTTAACATAAGATAAGCTTTTAGAAAAGGATTTATATTTCCATCCATTACTGAATCTACATTACCTGTTTCATGTGCTGTTCTTACGTCTTTTACTAATTTATAAGGATGCATCACATAATTACGAATTTGGCTTCCCCATTCGTTTTTCATCTTATTAGCTTCTATGTCGTTTCTGGCAGCTTGTTGTTTTTGTAGCTCAATTTCGTACAATTGAGATTTTAACATTTGTAAAGCAGTTGCTCTATTATCATGCTGAGAACGAGAATTAGAACATTGAATTTGAATACCTGATGGTTTATGATGTAATTGAACTTTTGTTTCTACTTTGTTTACATTTTGTCCACCAGCACCACTAGATCTAGCAGTTGTTATTTCTATATCTGCAGGGTTTATTTCAATTTCTATAGAATCATCTGCAACCGGATATACATAAACAGAAGCAAAACTTGTATGACGTTTAGCGTTAGAATCAAAAGGAGAAATACGTACCAATCTATGTACACCATTTTCACCTTTTAACCACCCAAAAGCATAATCACCATCAACCTCTACAGTAACTGTTTTTATACCGGCTGCATCACCAGCTTGGTAGTTTAATGTTTTTAATTTAAAACCTTGTTTTTCTGCCCACATAGTGTACATTCTAAACAACATTTCTGCCCAATCGCAACTTTCTGTACCTCCAGCGCCAGCTGTAATTTGAATAACTGCTGATAAAGCATCACCTTCTTCGGAAAGCATGTTTTTAAATTCTATATCTTCTAAAAAGGTACTTAATTTTTCAAATTGCTCTTCAATTTCACTTTCTTCAACTTCACCTTCTTTATAAAAATCATATAAAACAACAACATCTTCATTAAGGGTAACAGCTTTATTATAATCTTCTACCCATTTTTTCTTAAAACGTAATTCTTTCATTACTAACTCTGCAGCTTTTGGGTCATTCCAAAAATCTGGATTTGCAGTTTTTTCTTCTTCGTTAGCAATTTCAATTAGTTTTTTATCAATCTCTAAATAAGATTTAAGTTTATCTATTCTGATAGCAATATCTTTAATTTGGTCTTGTGTAATCATAGATTTACAAAAATAAATGAAATTTTAAGATTTCAAGTTTTAAAACCTAATAGTTATTTTATAGTTTTATGCAAAATATAATTTAAATATGAAAAAAATACTACTTGCCTTATTTATTATAACCGTTTCTATGGATGGTTTTTCACAGTTTTTTACAGAAAAAACAGGTAATAAATTACAAAAAGGAATTACCAAATACGAAGGTTATTTTACTTTTTATTATGATGACAATTCTGATAAATTATTTTTAGAAATTGATGATTTAGAAACAGAATTCCTATACGTAAGATCGCTTTCTGAAGGAGTAGGCTCTAATGATATTGGTTTAGATAGAGGACAGCTAGGTGGTGGCGTTGTTGTATCTTTAAAAAAAGCAGGTAACAAATTATTGTTAATTCAGCCAAATTTAAATTATAGAGCAATTACAGATAATAAAGAAGAAAAGCAATCTGTAAAAGAAGCTTTTGCAAAATCGGTTTTGCATGGTTTTAAAATTAAAGAAACTAAAAAAGGTAAGTATTTAGTAGATGCAACTGATTTTTTTATGAGAGATGCGCATGGAGTTGCTGCAAAATTAGCTAGAAATAAACAAGGTAGTTATAGTTTAGATAAGAGTAAATCTGCTTTTAATTTAGAAAGAACAAAAGCATTTCCTAAAAATGTAGAATTTGATGTTTTATTAACTTTTAAAGGATCTGCAAAAGGTTCTTACATAAGAAGTGTAACGCCTAATTCTAGTTTAGTAACTGTACATCAACATCATTCTTTTGTAGAATTACCAGATGATAATTACAAACCAAGAAAATTCGACCCTCGTTCTGGTGGTTTTTCAATGTCTTATTTAGATTATGCAACACCAGTAAATGAATCTATAAAAAAACAATTTATTCGTCGTCATCGATTAGAAAAGAAAAATCCTGACGCAGCAATATCAGAAGCAAAAGAACCAATTATTTATTATTTAGATAGAGGTACACCAGAACCAGTTAGATCTGCATTGTTAGAAGGTGGTCGTTGGTGGAATCAAGCTTTTGAGGCTATTGGTTATAAAGATGCTTTTCAAATGAAAATGTTACCAGAAGGTGCAGATCCGTTAGATGTGCGTTACAATATGGTACAATGGGTACACAGATCTACACGTGGTTGGAGCTATGGTTCTAGTATTTCAGACCCAAGAACTGGCGAAATTATTAAAGGCCATGTTAGTTTAGGAAGTTTAAGAATTCGTCAAGATTTTTTAATTGCACAAGCATTGCAAGCACCTTATGCAAATAATAATACAGATGATGATTTTGCTTTGCAAATGGCAGTTGCAAGAATTAGACAATTATCTGCTCATGAAATAGGACATACTTTAGGTTTTGCTCATAATTTTGCTGCAAGTACAAATGGTAGAGCATCGGTAATGGATTATCCTCATCCAAAATTTACTTTAAAAAACGGTAAAATAGATTTTTCGAATGCTTATGATGATAAAATTGGAGATTGGGATAAAATAACGGTTTCTTACTTTTATCAAGATTTTAAATCGGATGAAGAAAATCAATTAAATAAAATTTTAGAAGATGCCGCAGTAAAGGGATTTAAATATTTGTCAGATTCAGACGCTAGACCACAAGGAAGTGCAAGCGCATCTGCACATTTATGGGATAACGGAGACAATATTTATAAAGAATTATATAATTTATTAGAGATAAGAAAAACGGCTATTGGTAATTTTTCTACAGATAATATTAAAACAAATCAACCATATTCTGTTTTAGAAGATGTTTTTGTTCCTTTATATTTTTTACATAGATTTCAAACAGAAGCAACAGTAAAAATAATTGGTGGTTTAGAATATAGTTATGCTGTAAAAGGAGGTAAAGAAACAATTGTAGAAAGAGTTTCTGGTACAGAAGAAAGAAATGCTTTGCAAGCAATATTAAAAACAATTGCTGTAGATGAAATTGCCATTCCTAAAGAAAAATTGGCTTTGTTTCCGCCAAGGGCGATAGGATTTAACAGAACTAGAGAGTCTTTTAAAAGTGATTTAGGTGTAGAGTTTGATGCTTTTGGAGCAGTAGAAACTGCAAGTGAAATGACGTTGAGTTTATTATTAAATCCGCAAAGAGCATCAAGATTAATTGCACATAAAAGTTTAGATAAAAAACAACTAGGTTTAGATGAGTTAATTGATGAATTAGTTGCAAAAACAATTAGTAAATCACACAAAAACACATACTATCAAGAGCTACAGAATGTAATTAATACAAAAGTTTTAGAAAACTTATTTTATTTAGCTTCATATCAAAATCAATACAAACAAGTAAATGCAATTGT
Organism: Polaribacter sargassicola; assembly: GCF_021991835.1. Classification (GTDB taxonomy): domain Bacteria; phylum Bacteroidota; class Bacteroidia; order Flavobacteriales; family Flavobacteriaceae; genus Polaribacter; species Polaribacter sargassicola. The sequence goes on from NZ_JAHDAU010000005.1 coordinate 118,591, forward strand.
GTTGTTTAAGTTAGATGAAATAAAATCGATCATTCAAAATAAAAAATCATCAGGTATTCAAAAAATTTATGATGCTTCAATGATTAAAATGATTGAAGGTTTTATTAAAAATCCAACAAAGTTTCAAAAGTCTGATGCACCAACAATCCCTGATGGTTCTCCGATAGGAAATGATTATCAGTATTAATGATAAAAAAAATAATTATAACTGGTACAACTTGTACGGGAAAAACAACTTTAGGTAAGAAATTATCTAAAGAATTTTTCTTACAACAAATCGATTTAGATGATATTCATTTTTTGCCTAATTGGGTAGAAAAAGAGAAAACTCTTTTTGTAAAAGAAGTAAGTGAAGAGTTGAATAAGTATAAAGAATGGATTGTGTCTGGGAGTTATCAATCTTTATTAAAAGATACACTTTGGCAAGAAGCTAATATAATTATTTGGTTAGATTATCCTTTAAATTTAATTCTTAGAAGATACTTTATAAGGACTTACAAAAGGATTGTTTTAAAAGAAAAATGTTGTGGAGAAAATTATGAGACTTTAAGCAAAACTTTTTCAAAAGAGAGTTTATTTCTATGGATTTTTAAAACTTATTGGAAAAGAAAGAAAAGAATGCATCACTGGAAAGAAAACTTATTTCCTCATAAAAAATGGGTTGTTTTAAATAATCCAAGAGATGAAAAAATGTTAAAGAGTTTATTGTCTGTAGAATAAATTTTCTCAGAATTAGTAAAATTAAGAAACGAGTTTTATAGTTAAAGATAAAAAATAAATGATCATAGATTTAATTTCTGATACTGTTACCAAGCCAACAAAAGAAATGTTAGCGGCAATGATAAATGCTAAAGTTGGTGATGATGTTTTTAAAATGGATGCCACAACAATAGAGTTGCAAGAAAAAGCAGCAAAACTATTTGGTATGGAAGATGCTTTATTTTTCCCTTCTGGTACCATGGCAAACCAAACAGCAATAAAATTACACACCCAACCTGGTGATAAGTTGTTTTGTGATAAATATGCACACGTTTATAATTACGAAGGAGGAGGAGCAGCCTTTAACTCTGGCGTTACTTGTAAATTAATAGATGGAGAAAGAGGGATGTTTACTGCCGAACAATTAGAAGAAGCTATTGCTGGCGGATTTGATATTCACACGCCTTTTGCAAGTTTAGTTTGTATAGAAAATACAGCAAATAAAGGAGGTGGTGCTTGTTGGGATTTTACTGAGTTAGAAAAATTACAAAAAGTTTCAAAACAAAATAATTTAGCTTTTCATTTAGATGGTGCACGTTTGTTTAATGCATTAGTTGCTAAAAATGAAACACCAAAGCAATACGGAAAACTTTTTGATACAATTTCTATTTGTTTATCAAAAGGATTAGGAGCGCCAATTGGTTCTATTTTATTAGGTTCTAAAGAGCATATTGCAAAAGCATTACGAATTAGAAAATTATTAGGTGGTGCAATGCGTCAAGTTGGTTATTTAGCAGCAGCAGGTATTTATGCACTAGATAATCATGTACAAAGATTGGCAGAAGATCATCAAAAAGCAAAAGAAATAGGTAAAGTTTTAGAATCTGTTTCTTATGTTACAAAAGTAGAACCAATAGAAACTAATATTGTTATTTTTTATGTTGATGAAAAAATAGGTGCTAACAATTTTATAACAAAAATGAAAGAAAAAAATATTCTATTAACTCCTATGGGAGAAGGTAGAATTAGAATTGTAACTCATTTAGATTATACAGATAAAATGCATGAAATCTTAATAAAAGAATTGCAAAGTTTTTAGAAATAAAAACGAACTATAGGAGAAAATGGTGATGCATAAATACTTTTATTATCATCATATAAAACATCATATCTAAAACCTACAGCAAAATTACCTTTGTTGTAGGCAGCTCCTAAATACAAGGCAGGAAAACTTCTGCTTTCAGATCCAAAATTATTAGTTTGTTTGGCAAAAGATTGTTCAAATTCTCCAGAAAGTTGAATTTCTACTTTAGGAATTTGGTATAAAGAAATAATGCTAGCACCATAAACATTGGTTTTAGAATCATTTATTTTACTATAAATGTAAGTTACACCAGTACCTAAAGAAAGACCATTATCAAAATCATAAATTGCACTTGGCGAAATACCAATAGTAGTTTCTGATCCAAATGCCATGGTAAAACCTCCACCAAACCTTACATCTTTCCAAAATTCAGAAGATTGTTGAGAGAATAAAGAAACAGAAAAAAATATAAATATTAAAAAGCTATTTTTTTTCATAAATATTAAGAATTAATGCTGTCTAATTTAGCCAATTCTATATGGTTTTTGTATAGTTTTTTTAATAAAATACCATATAATAATTGATAAAATAGCCATAAAACACCTAAAAAAACAAGAGTTATTACAAATGTTAAAAGAATGATTAATAGTATTTGTTTAATGTTTAAATCTTCAAAATTAAAATTAATTTCTGCAATCATAACAGTAAACATTAATAAGGCCATATATCCTAAATTAAACAATACATAATTACGTACAGTTTTTCTGGTTTTTACAATTTTTTTCATCAACTTTTTAGTTGAATCAACTGTAGAAATACTTTTATAGTTGATATAAAACATCCCTAGAAAATAAAATAGTATAATGTAAGCCAATATTTGTGTACAATATACAAAATTCATTAATCCTAATTTTTCATATTCTGCATAAGCAGAATCCATATCAAAAACAAAATATAGAGAATTTAATAAAACAAACTCTAATATACCAATGATAAAAATCCATTTTACAATAGATGATGATCTTGATTTTGCCATTTTATAAATCTCTACTGCAGAAAACTTGTTGTTTTCTTCAGGTTGATTCTCCCAGGCTTTTTTATAATTTTCTAATAAATCCATAAGTTATGGGTTTAAAATATTCTTTAACTTTTCTTTTGCTCTATTCATTTTAACTCTTGCATTAACAGAAGATATTCCTAATGTTTCAGAAATTTCTTTATAAGGTTTATCTTCTAAATACAAGAAAATAAGAGCTTTGTCAATGTCATTTAATTTATGAATCGCTTTGTACAAGGCTTTTAATTGAATTTCTTCAGTATCGTCATAGTCAGTAGATTTAATTTTGTACGCAAAATCACTAATATCTTGGGTTTTAACTGTTCTTGTCGATTTTCTGTATAAAGAAATTGCTGTATTTAAAGCCACTCTATACATCCAGGTACTAAATTTTGCATCGCCTCTAAACTTTGGATAATTTTTCCAGAGTTGGATGGTAATTTCCTGAAACAAATCATTATGATCACTCTGGTTTGTAGTATATACTCTACAAATTTTATGAGCTATATTTTGATTTGTTTCAAAGTCTAATAAAAATTTAGTCTCTAAATCTTTTTGCACTTAGTTAGTTTGGTTGGTTACTTATTAGTTGTTTAAAAGTATAAAATGTTACAAATTTTTTTAAAAAATAATTAATTATATATTTTTTCATAAATTTGTTCAATAAAAAATAAAATAAATTGAACAATATTAAGCGAGATTTTACTATCAAAGACCTAGAAAATATTTCTGGTATTAAAGCTCATACAATACGTATCTGGGAAAAAAGATACAATTTATTACATCCAAAAAGAACAGACACAAATATCCGTTTTTATTCTAATGATAATTTACAAAAATTATTAAATATTGTTTTATTAAATAACAACAATTTTAAAATATCTAAGATTGCTAAAATGACAGATGAAGAGTTGTTGTTGCAATCTAGAGAAGTTGCATTTAGTACAGCTATAAATGACGAAGCAATAAACTCTTTTAAACTATGCATGTTTCAGTTTGATAAAGTTTTATTTAATAATACATACAACAAGCTTTTACATAAAAAAACTTTTAGAGAAATCTTTAAAGATGTTTTTATGCCTTTTTTAAATCATATTGGTTTATTGTGGCAAACAGACACATTGTTGCCGGCTCACGAACATTTTATATCTAATTTAATTGCTCAAAAAATTCAAATTAATACAGAAAAATTAGAATATAATATTGCTAGTACAAATAAAACTTATGTGTTGTTTTTACCAGAAAATGAAATACATGAGCTAGGTTTATTATATTTAAATTACGAATTAGTTTTAAGAGGCCATCATACAATTTATTTAGGACAAAGTTTACCACTAAATAATTTAGATTATTTTTTTAAAAATACTAGAGATATTTGCTTTATAACTTCTATGACAGTAATGCCGTATGATGATAAAGTTAAAGAATATTTTAATGAAATTGAGTCTGTATTAGAAGGTACAAATCATCAACTAATAGCATTAGGAAGAAAAACGCAATTAATAAATGAAGATAATTTTAAATCAAAAATATCCCTTTATAATTCTGTTTCAGATTTGTTAAAAGAGTTATAATATTTTTTATTTTATTCTTTTTGTTTATTAATTTTATATATTTGTTAAACAAAATAAAATATGAATAAAAAAATATACATTATAGGATCTGGTTTTTCTGCACTGGCAGCTTCTTGTTATTTGGCAAAAGATGGTTTTAAGGTAACTGTTTTAGAAAAAAATGAAACTTTAGGAGGAAGAGCAAGACAATTTAAAAAAGATGGATTTACTTTTGATATTGGTCCGTCTTGGTATTGGATGCCTGATGTGTTTGAACGTTTTTTTGCAGATTTTGATAAAAAGCCATCAGATTATTACACGCTAGATAAATTAAACCCAGGTTACGAAGTATATTTTGGAGAAAAAGATTCACTAAAAATATCAAGTCAATTAGAAGAAATTTATCAACTTTTTGAAAAAACAGAAAAAGGTAGTGCAAAACATTTAAAAACATTTTTAGATTCTGCCAAAGCAAATTACGATACTGCAATTAAAGATTTAGTATATCAACCAGGAGTTTCTCCTTTAGAGTTAGTTAATACTACCACAATAGCAAGAGTATCTCAGTTTTTTTCAACCATTAAAAATCAGGTAAGAAAAAATATAAAGAATTCTAAATTAATTCAAATTTTAGAATTTCCTGTATTATTTTTAGGAGCAAAACCAAGTAATACGCCAGCTTTTTATAATTTTATGAATTATGCCGATTTCGGTTTAGGTACTTGGCATCCTAGAGGCGGAATGTATAAAGTTATTGAAGGAATGATTTCTTTAGCAGAAAGTTTAGGAGTACATTTTGAAACCAATGCCAATGTTGAAAAAATTATTACCGATAACTCAAAAAAAGTTACAGGTTTATTGGTAAATGGTAAAGAAATTAAAACGGATTTAGTTTTAAGTGGCGCAGATTATCATCATACAGAAACCTTATTAGATGAAGAAGTAAAACAATATTCAGAAAAATATTGGGATAAAAAGACTTTTGCTCCATCATCATTATTATTTTATGTTGGTTTTGATAAGAAAATAGAAAATGTAAGTCATCATACTTTATTTTTCGATTCAGATTTTGAATTGCATGCAAAAGAAATTTATGACAATCCTAAATGGCCAACAGATCCTTTGTTTTATGCAAATTTTACTTCTATAACAGATAGAACATCTGCTCCAGAAGGTAAAGAAGCTGGTTTTTTCTTAATTCCGTTAGCACCAGGAATAGAAGATACAGAAGAACTTAGAGAAGCTTATTTTCATAAAATTTTAGATAGATTTGAGAAATTAACAAACCAAGAGGTTAAAAAATACGTATTATTTAGTAAGTCCTTTTGTGTAAACGATTTTAAGAGCGAATACAACTCTTATAAAGGAAATGCTTACGGAATGGCAAATACACTTTTACAAACTGCTTTTTTAAGACCAAAAATAAAAAGTAGTAAAGTAAAAAATTTGTATTTTACAGGACAGTTAACTGTTCCAGGACCTGGAGTTCCGCCAGCATTAATTTCAGGAAAATTAGCATCAGAATTAATCATTAAAAATCAGTAATGGTATGAAAGAATTATTTGATAGTGTTTCTAATGATTGTAGCAAATTAGTTACAAAAAAATACAGTACTTCTTTTTCTTTGGCAGTTAACATGTTATCACCAAAGATTAGAAAAGACATTTATAATATTTATGGTTTTGTTCGCTTTGCGGATGAAATTGTAGATAGTTTTCATGATTATGATAAAGAAGTATTGATGCAGCATTTTGAGAGAGATTATTATATTTCTAAAGAAAATGGTATCAGTTTAAATCCTATATTAAATTCTTTTCAGCAAACTGTAAAAACTTATAAAATTCCTGATGATATGGTACAAGCTTTCTTAAAAAGTATGAAAGCAGATTTGTACAAAGCAGAGTATAAAACCAAAGCAGAGTATGATGCTTATATTTATGGTTCTGCTGATGTTGTTGGTTTAATGTGCTTAAAAGTTTTTGTTGATGGAGATGAAAAAAAATATAATGAACTAAAAGATGCAGCAATGCGTTTAGGTTCTGCTTTTCAAAAAGTAAACTTTTTACGTGATTTAAAAGATGATTTTGAAGTATTAAATCGTTCTTATTTTCCCAATATAAACTTAGGAGAATTAAACGCAGAATCAAAACAGTTGATTATTGATGAAATTGAAGCCGATTTTGATTATGCATATACAAACGGAATTCTTAAATTGCCAGTAGAAGCTAAATTTGGAGTTTATATGGCTTTTAGGTATTATAGAAGATTGCTAAAAAAATTAAAAGATGTTCCTTCAGAAAAAATTATGGATACTAGAATTCGTATTTCTGATTCTATGAAAATAAATTTATTAGCAAGAAGTTATGTAAAATATAAATTGAATATTATTTAGAATGTATTTTTTAATAACCTTAGGAGTTTTTATTATTATGGAAGGTGTAACTTGGTGTACACACAAATATGTAATGCATGGTTTTGGGTGGTTTTTGCATGAAGATCATCATGAACCTGGATATCCACATGTATTTGAAAAAAATGATGCTTTTTTTGTAGTTTTTGCAATACCAAGTATGGCATTATTTTATTTTGGTACTTATACAGAACATACCTATTTATTTTTTATAGGATTAGGTATTTTGTTATACGGAATCGCTTATTTTATGATTCATGATGTTTTAATTCATCAACGTTTTAAATGGTTTAAAAATACGAATAATAGATATTTAAAAGGTTTGCGTAAAGCCCACAAAATTCATCATAAAAATATGGGTAAAGAAGATAGCCAATGTTTTGGAATGTTGTTTGTTCCTTTAAAATATTTTAAAAAACCAAAAATTTAGTGTTTTTATATTTGATTTTAAATCTAGGCTCTATTAGCATTCCGTTTTTATACTCTTTTGAGAAAAAGATGCGATTTATAAAACATTGGAAAGCCGTTTTTTTATCATTAGTTATTGTAGCAACTTTTTTTTTAATTTGGGATGCCATTTTTACAGCTAATAGTGTTTGGGGTTTTAACCCAGATTATCATTTAAATCTGCTAATTTTAGATATGCCGATAGAGGAGTGGATGTTCTTTTTTTGTATTCCATATGCAAGTGTTTTTATTCATTATTCTTTAGCATATTTTAAGCCCAATTTGCTTATATCAGAAAAAATAACCAAAGCAATTACACTTTTTTTTATTGCAGTTTTACTTCCAGTAATTTTTTTGAATGCAGATAAATCATACACTTTTGTAAATTATATAGCTTTAGAATTTGTTTTATTAATAGGTTTTTTCTTTGGTATTAAGCATTTACAAAGATTTTATATTGCTTTCTTAATAATTTTAGTACCTTTTTTTATCGTTAATGGAGTTTTAACAGGTACGGGGATAGATGAACCTGTAGTTTGGTATAATAATGCAGAAAATTTAGGAATTCGTTTATTAACAATACCAGTAGAAGATATTGGTTACGCTTTTACAATGCTTTTTGGTAATGTTTTATTGATAGAGAAATTTAAGAAAAAAGAAAATTATTTATAGATAAATCTTAACCATTTCTCGCCAATATCTTGCTTTGTGTGCTTCTCCTTCCCATTCTAATAATTGATGAGATATTCCTTTTTCATTTAAAATATTACAAAGCTTGTAGTTACTTTCTAAAAACGGATCGGTTTTACCAATCGTTAAAATAATATCCATTTCTTCAATTTGCTGAATTAAATTAGGATCTTCTAAGTTTTTTAAAAATTGATTTGGCATATTAAAATAGACAAAATCGTTATGAAAACCACTAAGTAAATCTTTAAAATATCCTTTAGATTTTGTCAAATCATAACGGCCACTCATACCAACAACTTTACAAAATAAATGCGGATGACGCATTGCAACATTTACAGCATGATAAGCACCTAAGCTGCAACCAGCAGAAATTACATTTGTGTTAGGATTAATTGAATTTGCTAAAGGTAGTACTTCTTCTAATACATATTTTTCATATTGTATATGCCTATAGATTCTGTAACCAGGATGTACAAAACTGTTATAAAAAGATTCTAAATCTACACTATCTACACAAAAAACTTGTAAATGGCCCTCGGTTATTTTATCTTCTAAAGATTTTATAACCCTCCAATTTTCATAATCATAAAAGCGTCCCATTCTTGGAGGAAAAAATAATACTTTGGCACCAGTATGACCAAAAATTAGTAATTCCATTTCTTTTTCAAGGTTAGGACTGTACCATTTATGATATTCGCGTTTCATTATATTTTTTATTGTAAATATAATGTCTTTCTTTATATTTTAACGAGTGTTTGTTTAGGAAATATTTTAGAATTTTCTTTTAAAGCGTTTATTATCAATTCGTAACCTAAATCATTAAAATGTAAACCATCTTCTTTAAAATAAATAGCATCTGGTTTTCCATCTACATCTAAAAATTTATTATAAATATCTACAAAATACAAATTATCGTCTTTAGAAGCTAGTTCTTTAATTTTTGTATTAGTAAAACGAATACTATCTAAAAGATGTAAACGCGCAATACTAGGTTTTATAGAAATAACTGTACAATTTATATTACCATATTTAGCTCTAATTTTTGCTATTAAATTTTCTAAATATAAAATTACTTCTTCAGGATGTCTTCCATCTCCCAAATCATTATCTCCAGCATATATTACAATTGATGTTATTGTGTCTAGTTTTTTAAAAACACGATTAAAATACCAAGTACACGCAGCTAAAGTAGAACCACCGAAACCTAAATTTACAGGATTATAATTTTTAAAAACTGTAGTTAACTCATTCCATAAAGTAAAAGTAGAACTTCCGTAAAAAACCATTTTTGGTTTATAATCTAACTTATCAATCTCATTTTCAAGGCGCGTTATATCGTCTAGATACCAAAACATGTATTATTGTATTTTTTAAAAATTAATGCGCAAAGATAAAATTTTAAATTTAAAAGGCATTTTGATGTAAATTAAGTGCTATTTAGGAAATTTTTCTCTTATTTTTTCTAAGGATAAATTATGAATACTACCTACATGAGAATGTTGTTTTCCTAAATCTGGTTTGTATGTTCCTGCTTGTACTTGACCGCCAATTTGTTGATAAGCTTCTCTAAAAGACATGCCTTCTACCACTAAATTATTGATAGAATCTACAGTAAATAAATATTGATATTTTTCATCATTTAAATCGATATCTTTTACAATTACTTGTTGTATTGAGTAATTAAAAATGTCTAAAATATCTTTTACATCTTCAAAAGCAGCAATAATGTTTTCTTTTAATAACTGAAAATCTCTATGATAACCTGTAGGTAAATTGTTGGTAATTAATAACATTTCTGAATGTAATGCTTGAATTTTATTACATTTTCCACGAATTAATTCAAAAACATCTGGATTCTTTTTGTGTGGCATAATACTACTTCCTGTTGTTAACTCATCAGGAAAAGAAATAAAACCAAAGTTCTGACTCATGTATAAACAAACATCCATAGCAAAACGAGCCATTGTATTACACAATCCGCCTAAAGCAGCTGCAATAGATCGTTCACTCTTACCACGACTTAATTGTGCTGCAACTACGTTGTATTTTAAGGTTGCAAATTCTAATTCTTTGGTAGTTAGCTCTCTATCAATAGGAAAAGATGAACCGTAACCAGCAGCAGAACCTAAAGGATTTTGATCTACAACTTTAGAAACTGCATTTAAAACATATACATCATCAATTAACAATTCTGCATACGCAGAAAACCACAAGCCAAAAGATGATGGCATTGCAACTTGTAAATGTGTGTAACCAGGTAATAAAGAATCTTTATGTGTATCTGCTAAATTTAATAAAGTATCAAATAAGTCTTTTACTTTGTTATTTACAACAGCTAAATTTTCTTTGTAATATAATTGAAGAGCTACTAGAACTTGATCGTTTCTAGAACGAGCAGTATGAATTTTTTTACCTACTTCTCCTAATTTGTTAGTTAATTCCCATTCAATTTTAGAGTGTACATCTTCAAAAGAAGGCTCTATAACAAAGGTTCCGTTTTCTATATCAGCAGCTAATTCTTCTAAGCCTTTTTTTAAGTCTTTTAATTCATCTGCAGTAATAATTCCAATAGATTCTAACATAATTGCATGTGCTAGAGAAGCTTGTACATCGTATTTTGCAATATGAATGTCAATTTCTCTATCATTACCAACTGTAAAATTTTCTATTTGTTTATCTATTGAAAATCCTTTATCCCAAAGTTTCATATTTTTTATTTTTTAATGTCAGGTTGAGCGCAGTAGAAACCTAAGTAATTTTATATAATTAACCTCTCGACTGCACTCGAGGAGACATTTTTTAAACTATCACTCTGTTTAGTAACTCCACATAAATCTGTATTCCTTCTTCAATTTCTGCCAAATATATAAATTCATTTGCAGAATGAGAACGTGTGCTGTCTCCAGGTCCTAGTTTTAAAGATTGGCAAGATAAAACAGATTGATCTGATAGAGTAGGAGAACCATAAGTTTCTCTACCCATTGCAACACCAGCTTTTACCAAATCGTGTTCTGTAGAAATAGAAGAAGAATTTAAACGTAAACTTCTAGGTGTTATTTTTGTACAAGGTGATTGTTCTTGTAAAATATCGGCAATTTCTTGATTAGAATAAGCGTCATTTACACGAACATCAATTACTAAATCTACATGTGCTGGTACAACATTGTGTTGTTTACCTGCATTTATTTGAGTAACTGTCATTTTAACATCACCTAAAGCATCAGAAGATTTTTTAAATTTAAAATCTTTAAACCATTGTAAAACTTCAATTGTATTATAAATAGAATTGTTATTGTTTGGGTGTGCAGCATGACTTGGTGTACCAGCTACAACTGCATCAAAAACAACCAAACCTTTTTCTGCAACTGCTAAATTCATTAAAGTTGGCTCACCAACAATAGCAACATCTATATGCGGAATTATTGGCAACATACTATTTAAACCATTTGGTCCGCTATTTTCTTCTTCTGCAGATGCAACAATTACCAAATTGTATTTTAAATTTTCTTGTGCGTAAAAATGTGTAAAAGTTGCTATTAAAGAAACCAAACATCCACCAGCATCATTAGAACCTAAACCATATAATTTACCATCTTCTATAAAGGCCTCTAAAGGGTTATTTGTGTAAGCAGAGTTTGGTTTAACGGTATCGTGATGAGAGTTTAACAACATAGTTGGTTTGCTTTCATCAAAGTGTTTGTTGGTTGCCCAAACGTTGTTTTTTGTTCTTTTAAACGGAATATTATATTCTACAAACCAAGCTTCAATTAAAGCAGCGGTTTGTTCTTCTTCAGTAGAAAAAGATTGTGTTTCTATCAAACTTTTTAAAAGTGAGATTGCTTTTTCTGTTAATTTTTCAATAGTCATCATTATAATGTAATTGTTGTAAAATTATCGTTTTCTTTGGTTAGCATAGATGTGTTACCAATGTGTACTTTTTGTACGCCATTGTTAAGCGCATCAAAACAATTGTCTAGTTTTGGAATCATTCCGTCAGAAATAATTCCGTTTTCTAACAACTCTTTATAAGTATTAGAATTGATATTTTTAATTACTGAATTTTTATCATCAAAATCTTGTAAAACACCATTTAATTCAAAACAATAGTAAATAGAAGTATCATAAATTTTACTCATTCCAACCCCAATTGTACTTGCAATAGTATCTGCATTTGTATTTAGTAACTGCCCATTTCCGTTGTGAGTAATGGCACAAAAAACAGGTGTAAAATCAGCTTTAATTAATTTATCAATAGAATTTGATGCAATTTTTTTAACATCACCTACAAAACCAAAATCAATGTCTTTTACAGGTCTTTTATCAGATTGTATACTGTTAATATCTGCACCAGTTAAACCAATAGCATCTATTTGTAAAGCTTGTAATTTTGCAACAATATTTTTGTTAACTAACCCACCATAAACCATTGTAATTACTTCTAAAGTTTCAGCATCAGTAATACGTCTTCCATTTATCATTTTAGACTCAATACCTAGTTTAGAAGCTACATGTGTTGCTCGTTTTCCGCCACCGTGAACTAAAATTTTATTTCCTTCTAAATTAGAAAATAGTTTTAAGAAAGCATTTAAAGAAGTTTCATCTTCAATAATATTTCCTCCAATTTTTATGATTGATAGTTTTTCCATAAGTGCTAAACTTGTTTCAGTATCTTTTATTTTATGCTATGTCTCCTTGAACATAGTTGAGAGTTTGTTTAGGTTTCGATTACGCTAAACCTGACAAATTTTATAATTTATTTAATATTTTTTTTAGAACAAGTTGCGCAGCATAGGTTCTGTTATTTGCTTGTTGTATTACCAAAGAACTATCAGATTCTAAAACAGCATCTTCTACAATTACATTTCTTCTTACAGGCAAACAGTGCAAAAATTTAGCATCGCCTAATTTATCTTTTGTAATCATCCAATTAGGATCTGTATTTACTACTTTTCCGTAATTTTCATAAGAACTCCAGTTTTTTGTGTACACAAAATCGGCATCTTTAAAAGCCTCTTCTTGGTTATGATAAATAGGTGTGCCTTTTGTAATTTCAGGATTTAGATTATATCCCTCAGGGTTTGCAATTACAAACTCAACATCCATTTTTTGCATTGCCTGTGTAAAGCTATTGGCAACAGCATGTGGTAATGCCTTAATATGTGGCGCCCAACTTAAAACAACTTTAGGTCTTTTTTTAGTAGTATTTTCTCTAATAGTAATAGCATCTGTTAAAGCTTGTAAAGGATGTCCGGTGGCACTTTCCATATTTACAATTGGTACAGAAGCATATTCTTTAAAAGCAGTTAAAACTTGTTCAGATTCGTCTTTTTCTTTATCAGTTAATGTTGGAAAAGCTCTTACAGCAATAATATCGCAGTATTGAGAAACTACAGCGGCAGCTTCTTTTATATGTTCTGCAGTTGTGCCGTTCATAATCGTTCCGTCACCAAACTCAATTCCCCAAGCATCACCAGAAACATTCATTACAATAGGATCCATACCTAAATTTAATGCTGCTTTTTGTGTACTTAAACGAGTACGTAAACTTGAATTAAAAAATAACAATCCTAAAGTTTTATTTTTACCTAAATCTTTATTTTTTAGAGGATTTCTTTTAACTTCTTTGGCTTCTAAAATCCAAGTATCAATGTTTTCTATGTCGTTAATCGATGTGTAATTCTTCATTTCTTGTATTTTTTTATGCTGAAAATCAGCAAAACCTTTAGGTTATTTTATTGTTGTAAATGGTACTAGGTTGTTAATAGCATTGGTAATAAAATTATCTTCTAAACCATTTACAATCCAGGTTTCTATATTTGCTTTTTTTGTTAACGAAGCAGCTTCTATTTTAGACGCCATTCCGCCAGTTCCGTGAGATGATTTAGAACTAACCACTTCACTTTTTAAATCTTCAAAATTATCAACCTCTAAAATAGTTTCTGGATTGTTGTTTTTAAAAGACTCTTTAGTGTAAATTCCGTTTGTATTTGTAGCAATTATTAATAAGTCTACGTCTAATAAAGTAGCTGTTAATGCTGCTAATTTATCATTATCACCAAACTTAATTTCATCAGTGGCAACAGTATCATTTTCGTTGATGATAGGTATGTAATTATTGTTTACTAAAACATTAATGGTATTTACAATATTGGTTTTACTTTCTTGTTTTTCAAAATCTGAATAGGAGAGTAGACACTGAGAACTTAACAAGCCATATTCTCTAAAAATTTCTTGATAAATTCTAATTAAATGTGGCTGCCCAATAGATGCTAATGCTTGTTTTACAAAGACATCTTCTTGTTTACTCTCTAATTTTACAAACTGTTTTGCAACAGCAATTGCACCAGAGCTTACAATAATAAACTCGCAAGAATCTTTTAATTTTGCAATTTGATTTGCAATATCTTCAATTTTTCCTCTAGAAATATTATTGGTTTCTTTGGTAAGAGTATTAGAACCTATTTTTAGTAAAATTCGCTTTTTCTTTTGCATATTATCTTGTTTGTCCATTACCATGAACGTACCATTTATTTGTAACCAAATGTTGTAAACCAATTGGTCCACGTTGGTGTAATTTATCCGTACTAATTGCTAATTCGCCGCCCAAACCTAATTGACCACCATCTGTAAAACGTGTAGAAGCATTATGATAAACAGCAGCAGTATCTACATTTTCCATAAATAATTTGGCTTCTGTTTCGTTTTTTGTGATGATTGCTGCAGAATGACCACCTGCATAAATATTTATCATTGAAATTGCTGCCTCGTTCGATGCAATTTCTCCAATTACAATTTTATAATCTAAAAACTCTTCATACCAAACTTCGTTTGATGAAATTGCTTCTAGTTGATGATTTTTAGCCACAATTTCATCACCTAAAACTGTAATTTTATTTTCATTTAATTTTGATATTAGTTTGTTGATAAAAGTATTTTTATCCGCTAAATTTTCATCAATTAAAACTTTATCAACGGCATTACAAGCAGATATTTTAGATTTTCCGTTAATGATGATATCAATTGCAATATCTAAACCTGCCTCTTTAGAAACATACACAAAATTGTTTCCGCGTCCGCTAATAATAACCGGACAAGTAGCGTGTTGTTTAACAAAAGCTATTAAACGTTCTCCGCCACGAGGAACAATTAAGTCTACTTTTTGTGTTGGTTTTTCTAAAAAAGCTTGAGTTTCGGTTCTATTAAACTGTAAGTATTCTACCCAATTTGTAGATGCTCCATGTTTTTGTAGAGCTTTATGCCAAAGTTCTACAATTTTCAAATTAGAGTTTAAAGACTCTTTACCACCTTTTAAAAGTATTTTATTACCCGATTTAAAAGCAATTCCTGCAGCTTCTACAGTTACATCTGGTCTAGATTCGTAAATAATTAAAACTGTACCAAAAGATGCTGTTTTGTTATAAACTTGCATACCGTTATCATGTTTAAAACTAAAACGTTCTACACCAACAGGATCTGCTTGTGTAGCCAAATGTTTTGCAGCTTTAATCATTTCATCAACTTTTGCATTATCTGCTTTTAAACGATCAAACATAGAAATATCATCACCTTTATAAGCTTCTAAATCTTTTTTATTGATGTTTATAATTGCTTCTCTTTCTTGTTCTAAAAGTGATGCCATTGTTAATAAAACAGCATTTCTAGTTTCTATAGATAATAAAGTGTTCATCTTTTAGATTTTATTTTTTATGCTTCTAAAGCATCAACTAAAGCTTCAAAAAAATGATTGATATGATCTTTTCTAACAGTTAATGGAGGTAAAATTCTTAATAACTTCTTATTCATTGCGCCACCAGTAAAAATGTGGTAATCGTAAATTAATTTTTTACGTAAATCGCCAACTTCAAAATCAAATTCTAAACCTAACATTAGTCCTTTACCTTTTATTTTTTTGATTTGCGGAATTGTTTTGGCTATTTTTAAAAAATAACATGAAATTTCATTTGCATTTTCTAATAAATTTTGCTCTACAATAACCTCTAAAACAGATAAACCTGCAGCACATGCTAAATGATTTCCTCCAAAAGTAGTACCTAACATTCCAAATTTAGCTTCAATGCTTGGATGAATCAAAATACCTCCCATAGGAAAACCATTTCCCATACCTTTAGCTATAGAAATAATATCTGGCGTAACATTGTAATATTGATAAGCAAAAAACTTACCAGAACGCCCGTAACCACACTGAATTTCATCAGCAATAAACATAGTGTTATTAGCTTTACAAAGCGCATCTACTTGTTCGTAAAACGTTGCATCTGCTTGGTCTAAACCACCAACACCTTGTATAAATTCTACAATAACTGCACAAACATCACCTTTTTCTAGTTCTGTTTTTACAGCATCGATATCATTTAAATCTAAAAAAGTAACTTTTTGTTGGGCATTTATTGGAGCAATAATATTTTTATTATCTGTAGCAGCAACAGCAGCAGAAGTTCTACCATGAAAACTATTTGAAAAAGCAATTACTCTAGGTTTTTCTGTTTTAAAGGAAGCTAATTTTAAGGCATTTTCATTGGCTTCTGCACCCGAATTACATAAAAATAATTGATAATCTTTGCAACCAGAAACCTCTTCTAATTTTGAGGCTAATTTTTTTTGTAATGGATTTTGAATTGCATTTGAATAAAAACCTAATCGAGAAACTTGTTTAGAAACTGCCTCTACATATTTAGGATGACCATGACCAATAGAAATAACTCCATGACCTCCGTATAAATCTAAATATTCCGTTTTATTATCATCATATACATAAATTCCTTTTGCTTTAACAGGTGTAACATCGTACAAAGGATAAACGTTAAATAGTGGCATTTTCTTAGTTTTTTATTTGGTTAATTTTATCAAATGATTTGTTGATTCCTTTTATTAAAGAAGAACTTAAACCTTGGTGTTCCATTTCGTTTAAACCTTCTATAGTGCAACCTCCAGGAGTAGTAACTCTGTCTATTTCTGCTTCTGGGTGGTTGCCAGATTCTTTTAATAATGTAGCGGCACCAAAACAAGTTTGCATTGCCAATTCATGTGCTTCATCGGCTTCAAAACCTAACTGAATTGCACCTTGTGTTGTTGCGCGTATTAAACGCATCCAAAAAGCAATTCCGCTTGCACAAATAACAGTTGCAGCTTGTAATTGCTCTTCTGGTATTTCCATAGAAATACCCAAACTATTAAAGATAGTTTTGGCAATTTCTACTTTTTCTTTTCCTTTTGTATTTGGTGAAAGGCACGTCATAGATTGACCAACAGAAGCCGCAGTGTTTGGCATAGAACGTATAATATATTGCTCTTTGCCAACAACAGCTTCTATTTTAGCAATAGAAAAACCAGTAATTACAGAAATTATAATATGATTTTCTGTTAATAATGGCTTTATATTTTTTAAAATAGCTTCAAAATGTCTGGGTTGAACCGCAAAAATTAAAACATTGGCATTTTTAACAGCTTCTTCATTATCAGACGTTAAAACCACCTCATCATAAATATTAAATTTATTTAGAGAATTGGTGTTACGCTTTGTCATATAAAGAGATGTAACTGTTTTGTTAGTCAATAATCCTTTTGCTATAGATTGTCCTAAACTTCCTGCACCTATAATTGCTGCTTTCATAATTGTTGCTTTTTGTTGATAGTTTTTTGTTTTTGGATGAGTGTGTTATAAACTAACAACCAAAAACTAAAAACTATTTTCTAGAAATAATTCGCTTTTAAATTTAAACCTAATGTTTCTTCAAAACCATACATTAAATTCATATTCTGAATCGCTGCACCAGAAGCACCTTTTAATAAATTATCAATAGTACTTGTTATTAATAATTTATTGCCATGTTTTTCTAACTGAACCAAACATTTATTAGTATTTACTACTTGTTTCATAAAAATACTTTCATCAGAAACAAATGTAAAAGCAGCATCTTTATAATATTCTTTATAAATTGATTTTGCCTCTTCTAAAGAACCATCAAACTTTGTGTACGTTGTTGCAAAAATTCCTCTAGAAAAATCACCTCTGTTTGGCATAAAGTTAATTTCTGCATTAAAATCACTTTGTAATTGATTTACTGTTTGATTAATTTCTCCTAAATGTTGATGATTAAAAGCTTTGTAGTGAGAAAAATTATTGTCTCTCCATGTAAAATGCGTAGTTGCAGAAAGCGAAGTTCCTGCTCCTGTAGCACCAGTTACTGCGTTTATATGAACATCGTTTTTTAACAATCCGTTTGCGGCTAACGGTAAAATTGCCAATTGTAAAGCAGTTGCAAAACAACCAGGGTTTGCAATGTATTTAGCAGATTTTATAGCCTCTTTTTGTAATTCTGGCAAACCATAAACAAATTCTTTACCTTCAAAATTTTTATCAGCAATTAATCTAAAATCATTACTTAAATCAATAATTTTTGTGTGATTAGAAAAACTATTGTTTTGTAAAAAAGCAGTAGAATTTCCATGACCTAAACATAAAAATAAAACATCTACATCAGCATTAATTTTACTTGTAAAATCTATTTTTGTAGAACCTACTAAATCTTGATGAACTTTATATAATTTATTACCAGCGTTAGAAGTACTGTACACAAAATTGATATTTGTTTCTGGATGATTTAACAATAATCTTATTAATTCTCCTGCTGTGTAACCTGCACCACCAATAATTCCTACTTCTAACATAATTATTTGTTTACTTGTTGATATATTTTGTTCTGGTTACCTATAATTTTAATAAAACCTTTAGCATCATCTGCTGTCCAAGCTTTATTTTCTTCACCATACGTACTAAATGCGCTCGACATTAAATCGTGTTTAGATACAATACCATCTAAAGTAAAATGATATGGTTTTAAAGAAACCACCACATCACCAGAAACCATTTTTTGAGAACTTTGTAAAAAAGCTTCTGTATCTCTCATTACAGGATCTAAATATTGACCTTCGTGTAAATGCATTCCGTAAAAACTAGATAAATATTCTTTGTGTTGTAATTGCCATTTTGTTAAAGTGTGTTTTTCTAATAAATGATGTGCTTTTACAGTAATTAAAGCAGCTGCAGCTTCAAAACCAACTCTTCCTTTTGTACCAACAATAGTATCTCCAACATGAATATCTCTACCAATTGCAAATTTAGAAGCAATATTGTTTAAGTTTTCAATATTTATTTCAGGTGCATTTTCTTGTCCGTTTAAAGCAACAAATTCACCATTTTTAAAAGTTAACGTAACTTTTTCTTCTCCTTCTTTTTCTAATTGAGAAGGATACGCTTCGCTAGGTAATGGTTTTTCTGATTTTAAAGTTTCTACACCACCAACACTTGTTCCCCAAAGACCTTTGTTTACAGAGTATTTAGATTTTTCCCAATTCATGTCAATTCCTTCAGACTTTAAGTAATCAATTTCTTCTTGTCTGGCTAATTTTTGATCTCTAATTGGGGTAATAATTTTAATATTTGGCGCCAATGTTTGAAAAATCATATCAAATCTTACTTGGTCATTTCCTGCACCAGTACTTCCGTGTGCAATATATTCTGCATCTATACTTTTGGCATATTCAATAATTTCAATAGCTTGTATAATTCTTTCTGCACTTACAGATAGAGGATAAGTGGCATTTTTTAATACATTACCAAATATTAAATACTTAACTACTTTATTATAGAAAGTAGCAACTGCATCAATATTTTTATAAGTTGTAACTCCCATTTTGTAGGCGTTACTTTCTATATGGCTAATTTCTTCTTTTGTAAAACCACCTGTATTTACACTTACAGCATGTACATCATATTCTTTAGATAAACTTACAGCACAATAAGATGTGTCTAATCCTCCGCTATATGCAATTACTAATTTTTTCATTTTTTATTTTCTTTTTTTAGAAACAAGTTCTGTTTAATATCTTTTAATTTTTTAAATACGCTTTCTTTAACTTCTACAGAAGCTTCTTTATTATTGTTTTTTGGATCGAACAACATACCTGTACACAAACACATTTTTCTGTCTGTTCTTGTTAAAACATCATAATTTCTACAAGTTTGGCAACCATCCCAGAAAGATTGATCGTCTGTTAATTCAGAAAAAGTAACAGGTTTGTAACCTAAATCACTATTTAATTTCATTACAGCTAAACCAGTAGTAATACTGAATACTTTAGCATCTGGAAACTTGGTTCTAGAATGCTTAAAGATAACTTCTTTAATTTGTTTAGCAAGCCCAATGTTTCTATAATCTGGGTGCACAATTAACCCAGAATTGGCAACAAATTTTCCATGTCCCCATTGTTCTATATAACAAAACCCTGCAAACTTGCCATTATCTAAAGCAATTACTGCGTTACCATTTTCTATTTTAGTGGCAATATATTCTGGTTTACGTTTAGCTATACCAGTACCTCTTACTTGTGCAGCATCTTCTATAGTTTTGCAAATAATATCTGCATAAACTGTATGTGATTTGTTAGCAATTACAATTTCCATTGCATTGTGTGTGTTTATTTTTTATAAAGTTGTTGTTTGTTTTTTTATACTGTAGAATTGGACTCACCTAATTCTTTGAATTTAGAACATACCCCAAAGGGCGACATGTTGTATAACGTCGTACATTTATATTGTTATTATTTAAAATAACATAGGGTTGTAAGTAAGTTTTTGTAGAAAGATTCACGATAAAAAATAAATGGTTAAATACTGTAATAGGGTAATTTGTTGCTAATATATAATATTAACAACGTCGGTTGCGTAAGCGCATACCGGGAGCTATTGTAGTACATAATTTATTTCTTGTTGCAGTAATCATGCTGCTAAAGTATATATTTTTTAAAACTTATTGTTAAAAATATATCTCTTTTTTGTGAGTTTTATCAAATTTAAGCAAAATTGGATTTTGCGTTAAAAATAAATCAACATAAATGGTTAATATCCAATTTTTTGATAAAATTTAAAAAGGTTTTTTTGTGATAATTAGTGTATAAATACCATTTTGGTATGGATAATTACAGTTCATCTTTAAAAAAATACAATTCGGTATTCTTTAATTTCTAAAACTAACGTTCCGTTGCATATTTGTATTGTAATTAATCACTAAAACAAAATATTATGAAATTTTTACTAGCAGTTATTATGGGAGCAATGTTATTTATTACTAATAATGTTACGGCTCAGAAAAAAACAATTACAGCAACAGTTGTTAATGCTGTTTCTGATGAAGGAAAAGTAGGCTTTGCATTGTATGATAAAGCTAATTTTAGAATAATACCGTTACAAGCTTCTGCATCAAAAATTAAAGAAGGAAAAAGTGTAGTAACTTTTAAAAATGTAGAAGTAGGAGAATATGCAATTATCTGTTATCATGATAAAAATAATAATGAAAAGATGGATTTTAATTCTTACGGAATGCCAATGGAAGATTACGGAGCTTCTAATAATGTAATGAATTTTGGACCACCAAATTATGAAGATGCTAAATTTACAGTTTCTGATAAAGATGTATCTTTAATAATTAAATTTTAAGTAAGTTTAGTACTGTATAAATTAAAAAAAATGATAAGATTAAACTCAAGTGTTTTTAAAAAAATAAAAAGTGATTCTATAATTTCTTTAAAACTAGCAATCGTTATAGGAATTATTTTCATAATTATTAATCAGCAGTTTAGTTTAAAGGGAATAGGTTTAACTTTTTTAATTTCTGCAATGTATTCCTTTACTTTAGGTTTAGGAAACGGAATTGTAAATGAGTTTTTAAACTCTAAATGGGATTGGGTAGAAGAAACCAATCAAAGAGTTTGGGCAGGAATTATATCTACAGTTGTTTATACAGTAATTGCGGTTTTAATAATACACTACGTACAATATATATTATTCTTTGGGTACAAGAGCGAAAATTTTTTTAGCGGTACTTTAATTTTGATACATTTATTTGCAATTGTTTTTTCTTTAGGTGTAGCAGTTTTTTTTCATGCAAAAGGTTTTATGGAAAACTGGAAAATTGCAATGACAAAAGAAACTACAGAACAGCAAATTGTAGCAAAAACAGAAACTGCAAAATTTGAATCTTTAAAAAGTCAGATAGATCCTCATTTTTTATTTAACAGTTTAAATGTATTAACTAGTTTAATTGGCGAAAATCCTGCGCAAGCAGAAAAATTTACTACCAAATTGTCTAAAGTATATAGGTATGTTTTAGAACAAAGAAATAAAGATTTAACAACGCTTACAGAAGAGTTAACCTTTGCAAAAACATATATGCAATTGTTAGAAATGCGTTTTGAAGATGCTGTAAAATTTAACATTCCGGATAAGGTAAGTAATATAGATTTAAAAATTGTGCCGCTGTCTTTACAGTTATTGTTAGAAAACGCAGTAAAGCACAATGTGGTTTCTTCTTCTAAACCTTTAGAAATCTCTATTTATGAAGAAAATGATTACTTAATTATAGAAAATAACATCAATCCTAAAGAAGCAATAGGTAAAAGCACAAAAGTTGGTTTACAAAATATTGCAGACAGATATGGATTAATCACTCAAAAAGGAGTGAAAATAGAAAATAATAACAAAACTTTTAAGGTGAGTTTACCTCTCTTATATAAAATAAACGACATTATGAATACAAACGATTTAGAAAATAGCAAATACGTAAAAGCAGTAGAAAAAGTAGAAAAGTTAAAAGAATTTTATCAAAATTTAACTTCTTACTGTATTGTAATTCCTTTTTTAATATTTATTAATTTAAGATTTTCTCCAGGATTTCACTGGTTTTGGTTTCCTTTATTCGGATGGGGAATGGGCTTAACTTTTCACTTTTTAGAAGTAAACAATTACAGTGTTTTATTAGGTAAAAACTGGGAAGACAAAAAAATTAAAGAATTAATGGATAAAGAAAACCAACGTAAAAATTATAAATAATGGAAGCAAATTTTACAGAAGAACAAAGATATATTTTAGCTAAAAAAAAGGTAGAAAAAATAAGTAAGTTTTATAAACATTTGGCAGTTTATATTGTAGTAAACACATTTTTGAGTGCAATTTTTATTGTTGGTGATATAAACGATGGAGACACTTTTAAAGAAGCATTTTTTAATTTAGGAAATTATAAAATTTGGTTTTTTTGGGGAATCGGAGTTGTTTTTCAGGCTTTAAATGTTTTTGGATTAAATATCATTTTTAATAAAGATTGGGAAAAAAGAAATATTGAAAAATATATGAATGAATAAAATTACACAAGATAAAATGGAATCAAATTACACACAAGAGCAAAAACTTCTTATAATTAAAAAAAGAGTAAAAAAAATAAAAGGTTTCTATTCTCACTTAACAGTTTACTGTATAATTATACCAACTTTAATTTTTATAAATTTAAAATTCGATCCAGGTTTTCATTGGTTTTGGTTTTCTCTATGTGGTTGGGGTATTGGACTTTTCTTTCATTGGTTTTCGGTATTCGGAATGAGTTTAATCGGTTTGGGTGAAAATTGGGAAGAGAAAAAGATTAAAGAATTTATGAACGAAAAATAAAAAGTAATGGAAAGAGATTTTAGACAAGAACAGAGTTATATTAAAGCAAAAAAAAGAGTAAAAAAGATAAAAGGTTTTTACATTCATTTAATTGTATATGTTTTAGTTAACATTTTTATTAGTGGTATTATTGTTTTTGGTTTAATGCAAAGTGGTTATAATTTTAAAGATGCTTTAACTAACTTTGGAGTGTATTCTACGTGGCTTTTTTGGGGAATAGGAATGATTTTTCATTGGTTAGGGGTTTTTGGTTTTAAATCTTTAGGTTTTGGTACAGAGTGGGAAGAGAGAAAAATTAAAGAAATGATGGAGAAAGACGAAACAAGAAACCGTAAATTTTAACAAGATGGAAAATTTAGACGAAAAGAGATTAATAAAAGCAAAAAAAAGAGTTGCAGAAATTAAACAGTTTTACAAACATGTAATTACATACATAATAGTAAATTTATTTTTAACCTTTGTTTGGACGTTTTCTTTTAAAATTTTTGGAAATCTTGTATTTAGTAACCAATATAATGCAGATGGATTTATACACATTCCTTTTTGGTTGGTTTGGGGAATTTTTCTAATTTTTGATGCCTTAAGAACTTTTGGTTTTGCTGGTAGTTTTACTAAAAACTGGGAAGAGAAAAAGATTAAAGAATTTATGAACGAAAAGAATTAATAAAAGCTGTAAAAATTTAAAAAAATGAATGTATTAATTATTGAAGACGAAAAACCAGCTGCAAGAAGACTAAATAGAATGTTAGCTGCTATTAATATAGAAGTAAAGCAAATGTTGCATTCTGTAGAAGAGTCTTTAAATTGGTTACAAAACAATAAACATCCAGATTTAATATTTTTAGATATTCAACTTTCTGATGGATTATCTTTTGAAATTTTTGAAGAAATTGAAGTAAAATCTGCCATTATTTTTACAACAGCTTATGATGAATATGCATTAAAAGCATTTAAATTAAATAGTATAGACTATTTATTAAAACCTTTAGATGATGATGAATTAAAAGTTGCAGTTGATAAGTTTAAAGAAAACCAACCAAAGCAAACAGACGTTCAGGTAAATATTAATGATATCAGAAAACTATTAATTAATCCGGTAGATAGAAAGTTTAAAAAAAGATTGTCTATAAAAGTTGGTCAACATATAAAAATAATACCAATAGATGATGTAGAGTGTTTTTATAGCGAAAACAAATCAACATACATTCACACTAAAGAAAATAGAAGTTTTTTGCTAGATAATTCTTTAGAAACTTGGCAAGAACAGTTAAATCCAGAACATTTTTTTAGAGTAAATCGTACCTTCATTATCCATATTAATTCTATAAAGGACATAATTGCCTATTCTAATTCTCGCTTAAAATTGATTTTAAATTCTTATAATGACTCAGAAATTATTGTAAGTAGAGAGCGTGTAAAAGATTTTAAGAACTGGATTGATTAGTATTATTCTTTCTAATAAATTAAGAGAAATATTGATATGAAAGGAATTCCGTATATAGAATTTAACTCAGAGAAAACAGAAGATTTTGGTTTCGAAATTGTTCCTATATCAAGAATTGCTCAACACAAAGAAGAACACGATCATCATCCAGAATTGCCTCATCAACTTAAATTTTATAATTTAATATTTTTTATAGAAGGTAGTGGAAGGCATTTTATAGATTTTAACTGGTTTCCTGTACAACAAAATAGTTTGATTTATTTAACAAAAGAACAGGTTACTGCTTTCGATTTTTCTAACAACCTAAAAGGTTTTTGCATCATTTTTACAGAAGCGTATTTTGTAGATTGTTTTGCTAACTTATCAAAAGATTTTGTTTTTAGATTATTTAATCCGCAATTATTTTCTCCAATATTACAAATTCCAAAAGAGTCAGATTTTAATGATTATTTTAAGTTGTTACAGAAAGAGTATTATAATACAGCGATGTTTAATCAAAAAAACATTATCAATTCATTGTTTACAATTCTTATCTCAAAAGCAGAAAACATCAAACAAAATCAGACTATTTACATTAAAGATTCTTCTAAAATTAGTGTATTTAAAAAATTTACATCACTAATAGAACATAATTTGTCCAAAAGTAGAAATGCTAGTTTTTATGCAAATGAATTAGCGATTACATACAAACATTTAAATTCCATTTGTAAAGATTTGGTAAACAAAACTGCAAAGAATGTTATTGATGATTATATTATTCTACAAGCAAAAAGAAGTTTGATAAACTCTTCTATAAAAAGCACGGAATTAGCTTATAGTTTAGGGTTTGATGATCCTACAAACTTTACAAAGTATTTTAAGAAAAATACAGGATTAACCCCAAATTCGTTTATAAAGTCCGTTTCTAGTATTTAAAGGTTCGATTTTAACCATTTTTATTCCTTTTTTCATCTTTTGTAAAATTAATACTTGCTGCACCTTTGTATCAGACAAAAACAAAGAAATGAAGCAAATAATAATAACGGTTGCAATTGCTTTTACAATAGCATCTTGTAACACAATAAAAGAAGTATCAACAAAAAAAATAGAAAAAATGGAAACTAAAACAGCATTATTAAACAAAGAAAAAGCAGCAGCATTAATTACAAGTTTAGAAACTGGAGATAAATCTACAATTGCTTACATAAACCCTACCAATTATAAACAACACAATTTAATGGTTGCAGATGGTTTAGAGGGATTTGGAGAAGTTTTACATCATGCGCCAGAAGGCGGATTTAAAGCAAATGTAGTTCGTACTTTTCAAGATGGAAACTACACATTTACACATACTATTTACGACTTTTTTGGACCAAAAGTAGGCTTCGATATTTTTAAATTTGAAGGAGGACAAATTGTAGAACATTGGGATAATTTTTCTGACAAAACTGCTGTAAACCCAAGTAATCATTCACAGACAGATGGTACTATTGATCTTACAGATTTAGATAAAACCGAAGCAAATAAAGCTTTAATAAAAGATTTTGTAAATACTATTTTGATTAATGGAGAATATGATAAAATGTCAAATTATTTTGATGGAGATCATTACATTCAACATAATTCTATGATTGGAGACGGGCTTTCTGGTTTTGGAAAAGCAGTTGAAGAAATGGCTAAAAAAGGCATTACAATGGTTTTTGAAAAGAATCATATGGTTTTAGGTGAAGGTAATTTTGTGCTTTCTGTAACCGAAGGGAAATTTGCTGGAAAACCTACTTCTTTTTATGATTTATTTAGAATTGAAAATGGTAAAATTGCTGAACATTGGGACACTATAGAAACTATTTTACCAAAAGAAGCGCATAAAAACACGAATGGTAAATTCAATTTTTAATCAATTTTAAAAATTAAAATATGAAAACGAAATGATTAATATGTATTTGTCTTGCACTTTTTAGTGCAAGACTTGTTACTGCCCAAACCAATAAAAAAGAAGAAACCAAATTTCAATTTGGCGAACTAGAGCTTTTTTAGATGGATATTTATTGAATTTTCAGTATCAAAATGGTACTGCAATTCATATGGAATTTAATGAAGGAAAAGCAGAATATGAATGGATTGCTGGACCTGCTAAAGGAAATGGTAATTCGGATATTTCTTATCGTTCTCGTAAAATTGGAGAAAATTTGTATTTAATTAATTGGCATGAAACCGGAATAAAAGATTATTTAACCATTGTTTTTGATTTTGATAAAATGATTGTGCATAGTTCTATAATAATTGGTTATGAAAATAAACCAGAAAGAACGTTAAAAACTGTTTTTAGAAGTGGAATTATTGATCATCTAAATAAGAGTAATAAGAAATAATAAAACAAAATTCTATGGATGATATTCTAAAAGTTGTTAAAGAATTAGCATCTAAACTAAAAGGTAAAAAAATGGTTTATATAGCAGGAGATAGTAGAGTTTGTATCGCTTTAAATCAATATTTTAGAAAAGAATTAAAATGGGATGTCAAACAGATTAAAACAAAACCATTTTGGAATCCAAGTAAAAAAGGATTAGAATAAATAAAAATCCCTTAACTTTAAAGTGATAGCTGTTTTGGTTGATGTTAAAAAAGAAAGCCTTAAATTTATATATTAATTAAATCAGTTATTATTTTTAATAATTATAATTTTTACAGCTTAAATACTACAATTATAAAACTAGGTGTTTTTTTATTTTTTATATTAAATACAAGTATTTTTTATACACAATCTGTTAAAGTGAATTTGAGTTTTTTATTAAAAGCACAAATACAATTAGGCAATCAAAACCAAGGCATAAAAATAGGTGCTTATGGTTTAGGAACAGGGCAGTTTAATGATTTTTCTATAGAAACAGGGCTTGCATTGTACAGTGGTTATTTATTAAAAAAACACACTGTTAAAACTGCAGGGTTTAATTTTGGCTTCGATTTTTTTACTCTATTAGGGGTTGGGAATAATAATAATTTTTTAGGCTCTTCTTTTTTTGAAGATGGACCTTTATTAGCTTCAATAGAAAATAGGCAATATTTTTATGGAATAGGTTTTGGCTTCGAAAAAGAGTTTTTACCCAGAGATTTAAGTTTTTTTAATCAACGATTAGGAAAATTTTTAATGCGTTTCAGTAAAGAAAACAATTCCATTAACGTTCAGTTTAAAAACGATCTTAGAGTAGGAAATTTTTTTTATGGAAACGGAACAGATTTTGGTAGAACAGGTATTCTAGAACTCAGTTATAGTTCTATTGTAAAACCTCAAGAGATAATTCATTTTGGTATGGCACTTTCTTTATTTACGCCAAGTCCAGATTACAGTAAAACACCAAACAATCCTATAAATTCAGATGATAGTAGTAAAAATGTTTGGTATACAAAAAGGCCTTACAATAACTTGTTTTATGCTAATATATATGCTTTTGGTGCTTATAAAAATAATTATTTTTATGGATCTTTAAAAGCTGGAATGAATTCTCAAAAATTAGGTGCATTTGTTCAGAATACTTTACATGATAGTTTTGGTTTAAATCCTCGTTTTCCTTGGGAAGTAAGTAAAAAAGACAAATTATTTTTAGAAATTAATAACAGTTTTTTTAATACTAATAAAACAAATGAATAAAATTTTAACATACATTTTATTAGTAGTTTTATTGCAAAGTTGCAACGCTTATAAACGTTCTTTTGGAACTACATTTACTGATTTAAAACCAGAAAATTACACAACATTATATCGTTTAGATTTAAGTAATCAATTTTTAAAAATTGTACCAGAAAATTTAGATAAACTTATAGAATTAAGAATGTTAAATCTTTCTGGTAATACTTTTTTAAATTTAGATGAAACTTTTAAAGCAATTAAGAATCCAGAAAAGTTAGAAGTACTTATTTTAGATAGTTTAAATTTAAGAAATTTACCAAAATCAATTTTAAGATTTAATAATTTAAAGCATCTTTCTTTAAATGAAAATAAAAATATTAATTTAGATGAGGTTTTAGAATTAATTTCTAATTTACCAATAAGTTTCCTGAATTTACAAAATAATAGTTTAGAAAAACTTACTATTAATATTGCTAAACTAAGTAGTATTTCGAGTATTAATTTATCTTACAATAAAATAACAAATTCAAAAACTTTTAGAAATTTAGCTAGATTACCAAAACTACGTTCTTTATGGTTAACAGGAAATAATATTAATAATTTACCAGATGAAATAGGATTGTTAATCTCGTTAAACAACTTATATTTAGAACATAATAATTTATCTTCATTGCCTAAAAATATAGAAACGCTTAAAAAAGTTAGGGTTTTTCACTTAGGTTACAATAAATTTACTGAGTTACCAAAAGAATTGATTAATATGCCGGTTTTAACACTTCTACATATTAATAATTGTAAGATTAGTAATATTCCTGATGCTTTTTTTACAAATAAATACTCTTTAAAAAGTATTATTTTAGATGATAATCAATTATCAAATTTAGAGAAAGAAAAGTGGAAAAAGGTTTTTAAAGGTTTTTTTATTGCCTCTTTTTAAGGAAATGATTACCAGAATAATATTGTTTAATTTCTTCTTAACTTAGCAAGTATAATTTTTATTTAAAAATGAGATATAAAGTACAGATTCCTAAACCTTGTAATCAAAATTGGAATAAGATGACTCCAACTGAAAGAGGTGCGTTCTGTTCTATTTGTCAAAAAGAAGTCTTAGATTTTACTAAAAAATCAAATTTTTATTTGGCAAAAATTTTAGATAATAATCAAGAAATATGTGGAAAATTTAAAGCAGAACAATTAAATACCGAAATTTCTTCTATTGAAAATAATAAATATTCAAATTTTAAATTTCTTTTAGGAATATCAACTTTTTTATCATTAACAAATCCTTTATTTAGTCAAAAAAAAATAGTTAAAATAAATAAAGTAGCTCAATTTAATCAGAGTCAAGAAAAAGATATATTTATTGAAAAAGTTTCAGATTCCATACAAATTAAAGGTTTTATTTCTGATGATAATTTTGGTTTACCTGGAGTAAATGTCTACTTAAAGAAACAATTTTATGGAGTACAAACTGATTTTGATGGAAAATTTTCAATTAATATTGATAGTAAAGAAATAGAAAAAAATGTAATTCTTGTAATATCTTATCTTGGTTTTAAAAGTCAAGAAGTAAAAATATCTAACAAAACAAAATTCTTAAATATAGTCATGGAAGAAGATGATGTAATTTTAGGTGAAGTTGTTATTGTTAAAAAACAAAATATTTTTAGAAAGATTGGTAGACTATTTAAAAAAAATAACTAGATTTTTTTAGTAATAATTTTTGATTCATTTTCACTCTCTTTAATAATAACCTAACTTTACACGTTCTTAAAAAGAAATAATTACTATTAAGAGGTAGTTGTAAAAATAGAATTCATGAATATTTACAAAGAAATAGAAGCAGAAATTAAAGATGCTTCAAATATTGTTATTACAGCACACAAATCTGCAGACGGAGATTCGATAGGCTCTTCTTTAGGATTGCAATATTTTATAGAAAAATTAGGTAAAAAAGCTATTGTTTGTCATCCAGATAAAGCACCAAGTTTTTTATATTGGTTAGATACTTCTTCAATTTTATTAATGGATGAAAATCCTGAACAAGTAACAGAAAAAATGCAAAATGCAGATTTAATTTTCTGTTTAGATTACAATGCAACAAATAGAGTAGGACCAGAAATGCAAGAATTGTTAGAAAACGCAACTTGTAAAAAAATAATGATAGACCATCATTTAAATCCAGAAGATTTTCCAACCATTACAGTTTCCGAAACTACTGCATCATCAACATCACAATTAATTGTAGATTTAATAGAAGAATCTGGCCATTTAGATTTGTTAGATTCAAAAATAGGAACACCTTTATATTTAGGAATTTTAACAGATACAGGTAGTTTTAGATTTAATTCTGTAAAGCCAAGAACGCACGAAGTTTTAGCTAAAATTTTAGCAGCAGGTGTAGAGCATCATTTAATTCACGAAAAATTAAGCGATAATAATACAGAAACTCGTTTGCGTTTGCAAGGATATGCAATGAGTAAAAAATTAGAAATTTTATACGATTATAATGTTGCAATTATTTCTTTGTCTAAAGAAGAATTAGCAGAATATAATTATGTAAAAGGAGATACAGATAATTTAGCAAATTTAGTACTATCTATAAAAGGGATGAAAGCTGCTATTGTATTTACAGAAAGAGACGGAATTATGAAAATCTCTTTCCGATCTAAAGGAGAAGAAAACCCTGTAAATGTTTTAGCAAAAGAACATTTTAATGGTGGCGGACATGCAAATGCTGCAGGAGGAATGAGTGATTTAACTGTTGATGAAACTTTAGAAAAATTAAAAGGATTAATACCGCAATATTTTACAAAAGAGTAAGAATTGTTTTTTAAAGGATAAATAATTTTTAAACTATTAAACTTTGATTATTTTTATCGAAATTTAAGAAGATGAGTCAGAAGGAAGAATTTTTTGAGTACATAAATAACGGTTACAAAACCAAAGGCGATTTTATAGAGTTAGGTGCTGCAATGTTGGGTGAAGAAACAATTACAAATGCAATTGTAAAAGTGCCTTTAAAAACATTAAACAGACACGGTTTAATTGCTGGTGCAACCGGAACAGGTAAAACAAAAACACTTCAAATTTTAGCAGAAAACTTATCAGAAAAAGGAGTTCCGGTTTTGTTAATGGATATAAAAGGAGACCTTTCTGGTTTGGCAAAAGCAAGTGATGGTCATGCAAAAATAGATGAACGTCATGCAAAAATTGGCTTTCCTTTTACAGCTAAAAAATTTCCTATAGAAGTTTTAACAATATCAGAACAAGAAGGTACAAGGTTAAGAGCAACTGTATCTGAGTTTGGGCCTGTTTTATTATCAAGAATTTTAGATTTAACAGAAACGCAAAGTGGTATTGTTTCTATTATTTTTAAATATTGCGATGACAATAAATTACCACTTTTAGATATAAAAGATTTTAAAAAATTATTGCAATTTGTAACCCAAGAAGGTAAAGAAGAAATTCAAGGAGAATACGGACGAATTTCTACAGCATCTACAGGTGCAATTTTGCGTAAAATTATAGAAATAGAACAACAAGGAGGTGATTTATTTTTTGGAGAAAAATCTTTTGATGTAGAAGATTTAACCAGAACAGATGAAGACGGAAAAGGAATAATTTCTGTATTACGTTTAACAGATATACAAGACAAGCCAAAATTGTTTTCTACATTTATGTTGCAATTATTGGCAGAAGTTTATGAAACTTTTCCAGAACAAGGAGATGCAGACAAACCAGAATTAATCATCTTTATAGACGAAGCACATTTGGTTTTTGATGAAGCTTCTAAAGCATTATTAAACCAAATAGAAAGTATTGTAAAACTAATTCGTTCTAAAGGGATTGGGTTGTATTTTGTAACACAAAACCCTAAAGATGTGCCAGAAGATATTTTAGCACAATTAGGTTTAAAAGTACAACATGCATTAAGAGCTTTTACAGCAAAAGATAGAAAAGCTATTAAATTAGCAGCAGAAAATTATCCAGATTCAGATTATTACGATACTAAAGAAATTTTAACGCAATTAGGTATCGGAGAAGCTTTTGTATCTGTCTTAAACGAAAAAGGAATTCCAACTCCATTGGCAAGAACAATGTTACGCGCACCAATGAGTAGAATGGATGTACTTACAGAAAAAGAGCTAAAAAGTGTAATAAATAATTCGCGTCTTTTTTACAAATACAACGAAAATTTAGATAGAGAAAGTGCTTACGAATTATTAAACTCTAAAATAGAAAAGATAAACATTGCAGAAGAAAAAGCAATAAAAGAAGAAGCCTTTAAAAAAGAACAAGAAAAATTAGCGAAGCAGAAAGAAAAAGAAAGACAAAGAGAAGAAAGAGCTGCAAAAACGGCTTCTAGAAGAAGAAGTACAGCCCAAAATCCAATAGTAAAAGTATTAACAAGTGCTACGTTTATAAGAGCAGCATTTGGTATATTAAAAAAAGTGATTAAATAACAAATTAAAAATAAATACGTTTAACTACGTATAAAAATAACAAAATGATTCATAAAAATATCTTATCAATAACAGCAATTGCATTTTCATTATTAATGGTTAGTTGTACTAGTAATAATAAATTTAAAATAGAAAAAGGAAAAATAGGAGAGTTAACATCACAAACAAAAATTAAAGATTTAAGCTCTATTTTTAAAAAAGATTCTATTGTTAGAAATTTAAGCGAAGGAGCACAAGGAGATAATTATTTTCAAGAAGACGATGAGTATTTTGTTTATGAAAAAGGAGGTAAGTTACTATTAACTATTATGCCAAAAGAACAATTAGATTCTACATCTACTATTAAAAGTGTAGAAATTAATGATGCGCGTTTTAAAACAGAAACAGGCATTAATTTAAACTCAAGTTTTTCAGAAATCAATTCTTCTAACAATATAAACAGAGTAGAATCTACATTTTCTTCTGCTACCTTGTTTATAGATGATTTAAATGCAACAATAGCAATTGATAAAGAAGAACTAGGTTTAAAAGAGTTTAGTACTCAAAAAGTTACTTTAGAACAAATACCAGATTTAGCAAAAATGAAGTCTTTTATAATTTGGTTTAATTAGGGCGTATTTATGCCTTTTTTAAGAAAGCCATAAACCGCGCTTTCCGCTATATCTTTTTATGTTAAATTAATTTTTAGCATTTTTAAAACACTTATTAAGTAAATAATAATTTTGTATTATATTTATTCAATAAGTGTTTTTTACATAAAAAGGATGCCACTTCAATCGCTTACGCAAACCAATCAACATGAAAAAAAAATATACCATTCAAAAATCTCCATTTGTAGTACCAACAACAGATGGTAAATTAATAGAAGAGCATTTTGGTAATGCAACCAATAATAACTCTAAAGTTAGTATTGCTCACATGGTTGCACCTGCAGGATGGAGCGAGCCGTTTCAAACACCAGAATTCGAAGAATACACATATATTATAAAAGGGAAAAAACAATTTATAATAGAAAATGAAACTATTATTTTAGAAGCAGGACAGTCTATTAAAATAGAAAAAAATACCAGAGTTCAATATTCAAATCCTTTTGATGAAGAATGCGAATATTTAGCCATTTGTTTACCAGCTTTTTCTATAGAATTGGTAAATAGGGAACAAGTATAATAAAATTACATATGGGTTAATTTATAAATTGATAGTTATAAAATAAACTCCTTATTATTTCTAAATTACGATAAACAACTAAACATGAAAGACACAATTTCACCTAGAATAATAAGACAAGTTTTTGTTTTATTGCTTATTTTATTTATTTCAATTTTAATTTTTAGAGAGCTAGTTCCTTATTTATCCGGAATTTTAGGAGCTATAACCATTTATGTTTTATTAAGAAAATGGATGGTTTATCTTTTAGAAAAAAATTGGGCGCCAAGTATAGCAGCAACTTTAATAATTATAGTTTCATTTATTGGTATACTTTTACCTGTATCAGGTATTTTATTTATGCTAGCAAATAAGGTTAGTGATTTAGTAGGTAATTCTGAAGAAATAGTAGAATCCTTTAAGTCTCAAATGACTTCTTTAGAAACAAAAGTAGGCTACAATTTTACAGATAAAATGAATTTTTCTGAAATTTCTAGTTGGTTAACCGATAATTTACAAGGTTTTGTTGGTAGTACATTTAATATCTTTTTATCAATAGGATTGATGTATTTTATCCTTTATTTTATGTTAGTTAATGAAAATATTTTAAGAAAATCTTTATATAAATATATTCCTATTAATGAAGGAAATTTAAAAATTATAGGTTCAGAATCTCATGCAATGGTTCGTTCTAATACCATAGGAATTCCTTTAGTTGCAATTGCACAAGGTGTTATAGCCCTTATTGGTTTTCTTATTTTTAATGTAGAAAACCCATTTTTTTGGTTTGCAATTGTTACTGTGGGCTCTATGATTCCTTTTATAGGTACATTTGTAGGTATTTTACCCGTTTTTATTTTAACTTTAGCTTCTGGAAATGATTTTGCAGCTTGGGGTATTTTAATTTATGGAATAGTAGTAGTAGGATCTACAGATAATATTATAAGGCTTTTTGTGTTAAAAAAATTAGACAACGTTCACCCTTTAATAACCCTAATAGGTGTAATTGTTGGTGTACCTCTATTTGGTTTTATAGGTTTAATTTTTGGGCCTTTGTTAATTAGTTTGTTCTTGGTGATTGTAAAAATTTATAGAAAAGAATTTGCAGAAGGAGATCTTTAATAAATTAGTTTTAAGAATAAAAAAAAGCGATGAATTTAAATTCATCGCTTTTTTTATTTTATGTAAAAACTAGCTTTTTCTTTGGCAAGCTAATAATGTGTTTTTTAATAGCATGGCAATTGTCATTGGGCCAACACCACCAGGAACAGGTGTAATAAAGTCAGACTTTGCAGCAACTTCATCAAAAGCAACATCACCAACTAATCTAAATCCGCTTTTTTTGCTAGAATCTGCTAAACGAGTAATACCAACATCTACAACTGTTACATTATCTTTAACCATATCAGCTTTTAAAAACTCAGGAATTCCTATTGCAGCAATAATAATATCTGCTTGTAAAGTTATTTCTTTTAAGTTTTTTGTTCTACTATGGCACATTGTAACTGTAGCATTACCAACTTTTCTTTTTTGAGATAATAAAATACTCATTGGGCTACCAACAATATGGCTTCTACCTAAAACAACTACATGTTTACCAGACGTTTCTACATTATATCTGTCTAGAAGTTCTAAAATTCCGAATGGAGTTGCAGAAATAAATGTAGGTAAGTTTAAAGCCATTTTACCAACATTTGTTGGGTGAAATCCATCAACATCTTTATCAGGATCTATAGCCATTAAAACCTTTTGTTCATCAATATGTTTAGGTAATGGTAATTGAACGATAAAGCCATCAATATCATTATCAATATTTAAAACAGCTATTTCATTTAATAACTCTTCTTCTGTAGTTTCTTCAGATAATCTAATTAAAGTAGATTCAAAACCAACACGTTCACAAGCTTTTACTTTTGCATTTACGTATGTTATACTTGCGCCATCATTACCAACAATTACAGCAGCTAAATGAGGTGTTTTATGTCCCTTGTTTTTTAGATCTCTTACTTCTAAAGCAATTTCTTCTTTAATATCTGCCGATGTTTTTTTTCCGTCTAATAAAATCATTTCTAGTTATTGTATATTATATAAACTAAAAAAAGATAAACGCATGTTTATCTTTTAAAAATATTTTTTATCTCATTCCTTTCATCATTTGCATCATCTTTCTTCCGCCGCCGCCTTGCATCATCTTCATCATTTTACTCATTTGATTAAATTGTTTCATCAATTGATTAACTTCTTGTATAGATGTACCAGAACCTTTTGCAATTCTTCTTTTTCTACTTGCATTTATGCTAGAAGGTGTGCTTCTTTCAGAAGGTGTCATAGAGTGTATTATTGCTTCTATACCTTTAAAAGCATCATCATCAATATCTACATCTTTCATTGCTTTACCAGCACCAGGAATCATACCAACTAAATCTTTCATGCTACCCATTTTTTTAATTTGTTGAATCTGACTTAAAAAGTCATCAAAACCAAATTGATTTTTAGCAATCTTCTTTTGTAGTTTTCTAGCTTCTTCTTCATCGTATTGGTCTTGTGCTCTTTCTACTAAAGAAACAACATCTCCCATTCCTAAAATACGATCTGCCATTCTATCTGGATGGAAAACATCAATAGCATCCATTTTTTCTCCAGTACCAATAAACTTAATAGGTTTATCAACAACAGATTTAATAGATAATGCAGCTCCACCACGAGTATCACCATCTAACTTTGTTAAAACAACTCCATCAAAATTTAAAATATCATTAAAAGCTTTTGCAGTATTTACTGCATCTTGCCCTGTCATAGAATCTACAACAAATAAAGTTTCTTGTGGTGTAATAGCTTTATGGATGTTTGCTATTTCTGTCATCATTTCCTCATCAACAGCTAAACGACCAGCGGTATCAATAATAACTACATTTTTACCATTAGCTTTTGCATGTTTAATGGCGTTTACAGAAATTTCTACAGGGTTATTGTTACCAACTTCTGCATAAACTTCTACACCAATTTGTTCTCCAACAACTTGTAATTGATTAATAGCGGCAGGTCTGTAAACATCACAACCAACTAATAAAACTTGTTTTGCTTTTTTTGTTTTTAAAAAGTTGGCTAATTTTCCTGAAAAAGTGGTTTTACCAGAACCTTGTAAACCAGACATTAAAATAACGGTTGGTGATCCACCTAAGTTTACACCTACAGTTTCTCCACCCATTAAATCAGTTAGTTCATCTTTAACTAACTTTACCATTAATTGTCCTGGGTTTAATGTAGTTAATACATCTTGCCCAATAGCTTTAACTTGTACTCTTTTGGTAAATTCTTTGGCAATTTTAAAGTTAACATCGGCATCTAATAACGCTCTTCTTACTTCTTTTAAAGTTTCTGCAACATTTACCTCGGTAATTTTACCATGACCTTTTAAGGTGTGTAAGGCTTTATCTAATTTTTCGCTTAAATTATTAAACATAAATTGTCTTCTTTTTTAGGAAGCACAAATATATGAATTAGAGTCGATTTGTAAACTGATTACGAATACTTTTTTGTATACATTTTCTTAAAAAAAATGATAGTTATTAATACGTTTAAAAAGAAACATGATTAATAACTATCATTATAAAGAATATTACTAATACCAAATTAGGTAAGTAATTTATTGGTACTAATATTTATAAGTTTATGCTTGATAAAAAAAATAAGTACTTATTTTTTTGTTGGAATAAATTTTAGAGCAACACCATTAATACAATGGCGTTTACCTGTTGTTTCTCTTGGGCCATCATCAAAAGAATGCCCTAAATGACCACCACAAGTATTACATTTTAATTCTGTTCTTGCATATCCTATTTTATAATCTACATCTAACTCAACATTTTCTTCAATAGCTCTATCAAATGAAGGCCATCCAGAACCAGATTCATATTTGTGTTCAGATTTGTATAAAGGTGTGTTACAAGCTGCGCAAACATAAGTTCCTTCTTTGTGATTACTATTAAACTCACTAGTGTAAGCTCTTTCTGTACCAGCTTCTCTTAAAACATAGTATTGTAAAGGAGACAAAAGTTTTTTCCACTCTGCATTTGTTTTTTCCACTTTATACGTCTTTTGTTCTTTTGATGAGTTTTGCGCATTTCCAACGCAATTGATCATCAATAATAAGGTTATGATGGATACAAATTTCTTCATGTATTTTAATTATTTTTTGTTTGTAAATTTAGACGAAATTTAAGGAGTTAACTTACAGCTTAAAATTTTTAGGCTAAAAAAACTATTATATGAGTTAAGATCTGTAATTTTAAAACAATAAATTTGTGACAAATTAAAGAACCTAGTGTCTGAATAATTGATAAAATAAAGATAAATATGAAAAAAATAATTGTTTTAATTTTAACTGTTTTAGTATTTGTAGAATGTAGTACTGTGCCAATTACTGGTAGAAAACGTGTTAATTTAGTAAGTGATGCACAGGTTTTACCAACTAGTTTTGCCCAGTATTCTACTTTTTTAGAAGAAAATAAATTATCTACAAATAAAGAAATGACTAATCAGATAAAATCTGTTGGAAAAAATATTTCTGAAGCTGTAGATCGATTTATGAGAGCAAATAATATGGTAGAAGAGGCAGATGCTTATAAATGGGAGTTTAATTTGGTGGATGATAAAACTGTAAACGCTTGGTGCATGCCTGGTGGAAAAGTTGTGTTTTATACAGGGATTATGCCAATTTGTGATAATGTAAATGGAGTAGCAGCTGTTATGGGGCATGAGGTAGCTCATGCATTTGCAAAACATGGTCAAGAACGTATGACATCTTCTTACGGACAAGAAATAGGTACTTTATTGGTTGCTTTAGGTACATCTAACAAAGACCCTCAAACACAAGCTATTTGGAATACCGCTTATGGTGTAACATCTGGTTTAGGAATGTTAAAATATAGTAGAGTTCATGAACAAGAAGCAGATAGATTGGGTTTAATTTTTATGATTATGGCTGGTTATGATGGAACAGAAGCTGCGGAAGTTTGGGTAAGAATGAGCCAAAATTCTGGTGGTAGTTCTACTCCAGAAATATTAAGTACACACCCTTCTAACGAATCTAGAATAGAAGATTTAAAAACATATTTACCTACTGCAAGAAAATATGCAGCACAGTATAATGCTAAATAGTATTAAACAATAAAACAAATAGATTTCCTATATTGTAACCGTTCAAAAAAAATGATTTTTTTGAACGGTTTTTTTATAAAAAAGTAATTATGTTAAAAATAGGAGATAAGAAATTAATTAATGCTTGGGCTTTTTATGATTGGGCAAATTCGGTATATTCTTTAGTAATTAGTACAGCTGTTTTTCCATTATACTATAGTGCAGTTACAGATGGTAAAACAGTTTCTTTTTTGGGTGTAAACTGGTCTCATTCAGATAGTTTATATAGTTATGCGTTGTCTTTTTCTTTTTTAATAGTAGCCTTTATTTCTCCAATATTATCAGGTATAGCAGATTATACCGGTAACAAGAAAAAGTTTATGAAGTTTTTTTGTTGGTTGGGTGGTTTATCTGTAGCAAGCTTATATTTTTTTGAAGATATAGATACTGTTTGGATTGGTATTGTATTTACAGTTTTGGCTAGTATTGGTTTTTGGGCAAGTTTGGTTTTTTATAATGCTTATTTACCAGAAGTTGCACATCCAGATCAACAAGATAGAGCAAGTGCAAAAGGATTTATTTATGGTTATATTGGTTCTGTTATTTTATTAATTATTAATTTAATAATGATACAAATGCCAGATTTTTTCGGTATTTCTTCTGGTATGGCTTCTAGAATTTCTTTTGTTATGGTTGGTATCTGGTGGATTGGCTTTGCACAATTTACTTTTAAAAAATTACCAAATGATATTTACAATAGAAAACCAGATAAAGATTATATATGGAAAGGTTTTAGAGAATTAAAATTAGTTTTTAAAGAAGTTGTAGAGAACCAAACATTAAAACGTTTTTTAATTTCTTTTTTTTTACTGAGTGTTGGGGTACAAACTATTATTTTGTTAGCAACAATATTTGGTTCTACAGAATTAGGTTTAGAAGCTATAGATTTAATTATAACCGTTTTATTAATACAAATTGTAGCTATTTTAGGAGCATTTTTGTTTTCTAGATTATCAGAAAAAAAAGGAAACTTTTTTGCTTTAAAAATTGCAATTGTAATATGGATGCTGGTTTGTTTTGGTGCTTTTTTATTACATAAAGAGTTGCCAAATGTTGCTACTTATTTTTATTCTTTAGGTGCTGTTTTAGGTTTGGTTTTAGGTGCTATACAATCTTTAACTAGGTCTACTTATTCTAAATTATTACCAGAAACCGAAGATCATGCAACTTACTTTAGCTTTTATGATGTTACAGAAAAAATAGCAATAGTTTTAGGTACTCTAGTATATGGTGTATTATATGCAATTACAGATTCTATGCAATGGTCTGTATTGTGCTTAGGTTTATTTTTTTTAGCGTCTTTAATTATTTTAAGTACTTTAAAAAAGACAAAATATGTAAAATAAAAAAAGTGCTGAATTTATAAATTCAGCACTTTTTTCTAAAAATGTTTTTGTAAGAACTTATTCTATTGTTAAAGGGAAAGTAACTTCTGCATCTGTTTCTCCATCTGCATTTGTAATATTTCCATCTATAACTCCCTCACCACTTTTGTTTGGTTCGTGTATAAGAGAAACAGTTAAGTTCTCTGAACCAGCAGACGAAGTTGATAATGTAAAAGTAATACCAATAGGATCTCCGTTCTCATCTGCATCTGTATAAGTAGCTATAGCTAAACTATTAGCAAAAGAATAAAAGAATTGATGATCTACACCTTCTTCTAAAACTTCTTCTGTAATGTCTTCTGCAGGATCTTCAGTTTCATTTAAAACTTTTGTACTACCAGTATAAATAGTATTAGCTGCTAAAACTCCACCTGTAACTACAGGCTCATTTGGTCCGTCTCCATCTAAATCTACACTATTTAAAACAATTTCAGTTCCATCTTCTTGCGATGTTAATGTTACAGTAACTGTAGTTATTAATTCTTCTTCGTTTACTACTTCTGGATCATCATCATTAGAACAAGCTGTTGCTAAAATAATTGATGCTAATATTAATATGTGTTTTATAGATTTCATAATGTGTATTTAATAATTAATTTTTATTTGTAGGTTATAATTTCTTCCTAAATCATCGGCATAATATCGTAATCTATTTAAGTAATCTCTATACTTTGTATTTAATAGATTAGTTACACTAGCTGATATTTGTAAATCTGTTTTTTTTGAAAGATGAAAAACGGCATCTGTGTGTAAATGTAATAAATGATAACCTGCAGGTGTAGAGCTAATGTCTACAACTTCGTAGCTGTCTTTAGTAGGCAAATAAGTTGTAAAATTGTTGTTTGGATAATTAGTTTGTTTTAAAACCAACTCGCTATCTAAACGAACACTTAGTTGATGCCAATTTACATTTTTATATTCTAAAGAATTTTTAAAGCTAGGAGCAGGGATATCAATTAAAGATTTATTGTTTTTAACGTCGTTACCAAAAGTTAAAGATGATTTATTGCTAAATAATAAAGCATTATTAATTTTTTGACGCCATGTAAAATCAAATCCAAATAAGTTGGCATTTGTAGCTTTATATTCCCAAACAGGAAACGCACCACGAATAGTTTGTTCTGTACCCGTTGGTTCTAAATAAATAAAATTATGAATGTTATTAAAAAATGTTTCTACAGATATAAAAGTATTGTTTGATGTAAAGTTATATGTAGAAGAAATTCTATTAGAAATTTCTTGTTGTAAAGCTAAATCACCCAACTCAATTCTAGCTGCAGAATGGTGTAAACCATCACTAAATAATTCTGATGCATTTGGTGATCTATTAGATAATCCGTAGTTGAAAAGAATAGCGTTTTTATCATTTATTTGATAAACTATTCCTGCAGAAGCAGAAATATTATGAAAAGAAAATTTAGGGTTTACTAACCACTGTGTTGTATAATCACCAGTAATTAGATTACCATATTCTTCATCATAACCTCTTTCTGTCCATCTACTTTTTAAATAGAATTTTTTAGCATTTATATAATTAAAATCATATCTTAAACCAACATTAGCAGTTGTTTTATCATTTAAAATATAATTACCAATAGCAAAAATGCCAGCATCAAATTTATCATAATCAGGTATTAATCGTCTAACACCAGTTAAAGGATTTGCAAAGTTATTTTGATAAACTCCTTTTACACCAATTTTATAAGTTTTTTCTAAGTTGTTGTTAAAATCAAAAGTAGAACTGATTGAATGTGTTGTTAAATCTAAATCAATTGATGCTTTATCTTTGTCGTCTCCAACCCTTATATCGTACTCATATCGTTGGTTTTTTTGAAAATCATACTGAATATCAAGTTTGCCTAAATCTTGAAATCTTTTGTAATAATCAATTTTAAAAATATGATGATTTATTTCTTGTTTTGGCGCATTTATATCATAACTAAAACTTTCTACAATTAAAGGTTCTTTATTATTAATTGCGCTTACTAAATCATCTATATTACCAATATGTGATGCTTTCAAAATACCAATATTGTTGTTAATAAAACTATAATCAACAGTAAATCCATTTTCAAATTTTTTCAATCCTGTATGAATAGAAAAAGCTTTTGAAGCTAAACCTGTATTTGTTAAATTATAATCTGGACTATTAAAATCTCCAAACCTTTTTAGAGTGGTTTTAGCATTTAAAAACCATCCTTTTTTAGTAGTTTTGGTAATACTACTATGTAAATTACCACCTCTACCATTACTTTGTATACCCAAAATAGTTTTACCAAAAATACTGTCTTTTAAAACATATTTAGAAGGTTCTAAAACAATAACACCGCCAATAGCATCGCCACCAAATTCTAAAGAATTAGCACCTTTAACTACTGTTATTTTATCGGCATTATTTATGTCTATATTAGGCGCATGTTCTATTCCCCATTCTTGGTCTTGCAATCTAACACCATCTGTCATTACAATAATTCTACTACTGTGTAAACCATTAATTACTGGTTTAACAATAGTATTACCTGTATTTATTGAAGAAACACCTGCAACATTTTTTAACGCATCTCCTAAACTTTTACCACTAAATTCATCAATAGTTTTACTATCTATTTTTGTGGTTTGGTTAGTTTTTGCAGTTACATTATGTGTAGATGTTACAATAACTTCTTTTAAATCTTCTACATGATGTTCTAATGTAATTTCTTGAAAGGTATTTTTATTTACAGAAACTGTAACTCTCTTAGTTTCACAAGAAATATGTTTTATAACTATGGTATATTTTCCTTCACATAAGTTTTTAAATTCAAACAAACCGTCAAAATCTGTAGTGGCAAATTTATTTGAATTTTCTATCTGTAAAGAAGCACCAATTATTGATGTATTATCATGAAAGTCTGTAATTTTTCCTTTAAAAGAAAATTGACATTCTTGTGTAAATGCAGTTGTTGTTATACATATTGCAAATACATATTTACAAAGTAATTTTATCATTTTTTATTTTCATAAGTTTAAATTAAATAGAAATTAATTTAAATACAAAAGGGTGGACCTCTTAATGAAAACGATAGATGATAATGATTTTTTAAGAAATTATATTGTAATATATTATTTGTAACAAATGATTGCTTTAACTCTAAATAAAAACTGTTATTAGTTAAAAAAGAATGGTTTTGTTTTAAAACGTTTAACTTACAGTCTAAATCTTTTTTATGGATATGATTTTCTACTTTAGAATAACAAATAACATGCTCATGGTTACTAAAACCATGTAAAGAGAGTATAGACATTGGTAATAAAAAAATTACCAATAATACTGTGCTTATATGTTTTTTAAAGTGAATAATTGTGTAATTAATTTTAAAACGTATTTTGTGTAAAAAAACAAATGTAATAATAGATTTGTTAATGAATTCTTAAAATAATTAAAAAATATATAATTATTACTCTTAAAAAAGCCTTTTTGTAAAATATATTTTAATGATAAAAAGTAGAATTAAGCTTATTTTATTTTGTAAATAGTACCGTCTGTAACAAATTTACTAAAACCAATTTTTGCTTTAAAGTTATAAGAACTGTCTTTAACTTCGGTTATTTGCACATAAATAGGATCTTTATCTAGTTCCTTTTTAGGTGATTTCATTTTTAAAGTATAAAAGAAATTATTTTTCCATTTGATATACAAAGTATCAATATGTTTTATTCTTTTTTCTGAAGTAGTACTATCATTAGAAATACTTACAATTTTATCATATTCTTCAATTTGAATCGAGTCTATTCTTGTAATTATAGTTTTACTATATCCTTTACCGGCCGGAACTTCAAAAACTCCTTGTTTAAATCGATCAGAATTATCTTCAATTTCTGATTTACAAGAAACTAAAGTGATTAAAATTGTAAGTACTCCAAATAATTTTTTCATTAAATACCTGTATAGTTAGAAGGTGTAATAAGTTTTAACTCTTCTTTTATTTCTGTAGAAACTTCTAAAGTATCTATAAAGTT
The DNA here is from genome assembly GCF_021991835.1 of Polaribacter sargassicola. Taxonomy (GTDB): domain Bacteria; phylum Bacteroidota; class Bacteroidia; order Flavobacteriales; family Flavobacteriaceae; genus Polaribacter; species Polaribacter sargassicola. The sequence goes on from NZ_JAHDAU010000005.1 coordinate 163,294, forward strand.
TGCAATAGAATCTTTATTTATTTTCTCGTTAGTTCTTGTTAAGCCTTTTAAAGCTTCGTAAGGATTTGGGTAAGCTTCTCTTCTTAAAATAGTTTGAATAGCTTCTGCAACAACAGCCCAATTGTTTTCTAAATCCTGATTAAACTTTTCTTTATTTAATAATAATTTATTTAAACCTTTTAAAGTAGATGTAAAAGCTATAATTGTATGACCAAAAGGAACACCAATATTACGTAGAACAGTGCTATCTGTTAAATCTCTTTGTAAACGAGAAACCGGCAATTTTGCAGAAAGGTGTTCAAAAATAGCATTTGCTAAACCTAAATTTCCTTCAGAATTTTCAAAATCTATAGGATTTACTTTATGTGGCATTGCAGAAGAACCAACTTCACCTGCTTTAATTTTTTGTTTAAAATAATCTGTAGAAACGTATGTCCAAAAATCTCTGTCTAAATCTAAAATAATAGTATTAATACGTTTTAAATTATCAAACAAAGCAGCCATATGATCGTAATGCTCAATTTGTGTTGTAGGAAAAGAATGGTGTAAACCTAATTTTTCTTGTACAAACTTAGTACCAAATTCTTTCCAATCAATTTTTGGATACGCAACTTTATGAGCGTTATAATTACCGGTTGCACCACCAAATTTAGCAGCACTTGGTATATCATTTAATAAATTAAATTGTTCTTGTAAACGTACTACAAAAACATCTATTTCTTTACCTAATCTAGTAGGCGATGCTGGTTGCCCATGTGTTCTTGCTAACATAGAAACATCTGCCCATTCTACAACTAATTCTTGTAATTTATCTAAAATTTGTAAATAATGTGGTACATAAACATCATTCATTGCTTCTTTTATAGAAAGCGGAACAGCTGTGTTATTTATGTCTTGAGAAGTTAACCCAAAGTGTATAAATTCTTTAAAACCTTCTAATTTTAAAGCATCAAATTTTTCTTTTATAAAATACTCAACAGCTTTTACATCGTGATTTGTAATGCTTTCTATATCTTTTATTTTTTGAGCATCTTCTGCAGTAAAATCAATATAAATTTTACGTAATTCGTCAAATAAATCAGAATTAAAGTCCACTAATTGAGGTAACGGAATTTCGCACAAAGCAATAAAGTATTCTATTTCTACACGAACTCTGTATTTTATTAAAGCTTCTTCAGAAAAATAATCTGCTAATTTTGCTATTTTACCTCTATAGCGTCCATCTATTGGCGAGATGGCATTTAATTGTGTTAATTCCATTTTTTTGTTATGTTGTTAAATGCAAAAATAGGCATTTTAACAGATTTATAAAGTTGTTTTTTGATGTTTTTCTATCAAATATAAAATATGCTTTCCGCGTGCTTTACAACCTTTACTTTCATGAATAATTTTAGTTTCTATAAGGTGTTTTAACTCAGGGTGAATCCAAGATTTTTTTAATCCAAATAAATACAAAGTAGTCATTGTATATGCTCTTACAGCTATTTTTTGTGGTGTTATTAACCAATCGAAACCAGTTTCTATAATACTATTAATGTGTTGTGCTGTTAATTTTTCTTTTACTTTATTATCTTTATTAGAAAAATAAGCATTGGCCAAATGTTCGCAAATTTTTGCACAAGGTCTAATTGCGCTATCAAATTTTAAGAGTTCTATTTTTCTTGTAAATTCATCTAAATGTGGTAAAATATATTCTAATTGATGGTGAGTGCAAATCCACTCTAAAATCCAAGCGGCTTTTATAGATACTTTGTTATCTACATCAAAAGTAATTGACACCAAATAACGAATTAACTTTTTATTTTCTAAAACAATATTAGCAACTCTTTCTCGGTTTTCCCTTTTAGGGTTTTCCATATTTTCTAATTCTTGTGTTAAAAAAATAATACTCATTTTATTACGTTTAATGTATATTTACTCTAAAATTTATTTTAAATGTTAAATATAAAAAGACTAAGTTTTATTCTGGTTTTTTTTGCTTTTTTTATCAGCAAAAATTCTAAAGCTCAGAAAATTAATCAATTTGATGCCAATAATAAAAGAACAGGTGTTTGGCAAAAATATTATCCTAATAACAAAATTAGATACACAGGTACTTTTAAAAACGGAAAAGAGGTTGGTGTTTTTAAGTTTTATGATGATTCAAATTCTGGTTTTCCATCAATTATTAAAACTTATTCAGAAGATAAAGATGAAGTTCTTGTTACTTTTTATAATTCTGATGGAGGTGTGCAAAGTAAAGGTTATTTTTTAGGGAAAAAACGAGTAGGAAAATGGATTTATTATTTTGCGAATGGAAATAAAATGTCTGAAGAGTTTTATAAAGACGATAAATTAGATGGTGTTTTAATAAATTATTATCCCAACGGAAAAATAACAGAAGAATCTTTTTATAAAAATGGATTGAAAGACGGTGTTTCTAAAACTTATACAAGTGATGGCATTTTAATAGAAGAAATTACTTACAAAAATGGAAAGCAAAACGGACTTGCAAAATATTATGAGTTAAATGGTGATTTAAAAGAATTTGGTGAGTATAAAGATGGAAAAAGAGTAGGTGAGTGGGAATATTATTTAGATGGAGAAATTACCACAGAAAAAGAATTAAAGAAGAGTAAATCTAGTTACACTAAAAAGACGAATAATTAAATAATTTTTTTTAGATTTTATTTAATAAATCAAATCAATTTATCTATTACTTTTTTCAATATACAAATCTCTTACAATGTTGTAACTTTGCATCCTCAAAATTAAAAAATGAAACGAGTAGTTGTAGGTCTTTCTGGTGGTGTAGATAGTAGTGTAACAGCCTATTTATTAAAAGAACAAGGTTACGAAGTAATTGGGCTTTTTATGAAAAATTGGCACGATGATTCTGTAACAATATCTAATGAATGTCCGTGGTTAGAAGACTCTAATGATGCAATGATTGTTGCAGAAAAATTAGGGATTCCTTTTCAGGTTGTAGATTTAAGCGAGCAATACAAAGAACGTATTGTAGATTATATGTTTGATGAGTACTCTAAAGGGAGAACACCAAACCCAGATGTACTTTGTAATAGAGAAATTAAGTTTGATGTTTTTATGGACATCGCTTTAAAATTAGGTGCAGATTATGTAGCTACTGGCCATTATTGTAGAAAAGGAGAAGAAATTATTGATGGAAAACCAGTATATAAATTATTAGGCGGAATTGATAATAACAAAGATCAATCTTATTTTTTATGTCAATTATCACAAGATCAATTAACAAAAGCATTATTCCCTATTGGCGAATTAACTAAACCAGAAGTTAGAGCAATTGCTAAAGAAGCAGATTTAATTACTGCAGAAAAAAAAGATAGCCAAGGTTTATGTTTTATTGGTAAAGTTAGATTGCCAGAATTTTTACAGCAAAAACTTCAACCAAAAAATGGAGTTATTGTTACCATTCCTTCAGATTTTGAGCAGTATACAAAACAAGCTCCAGAGTTTGAAAACAAAGAAGCAGAATTGGCTCATTTTGCTACAAAGTTTTCTTACAAAAAAGAAGACGGTAAAACGGTTGGTAAGCACCAAGGCGCTCATTATTTTACAAAAGGACAACGTAAAGGGTTAAATGTTGGTGGTACAAAAGAAGCTTTGTATGTTATAGAAACCGATGTTGTAGAAAATGTAATTTATGCTGGCGAAGGTAAAAATCACCCAGGATTATATAGAAATGTGTTGTTTGTTTCTAATGAAGAAATGCATTGGATTCGTGAAGATTTAACTTTAGAAGTAGGAGAAACAATGCAGGTTGATGCAAGAATTAGATATAGACAACCTTTAGAAAATGCAACATTATACAAAGTCGAAACAGGTTTATATGTTGAGTTTGAAAACAAACAATCTGCCATACAAGAAGGTCAGTTTGTGGCTTGGTATAAAGAGGAAGAACTTTTAGGTTCTGGAGTTATATCATAAAAAAAATAAAAAATTTTTATAAAAAAGTAGTAAATTCGGATTATGAAGAATTTACTACTTTTTTTGTTTTTAACAATTACTTTTCAGGCTATATCTCAAGAAGATGCATGGGTTTTTTTAAAGGATAAACCCAATAAAACTACTTTTTTAGAAAATCCATTAACAATGCTTTCTCAAAGAGCATTAGATAGAAGAACTAGACTTAATATTTCTTTGGATGAAATTGATGTTCCTATTGATTCGGATTATTACAATCAATTAAAAAATGAAACCACAATTACAGTTTTGGCAAAATCTAAGTGGTTAAATGCAATTCACATACAAGGAGATGTTGAAGATATTAACAATCTATTAGCAAGTTATAGTTTTATAGATCATGTAGAGTTTGCAAATAAAAGTTTAAATGCTTCGGGTAAAACAGAAACAAAATCTGAGCAAATTACACCTAATCATTACAATAAATTTAATGATGTACAAACCGATTTTGTTTATGGAGCTGCAGATAATCAAATTAAAATGTTAAAAGGAGATTATTTGCACGAGCAAGGTTTAACAGGAGAAAATCAAATTATAGCCATAATTGATGCCGGTTTTCCTAATGTAAATACTTTAGAAGCATTTAAAAGAATTAGAGAAAATAATCAAATTTTAGGAGGATATAATTTTGCGGATAGAAATGAGAATTTTTATACAAGAAATAGCCACGGTACACATGTTTTATCTTCTATTGCTGGTTATTTAGAAGATGAATTTGTAGGAACCGCACCAGATGCGAAATTTTATTTATTCATATCAGAAATTGCAGAAACAGAAACTATTTTAGAAGAAACACTTTGGGTAGAAGCCGCAGAAAGAGCAGATAGTTTAGGTGTTGATGTTGTAAATACATCTTTAGGTTATACAACTTTTGACAACGCTAACCATAGTCATACCTATAATGATATGGATGGTAAAACTACTTTTATATCTAGAGGAGCAGAAATAGGAGCTTCTCGTGGTTTATTATTGGTAAATTCTGCAGGAAATAGCGGTAACAGTTCTTGGAAATATATTGGAGCACCTGCAGACGCTTCTTCTGTAATTTCTGTAGGAGCTGTAAATGCTTCGGGAGAAATTGCTAGTTTTAGTTCTTTTGGTCCAACATCAGACGGAAGAATAAAACCAGAGATTTTAGGACAAGGACAAAATCCATCACTAATTAATTATCTAACAGGAGAAATAACAACATCTTCTAGCGGAACTTCATTTTCATCACCAATTATGACAGGTTTAATTGCTTGTTTAAATCAAAATGAAAGTTTTGCTTTAAAAACATCTGCAAAAACATCCGCAGAGAATTTAAATGAATATTTAAAACAAGCAGTTTATAAATCTGCAGATAAATTTAATAACCCTGCAGATCAATATGGTTACGGAATTCCTAATTTTGAAACTGCATTAAATAGTTATCAAGCAAGTTTGTCTTTGATTGATGAAAGTTTTTTGGATGTAAAAATATATCCAAACCCTGTGGAAAGTACTTTTACTATTGCAATAGATGATTTTAATGATGTAAAATTAGAACTGTTTTCTGTTCTTGGAGAAAAACTGTTAGAAAAAGAAGGCTTAACATCTAAGATATTAGACGTTTCTTTTTTAGAAAAAGGTATCTATTTATTAAAAATTTATAAAGACAATAAAGAGAAAAATATAAAATTATTAAAAATATAATTTTATTGATATTGAAGATTACTTTATAGTTTAAATTAAAACTACACTTTTATTAATGACAACTAAAATAACTGAACTTTTTAAAATAAAATACCCAATTGTACAAGGAGGAATGGTCTGGGTTTCTGGTTGGCGTTTAGCTTCGGCTGTTTCTAATTCTGGTGGTTTGGGTTTAATTGGTGCGGGTTCTATGTATCCAGATGTTTTAAGAGAGCACATACAAAAATGTAAAAAAGCCACTAATAAACCTTTTGGTGTAAATGTGCCAATGCTGTATCCGGATATTGAAAAAATTATAGATATTATTATTGAAGAAGAGGTTAAAATTGTATTTACTTCTGCAGGAAACCCAAAAACTTGGACTTCCTTTTTAAAAGAAAAAGGGATTATAGTTGTACATGTGGTAAGTTCTGTAAAATTTGCTTTAAAAGCAGAAATAGCAGGAGTTGATGCCGTTGTTTGCGAAGGTTTTGAAGCTGGCGGACATAATGGTAGAGAAGAAACTACAACTTTTACACTAATACCTATGGTTAAAGAACAAATTAAAATACCAATAATTGCAGCAGGAGGAATTGCAACAGGAAGAGGTATGTTGGCAGCTATGGTTTTAGGAGCAGATGGTGTGCAAATTGGTAGTAGGTTTGCAGCCACAAAAGAATCTTCTGCACATATCAATTTTAAGAATACAATTGTTAACGTTAAAGATGGCGATACACATTTAACCTTAAAAGAATTGGCGCCTGTTCGTCTGATAAAAAATAAGTTTTACAATGATTTGCAAGAATTATATCAACAAAATCCATCAAAAGAAAAAATAAAAGAGTTATTAGGAAAAGGTAGAGCTAAAAAAGGAATTTTTGAAGGGGATTTAGATAATGGAGAATTAGAAATTGGTCAAATAGCAGGTTTAATTGATGGTATAAAACCTGTAAATGATGTAGTAGAAGATATTTTAGAAGAATTTAATAGACTTAAAGCCTTTGTTTATAGGCTTTAATGATTTAAAATAAAGAAAATCAATAATTTATGTGATTATTTAAAAAATGGCATTACCTTTGTAACTAATATACACGTTGTTAGTAATAAAACAAACAACACAATAATTTTTTATAATGAATAAAGGTACCGTAAAATTTTTCAATGAATCTAAAGGATTTGGATTTATCACTGAAGAAGGAACAAACAAAGAACATTTTGTACATGTGTCAGGATTAGTTGACGAAATTCGTGAAAACGATGAGGTTGAATTCGACTTACAAGATGGAAGAAAAGGATTAAACGCAGTAAACGTAAGAGTATTATAATATATATATTTATTACTAGTTAAATTTTTATCTAAAAGCCTATCAATTTTGATAGGCTTTTTTTTATGCTTTTTAAAAAAATAATACTAAATTATCTTTTTTAATCTTTTAAAATTATTAATAATAAAATCTGCATTTTCTAATGTTTGGTCTTCTGCCATTGGATTTTTAAAACCAAAAACAAAAATATTAGCATCATTTGCAGCTTTAATTCCGTTGTCAGAATCTTCAATAACAATACAATTTTCTTTGGGTGTATTTCCTAAAACAGCCGCTTTTTCAAAAATTTCTGGGTTGGGTTTAGAAGCAGTTAAATCCGCTCCACTAATTTTAGCAGTAAAATATTTGTTTAAATCGAACCTATTAAAAACTCTATCAATATTAACCATTGCAGAAGAAGAAGCTAAAATTAAAGTAAGTCCTTTATTATAGCAATGTTTTATTAAATCTTCTACACCTTTTACTAAATGTAAAGTTGGATCGTTTTCAAAGAAGTTTACATATCTTTTTCTTTTATTTAAAACCAATTCTTCTGGGTTTAAATCTAAATTAAAATGTGCCACTAATTTCTGAAAAGCATTTATGGTAGAAGATCCTGTTAAGGTTTTGTATAAATCATCAGAAACATTAACGCCAATTGCATTAAAAGTCTCGTAATAAGCTTTTTTATGAATTTCTTCGGAGTCTATAATTACTCCATCCATATCAAAAATTACACATTTTATTTCTTTTGGTAATTCCATTTTTGGTTTTTTAAATATTAGATATTATTAAATATGAGTATAGAGTTAAAAAAAACAAGTTTACAGCAAAGGCAAAGATTGTTTGAAATTTTTTAACTTCTTTAAAACTTTTTAAAGCATTTATAAGACCAATAATCGATAAAATTAAGATAATAAAAGCAAGTAATCCCACTATTGTAGAAACAACATAAGGGTTTGTTTCATTTATTTTTACTGATAAAATAATTATGGCAATTGTTAAAACAAGAGAGTATAAAGCATATTTAATAGATAGTAAAGAATTCATTTTTAATCTAAAAATTTAGCTTTAAGTTCTGGTGTAGGTATCATACAGCTGTCTTTTTTACCAAACCATTTGTATCGGTTTTTTGCAATATAATCATAAACAAGATTTCTAAAACCTTCTGGTAAGAGTAAAAAAACTTGAGATAAAGACCAAAAACCACCAAAACTACTCATTATTCTTAAAGCAGCTGTAGATTTTATATCATAAGAAATACCAGGTTCATATAATATTATAGAGTCTATTTTAGAAATTTCTATTTTTAAATTATTTATAATTTCTTGTCCTGTTTTAGATTGTAGTGAACTGAAAATGAATATGTTGTTTTTGTCGTGTTTAATAACTTTTAAAACAGAATTATTACATAAATTACAAACACCATCAAAAAGTATTATTTTTTTATCCTTAGGTAAATCAATCATTAAAACAGTAAAATTTTATACAAAACAAAGATACTTTATCTTTTTTTAAATTTCTTGTAACATAATTTATTTTGAAGCGTCTTATGTTTGTGTTGAGTTAAAAATATATTTTTTTCAACATAAAAAAGATAAGTATTATCTGCATCATTTAATATTTTTAAAAACTAGCCAAGAATGATTAAAATAGAAAAATTACATAAATCTTATCCGATAGGTAAAGATTCTTTACATGTTTTAAAAGGAATTGATTTGCATATAAAAGAAGGTGAATTTGTTTCTATTATGGGATCTTCTGGTTCAGGAAAATCGACACTTTTAAATATTGTAGGTTTGTTAGATGAACACGATGAAGGTAAATATTATCTTAACGGTCAGCTTATTGATAAATTAAACGAGAAAAAAGCGGCTTTATTACGTAATAAATTTTTAGGTTTTATTTTTCAGTCTTTTAACTTAATTTCATACAAAACGGCTTTAGAAAACGTTGCTTTACCTTTATATTATAAAGGAATGGCAAGAAAAGAGCGTTTAGAAATTGCTTTAGAATACCTAGATAAAGTAGGTTTAAAAGATTGGGCTAATCACTTACCTAACGAGCTTTCTGGAGGTCAAAAACAACGTGTTGCCATTGCAAGAGCTTTAGCCACAAAACCCAAAGTAGTTTTAGCAGATGAGCCAACAGGAGCATTAGACTCTACAACCACAGATTCTGTAATGGATTTGTTAAAAGATATTAATGATGAAGGAATGACGGTTTTTGTTATTACCCATGAAGAAGAAGTTGCAGAACAAACAAAAAGAGTAGTACGTTTAAAAGATGGCTTAATTATAAGTGATGAAATTACAGCTATAGGAAAAGCTAAAGCCATTTAATTATGTTTGATTTAGATCGTTGGAGAGAAATATTTCAAAGTATTAATAAAAACAGATTACGTTCTGTAATGTCTGGTTTTACAGTAGCATTTGCCATTTTACTTTTTACTTTACTGTTTGGTGTTGTTAGTGGTTTAAGTAATTCGTTTAAAGGAGCTTTTGCAGATGATGCACAAAACTCTATGTTTATTCGTGTATGGAAAACATCTAAACCATATAAAGGATTACAAACAGGTAGAACAGTACAACTTAAAAATAAAGATTACAATTATATTGCAGATGAGTATGATAGTGAAATACAGTACAAATCTGCCAGAATCTTTAAAAATTTTACCATTAAGTATAAAAACGAAGCCAATTCTTATAGTGTAATGGCTGTAAATCCAGATCATCAGTTTTTAGAAAAAACAATCATGGATGAAGGTAGATACATTAATGAAAGAGATATTAGAGAAAAAACCAAATCTATTGTTATTGGTAGATTGTTAAAAGAAGATTTATTTGGTGCAAGACCAGCTTTAGGAAAAAGAGTAAATGTTAATGGAAGCTCTTTTTTAGTAATCGGTATTTTTTCTGATGATGGAGGAGATAATGAAGAAAGAAAAGCTTTTATACCATTATCTACGGCGCAAATTATGTATGGTAATAACGATTACATAAGCCAGATCGCTTTAGGTTATAACCCAAACTTAAATTTAGATGAAGCCATTGCTTTTGGTAATAAAATGGAACGCGATTTACGTAGTAAAATGAATATTCACCCAGACGACCAAAGTGCACTTTCTGTAAGAAATATGGCAGAGGCTAATAAAGGAATTGGGCAGTTTATGGGTATTTTATACGGAATAGTAATTTTAATAGGTTCTGGTACTTTAGTTGCAGGTATTATAGGTATTTCTAATATTATGATTTTTGTAATAAAAGAAAGAACCAAAGAATTTGGAATAAGAAAAGCATTAGGTGCAAAACCATCATCTATTGTTGCAATGGTTGTACAAGAATCTGTTTTAATAACAACAATAGCAGGTTATGTAGGTCTTTCTTTAGGTACATATATTTTAAGCCTAATAGGTAATAGTTTAGAAGAAGATTATTTTATAAAAGACCCAAGTGTAAGTCCAGGAATTGTAATAGGGGCAACGTTTGTTTTAATTATTTCTGGGTTAATTGCAGGTTATTTACCTGCTAAAAAAGCAGCAAATATTAAACCTATTGTAGCATTAAGAGCAGATTAATTATGAAATTTTTATTCGATTCAGATAGTTGGCAAGAAATTTACGGAAGTATTCGTAAAAATAAATTAAGAACTGGTATTACAATTATTGGTGTTCTTTGGGGTATTTTCTTATTAGTTGTTTTATTAGGTGCTGCAAGAGGAATGGAAAACGGCTTTAATAAATTATTTGGAGATTTTGCAACAAACAGTGTTTTTGTTTGGACACAGTCTACAGATACGCCTTTTAAAGGTTTTCAAAAAGGAAGACAGTTTAGTTTAACAATGAATGATATTGAGGTATTAAAGTCTGAATATTCTAAAGAAATTAAATTATTAGCACCAAGAAACCAAACGAGTAATTTAATTATTAAAGATTTTCAATCTGGTACTTTTCAAGTAAGTGGAGATTATCCAGTTTTAGATCAAATTCAGAAAAAGAAACTTATCTATGGCCGTTTTTTAAATGAAAATGACATACTATCAATAGCAAAAGTTGCAGTTATATCTGAAGATATGTATAAACAATTGTTTGAAATTGATGAAAATCCAATAGGACAATATATTAAGATTAATAGCATTGGTTATAAGGTTGTTGGAGTTTACGAACCTTCTAATACTGTAAATTTTGATGGAGACTGTGCTTATATTCCATTTAGTACTTTTAAAAAAGTATACAATACAGCAAATAAGGTAGATTGGATGATGATTACTGCTAATGAAGGTACTAATATAGAGCAGATGGAAAAAGATATTTTACTTACTTTAAAAGGTTTGCATAAGGTACATCCAGATGATGAAAGAGCTTTTGGTAGTGTAAACTTAGGGAAAGAAATAGGTAAAGTAACTGGCTTTTTAACAGGTATGCAATTTTTAACTTGGTTTGTAGGTATTGCTACATTAATTGCAGGTGTTTTTGCAATTGGTAATATCTTATTAATTACCGTAAAAGAACGTACAAAAGAGATTGGTATTAGAAGAGCTATAGGTGCAACTCCTAAAAGTATAAGACAGCAAATTATATTAGAATCTGTTTTTTTAACAACAGTAGCAGGTATGCTAGGTATAATTTTTGGAAGTTTAATCTTGTTTTTTATTGATGCAGCAGTAAGTAATAATGATGATATTCCATTAATAAACCCAACAGTAAACATACCAATTATTTTAATAGCATTTGTAACATTAATAGTGTTAGGTACTTTAATCGGTTTAATACCAGCACATATAGCAACAGTAGTAAAACCAATAGAAGCATTAAGAGAAGAATAAAATAATCAACAAATCAATCATGAGTAAAAGAGCAAAGATCATTTTAATTGTAATAGGAGTATTATTTTTAGCCGCACTTATATGGTTCGGTAAAAAGAATAAGAAAAGTATTTTAGAATTCGAAACAGAAAAACCTTTTAAAACAACAATAGTTAAGAAAACTGTTGCAACAGGTACTGTTACTCCTTTAGAAGAAATAGAAATTAAACCACAAATAGGAGGTATAATTGATAAAATTTTATTGTTAGAAGGAGCAGAAGTTAAAAAAGGAGATTTAATAGCAACCGTAAGAGTTGTGCCAGATGAGCAAACTTTAATAAGTGCAAAAGGAAGCATAGATAATATTAAAATTGGTTTAAATAATGCAGAAATTTCTTACAAGAGAAACAAAAGCTTATTTGAAAAAGGTGTTATTTCTAGATCAGATTTTGAAGCTATAGAATTAACTTACAATCAAGCAAAACAAGACCTTAAAAACGCACAAAATAATTATCAAATAATTAAAAAAGGTTCTTCTAGTTCTAGTACAACAGCAAATACAAATGTAATTGCACAAATGTCTGGTACTATTTTAGAAATACCTGTTAAAGAAGGAGACCAAGTAATACCTTCTAATAATTTTAATGAAGGTACAACTATCGCATCTATTGCAGATATGAATAAAATGATTTTTGAAGGTAAAGTAGATGAGTCTGAAGTAGGTAAATTAGTAAATAACACAGATATAGAAGTTTCTATTGGTGCTATAGAAGATAAGAAATTTCCGGCAAAATTAAATTTTATTGCTCCTAAAGGAACCGAAGAAAATGGTGCTGTACAGTTTACAATTAAAGCAGATCTTTCTTTAGATGATAAGTTTTTTATTAGAGCAGGTTACAGTGCAAATGCAGATATTATTTTAGAGAAAAAAGACAGCGTTTTATCTATAAAAGAAGCTTTATTAAAATTTGATAAAGATACAGAAGAGCCTTATGTAGAAGTTAAAACTGGTGAAGGTACTTTTGAAAAGAAAATTTTAAAACTAGGTACTTCAGATGGTGTAAACGTAGAAGTTTTAGAGGGTGTTACAGAAGATGATGAAATTAAAATTTGGAATAAAGCTTCTAAATCTGATGTGCAAAAAGTGAATTAATTTATAATTTACAAATAATAAAAAAAGGAACTCAATTTAGAGTTCCTTTTTTTATGTCCACCAAACAAAAAAGATTTTTTTTATTTCTCCGTTATTCAATTTTATCCAACAAAGTGGAGAAAACTTTCTTTCTAAATATTGGTTTGTTTCATTTTTAAAGTCATCAAAATTTAACCAATTTACATTTTGATGAGGTTGTATAATCCAGTCTTTTTTTTTCGGAATAAAAAATCTATCATTTTTAAATAAATTGATTTCTTTTTGGTTGATGTAAAAACCTGTAATAGCATCAGAATTTAAAATTTCTAATTTCTTATTTATTTTTGATAAAGGCATAAATAATTGTCCTTTAAAATAAACTTGTTGGGCTATTTTATCTGCCTTTAAATGAATTGTTTTTAAATAATTTACACATTCTGTAGAGTAGAGAAGTGGCAACTGTTTATCATGTAACTTCTTTAATTTTTCTATTAAAGAATCTTTTCTATTTGGCCCAATAAAATGTTCAATTTCAGAAAAACCAACAGTATCATCATACAAATAAAACTTATAAATAACTTCTAAATGAATTGGTTTTTCATTTTTTTTGATGATACAATCTAACTCTCCTAACGTAATTTTTTCTTTCTGAATCTGAATGTTTTCACAAAGTATTTTAATACTATTATCTTGTTGTAATTGATAAGAAACAAAACGTTCTATATATTTACCTAAACGTAATTTCTCATCAATTTCTATTGCAATTTTTGTTGATTTTACATCAATTTTAAATTGGTGTAAATTATAAACCACATCATTTTTCCACAAACAATTTGTTTGTAAAAAACCTTCATATCGTTTTTGAATATCTTTGTTTTTTTGATGCATTTCAAATTCGAAGTTACAAATCTATTTTGTAACTTCAACTTTTAAAATTTATCAAATTAAATTAAAATGCAATTCGAAAAATCGAGCTTTCAATACTTAAAAGATTTAAAAAAGAATAATACTAGAGATTGGTTTGCAGATACCAAACCTACTTTTATAAAAGCACAAAACAATGCCAAAGAACTGTATGCTGCTGTAAGAGAAAACTTAGAAAAGCATGATGAAATTGATAAATTTAAATTGTTTAGAATTTACAGAGATGTAAGGTTTTCTAAAGATAAAACACCTTATAAACCACATTTTGCTGGTTCTTTTTCTAGACTTGGTAAAGAATTAAGAGGTGGTTATTATTTAAGAATAAGACCCGGAGGAGAATCTTTTTTAGCTGGTGGGTTTTGGGAACCTAATAAAGAAGATTTATTAAGATTAAGAAAAGAAATAGAACAAGATGCTTTTGAATTTAGAGAAATTTTAGAAGATAAAAATTTTATAAAATATTTTGGAGGTAAGTTTGAAGGAGATGAATTAAAATCTGCCCCAAGAGGTTTTGATAAAGAACATAAAGACATAGATTTAATACGAAAAAAAGCATTTATAGCTGTTAGAAATTTTACAGATGCAGAAGTTTTATCACCTAACTTTTTAGAAGAAATAGATAAAAGTTATAAAGCTTTACGTCCGTTTTTTAATTTATTTAGCGATGTTTTAACGACTAATTTAAACGGAGAATCTATTATTTAAAAAAAATATTATTTTTCTTCAATAAGCTTTATAGCTTCATCAATATATTTATAAACATTATATTTTTTTGCTTTTTCTTGAACTTTGAAATCAATTTTTAATCCTTTTCTTTGAGCATTAGTATTATCAGGGTAAAATGCTCCTACAGAAGTAAAATCAATTTTAGTTTTATCTTTTAAAAGAATTTCGTTTCTATTCATAATTGCTCCAAAAGTTTGTTCACCTATAGTAGTACAATTTGGAGAGCTCTGAATAGACATAGCAAAAAATTCAGCTTTACTTGCAGTATTTCTATCTACTAACAGAATAACTTTTCCTTTGTAAAATTCTTTATTGTTTTTACCCGCTACAAAAGGATTTTTAATGATTTTTAATGCAGATTGAGTATCATATTTACCTATAGAAGGCGAGTAAGCAGTGAGAATTTTTATGAATACTTTTTTCTTTGGATATAAAAAAGAACTAATATCATTTGTATTCAAGCTTTGTGGGTAATTGCGTAAATCTAAAATAATCCCTTTAGTGTTTTTAAATGCTTTAAAAGCATTTTCAACTTCTAATTTATTAATTTTGTGTAGGTTAATGTAGCCTATGTTTTCTTTGATTTTTATCCATTTTATAGTTGATAAAGTATCTAATATAGATTTTGGTTTATATATTTTTTTAGAAAATTTATAAAGCTTAATATTCTGTTGTTTAATTTGACCATTTTTTTTCATTAAACTAATTTTTAAAGAATCCTTAGTTTCTGACAATAAATATGACTTTTCTAAAATAGCTTTTAGATAGTTTTTATTTGATGTACTGATACTATTAGAAAATTTATCATTATAATAATCATTTATTTTTTTTCCATTTATAGAATAAATAAGATCTCCTAATTCTATTCCTTCTAGTTTTGCAAATTCTTGATTAAAAACTTTATTTATAATTAAAGTATCATTGATTATTCTTCCACCATAAAGAGAAAATTTTCTATTAGGATTTTTATATAGTGAGCTGTAATTATAATTTGCGTGAGAATCATTTAATCTAGAAAATAATTTATCTTTTGCCAATTGGTATTTAGTTTTATCATAATGATAAAAATCAGGAATAACTTCTTGTAAAACTTTATTCCATTTTGTCTCAGTTAAATATATATTTACGTTCCAATACCTCATTTTATTCCAAAAAGATGCTAAAAACAAAAAACGATGACTTTCTTTTTTTGCATCGAAATTAGGAAGCTCTTTATCGTTATTAAAGTTAACAGTACTAGACATTTTATTAACAAAAGAATAGTATTTACCAAAGTTGGAATTATCTTTTAACAGTGTAAGTATTTCAATTAATTTTTCACTAAAATTAGAACTTATTATCCAAGAGTAATCTTCATTTTTAGCAAATAATTCTTTCTTTTTTTTATTTGTTTTTATTTTTTCTTTTTCAGAATTTAAACATATAATCCAATTTAAGAATTCAGCATTTAGTTCTTCTTGGGTTTTAATTGTTTTTATTTTATCATACTGTTTTATAAACTCTTTATCAAAATCAAAGTTACCTTTACTAACATTGGGATGTTTATATTTGAGCAATCCCCAAATTTGAATTAAATTCTCAATTTTCTTATCACTAGAAATTATGTTCTGTGAATAATTTAAACAATAAGTGGATAGAAAGATAATTACTAAACTTTTTTTCATTTTTTAAATGATTAAAAATCAAATATCTAATTTCTAAAATATTTAATTAATAAAGAAATGTTAATACTGCTTTAATAATAAATAATTGAAAAAATAATCATTATTTTAATTTTTTTAAAAATTATTTTAAATTCTTATCAACTTCACGTTTTAAAACAATAACAGTAATAAGAGTAGAAAAAATATCTGCAATAGGAAAAGACCACCAAACACCTGTAACACCGTAATATTTAGGTAAAATATATGCTAACGGGATTAAGAAAACTCCTTGTTTTAAAAGCGTTAAAAATAAAGCTGGTAAAGATTTTCCTGACGCTTGAAAGTAAGCAGAACCGACTAATTGCATGGTTACAATAGGTGTTGCTAAAAACACAATTAGCATTGCATTTGGTGTGTTTTCTAAAAGGGTAACATCATCCGTAAAAATTCGTATAATTTCTACTTTAAATATTAAAATTCCAATAAATATAATAGTACCTAATAACGTACCAAATAAAACAGATTTTTTAATAGTTTCTTTTACTCTATCATTTTTTTTAGCACCAATATTATATCCTGCTACAGGCAAAAAACCTTGTGAAACACCCATTACTGGCGAGTAAGCAAACATCATAACTCTATTAATTACTCCGTAAACAGAAATAGAGATTTCTCCACCATATTTAAAAAGAGAATAATTTAAAACAATCATTAACACACTAATAGCGCCTTGTCTTACAACAGAAACACCACCAAGTTCTACTATTTCTCTAACAATTTTAGCATCTAATTTAAAGTTTTTAGGAATAATTTTTAATTCGCTTTTAGATGATAAAAAGAAATATAAAATATACAAACCACAGCTCATGTAAGAAAAAGAAGTAGCCAAACCAGCACCCCACATTCCCCAATTAAAAAATTTAATAAAAATAATGTCTAAAACAACATTTAAAACTGCAGGTACCATCATTGCATACATGGCAAACTTTGGTTTACCTTCTGCTCTAATTACAGGGTTACCCATCATAGCAAAGGCTAAAAACGGAACACCATAAATAATTACCTTAAAATATTCTGATGCTATTGGTAAAATATCTCCTTTTGCACCAAATAAATTTAAAATGGGTACACTAAAAAAGTTACCAATAATTACAAAAGTTATTGCTAAGATTACAGTTAAAAATACCTGATTACCAAAAGTTAAAAAAGCTTTACTAGAATTACCGGCACCTAAAGATCTAGAAATTATAGAACTTCCTCCAATACCAATTCCCATTCCTATAGAAGAAATTAAAAAAGCAATTGGTAAAACCACTGTAATTGCTGCAATTGCCAAAACACCAATCCATTGACCTACAAAAATAGTATCAACAATCATGTTTAAAGACATTACAAGAATACCAATTGTAGCGGGTCCTGCTTGTTTAATTAATAACTTACTAATTTTTTCTGTTCCTAATTTGTTAGCTGATTCTGTCATAAGATTGCGCAAATATCAGCATTAAAACCAAGTTGTGTGTAAATATTTTGTGATTAATTGTTATAAATATCATAAAGTTTTTATGTTTGTTAAAATTGATTAAATTGAAAGATATTTTTACACTTACCATTAAAGTTTCATCAGAAGATATAGACAATTTACAACACGTAAATAACTTAGTTTATGTAAAATGGATGGATGATATTGCAACAAAACATTGGTCTTTTTTAACTAAAGAAAACCCTTTACCACAATATGTTTGGGTAGTTATGAGGCACGAGATAGACTATTTAAAACAAGCAGGTTTAGGAGATGAAATAACTGTAAAAACTTGGGTAGGAGAAACCAAAGGTGTAACTTCTGTAAGATTTATGGAGTTTTATAAAAAAGATGATTTATTAGTAAAAGCTAAAACAGTTTGGTTAATGTTAAATTCTAAAACATTTAAACCAACAAGAATTAGAGAAAATGTTTTAAAAGTATTACAACCATCTAAATAAAAGTATCTTTGCAAAAAAATACAATTTACAATGTCTACTTTTTCTACTCTAGGAATCCATAAAAATTATATAAAAGCTATTAAAGAATTAGGAATAAAAGCTCCTACAGAAATTCAAGAAAAAGCAATACCAGTTTTATTAAAAGGAAGTACAGATTTTATTGGTTTAGCCCAAACAGGTACTGGTAAAACGGCTGCTTTTGGTTTACCTATTTTAACCAAAATAGATGCTAAGTCAGATAATATACAAGCATTAATTTTATCTCCTACAAGAGAGTTGGTTCAACAAATAAAAAAGCAATTATTTAAGTTTACTAAATATAATGAAGACAGAATTTTTGTAGAAGCTGTTTTTGGTGGAGAAAAAATAGACCGACAAATGAATAATCTTAAGAGAACTACACATATTGTTGTAGCAACTCCTGGTAGATTAATAGATTTAATAGAAAGAGGTAGTGTAGATATTAGTCATGTAAAAACAGTTGTTTTAGATGAAGCTGATGAAATGTTAAGCATGGGTTTTAAACAAGATTTAAATAGAATCTTAAAGTTTACAACTAAAACAGATAGAAAAACATGGTTGTTTTCTGCTACAATGCCAGATGAAATTAAAAGAATTGTAAAAACATATATGGATGCGAACGCACCAAGAGTAGAAATTAATAGAAGCTCTTTGGTAAATGCTAATATTCGTCATCATTTTGCAAAAACTACTTTAAAAGAAAAAGTAGGAGATATTGTTACTTTCTTAGAAAAAAGGCAAGATCAAAGAGGTATTATTTTTTGTAGAACAAAAGCCGGTGCACAAAGTTTAGCCAGTTTTTTAATTGAAGAAGGATTTTCTGCCGCTGCATTAGAAGGAGATATGCAACAAAAAGAACGCGATAAAGTAATGCGTGCTTTTAAAAAAGAAACTTTACAATACTTGGTTTCTACAGATGTATCTGCACGTGGAATTGATGTAAACGGATTAGAATTTGTAATTCATCATCAATTACCAGAACAATTAGAATATTATACACATAGAAGTGGTAGAACGGCAAGAGCAGGTAAAACGGGTGTTTCTTTAGCTTTTATTTTACCATCAGAACTAGAAAAAATACATCAATTACAAAAAGAATTGAATATTAAGTTTTCTGAAGTTACAGTTTAATTAAATTTTAAAATAAATATAAATGACACTTATTTATATTTTAGATATTTTAGGCACTTTTGCATTTGCAATTAGTGGTGCTTTAGTGGCTTCAGATAAAAAGTTTGATTTATTTGGCGTTGTTATTATTGCGTTTGTTACTGCAGTTGGTGGCGGTATGTTACGTGATGTTTTAATTAATGCACATCCAATAAATTGGATTGGAGATCTTAATTATTTATATACCATTTTTATTGCCGTAATTTTAACTTTTTTATTTAAAAGCAAGATTGCACCTTTAAGTAATACGATGTTTTTGTTTGATACAATTGGTTTAAGTGTTTTTACTTTATTAGGATTAAAAAAAGGATTATTGTTTAATTTACACCCTGTAATTGCTTTAATTATGGGGGTGATTTCTGCTGTGTTTGGTGGTGTTTTACGTGATATTTTAACCAACAAAGTTCCACTAATATTTGAAAAAGAAATTTATGCATCTGCTTGTTTGGCAGGTGGGATAACTTATTTATTTCTACATATTTTTAATATTCCAGAAAATATCATATTTGTAATTTCTTCTCTAGTAATTATTTGTATTAGAGTTGTTTCTGTAAAATATAAATTACAATTGCCTAAAATTAAAGACGATTTATTTATAAAATAAAACTACTTTTTTTAGAATTAGGATAAAATTCCATCATCGACACATTTTTTAGTGTACCAAACTAAAAATATTCCAAAAATTAATACAAGTATTGGCATAATCATTCCGCTAGGTCCATAAACTTCTATTGCTTTAGTTAAAAAGAAGTTATAAAACATTTGCACTACAATACCTATTAAAGATATTATAAACACAATTTTTGAAATCGATTTTTTCATTAACAAAAGTATACTAGCTAATAATCCTCCCCAAACAGCAATTGCAAATGCAGCGGTAACCCAAAAAGGAATATTTTCATACAAAGTTTGTTGTTCTTGTGGTAAAGCAGCTTTCATTTCATCTGTCATATAAGCTTGACCTAAATAAGCAATAACACCTAATATATTCCAAATTAAAGCGATGATACTAATAACCCAAAATGATTTTGCTGGTTTATTTATGTTTGTAGACATATTGTTAAGTTTTTAATTGTTAGTCTTTTTAAAAATACAAAAATTCTTGTAAAAAATATAAATGTAAAGTATATTTGTCATTATATAAAATATGTTTGTCTAATTGTAAAATAAAATATAATGTCAAAACAATCAATTTGTGAAAGAGAAAGAAGTAATTTAGAAAAAATGAATAAGTTTCAGTTAGAAAATCAATTTAAAAAGATTGGTTTTATAATAGCAATAGGAGCTTTTGTTTTAATGATAGTAAGAAAATATATAGAAGATTCAGAATGGATAAGACCAATTTTACACGGTATATTGTTAATTGGTTTATTGCTGATTTCTTTATCTAAAGAAAAACTAGAAGATGAATTTATAGATAGTTTGCGTTCTCAATCTTATAGGTTGGCTTTTTTAGTAGCTATTGTATATTCTTTAGCACAACCTTTGGTTAATTATGGAGTGGCAGTTTTACTAAATCAAGATGATGAATTAAAATCTTTTGATTATTTTCAGGTTTTATTCTTTATGTTAATTGTTCAGTTATTGTTTTTTTGGCAATTAAAAAGAATGAATAAGTAAAATGAAAAATACATTAAAAGTACAAAGAGCAATCTTAGATTTAACGCAAGATGATTTGGCTAAAAAAATAGGAGTGTCTAGACAAACTATTAATTCTATTGAGAAAAATAGATATGTACCTTCTACTGTTTTAGCCTTAAAGTTATCTGCAGTATTTAATATTCCTGTAAATGATTTTTTTACGTTAGAAGAAACAGATTAAACTTAATTTAAAATGCTAATTACAGCTGCTTTAAATAAGTCTGCTTTTGCCTTAAAGAATGAATTTTCTAAATCTATTGCTTTCAATTTGGTTTCTATTAACTTAGATTCTCTATAATTTACTAAAAATAAAGAGCTTTCTCCTAAGAAAAATTTACGTTCTTCGCCTTTTAAAAGAGTATCATAATCTCTTACAATATTTTTAATATATGTATTTTGTGTTTTAAAAGAAGTTAACTCTTGTTGTAATGCACTTATTTTATTTTTGATAGTAACTTTTGCAGCTTCATTTGTAAACTCAGCATCTTGTAACTTAACTTTAGCTAATTTAAAATCACCTCTTTCTTTTCTTAAAAATAAAGGTAATTTAAAAGAAATTGCTGCTTTATAATTATCATAAGTAAAAGAATTATATTCTTTAGGTTTTTCTGTTAAGAAGTTATATTGAATGTCTAGTTTTGGTAGTAAGTTGTTTAACTTTAGGTTTTTATCAACTTTTAAACTTTGTATTTTATATTCTAAAGATTTTATTTTAGGATGATTATTAATGTCAAAATTAGCATCATTAAATAAAGCAATATTAAAAGTGTTGTCTACTTTATCTAACACTGTTACATCTGGTATTATATGGTCTTGTAACTCTACAGGAGTATTGTCATTTAACCATAAAAATGTAGAAATTTCTAAACTAGATTTAATTAATTTTATACGAGCTTTTTCTAAATTTAGCTTTCTGTTGTTAAGTGTAATACCTGCTTCTAAAGTGTCTATAGCAGGTTTATCTCCTTCTAAGAAAGCACTTTTTGTTCCTTTAAAACGAATTTCTGCATTTTTTAAAAAATCTTCATATACTTTTTTTTCATTGTATGTTTTTAACCAATTAAAATAAGACAGAGCAGCACTGTATAAAATTTCATTAACTAATATTTGCTGATCTTCTTTTGCTTGATTTATAAATAATTTAGCTTGCTTTAAAGAAGCCATTCTTTTATTAATTAAAAAACCATTTAACAAAGAAGCAGAAACACCAGCAGCATACAAACCATCTGTTGGTACTGTGTTTTCTGGATTTAGATAATAACCATCATTGTTTTCAAAATTAGCCTTAAATTCTAATCCATAATAAGTTGGTATTTTAAAAGCAGCATTTAATTTGTTATAATATTCTGTATCCTTAAACTCCTTTTTATCAAAATCTACTTCAACCTTAGGATCAAAAGCACCTCTTGCTTTTAATAATTTAGCTTCGCTGTTGTTAATTGTTAAATTTGCTTGTTTAACAATCGGATGATAGGTTTTTACGTATCCTAAATATTCAGATAATGTCATTACTGAGGCTACTTTTTCTTGTGCAGAAAAATTTGATAACATCAATAAAAACAGAATTAAAATATAGTTTTTCATACTGTAATAATTTAAAAATTAATTACTTTCTTTATTTTTTCTTGTTATCTGTTTTATTAGTTGGTTGGTAATAGTTAGGAGGGAAGCTGTTTAACTGTCTCCATAATTCATACCAAATAGGTACATCTTCTAAAAGAGCAATTGTTTTTGCTCCAGAACCAACTCTAATAGCTTCTGGCCAATTTTCTTCTGTTTCATCTGGTGCTAATAAAACTCTATAGTTTCCGTTAGGGCTAATAAAATTTTCTATAGCAACTACTTTTGCACCGTATGTACCATAAGAAACATTAGGCCAACCAGAAAAAACAATTGCAGGCCAACCATCAAACTGTACACGTACTTTTTCGTTTAAGTGTAAAAGCGGTAAATCTATAGGTCTTACAAAAG
This sequence comes from Polaribacter sargassicola, assembly GCF_021991835.1. GTDB lineage: Bacteria > Bacteroidota > Bacteroidia > Flavobacteriales > Flavobacteriaceae > Polaribacter > Polaribacter sargassicola. The sequence goes on from NZ_JAHDAU010000005.1 coordinate 186,243, forward strand.
TTTCTACAGCTAAATCGTATTTAGAAGGCATTATACCAACTAAATCTTCACCTTCTTTAAATGTAACCCCTATACCACCTTTAATAGCTTTATTTATGTATCCGTTTTGTGGTGCAGTAACATATAAAAGACTGTTTCTTACTTTGTAATTACTGTTGCTGTTTTCTAATTTAGAAACTTGTGCTTTTGCCTCAAAACCACTAGATTCTGCAGTAAACTTATCGCTTTGTGCTTTAGAAATTTTATCTGTATAACTTGTTTCTACTCTAGAAATTTCTACTTTGGCATTAATAACTTCGTTTTTAGAAGCTAGTAATTTATTTTCTTGAGATATTAATTTAGCTTGAGTTTCTTGAAGTTTTAATCGTTTTTCTTCAACATCTTTTACGGCTTTTAAACCTTCTTTTTGTAACGTTTCTGTTCTTAAATATTGTCTTTCTGCTATTTTAATATTGGTTTTAGCAGCTTCAAAATCTATACTATCACTTTTAACTTTTAATTTGGCTTGTAATAGTTTGTTTTGTGTTTGTTCTAATTTTAAAACACGTTCTTGTTTTAAAGCAACAATTTGTCTGTTTAAAGCATCTACTTTAAATTTATATGCATCTACAGACGAAGATTTTGCATTTATTTGTTGGTTGGTTCTTTCTATTAATTGATTATCAAAATAATCACTTTTAACTTCAGAGATTCTAAGAATTGTATCTCCTTTTTTAACATAATCTCCTTCTTTTATAAACCATTCTTCTATTCTACCTGGTATTTGAGATTGAATAGTTTGTGGTCTTTGTTCTAAAGTTAAAGTAGTAACCACACCATTACCAGATATATTTTGTGTCCATGGTAAAAAGAGTATAATTAAGATTAATACAGAAAATACTATTAAAAACTTATTAAAAGCTTTATAATATTTTTTTGAGAATATTTTTTTGCCAGATTTAAATTGTTTTAAATCTACCTTTTTGTTTAATTGATGATTGTTAGAAATATTTAACATCGTTTATTAATTTATAGATTTAATTTGTCCTTTTTCTAATGTTATTATTTGGCTACACTCGGTTCTCCAACTTTTTTTACTACTTACAACAATTAATGCCCAAGGCCTTGCAGCATCTGTTAAATAACCAATTATTCTTACAGTTTCATCTAAATTAAATTGATCTAACGGATCTTCTAAAATCATTATTTTAGGTTGTTTAATAATGGCTCTTGCTAAAATTAATTTTTTAGAAATTGTATAAGAAACCTGTTTTCCTTCTGGATATAAAATTGTATCTAAACCACGAGATTGTTCTTTTAAAAACTGTGTTAAACCAACAGTATCTAACGCTTCATATATAAGATCATCACTTACATTTTTATTTCCAAAAATTAAATTATCTCTTATACTTCCTTCAAAAGGAGTTTCATCAGAAAAAGATAAACCTAATTGAGATCTGTAATGATTTAAATGTAAGCTTTCTAAAGATAAATTATTAACATAAATATGTCCTCCAATTGGTTCTATAACACCAGATATTAATCTAATTAAACTAGATTTACCAGCACCACTTTCTCCCATTACTAAAATTCTACTTTTAGAGTTTAATGTTAATGAAACATTTTTTATAATGTGTTTTTCTCTATTTTCTACTCCGTAAGAAACATCATCTAATTCTACAGTAATACCATCTTTAAATATAGGTCTGTTACCTTCTTGAGATTCTAGTTCTTTATCTACAACTTGACCAATTTTTTCTATTGATGTTAAAACATCATAAAAAGACTCTAAACCAATAATTAATTTTTCTACCGAAGAAATAACTAAAAGGATAATAATTTCTGCAGCAACAAATTGCCCGATATTCATTTCTTGGCTTAAAACCAAAGCACCTCCAATAAATAATAAGCTGGCAGTTACAATAACTTTAAAACCAATCATTTGCATAAATTGTAAAACCAATACCTTAAAGTGACTTTCTCTAGCTTTTAAATATTTTTCTACCAAAATATCATTTTTTTGAATGGCTAAATTTGTATTACCAGACAATTTAAAACTAACTACAGTTCTAGCAACTTCTTGTATCCAATGGGCAACTTTATATTTAATTTTAGATTCATCTAAACTTGTTTGTAAACCTCTTTTTGCAGTGTATTTAAACACAATAAAAATTAATAACAATAAAAGTATACCAAAAAGGATGAAAAATGAATGATAAAAAGAAAGCAAGATTAAAGCAAAAATAATCTGTAATAATGCTGTTGGAATATCTATTAAAATTTTTGATAAACCTTTTTGAATAGTTAAGGTATCAAAAAAACGATTGGCTAATTCTGGTGGATAAGAATTGCGTAATTCTGACATTTTTATTTTTGGAAAACGATAACTTAATTCAAAAGAAGCTCTTGTAAAAATTCTTTGTTGTATGGTTTCTATAATTCTTAATTGCATAAGTTGTAAAGCTCCAGAAAAAATAACTCCAGCTGTTACAACACTTACTAAAATAACCCAAGAGGTTGATATTTCTGCTCCTTGAATTAGGTTAATGATTGCTTGTATACCTAATGGTAATGATAGAGCAACAAGCCCATCAAAAATAGCATAGTAAAAAATTTGAAAAATATCTTTTTTTTCTAATTTTAGTAATCCTAAAAAACGTTGCCAAGGAGTTAGTTGATTTTTGTTGGTTTCCATATTTTATTTTAAAGCAGATTTAACTAAGTGGATAAAAAATTTAGTGGTTGTTTTACCTTTTTGACAATTTGTAATTGATGGAAAATATTCTTTTAAAAAATGTTGATGTAAACCACCTTCTAAAACGGTGTTTGCTAAACTTAAACTGTATTTAAAATCTGGTTTTACAGCAAGTATCATTTGTTGTAACCTAGTAACTAGTCTTTTAAAAACCTCAAAATAAATTTCTTTTTTTTCTTGATTTAATTCTTTGGTAAAGAAAGATTTATGGTCTTCTGTAACAATAATTTTATATAATAAATTTTCATTAATATGAGAAAAGTTATTATCTACTTTTACCGTTCTTGTTACTACAGTGATTGCTTTTTCTAATTTTTCTAAATTATCAGAAATACTAAAGGTTTCTAAAACTAATTGATACTCTAACCAAGCCCAATACCAAGAAGTTAGGTATAACAGCAATTTGTGTTTACTTTCAAAATATCTGTAAATAGAACTTTCATTAGAACCTATTCTATTACCTAATTTTTTAAAGTTAAAGTTTTCAAATCCTTTTTCATGTATCATTAAAATACTATTCTGAACAATTTTTTTACCAAGTTCTGATGTTTCTGGATCTTTAATCCAAATACTATCGGGAACGGAAATTTTTAATACTGATAATAATCCTTGCATGTAAGAAAACTTTTTACGCAAATGTAATAGTAATACTATTAATTGTTGATGTAAGTTGGTTATTTAATGAAAAATTAACATTTTATTAAATAAAAAAACCTTCTGATAAAACAGAAGGCTAACGTTAATTTTTAGTAAATCAATAAATTTTACTCTTTATGTAAATAAACTGCAGAAGCAGATGCTAAATCAACATTATAAACAGGTGTTATGTTTCCACCAGAATTTATATTATTAAAAGCTAAAATTCTACCTCCATTATTGCCAGCTTCTGCAATAAAAACAGTTTCAGTTTCATTATCATAAGCAACATCTACAGGATTACCAAGTAAAGTATTGTTTCCAGAAACTCTTGTTTGATCGCTTGCAGCTAATGTTGCACCGTTAGATGTACTATTAAATTTAGATGTAAAATTTTTAATTATATGAAAACCTCCATCATCTTGTCCGTTTGTAGCATCTCCAATATCTGTTAAAACCATAATATCAGACATTGCATCATAAGTTAAACCATGTGTTCTAACAATACCTTCTATAGCTATTTTTTTAGAACTACTAACTGTTGTATTGCTGGTATTACTTAAAAAATTAGTGTAAACAGCTAATTCATTAGTAGTATCTGCAATTGCATATAAATCATTTCCTTTAAAAACAATTCCCCAAAGTTTAATGTCTGTAGTAATTACATTTCTTAAGGTAAAAGAATCATCTGTTTTAGTATAAATAAAAAGACGACCATCACTTGTAGCCGTATTACCGTCTACATCAGTATTATCAGCTACAACATAAAAATTTCCGTTTACGGCTAATTCTCTTGGGCTGCTCATATCTAAAGAACCTGTTATTCCTGCAACCACATTTAATGAGATAGAATTTTCTGATACATCAATATCTGTATACCCTTCTAAACCAAATGTAGTTCTAGATGCTTGTACAACTAAATCTTCAGATTCATCATAATAAATACCGTCTGCTTGCAAAGTATTTGTAGTTAGAGTAGAGCTAGTAACATCATTTATATTAGATACATTGTAGATATTTACATTACCATTAGAGTTGTTAGAAGTAAATAAAACCTTGGTTTCTGTTTCTAAAATGATATCATTTTCAGAATCATTACAAGAAGTAAAAGACATTGCTGTTGCACACACAAGTGCCATAATTTTAATAGTTTTCATAATATTATATTTTAGTTTTCTAGAGTACATACGAAGTCTTTGCTACTATGGTTTTAATAAATTTTAACTTTAACAAGTTTTAACATTTAACTTTTTTAAATAAAATAATTCCTTAATAAATAGTATCTTTGCAAAGCAAAGACAGAATACACTCCGCTCATTACACAAGTTAACTTTAGTTTGATTTTGAATTTCCAGTTAGGTATTTTATCTTTTTAGAAATAATAATTAAAACCTTTTTATATATTAATGGCAAAATCGCAACAAACATTTAGTAAAAGTGAAAAAGAGAAAAAACGTTTAAAAAAGCGTCAGGACAAGCAAAAGAAGATGGAAGCTAGAAAAGCTGCTAAAGAAGAAAATGGTTCTGCAGGTATTCAGTTTGCATATGTAGATCATAATGGTAATTTAACAGATACTCCACCAGATCCAGATTTAAAAGTAGAGTATGAGTTAGATGATATTCAAATTTCTGTAACTAAAAAAGAAGATTTACCAGAAGAAGATCCTGTAAGAAAAGGGAAAGTTTCTTTCTTTGACACTTCTAAAGGATTTGGATTTATTATAGATACAGAAAATAACGAAAAGTATTTTACACACGTAAGTGGTTTAATTGATCAAATATCAGAAAATGATAAAGTTTCTTTTGAATTAGAAAAAGGAATGCGTGGTATGAATGCTGTAAAAGTTAAGAAAATTTAATTTTTTTATATAAATTTAAATGAATAGCCTTTTTTTATAAAAAGGCTATTTTTTTTGCCTTATTTTTAGATATTTTAAGAATCTAATGGAAAATAAAATAAATACTTACAATAAAATATCAGACTATAAAGACATAAAAATAGAAGAATTTGATGTTAATAAAAGGTATACAAAACCACATAAACATAATAAATATTTAGAAATTGTATATTTTGTAGAAGGTAATGGCTTTCATCATCTAGATTTTAAAAGTTATACAATAAAACCATCTACAGTATTTTTTGTTAAAAAAGATGAAGTACATCATTGGGAAATTAATACAAAGCCAAAAGGTTATGTAATTATAATAAAAGATACTTTTTTAGAGAAAACGTTAGATAAATTTATTAATACACAACTTTTAAAATTGCAGCATAAATCTAAAATTAATTTATCTGCAAAAGATTTTTCTATTAATGCTTTTTTTGAGGCTTTAGTTTGGGAGAAAAATCAGCCATACGTTAATCAAGAAGTTATAGAAGGTGGTTTAAAAGCTTTATTATCTAAATTGGTAGAATATGCAGCTGTAGAAAATGTAGAAAGTACAGATCTTGTTATTAACTTTAAAGAAATGTTATCTCATACTTTAAAAAATAATGTAAATTTTTATGCAGAAAGTTTACACACCACTCCACAAAATTTAAATACAGTTTGTAGAAAAGAGTGTAACAAATCTGCTTCTGATGTAATTTCTGATCATATTATTAAAGAAGTAAAACGACTTTTATTATACACAAATAAAACAATTAGCAATATTGCATATCAATTAAATTTTAAAGATACCTCTCACTTTACAAAATATTTTAAACGTCATACAGGTAAAACTCCAACAGAATTTAAAATGGAGAATAAAATGGTTTAGACCATAAAGTTTTCAAATAAACCATTTAATAAAAAGTTTACAAAGTACATTTGTTGACAACTAAAATTAACTTATGAATCATTTATTAAAAATAACTTTAATACTAATTACTATTTTTACATCTGGTTTAATATCAGCTCAATTAACCGGAAAAGTAATTGAAACCGATGAAAATTATCCTTTAGAATATGCAACTGTAGTTTTATATTCTGCAAATAACAAAACTTTAATAACTGGTGTAGTTACAGATAATAATGGTATGTTTTCTATTAAAAATACAAAACCTGGTAATTATTATATAGAAGCTTCTTTTATTGGTTATCAAACTAAAACAATCCCAAATATTATCATTACTAAAAAAGGAGAGCAAAAAGATTTAGGAGTAATAAAATTAGTTTTAGGTTCTAATAATCAGTTAAATGAAGTTGTTGTTAAAGCCGAAAAGCAAACGGTTTTACACAAAATAGATAGACAGGTTTTTGATACAAAAAAATATCAAAATACTGTTGGTGGTAATGCTGTAGATGTTGTTAAAAACCTTCCTTCGGTTACTATAGATGGTTTGGGAGAAATTAGTGTTAGAGGTAGTAAAGGTTTTACAGTTTTAGTAAACGGTAAGCCAACGCAAGGTGATGCAAGCACTATTTTAGCACAATTGCCAGCAAATGCTTTAGAAAGTATAGAATTAATTACGGCTCCTTCTGCTAAATACGACCCTGAAGGAAAAGGTGGAATTTTAAATATTATCACTAAAAAAGGAGTAATAAATGGTGTTTTTACTCAAATTAATGTTCGTGGTGGTTTTCCTTCTATAGAAGATTATGATACAAAAGTAGCTGCAAAAAGATACGGAATTGATGCAACTATGAATAAAAGAACAGATAAATGGAACTTTTCTGTAGGAGCAAGTTATCAAAGAAATGATAAAACAGGTAGAAGAGAAGGAGACATGTTTATTGTAAATGAAGCTGAAAATAAAACAACTTTTTTACCTTCGGATGGAGAACGTAGTTTTGATGAAATTACCTATAATGGTCGTTTTAATGTTGATTACACACCTAATAAATCTGATTCTTATTCTTTAGGTTTATTTGCAGGTAAACGTACTAAAGAGCGTTTGGCAGATATTGTATATTATGATAATCATTCAATATCACCAATTGGAGGAACTGAAAGAGATTATACATTTGCTTATTACAATCATAATCTAAGAATTAGAAAAGGAGATTTTGCTTTAGGTAGTTTTGATTATTCTCATGAATTTAATAACGAATCTAAAATTTCAACATCAATTTTATATGAATATACTTTTTTAGGAGGACCAACAGAAAATGACAATTTAGGTCATCCGGATAATACGATTGTTTATCAAAAAGAATATAATACCAATGATAATCCTTTATACGGAACTCGTTTTAATTTAGATTATAAATTTAAACCTTTGTCTTTAGGTACTTTAGAAACTGGTTATCAGTTTAGAAATTTAGACCATACAGGTAAATTTGTTTACGAAAGAGATGGTATTTTAGTACCAGAATTTTCTAGTGATGTAAGCTTAAAGAGAAACATCCATTCTGGATATTTACAAATTACAGGGGTTAAAAGTAAATGGGATTATGCAGCAGGAATGCGTTTAGAATCTATGGATAGAGAATATAAAGAAGCTTTACAAAGTGAAGATTCAGAAAATATTTATAATTACGATTTTCTAAAAATTTTCCCATCAGCATCACTTCAATATAAAATTAATGATAAAACAAACATTAAAACAGCTTATAGTAAAAGAGTAGAAAGAACGACTACTTTTAAAATGAATAGTTTTGCAGAAAGAGAACATTCTGAAGTTTTTGAGCAAGGAGATAATACTTTATTACCAGAGTTTATAGATTTAGTAGAGTTAGGTGTAACAAAAAAACTTAAAAAAGGTAATTCTGTTTACGCAACTGCTTATTTTAGACATGTAGATAATGTAATTAATCGTGTAAATACATTGGCTTATCAAGAAAATGGAGTTGTTTTAGATAGTATAATTAATAGAGTTTACTCTAATGTTGGTAAAAGTAATTCTATAGGTGTAGAAGTTGGAGCAACTTTAAAACCAACAAAAAATTGGACTAATTTTTTAGGAGTAAATGTGTATAATTATGCTATTGATGGTGTTTTAAATTTTAAACATAGAGATGGTGTAGAAAGAAGTTATAACTTAGATTCTAAATCAACAATTTATTCTTTTAACTTAAATTCTACTTATAATTTTTGGCAAAATGCATCTTTACAATTCACGTTTAATTATTTATCGGATAGAAATACTGCAATGGGAGAAGATTCTCGTTTTTATTCGCCTAATTTAACTTTTAGAAAAGCATTTTTAGACAATAAATTAATAGCTACGTTACAATGGCAAAATATAGATATGGGATTGTTAAAAACGAATGAACAACGCATAACTACTGCAAGAGAAAATCAATTTTATACAACAACCAATTATGTTTACGAGGTAGATATGGTAACTTTAAACCTATCGTACACTTTTAATGCAGTAAAAAATAAATCGAAATTTATTGATAGCGAATTTGGTAAAAAAGAATTTTAAGAAAACAATTATATAATAAAAAAACCTATCAGATTAATGATAGGTTTTTTATTTGTATCTATTTGTTAAAGTATTAAATATTATAAAATTCCATACTTTCTATAATCAATTCTTCTGGTACTTTACAATCTATTTTATAGTCTTCAAAATCATTTAATAAAACAAAGTTTACTTGTCCGTTAACGTTTTTCTTATCGTGTTTTAATAATTCTATAATAGCCGAAAAATCATCTTTTAAAAGATTTGTTTTTTCATAAATAGATAAAACAACTTCTTTAAGTTCATTTACTTTTTCTGATGGGAAACCTAATAATTTAGCAGACATATAACATTCGCAAACCATACCAATTGCAATTGCTTCTCCGTGTGTTAAGTTTTCTTTATCTTCAGATTCTAAGTAAAAAGATTCTATAGCATGACCTAAAGTATGACCGAAATTTAATATTTTTCTCAGGTTCTGTTCTTTAGGATCTTGTAAAACAACTTCGTTTTTAATTTCTATAGAACGAAATATTAAATCACTGATATTTAAATCTTTATTGTCTTTTATTTCGTTAAAAAGATTAATATCATAAGTAACACCATATTTAATAATTTCTGCGGTACCAGATTTAATTTCTCTTTCTGTAACAGTTTTTAAATAGTCTGTATCTACAATAACCATTTGTGGGTTTGCAAACAAACCAATCTGATTTTTTAAAACGCCCAAATCTACACCTGTTTTACCACCAACAGAAGCATCAACCATAGATAAAAGAGTTGTAGGAATATTTACAAAATCTATACCTCTTTTAAAACAAGAAGCCACAAAACCACCTAAATCTGTAATAACACCACCACCTAAAGTAATTAACAAACTCTTTCTATCTCCACCTAATTCTGTAATTGCGTTCCAAACACCAACACAAGTTTCTAGGTTTTTGTTAATTTCTCCAGATTCAATTTCAATAACTTCAATTGTTTTATCAGTAGTTAAATTTTGAATAAATTTAGGGTAACAATGTTCAAAAGTATTCTCATCAACCAAAATAAAAATGGTAGAATAGTTTTTTTCTTCAATTAAATTAGAAAGATATATATATGCTTTGTCTTGAAAATGAACAGGATATGTAACTGCTTGTATAGATTTCATGAATGATTTATTAGGAGTGCAAAATAAAAATAAAAAAATCAAATATTACTATTGTATAGTTATATTTGTTTCGTTTAAAATAATATCTAATGAAACTTTTTGATAATACAGAAGTTGCTTTTTCTTTAAAGTCAGATTCTCAATTAGAACGTGCTTATTTTTTATTTAAAATGATACAAAGCCAACCAATGGTTAAAATTGGTAGTCTGGTAACAAATTTTGCATTAAAAGCACATTTGCCTATAGAAGGTTTAATTCGGTCTACAGTTTTCGATCATTTTTGCGGAGGAATTACAGAAGATGATTGTTTGCCAGTTATAGATAATATGTATGATAAGGGTAATGTTTATAGTGTTTTAGATTATTCTGTAGAAGGTAAAGATGAAGAAGCAAGTTTTGATGAGGCTTTAGATAAGATTTTAAAAATTATTTCATTTTGTGAAGAAAAAAAATCAATTCCTTTTGCAGTTTTTAAACCAACTGGTTTTGGTCGTTTTGCCTTGTATCAAAAAATAACTGAAGGAAAAAGTTTAACAAAATTAGAAAAAGCAGAATGGAATAGAATAGTTGCTAGATTTCATAAAGTGTGTAAACTAGCAGTAGAAAAAGATGTGCCTTTATTAATAGATGCAGAAGAAAGTTGGATGCAAACTGCTGCAGACAACCTAATTGAAGAATTAATGGAAACCTATAATAAAGAAAAAGCCATTGTTTTTAATACATTACAAATGTATAGGCATGATCGGTTAGATTACTTAAAAGACTTATATTTAAGAGCTTATCAGAAAGGTTTTTACATTGGTATGAAAGTGGTTAGAGGTGCTTATATGGAAAAAGAAAGAGAAAGAGCAGAAGAAAAAGGATATCCTTCTCCGATTTGTGTAAATAAAGAAGCTACAGATAAAAATTACGATGATGCTATTAGATTTATGATGGAACATCAAAAAATGTCTTTATTTGCAGGAACTCATAATGAAGAAAGTTCTTACTTGGTAATGGATTTGGCAAATAAATACAATATAGAAAAAAATGACAATCGTCTTTGGTTTGGACAATTGTATGGCATGAGTGATCATATTAGTTATAATTTAGCAAATGCAGGTTATAACGTTGCAAAATACTTGCCTTTTGGTCCCGTTAGAGATGTAATGCCTTATTTAATAAGAAGAGCAGAAGAAAACACCTCTGTTACCGGACAAACAAGTAGAGAATTGAATTTGTTAAAAACAGAAAGAAAAAGAAGGAAATTGTAATGACAAGTATCGAAGAGATAAAGTTATTGTTGATTAGAAATAAGAAAAGGCTTGATTTAGAATTAAAGCAAAGTAAAGAAGCTGTTTCTCTAATTAAGAAATCTACACATACTAGTTTATCAGAAGAAGAAAAAGAAAAAATTAGAATACAGTTGTTAGATATTTGTAAAGCTGTACCTGCTTTAGCCGTTTTCTTATTGCCTGGTGGAGCATTATTATTGCCTCTTTTAATTAAATTAATTCCAGATATTTTACCATCGGCTTTTCAAGATGATTTGCCAGAAGACAAAAAATAAAAACTTCATCTTTATTAATTATATCATAATAATATAATATATTTGAACTATTAAACTTTAGGAGTAGCTAGTTAATCTAGTTTGAGAAATATCCTTAGAACCTGATTTGGTTAATACCAACGTAGGAAAAAGTCATTCTTAAATGCATGCTTTACATTTATATGTGTACGGTTTTGTATCTATTTTCTTCTAAAGTTTACTTTAAAAATCAAGTACGATGACTATAAAAGTAAACAACGAAACTCAAGAAATTTCTAAAAACACAACATTACAAGAATTGGTAAACCTTTTAAAAGTTAAAACCAATGGTATTGCTATTGCCATAAATAATAGTGTTGTTAAAAGAACAGACTGGAGTTCTAAAATTCTTCAGCAAGAAGATGTTGTTTTAATTATTAAATCCACCCAAGGTGGATAAGTCTACTAATAATTAAATATTCGAAAATGTCAGTTCGAGTGATTTTGAGGTACGAAAAATTGTATCGAGAACTTTTTAAAATCGCAAAATTCATACGAACTCAACAAGTTTAAAATAATTTATAATAGTTTCAATTCTGAACAAAACAACACCTTTTAAAATATAATATGAAGAATAAAGACACAGCTCCAAAAGAAGGACAAATAACAAGAAACCCTTTTCCTAATTCAAAAAAGATTTATGTAGGAGGTAAAATTCACCCACAAATTAAAGTGGCCATGCGTGAAATTTCTTTAAGTGATACAACAGATTCTATGACCAAAAAGAAAACACCAAATGAGCCAGTTACTGTGTACGATACTTCTGGTCCTTATACAGACCCAAACAAAGAAATTAACGTACATAACGGAATAGAAAGAATTAGAGAACAGTGGATTTTAGATCGTGGAGATGTAGAAGAATTAGATTCTTTTACGTCTAAATATTGTAACGAGCGTTTAAACGATAAAAGTTTAGACCACATGCGTTTCGATTTAAAAAACAAACCAAAACGTGCAAAAAAAGGAAAAAATGTAACGCAGTTACACTACGCTAAACAAGGAATTATTACTCCAGAAATGGAATACATCGCAATTCGTGAAAACCAACGAATTGATGAAATGACCGAAATAAGAAAACAACACAAAGGAGAACACTTTGGAGCTTCTATTCCAGAGAAAATTACTCCAGAATTTGTAAGAAGTGAGGTTGCTAGAGGTCGTGCTGTAATTCCATCAAACATCAATCACCCAGAAGCAGAACCTATGATTTTAGGTAGAAACTTCTTAGTAAAAATAAATGCAAATATTGGTAATTCAGCAACAACTTCATCCATAGAAGAAGAAGTAGAAAAAGCTGTTTGGGCTTGCCGTTGGGGAGCAGATAATATTATGGATTTATCTACAGGACAAAATATTCACGAAACAAGAGAGTGGATTATCCGTAACTCACCAGTTCCAGTTGGTACAGTGCCAATTTATCAAGCTTTAGAAAAAGTAAACGGAGTTGCAGAGGATTTAACTTGGGAAATTTTTAAAGACACCTTAATAGAACAAGCAGAACAAGGTGTAGATTATTTTACCATTCATGCCGGTGTTTTATTACGTTACGTGCCAATGACTGCAAAACGTGTTACAGGAATTGTATCTCGTGGAGGCTCTATTATGGCAAAATGGTGTTTGGCACATCATAAAGAAAGTTTCTTATACACGCATTTCGAAGAAATTTGTGAAATTTTAAAACAATACGATGTTGCTTTTTCTTTAGGAGATGGTTTGCGTCCGGGGTCTGTGGCCGATGCAAATGATGAAGCTCAGTTTGCTGAATTAGAAACATTAGGAGAGTTAACACAAATTGCGCGTAAGCACGAAGTACAGTGTTTTATAGAAGGTCCAGGTCACGTGCCAATGCACATGATTAAAGAAAATATGGAAAAGCAAATTGAAGTTTGCGACGAAGCTCCTTTTTACACTTTAGGTCCGTTAACAACAGATATTGCACCAGGATACGATCATATAACTTCAGGTATTGGTGCTGCAATGATTGGTTGGTACGGTTGCGCTATGTTGTGTTACGTAACGCCAAAAGAACACTTAGGTTTACCAAACAAAGAAGATGTTCGTGTGGGTGTGGTAACTTATAAATTAGCGGCTCATGCAGCAGATTTAGCAAAAGGACATCCAGGTGCACAACACAGAGATAATGCTTTAAGTATGGCGCGTTTTGAGTTCCGTTGGGAAGATCAATTTAATTTAGGACTAGATCCTGAGCGTGCTCGTGAATATCATGATGAAACCTTACCTGCAGCAGGAGCAAAAATTGCACATTTCTGTTCTATGTGTGGACCAAAATTCTGTTCTATGAAAATCTCACAAGAAGTTCGTGATTTTGCCGCCGAGAATGAAATTGATGAAAACAACGAAGTTTTTCAAAAAGGAATGGAAGAAAAGTCGAAAGAATTTAAAGAAAAAGGATCTGAAGTATATTTGTAAAATAATTAGGAAGTTACCACGCTTAGAAAAAAGCGTGGTCGGGCTTTCCGTTATATCTTTTGCTGGTTCTCGATACAAATTTATTCCGTTTCACTACATAAATTCACTCGAACTGACAGCAAAAGGATGCCACTTCAATCCCTAACTCAAAATACGTATAACAGAATATATTTCTGTACAAAAACATAAAAAAATGATAGTTTTAATAGCACCAGAAAATGATATTCCAAATGAAATTGAAATACTTCATCAACTATTTCAAGAAGGTTTAGAATATTATCATTTTAGAAAACCAGATAAAAATTATCAAGAACATTGTAACTACTTAAATCAGATAGATAAAAAATATCATAATAAAATTGTGGTACATTATTATCACGAATTGGTAAATGAGTTCAATTTAAAAGGTATTCATTTTCAAGAACAAAAGAGAATCGATCATATTGATAACCCAAGTGAATATTTTAAAAATCTAAGTTTATTTGGTAAAACAATAAGTTCTTCTTTTCATGATCCTGAAGTTTTAAACGAGTGTTATTTTGAGTTTGATTATCATTTATTAAGTCCGGTTTTTTCATCTATTTCTAAGAAAGGATACGAAGGCAAAGGTTTTGATGTGAATTCTATAGATAAAACAATTATAGGAATGGGCGGAATTAATACAAAAACCATAAAAGAAACCTTAGAATTAGGTTTTAAAGGAGTTGGTGTTTTAGGCGGCGTTTGGAATGCAGAAAATCCTGTTGAGAGTTTTAAAAGCATAAAAAAATGTTACGAAGAATCTGTGAAAAATTAATTGTAAAAGTTTGTCAGTTCGAGTGTTTTTATGGAGTGATAACGGAATAAAAAGTATCGAGAACAAGAAAACAATTGTCAGTTCGAGCGCAGTCGAGAACTAAAAAATAATAATTTGAATCAAAAAAAATACATATTAACAATTGCAGGTTTAGATCCTAGTAGTGGCGCAGGTATCACTTCAGATATTAAAACTTTTGAAGCGCATGGTTTGTACGGATTATCGGTTTGTACAGCTGTTACCGTGCAAAATGATATTGCTTTTAAAGACTGCATTTGGATAGATAAACAAGTTATTTTAAATCAAATTGAATTGCTTTTCGAACGTTTTAAAATTCCTGTGGTAAAAATAGGAATCATTCAATCTTGGGAAGTTTTATTAGAAGTTGTTTTGATTTTAAAAAAATACAATCCAAAAATAAAAATAGTTTTAGACCCAATTTTAAAAGCAAGTGCAGGGTTTGAATTTCATAGAAAACAAGAACTATCAATTTTCGAAAAAGTATTGGAAAATTGTCATTTTATCACACCAAATTATGATGAAATCAAAGATTTATTTCCTGATAAAACCATAGCAGAAACTATTGATTTTATATCAGAAAAAACAAATATTTATCTAAAAGGAGGACACAGAACAGATAAAAAAGGTTGGGACGAGGTGTATTACAGTAAAATTGTAAAACTGAATATTCCGCCAACAGCTAATAAAATATCAGAAAAACATGGCAGTGGTTGTGTTTTGTCATCTGCATTGGCTTCTAATTTTGTAGAAGAAATTCTTTTAGAAGATGCATGTAAACAAGCCAAATTATATACAGAACAATTTTTAAACTCAAACAATTCCCTTTTAGGAACTCATACATTCAAAAAATGATTAATAAATTACATTATATCTCTCAAGGAGCAACGCCTCAAGAGCATTTAAACAATATACAAAACACTTGTAGTTCAGGCATAGAATTGGTGCAATTACGATTAAAGAATGTAGATGAAAATACTGTTTTAGAAACTGCAAAAAAGGCAAAAGAAATTACAGATAATTTTCAGACAAAATTAATAATTAACGATTATTATAAAGTAGCAGCATCTGTAAAAGCAGACGGAGTTCATTTAGGTAAAACAGACGCTTGCCCTACAGAAGTAAGAAAAGAATTAAAATCTTGGCAAATTATTGGTGGTACTGCAAATACACTAGAAGATTGTAAAAACCTGATAGAAAAAAAAGTAGATTATATTGGTTTAGGTCCTTTTCAGTTTACAAAAACTAAGAAAAATTTAAGTCCGATTTTAGGTTTAGATGGTTACAGAAAATTGTTAGAAGAATTGCAAACAAATACACCAATTATAGCTATTGGAGGTATTACTTTAAATGATGTTTCGGCTATTTTAGAAACAGGAATTTATGGAATTGCAGTATCATCAGAAATTACAAAAAACTACCATAAAATATCTGAGTTTCACAAACTTTTACATGCAAATAGATTACAAGAACAAGTGTTTCGTTTCTAATCGACCTTACAAAACATAAAAAATGAATCAAAAATTAAAAATAGCAGATAAAGAATTTACTTCTCGTTTATTTACAGGAACAGGTAAATTTAGTTCTTCTAAATTAATGGAAGAAGCATTATTAGCATCAGAAAGTGAATTAATTACAGTTGCTTTAAAAAGAGTAGATGTACAAAATGATGAAGATGATATTCTATCGCATTTAAAACAAAGTCACATTAATTTATTACCCAATACATCTGGAGTAAGAACAGCAAAAGAAGCTGTTTTTGCTGCAGAATTATCTAGAGAAGCTTTGGGTACAAATTGGGTAAAATTAGAAATTCATCCAGATCCAAGATATTTATTACCAGATCCTATAGAAACCTTAAAAGCTGCAGAAGAATTGGTGAAACTTGGTTTTGTTGTGATGCCTTATATACATGCAGATCCTGTTTTATGTAAACGTTTAGAAGAGGTAGGAGTGCAGTGTGTAATGCCTTTAGGCGCACCAATTGGTAGCAATAAAGGTTTAAAAACTCAAGATTTTTTAGAAATTATTATAGAGCAATCTAATGTGCCAGTTATTGTAGATGCTGGTATTGGTGCGCCTTCTCACGCAGCGTATGCTATGGAGTTAGGTGCAGATGCAGTTTTGGTAAATACCGCAATTGCTGTTTCTCAAAACCCAATTGCAATGGCAAAAGCATTTAAAATAGCTGTACAAGCTGGTAGAATGGCTTTTGAAGCAAAACTAGCTCCAGTAAGTAAAAAAGCAGCAGCAAGTAGTCCATTAACATCATTTTTAAATTAAAATATGAGTCATTTTAAAACACTTTTTGATACTTATAATTGGGATTTTACATTGGCCAGTATTTATGATAAAACACCGGTTGATGTAAAAAATGCTTTGGCAAAAGATAAGTTAGATTTAGAAGATTTTAAAGCATTAATTTCTCCTGCAGCAAAACCTTTTTTAGAGCAAATGGCACAAAAAAGTCAGCAGCTTACTAAAAAAAGATTTGGAAATACCATACAAATGTATGCGCCAATGTATTTAAGTAACGAATGCCAAAATATTTGTACCTATTGTGGTTTTAGTATGACGAATAAAATACCAAGAAGGACTTTAACTGATGCAGAAATTTTAAAAGAAGTTGCCTTTTTAAAAAACAAAGGATACGACCATATTTTATTGGTGACAGGAGAAGCAAATAGAACTGTTGGTGTAAATTATCTTAAAAATGCAATACAATTAATAAGATCTCAATTTTCTAATATTACCATAGAAGTACAACCTTTGCATCAAGAAGAGTACGAACTTTTAGTGCAAAATGGTTTGTATGCTGTTTTGGTATATCAAGAAACATATCACAGAGAAGAGTATAAAAAACATCATCCAAAGGGAAAAAAATCTAATTTTGATTATCGTTTAGATACACCAGATCGATTAGGAAAAGCAGGAATTCATAAAATTGGTTTAGGTGCTTTATTTGGGTTGGAAGATTGGCGTGCTGATAGTTTTTTTACAGCGTTACATTTACAATATTTGCAAAAAACGTATTGGAAAACCAAATATTCGATTTCTTTTCCTAGATTACGTCCGCATTCTGGTGGATTAGAACCCAAGGTTGAAATGACTGATGCCGATTTGGTACAATTAATTTGTGCTTTTAGATTGTTTAATGAAGATGTAGAATTATCTATGTCTACAAGAGAAAGCGAGATTTTTAGAAATCATATTGTAAATTTAGGAATTACATCTATCAGTGCAGAATCTAAAACCAATCCAGGAGGTTATGCGGTAGCTCCGCAATCTTTAGAACAATTCGAAATTTCGGATGAAAGAAGTACAGAAACCATTGTAAAAATGTTAAAAAACAATGGATTAGAAGTAGTTTGGAAAGATTGGGAACAATTTGAAAGTGTTTAGTTTTATATGAAATTAACTTTAGAAGAAAAAAAACAATACAATCGTCATCTTATTTTAAATGAAATAGGAGAGAAGGGACAATTAAAATTAAAACAAGCCAAAGTTTTAGTAATTGGCGCTGGTGGTTTAGGTTGCCCAGTTTTACAGTATTTAACAGCTGCAGGTGTTGGAACTATCGGAATCATAGATGATGATGTAGTGGATCAAAGTAATTTACAACGTCAGGTTTTATATACAATAGACGATATAGGTAAATCAAAAGCAAAAACAGCAGCTAATAGATTAGGTAAATTAAATCCGTTTATAAAATTCGATGTTTATCAAGAGAAATTAACACGAGAAAATGCTATTTCTTTGTTTGAAAAATATGACATTGTAGTTGATGGAAGTGATAATTTTTCTACACGCTATTTAACCAATGATGCATCTGTTATTACAGAAACAGCTTTGGTTTACGGAGCTATTTTTAAGTTTGAAGGTCAAGTAAGTGTTTTTAACTACAAAAAAAGTGCTAGTTACAGATGTTTGTATCCAACACCACCAAAACCAGGAGATTCTCCAAATTGTTCAGAAATTGGAGTTTTAGGTGTTTTACCAGGAATTATAGGAAGTTTACAAGCAAATGAAGTTATTAAATTAATTTGTGAAATAGGAGATGTGTTAACTAATAAATTATTGATTTATGACACATTAAATATGCGTCAAATGATATTAAAATACGAAAAAAACAGCTCTATAATTATTGATAAGTTAGAAGAAGATTACGATTTTTTCTGTGGGATAAAAACAAGCAACAACGAAATTACCTTACAAGAATTAGAAAATAATTTAGAAAATTATAATTTATTAGACGTTCGTGAAGATTGGGAACGAGAAGATTATAATATAGGAGGACAACATATTCCGTTAGATGAGATAGATGATAGATTAGATGAGGTAGATTTTTCTAAACCATTAATTGTGTATTGTGCGTCTGGTAATAGAAGTAAAACAGCCATTAAAACTATAATGGAAAATAAAAATAAAGTAAAATTATTAAATCTAAAAGGAGGTTGTTTTTAAATTAAAGTACTATTAATTAGGTTTTATTACTAAAAAATAAGAGATAACAACCTAAAAATAACATATTAATAGTAATAAATTACATTTAATCAACTACTTTTGCACGAAATTTAAGAATTTATAAATGCAACCAATTAGAAACATCGCTATTATAGCACACGTTGACCACGGTAAAACAACGTTAGTAGATAAAATTATTGACCAAGCTAAAATCTTAGACGATCGTAAAGAACGTACAGATTTATTGTTAGATAATAACGATTTAGAAAGAGAAAGAGGAATTACCATTCTTTCTAAAAACGTTTCTGTAAACTACAAAAACACAAAAATTAACGTAATTGATACTCCTGGTCACGCCGATTTTGGAGGAGAAGTAGAACGTGTATTAAAAATGGCTGATGGTGTTTTATTATTAGTTGATGCATTTGAAGGGCCAATGCCACAAACTCGTTTTGTATTAGGTAAAGCCTTAGAATTAGGATTAACACCAATTGTTGTTGTAAATAAAGTCGATAAAGAAAACTGTACACCAGATTTAGTACATGAAAAAGTTTTTGATTTAATGTTTGCTTTAGAAGCAACAGAAGAGCAATTAGACTTTACAACTATCTACGGTTCTGCAAAGAACAACTGGATGTCTACAGACTGGAAAAACGAAACAGATAATATTGTACCTTTATTAGATGCAGTATTAGAATCTATCCCAGAAACTAAATACAACGAAGGTACACCACAAATGCAAATTACTTCTTTAGATTTTTCTGCTTTTACAGGTAGAATTGCTATCGGACGTGTATTTAGAGGTGATTTAGAAGCTGGTAAAGATTACATGTTGTGTAAAGCAGATGGTTCTACTAAAAAAGTTAGAATTAAAGAATTACACGTTTTTGAAGGAATGGGTAAAGCACAAGTAGATAAAGTTCCTTGTGGAGATATTTGTGCAATTACAGGTGTTGAAGATTTTGAAATTGGTGATACAATTGCAGATTTAGAAAACCCAGAGGCATTACCAAGAACAGAAATAGACAAACCAACAATGAGTATGTTGTTTACTATTAACAACTCTCCATTTTTTGGTAAAGAAGGTAAATTTGTAACATCTCGTCACTTACGTGATAGATTGTTTAAAGAAATGGAAAAAAACCTTGCATTAAGAGTTGATACTACAGATAGTGAAGATAAATTTAACGTCTTTGGACGTGGAGTTTTACACTTATCAGTATTAATAGAAACAATGCGTAGAGAAGGGTATGAGTTACAAGTAGGTAGACCACAAGTTATCTTAAAAGAAATAGATGGTGTTAAATGTGAACCTTACGAAACTTTATCTATTGATGTACCAGAAGATGTAGCTTCTAAAGCAATTAACTTAGTTTCTTTAAGAAAAGGAGATTTGTTAATTATGGAACCTAAAGGAGATTTACAACATTTAGAATTTACAATTCCTTCTAGAGGTTTAATAGGTTTACGTAATAAAATTTTAACAGCAACAGCTGGTCAAGCAATTATTAACCACCGTTTTTCTGAATACGGACCTTTTAAAGGAGAGTTTTCTGAAGATATTAAAGGAGCAATTGTTTCTTCTGCAGCTGGTAAAGCTACAGCTTACGCAATTGATAGATTACAAGATAGAGGACGTTTCTTTATAGACCCTAACCAAGATATTTATATTGGTCAGGTTGTTGGAGAAAATGCTAAATCTGATGATATGGGTGTAAACTTAATCAAAGGAAAAAAATTAACAAATGTTCGTTCTTCAGGTACTGATGATAGTGTAAAAATTGCACCAAAAATCGATTTTTCTTTAGAAGAGTGTATGGAGTATATTAAAGCAGATGAGTATTTAGAAGTTACTCCAGAAAGCTTACGTATGCGTAAAATTAACTTTAGACCATAGACCTATAGTTTTAAAATATAAAAAAAGGCTCAAGAATAATAACTTGAGCCTTTTTTGTGTTTCTTAATTTTATTGCTGATTGGTAAAAAGTTCGTCTAAAATTTTTGTTGTATCTAAAATAGCATCCTTTAAATTTAAAGAAGTATCAGAAATACCAGATACTACTCTAGATATGTTATGGTCTACACTACCTTTAGTACTCCAAACAGAAGAAGAAGCAACGGTTAAGTAGGCAGAAAAATTATGATGACCAGAACCTGGTCTTTCACCAATTATATGAATAACTGCATGATTTTTTTCTGTTGTTTTATTTTCAAAAAGTACTTCTCCACACGCATAACCTGCCCTAACACGACCGTTTTTAACAACAATATGTTGTTTACTTGTGATGTATTTTTTTTCTTGTAAATGGTCTACAAGTCCATCTAAAAAAGGTAAAACATGACCTTCATCCATTAAAGCTCTTGCGTTTAATCCATCAGAAATAATTATTTGTACATCTGGAGTTTCTTTTTGCCAATTATTTTTAATAGATTTAATTCTTTCTAAAGCGTTTAATGTTAATTTTTCTCCAGATTCTGGATGATATACATAATCTTTTCGGTCTTTAGATTCGGTAGAAATTGCAATAGATGTTGGTATTTTTTTTATAAAAGTAGTGTCTATTTCTGTCCATAAACTAACTTTTGCATCATCATATAAATATTGTACTTTTTCAGCCAATTTTGGTTTTAAATCCCAATAATTAGTTCCGTAACCTTGTGCAATTGGTACACCACGTTTTTCTATACGTGCTATTGCATTTTTACCTTCTTTGTATATTTCTTTTAATGAACGTTTATCATTTTTTGCTTGTAAATATTTAGAATACACCCAAATAGGATCACCAAAATGTTCTGTAGGATTTCCATTTTTATCAATAATTTCTAATTTTTTAAAGAAATTCCACATTGCATCGTTTACCTTATATTTAAACTGTTCTCTAATTTTAATATGATTGCTAAAAGCGGTTGTTAAATAGCTTAACATCGGATCGTTTTTAGTTGGTAAAGCCATTAAATATGCCGGGTTTGCAGGCATAACTTGTTCTATACACCAATCTAAATCTTCTAAATTTACATCCATATGCAGAGTAGAACAAATATCTAAGCCAATGGTTAAACCATGTAATTTACCCATTACAGTGTCTTCTAAACAACAGCGTACTAATTGTTCTTTGGTTCTAAAAACTTCTGGACCAATAAAACCAGCGACATCATTTACATGAACCCAAGAATTATTATCTTTTTTAAGTGTGTTTATTTTTTGTTTTAATACTCTTAAAAAACCATATTTTCTAGCTTCGTGCATTACCATATCAAAACCTTCTGCATGTCCGTTTGTTAAATCTGCACCTTGACCTGTTTCTGCATAGAAACCAAAATAGCCATCTCTTTCTGCAGCATATTGCAGCATTTTTTCTATTGTTACATCAAATGTTTTGTTAGCATTTACGGTACCCGCAATACTTTGAAACCAAATACCTGTATTGGCTAATTCTTGTTGTTCTACTTCTGCCTGAACATCAACATGCGAAAGCACACAATTAGGAATGGTTTCTTCTAAATTAAAAGTAGAAATAATATCAAACAAAGCATTTTCTATATTTGCTACAGATTTTACATCACTAGAAACAGGGTTTGTACCCAATACTACATCACCAACAGCAAAAGACCAGGCATTAAATACTTGCCAAGAAATATCTTCTATATTATCTGTTGGTGAGTTTGGTTGCACTCTTGCACCCATATAACCTTTGCTACCTATTTTGCTATTTGGTAACGGATTAAATACTTTTTTACCAATAGTAATTAGCTCTTCATTACTCATTAGTTTTACCAGACAAGCAATAATATCACTGCTGATACAAGGCATTATTTCTTTAATTTCTTCTTCTGACTTGGTTAGTGTAAAATCTTTTAATTCTTGTAACGTCCAAGTTTCTATTTCTTTATTGGGCTTTATAGATTGCTCAATTAATTTTAAAAGTTCATCAGAATATACAATATGATTATTTAAATCTTTAAGTGTTGTATTAGCTAATAAAGTTCTTGCATTTTCTCTAGATTTAGAATCAATTGCGGCAATTTGTAGGGTTTTATCTCCTTCTTTAAATTCGTTAGCTGCACCTAAAATTTGTTTGTAAAGTGTATTATCAAAAGCTCCTTTTTCTCTATTTATATAAGAAAAAACATCTTCTCCTATTTTAGGTTTTTTTATAGGATTTTCAGATAACTTAATTAAGTTTTTCTCTTTTTCTGAATCAAAAAAATTGCATCCATTTAAAACCAATAGAGCAGAACCTAACATTCCAGATTGTTTTATAAAGTCTTTTCTTGTCATAGCAATGGTGCGTTTAAGTGTAATAAATTATTTAAAAAAGGAACTTTTAATCATTCTTATACTAAAAAGGTATGATTTTAAGGCTAATTTAGTTTTTTTGTGTTGAAAAATCAATAACAAAAACATCAGTTTTGTTAATTTTTGATTATTAAATACCATTTTTGATGGTAAATCAATAATAAAATAGCACCTTTTTATTACGTATTTATACATTCTTTTTTGTCTTTTATGTAATATTATTTAATAATGTGGGTATTATTTTTTTAATTAATTGATAAAGATTACAGAAAGCAACTTTTTTTACATTTTTAATGCTAAAATTGAATATTAGTTAATTGTTAACTTGTTTATTATCATTATTATATGTCTTTAAATAAAAGTAAAATCTATAATAAAAAACATCTTTTTTGTAGTACTATAACCTACCTTTGTAATAAAATTGTAAGTCCAATATTTAATTATTTAATAAAGAAATAAACCCATATATAATATGAATGCAATATTCACAGATGCAAGTTTTCAAAACATGCTAAACATTGCAAATAGATACGGAGTAAGTACCAACGCAGTTACAGATTTAACACATTGTTTAATGTATAGTAACGGCTCTATGGCGCAATTTAATATACCAGAGTTAGGTGGTGGTGGACAATGGATGCAAGGAGGTATGACAATGGTTGGAGATATGTTTAACAATCAACTTAAATATACTGTAGATGGTCTTTGTGCAGAGTTGTCTAACTCTATTCAACAAGGTGTAATACAATACAAACCATTACCAAAAATAGAAAATCAGCAAGGAGGTTTTGCTGGTAATTGGTGGGGAGATTTAGGTTTTCCTAACTCTACTGGTAGTCAAAACGGAACGAGTTATGCTATTTTTAACAACATAAACCGTTTGGCAATTCAAGAAAATGGAAAAGTAACAATTTTTGATACTTTAAACAATAATATTGGTGGTGTTGGGCAACAACAAGGAGGTAATTATGCGGTTACTTTTACAAGTCAATTTGGTACTGTAAATTTAAATAGCTTGCCGATTGTTTCTGGTGGGGATAATTTTAATAAACCACAAGAAATACATCAACCAGAAGTGCAAAATTCTTTTATAGAAACGCCTAAAGAACCTGTTATGGTTACAGAACCAATTAAACAGGTTGTAAATAATACACAAGGTTTAGAAGAGGATATTTTTTCTAAAATAGAAAAGTTAGCAAATTTAAAAGATAAAGGAATTCTTTCTACACAAGAGTTTGATAATAAAAAAGCAGATTTATTAAGTAGACTGTAAAATAAATATCTTTGTATAATAGTAAAGGCTCAAGTTAATTCTTGAGCTTTTTTTATTTTTTAATACAACATAAAATTGCCTGTTAATTGTTATGCAACCTTATATTTTTGTAGTTTTCCTTTTTTAAAATATATCATGTTACATATTTTTATTACCATTTCAATTTTAGTTGTTTTGTATTTCATTTTAAAACCCAAAAGCAAAGCAAAATCATTATCATTAGATAAAATTGAAGTTCCAGAACATTGGCATCAATTGTTGTTAAAAAACATCCTTTTTTATAAAAATTTGAGTACTGAAGATCAAAAAATATTCTGTAAAAAAATGGTTCAGTTTTTAAATACAACAAATATTGAAGCTGTTCATTGCAAATTAGAAGAACTTGATAGTTTATTGGTTGCAGCAAGTGCTGTAATTCCGGTATTTAAATTTCCAAATTGGCAATATACCAATTTAACTACGGTTTTATTATATCCTGATTATTTTGATGAAGATTTACAATTTAACGCAAAAGTTAAAGGCAGAAATATAGCTGGTTTAGTAGGTACAGGAAGGTTTGAAAATCAAATGATTTTGTCTAAGCGCGCTTTGTATCATGGTTTTGATAATAAAACAGATAAATCGAATACCGCTGTGCATGAGTTTATCCATCTTTTAGATAAAGCAGATGGAGTAGTAGACGGTATTCCGGCTGTTTTGTTAGAGAAGCAATACATTATTCCTTGGTTGCAATTGGTTCATCAAAAAATGGAAGATATCAACACAAATAAGTCTGATATTAGAAATTACGGAGGAACTTCTGAAATTGAATTTTTAGCCGTAGCAGGAGAGTATTTTTTTGAAAGACCAAAATTATTTAAAAGAAAACATCCTGAATTATATGCAATGTTAGAAGCATGTTTTATGAAGTAAATGTAAATTTATAGGTAGTTATTTCTATTTTTGTGGCATGAGTAAATTTAAAGATTTTTTTGACGCATTACAAGAAAGTGTAATGCAAGATGAGTTTGTAAAACTAACATTAAGTAAACCAATTAGAAAAAGTGAAGGTTTGTTAAATGTGTATTTACGTTTGTTTTTGGTGGAAGGAAAACAAATTTTTGAATTAAAATACCGTTATGCAACAGAAGATAAATTTAAACAACTTACTTTAAGTGAGATATTTGTGGAGTTAGAAAAACTACTTTTAGAATCTTTTAGAACCGCAACTTTATTTACTTTAACAGAAGATTTATTGGTATTGGTTTCTAAAAAGAAAATGGTTTCTTATAGAGACAATGCACCAAGTTTTAAAAATAAATTACCAGACATTCCTTTACAATCTTAGCTTTAAATAAGTTAGTTTACCTTTTTGTAAAAGAGAAATTTTACTTTATAAATTGATGCTTAAACAACTGCAACAGAACTAACCCCGTTACTTTTTTTAGTAATTTGTATTTGTGTTGGTATGCGTTCTTTTAAGTTTTCTACATGAGATATTATACCAATCATTTTTCCTTGAGCTTGTAAAGTTTCTAAGGTAGAAATTACCGTTTCAAGTGTATTTCCATCTAAAGTTCCAAATCCTTCATCAATAAAAAGAGAATCAATTTTTACATTTTTACTTGCCAAATCAGACAAGCCTAAAGCTAAAGCCAAACTGATAATAAATTTTTCTCCACCGCTAGAAGTATCTACCAAACGTTCTTGATCGGTTTGATAATGATCAATCAAATTAAAATTCAATTCTTCTTTTGGTTTGTAATTTTCTTCCATTTTTAAAGAATAGCGTTTGTTTAATTTGTACAAGTGAATGTTTGCTAAATCTAATAAATGTTTTAGCGTTAAACGCTGTACATACACGTTAAAAGCATCTTTAGAGCCACCAATAATTTTAAATAAATCTCGCCAAATTGTACAAACAGCTTCTTGGGCTTCTACTTTTTTATAAATTTCTTTATTTCTATTTTTTATTTCTTGGTCTTTTCTAAAAGCTTCAGCAATTTTACCTTTTTCTGTGTTACATTCTTTTCTTTTCTGTTGAAGTGTTTCTAAGGTAAGTTTGCTTTCAGTTTGTGTAATTTCAAAGTTTTTAGAATCATTTAAAAGTGCTTTTGCTTTTAAATTTGCTTCTTGTAAAGCTTTTAATTTTATTTGATTGTCTTTTATTCGCTCTTTGTTTTCTGTATATTTTAATTTTTCTTCGGATGATAATAAAGCTTTTTCAACATCTTCTTTTGATGTAAAATCACTATTTGAAATTTGAGTATTTAATTTCGATTTTAATTTATCAAAAGTATCAGCTACCTCTTTTTTCTCTTTGGTTATTTTAATTTTTAAAGCCTCTTTTTCTATTTTTATATCTAATAGATTTTGTAATTCTTTTTTGCTTTTATCAAAGTTTTGAGTTGATTTATTTATTGCTTCTTGCAAACTATTTCTTTTATCGGTAACAGTAATGTTTTCGGGTAAAAGAGTATTTCTTTGTTGTTTTAAATCGATTAAAACTTTATCAGATTCGGCTATAGATTCAAGTAATTCTTTGTTAGTTTTTAAAAGAGTTTTTTGTTGTTTTTCTACGTTACTCAAATTTGTTTTTAAAACATTTTGATGAGCGGTAAGTTTATTAAAAATTTCTTGTGTTTTATTATAGTTTTGTATTGCCTTTTCTAGGTTTTCTATAAACGTGTTCGTGTTTTCAACAGAAGGTAATTGGTAATTGAATTTGTTTAGCTGTTTTGTTAAATCAGTCTCTAAATCAGCACAAGTTTTGGTTATAGTATCTATTGATTTTTGTTTATCATCTATTTCTTTAGTTAAGTTTTTAAGCGTTTCTTTACGTGTTGCTACAGCTGTTTTTAAGTTGGTAATAGTGGTGTTTTGCTCTTTTATTTTATTTGATAATTGATTGTTAAGAGCTTGTAATTCTTGTGTTTTTTTAATGATCTCTTCTACGGATTTTAAATCTTCTTTTACCGATTTTAATTCAGTATTTATTGTGGTAGAATCAATTAAATCATTATTGATATTTAGCTTTTTAGCTTCTAAATTAAACTGTAAAATCTCTTTAGATAGTTTATCAATCTGATTGGTTAATCTTTGTATAGAAGTGTTTTTTTGTACTTCTTTTTTATACAAATCATTTTTAGAGTCAATTAATTTTTCTAAAACATCTTTTCTGTTATTTACATCTTTTTCTGCCTTAGAAATATCAATATTTTTTAAGTCTTTGGTAAAAGGATGTGTTTCTGATCCGCATAAAGGACAAGATTCTCCATCAACCAAATGCTGTCTATCGTGTTCATATTTAGCAATACTTCTTTCTAAATCTAATATTTTAGAAGCATCTGCAACCGATTTTTGTTGATTTTTAATGGTTTCTTTTACAGTGATTATTTCTTTTTTAATTAGATCTAAATCTGTAATAAGTGTTTTCTTTTCAGTTGTTAAAGTGTTTCGTTCTTGGGTAGCTTTTATTGTTTGTTCAGAAAGGTTTTTAAATTCTTTCCAATTATTTTCTTTTGATAAAAGTGCCTTTTCTTGAGCTAAAAGATCATTTATATTATCTTTTGATAATTTTTCTGTAATTACAATATATTCTTTTTCAAGCTTTGTAATCTCAGCTTGTTTTTTATCAAAAAGAGAAATATCTTCTTTTAAAATTGATGTGTTTTTTGTGATTTCTTTGTTTTTAAAAGCAATAAAATTATTGTGTTCTTGTAACGTGTTTTTATATCCTTTTAAGGTAATTAAGCGTTGTGTCCAATTAGAAATTTGTGTATGAACTTCTTTTAAAGCATTATTTTCTTTTAAAAAAGTATTTGCAGTTTCAATTTTGGTTTTATTGTTGTTTATTTCTTTAAGAAATTTTTGTTCTTCTTTCTGTAGCACATTTATTTCTTTAGCTAAATCGGTTAGCTTTAAAGACGTTTTCTGCTTGTCTTCAATTTTATTTTTTAATTGATTGTCTAGTTTAGAAATAATATCAAACTTTGGCAACCATTCTGTAAATGTTTTATTTGCTTTATCTAAAACTTCAGAATCTAATTCTGTTTTCTTTTTTTGAAGCTCAAGTTTTGGTTTTAGTTCAATTAAATTATTTTCTACCTTTTTTAAATCAGAAGCTTTTACAAAAGTTTCTTTTTCAGTTCTATTAAATTCTAACAATAATTCTTTAAAAGGAGACGCTTTTTCATCTAAACGAAGTAAATCTAGCTCATTTTTATGTTTTTCTACAAAAGCATCAATATTTTTAGAGTTCTTCTGCAATCTATCAGCTTCTTCATTCAGCTCTTTTTCTTTTAAATACCAATCAATAATTTTTTGAGTTGATAGTATTTCTTTTTCTATTTTTACAATAGTTTCATCTAAAGATTTATCTTTTTCAGTTAGAGCCGTTTTAGTCTCTTCATTTAAAACATCTTCTGCATTTATTTTAGCCTGAATTTCTTTCAGTTTATTTTCTTCTGCGGATTTTCTATCTAAAATACCTTGTCCTATTTTTTTATAAATCTGCTCTCCAGTAATTTGTTCTAGCAATTTACCTTTATCAGGACCTTTAGCTGTTAAAAACGATGCAAATTCTCCTTGTGCTAACATTACAGAACGTAAAAACTGATTGTAATTTAAACGTGTAATGTTATTTATTTGTGTAATTAAATCTCTTTTTTGAGTTGCTAAAATTTTATTAGAAGTCAAATTTTTAAGACTCACTTCTTCTTTCGGATTTTTATAAATTTTGCCCTTTTTATCAGCAACTCTAATACTCCAAAAAGACTCGTAAATTACTCCATCATTTTCAAAAGTAATTCTGCTAAAAGATTCGCTAGCTTCGTGACTAACCACATTTAATAAAGAACCTTTTGTGTTATTAAAGCGAGGCACATTATGATACAAAGCAATAGTAATAGCGTCTAAAATAGTAGTTTTACCTGCACCAGTAGAACCCGTAATAGCGTATAAACCAACGTCTTTAAATTTGTCATTTTCAAAATCTATAGAAACAGGAGTTTCAGATTTTAATGAATTGATGTTTTGTAATTCTATCTTTAAAATTCTCATATTAAAAGACGCTTATTGATTTTTAACGGTTTGTAAAATTTCATTAAAAGCATCCCAAATTTCTGGTTTTTGTTGGATGTCAAATCCCATTTCTTCACATTTTTTTTCAAAAACTTCAACAGGCAATAGTTCTTTTATTGATTTTGTATTTTCTAGTAATTCTTCAATTCCTAAATTTTTTCGCTGTTTTTTAAGAGAGATTTTTAAGATTTCAAAAGGATAACTTTCTGCAGATTTTTTTAATTCGTCTGTATTGATGGTATTTTCTTCATTTAAAACAATTTCTACCCAAGGTATTAAGTTGTATTCATTAGAAATACAATTTGTAAATTGGTTAATACATTCGTTTATGCTTCCTTTTAAGCGATAAAAATTTCTAAAATTGGGTAAAATTACATCTTCAATATTTGTTATTTTATTGTTTTCAATAGTTAAAACGATTACTTTTTTATCGTAATTAATTTCACTAAAACTTAAAATATTTGGAGAACCAGAATAACGAACTTTGTCGTTTCCACCAATAATTTGTGGTCTGTGTAAATGTCCTAAAGCAATATAATCAAATTCTTTAGGGAAGTCTTCTGCACCAATATGCCCTAAAGTACCTACATAAATATTTTGCTCACTGTCTGATATAGAACCACCAGTTGCAAATAAATGTCCCATAGCAATAATAGGAGACTTTGTTGTATTGATTGCTGTGGCCTGTTCTGCAACCAATTGATAATGATTGATTAAAGCAGTTTTGTATTTGTCGGTTAATTCATCAAAAGTTTCGCCAGCAACAGCACGTCTAATATCTCCATCACGTAAATATGGTACTGCACCAATAATTACTTTTTCATTACTGTTATCAATTGTAAAGACTTCATCTTCTATATTTTCTGTAGCCTTACCAACCACATAAATATTTAAGGCATTTAAAATTTGTTTTGGCGCATTTAACGTTCCTGGAGAATCATGATTTCCACCAGTTATTACAATAGATTTACAGTTAGTTGTCTTTAACTTCACTAAAAAGTTATAATACATTTCTAAACTTTGATTGGATGGAGAACCAGTATCAAAAACATCACCAGAAACCAATAAAACATCTATTTTTTGATCTATTATACAGTTTTCTAACCAATTTAAAAACAGACTTTGTTCTTCAAATTGAGATTGTTCGTGTAATCGATGTCCTAAATGCCAATCGGCAGTATGAAGTATTTTCATTTTATAAATTCTGTAGAAATATAACGAAGCTAATAAAGCTAAATTAACTTTTTTAGTCAAAATTTCATCAATCTAGCATACCTTTTTTTAGTAAAGTTAATGAGTGATAAAATAAAAAAAGCTCTTATTATCTAAATAACAAGAGCTTTTTTTAAGTAAAAACTATCAGATTAATTTATAAAGCGTATTCGCCTCGTAAACCATTTATAAAATTATTATTTCCAGCTTTATCTACATGGTAATGATAACCTCTTACATCATCGTAATGCCCTCTAGATTCATCTAAATTAGTATATTCATTTCCGTCTGCATCTGTATTTTCATAAATACCATATCCGTCAAAAGCATAACCAATCATTGCAGCGTGATTGTCTGTTTGTTTTATTTTAGTAGAAATACCTGTTGCTGCATGATAATGGTATCCTTCAGCTAAATTAATATGTCCGCCTGCATCATCAAAAGGAGCCAAAGTGTAAGCGCCTAAAATATTATCTACTGGAGCAGGAGCATTAAAAACAACTCCGTTAAATGCAATACCTCTGTTAGAAGGCATTGTAGAATTATTTCCTGGAGGTCCTCCTTCTGGTCTCTCAGGTCTCTCTGGTCTTTCACCATTTTCAGGTCTTTCTGGTCTCTGATGTCCGTCAGGAGGACCGCCAGCACCTGGGCCGCCACCTCCACGAGAAAAAGAATAAGCAGATTTAGCTTTTTTAGGAGTTACAGGAATATAATAAGTATGCGTAATATTTTCTACATAAGAAGGCAAACATTCTACACAGTAATTTTTATACTCTTCACCTACATTAGGGTTGGCTGCTTCTTGGCAATCTTGTTTTGTTTGTGTTTTTGTAATTTTTCCTGTTTCTGTATCATACAACATCCAAGTTTCATCTTTATAAAAAGTTGCTAAATTTTTAATAAAATCTCCATCTACATCATAAACTTCTCCGTCTTGTAACCAAATACCTCCAGCAGAGGAATCATCAGAAATATTTTCTGGACACCAAGGTCCCATTTCATGGTCTGTAGGAGTTGCTGTTACTACTATTTTATAACAATCTGCCTTAGTACCATCAGAAAGTGTTCTACTAACTACAGAAATAGGTTCTGCTAAACCTGCAGGTAAAAAGTTTTCTTTTTTTACAGGAACAATTACTTTGTCTTCTGATATTTGTTTAGAGCTAGCACTACCACTTTTACAAGAAGTAATTGTTGCAATTAACAAGGTTATTAAAATTGTAAGTTGATATTTTTTCATTCTAAATATTTTAGGCAGTATTTGTAATCTATAAAATAAGAAAATAAAATGTATTTTAATGATTCTGTTACATTTTATTTATTGATTTATCTTTTTCTTTTGTTTAAAAAATAGATAATTAAAACGATTACTAATAAACCAAATGAAAAGATTATTGGTTTTAAATTAATACTAGTTTCTTTTTCTAAATGTATCCAATTTCCATCTTCTAAAGTGATGTTTAATTGATGATTATTATCGGTACTTAAAGTATATTTTTGTTTAGGAAAACCATCTAATAAGAAAAAAATAACAGTTTGATTGTGGTAAATATCTTTAAAGAATTCGTTATTTATTTTTATGCTATTTATATTTTCTGGTAACCCAGTAATTTCTGTAACAAACTTAGTATCATGCCCTAAAAAAACTTTAGGATTGGTAAATTGTAATGTATCATTTTTATTTATAATGATAGAAAAGCTGTTTCTAAAATGCTTAATAACCAAGTTTCTAAATTCTTCTGGAGATTTATAAGCTCCATCGCCGTTTATAAAATTTACTTCTTGCTGAAACGCAGTTAGAGAACTATTTATTTGTAAAACAACTTGTCCGTTATTGGTTTTAGAAATAAGAATATTAGATAAATCTGGATTATGAGCAAATATTATTTTGCTTGTTAATAGAATTATGATAAAAAAACAATGCCTTATTTTTTTTTTATTATTGATATTCACCTTTTAAACGATCTTTAAAATTACTGTTATTATTATATAAGTGATAATTATATTTTCAACTAAAATTAATTTATCATGATTTTACTAGAAGTAAAAAAAGCTAGAAAAAACTTTATTGTTGATTGTATTATTAGATGCTTTTAATAATAATAACTTGTGTTACTATTCTTAATAATTTTATTGGAAGGTTTTATTTCTTGCAAGCTAGATTAACTTACAAATTTTTCTGACCTTTTACAAAGATACAGTTTATAAAATGTTTAAAATTATAACTTGTTTTTTGTATTTTTTTTTATTGACTAGATAAAATGTCATATAATTTTATTTTACTGACAAAGTTGCTGAAATTCTACTATAGTTTATTTTTAAACTTTTAATATCATAAAAAACGATTATTGTAAGGTATATAATATAAAAACAACTTTCTCTTTTTTAATTTGTTATTAAAATAATTATTTATTGGTTTAAAAAAGTTGTTTGGCTTGGTTTTAGTGGCTATTAAATTATAATTTAAAATAAAATAGTTATTACATAAAAGTTGTGTAATGGCATTTTAAAAAATGAAACATTTAATATGAGTCAAGTAAAAGAGAGTAACACAGTAAAAGTAAATTATACAGGTAAATTATCTGATGGACAAATTTTTGATACTTCGGATGGAAGAGAGCCTTTAGAAGTAACTTTGGGGCAAGGACAATTAATACCTGGTTTTGAACAAGCTTTAATTGATATGAAATTAAATGAGAAAAAGACGATTACCATTGCAAAAGAAGATGCATATGGTGATGTAAATGAAAGTTTAATACAAGAAGTAGATAAGGCAAATTTACCACAAGATATGGAGCCAAAAGTAGGTATGGGATTGGTTTCTAAATCTCCTGATGGACAAGAAATGAATTTAATGATTGTAGAAGTAAAAGACCAAAGTGTTGTTATAGATGGTAACCATCCTTTAGCAGGTAGAGATCTTGTTTTTGATTTAGAAGTTGTTGATATTAAATAACTTCTTATATTTTAAAAGAATAAAAACAGCCTCTATTTTAAAATTAAATAGAGGCTGTTTCATTTATAAAAATTAATTTTAAGTATAACTAATTAGAATATCTGAAGCTTTTTGTAAATCTGTAGTTACAATTTCTGTTTCTAGTGCTAAAGGAAATAATTGTTGTCCTGGTCTACTTATAAATGCAGCTCTAAAACCTGCCCAAAGTGCACCAGCAACATCCCAACCATGTGCAGCAATTAGCATACAATCTTCTGGTTTTTCATTCATTTTATCAGCTCCCCAAAGATAAGTATTTGTAAAAGGTTTAAAATTACCAGATTCTTCAACACTTAATAATTCATCAAAAAAAGGTGTGAGTTTTGCATATTCAAACTGTTTTTTTAACCCTTTATTAGAGGAGTTTGTAAAAGCAACTAATTTATATCCCGCTTTTTTTAAAGTAACTAAAGCTTCTTTTACTTCTGGGTGAGGAGGTAAGTGCTGCATTGCATTTGTAACTATTTCTAAAGCACTAGTTTTAGTTAATTTAATATTATTATTTGCCGCTACCATTTGTAAGGCCGCAGCACCAATATTAACAAAAGGTTTGTATTGCTTACTTGCAGAAACTACTAAAGAATAATGTAGCATTGTAGTAAACCATAATGATAATAAATCTTCTTTGCCATTTAAAGCCTTGCCAATTTCTTTTTTTACAGAAGTAAGGTCTAATAAAGTTTCATTAACATCAAAAAATAATACTTTAGGCTTATTAAGTATAACGTTATTCATTTTTAAGTTTTTATTTTTTGTAATTAGCTTTATGGTTTTGTTTGATTTTTAGGAAGTGTAAAGTAAAAAGTAGTTCCTTCATCCACTTTACTTTCTAGCCAAATTTTTCCGTTATAAAATTGAATAACTTTTTTAACTATAGATAAACCCATTCCTAAATTTTTGTCATCACCATCTATACTTTGAAAAAGTTCAAATATTTTTTTAAAATATTTTTTATCAATTCCTTTTCCGTTGTCTTTAACATAAAACTCCCAAGAATCTGTATTTTCTTTTGCTCCAATTTCTATAATACCAATTTCTTTATCGATGCTTTTAATGGCATTTTCTAATAAATTTTGAAATACTTGATTGATTCTGAATTTATTACTTACAATTGTAGGTAGGTTTTGGTTAACTTTAATCTGAATAGATTTTGGTGTTGGTATTAATTTTACAATATCATTTACTAAATCTAAAGTATTAATGTTATACTCTTGCATTTTACTTTGGTCTAATTTAGAGTATTTTAAAATTCCACTAATTAAAGATTCCATTTTTTCTAAATTGTCTAAAATTAATTGAGTATACATTTTACCTTCTTCTGTTAAGGTATTTTCAGAGTCTTCTTCAATCCAATTAAACAGCGTATAAATGCTTCTTAAAGGTGTTTTTAAATCATGAGAAACAATGTGTGCATAGTTGTTTAATTCTTCATTTTTATATTCTAAATCTTTTAAAAGTTCTTCTCTAACCTTATTGGCTTCTATAATATCTTCAGATTGTTTTTCTATATATTCTACTAGATTAACAGATTCATTTATTTCGGCAATATCATCTATAGATTTTATATTTAAAACTGTGGCAATATAATTAAGACTTTTAATTATTCTTTTTAGGTTTTCGGTTTCTTGTTGGGCATCTTTTAGATTCGTAATTTCATTAATTATTGCTATTATATTAATAATATTATTGTTTTCGTCTTTTAATAAAGATGCATAAATATTTACCCAAATTGTAACACCATCTTTTCTTATATAACGTTTTTCTATATTAAAAGAATTTATTTCTTGGCTAACCAGTTTTTTAAATAATATTAGGTTAGACTGTAAATCTTCTGGATGTGTAAAATCTTTAAATTCCATTTTAATGATTTCATCTTTTGCATAACCAATAGTATTATTAAATTTTTTATTAGTAAAAACAGGTACACCGTTTAAATCTGTAAGAGCAATACCAACACCAGCATTATTAAAAATAGAGTAAAATTTTCTTTCGGTAAGTTTTAATTCATCAATTTTAGTGTTTAGAGTTTGCTGAATTTTATCTCTAAGTTTTTTTAACTCATTATTAGAATCATATAATTTTTTATTTTGATACTGTAATTTTTGATTGAAGTTTTGAATGGCTAAAATGCATATTAAGATTATTATACTTAACAAAGAAAAAATACCCCACTTGTAAATTAAATAAGTAAAATTACTGTTGTTTATTTTTTTTAAATTTATTCTATTAATAAGATACAGTGTTTTAGAATCTTTATAATTATTATAACCAGTGCTTTTACTGTTGATAACTAACTTTTTAAATACGTATAAATTATTTTTATCTGTATAATTACCAAAATCATTTTGCTGTATTTTATCCCACAAATCTTTGTTTGTTTTTGGTAAAGACAGACTATCTGTATTGTTAATTAAGTGATTAAAGTTTTTTGTTTCGTCTTCTGTAATTAAATGATTTCCATTTTCATTTGTTAACTCAAAAGTTGTAAACTCAGTATTTCCTTGTTCTTTTATTTTAGAAAACAAATCTTTCATTAAATAAGTAACAACAACAATACCTGTATATTCTTTATTTTGATTATAAGTTTTCTTAACAACTCTTACCACTGGTTTATATGGATATTCTATAACACCAAAATCCATATGTAAATCTATATTAGAAAAATAGATTTCTTCTTTTTTTAGTTTTTTACTTTCTATAAAATAGTATCTGTTACTTTTATCTTGTAATTTGTCTGATTGTGTAATGCTGGTAGATAAATTATTTACGTTAAAATCTACACGTAAAATTTCGAAGCCAGAAGTATTCATAAATCTAATTTGACGAAAGCTTTTTTGTAAGTCTATAAAAATTTGTAAAAACTCTTCTAAATCTTTTCTGCCTGGTTTTGTAGATTTATTAAAATCTTTATTATACTCCCAGTCAATTATATCTATATCTGATGTTAAAGATTTAAATTTTTCATTTATTAAAATAGATTTGGCATTAAGATCATTAGCGGCACTTGTTTTTATTACTTCTAATTGATTATCATTAACAACATTGTAATAATGGTTGATGCCTAAATAAGTAAAAGCTACTAATGGAATATAAAAAAGTAGGAGATACTTTATATTTATTAACTTTAATTTCATAAAAACTTACAAACTTAAAAACATTTATAACTAAATTATGGTAGTAATTAGTTTGATGTTTTTATTAATCTAATTTATTTTGCGATAAAATTAATAGAATTATATTAGATAATAAATTTTATATGAATGTTTATTGTTTTTGCTGTTTTAGTGTTAATTTGGCAAAGAAATAAAATAAATTACGTTTGTTACATTTTAAGTTTTATGCATTTTTTGGTAAACTAAAGTAAAAAGTAGTTCCTTTAGAAACCTCACTATCTAACCAAATCTTTCCGTTATAAAATTGGATTACTTTTTTAACAATAGATAAACCCATTCCTAAATTTTTATCAGGATTATCTAAACATTGGAAAAGTTCGAAGATTTTATGAAAATATTTTTTATCGATTCCTTTTCCGTTATCTTTAATGTAAAATTCCCAAGAATCTGTATTTTCATTTGCTCCAATTTCTATAATACCCACTTCTTTATCTATGCTTTTAATAGCATTTTCTAATAGGTTTTGAAATACTTGATTAATTCTATATTTATTACTAATAATTGTTGGTAAATTAGGGTCTATCTTAATTTCTATAGACTTTGGTATTGGCATTAATTTTACAATATCGTTTACTAAATTATAAGTATTAATATCATAATCTTGCATTTTATTTTGGTCTAAGTTAGAGTAGCTTAAAATCCCTTTAATTAAAGATTCCATTTTTTCTAGATTCTCTAATATTAATTGAGTATACATTTTACTTTCTTCGGTAAAATTATTATTTGCATCCTCTTCAATCCAATTAAATAAAGTGTAAATACTTCTTAAAGGTGTTTTTAAATCATGAGAAACAATGTGTGCATAGTTGTTTAACTCTTCGTTTTTATGCTCTAAGTTTTTTAAAAGTTCTTCTCTAGCTTTATTTGCATTTAAAATATCTTCAGATTGTTTTTCTATATATTCTACTAAATTTACAGACTCATTAATTTCTGTAGCATTTTCTATAGATTCTATATTTAAAACCTTAGCAATGTAGTTAAGACTTTTAATTACTTTTTTAAGTTTTTTGGTTTCTTTTTGCGCGTTTTTAAGATTTGTAATTTCATTACCAATAGCAATTACATTAATAATATTATCATGCTCATCTTTAAGTAAAGAAACAAATAAATTAATCCAGATTACGCTACCATCTTTTCTAATGTATCTTTTTTCTATATTAAAAGGTTCAATTTTTCCATCAATTAATTGTTTAAACCTAAACAGACTACCCTTAACATCATCTGGATGCGTAAAATCTTTAAAAGTTAATTTGGTAATTTCTTCTTCGGAATAACCAAAAGTGTTTATAAATTTTTTATTAGCAAAAACAGGTCTACCATTTAAATCTGCAAGTGCAATGTTAATACCAGCACTGTTAAAAATGGAATAAAATTTTCTTTCTGTTAAGCTTAATTCATCTAACTTTATATCTAAAGTTTCTTGTATTTTATTTTTAAGTATTTTTAATTGCTTGTTATTATTTAGCAGTTGTTTATTTTTATCTTGTAAGTTGTAATAGAAAAATTGAATATTTATTAAAACAAAAAGAATAAAAATACTTAATATAATAAAAGAGCTCCATAAATAAACAACGTATATAATTTGAGATTTTTTTACCTCTTTTAAATCTATTTGATTAATAAGAATTAATGATTTTTCTTGTTTATAATTAACATTATTTGTGCTTTTATTGTCTATAATTATTTTTTTATAAACATATATAATGTTCTTGTCTATATAGTTACCACTATTGTTTTGCTGAATTTTATCCCAAAGGTTTTTATGTGTTTGTTTTAATGATAGACTATCTGAATTTGATAAAATATGACTAAAATTTTTGATCTTATTTTTAGAGCTTAAATAGTAACCATCTTTATTTAATAGCTCAAAAGAAGAATATTTAAGTTTGCTATGTGTGGTTAGCTTATTAAATAGATCTTTCATAAAAAAGTTGATAATAATTATACCACACCATTTATTATTTTGATCATATACTTTTGATGAAACCCTAAGAACTGGGTTGTAAGGAATTTCAATTTTACCAAAATCTATATTTAAATCTATGTTAGAAAAATAGATTTCGTCTTTATTTAATTTAGTAGTATTTTTATAATAATATCTATTACCTTTATTCTGTAGTTTGTTGTTTTCTTGAACTTTAGCGCCATTAATACTATCAAAATCTACTCTTAAAATTTCTTGACCTAGAGTGTCTAAATATCTAACTTGGTCGTAATTAGTATGTAATTTAGATAAGTGAAGTAAAAAATTGGTTACTTTTTCTTTTTCTTGAATTCCATTATTAAAAAAACTCATTTGTATAATATCAATACCTGTAGATAAAGATTTATATGTATCATTAATTAAAATACTTTTTACATTAAGATCATTTTTAGCACCAGTTTTTATAATCTCTAATTGATTTTTGGTAACAATTTTATAATATTGATTAATTCCCAAATATAAAATTGTAATGATCGGAATGTAAATAAGTAAAAGGTACTTAATTTTTATAAATTTTAATTTTAGGTACATATTTCTTTAATTAACAAACATATTGTTTCAAGCCTATTTTAATACAAAAATAAATACACTGTTGTTGTATTAAAATAGGTGATTTGCTTGTTTTTTAACTAAAGAAAAGCCTGCCATAAATACTATTTGTATTTATAAGACTAAAAAGAAAATATTAATTTAGGTTGTAAATAGAAGTATTATTTACCAAACAAAATTAGATGTGATTAATTATTAAAATGTAACTCTATTTTATAGATTTTTTAAAACAGAAATTATTTCTGATGGTTCTGCTCTTTTTCTATAATCTGCATCTAAAAAAGCATATTTAATAATTCCGGTTGTATCAATAACATAAGTTGCAGCCAAAGGCAATTCATTATTTTTATTCCCATTTTTATCATTTAGGTTAAAACTATCTTGATAAATAGCGGCAACATCATCGGTTAATTTAAAAACAACATTATATTTTTTACCAATTACATTATCAATATCACTTAAAACAGTAAATTTTAAGTTGTTTTTTTCTACAGTATCTATAGAGTTATCAGGTAATTCTGGTGTTAATGCTAAAAGTGATGCACCAGCTTTTTTAAACTCAGGTAATTTTTCTTGTAAATAATATAAAGTAATATTACAATACGGACACCATCCGCCTCTGTACCAAGTTAAAACTACAGGTCCATTTTTTAATTGATCGTATAAAGAAACAGGTTTGTTTAAAGCATCATTAAGCGTAAAGTTAGGTGCTTTATCACCTACATTAAAAGCTTTATTTACAATGTTAGATTCTATAACACTTTTAATTCCTGCTGCATAAATTTGTTTTTTTTCTTCACTAAATTTTGTAGCACCTTCTTTTTGTTTTGTGCTTAATAGCTCTTTTAATGTTACTTTATTTGTTTCCATTTTGTAATTTATTTGATTTACCTGTATTTTAATTAAAAGCGTACTTGTTAATTATTATTGCTTTTTAATTAACTCTAACAAAACACTTTTAAAAGTAGCAATTGGTTGTGCTCCTGTAACAGCACTTTCTCTATTAAAAACAATTGTAGGAACAGAGTTTACACCCAAACTTTTCCAATAATTTTGTTTGTTCGCAACTTCTTTTTTAGCAGTTTCATCTTCTAGTTTTGTCAATCCTTCTTCAGGGTTTAAACCAACATCCAATAAAGCTTGTTTTAAAATATCTTTTTTAGAAACATCTTTTCTTTCACTAAAAAATGCTGTTGTTAAGCACATTTTTAATTCGGTTTGTTTGCCAAAGTCTTTAGCATATTCTAATAAAATATGAGCATCAAAAGTATTTACCATTCGCATTTCATCAAAATAATCAAACTTAAAACCTAATTCCTCACCAATTTCTGTCATTTGTTGTTGAGAAACCTTTTGTTGCTCTATAGTTGCTCCGTATTTTTCAGTAATATGTTCCGTAACATTTTGTCCTTCAACTGGCATATTCGGATTCAATTCAAATGGTTGCCATTCTATATCTATTTGATCTTGAATTTCTAATTCAGAAATTGCTTTTTCTAAGCGTTTGTAACCAATAGTACACCAAGGGCAAACAACATCAGATACGATATCTATTTTTAATTTTTTCATTTATTATACAATTTAGAGTATTTATTATGGTAAAAATAGAGTTTATAATTACCACTAAAACCTTCTTTTTTGAGCAGAAGGTTTTTTTTATTATTTAGTAAATATAATTATTAATTATTTTTTCCAAGCAAAAGGCTGAAAAGGTGCGTCTACTGGTGTATTTGCAATGTGATTAGTATAATTACTAATTACTTTTTGAGATAAACCTAAGATAATTTCTAATACTTGTTGTTCTCCGTAACCAGCTGCATAAAAAGTATCTAATTCTTCTTTAGTTACATGACCACGATTTCTAACAATAATTAAAGTAAAAGTTCTTAAAGCTTCTAATTTTTCGTTTTCTAACGGAGTTTCATTACGTAATGCTTCTGTAATAGCATCATCTACTTTCATCATTTTTGCAATACCTGTATGTGCTGGTACGCAGTAATGGCATTCGTGCTCTACATTTATTGTTTGCCAAACAACTGTTAGTTCTTCTGGGTTAAAAGAAGTTTCTGTAAACAATTGGTGTAATGTTTGGTAAGCTTCAAATGTTTTTGGAGCAGAAGATAAAACACCGTGTAAACCAGGAATCATTCCAAATCCTTTTTGAGAT
Source organism: Polaribacter sargassicola (assembly GCF_021991835.1). Lineage (GTDB taxonomy): Bacteria > Bacteroidota > Bacteroidia > Flavobacteriales > Flavobacteriaceae > Polaribacter > Polaribacter sargassicola. Next base: position 228,084 of record NZ_JAHDAU010000005.1, read on the forward strand.
TTTTCTAATAATGGTTTAGATTCTTCTGGTGCAGACTCGATGTTGTGTACTTTTAAAGTTGTCATAATTATTTGTTTTTATTTTAATTTTTATTATTTCTAAACAATCGTTTAGTTTTGGGTTAAAAAAAAGTTTATAAACTTTTAAATATCATTTCTATATAATCTTCAATTTCTTCTTTACTATTTACTCTAGCTGCCGCTGCTAAACCGTGTTTAGCAAGTAGTAAAAAATTAGCTTGTTTTAAAATGGTTTCTTCGCTTTTAGAAGTATCCATACTTAATTTTTCTACAAATAAACTTTTAAGTTTATCCATAAAAGTAATCATTTGTTCTTTTATTATCGGATCATCACTGTCAGAAAACTCATTATAAGTGTTTGTTACAAGACATCCTTTTATATTGTCGTCATTAAAATTAGAACTTACAGAATCATAGAAAAAGTTTTTAATATCTAAAATACCATTGTTAGATTCTTCTAATTTTTTAAAAATATTATTTATTTGAGCTTTGTAATGTTTTATACTTTCTAAAAATAGACCTTGTTTGTTACCAAAACTAGCGTAAATAGAAAACTTGTTAATGCCCATTTCTTTTTCTAGCATTTGCATAGATGTAGTTTCGTACCCATTTTTCCAGAAAAGGTGCATTGCTTTTTCTACTACTTCTGTTTCGTTATATTTTTTTTTACGTGCCATTTTTTCTATTACTCTGCAAAACTAAACAATCGGTTAGTAATAAAAAAATATTTTCACTCTTTTTTGTTTTATTTAACATGTTAATACGTTTTTAGCTTAGTTTAATCTGTACTAACAGTAGTATTAATTTTAGTTTCTAAGTTTTTAAAATCATATAAATTATGATCTAAAAGGTGAGAAGGGTACACGTTTTGTAAGGCATTCATCATAATAGCATTTCTGTTAGGAAATTCTGTTTCCCAATCAGAAATCATTTGTTTTACTTTTTTTCGTTGTAAGTTTTCTTGAGATCCACATAAGTTACAAGGAATGATAGGAAACTGCATGTAATCTGCATAAACTTCAATATCACTCTCTTTACAAAAGGCTAAAGGTCTTAAAACAACTAAATCTCCAGCATCATTTTTAAATTTTGGTGGCATCGTTTCCATTTTACCAGCAAAGAAAAAGTTTAAGAAAAAAGTTTCTATAATATCATTTCTATGATGCCCTAGAGCTAATTTGTTACAACCTAAATCTTTGGCAGCTTCATATAAGGTTCCTCTACGTAATCTAGAACACAAACTACAAGTTGTTTTGCCTTCGGGTGTTTTATCCATTACAACTTTATAGGTGTTTTTTTCTATAATTTTATAATCAACTTTTAAATTGCTTAAATATTTGGGTAAAACTTCTTCTGGAAAACCAGGTTGTTTTTGGTCTAAATTAACAGCTACAATATCAAAATTAATTGGTGCTACTTTTTTAAAATGTAACAGCATGTTTAACATAGCATAACTATCTTTTCCGCCAGATAAGCAAACCATTATTTTGTCGCCTTCTACAATCATAGAAAATTGTTGTATTGCTTCTGCTACCGAACGTTGTAATTTTTTAGTAACCTGTTTTTGTGTTTCCATAGCTGCAAAAATAGTAGTTTGTATATAAAGTGTAAAAACTATTTTTATAAAAAAAATCCTTAATTATAAATAAAATTAAGGATTTTACTGCTAAGTAATTTCTGCTAAGAATAGTTAATTGTCTTAGTATTGATATTGTTTTGTAATAAGCATTTTTAGTATTTCTTCTTTAGACGGAATTTCTTTTTTTGTGGTAATTACATTATCTATTGCTAATGCAGGTATAGTCATAATATTGTATTCCATTATCATTATATAATCTTCTATCTTTTCTATGGTAACTTTTAGATTGTTTTCATAAACAACTTCTGTAACCAATTTTGCCAGTTTATTGTACTTTGCACAACCGTTTCCTAGTACTTTTATGTTTTTCATGATAGTGATTGTTTTAGTTAGTTACACAAAAGTATCGTCTTAAAAAGTTTCTTAATATGACATTAGTCATATCTATGCATTTTTTTAGATGATTTATACTCTTAATTGCTATTTAATAAGGAGTTGTAAAATATAACAAAAAATAAAAAAATGATAAATATTTGTTTTTTCTGAAAATTATAGCAGAATCATTTTGATTTGTCAAAATAAATTTAGAATATTTGTATTATAATAAAAAAGACATGACTTTTATTCAAGCACATCATCATCATTTTTACAATTGCTCTCAGGCGATTTAAAAATGTATTGAATAAAATCAAGATATTTATAAACCCGTTTGAGCAAATCAAACGGGTTTTTTCAATTTTAAAACCAATTTGCTCAGGCATCAAACAAAAAAATAAAAATGAGTAACTTAAGAATTGCAGTACAAAAATCAGGAAGATTAAATGAAGATTCAATGAGAATCTTAAAAGACATTGGTATTTCTATAGACAACGGTAAAGACCAATTAAAAGCTTCTGCTACAGATTTTCCTGTAGAAGTTTTTTATTTAAGAAACGGAGATATTCCTCAATATTTAAGAGACGGAGTTGTAGATGCAGCTATTATTGGAGAAAATGTTTTAATTGAAAAAGGAAATGATTTAGAATTTGTAGAACGTTTAGGTTTTTCTAAATGTAAAGTTTCTATAGCTGTACCAAAAGAATCAGAAGCAAGTTCTTTAAAAGATTTAGACGGTAAAAGAATTGCAACATCTTACCCAGAAACAGTAAAAAAGTTTTTAAAAGAACAAAATATAGATGCACAATTACACCAAATTAACGGTTCTGTAGAAATTGCACCAAATATTGGTTTAGCAGATGGTATTTGCGATATTGTTTCTAGCGGATCTACTTTGTTTAAAAACGGATTAAAAGAAATTGAAGTACTATTAAAATCAGAAGCAGTTTTAGCAGTTTCGCCAGCAATTTCAGAAGAAAGAAGAGCAATTTTACAAAAAATTCAATTTAGAATTCAGTCTGTTTTAAAAGGAAGACAATCTAAATATGTATTATTAAATGCACCTAATAATAAGTTAGAAAGTATCTTAAAATTGTTACCAGGTATGAGAAGTCCTACGGTTTTACCATTAGCAGAAAAAGGTTGGAGTTCTGTACACACAGTAATTTCTAAAAATCAGTTTTGGGAAATTATAGACGAATTAAAAGCAAACGGAGCAGAAGGTATTTTAGTTTGTCCAATAGAAAAAATGGTGCTTTAATATTTTTATTTGGGCGTTTTAACGGGCTTTTCGCACTCGCTTTTTTTCTGAAAAAGAAAAAAGAGCTCAAACAAATGCTACAATCCCTAACGCAAAAAGCTAATTTATAAGAGATAGTAATTATGAATACAATTATAAATCCATCAAAAAAAGATTGGACTCAAATTTTAGAAAGACCAACAAAAACAGTAGATGATATTGAAGGTATTGTAAACGAAGTTTTTACAGATATTCAAAAAAACGGAGATGCAGCTGTAGATAAATACACCACAAAGTTTGATGGAGTTTCTTTAGATAATAATATTGTTTCTGTACAAGAAATAAACGAAGCAATTAATTTAGTATCAGAAGAATTAAAAGAAGCTATAGAATTAGCAAAAGAAAATATTACCAATTTTCATAAAGCACAAAAAACAGAAAAAGTTTTTGTAGAAACTACAAACGGAGTTTCTTGTTGGCAAGAAAAAAGACCAATTACAAAAGTTGGTTTGTATATTCCTGGCGGAACAGCACCTTTGTTTTCTACTGTTTTAATGTTAGCAATTCCTGCGCAAATAGCAGGTTGTAAAGAAATTGTATTGTGTTCGCCACCAAATAAAGAAGGTAAAATTCATCCAGCAATTTTATTTGCTGCTAACCTTTGCGGTGTTACAAAAATTGTAAAAGTTGGCGGAATCCAAGCAATTGCTGGTTATACATTTGGTACAGAAAGTATTCCTAAAGTGTATAAAATATTTGGTCCAGGAAATCAGTTTGTAACAGTTGCCAAGCAATTATCTACCAAATATGGTGTGGCAATAGATATGCCTGCTGGCCCTAGTGAATTGTTGGTTGTTGCAGACAATTCTGCAAATGCAAGTTACGTAGCATCAGATTTATTAAGTCAAGCAGAACACGGTGCAGATAGCCAAGTTATTTTAGTATCAACATCAAAAGAATTAATTTCAGAAGTTTCTAAAGAAGTAGCAAAACAGTTATTAGCGTTACCAAGAAAAGAAATTGCAGAAAAAGCCATTGCAAACTCTAAATCTATTTTTGTAGAAAATGATGAAATTGCTTTAGAATTAATTAATGAATATGGCCCAGAACACTTTATTGTTTGTACAAATAATAACGATTTTTATATAGATAATATAGAAAATGCAGGTTCTGTTTTTATAGGCAATTACACGCCAGAAAGTGCCGGAGATTATGCATCTGGTACAAACCATACATTACCAACAAACGGGTTTTCTAAATCGTATTCTGGTGTAAATTTAGATAGTTTTACAAAAAGTATTACTTTTCAAAAAATATCAGAAAAAGGAATAAAAACTATTGGTAACGCTATAGAATTAATGGCAGAAGCAGAAGGTTTACAAGCACATAAAAATGCAGTTTCAATTCGTTTAAAAGATTTGCAATAATAAATGTAACTAAAACTCTTTTTTAAGAGTCTTTAAATTATGAAAACAGAATTTAACATCAACAACCTAATTAGAGAAAATATAAAAGCTCTAAAACCATATTCTTCTGCAAGAGACGAGTATAAAGACATTTCTATTAATAAAATGATTTTCTTAGATGCTAATGAAAATCCTTTTGAAAATGGCGTAAATAGATATCCAGATCCACAACAAAACGATGTTAAAGATTTACTTTCTAAAATTAAAGATGTTTCTAAAGAAAATATTTTATTAGGTAATGGTAGTGATGAAGTTTTAGATTTAATTTTTAGAGCTTTTTGCGAACCCAATAGAGACAACATTATAACATTGCCACCAACATATGGTATGTACAGTGTTTTAGCTAATGTTAATGCCATAGAAAATAGAGAGGTTTTATTAGGTGAAGATTTTCAACCGAGAATAAAACAAATTTTAGAAGCTGCAGATGCAAATAGTAAAATTCTATTTTTGTGTTCGCCAAACAACCCAACAGGTAATAGTTTTACGGTAGCAGCTGTAGAAAAATTATTAAAAAAGTTTAAAGGTTTAGTGGTTTTAGATGAAGCTTATATCGATTTTTCTGAAGAAAAAAGTTGGTTACAGAAATTAAATAAATTTCCGAATCTAATTATTACACAAACTCTTTCTAAAGCTTATGGTTTAGCTGGTATTCGTTTAGGTGTTTGTTATGCATCTAAAGAAATTATAAAAGTTTTAAACAACATAAAACCACCTTATAATGTTAACGAATTAACCCAACAAAGAGCTATAGAAAGATTAAAACAAATAGATGAAATTGATAATGAAGTTGCACAATTAATTAGCGAAAGAAATCGTCTTAAAAAAGAGTTAGAAGGTTGTAATGGTTATATAGAAAAAGTGTATCCTTCTGATGGTAATTTTTTATTAATAAAGGTAGATGATGCTAATAAGCGTTACAATCAATTGATAGAATATGGTGTGGTTATTAGAAACAGAACAACACAACCTTTATGTGAAAATTGCTTGAGAGTAAGTGTAGGTATTTGTGAAGAAAATCAACGATTATTAAGAGCTTTAAGAGCCATAAAATAAAATATTAGTCTTTAAAAGATTAAAATCAATCTAGAAAAAAAATGAGTAAAAAAGTATTATTTATAGATAGAGACGGAACTTTAGTTTTAGAACCACCTGTAGATTATCAACTAGATAGTTTAGAAAAGTTAGAATACTATCCAAAGGTTTTTCGTTATATGGCAAGAATTGCCGAAGAACTAGATTATGAGTTGGTAATGGTTACAAACCAAGATGGGTTAGGTACAGATTCTTTTCCTGAAGAGACTTTTTGGCCAGCTCAAAACAAAGTAATTTCTGCATTCGAAAAAGAAGGTGTTGTTTTTTCTGAAGTTTGTATAGATAAAACTTTTCCGCATGAAAATGCAGAAACAAGAAAGCCAAGAACAGGTTTGTTAACCAAATATTTTTCTGAAGAATATGATTTAGAAAATTCTTTTGTTTTAGGTGATAGAATTACAGACATGGAATTGGCTAAAAACTTAGGTGCAAAAGGAATCTTTTTATCTGAAGATCCAGAATTAGGTGCAGATGAAATTGAAACTTCTAAACAAGAAATATTAAATTGTATTGCCTTAACTTCTACAGATTGGAAAGAAATTTATGAGTTTTTAAAGCTAGAAGATAGAGTTGCAGAAATAACTAGAAACACCAATGAAACTAAGATTTATATCAAACTAAATTTAGATGGTTCTGGTAAAAATGAAATAGATACAGGTGTTAAGTTTTTCGATCATATGTTAGATCAAATTGGTCGTCATGGAGCAATGGATTTAACGGTAAAAGTTGATGGAGATTTAGAGGTTGATGAACACCACACAATAGAAGATACAATGATTGCTTTAGGAGAGTTATTTGCCAAAGCATTAGGTAATAAATTAGGTATAGAACGTTACGGGTTTTGTTTGCCAATGGATGATTGTTTGGCGCAAGTAGCAGTAGATTTTGGCGGTAGACCTTGGTTGGTTTGGGAAGCAGATTTTAAAAGAGAAATGATTGGAGATATGCCAACAGAAATGTTTTTACATTTATTTAAATCGTTTACAGACGGTGCAAAATGTAATTTAAACATTAAAGCAGAAGGCGATAACGAACATCATAAAATTGAAGGAATTTTTAAAGCCTTTGCAAAAGCAATGAAAATGGCTGTAAAAAGAGATGCAAACAAAATGTTTTTACCATCAACAAAAGGAGTTTTGTAAAACTGCCTATAGCTGTTAGCCTTTTGCTAATAGCTAATAGTTAAAAGCTAAAAAATGAAATTAGTAATTATAGATTACGGAGCAGGAAATATTAAAAGTATTCAGTTTGCTTTTAAAAGATTGGGTGTAAATGCTGTTTTATCAAATAATATTGATGAAATAAAAACTGCGGATAAAGTGATTTTTCCAGGAGTAGGAGAAGCAAGTTCTGCAATGAAAATGTTGCAAGAAAGTGGTTTAGATAAAGTAATACCTACTTTAAAACAACCTGTTTTAGGTATTTGTTTAGGCATGCAATTAATGTGTAATTCGTCTGAAGAAGGTAACACAAAAGGATTGGGAATTTTTGATGTTGATATTAAGAAGTTTTCGAATGCTGTAAAAGTTCCGCAAATGGGTTGGAATGTTATTTATAATTTAAAATCCGATTTGTTTAAAGGAATAGAAGAAAAAGAATTTATGTATTTGGTACATAGTTTTTACGCAGAAAATTGTGCAGAAGCTATTGCAACTACAGATTATGAAATAGAATATGCATCAGCATTAAAAAAAGATAATTTTTACGGAGTTCAGTTTCATCCAGAAAAAAGTGGAGTAGAAGGCGCAAAAATTCTTAAGAATTTTTTAGAACTAAACACTAACAATTAAACACTAACAACTATTTTGAGAATAATACCAGCCATAGATATTATAGACGGAAAATGCGTTCGTTTAACAAAAGGAGATTATGATACTAAGAAAATTTATAACGAAAACCCGATAGAAGTTGCAAAAGAATTTGAAGCTGCAGGGATTGAATATTTACACGTTGTAGATTTAGATGGCGCAAAAGCTAGTCAGATTATAAACTATAAAGTATTAGAGCAAATAGCTTCTAAAACCAATTTAAAAATTGATTTTGGTGGTGGTTTAAAATCTGATAAAGATTTAGAAATAGCCTTTAATTCTGGAGCAAATCAAATTACAGGAGGAAGTATTGCTGTAAAAAATCCAGAAATTTTTAAAAGTTGGATTGCCAAATATGGATCAGAAAAAATAATTTTAGGAGCCGATTTTTATCCTGATAATTCAGGAGGAAAAATAGCAACAAACGGTTGGCAAGAAGAAAGTTCTTTAGAATTAATTCCGTTTATTTCTGATTATCAGCAAAAAGGAATTCAGTATGTAATTTGTACAGATATTTCTAAAGACGGTATGTTACAAGGACCAAGTTTTGATATTTATCAACAAATTTTATCAGAAGTAAAACCTTTAAAACTAATTGCTTCAGGAGGAATATCATCTTTTGATGAATTGCCAAAATTAGCAGAAAATGGTTGCGAAGGTGTAATTATTGGAAAAGCGATTTATGAAAATAAAATCAGCTTAAAACAATTAGAGAATTATATAGTTAACGGTTAATAGTTTTTAGTTGATGGTTTATCACTCAAACCAAAAACGAGAAACTAAAAACCAAAAACCAAAGAATAAATGTTAACAAAAAGAATAGTACCTTGTTTAGATATTAAAAATGGAAGAACTGTAAAAGGTGTTAATTTCGTTAATTTAATTGATGCAGGAGATCCTGTAGTTTTAGCAAAACAATATGCAGATTTAGGCGCAGATGAATTGGTTTTTTTAGACATTGCTGCAACGCTAGAAAATAGAGGAACGACTTTAGATATGGTTTTAAAAGTTGCCGAGCAAGTAAACATTCCGTTTACAGTAGGTGGCGGAATTTCTTCTGTAGAACACGTAGATAAATTGTTAAAATGTGGTGCAGATAAAGTTTCTATCAACTCATCTGCAGTAAAAAGACCAGATTTAGTAAACGAATTGGCAGAAAAATTTGGTAGTCAATGCGTGGTTGTTGCAATTGATGCAAAACAAATTGAAGGAGAATGGTTTGTGCATTTGGCAGGCGGAACAATACCAACAGAAATTAAGTTATTTGATTGGGCAAAAGAAGTGGAAGAAAGAGGAGCAGGAGAAATTTTGTTTACTTCTATGAATCATGACGGAACAAAAGGAGGTTTTGCAAACGAGGCTTTGGCACATTTATCAGAAATATTAAATATTCCTATTATAGCTTCTGGTGGCGCAGGAACAATTCAACATTTTGCAGACACTTTTACAAAAGGAAAATCTGATGCAGCCTTGGCAGCAAGTGTTTTTCATTTTGGAGAAATACCGATTAAGGAATTAAAAGAAGAATTAAAGAAACAAAATATTCCTGTTAGATTATAAAAATAGTTTTTTGTTTTTAGTTGATGGTTATTAGTAAAGCCAACAACCAAAAAAACAACAACCAAAACCAACAATTATGAACATAGATTTCAATAAAAATAACGACGGATTAGTACCTGCAATCATACAAGATGCAACAACAAAAAATGTATTGATGTTAGGGTATATGAATGAAGAAGCTTTTGCAAAAACACAAGAAACTAAATTAGTTACTTTTTTTTCTAGAACTAAAAATAGATTGTGGACAAAAGGAGAAGAAAGCGGAAACGTTTTAAATTTAGTTGATATTAAACTAGATTGTGATAATGATACTTTATTGATTTTTGTAAATCCAAAAGGGCCAACTTGTCATACAGGAACTGATACGTGTTGGAATGGAGAAAACAATCAAAATTATGGTTTCTTTTCAACTTTAGAAGATGTTATTGCAGAAAGAGTTGCCAATAAAGACACTAAAAAATCTTACGTAGCAAGTTTATTTGCTAAAGGAATTAATAAAGTTGCCCAAAAAGTAGGAGAGGAAGCAGTAGAAACTGTAATTGAAGCAATGGACAATAATGATGAGTTATTTTTATATGAATCTGCAGATTTGTTATTCCATTATTTAATGCTATTACAAGCTAAAGGGTTTACTTTAAAAGATATAGAAGAAGAATTAAAAGGAAGACATAAGTAAAATATATTTTAATAATTATGAAGAAAAACAAAATTATCTTTTTTTCTTTTTTGGTGATTTCACTCTTTTTTGTTTTTAATTGTACAACTAGTAGTTCTTCTACAGAAGAAGAAATAATAGATGATGAAGAAATTGATGACAATGATGATGATGTTGCTGATGAAGGTAATTTTGTTTGGAAAAACTGGTATTTGTCTGTGCCAATTGATAGAGCAGATGGATCTGAAAAAGCTACTTCTATATATTATGAAGATATTATAGCGTATAATTTAACATCAACAGAAAAAAAATATTTTTATAAAAATGATGATGAGAGTTATACTTTCTATACAAAATTTACAGGTTTTACAACTTCTGGTGGTGCCGATTTAGATGACGGTAAATATTGTAGAACAGAATTAAGAGAATATTGGAAAGGAGTACAAGATACTGAAGACAATTGGTATATGGATGAAGGAACTCATGAAATGGAATCTACTTTACAAGTAAATTTTTGTGAAGGAAGTGGACAAACTTATGTAGCTCAAATTCATGGTAAAAGCAGTGCTACTTTATCAGGATCTCCTGCGACTGTTAAAGTTCAATGGAAAAATGGTGATATTGTAATAGAATATTATGTAAAACCAGATAATGGTGTTTGGACTAGCAGTTATGATGAAAAAATAACAATTGGTACAGTAGATAATGAAAAATTTACCATAAAATTACGTGTTGTAAATGGAGTGTTGCAATATGCTTTGGTTTGCGAATCTAAAAGTATTGCTCAAGAATACACCGCTTTGTATGATTATAAAAGTAATGGCTATAATTTTGATAATTATTTTAAAACAGGTAATTACTTTAAGTGGAATAAAGATTATACAGCAGCTTCAGAAGTAATTTTATATAGTGTTAAGACAAATCATTATTAATTATTTTTACTCTTTTTTTTAGAAATATTAAGTTTTACTGATAATTTACTAGAAGAACTAAAGAGTTTTTTATACAATTTAGTCTAGTGAAGTTTAGTAGAAATTAAAAAACAGTATTCAACATAAAATTACATCTCCTAGTTTAAATACTGTTTTTTATTAAAATTATGATGAAAATTACTTGTTCTCTAATTCTATTTTAGAGTTACTTTCTTTTAATAAATGTAAATTATCCTTCATTTTAAAAACATTACTACTAAAACGAGAAGTTCTTTTACGACCTTCTTTTTGCCTAGTAATACTTCTTACAAAACGTCTAACTTCATCTTCGTTGGTTAAAATAATACCAGGTACAGGTGTACTTTTACCATTATCATCTTTAGCAACCATTGTAAAATAAGAAGAATTACAATGCTTTGTTTCTCCTGTTCTAATGTTTTCAGAATCAACACGTAAACCTACAACCATAGAGGTTCTTCCTGTAAAATTAATAGATGCTTTCATTGTTACTAATTCACCAACTTCTATAGGATTTAAAAAATCAACTTTATTAACAGAAGCGGTTACACAATAATTACCAGAATGTTTAGAGGCACAAGCAAATGCAATTTGATCCATTAAATTTAAAATATATCCTCCATGAATTTTACCACTAAAATTAGAATTAGAAGGTAGCATTAACTCTGATATACTTATTTGAGATTCTTTTATGTGTTTAAAATTTGATTTCATTTGTTTACATCTATTTTTAAGAAAAAAGCGAAATGCTTTAAAAACTTATTTACTAATTTATAATATTTTTGGCAATTTAAAATTTAAAGACTTACAAATCAATATTTAAATTATATTAAACAAAGTAGATTGTAATTGTTATAATCTGTTTGTTTAATGTTCTTTTTAAAGTAAATTTGCTTTAGTTAAAAAAAGAAAAATGAATTATATTCTATTTGATAGTGAAGTTAGAAATAACTTATTGCCTTTTACATTTACAAGACCTGTAGCAGATATTAGAATTGGTATTTTAACCATAAGAGAAAAATGGGAAAAACACCTAGGTTTAACTACAACTACAATTACCGAAGAGTATTTAGAAGACAAATACCCAATGGTAGAAATGGAAGAGAATATATTAATAAATGCATCTTATTGCCCCAATGAAAATTTAGTAGAATTAATAAAAAACTTATCTGAAAACGAAGCAATTTTTAAAGGAGAAGATGTTTTAGCTTTTTTTACGAAAGATACACAAGAAGAAATAAATTTTGATACTTACAAACAAATAGAGTTTACAGAAGATTTGTTGCAAGTAAAAAATACTTGGGATATTTTTTCGTTAAACTTTAAAGCCATTCAACAAGATTTCGATTTAATTACAAAAGGAAGAGAATCACAACCAATACCAGAAGGAACTAGATGTATTAATAAAGAAAATATTTTTATAGAAGAAGGAGCAAATATAACTTTTGCTATACTAAATGCTTCTGCCGGACCTATATATATAGGTAAAGATGCTGTTATTTTAGAAAACAGTTCTATAAAAGGACCTTTTGCTATGTGTAGTGGCGCTTTGTTAAAAATGGGAGCAAAAATTTATGGAGGTACAACTATTGGTCCTTATTGTAAAGTAGGAGGTGAGGTTAACAACTCTCTTTTAATGGGATACTCTAATAAAGGACACGATGGCTTTTTAGGAAATTCTGTTTTAGGTGAGTGGTGTAATTTAGGTGCAGATACTAATAACTCTAATCTAAAAAACAATTATGCAGAAGTAAAACTGTGGGATTATAACACAGGTAGATTTGCAAAAACAGGATTGCAATTTTGTGGCTTAATGATGGGAGATCATTCTAAATGTGGTATAAATACTATGTTTAACACAGGTACTGTTATTGGTGTTTGTACAAATATTTATGGTACTGGTTTTCCAAGAAATTTTGTACCTTCTTTTAGTTGGGGTGGTTCTTCTGGTTTTACAGAATATAAAACCAATAAATTTTTTGAAGTAGCAACTGTTGTTATGGAACGTAGAAATATGGAGTTTGATGATAAAGAAAAACAAATTTTAGAGCATGTTTTTGAAGAAACCAAACAATATAGAAACTATTAATAAATCATCTTAAATTTTTAATTTATTTAATGTCTTCATTTTCTAAATATCTTTTTAACTGCTCATTAACAGCTTCAGTAGTATTATTTATTATTTTTGAAACATTAAGAAAGTGAAGTATATGAAGTTACAAAAGTTTTTATTTTTTCTATTAATATTGGTAAGTTTTGTTGGTTTTTCTCAAACATATAAAACATACCAACCAGAAAGAGATAAGATTCATGATTTAGTTCATACAAAATTAAAAGTAGATTTTAATTTTGATAAAAAACAATTAAATGGTGAAGCTTGGATTACTGCCAAACCTCATTTTTATGCAACTAATACATTTACATTAGATGCTAAAGCTATGATTATTCATACTGTTTCTCTTAATGATAAAGAGTTAAATTATAAATATGATGATTTTAAAATTAGCATAACATTACCTAAAGAATATACTAGAAAAGAGGAGTTTACGGTTTATATTAAATATACAGCACAACCAGAAAAAGTAAAACAAAAAGGAAGTGCAGCAATAACAGATGCTAAAGGTTTGTATTTTATAAATGCAGACGGTGCAGATAAAAATAAGCCAACACAAATTTGGACACAAGGAGAAACCGAAGCAAGTAGCTGTTGGTTTCCTACAATAGATAGTCCTAATCAAAAAACTACACAAGAAATTTACATTACAGTACCAGATAAATATGTAACACTATCTAACGGAAAATTAGAAAGTCAAACAAAAAACGGATCAAACAGAACAGATTATTGGAAAATGGATCAAAAACATGCTCCATATCTATTTTTTATGGGAGTTGGAGAGTATGAGGTTATTAAAGATAATTATAAAAATATTCCTGTAAATTATTATGTAGAAAAAGAATATGCACCATATGCAAAAGACATTTTTGGATTAACCCCAGAAATGATAGGATTTTTCTCTAACATATTAGGTGTAGAATATCCTTGGAATAAATATAGCCAAATTGTTGGTAGAGATTATGTTTCTGGTGCAATGGAAAATACAACAGCAGTTATACATGGAGAACAAGCTTACCAAAAACCGGGTCAATTAATAGATGAAAATATACAAGAAAACACAATTGCACACGAGCTTTTTCATCATTGGTTTGGAGATTTAGTAACATCAGAAAGTTGGTCTAACTTAACATTAAATGAGTCTTTTGCAAATTATAGTGAGTATTTATGGAGAGAATATAAGTACGGAAAACTAAATGCAGACATGCATTTGGCAGAAGATAGAGAGGCATATTTAAACGGACAAAGTAGTGATAAAAACTTGGTACGTTTTAATTATGATGATAAAGAAGACATGTTCGATCTGGTTAGTTACAATAAAGGTGGCGCAATTTTACATATGCTACGTAATTATTTAGGAGACGAAGCTTTTTTCTTAGGTTTAAAAACATATTTAACAGAAAATAAATACAAGGCAGCAGAAGTACATCAATTAAGATTAGTTTTTGAAAGAATTACAGGTAAAGATTTAAATTGGTTTTTTAATCAATGGTATTATAATGCAGGTCATCCTAATATAGAAGTTTCTTATGATTACAATACAATTCAGAAAAAAGTTACAGTAAATTTATTACAACTAAACATAAATGAATTTAAATTTCCTTTGGCTATTGATATTTTTGAAAATGGACAAAAAACAAGACATAATGTTTTTGTAGATGCCAAAGATGCTTCTTTTACTTTTGATTATAACAAACAACCGACTTTAATACAAATAAATGCAGATGGTGTTTTATTATGTGAAATTAGCGAGAATAAGATTTTAAGTGATTATATTTTTCAATTAAAAAATGCTGAAAACTTTGAGCATAGAAAAGAAGCATTATTAGAGGTTGTAAAAAGACAAGAAGAAAAAGATGCTTTTAATGCTGTTGTAAATGCTATGAATGATGCTTCTTACAAGATTAGAATTTTAGCTTTACAGAATATAGATTTAATTAATAAGTTTTCTAAAAAAGATGCAATTCAAAAAATAATTGAAATAGCCAACAATGATAAAAAGACTTTAGTACAAGCTTCAGCGATTGAAACGTTAGGGAAATTAACAGACCCAGAACTAAAATCAATTTTCTTAAAAGCTTTAAATAGTGAGTCTTATGCTGTTTTAGGTAAAGCTTTAGTTTCAATGTATTATATTGATAAAGAAACAGCAATTAGCAAATCTAAAGAGTTGCCAGATGAAGTTAAAAAAATATTAGCGACACCTTTAACTCGTATTTATATTGAAGAAAATGATGAAAACGAACTTCCCTTTATAGCTAAAAGTGTATTGTCTGGTATGTTTTTATCAGGAGACGATGCAACAAAAGTACTTTATGAAAAAGCTTTTAAACAGGTTTCTGAAAGCAATAACTCTGAAGCAATACAGAATTTAGTTGATGATATGGTTGTAAAAGGAAAACAATACAAATCTTTTAATTTTGACAAAGTTGTTATTAATTTAATGCGTAAAATGATACAAGATCAAAAGGTTAAAAATTTACCGAATAAAATTAGAAATATAGCAATTATAGAAGAAGCTATTTCTAAGTTATTATAATTGATTTGTTTTGAGCTTTTATGAATTTCTTTTCAATTCCATCATAATTACTCTCGGAAATATTAAATTTTATGTGTTATTATAACAAATTTATTCAGTAATCAATTTATAAATTAATTTACTTGAATTTTTATTTTGAGTAGCTATTGTATAATAACTATTAATATTCAATGTTGTGAGTAATTAAAACCAACCAGCGAATGCCATTAAACAATTTACCAGACAGAGATATAAGGGGATTTGGTAAGGAATATATCGAGAGTCTTGAATATTGGTTGAGAATAGTCATCGATAGAGAATTACGAACAAATTATGGAACTAATTATATTAACGCTAAAGATGATAAAGGTAATTTCTTACTTAATGGAAATATCAGAAAAGAGATAGAGACAAGATATAATTCTGAAAAATCACGGTACCCAAGACCGATTGATGCTTGTTTATTAGATACTTCAATTGAAATTATAACAAAACCTCATTTATTTAAATTACACTTCAGAAAATATTTTGAATTGAATTTCAAAATTGGACGTGAAATGTTGGCTGAAGTTTTAAATCGTCTTATTTATCCAAGAAATTGTCTTTATCATAGTAATCCTATTTCGATTAGAGCTTTAGAACAAATAGTCTGTTATACTAATGATATTATAGATTCAATAAAACACTATTACTTAGAAAATAATATGAATGAAGAATTTAATGTTCCTAAAATTTTAAAATTTACGGATTCGTTTGGGAATTCTCAATACAGAGAACAATTCAACCCTAGAAATATTGGTAATAAACATATTAGTTTCATAAAACCTGAATTTTACTTGTACCCAGGAGATAAACTTAAAATTGAAGTAGAAATGGATACAACTTTTAAAAGAACTGATTATACTATTAAATGGAGTTCTGCGAAAGGAATTAATAATGTTGATGATTCGAATATTTTAAATTTATTGATAGAAGAAAGACATATTGGAGATAATATTGATATTCAAATTAGAGTAGTTACGAATGAGAGTTGGCATAAATTTGGTCGTTGCGATGACTTTTTACTAATTAGATACAGAGTTTTGCCGAGAAAATAACTACTCACAACACGGTGTATAAAACATAGCTAACAAGTGTTTAGCCGAAAGGTTCACGCTTATTTGCAAAGTCCGCCAAATTTTTAATTTGGCTTTTAAAAAATGATAAACTAAAAAACAAAATATAAAAATTTGGCTCTGTGTTAATCCGAAAAGTTAGTGTCTTTTTGCACGCTACGTTTCATACACAAGTCTGTTATTCTTTCAGTTTTTTCTTTCTTTTTAATATTGCCGAAAATTAAATAAAAATATTAATATTATTTTTCGCATTTTTTAATTTTTTATTAATTACTCAGCCAGAAGCAATAACTGCAAATAAGTTTTTTACTTCTCTTTAATATAAGTAGTTATGTTTTTAGGGAGTGTAAAATAAAAAGTAGTTCCGTTAGAAACCTCACTTTCTACCCAAATTTCTCCATTATAAAAATTAACTACCTTTTTAACAATAGAAAGACCAATACCAGATTTACCGTCATTTTCATCTACACTTTGAAAAAGTTCAAATATTTTCTTAAAATATCTTTCTTCAATACCTTTTCCGTTGTCTTTTATATAAAATTCCCAAAATTGATTTTTATCTTTTACACCAATTTCTATTTTACCAGTTTTATCAACAATACTTTTTACAGCATTTTGAAGCAAATTTTGAAATACTTGTAAAATTCTATGTCTATTACCTTGTATAATTGGTAGATTATTAGCAACTTTTACTTCTATATTATTAGGGATAATCATTAATTTTACTAGTTCATTTACCAGGTCATAAGTATTTATATCAGACTCAATCATTTCATTATTATCAATACTGGTATATTTTAAAATCCCTGTAATTAAAGATTCCATTTTTTCTATATTTTCTAAAATTAACTGAGAATACATTTTACTTTCTTCGGTTAATTTATTTTCAGCTTCACCATCAATCCAATTAAATAAAGTGTAAATACTTCTTAAAGGAGTTTTTAAATCATGCGATACAATTTGTGCATAATTATTTAACTCTTTGTTTTTGTTTTCTAGGTTTTTAAGAAGTTCTTCTCTTGCTTTGTTGGCATTTAAAATATCTTCAGATTGTTTTTCTATGTACTGTACTAAGTTTACAGATTCATTAATTTCAGACGTGTTTTCTATAGATTCAATATTTAAAACTTTAGCAATATAACTAAGTCCTTTTATAATTTTTTTAAGGTTTCTGGTTTCTCTTTGTGCATCTTTTCTTTCTGTAATATCTGTAACAGCACCAATTACACTTATAATATTATCTTCTTCATCAAGCAATAAAGATACATTTAAATCTGCCCAAATAACAACTCCGTCTTTACGTATGTAGCGTTTTTCTATATTGTAAGAGCTTACTTCTCTATTAATTAGCTCTTCAAATTTTTTTAAATCTGTATTTACATCATTAGGATGTGTAAAATTAGAAAAAGGCATACCAAGCAATTCTTCTTTAGTATAACCTAAAATATCCATAAATTTTTTGTTAGGATAAATTGGTTTACCTTCTAAATCTACCAAAGTAATACCAATACCAGCATTATTAAAAATTGAATAAAATTTTCTTTCGGTTAGTTTTAATTCGTCTAATTTTATGTTTAGAGTTTTTTGAATTTTGTTTTTTAGTTTTTCTAATTCTTTATTAGAATCTGATAATTTTTCGTTTTTAGACTTTAATTTAAAATTATAATACTGTATGCTTAATATAATAGCAAAGATAAAAAGACAAAAAAGGCCAAAAGAGACCCATTTATAAACAGCGTAAATAAATTGAGATTCATTTACTTTTTTTAAGTCTATTTTATGAACAAGAATTAAAGATTTTTCGCCTTTAAAATTAATGTTAGTGGTACTATTACTGTTAATTATTAAGTTTTTATAAACATAAATAGCATCTTTTTGAATGTCTGCACCTTTAGATGTTTTTTTAATTTTATTCCAAAGTTGTTTGTTTGTATTGTATAGAGCCAAACTATCAGAATTTGACACAAAATGACTAAAATTTTGATAAGAATCTTTAGATATTAAATAAAAACCTTTATCATTTATTAATTCGAAAGTAGAGTGTTTTGGTTTGCTTTGTGTAATAAGCTTATTAAATAAGCTTTTCATAAAATAATTGATAACAATAACTCCGTTAGTTACACCGTCTTTGTCATATATTTTTGTGGCAATTCTAAGTACAGGATTATGCGGGATTTCAATTTTTCCATAATCCATATTTAAATCGATATTAGAAAAATATATTTCGTTTTTGCTTAAATTTTTTGCGTCTTTAAAATAATAACGATCACTTTTATCTTGCAGCTTATTTTGTTCTTGTTTTTTTGCAGAGTTAATACCATCAAAATCTACACGAATGGTTTCTTTCCCTATAGTGTCTAATAGTCTAATTTGGTCGTAAGTAGATTGTAAGTTAGACAGATGAAGAAAATATTCTTCTATATTTTTCTTTTTTAGTTCAGGGTAATTATTAAGTCCCCAATGAATAATATCAATATCGGTTGCAAGAGATTTGTACATATCATTAATTAAGATACTTTTTGCATCTAAATCATTTGCAGCAGCAGTTTTTATTATTTCTATTTCATTTTGGGTAATTACATTAAAATAATGATTTATAGCAAAGTAACTAATAGATACCAATGGTATAAAAATTAGTAAAAGATTTCTTAAATTAATAAATTTCATTCTTAATCTATTCTTAATAAGAATAAAAATAAGTTTTTAATAACTATTTAATTAAAAAATAGTTAACTATTTTTTAAATTATTTTTTTCTCAAGTTTTTTACTTTAAACTAATCATTTTAAAATCAGGTAGTATATTTGCACTTTAATTAATTTATGCCATTAAATACACTATTAATAACACCTCCTTTTACGCAATTAAATACAGCATATCCTGCAACTGCTTATATTAAAGGGTTTTTAGATTCTAAAAATGTAAAAACAACTCAATTAGATTTAAGTATAGAGTTGTTTACCGCAGTATTTACTAAAGAATTTATAGATGCTATTTTTAAACAAGCAGAAATGCTTGGTAATAAAGAGTTTCCTTTAGTTTACAATAATAAAGAAGATTACATTAATAAAGTAGATTCTGTAATGGATTATTTACGAGTGCAAGAAGTTACCGCTGCGTACCAAATTGTACACAAAGAATATTTACCTTACGGACATAGACGTATAAAATTAGAAAAAGATTTAAGTACAGAGTTTGGTAAACTTGGTATTTTAGACAAAGCCAAACACATAGCTACTTTATTTGTAGAAGAATTGGGCGATTTTATCAACGCCAATGTAGATGAGTTTTTTTCCTTTACACGTTATGCAGAACAAATTGGTAGAGCCGCTTCTAGTTTTGATACGATTGATGATTGTTTACAATATGAAACTACATTAATAGAAGATGAAATGTTGTATTTGTTAAACGAGCAATTACAACAAGATACATATAATCTAGTTTGTTTTACAGTGCCTTTTCCTGGTAATTTATTTTCGGCATTACGTTGTGCACAATTTATAAAACAAGAATATCCAAAAATAAAAGTTGCAATGGGTGGTGGTTATTGTAATACAGAATTAAGACGATTATCTGACCCAAGAATTTTTGATTTTGTAGATTTTATTACGCTAGATGATGGAGAAGGACCATTATTAAGAATCACCGAATTTTTAACAAGTAAAATAGAAGAGGAGTCTTTAGAAAGAACTTTTATTTGTAAAAACAATAAGGTTGTTTATGTAGATAAATTACCAAATACTATTTTTCATCACAAAAATTTGCCTGCGCCAAGTTATATTGGTTTGCCTACAAATAAGTACTTGTCTTTTTTAGATGTAATGAATCCGATGCACAGAATGTGGTCTGATGGTAAATGGAATAAACTCACCATTTCTCACGGTTGTTATTGGAAACAATGTTCTTTTTGCGATGTTACTTTAGATTATATTGGTAATTACCAAAATACAACTGCAGATGATTTGGTAAATAAAATTGAAAAAATAATTTCTGAAACAGGAATTACAGGTTTTCATTTTGTAGATGAAGCTGCGCCGCCAAAAATGTTAAGAGCTTTAGCTAATAAATTAATAGAAAGAAAAATATTTATTACTTGGTGGACAAACATCCGTTTCGAAAAAACATTTACGCCAGAATTATGCGCTTTACTTTCTAAATCTGGTTGTATTGCAGTAACTGGCGGGTTAGAAGTTGCTTCAGACAGGTTGTTGGCTAAAATGAAAAAAGGAGTAGATATAGGTCAGGTAGCTAGAGTTACCAAAGCTTTTTCTGATGAAAATATTATGGTACACGCTTATTTAATGTTTGGTTTTCCTACAGAAACGGCGCAAGAAACCATTGATTCTTTAGAGGTTGTACGCCAATTGTTTTATAATAATTGTATTCAATCTGCATTTTGGCATCAATTTGCATGTACAAGTCATAGTCCGGTTGGTAAAAACCCAGAAGAATTTAAAATAAATATTATTGGGCCAGAATTTAAAGGTTTTGCAGAAAACGATTTGTATCACGAAGATCCAACAGGAGCAGAGCATCACTTATATAGCCAAGGTTTAAATATGGCTTTAAATAATTATTTAAATCACAAAGGTTTCGAAATTCCTTTGCACAGCTATTTCGATTTTAAAGTACCAAAAGTAACTATCAATAATAATTTGATTTTTAATCATTTAAATAAATAATTTTTTTTAGAAGCTATTTCCTGCTTTCGCTACTCGCTTTTTTATCGTTCCTCAAAAAGAGCTCAAACAAGCCGCTCAATCAGGGCTAAACTTATTTACAAACAATATTTCTTATCAAATAAAATGTTGTCTTTCAACAAAAAGAAAATCCTTATAAAACCAAACCACTTTTAATGTTTAATCTTACAAGGATTTTGTTAGTTAAAAAGAAATAACATTTATTATTTTGCGTAAGCTCCAGAAGAATATGTTAATTCGTAACTATGTGTGTAAACTTCAAAAACAATTCCGAAAGGATCTTCTACATAACACATTTTAAAAGGTTTATCTTTTGGATAATATTCTCTTATAGGCATTCTTTGTTTACCACCGTAAGCAATAATTTTTTCAATTAACTCTTCAATATTAGGATCTTGAACACAAAAATGGAAAAGACCTGTATTAAAAGGGTTGAACTCTGGCGCTTCTTTAATTCCGTTTGGAAAACAGAATAATTCTACACCAACACCATCAGATGTTGATAAATGTGCAATTTCAAATTCTGTCCAATCTTCACCAAAAACATCAATACACATAATACCAATAGCAGTGTCTGCTTCTTTTTTTACTGTAGAAGGCTCCATTATTACATACCAACCCATTACTTCTGAGTAGAATTTTACCGCTTCTTTAATATTAGGTACTGTAATACCTATGTGAGAAAATGATTTAGGATAATCTTTATTTTTAGTCATCATATTTAATTTAGACTGCAAAATTAATATATATTTGCTCTTTGGGCAACAACTTACTAAAAAGTATTATAGTTACCAAAAAGAGTAAAATAATGATTATCAGTAAAATAAATATTAAATTTTTATGGAAAAAATTAAATGTCCTTTAAATTATACAATGAATTTGATAGGAACAAAATGGAAACCCTTAATTTTATTTCATTTATTAGATGGTGGTTTGCGTTCTGGAGTTTTACAAAAACAAATTTCTGGCATTTCTAATAAAATGTTTACGCAAACTGTTAGAGAGTTAGAAAAAGATGGGTTGATTATAAGAAAAGTATATCCGGTTGTTCCGCCAAAGGTAGAATACAAATTAAGTAAAAGAGGAGCGTCTTTAGAAAATATTTTAAGAAGTTTAGATAAATGGGGATTAAATGATATTAATAATTAATCAATGTTTTTTTCAATTTTTTAAAAAAGCATAAATAACTGATTTTAATGTTTTTATAACGTTTATCTAAATCAATTAATTAAATAATTTTTATTGCTTTTTTTTAAACAAAAATTAGAATAAGAGATAAAATAATACCGCCAATGGCATAATACATTCCTTTTTTAAAAATTGCCATTTTTGGGGTGTACATCCAAAATGCAGACAAAACAAAGAACAATAAAGAAACACCAAAAAAGATGTTTAAAAAATATACGGGACTATCTGTAGTTGCTTTGTGTAATTTTTCCATTTTATTAAGAATAAATGGCAACTCTTGTTTTTTAATAATGGCAAGACCGGTTTGTTTATTGTATGTACCTCCTTTAAGATATAAAATTCCACCTTCTTCTTTAATTACGTCTGCACCTTTTTTAAAAACAGGTTTTAATTGTCTGTCAGATAAATTCGGAGCTAATTGTTGCTCGGTAATTACTTCTTTTTTTAGAAAATTGGTATTTCTAAAAATCATTAAAATTCCACTTAATGCATAAATAAACATAATTCCGGCTAAAAAAAAGCCTAAATACCTATGGATAATTCTAACTTGTAATGCAAATGAAGGTTTTCTTTTCGCCATTTTACTTTTTATTATTTCCCGCAATAATAGGAATTTAATTTTTTAGTTAAAGCTTTTAGCTACAACTTTATTGATAAAAAATTAAATAAACTTAACTATAAAACATATTTTTCAAAAATATCATTAAGCGCAAGTTCTGGGTTTTCACAAAGACCAGGATGTGTTTTAGAGCTTTGTACAATTGTACTTCTACAGGCAGCTAGCCACCTAAAACGATCAGAAATCTCGAACTCACCAATTTTACCACCAGATTTACCTCCGTTACAAATTAATTTCCAGGCATTTAAATAATTGTTCAGTAAATCAATTTCTAAATCTGGTGCAATAGCCTTTAATTTATTGCTATCTACATGGTATTTTATCCCTAAAAATTTTTTGCGTTTAGAAAAGAGAATTACGCCAACATTAAAAAACTCTTCGCGTTCTACTTTAGGCACAACTCTTATAATGGCATATTCAAACGTAACTTTATCTTGCATCTTCAGCTTCTTTTACAAGTGAATCTATCATAGAAATTTTTGCATTTAAAAATTGAATATATGCAGCTCTCATTTGGTCAGGGTTAAATAAATCTCCTTCATTTATCAACCAGTCTTCCGGAATGCTATTTACAATTTTGCTAACAATATCAGTATTTATAGCTAATAATATTTCTTTAGAGGCTTTTTGTAATTGAGTAGCTTTTGGTAAAAGAACATGGTCTTTTATTAAAGGAAAAGTTCTTTTTAAATGATTTTCCCATGTTTGCCAATTATGATGAAAATAAAAACTAGCTCCATTATCAATAATCCACAATTCGTTTTTCCAATTTAATAAGTTGGTGTTTTTAGCCGTTCTATCAATGTTACTGATTAAACTATCTAAAATAACCACTTTAGAAGCCGTTAAAGAATCTACTTTAGATACTAGTGGATCGTAAGTTATGGCGCTAGATAAAAAATGTAAACCTAAATTTAAACCAACACTAAACTTTAGCAAATCTTGAATTTCTTCGTCTGGTTCTGTTTTACTAAATGAGTCATCTAGGTTCATAAACACTAATTCTGGCACATTTAAACCTATGGCTCTTGCCAATTCTCCTCCAATAAATTCAGATATTAAAGCTTTTTTACCTTGACCTGCACCTCTAAATTTAAGCACGTACAAAAAATCATCATCACCCTTTACAATAGCAGGTAAAGATCCACCTTCACGTAAAGGTTGTAAGTATTGAACAACATTTACGGTTCTAATATCAATTGTATCCATAAGAACAAAATTAAAGCAATTATATAAGTTTAAAACAGAAAAAAGACAGAATTCGGTTATTTCTGATATTCATCAAAAGTTCCATCATTATAAAAAACAACAATTCGCTGAATTTTTTTTCCATTACCATTTTCTGTTTCTTCTTTATTTGTTGAAAATAAAGTAGGAGAGGTAGTACTATTGCTCTTTGTTTCTGTTTTTTTTGGAAATACTCCCTTGCCGTGTAAGAGCCAATTAATGTCTACATCATTAAATTCTGATGTAATTTTTAAGACAAAGTCTAAACTAGGTTTATTTCTGCCTGATAATATATGTGATATACTAGAACGTTGTACGCCTATTTTATCAGCAAATAACGAACCTGTCAATTGATAAGCATCCATTATTTTTTTAAGTCTAATTGTAAATTCAGTAGTATTCACATTTGTAAATTTTATAACAATTACAAATGTAAACAAAGTAAATCTAACATCAAAATTAATCTATAAATATTTAAAATTATGTAAATAAACATATTAAACCTTTAGTTTAAGTATTGTTATTTTACAATCTAAATAATAGTATGTTATAAATTAAAATAGAGATTATTTATTGAGTTTTATGCTTGAATTTTATTGAGTTTTTCTGATAAAACTAGTTGTTAGAAAAGTAAATTAATAAACTTTATTATAGATTACATTTGTAAACTACAAGCAGTTTACAAATGTAAATCAATTTTGTGTTTACATTTGTAAATTGATTTATATTGGATAAAAATTAAAAATGTTAATTGCTTTAAGAATTTCTTTACTTTTGAAAAAAATAATATTTTTTACATGAATACTTTACAACCAGAATTTATAGAGGCTCTTTACCTTAAGCATAAAGAAGATTCTTTGTATGGAAAATGGATTACATACAACGACATAAAAAAAATTATTTCTAATTATGACTCTAAATTTTTAATAACTAAAATTGGTACATCAGAAGATGATAGACCAATTAATAAATTAGAAATAGGAACTGGTGCTAAAAGAATATTATTATGGTCTCAAATGCATGGTAATGAAAGTACAGGCACAAGAGCATTATTCGACCTTTTTAATTGTATAGTTAACTCCTCAGAAAAAATTTTTACAGAAATTTTAAAAGAATGTACTTTGGTTTTTATACCTATGTTAAACCCTGATGGAGCGCAAGCTTATACAAGAGTTAATGCAAATAATGTAGATTTAAATAGAGATGCTGTAGATAGAGTAGCTAAAGAGAGTAAGATTCTTCGTGAAATTTTAGAAGATTTTAATCCTAAATTTTGTTTTAACTTACATGATCAAAGAACTATTTTTAATGTAGGAGGAACAACAAATCCTGCAACTATATCATTTTTAGCTCCTTCAGAGGATATTACAAGAAAATTAACAAAAGGTAGAATAGAAACGATGAGTGTTATTGTTAGCATGAATAAAATGCTGCAAAACATAATTCCTAATTTTGTTGGTAGATATACAGATGAGTTTTATCCTACAGCTACAGGCGATAATTTTCAGAAATTAGGTCATAATACTATATTAATAGAGTCTGGTCATTATCCAAATGATTATGAAAGGGAGAAAACAAGAAAATATACTTTTTTCTCAATCCTTCAAGGTCTTTATTATATTACAAACTCCATTTCTTTTAATGATTATGAAGAATACTTTGATATTCCTAATAATGATAGTGTTTTTTATGATGTAATACACAGATATTCAGATAGTAATAAGGATTGTGCTTACCAATATCAAGACTTAATTATTGATAATAAATTTGTATCAAAATTAAACAAAGTAGATAAAATTAGTTTAAAATCTAAAATTGGGCACTCAGAAATCAATTTTGACTAAAAAAAGTTTAAGTATTTATTAGTTTTATTAGTAATTAAATAAATTAAATTCATAAATTTGTTCAGTAATTTGAATAATGCTTAAAAAAATGAAAAAATTTATACTAGACGAAATCGATCATCAAATTTTAGATATTTTAATTGAAAACGCTAGAACTCCATTTACCGATATTGCAAAACAGTTATTAGTTTCTGCAGGTACAATTCATGTTCGTGTTAAAAAAATGGAAGACGAAGGAATTATTCAGGGTTCTACTCTTACATTAAATTACGAAAAAATGGGATATTCTTTTATAGCCCATGTTGGTGTTTATTTAGAAAAAACATCTATGACACAAAGCGTTATAGAAGATTTAAGAAAAATTGCCAATGTAACTGTAGCTTATGTAACTGCTGGGAAATATAATATTTTCTGTAAGGTTAGAGCAAAAGGAACAAATGATGCAAAAGACATTATATATAGAATAGATGATGTTCCTGGAGTAAAAAGAACAGAAACTATGATTGCTTTAGAAGAAAGTATTAATGATAAGAAAAGAATGATGCACGCCATCTTTCAAGATTATAATTAATATTGATAATAAATTAAAAAACCTTATTTCTTTAAATAAGGTTTTTTTATAGAAATTATTTAATCTAAAGGGTTTTTCCAAGAAAACTTTTGGAAAAGTATGCTCCAATCTTTTGGAAAAACTGCTTTTAATAGCATTTTATCATTTGTAAACGGATGTTGAAATTCTAATTTACCAGCATGTAAAAACATATTTTTACATGTAAAATTTTCTTCAAACATCATATTATGGTTTTTATCTCCATATTTTGGATCTCCAATTAATGGATGACTAATTTTGTTGGTATGTACTCTTAATTGATGCATTCTACCAGTCTTTGGTAGTAATTCAATTAAACTATAACGAGAAGAATCATATGGTTTTACAGGAATTTCTAATGTAATTTGCTCTAAAGTTTTTAAAAATGTTAGAGCATCTTTATGTACTTTGGCATCTCTTCCTTTTACAGGAGAATCTATTGTTTTTGTTTCTGGAGAAAACCCTCTAACAATACCAAAGTAAGTTTTTTGTATTAGATTGTTTGTAAATAGTTCTTGAAACTTAGAAACGTATTGTGTTTCTTTTGCCAATAAAATTATTCCAGAAGTTTTTCGGTCTAATCTATGTATCGGATAAACTTTAATTCCTTTTTCTTCTAAAATTAACTGTAATAAAGAGTTTTCTTCTGCAACATTTCTAGAGTGATGTGCATGATGCACTAATATATTGTTTGGTTTATTTACACAAATAATATAATTATCTTCAAAAATTATATCTAAACTCATATTTTAATTATTAGCAGGTAGCTCAACTTCAGCTTTTAAACTATTATTTTTATTATGATATTTTAAATAAATAATTAAAAGAAAAGAAATTGTACCGCAAACAAAAAAACCAAAAAATAAAGGCAAAGCTTCTTTATCTAAAAAACTACCAATTAAAGATGCAATAGGTACTGCCATCATTGTAGAAACAAAACCATTTATTGCAGCACCAACTCCTGCAATGTGTCCTATTGGTTGCATTGCTAAAGCTCTGGTATTACCAAATAAAAATCCAAATGCAAAAAATTGTATCCAAAAGAAAATAATAATTATATAAATACTTGGATTTTCGGTTTGAGAAAACAATAAAATATAAACTAAAGGGTTGATTGTAAAAATGATAGTGAAAATTTTCACTAATTTTTCCATACCAAATTTAATAACCAGAGTTCCGTTAAAAAAAGTAGCCAATCCAATACCCATAGATAGACAAGCAAAAATAAAAGGAAACTCTTCTTTTAGACCATATTGTTGTTCAAAAATATACTGACTAGCACTTAAATAAACGATAAAAGAACCCATAACAAAGCCAGAAAAAATAGTAAAAATTACAGCATTTTTATGTTTTAAAAATTCTTTTGTTCCGTCTATAAAAAGACTGAGTTTCATTTTTTTCTTATCCTTTGGTTTTAATGTTTCTGGTTGTCTTTTCCAGAGCCAAAACATAATTAATAAACCAAGAAACATTTGAAAATAAAAAATGGCTTTCCAACCATATAAGTTTAAAAGTATTTTACCCAATGCTGGTGCAATTACCGGAACTAGTATAAAGATAGCTACAACAAAAGACATTATTTTAGCCATATAATTTCCTTCAAAACGATCTCTAACCATTGCTATACTTATGGTTCTTGGTGCAGAAATACCAATACCTTGTAAAATTCTACCAACAATCATTGTTTCTAAATTGGTAGCAAACACACAAATTACACTAGCTATTAAAAAAACAATAAAACCTAAATATATTACAGGTTTTCTACCAAGACTATCAGATAAAGGACCTGAGATTAATTGTCCACTACCTAACCCTAAGAAAATCATTGTAATTAATAATTGATTATTGTGTTGGTCAACAACATTTAAAGCGATACTGATGTCTTTTATAGCGGGTAATAAAGCGTCTATTGCCAAGGCTACTAAGGACATTAATGATGCCATAATAGCAATAAATTCGAATTCTGATTTTTGTTTAATCTTCATGGAAACAAAAATAGTTTTATTTAGTTTTTAATCTGATTTTAAGTTGTTAAAAAATAAAATAAGATTGAAAAAAATGAATATTGATTAAGGTTTTATAGGGGGTTATTCTACACCTATTTGGTCTATTAAAGAATTATTGCCAAAACCTTTTGGGTTTTCGCCCCATTTATTGCTGCCGTTTTCGCTATCTAAACATAAAAGTACAAACAACCAAATACCACCAATTACCGGAATTATAGAAACAAAATAGTACCAACCACTTTTACCAACATCATGCAATCTTCTTACCGTAACAGCTAAACTTGGTATAATTGTAGCTAAAATATAAACATAAGAGATAAACATAATTGCAGGAGAATTTAAAAGATCACCGATAAAAGCAAAAATGATTACAAAAACAATAGTAGCAATGTATTGAAATAATATAAACATCCAAAACTCTTTTCTTCTTGCTCTTCCATTAAAATTTGAGTAATTATCTTTTAATACTTTTAAATACCAATTCATTTTATTTTTTTATAAAGTTAGTTCATCAACAAATGTAAATTATAATTAAAAAAGTCCTCTAGATTTTAACTCTAAATATTTATTAATTGTATCTCCTGTTAAATTTTCTGGTTTTGTTAATACAGACTGAATTCCGTATTTTTTCAGTTCTTTAATAATACTTTTCTTTTCAAAAAGAAACTTTTCTGCAATAATACTGTCGTAAATACTTAAAATATCGTCTTTTTTAGATTTTGTAAGCATTTCTAATTCGGTGTTTTCAAAGAAAACAATTAAAACTAAATGATTTTTTGCCAAAGCTCTTAAATAGGGGAGTTGTCTGTTTAATCCGTCTATAGTTTCGAAATTTGAATATAAAATTAATAAACTTCTCTGTGTTATTTTTCTTTTAACAACCGCATATAATGTACTAAAATCAGATTCTGAAAAATCTGTTTTTATATTATGTAAAGCTTCAGAAATTAAACTCATTTGAGAATTCCTTTTTTCTGCAACTACCCAATCTTCTAGTTTTTTAGAAAAAGACAACATACCTGCTTTGTCTTGTTTTCTAAGTACAACATTACTAATTGCTAACGTGGCATTTATGGCATAATCTAATAAACTTAAATTATTAAAGTGCATTTGCATTGCACGCCCTTTATCAATAATAGAATAAACTGGTTGCGATTTTTCTTCTACATATTGATTGATCATTAATTGGTTTCTTTTTGCAGTAGCTTTCCAATTTAAAGAACGAATATCATCACCAGAAACATATTCCTTTATTTGTTCAAACTCTAAAGAATGTCCAATTTTTCTTATTTTTTTTGTTCCGTAAGAAACGGAATGATTGTTAAATGCTTTAAAATCGAATTCTCTTAATTTTAAAAAAGAAGGATAACATTTTATTTCTTTTTCTTTACCCAAAATATATTTTTTGGTTGCCAATTTTAAAGGAGAACAGGTGTAAATATTTATATTACCAAATAAGTAAACACCTCTTTCTGTAGGTTTTAAATCGTAATGAATTGTTTTTTTATCTTTAGGTAATAAAGTTAAATTAAAAATAAAATCTCTTTTTTGAAATTGATGCGGAATTTCTTCTATGATTTTTAAATACGTTGTAAAATTATACAGACTATTTAATTTTATAGTAATTTTATTGTTGTCTCCGTTTGATAATCTTTCGGGTAAATATCTGGTTACATTTATTGCATTTTTAGTTTTATATAAAATTAGGATATCAACCAAAACCAAAAAGCTTAAAATAAAAAGTAAAACTTTAGAAATTATAAAAAATAACGGCACAAAAAAGCCAACTACAAACAGCAAGGCAATTGCTCCTAAAAAGTAGAAGAATCTATTGTTTAAAAATAAAGTGTTATAAAAATATTTCAATACTTTGTTAATTTCTTGATTTTTAGACTTATATATCGTCCTTTTTGATAATTATAAAGAGTTTAAAACTTTAATATTTTATCGAGGTATTTCTACAGATTCTATAATTTGTTCTATAATTTGTTTGCTAGACAAACCTTCCATTTCTCTTTCTGGTGTTACAATAACTCTATGTTCTAAAACAGGAATTGTTGCATTTTTAATATCTTCTGGTGTTACAAAATCTCTACCATCTATTGCAGCAAATGCTTTAGAAGCACTTAAAATTGCGATACTTGCTCTAGGTGAAGCACCTAAATATAAAAAAGAATTAGAACGCGTATTTACCACAATATTAGCAATGTAGGTTAAAAGGTTTTCTTCAATTTTAATTTGATTTACCAAATTTCTAAACGCAACAATTTTATCTCCGGTAATAACTGTTTCTATTTTACTAGTTTTAGATGTGTTTTCTAAAGCTTGTTCTTTTAGTAAAATTTGTAATTCTTCTTCTGCATTCGGATAATCAACATTTATTTTAAACAAAAAACGATCTAATTGTGCTTCTGGCAATCTGTAAGTTCCTTCTTGCTCAATTGGGTTTTGAGTTGCTAAAACAACAAAAGGAGCTGTCATTTTAAAAGTTTTACCATCAATTGTAATTTGTTGTTCTTCCATAACTTCAAACAAAGCGGCTTGTGTTTTTGCAGGAGCTCTGTTTATTTCATCAATTAAAACCATATTAGAAAAAATAGGTCCTTTTTTAAACTCAAATTCAGATGATTTTACATTAAAAACAGAAGTTCCTAAAATATCCGATGGCATTAAATCTGGTGTAAATTGTATTCTACTAAAATCTACATCAATTGTTTTTGCTAATAATTTTGCTGTAATTGTTTTTGCTACTCCAGGTACACCTTCTATTAAAACATGTCCGTCAGAAAGGATGGCAACTAATAGTAAATCCATCATATTTTTTTGCCCTACAATTACTTTTTTTAATTGGCTTTTTATCTTTAAAACACTGTCTTGTAATTCAGATAAATTAAGCCTACTTTCAAATTTTAAATCATTAGGTACTTGTTCGTTATTAGGTGCTTCCATATCATTCATAAATCAAAAATTTTCTATCATTTTATATAATACAATTAACTGTTCTTTAGAACATTCTGTTTTGTTACTTAAAGTAATAATTGTATTTACTAAATATTTTGTTTTTTGTAAATCATTACCAGATTTAGAAGCCAATTTTTCAATAAAATCGTTATTTAAATTACTGGTATTTAATAAATATTTTGTTCTTACTTTTTCTAAGAAATAGGCAATTTTTTTATCTGCTAAATTCTTATGATCTTCTTCTTTTAAATACAAATTGGCAATGGTTTGTGTAAAAGCAACTGTACTATTTTTTAAGGGTTCTATTACCGGAATTGCACGTTGTTTTCTTCTTGCATTAAAAAGCATAAACAATAATAAACCGATTAAAGAAACAAATAAAAACCATTTTAATGTAGCATGTTCTAAAAAGAATTTAAAAATATTATTATCGTCTTCTTTTTTATCAGCATATTTACTAGATTTTATTTGCGGATCCCAAAGAGTATATACTTTATTAGGCAAATAAGAAAAAGCATTTGCGGCATATTCTTCTTTGCCATTTAATAAATTATAGTTGGTAAATGCAACAGGGTGTAAGTTTAAATAAAAAGCTCCTTTACCATGATTTATTTTGATGAAATTTGGTACACTTTCTCCATCAACTTTTATAGTACCTAAAACAGTGGTTGTTTTTTTATCGTATTGTAAAAAATAATTTCTTCTAAGATTTTTATCAAAATAAAAAGAAGTTTTAGAAAACGTACTATTCTTAAAAGATAATGTGCCTTTTAGTTTTTTTAATTCGTTAATCGAATTTTTATGTTTATCTAAATTATTTGTAGTAAAATTTAAAGAAGATTTTAAACTGTCTTTAAAACTATTAAATGCTAAAAATACATTGTTACCTTTAGCTACAAAGTTTAATAATTCTGGTACAACTTCTACAGGGTATTTATAACCGCTATGTTTTATAGAAACATAATTTTTAGTTTCTAAACTATCTACTACAGAATGTAAAATTAAATAATCGTAAATATTCTCTTTTAATAAGGTAATATTATTGTTTTCTAAAAGTTGAGAAGCTTCATTATAAATAATATAATTGCCAAACGGACTTTTTTCTTTTTCTTTAAAATTTTCTTCCCAATTTGTTTTGTTACAACTTATTAATAGAAATAAGAGCAGGAGAGGAGCGTATTTTTTTAGTAAGTTAAGTATCATTATTCTAATAATTTTTTAAAAGATTGATACTTATTTTCTGCCAATTTAAAATTGGTTTCGTCTATAGGGAAATCTCCATACCAAACATAAGAATACACGTAAGATAAATATGAAAATTCTTTTTTTATGATGCTGTCTTCAATTTCTAAAAGATATTCTGAATTGGTTTTATCTTTATGATAATCAATTAGTTTTTTGTTGTACAAAGTTTTTAAAACTGATAAATAATAATAACGGATTGCCAATCTGTATTCTTTATTATTGATTGCTTTTTGTAACAATCCCTCAATATCTGTTTCGGTAATATCTTCGTTTTCATAAATCAATTTTTTAGCTTTTTTATTTTTGGTTCTTTTAAAATTCCAAAAATTAATTTCTGAACCTAAAAAGGTTTTAAGAATAGCAAAAATGACAAAAGCACCTAACAAATACGGAAATACGTTGGAGATAAAAAACAGAAAAACACCTACAAATGCTTCACCAAAAATATTGCTTTCAGATTCTTTTTTTTCTTCTGGTTCTTCTTCTTCGGTGTAAATAAAATCTTTATCGTTGTATTTTTCTTTTAAATCTTCTTTAAAAGATCTTTCCTGTATAAAGTCTATACTTTTAGCTGAAATTTCTTCTTTAACAATAAGAGAATCTTTTTGTAAATCTGTACCAAAACAAACTGTTGATACGCAAACACATAGAATATATAAAAATTTTCTCATTAACGTAAATTATGTTTATTGGCCACTTTAAAAGGAAAAATTAAATAGTAATAGCTAATGGTAATTAAACTAAAACCAATGATTACAAAACTTAAAAATGTGGGCATAACATTTGCATATCTAGTTACATAACCTTCTAAAAAAGCTGCCATAATTGTAAAAGGAATGGTGCTTATAAATAGATAAAAGGCAGATTTAACACCTTGTTTAAAAGACTGAAATCTTTTGTAAGAGCCAGGAAATAAAATACTTGCACCAATTATATAACCAGCTGCTGCTTCTATAATCAATCCAAAAATTTCATAAGTTCCATGTATCCAAATACCTTTTATACTATCAAAAAAACTATTATTTTGATAAAAAAAAGCTTGAAATACAGCCACCATAATTGCGTTATAAACTACATAAAAAGCGGTTCCGATACCTAAAAACAATCCAGAAAGAAACATATTTAGTCCAACACGTTGGTTATTGTCATAAATACCAATAAAAGAACCCCAATTACTACCACTTTTATAAACAGCCATAGCGTCTCCACTTTCAATATTTTCTAATGTATTATTTACGTAACTATCTCCTAAAATTTGTCTAGCAAAAGAATCATCATTAAAAGTAGATAATAAACCAATTAAAAAGAAGGCAAAAAAGATAATAAATGATAAATAAATAAATTTTCTGTATTGGTAGGCTAGTAGTGGTACTTTATCAAAAAAGAAATACAAAGCAACATTTTTACTGCGCCTTTTAGAATGATAAACCTTGTCGAAGCTTGATTTTGCTAACTTATTAAGGTATTGTGTAACTTTACTTTTTGGGTAATAAGTTTGTGCATATACCAAATCATTCATGATTTTTATATGCAGGTTGGCTATGTCGTCTGAAGGTTTTTTTTCTTTATTTGAAATAACTTGTTCAAATTCTAACCATTTTTCTTTATTTTGCTTTATAAAAGCGACTTCTCTCATTAAGAGCGAATTTACATATTGAATGAAAAGACTCCAAATAAAAACAGCACAAAATGTAAACATCAATTTTAGCCTAGCAGATGTTTGGCAACGTCTATTTGCCTTTCTTATAGACAATGTTTTAAAATTTGCTTATATATATATTGCTATATCTTTTTTAAGTTTTAAACTGTTTTCTACAGCAGTAAACGGTGATTCTTGGTCTGTAAAAGCTATTGATATTTTAATTTTTTTACCGGTAACTTTTTACTCTTTATACACAGAATTATTATTGGGCGGACAAACAATTGGCAAAAAACTATTGCATTTAAAAGTAATTAATATTGATGGTTTTAAACCATCTACTTTAGATTTTGTAATACGCTGGTTTTTAAGAGTGATAGATTTTAATTTATTTACACTTTTATTTATTTATGTAGCTTCTTTAGGTTTAGATAGTGAAGTTGTTTTATTGGTAGTTCTTTTTTTATTTGGTAAAATGTTTGGTTTTTTTTTAATTTTATTTACTAATAAACACCAAAGGTTTGGAGATATAATTGCAAATACTGTAGTTATTTATCTTAAAGATGATGTAAAATTTTCTGATACAATTTTAGAAAACATTTCTACTAAGTATGTACCAACATATCCTAATGTTATAAAATTATCAGACAACGATGCACGCATCATAAAAAATACTTTTAAATCTGCTAAAAAGTTTAATGATTATGAAACGGTTATAAAATTACGCAATAAAATTATTGAGGTAACCCAAATTACTTCTGTACACAAATCTGATAACGATTTTATAGATACGGTTTTAAAGGATTATAATTATTATACACAAAACATGTAGAGTAGATGTTTTGAAATATTCTATTTAACATAATATAAATTATAATACAATTATATAGTGATTTATGCATAGCTGTATTTCAGGGCTATTTATACACAATATAAGATATGATGTTATATATAAGTTTATAAGCTCCACTCTAAATGATATAAAGCTTTTGTCATCTTTACCTTTAGAGAAACCTTATATTTCAAAACATAAAAAAACTATCGAATATAACATCGATAGTTTTTTTAAATAAACCCAAGTTAACTAAGGTTTTTATGTCATTTTTATAATATTAATTTGGAAGAGCTTTACTAATTAAAGTATCTCCCTTAATAATCTCAAAAGTATCATTTGCGCCTGCAGTATCGTGTAAAACACTCACTAAAGTTTGTGCTACATCATCTCTACTAATTTCTCCTTGTTTATTCAGTTTGTGCTTTAATTCTATTTTTCCAGAGCCTTTGTTGTTGGTTAAAGATCCAGGTCTTACAATAGTAAAAGGCAATTTACTTTGTTTTAAATATTCATCGGCATTGTGTTTGGCTTGCAAATATTCTTGTAAGTCTTCTGCTTCTTTTGGTTGATCTGCCCCCATAGAACTTAACATCACAAACTTTTTAACTTCTTGTTGTGCTGATGCTTCAATTAATTTCTTTGCTCCATTTTCATCTACTTCTTTTACTTTTTTACCTCCAGAACCTGCAGCAAAAATAACTTTGTCAATATTTTTAACGGTATGAGAAACATCACCTTCTAAATCTGCTAAAATGGTTTCTATATTTCTCTGTGCAAATTGCTTTTGTTGTTCTTCTTCACGAACCATTGCTACTGGTGTAAAATATTGTGATGTTGCTAATAAGTCTACTATTTTTTTTCCTGTGGTACCATTGGCACCTGCTACTAATATATTTTCCATGTTACAAATTTCGTGGAAAAGTGCAACCCTTTTTTGCTGATATCAACTAAATTTTAATGGATATGAAATTTAAATGATATTCAAGCGGAGTCGAGAACTTGATATTACTATATATTACTTCTCAACTTACTATAAAGAACTTTTAATTTGTGGTTAAATAATTTTAAATTGAGTTACAAAATCATCATCAATATCTTTATAACTATTTGTTGTATAAATATGATCTATTGTTTCTTTTAACTCATCAAAACCATAATTGAATTGACCATGTGTTACATATAAATATACTTTTAATGCGCCTTGTTTTTTTAGTTCTTCGGCTAAAAACTTAAACGTTCTTCCTCCGTCTGCTAAATCATCTACAATTAAACATTCTTTGTTTTTCACATCGCCTTGAATGCTAATTACAGGCGCTCCGTTTACTCTAACTTTGTTAGACGGAACTAAATCTGCATTCAGTTTTTCCGCAATCTCATGTGTGGTTTTATAGGCACCAGCATCTGGACTTACCAATATTGGTTGTCCTATTTTAAGATATGTTTTTTTAACAAATTCGAAATGAGATATTTTTTCAGAATTATTTATTAATGCTAAAGAAATTGGGCTATGTGGATGTAAAACAGACACTTTATCAAACTGCATGCTATTGATAAAATTACAAATGATTTTTAAATCGAAAGATTCTCCTTTATTAAATCGTCTGTCTGAACGCTGACCAATTAAACAAAATAAGGTTAACCTAGCTACTGCATTTTTGTTAGTTGTATTTTCGGCATCCCAAGCTTCTTTTACTGCAGCTGCTCTAAATAAATCTTCGTAACTATTTCCGCGTATTTTAATATCTAAATCGCCATTTGCTACAATTTTAGCAGTTACCTGACCATCATTAAATTTTTTTATATCGTATTTCATTTTAACTATTTTAACAATTATAATTTTCAATTGCCTCTTTTAACAACGCATTTGATTTACCATAACTTACAATTTTAACATCTAAAGGAACGTTTTTAAACTTTTCTATGGCTTTAAAAAGAGATTCTAGTATCCAATTGATATCATTACCAAAAACTCCACCACCCACTAAGGTTAAAAATACTTTATTAGATTTGTTCTTTTGTAAATTTAGCATGGCTGCATATAGAGTTGCTTCATAGGTTGCTTCTAAAATAACCCTTGCAAAACTTGCCCAATACCAAGGTTCTAATTGAGAGTATGCTACAGGTAGTGCAGAACAATAAATTTGAGATACTATTTGCTTATTCTCTGTAATAGTAACTTCAGTATTCCATTGAATTCCAACTTTTAATTTTCCTTTTAAAACTTCTCTTTCTTCTTGTGATAAATTACTTATAATTTTATTTATCCTAAGAATACCATCTTTACTTAATAAAGCATACCCATTTTTCATTTCCCATAGATCATGTGCTTCATTCCCTAATTGTTTACCTATATTGTATAAACAATCAACTTGATTCTTTGAACTTTGACCAATATTACCATTTATTGGTACAAAGTAATTTCTGTATATTGTTCCTGCTCCGCAAGCAATAGCACAAGCTGGACCTTGAGTATAATCTCTGTCATAAATATCAATCCCTTTTTCTGGTGTTACACTTGGTTCAACCATTTCTAGTAAATTAAATTGCGAAGCTGCTTGAAAAAGCGCATTTTCATTTTCTGTTTTGCAATGCAATTCTTGAACATTCGCTACCTGTTCAGAAACTTTTATTTGGGTATTGGTTTGAAAGTTAATAGCTTTTTTTCTTAATTCTTCTAAAGAAACAATTTCTAATTCTCCAAACTGGAATGATTTATTATTTGTTTTAGAAATAAGATTTTTACCATCTATTATGATGTTTTTTCTAACATTTTCAGGTGATATTTCATTAAAACCTGTTAATTTTTTAAACCACATAATTAAAGCTCTTTATTTACTCTATTTCTTATTTCTTCTAAATTAACTAAATTCTTAAACTGTCCGTTTTCATAAATAACCTGTAATTCGCCTTCATTTTCTTGTTCAGGACTTACTTGATCTACTAAAACATATTCTCCGTTTATTTTATCAACTTTAATTAACCCTTTTGCAGACTTTTTTACACCATTGTCTGTAATTGGATCTTTAAAAATTTCTCTTCTTTGTCCGTTAACTACTACAGATGTTGCTTTCATTGCAAAACCAAAGGTATCTCTAGTATTAAACTGATACGTAAAAGAACCAATACCTAATACTACATTTGTGGTTGCAAAACCTTTATCGCTTAAACGCTTACAGATGTTTTCTGCTCTTTCTGTTGTAATACTATCACCATAAATAGCTCCAATATGTGTATCTAAAACTTTAAAACCTTGCTGGTTAACTGTTCCTCCAAAAATATCCCAAAGTAACTCTATAACTCCTTTATCCTTTGGTGTGTTTCCTCCTAGTTCTCTTGTTTCTCCACAAATAATATCCACCGGATCACCACTATCAGGACGAATTACT
This sequence comes from Polaribacter sargassicola, assembly GCF_021991835.1. Taxonomy (GTDB): domain Bacteria; phylum Bacteroidota; class Bacteroidia; order Flavobacteriales; family Flavobacteriaceae; genus Polaribacter; species Polaribacter sargassicola. The sequence goes on from NZ_JAHDAU010000005.1 coordinate 266,816, forward strand.
AATTTTCCGTCTCTTGCTAAAACTTCATCCTTTAATTTTGGTAAATAGTCTGTTAATACTTTCCATAAATCCCAAGTATCACTAACTACTGATAATATTCCGCTTGGATACGTATTCATTAAAGTTCTAAATGTTTCTATTTCATCATCCTTTGTACCTGCACACATTACAGAGTGTTCTGTTGCATTTACAGAACCTACAACAAAACCTTCTGCTTTGTAATATTTGCGTAAACTACTAATAATTGGTAAGCTATCAGAACCTAAAAATACAGCAGCATGGCCCATTCCAGAAGATATAGCACTTTGCAAACCTCCCATTCCGCGCATAGAAAAATCGTGACCTTGAAAATCGATAAATGCTAAATTCTCTTTATCCGTTTTTAATGTCCAATCTTTAAATATTCTCTTATAACGTAAGGCTATAGTAGCAGACGTCATTGGTTGCCACAACATGGTAGATAAAATAGTTTCTAAGAAATTTGTAATCCAGTAGAACTTTTTATCTGTATTTACTACAGTTAGTATAGGTATTCTAATAGGTACTTCTGTACCTTCTGGTAGAGATTTTACTTTTATTGGTAAATATTGTAAATCGTGTAATTCTTCGTAGTGTTTTACATCATAATATGTACCTAAATACAAAGATAATTCTTCTTTAAGCTCGTTACACACTTGTGCTTTTGGTTTAGAGAAAAAGTTATCATGAAAATAATTATGCAACCATTGAAATACATATTGCTGACCGAAAGACAATACTTTATTACAACCTTTTGGTGCATATGTATTGCTTCTAGGTGTCCAGTTAGAATATACTTCTTCTGTTCCTTTTGGATATTGTTGGTGGTGTCCTGTTTTGTAACCGTCTGTTAATAGTAGTCCATTCATAATAGTATATTTTGCGTAATTATAACACAAATATATATAAGATGAATATTCTAACAAAACTTATTTGTGTTTATTTTACACAAACTATTTAGTTGAATGATTTAGATATCGAAAATAATACCTTCTTCTTTTAATTTAAAATATCTTTTCTTATTGAATTTAAATAAGTTAGCAGGTCTTCCTGAGCCTTTAGAAACTTTTTCATCTAATTGATCTAATATATTTAGGCTCAATATTTTCTTTCTAAAATTACGTCTATCTATAGCTCTACCTAATAAGGTTGTGTATAGTTTTTCTAAATCTGAAAACGGAAATTTGGTGTCTAACAGCTCAAAACCTATAGGTTCGTAAGTTATTTTTGCTTGTAGTCTAGCTATTGCTTTTTTTAGTATTTCTTCATGATCGAAAGAAAGTTTAGGAAGTTCGTCTATATGAAACCATTGTACTTCTTCTGCATCTGTAGAAGCAAATATTTTAAAGGCACTCGGTTTTACCAATCCGAAATAGGCTACCGACACTACTCTACTTCTTGGATCTCTGTTTGGATTTCCGAATGTGTATAATTGCTCTAGGTAATCTATTGTAATACCTGTTTCTTCTTTCAATTCTCGTTCTACTGCACTTTCTAAAGATTCATTTTCTAAAACAAAACCACCAGGAATTGCCCATTCTCCTTTAAAGGGTTCATATTTTCTTTTGATGAGTAATACAGAAATTGATCCTGCTTCATAACCAAAAACTACGGCATCTACTGAAAGTTGAATTGATTGTTGCATTTTATGCGTGTTTTTTACGCTAAAATATGGAATAATATTTATAAACGTGAATGCAATACTATAATTTGAAATAACCTGAGAATTGAATATTCTGTACTCTTGTAAATTATTTTTAAAATACGCGATTCTCAGAAAATAGAATTAAATTAAAATTTTGAGTTGTAATTGATGTCTTAATCTAACTTATTTAAAAATTTTAAAGTATTTTATTTTTTACTTATCAATATAAAAAAATAGTAGAAAAACTTGAAGTATTTATTGGATAGAATAGTAAATTGTGGGGAGAGCAGGATTCGAACCTGCGAAGACATAGTCAACGGAGTTACAGTCCGTCCTCGTTGGCCGCTTGAGTATCTCCCCTTTTTACTTATTGTTTTATAGAAAAAACAACCTTGTTTTCTTAAGGATTGCGAAAATACAAAGTTTTTATAAATGACCTAAAAAAGATGGCAATTTTTTTAAAAAAATTACAATAAAAATACCTCTTTTTACTGTGTAAAAAGCGATAACATTCATTTACAGTTATTTAAATAAAAAAGGCACTATTGTTATGTGAAAACAATAATGCCTAAAATATTAATTAAATTAAACCGTTAGATTATTTTGTTTAATTAGTTGCTTCTTGTTGTAGTTTTTGTAATTGTTCTACCAACTCTTTATATCTGTTTTCTGCTTCTTGCCCAGGTTTTTGATCGGCATTACTTATCATATTAAGTAAGTAAGAAACCTGTGCAACAAACATTTGTTGTGGGTAAATTTCATCACCATTTTTTAATTGTTTTAAAACTTTTTTTGCTTTATCAGATTTTTCTTTTTCTAATTTAGCTTGTAGTTTTCTTGCATCAGATAATAAAACCGTTACTTTCTTTTGTAACTCAATTTGATTTATAATGTCTGCTTTAGTTAATCCATTTTTTTCAACTCTTGGATCCATTTCAATTTCAAAAGATTGCTCAAAAGATTGTCCATCAACCATTAATTTTGCTGTATAAATGCCAGGAGCAACTAAAGGACCTCTTTTAAAACTTCTACTTTTATTGCTAGACCACGCTCCTTTTTGGCGTAAATCCCAATGAAAACGATTAATTCCTGCTGCTGTTTCAAGTTTTGTATCTACATATCTAAAAACTTGACTTAAATTCATGTCTTCTACTTCTTCTATTTTAGACATCATCTTTTTATCACTAACAATACTTGCCACAACATTTTTATTGGCGTCTAAAATTTCTAATTGAATTGGAGATTTATTTCCTTTAGGTAAATAATAATCAATAATTACACTTGTTCTAGGATATTGTGCCACTCCTGCTCTACCACTTACTTTAGGGTATCTGTAACGAATGGTGTTATCTGGCTTAAATAAAACAGGTGTATTGTTTAATTGATTTATTTTTAAATCTCTTAAAGCTGTAATGTTATCTAAAATCCAAAAAGCACGACCCATTGTACTTAATATAAGATCTCCACGAAATATTTTAATATCTGTAATTGGGGTTACAGGCAAATTTTGTTGAAAAGATTGCCAGTTTTTACCATCATTAAAAGAAACAAACATTCCAAATTCTGTACCTGCATACAATAAACCCTCTCTTGTAGGATCTTCTCTTAACACTCTTGTAAAATGATCTGAAGGAATTCCGTTTGTTTCTGTTGTAAGCAAATGCCAAGAATCTCCGTAATTAGAAGTTTTATAAATGTATGGTTTATCATCACCTAATAAATGTCTTTCTACAGCTATATAAGCAATTGCAGGGTTAAAGTGAGAAGGTTCTATAGATTCTACACGGCCACCTTTTGGCATTTTTTTAGGTGTAACATTTTCCCAAGTTTTTCCTCCATCTTTTGTTACAGAAACTACACCATCGTTAGAGCCTGTCCAAATTAAACCCTCTTTTAGTTTAGATTCTCTAATAGAATATAAGGTACTGTAATACTCTTCTCCTGTAATATCTCTTGTTATAGGACCTCCAGAAATAACTTGTTTGTCTGCTTCGAAAGCAGTTAAATCTGGCGATATGGTTTCCCAAATTTCGCCATCTGTAGTCGTTTTATGTAAAAATTGTGAGCCATGATAAATAACATCAGGATTATGTGGCGAAACATGAATAGGCGCTACTCTTTGAAAACGATATTTTAAATCTTTAGGGTTATGACCATAAATATTTGATGCGCCAACATAATAACTTTTTTCTGTACCTGTAATTTTATCAAATACAGAAAACCTACCTTTACAATTAGAGTACACAATATTTGCATTACCAGGTTTAGGTATTGCAGGGCCAGTTTCGCATCCTCCTGTATTCATTATCCAACCAATACCTGGATATTGAATGGCACTAGGTGGAAAACTAGGTACAGATATTGTAGAACTGTTATCTTGTTGACCTGCATATAACCAATAAGGATATTGATCATCTACTTCTACTTGATACAATTCTGCTGTAGGTTGATTAAATTGAGAAGACCATGTTTTACCACCATTATGAGAAATATTAGCCCCGCCATCATTGGCTTGTATTAATAATTCTGGATTGTTAGGGTTTAACCAAATATCATGATTATCTCCATGAGGTACACTCATACGTTTCCATGTTTTTCCTCCATCAATAGATTTTAATAGCGGATTTGCATTGGAATATACAATGTCTGGATTTGTTGGGTCTAATTCTATATTAGTGTAATAAAAGGGTCTGTTTACCAAACCACTATTATCAGAAACTTGTACAAATGATTTACCTTGATTTACAGATTTATACAAGCCACCTTCTTTACCAGGAGCTTCTACAACCGCATATAAAATGCTAGAATCTACAGGAGAAACGGCTAAATCTATTTTACCAATTAAGTTTTTAGGCAAACCGTTATCTAACTTAGTCCAATCTTTACCTCCGTTTATAGATTTATAAATTCCGCCTTCATCTTGGTTTCCACCAGATATAATTGTCCAAGGTTTACGTTCTGCTTTCCAAGCAGCAGCATACACAATATCTGGGTTATTTGGTAGTAATTCTAAATCTGCAAAACCTACTTTATCTGAAATAAATAAAATTTTTTCCCAAGTTTTTCCTCCGTCTGTTGTTTTAAAAATACCACGTTGGCTATTAGCTTTAAAAGCATTACCAATAGCGGCTACCCACACAGTATTATTATTTCTAGGATCTATTTCTACAGCACCTATTTGTCCTGTTTCTTTTAACCCTAAATGTTCCCAAGTTTTTCCTGCATCAATAGATTTGTAAACTCCTTTACCAGAAATAACATTACTTCTTAATCCGTCGGATCCTGTACCAACATATACAATGTTAGCATCGTTTACGTCTACTTCAATTGCACCAATAGATGGAGTTGCAAAATATCCATCAGAAACATTTTTCCAAGAAACACCATAATCATCGGTTTTCCAAACACCACCACCAGAAGCTCCTAAATAAAAAGTGCCATGAATTTGTGGAGTTCCTGTTACTGTGGTTACTCTACCACCTCTTTCTGGCCCAACGGTTCTGTATTGAAAAGCATCAAAATCTTGTGCCTTGCTACCCAAAGCCATCAACACAAAAAGAAGACTAATTTTTATTGTTTTAAATTTCATACTACTATTTATTTATCTTCTTCTATTAATTGATAACCTTGGTTAATTCCTTTTTCTATGGCTGGTACACCACGTTCCATCCACATTGGTTTTTTAGCACCTTTTAAGTAATAATCAAAAAATTGAGCCATTCTGATGTTAAAATCTACTCTATTTTGCATTTTTAAAGGCCAATGAGGTTCTCCATTATAATTTAACAACCAAGAAGGTTTGCCTAATCTACGTAAGCTGACAAAAAACTCAATTCCTTGATACCATGGTACATGTCCATCGGCATCATTGTGCATAATTAATAAAGGTGTGTTAATTTTATCGATATTAAAAATTGGTGAGTTTTCTATATATCTTTGCGGATATTCCCAAGGAGTACCACCTATTCTACTTTGTGTATGTTCGTATTGAAATTGTCTGCTTAAGCCTGTCCACCAACGTATACCTCCGTAAGCACTAATCATATTTGGTACTGGAGCTCCAGATTCTGCAGCTTTAAAAATATTTGTTTTGGTAACCAAATAAGCAATTTGATAACCACCCCAACTATGCCCTTGTACACCAATATTATCTTTGTCTACAAAGCCTTTATCTATTAAAGCGGTAATACCAGGAATTACACAGTTTAAAGCACTTTCTCCTGGATAACCATCTCTATAAGAAATATCTGGATTAAAAATTAAATAACCACGACTGGCATAAAAAGGATAGTTTATTGTAGACCTACCATAAGAAGGAGATTTGTATCTGTATAATCCATCAGAACTTTTCTCGTAGAAATTTACAATCATTGGGTATTTTTTATTTGGATCAAAATCTTCTGGTTTTACTAACATTCCTTTTAAAGGTATACCATCTAAAGAGGTCCATTCTACCATTTCTACAGTTCCCCAATTGTATTCTTTTTGTTGCGGATTTGCATCTGTAATTTGTTTTGGAGATTTTAAGTTGACATCTGTTAACCAATAGTTTGGGAATTCAGTGAAATTTTGGCGCGTATATAGCATGCTGTTTTTATTATCTTGCTGAGCCATTTTAAAATCACCATAAGTATGACCACTTTCTACTATTTGAGTTACTTTATTTTTCTTTGGATTGTAAATAGCAATACCACTAAATTTTGTTTCGTCATTAAAGGTCTTTAAAAACCAATTTTTACTAGTAGAAATTGATTTTTCGTCGTCATTTAATTTTACATAACGGTAGCTAGTATTAGTAGCTCTACCATTGGTTAATTTTTTTGATGCTCCAGTATCTGGATTGAAAGACCAAATATCATAACGATCATAAATTAATAATTCTTTATCATTTTCTGTAAAACCTAATGCTCTGTAACTTCTAGGATCGTCTGGATAATCGTGTAATTCATTGTAAAACTGCTTTCCTTTGGTTAAAGATTTGTATTTTAAAGTTTTAAGATTGTAAGTAAACCATGTAGAATCTTTTCTAGAATATCCGTATAAATAGTTTCCTTTCGGGCTAAGAGAATTACCTCCGTAAATCTTTTTACCTAGCATTGTTTTTTCTCCTGTAGATAAGTTTACTCTCATCATATCCATTGGGCGTTGGCCTGTCCATTGGCTTTGTAACATGTAAGGTGTGCTGTTACTAATTACTGCATAATTAGAGTTTCCTTCATCTGCATATTTTCCTTCATCAAATTCTTCAGTGGCAATTTGTACTACTTTATTTTCTGTAAAATCATATAAAGATAAGTATGCTTTTTTTTGATCTTTTTTAACTTGCATTTCTTGTACTGTGTACAATCTTGGCTCATTATACGTCCAAACTTCTACATTTACAATTTCTTCGTCAATTAAAGTAGTGTCTTTAACTATTGGTGGTTTTCTTAAGCCAAAAAACAAACGTTCCTCATTTTTAGAAAACTCTAATTTTTGATCTGCTGAAACTAATAATTTAGAGGCATTTTTTTCTGATACTACAATTTCTTTGGCTTTTTCATCACCCAAAGTATAAGCAAACAAACTAGGTTTTTTAATTAAAGCTTTGGTAGTATCTGCATCTACCACAAAACCTATTTTTTTACCAGAATTTGAAATACCGATTTGTGGATATGTTGTTTTGTTATGACTTTCAAATAATAAATTAGTAGTTCTTTTCTTTACATCGTATTTATAAACACCACTTTTTATTTTATCTTTAAAACCTGTGGTTGAGTATGTTATTACTTTACCTTCTTTAGAAATGGCGTGTTTTGTAACAAATTGTAAGGTATCTTCTAAACCATTTTCTAAATGTCTTATTACTAAGTGATAACCATTTTTACTAGAAACCTTTTTTGTTTTTTTCTTTTTAGATTTAGGCTTTTCTTCTTTTTCTGATTTCTTTTTTTGAGGAGTTATTTCTTCTAAATAATAAGCAACAATACCCGACCATTTTTCTGGTATTTTATATGATTTTACGTTCGGGATTTTTTTAATTTCTTTATTAGCAATATTAAAAATTACTAAAGTGTCTTTAGGGAAATCTTTCTTTTTTACCTTTTTTCGTTTCATTTCTGTAATACTATCTTTCCAAGCATTTACAGAAAAAACAGCAAATTTAGAATCGTAAGTAAATTTACCTCCTTTGGTTCTGTTGTAAGACATGATTTCTTTTCCATCAGAATCTTTTAAAAATAAAGTTTCATCTTTTTCGTCTTTATTTAAACCATATAAAAGATAATCTCCTGAATTGGAAATACTCACATTTTTAATTTGATTCCATAAAGCTTTGTCTTCATGTTCCATAACTTTTTTTTGAGCCTGTATGGAAAAGGCAAATGCTAACAATACAACTGTTGATAGAATTTTCATAAACGATATAATTTTGGTTTAGTTTTTACACTAAAATGGTTGTTCCTTTTGCTGTTTTATGATTGTTTTCATCAAAATAAAAATCGATGCGACCTAGATTTACACCATAAGCCCCCACTTGATTTACTAATAAATTTTTACCTTCATTATTTTTTACAATAGTTGGTTTTGGTAAAAAAGTATGTGTATGTCCGCCAATAATTAAATCGATATCTTTTGTAACTTTTGCTAAATTTAAATCAGATATTTTATTAGGATTGTTTTTATAATAATACCCTAAGTGTGATAAACAAATAATTAAATCGCACTCTTCTTCATTTTTTAATTTTTGAGTAATTTCTTGTGTAATTTCTATTGGATCTAGATATCCGGTTTCTTTGTACATTTTTTTACCAACCAAACCTTCTAACTCTATACCTAAACCAAAAACTCCTATTTTAATTCCGTCTTTAACTATAACCTTATAAGGTTTTATGTGTGTATCTAAAACGGTGTTTTTAAAATCGTAATTTGCAGAAACAAAATCGAACTTAGCGTTTGGTAATTGTTTGTATAAACCATCTATAGAATTATCAAAATCATGATTACCAATTGTAGCAACATCATATTGCAAAGTGCTCATCAATTTAAACTCTAATTCTCCACCAAAATAATTAAAATAAGGAGTTCCCTGAAAAATATCACCAGCATCTAAAAGCAGTGTATTTTTATTTTCTTGTCTAATTTTACTTATTAATGTAGCACGCCTGGCAACACCACCTCTATTAGGAAATCGGTTATCATTTGCTTTAAAAGGCTCTATATGACTGTGTGTGTCATTTGTGTGTAAAATAGTTATGTGCCTTTGTTTTTTTGTTGTAAAAGAAGGTATTGTTAAACCACCTACTAAAGCTAAAGTAGAAACTGCACTTGTACTTTTTATAAAATCTCTTCTTTTCATTATTTAATTGTTACGCGGTTATCTATATCCGTTTGCAAAGAATCTACTTTTTTAAAATAATCAATAATAGCATCTCTCATTTTATAATCTAAAATAGTTAGTTTTAAAGGTTCTTTAAAGAAATTCATTTTATCTCCACCTCCTTGTAAATAATCTGTAGTTAAAACAGTGTAGGTTTTATCTTTGCTAAAATTTTTACCATTAATTTTAAGTGTGTAAGTTTTGTCTTTTTTAATAGTAAGTGCTATATTTTTAGACAGCGGATGTGCAGCTTTGTTTTTAATTAAATAAGAAACCAACTCCTCTATTTTATCTCCACTTAAAGTAACAACTACAAATTCATTATCAAAAGGCATTAGTTTAAATGCGTGTTCTTTAGATATGTTACCTGCCGGAATAGTTGCACGAATTCCGCCGTTGTTAAACATAGAAAAATCGATAGTTGTTTTTGTTTTTTCCTTAAAAATAGGATTCGCCATTTCTATACTTAAATCTGCTAATAAATTACCTAAAGTACTTTGCATAGAAATATTTTGTTTGGTTAACTTTACAGGCGTAAAAGTTAATTTTTCTTGCATATCACTTGTAAGTTGCTCTTTATAAGGTGCTATTAATTGATTAATTTTTGTTGATGGTACAATAATACTGTCTATTGCAATGTTTTTTGCCGTTATTTTAGTAAGTTGTTGTTCCGTTTTTTTACAAGAAACTAATAGTAAGAAACAACAAATAATGTGAGATATTTTCATGGTGTTTTTTATGAGTTCGAAAGCTAATAAATTATAAAGAAACATCCTTATTTTATTCTAATAAAATAGTTTTACAGTTTGTTAAAATGCAATTAATTGAAAGTGTTTTAAAAAAAATCTTTTTTTAATGTAAAAAACTATCATTTATTTTAACTATTTATCAAAAAAAAAGCAGTGCCATAATAAGTTTTATAACACTGCTTTGTAAATTATTCCATTATAATATCGAACTCTATATACTTAAATGTACTTCTATTATAAGAAAGGTTTGTGTATACTACACCATAATAATAGGTGCCTGTTTCCCAAGCTCTGCCGTCTATTATAGCGTTTGCAGTTGGTGTTAAATTGTCTTCTGTTGCTCCTATTTGTAAAGGTACTCCATAGTTCCAGTGCCCAGTATCTTTGTTATTTTTTAAAATAAAAATTTCCTCTTCATCAAAATGCTCAACAACTTCTGTTACAATAACTTTAGAAAAATCAATTTCTTCTATATTTTCTGGTAAATGATTGTAACTCTTTTTTATCAATAGACCATACATAATTCCATTGCCTTTAACATCACCTATTTGAAAAGAAGACCATATAGATTCATCTTTATTAAAAAAAGCTTCTTCTTCATTTCTAAATTCTCCGTTATTATAAAAGTTATTCCAACCTCCACTAGGATTGTCTTCATTTATTTTATCTACACTAAATACGCTTACCCATGGCGTTACTTCAGGAAAATCGTTAGCATCAATTAAATCTATATTTCTAACTTCTTCTAAACTTGTTCCATTTTGATCATTTACTGTAATTACAATATCATACATTCCTTTTGGTGCATCTGCTGGAATATCAAAATGTCTATGAAGTGTAGCATTTTTTAGATCTGTAATTCTTTCAGTAAAAATAATCTCATAAGTCCATTCTTCTGAATATTCTATATCGCTTTTTTGTACTATGTTAATGGTAACATTTTCTAATAAGTCTCCTGCTAGTACTTCTGCATTAAAGTGAAAATCTTCACCAATAACTCCTATTTCATTATTATGTAAACCTATTTCAATTTCAGATATTGTTGGTAAAACCAAATCAATTTCTTCTTTATTGTTAGTACAAGAACTAAATATAAATGTTAAAACTAATAGGTTTAATGTAATAGTTTTAATTGTTTGTATGGCTTTCAATGTTTTAGTTTTTTTTGGTTTTTGGTATAATTTGGGTTCTGTTTTAAAAGCAGTGCCATAATAAGTTTTATGACACTGCTAGCTACATCTAAAAATAATCCATATTCAAACTTAGGTTGATGTAGTAAACTGTTTTGGTGTTTTTTAATCTATAATTTTTATGTCAACAGAAGTTCTAGACTGCCAACCTGTTGCGTCTGTTACAGAAAATGCACAATGATAATCGCCTGTATCTACATCATCAGGTATTGTAATAGAAACGTTAATTTCATAATTTGTTCCTCCTTCTTCTATAGTGTAATTTTCTATAAAAATTAACGGATTTACAGCCGTTTTTGTGTCTTCTAAACTACATTCTGCAACTTGATCATCGTGTGTGTGATGATCAAAATTATGATGAATGTCAATACTATAAGCGGCTAATTCTTGATTATCTGTAACCATTGCTCTAAAATTATACGTTTCTCCTTTTATTAAAGATGTACAACCTTGAGGAAAACCGTCTGTATAATCAATACTTATGGTTGGTTTTTCTTCATCTATTTCAATACTATCACTACCAGAACATGCAGCAAATAGTATTATAATTGATAAAAAATAAAAATATTTTAATGTAAATTTCATTCTATAATTTTTAAACTGCATTGTATATAATTATACACAATGCAGTATTATTTTCTTTTAATTAAGAAGCAGTAACATCAATATGAGTCTCGTACTCTTTGGTATTACCATCTTCATCTTCTACTGTAAAAGTAATATGGTATTCTCCTGCAGGAGCTGTAGCCGGAACATCTATATGCTCATGAAATTCTACTTCTGTTTCTTCATGGTAACCATCTAAAAATTCTACTTCATAATCCCATTCAACTTCTCCGTCTGCAGGTGTTATATCGTGCGCGTGTACATCAACAGAAATACTATGTATACCATTTACAGCGTCAATCATAAATTCTGCATGAAAGTCTTCTCCTCTAACCACTTCACTATCAATAGAAATATCACTTAAAGTAATTACATCTAAAATATCTATATGCCCTTCTACTTCAGTTACATTTCCTAACTCATCTGTAACTATTAATTCTACATGGTATTCTCCTGCTGGTACAGTAGCCGGAATATCAATATGTTCGTGAAAACTTGCGTTAATCACTAAATAATTTGCATCTGTATATACTTGCTCAAAATCCCACTCTTCTTCACCTTCTCCTACAGCTAAATCGTGTGCATGAATAGAGATTTCTATACTACTTACAATTGCTTCTGCATAAATTTCTGCCTCTAAATGTAAGTCAGAACCTCTATATGCATATGCTTCTTCTTCCTCATCATGTTCTTCTTCTTCGTCATGATGACCTTCTCCATACTCAAAACTAGAGATTACTGGTGCTGCTAAATCTACAGGATCATCATCATTACTACAAGATTGAAATGACAGGGCGAAAAAAGCAATTACTGCTAAAATTTTAAATTTTGATTTGTTAATTTTTGTTTTCATTTGTGTTAATTTAAATTGATTTGATTATTATTTATACTAGTATTAAATTATTTTTAAAATGGTATGGTTACAGATAATGATAAATTTCTACCTGCTTCTGGTACATCTATCAATCTGTAAAAACTTGTATGATTAAAGTATTTTGTATCAAACACATTGTTCAATTTTAAACGCATTTCAATCGGATCATTATTTTTAAATACATCTAATTCTGATAAAAAAGACATATTTAATACTTGATAACCAACTGTTTTTTCTTCTGGTGGTACAATTTCTTCTTGTGCGGCAGTAATTCTAAAATCTGCCATTAATTGCGGATTTTTAAATAAAAAAGCATCTTTTAATCGATAGTTTACAGATAACAAACCAGATAATGGTGGCGAAAACGGTAAGGTAAATCCTTCTTTTGCACCACTTGTTTGTCTAGAATATACATACTCTACAGAGGTATCTAATTGTAAGTTTTTGTTAATAGATGTATTTGCTCTAAATTCACCTCCTATTCTAAAAACCTTGGCTTGTGTGTACTCGTAAATCTGTAAAGTTTCGTAATAACTAGAAGTAGGATTTAAATAAATATAGTTTTCAAATATATTTACAAATGGACTTACACCAATGCTAAAAGATTTTGAAGTATGATCTACATCAACATCTAATTGATATGATATTTCTGGATCTAAATCTATATTTCCTCGCTCATAACGATACATGTGATAATTTACACCGTCTGATGCCAATTCATTGGACAACGGCATTCTAAAACTTCTACCAATATTTACTTTATAAGTAGTTTTATTGTTGATATAACTAAGCCCTAAAGAAGCACTAACATTACCAAAATTAAGTGTTTTGTCTTGCGATCTTTGTAAATATACATAAGAGGTAGAACCATCATCATTATTTATGGTTGATTGAAACCAATCGTAATAGGCTTTTGTATCTACAAACCCGTAATCATAACGTAATCCTGCTAAAATGTGTAAATTAGAGTTAACTTCAAATTGATCATAACCAAATATTCCTGCTGTAAAACGATCGTATTCTGGAATCAAAAATCCCCATCCATCAATATTATTATCTTGATATTCTATATTTAAACCAACAACCATATCGTGTTTGCTATTTGGTTTAAAAGCATCTCTTGCATTAAAAGAATAGGTATTCTTTTTAAAAACTCTTTCTTTACTATCCGAAGGTTTAGGCATATAACCATGTGGTACCGGTTCTGAGTGTTCTTCTCTATGGTTGTTTTGAAAACCAAAATCGAAATACAATTTGTGATTATCTGTTTTTATAGAAGTATTGTTGGTAATTTTAAAGTGATTTACTTTATGAAAAGGCAAATCTATATCTCTATTAGAACTATCATAATCTATGCTAGAAGTTCTTACTTCTAATCCGTGAGCATTGGCAAAAAAACCATTTTTGGCATTTACATTACTAAAAGAAGTTTCCGATGTTATGCTGTTTTTATCATAACCAATACTTATACTAGCATCAGCCTCTTTACCCGCAGTATTTCTTAAATTGTTGTTATGTAAATCGAAAATGTAATTTTCGTAATTTATTTGATCTGTTGGTACTTTATAATCGCCATAATCTCTGTAAGTTAGTCTACCACGATAAAACCAATTTTCTTTTCTTGATGTAATTCCGGCAGAAACTCCTATTAAATCATTATTTGTTTCTCCTAAAATATTTACTTCAACATTAAAAGAATTTTTCGATGGAATTTTATTAGGCTGAATATCTACAACACCAGCAATTGCATCCGAACCATATAACAAAGAAGCGGGTCCTTTTATAATTTGTATGTTTTCTATTCCTTGCTGATCTATTTCTAAACCATGATCATTTCCCCATTGTTGTGCTTCGTGTTTTATTCCGTTTTGTACCACAGCAACTCTATTAAAACCTAAACCTCTAATTACAGGTTTAGATTGCCCAGAACCAATATTAATAGTGCTTACACCAGGTATTTTACTTAGGGTTTGCATCAAACTATTTTCTCTATTGTTTTCTAAAAATTCTTTAGAAACAGACTGAGAAACCATTGGTATTTCTTTTACAATTCTTTCTTTAGATTTTCCTAAAACTTTAATTTCTTCTAATGATGTTGTACCTTCTATTAAATGAATAGATAAATTTTCAGTTTCAGAATTTACATTAACTGTAATTTTTTTTGTAATAAAACCAACATAAGACACAGTAAAAGTATAAGTACCTTTTGCTATATTTTTTAAAATAAATTCTCCTGTTTTAGAAGAAATTGCATATCGGTTTTTACCAATAATATTAGCTCCTTCTATAGGTTGTAAAGTATTAGCATTTAGTACAGAACCTTTAATTTGATAAAGATCTTGACCTAATGATACAGTGTAAAAACTAAAAAATAGTAAGACACTTAATAGTGTTTTTTTTAACATAATTTTGAAATACAATAAGATTTTAATAATTGTTCTTGATAAAGAACTAGGATAAAATCCATACATCTATTGATTTAGTTATCAATAGTTTATTTATCTAGTAAAAAATAGTGAGTGCTAAACTTTTGTGTAAATTCAATAATATTACTTATAGAAAATCACAAAACAGAGTTAACTACTAATTACTCTTGTAAAGAATAAAATGTATAGAAACTTATACTAAAAAAGGTGGTGGACGAGAAAAGAGTTCTCTTAAAATAGAATCACTAAGAATAGTGTAATTGTAATAAATTGCAACTTCTTTCTGAATAATAAATTCGATATTTTCTATTTCGAAATCATTAATATCCGGAGTAATTGTTGGTGTTAAATTATTTTCAATAGCATAATCACAAACAACACAAATTTCTTCACCATCATCTGTATGAGACAAAGAATGCATTCCTGTCATTTTCATTGATAGAAAAAAGACAAGAAACAAAAAAGTGATATTTTTTTTAAAACGACTGTGTTTCATTGAAAGTATAAAAATACTAAGCTATTACAAATAATTGTTATCTATTTATTGTACAAATGTATTCTTTTTTTACAATAATGCAACAAAGTTGCGATAGATATTTTAGTTAAAATTTAGTTTTTTAAAAGGTTTATTACTCGAAAAAAATTATTTATTTAAAATTGATGATTTAATAATTTTTTCTAACAAAGACGGATCACTTCCAGCACCAATTGTTAACAGTTTTGTACCAGTAATTGGTATGCCTCTAAATGGCCTAACAAATACGTTACCATCTGGCACTCTTTCAAAATAAGTATAATTTTCTTGATTCATTATTTTAGCACAACCTTTAACCCTTAAAATACTTTTAGGTATTTTTTTGCAAATTTCTTCAATACAACCAATATTAGGTAAAACAGGTAAATCTATAGAACAAGAAGTCCAATGTGCTTTTTGATGTTCTAATCTTTCTGCTACATTTTTAGAAGGAGAAAGTACAAGTAGTAAGTCTAGATCAAGTGTATTTATAGTGCTAATTTTAGCGTAAGGATTTATTTCTTTTAGATTATTTATTACAAAATTCTTTCTTTCTTCTGATGCATTTTCTAAATGTGTAAGCACAATTAAAGATGATACTTGTACCTGATTTGCTTCTAAATCATTAAACTCTCCTCTATTTTGCCAGTTTTTTACATCTACCACAGCAATTTGTATTGGTGGTAAAAAACGATCATTTACACCAACACCTAAAAACTCCATTAAAGAACAAGCATCAGATGTTCCGTTTGCTTCTATTAATGTAATTCCGTTTTTACGAGTAGGAATTCCATTTACATAATTTCTAAGTTCGTTAATACCACTACAGCAAATACAACTACCAGAAAGTGCTTTTAGGTATTTATTATCTACTTTATCTAAAAACTGTTGTATGTCTATTTGGGCATTTTCATAATCATTTAAAATAACAAAAGGATGGTAATCCTTTTTAGAAAAACGATCTATTAAAAAGTTTAATAAAGTTGTTTTTCCGGAACCTAAAAAACCAACAATGGTAATAATTGCTTCCATATATTTTAAAGGATAGATAAAGGTTTTAAATTAAGCCTCTATCATATTTAATCTGTTCATTTTTTCTATTAAATCTCCTGTAATAGCAACTACTGCAGATTTAGGAATATTATCGGTATCAAATGGCCAGGTACTTGTTGGGTTCTTTACATCTTTGGTTTGTTCTCCTGGGTGTTGTACACTTAAAAATAATGTTTTACCGTCTGGAGAAAACCAAGGCCCCGTTAATTCTGCATCTCTTGGTGCAGAAGCAACTCTAATTACTTTTCCAGCTTCTTTACCATGCCTTGGTATTACAAACAAACTGTTGTTTTTAAAAGGCATATATGGTTTATCTGCTCGATTCATAGCACTACCAGACATGTCTGTAGTTATCCAAAGATTTCCAGACATATCAAAAGCTAAATTATCCGGACAAGAAAAACCGTTCTCTTCTCCACCAGCAATGTAAGTAGATGCTTTAAAAGTTAAAGCATCAAAAGCACCATTTTTTTCTTCAATTTTTAAAATAGAACCATGAAAATCTCCTTTAGGTTTGTTGTTTGTTAAGGTAATAAAAATGTTTCCTGTAATTGGGTCTATCTCTATATCTTCTGGTCTATTAAGTTGTGTTGCACCTATTAATTTTGATGCTTCTCTTGCTCTAATTAAAACTTCTGTTTGGTCTTTAAAATTACTTTTTAATATCGGTTGATTTTCCCAATCTAAAGCCAACCATTTTCCGTTAATGGTATCTGCAACATACAAAGTTCCTTCTTTTAAAGAACCTGGTTTAGAAGATATAAATTTATATAAATGTTCATCGTTATGATCATCACCTGTATAAGCAACCACTCTCTTATCTTCTAATTCATACAAAGTACAACATTCATGTGCAAAACGCCCTAAAGCAATGTGTTTTTGCGCGGTTCCGTCTTTAGGGTTTACTTCTACAACCCAACCATAATGTTCTGGCGGATAATCATAAAAGTTTTCCCAGCCATAATCACTATTTACATGGCTTTCTGCATTATTTTCATCATATATGGTTTCCCCCCAAAAACCATCGTAATTCTCTTCGCAAGTAATAAATGTTTTCCAAGGTGTAATTCCGCCAGAACAATTGGCAAGTGTACCTTTTACACTATTTTTTCCTTTAATTGGTGTATCCCAATTTAAAGCAATGTCTGTTTGTGCTGTTATTCTTCTGTTATGCGGATCGTTTTTTACAACTTTCCAAACCCCGTTTTCTTCTTTTATACGTACAATAGTTCCGCCAACATTATACATTTCTTTGTCTACTTGTTCTTTTGATTTTGGTAATTTGTTCTCAATATTTTCATCAAAACCAGAAACAAATAAAGGGTTTATATACTCGTGATTAACCCATAATAATCCATCTTTAGGATTCGTATCATCAAACGGAATAAAACAAGTATAATCATTATTAAAGCCAAAAGTGTCTGTATCGCTAATTTTATCTCCCCATTTTAATATGGTATGGTAATCTAATCCCTTAGTTAACAATAAATCATCTTTATCTGAAGCAGTTATTCCTTCTAAAATTAAATTTTGAAGTTCTTGCAATCTTTCATCAGAAATAGTATTAAATCCTTTTGTAGGGTTTGCTGTATTGCCACAACTCATTAAAAATTGAGGTAATACAAGTGATGCTAAACTTGCTTTTCCCATAAAGGAAATAAATTTTCTTCTATTATAATCCATTTTATTTTTAGCTAAAAAATTAAATATATAGTTGTTATAGTGTCTATTATATTTTTTGTTGTGATATAATTTTTAAGAATTCGTTTCTTATTTCTGAATCAGAAAAACAACCTCCATACTCTAAAGTAGTCGTAAAACTACTTTGATCTTTTATTCCTCTTGAAGAAACACAAAGGTGTTTTGCAGTTACCGAAACAATAACATCTTTTGTATCTAAAACTTCTTGTAAATCGTTTAAAATTTGCAGTACTAACCTTTCTTGTACTTGAGGGCGACGTGCATAATAATCTACCAAACGATTAATTTTTGAAAGACCAATTACTTTATCTTTAGGAATATAAGCAACATTGGCAAAACCTACTATTGGTAAAAAATGATGCTCACAAGCAGAGTCTATGGTAATATTTTGTTCTATCAACATTTTTTGATAACTATATTTGTTTTCAAAAGTGGATAGTTTTGGTTTGTTTGCAGGATTTAAACCATAAAATAATTCTTTAACATACATTTTTGCTACTCTGTATGGTGTGCCAGACAAACTATCATCGGTTAAATCTAGTCCCATTTCTTCCATAATCATTTTAAAATGATGTTGAATATTTGTTATCTTTTCATCATCAGATTTATCAAAAGCATCTGCACGCAAAGGTGTTTTTATGCTTGTAGAAATATGATTATCTCCAGTAAGTATTATCTGTTCTTTATCCTTCATGTGTACAACATTTATCTGTATTACATTGGCAATATTTTCTATTATACAGGTGTAAATATATTAATGAAATTGTTGGTATAAATATTATGTTTTCGTTAAGAGATAATAATTCAAATTTTTCATTGATTATTACTGTAAATAAAAACGCCCAACTAAACCACAAAGCTGTTTTAACCCATTGCTTGGTTGTTGTTTGTGTAGTACGGATTACCGCAAAAAAAGAAATTATTAAGAAAAAATAATCGAATAATTTCCACCAACTTGGTACTTCATTACAACAATTTAATAAGCTACTTTGTGCTAAAAAAATAAAAGGTGTTGCAACACAATGTATTAAACATAGTGTGCTTGATATTGCACCAATACTGTCTGCTTTTTGTTTTGTAAATATCATTTAAATAATTATTAATACAACTGAGTTGCAAATGTAGATAAAAAACTTGTTAATACAACCAAGTAGCATTATATTTGTTGTATGGGTATTATTAGGAAAACAAAATCGGTAGAAATATTACTTAACCAATTTAAAAATAGCTCAGAAGCTATTTCTGCTAAGCAATTAATAGAACAATTAGATACACAGTTTAACAAAACAACTATTTATCGTGTTTTAGATAAATTAGAAGATGATGGTGTTTTACACTCTTTTCTTGGTAAAGAAGGGCTTAAATGGTACGCAAAATGTAATGGTTGTACAACTAGTGAACATAAAGATGTACATCCTCATTTTCAATGTTTAAGTTGTGGTAAAGTAGATTGCTTATCTGTAACTGTAAATATTCCTAAAATTGATAAAAGAAAAGTATTTGTTTCTCAGGTTTTAATACAAGGAAAATGCGAAACATGTTGTGCTTAATCTATTTTTATAAGTACCTTATTTACACTATTTAATCTTCTTACCGTTTACTACTGTTTTTTACAAGCCACAATTCTTATAAATTATTACTTATATTTACTCAAATTAATTGAATAAATGAATAAATCTTTTTCTATTTGCGATGAAGATGTATATAATAATTTATATAGAACACATGCAGAAAGCTTAAGGAATCACTTGTATTTTAAGTTTGGTAATTTAGCACAAGCAGAAGATGTTGTACAAGAATCTTTTATTAAATTATGGGCAAAATGTAGTACTATTATTTACGAAAAGGCGGCTGGTTTTTTATATACTGTTTCTAAAAATTTGTTTATTGATATTATTAGATCTAAAAAAGTAGCTTTAAAGTTCGAAAAAAATGCAGTACAAACCCACGACTATGAAGATCCTTATTTTTATTTAAGAACTAAAGAATTTCAACAAAAAATAGAAGACACAATATCTGCTTTGCCAGAAAAACAGCGTGAAGCTTTTTTGTTAAATAGAATTGAAAAATTAACGTACAAAGAAATTGCATTAAAGCTTCAAATTAGTCAAACTGCGGTAGAAAAACGTATTGCAAAAGCATTAATAAAATTAAAAGAAATTACGGAATTACAAAAACGCAATTTTTAAGGTTGGGTAATATGTTATGCTGTGCGTATAAAAGTAAATTAAAATAGATTTAATCGTGGACGATAAATTTAACAAAGAAAATTTTATGGCTCGGTGGCTCGATAATCGTTTAAACGATACAGAGAAAATCGAATTAGAAAAATCTGGAGAATTAGATGCTCTTAAATCTGTTTTAGATGATATTGATACTTGGAAAGTAGAAAAAATGGATATTGATAAAGGTTTAAAAGACCTTAAAGCACGTAAAAAACATGTAATTGCTCCTACTTCATTAAAACAAAAAAAGAAAATCTCTTGGTTAAGTATAGCTGCAAGTTTACTACTATTGATTTCTGCAGGTTATTTTATGTTTCTTAATTTTAATAACCAAACCACTACAATTACTACAGATATAGCAGAAAACAAAAAAATTACACTTCCTGATGGTACAATTATTAAAATGGATGCATTGTCTAGTGTTTCTTATGAAAAGAAAGATTGGAAAAATAATAGAGTTGTTACATTAGATGGTCAAGCTTTTTTTGATGTTATTAAAGGAAATCCTTTTAAAGTTATTACAAAAACAGGACAAATTAACGTTCTGGGTACTCAATTTAACGTAAATAACAATAAAAATATTTTTGAAGTTGTTTGTTATGAAGGAAAGGTAGAAGTAGTTTACAAAACAGATATAAAAATTTTAACCAAAGGACAATGGGTTACTGCTAAACAAGATAAACTGGTTAATTATACACATGATAAAAGTGTACCAGAATGGATTAATGGGTTTAGTAAATACAACAAAACTAACTTGTTAAATGTTATTAATGATTTAGAAAAGTATTATAATGTACAAATTAACTTACCAAAAAAATATCATCTTTTAGAATTTACAGGTACATTAACACATAAAGATTTAAATACAGCATTACAAACTTTATTTACCTCTATGGAAATTAAATATAGTATTGATAAAAATAATACAGTTACCTTTAATTAACGGATGAATTTAAGATTAGTTATTTTAATTGCTTGTTTGGTTACTATAAATTTTTGTAGAGCACAAACGCAAAAAAAAATTAAATTTTCCGAAAAAATAACACAATTAGAAAAAGAATATAACGTTCACTTTTCTTACAATCATACTCTTTTAAATACTGTTTCTTTAGATAATAACCTTAATTGTAAAACTATTTTTTCTTGCTTAAAAAGCATACAAAATAGAGTGCCAATTTACATTAAAACCCAAGACAGTTTAAATTATATGGTTATTCCGAAAAGGATAAATATTAATTTTAAAGCTATAGAAAAAGATACAAAAGAAAGTATTTTAACGTTAGAGTATCAAATAAATAACTCAAAAAAACAAAGTATTTTAGCTGAGGATAAAGTTTTTAAGTTAGAAACTATTTTCCCTTTAGATTCTATACATATATATTCTAGTTTTCATAAAACGATACACATACAAGCTCAAGATTTATCAGCCATAAAAACTTTAAAATTTTATAAAGAGCAAATTCATTTAGATCAAATTATTTTAACTAGTTATTTAACACAAGGTATAGATGCTAAATTAAGCGACCACAGTTTACAAATAAATCCACAAACTTTAGGTTTATTAGCAGGAGAAACCGATGGAGATATTTTTAACGTATTGCAAAGTATACCAGGCATACATTCGCCAAGTGGAAAATCTGGAAACCTAAATTTTAGAGGTAACACCTACGACCAAAACCTTATTCAAATAGATGATATTCCTATTTATCATTCCGGACATTTTTTGGGAGCAATCTCACCCTATAATAGTTCTGTAATTACAAATATTAATGTGCAACGCAATATGTTACCTGCAAAATTTGGAGGTCGTGTAGGTGGACTTATAGATATAAAAACTAGCAATAAAATACAAGACAGTACGCGTTATGAAATGTCTTTAAACACATTATTTGCTGCTGCCACGGTTAAAACCAAACTTATAAAAGATAAATTATCACTTATTGCGGCGTTTAGAACTAGTTATCCAAATTTTAAAACCCCAAAATTAGAGGCTATATCCGAACTTATTTTTCAAGGAAGTAGATTAGAAAACATTGCAGATCAGGTAAATGATACCGAAAATTTTAGTATCGGTTTTTTAGATATGAATGTTAAATTAAATTATAAAATTAACAAAAAACATGCTGCGTCTTTAAGTTTTATAAATATAAAGAATGATTTATCGGCAGAAGTTGAAAGTAGTGACAATAATAATCAAACAGATTTTAGAGATTTAGAACTAGATAATTGGGGTATTACAGGAAAATGGGAAGCTAATTTTTCTGAAAAATGGATAACAGAATTACGGATTAGTAGATCTAAAATGAATTTGATAAGTGAAAGCCAAGGTTTTTTATTAGATGAAAGAAATAGTTTACAAAAATATGATAACACAATTTTAGATACTCGTTTTATAACTGAAGCTATTTATAAACACAGCTCTAATTTATTATTTAAAACAGGTTATACACTTACAGAACATTCGTTAATTAGTAACGAGGTTGAGTTAGAAAATAGTATTGATTCTGAGCGTAAACAAAGTGCAGTTGTACATTCTGCATATTTTTCTTTGCAAAAAAACTGGAAAGATAAATTGATTCTTAATTTAGGTTTTCATAACAATTATTATACTCCAAAAAAGAAATTCCATATAAACCCTCGTTTATCAGCTAGTTATGCAGTTAATAAAAATCTATATTTAAAATCATCAATAGGTACTTCAAATCAATTTATTCAAAAAAAACTAACCAATGATTTTGATGATTTTAATATTACCAATCAACTTTGGTATTTACCCAATAAAGAAATAGATCCTTTAAAAGGAAAACAAGCTATGTTTGGTGCCGTTTTTGATACTTCTAAATGGTTGTTAGATGTAGAGTTGTATCGTAAAAAAACAAATAATATTACCAACAAAACGGATGACAACCAAGGAAGTATTTCTAGTTTAGGAGCAAATATTTTTGTAAAAAAGAAATGGTACAAATTAGAATCTTGGGTAAGTTATGCGCTAAGTAACACGCAAACAAATTTTAATAATACTGCTACCGATGCTTTTTTTGACCAAAAACATCTTATTAATTTTACAACCTTGTTAAACTTAGATCAATGGAAATTTGCAATTTCTTGGGGATATTTTTCTGGGATGCCTGTTATTTATCCTGATGAAACAGATAATAATACCTTAGATGCAGATTTATCTGATAGATTTGATGCTTTACATCAACTTGATTTTTCTTCTTCTTATACTTTTTACAATACATCTAAAAGTTTTAAAACAGTTATCGGCTTGTCTATTCTTAACCTTTATAATGCAGATAATACTGTAAATGTTTTTCAAAATACTTCAGACAGTACATTTAGAAAATCTAGTAAATTCTCACCAAACCTTCAAGTAAATTTATTTTTTTAGCAACTTAAAATCAGATGTTTATAAGTTGGTTTATTTCTTTTAATAAAATTTCTCTATTTTTTTTAAAAAAAGGGTTGGGTAAAAATAATACTTACTCGTATTACATTAAAACAAGCACATTATAGTTTTTAACAGACTAAAAAGTGTCATAAATTAATTAATACTAAATATTAATATGGAAACATATTATTAAAAACCCAAAATTATGAAAACAAAGAAATTTACCTGTATCTTAGTCTTATGTGTTAATATATTACTATTTCAATCTTGTAATGATAGTGAATTTGAAGAAAATTTAGATGAAGATATTGTTACAGCAATTACAGAAATAGAAGTAACAGACACAACAACTAGTTTAATAGTAGCATGGAGTAATCTTTGGGTTTCATTAGATCAATATACAGTAGGAATGCGACCTAATATAGTTACAAGATCTTTAGCATACATACATTTAACCGGTTATGAAACGGCAATACCGTATATGGATAATTATATATCTAATACCAGAAGAATAAACAACCTAAATATCAATACAAATGTATTTGAAAGCAATGTAAATTTAGATTTAGCTTTAAATACTGCATACGCTGTAGCGATAGATCATTTTATGTATGAATTAGAAGCTGGAATTAGACAAAATATTTCAGATTTTGAAAGTAGCAAAAAAGAAGAATTAATTATTGGGCTTTCTGAATCTGAAATAGAAAATTCTGAAAATTGGGGAAGATATGTAGCGCAACGTGTTATTACTTATAGTGAAACAGATAGAGATGCAGAGCAGCAAATAGTTAACCAAACACCTAGTGATTATGAAGCTCCGGTTGGTGTTGGTCTTTGGACAGCAGGAGAAAATGAAAATGCTTGGTTTCCTTACTGGAGAGAAGTTAGAACTTTTGCAATAACGCCAGAGCAATCTAGTAGTACTAATTTTAATTCTGTATTACAGTATAGTACCAATAGTAATAGTACTTATTATCAACAAATGTTTGATGTTTATGAAGCTACTACAAATGCTGCTACAACCAATAGTGAAGACTTATGGATTGCAGAATTTTGGGCAGATGATGTAGAAGGTTTAATGATTAGCCCTCCTGGTAGACACTTTTCTATAGCCAATCAATTAATAGCACAAAATGATTTAGATTATGATGAAACTCTAGAATTATTATTAAGATTAGGTTTTGCAATGAATGATGCTGCTGTTTCTGCTTGGGATGATAAATATACTTATAATATAGAAAGACCAAGCAATTATATTACAGCATATATAAATGATGATTTTACAACAAATTTATCTAAATTTATTAGTGGTGTTAATCCTGCATTTCCAAGTTATCCTTCTGGACACGCTACTTTTGCGGGTGTTGCAGCGGGCGTATTTATAGATTTTTTTAATACTGATAATATCGATTTTACAGATAATACTTACAGTGGTTATACAAATTTGCAATTTAACGGTACGCCAAGAAGTTTTACTTCATTTACAGAAATGGCATTAGAAAACGCTTATTCTAGAGTACCATTAGGTGTACATATAGAGCAAGACGCTATTGAAGGTTTGCGTTTAGGATATGAAGTATCTAATGCGATAAACAACCTTAATTTAACTAGAAATAATTAAATTTTTAGTCTCTTTAAAAATCATGGTATTTTTTATTATCATGATTTTTTTACATTAGATTTAGAATAATATTTTCATAATATTATTCTAAATTTAATTCTTTCATAATTTCTGCAAACAATTTATAAGAACGAATTCTATCTTTTCCATCGTAAATATTTGTAACAGCAATAAGTTCATCTACTTTAGTTTTATTGATAAACTCTTTAATTTCTGCCTTTACTTTTGCTTTGCTACCAATAAAAGAATATTTTAACATTTGATGCACTTGCGGATTTTTTAAAACCTCTTTATACTCATCTGTCATAGCGGTTGGTGGTTGTACTTTATCTCTTTTTCCTGTAAAAATACCAACAATCATTCGTATAAGAGAAGTTGCTAAACTTTCTGCATATTCATCTGTATCAGCAATTATTACATTTACACCTGCCATTATATATGGCTTTTGTAAATTATTAGAGGCCGTAAATTCTTTACGATAAATATCTATAGCATTATGTAAATGCGTTGTAGCAAAATGACTTGCAAATGCATAAGGAAGTCCTTTTTTTGCTGCTAAATGAGCGCTATCTGTACTAGAACCTAAAATATATATAGGTACATTTACGTTTTCTGCTACAGGCACTCTTACTTTTGCATTTGTATTATTAGCCGAAAAATATTGTTGTATTTTTTCTATCTCTGTAGGAAAAGATTGTGCTGCTGTCATAAAGTCAGAACGAATTGCTTGTGCTGTTTCTCTATCCGTTCCTGGTGCTCTACCTAAACCTAAATCAATTCTATTGGGATAAATAGTAGCTAAAGTACCAACTTGTTCTGCAATAATTAAAGGCGAATGATTAGGCAACATTATTCCGCCAGAACCAATACGTATTCTTTGGGTATCTGCAGCAATATAGCCCATTAATATTGTAGTAGCGCTACTAGCTATATTTGGTGAGTTGTGGTGTTCTGCTAACCAATAACGAGTATAACCAAAAGCTTCTGCTTTTTGTGCTAAATGAAGTGCATTATTATAAGTTTCTTTAAAACTATGGTTTTTAGAAACTAATGCTAAGTCTAATATAGAGTATAATATATTCGATTTTTTCATAAAAAAAGAAGTCTTCAGTTTACGATTATTTGTACGATAAAAGTACATTATTTATAAAAAAACAAAGGTCCTTTTTCTACAAAAGGACCAATTTGTTCTACCTGTTTTTTTAAGAAGTTAATGTTCTAAAATAAGGTGTTTTAAGATTTTTTTTAATACCCAACAGCTTTATCATCGCCTCTTTTATCTGCTCCACCTTCTAATTTTCCATCTAAAAGTACTTTAATAGCATCAACTTTACCTATAATGGGTGTTCTTTTTTCGTTAATTATATAACCTTTAGATTTTAATTCTTCATTTAATTTACTTGAAAACCCATTCGGTTCAAATATCACTCTTTATTTAGCTAGTTTTAATTTAATGTTATTTTTCATTTATAAAAAAGTATATTTGCGCTCAATTTTAAATTTTATGGTATTGCCATAATTTTATATTATTTTTTATAAAACAATAAATTATGAAACAATTAATTACAGTATTAACAGTTATTTTATTTAGTACAGTTACCTTTGGTCAATTACAAGTTTCTGCAAGTACTGGTTATGCTATTGGAAGTGCAGGTATGAAATTAGGAGAAAAAATTAATACTACTTCAACAGAAAATACTTACGGTAGTTATGGAGAAGGTTTAAATTTCCAGCTAAGAGGAACGTATTTTTTTAACAATAAGTTAGGTGCAGATTTAGCTTTTGGTTACTTAAATGGAGCAGATCAAACTATATCTGAGGTAACTTTACCAACAACAGAAGTAAATGCAATTGCAAGAGCTCGTGCATACGGAGCTTCTCTTGCTGTAGTTTATAAATTTACAGATAATGTTTACGGACGTTTTGGGGCTTTAATTAAAGTTGGTGGTAAAACTGAAGCTGTTGTTGCTAGTAAATCTGTTTTTTCTGATGATGAAGCTACTGCTTTGGGTTTAGATAGTGGTTCTTATACAGAAACAAATTATGTAGAAGATTTTCACGGACATTTACCATTAGGTTTTGTTGCTGCATTAGGTTATACATTTAATTTAGATGATCATTTTAGTCTTTTTGTTGAAGGAGAATATTATGGAATTAGTTTAAAAAGAAAAGATTCTGAATTAAAATCATTTAATACAGATGTGTTTACATCTAACGGAACTTTAGCTGTAAGCGGTTTATATACTTTAGATAATTTACCTGAAGGATATGTAAAAAACACAACTTATGTAGATGATTTATCGCATGCAGATGCTGCTACAGATGCTTCTAAAGAATTATCACAAAAAGTACCATATTCTTCATTTGGTATCAATTTTGGTATTATTTACAAGTTTAAAGGTTAAAATAAAAACCATTTAGAATAGTTTAAAGCTCATTAAAAATGATTATTTTTAATGAGCTTTTTTATAACTTATTGTTTTAAATTAGAATTTTAATAAAATCTTTATAGATAGAGTTGGTTTATTTTTTAGAAAATAGAATAAATATAATTTTAACTTTAAATATTGCATTATTTTATAAAAACAGTATTGTTTTAGAAAAAATTAACTTAATAAAAAGCATTTATCACTAATATTGCAATATGCAAAAAATACTATTTATAATGTGTTTATTGGTAACAATAAGCACTTTTTCTCAGAAAGACACTTTACGTGTAACACATTTAAAAGGGCAAATTATTCATGCAGAATCTAAAAAAGCATTGAGTGCTGCTCATATTTTAAACCTTAATTCTGTTAACGGAACAATTACAGATGACAAAGGTTTTTTTGATATACCTACAAAAGCAAACGATACTATTTTGGTTTCTTATCTTGGTTACGCTTCCATTAAACTTAAAATTACAAACGATTTATTGCATGGTAATGAGCTTTTAATTGGTTTATATGAAAAACCAGAAGAAGTAAAAGAAGTAGTTATAAAATCTACAAAATTAATTGGTGTTTTAGAAATTGATATTAAACAAGTACCTAAAGATAGGTTTACAAGAATTAAAATTAATGGACTACCACAAACGTATGAGGTAGGTAAGCCAAAAGGTAAAGACTTCTCCTCTCCTATTTCGGCATTATTTCAACCAGTAGATTTCTTGTATTCACTTTTTGGAAAAAAACCAAAACAATTAGAAAAGCTTCAGAAATTAAAAAAAGAAGATGATTTAAGAAAAATGTTAGCTGGTAAATTTGATAGAGAAGTAATGATGGAATACCTACAAATGGACAGACAAGAACTTTCTGAACTTTTATCAGATTGTAATTATTCTGAATATTTTGTAAAAAAAGCATCAGATTTACAAATGATAGAAGCTGTTTTAGATTGCTACGAAAATTATAAAGCATTAAAAAACGGAAAAATAGACAGAGATAAAATACCTGTAAAAAACTAAAAATAAAAAAGGGTCAAAAGTAATTTACTTTTGACCCTTTTCATCAACTATTAAAACTAACTAAAAATGATTAACCATTCTTACTTATAAGACACATAATTCTTATATAAGTTACATAATAAAAGTATTTTAACATAAAATTAAGTTTTAAGCATTTCTTTAATTTGCAAAAAAGCTTCTTTTAAGTATTATAAAAAACAAAGAATCTAGCTTTTATAGCTAGATTCTTTGTTTTTTATTTTAAACTATAGTTTTTATTGATTTCCAAGAATAATTGGCATTCCAGACTCACCAGAGCCTATAACAATTACTTTACTGTTTGGAGATTTAGAAAGCTCTAAAGTTGCACTAATTCCTTTTTCTTGTAAAATTTTATCGGTTAAAGAGGCACTTAAAATTTTATTTGCAACAGCTTTACCTTCTGCATCAATTTTTTGTCTTTGTGCTTCTTTTTCTGCTTTTGCAATTCTAAACTCGTATTCTAAAGACTCTTGTTCTTGTTTTAGTTTTGTTTCAATTGCAGTTCTAATAGTAGTAGGTAATTTAACATCTTCTACTAAAACACGTTTTACAATTAAAAATTGATCTTTTAAAACAATTTTAATTTCATCTAAAATTTCTTGTTCTATAACATCTCTTTTACTAGAATATAATTGCTCTGGTGTATAACGTCCTACAACACTTCTTGCAGCTGCATTTATAGCAGGATCTAGCAATTCATGTTCGTAATCTTCACCTTTTGTTTTTATCAATTTACCTAAATTGTTAAACTCTGGTTCGTACCATATTGTACCGTTTACTTTAACTTCTAAACCATTAACAGATAGTACATTCATTTCATCAGAAATAGATTGCTGACGTACTTTTCTTACAATCATCTTGTTCCAAGGAAGTACAATATGAAAACCTTCTCCATAAGTTTTTTCTGTATTTATACCATTACCTAATGTTTCAAAAATTACACCTCCTTCACCAGGACCAATAGTTACAGTAGATTTAGAGAATATAATTAATACAATTACTGCTATAATTATTATAAAAACTCCTCCTTTTGGAAACTTAATATCCAATTGATTACTTGCCATTTTTTTTATTTTAAAATTCTTTCAAATTTACAATTTTAAATCATCAAACACCTTTAATATAATCAGAATCTTCTTTAACAACTTCTAACTCTATGGTAACGTGTTCTATATTAAAATCATCATGTAAAAGTGTTTTTAAAGTATTTTTTAGGTCATTGGTTTTTTGCCAATTTACAGCATCTTTAAGCATTAGATGGATTGTTAAAATATGATATTCTCCATCCATTGTCCATAAATGACAGTCTTCTACACTTATTATTTCATCAAAAACAACAATTCTTTCTTTAATTTTATCAACAGAAACTTCTATTGGTGTTGCTTGTAAAATGATACGAATACTTTCTTTACCGTTTTTAAAAACATTAAATAAGATAAAACCAGCAATCATTAAAGATAAAAGAGGATCTAAAAAAGGGACATTATAAAATTGCATTACAATACTAGCAGTTAAAACGGCTACCCAACCTAAAACATCTTCTAACATATGTAAAGAAACCACTCTTTCGTTAATAGAAGTTCCTTTTCTTAATTTTAATACAGCAGCACCGTTAACAATAATCCCTAAAATGGCAATCCACATCATTCCTTTAGTATTAGAGGCTTCTGGGTTAATTATTCTTGGTATTGCTTTAATAATGATTAAAATAGATCCTATTAATAAAATTAAAGAGTTTATAATAGCACCCAATAAAGAGTATCTTTTAAAACCGTATGTAAAAATTTTTGTTGGTTTTTTATTTGATATTTTTTGAAAATACCAAGCTAAACCTAAACTTATACTATCTCCTAAATCATGAATTGCATCAGAAGTAATAGCTAAACTATTTGTGTAAATTCCACCAATAAACTCTACAATAGAAAAAAATAAGTTTAAAAAAAAAGCAGTACTTATATTTTCTGTTGATGTATGTTGATGACCGCTATGATGATGATGATGCCCCATGTTTGTTTTTAATAGATAGATACTTTTTTTTATTAAAAGATGCAAATATTATTTATCACTTAATCTATCTTTAACATATTCTATTTCTGTTTTACCGTGTTCTTTAGGATTGCCGTCTTCATCTAAAGAAACCATAACAATTTTATCTATTTCTATAATTGTTTTTCTTGTTAGTTTGTTTCTTACACTACAAGTTAAAGTTATAGAAGTTCTACCATATTTAACAACATCAATTCCTATTTCTATAATATCACCTTGTCTTGCAGAACTTACAAAATCTATTTCAGACATGTATTTAGTAACCGTTTTAGGTATTTCTAGCTGTATTATTGCATAAATGGCAACTTCTTCATCAATTAATTGCAAAAGTCTACCACCAAATAAAGTACCATTAGGGTTTAAATCTTCTGGTTTTACCCATTTTCTTGTGTGAAATCTCATATATTCTTATTTTTATATTTTTCCATAATATTTTCTTACAAACCATTCTATTGTAAGTAAACTAATTATTACAAATAAAATCCATTGCCAATCTATTAAATTTTGTTCTTTAGATGTAGATTGTTGTATTGTATAAAAAGATTTATTTTTTAATAATTCTTCTTTTAAGTTTTTAAACTGATTATTATAAAATTGCTTTCCGCCAGAACTTATTGCTAGCTTATTTAACTTT
Organism: Polaribacter sargassicola; assembly: GCF_021991835.1. GTDB lineage: Bacteria > Bacteroidota > Bacteroidia > Flavobacteriales > Flavobacteriaceae > Polaribacter > Polaribacter sargassicola. The sequence goes on from NZ_JAHDAU010000005.1 coordinate 298,335, forward strand.
TTATTATCTGCATTTGTAAATTGTTCTTCAATTTGATAATCTGTAATTTTAAACTTGCCAATTTTAGTAATGTTTTGCCCTTTTACACTAACTTTATAATTGTAGTTACCAGGATTAAGAACCTCTGTATAAACCTGATAAGAATTATTATTTAATGTAAATGGTAATTTTATTATTTTATTAGTATCGGTATTTGTAAGGGCAATTTCTAAATTAGCTCTGGTATCAAATTGATAATTTTTATCTGTATAAATTGCTGAAATATTTACAGTTGAATTTGCGGTGTACAAATTTTCTACATCTACCTCTAAACGACTTCTTTTTTTATTGTTTGCTAAAAATTGAATTAAGTTTCCAATAAATTCATCAAATTCATTAAAAGAACTAGAATTTAAAAAACTAGCAGATCTCCATTTCCAAATTCCTTCACCAAATAAAATGCCTATTTTTTTGTTATTTTCTTCTATTGTTGCCAATAAAGGCTGATTTGTTTGTAAACCTTTTATATTTTGAAATAATAAAATTTGATGTTCTTTGTAGATATTAATATCTCCATAAAAATCTATTAGGGGCGGAAATTGATTAAAATTAATATCGTTTTGAGAAAAAGGCAAAAAAGAAGGATTGTATATTGCTTGATAATTTTCTTTAAGATCGATAAAATTCTTAGAAAAACCAATATTTTGATTATTGATAAAATTCCAATTTGTTTTTTTTCCTGTTAACAAAAGATAATTTATGTTTTTAGATTGTAACAGACTTAATATTTTATTAAATTTATTATTCGGCTGATATAAAATAACTAATTGAAAGTCATTTATTTGGTAGTTATTTTTTTCTATTAATTTAATTTCTACCGAACGCTGTTTATTAGTTTCTATCGATTTTTTTAAAACACCTAAATCTGGATGTAGAATAGAGCTTAAAATTAAAATTTTTGTTTGCTGATCTATTACTTCTACAGAAAAGTTTTTAGAATTATTTTTTACATTTTTTTCTCCTGAAATTTTTTGAATTGTTGCAGAATAATATTGCAAACCTTTTTTATCTGAAACTAAATTAGTTGTAATTGTTTGCGAGTTATTTTTTTCAGAAAAGTTAACATTTTTGGTAAAAACAGTTTTACCATTTTTACTAATAATTAATTTAGAAGAAACAGGTTTTTCTCCTTCGTAATTCAATAAAATTTCAACAGGAAATTGATTCTTTACAAAACTATACTTGTTAACATTTAAATGACTTATTTTTAAATCAGTATATTTAGTTGTATCTCCAAAAACTATTGGATAAACTTTCTGTTTAGATTTAATAAACTCATAATCATCACCTATTGTTTGGTTACCATCAGATAATAAAATTATTGGTGCTATTTTGTTTTTATTTAATTCATTTGCAGAAATAATTGCTTTAGAAATATTAGTTTCATTCTCTGTAAACGTAAAAGAATCTAATTGGTGTAATTTTTGCCCGAAAGAAAAACTATTAATTTCAAATTTTTTCTGTAAATCTTTATCTTCTATAATGTTATTAGCAAAAGAAGTTAGATTTTTTTGTTCCTTAAAAAAAGAAATTGACTTAGAATTATCAATTAAAACATTTAAAGTTGGTTTACTTTCTTCTAATTTTAAAGTTTTTATTTTAGGATTAATAAGCAGTAATAACAACAAAAAAAGACTGATGGCTTTTAAAGAAAACAATAAGACGTGTAATTTAGAGTTCTTTTTTTCTTTATAAAAATATTGAAAAAAAGCAACAAGAACACTTAATAAAAGTGCTAAAAAAATATAAAAGAGAGTTATAATTTGCAATGAATTTTATTTGTTTGCAAGTTAAAAAGAACTATTTATTATAGTTATAAAATTTTAATTTTATTTAGTTATAAAACAAAAAAAGAGCACTATTAAGTGCTCTTTTTATAAATGTTATTTTTTTAATACAGACTAAAATAGTCACTATCCATCTTTTCTCCTACCAAAGATAAATCATCAACTAAATTCTCTATAAATCCTTTTAAATCTTCTTGAAAATCTTCTATACATTTATATCGATATTCATACATTAATTTACCCACTAAAAAGGCGGCAGAATCTTTGTGCGGACGCTCTTCTTTTGTTAAAAAACTCATATAATAATTAATACTATTTAAAGAGTTCATTATAGATCTTGGGCAATGTGGGTTTAATATTAAAAACTCTAACACATTATAACTAGAAGGGGCTTTTCTGTAATAACCTCTCATCATATCATAAGTTTCTACACATTTTAACAATGTTGTCCACTCATAACTAGTTTTAACTGGTGTTTGAAAATTTACATGTTCTATTAAAGCATCATTATATTTAGAGTTTATAATTCTTATAACTTGGTTTGCTCTTTCAATATAAACACCTAACATAATAATAGCGTACACTTCATCATGCAATAATGTTGCTCTAATTTTAGTTCTTAAAGATGCAATATTAGATTTTATTAGGTTCGTAAATTCAAACAAACCATTTTTAACAAAGCGTTCTGCAGAATAATTTTTAACAGTTCTATTTAATGTATTAATAGATTCATACAATTCTGTAGAAATTAAATCTCTTGCTCCGTTTGCATTTTGTTGGGCAAAACCGATAGAACTATAAATCGAATAAAATTTATCCGGATTTAGTCCAATATCATATAAAACATCTCTTTCGTTTAATGGTTTATTAAGTTTTAATTCTTCTTCATCTGCAACAAACAGCATAGAACGTAAAACAAAATCTCTAGATTGTGCAAGCTCACTTGGCGCATCTAAAGAAGAAAAATAATTTACGTTTAAATACCTTGCTATGTGCTCTGAACGTTCTAAATAACGTCCCATCCAAAAAAGATTATTGGCTACTCTTGCTAACATATTTTTTTATTTATTTTTTTAAAACCCAAGTATCTTTAGAACCACCTCCTTGAGAAGAGTTTACAATTAAATTACCTCTTTTAAGTGCTACTCTTGTTAAACCACCTTTTAGTACAAAATCTTTGTCTTTACCTAACAATGTAAACGTTCTTAAATCTACGTGTCTAGGTTCAAAAGAGTTTTCTTCTTCTATGTAAGTTGCATGAGTAGAAAGAGACATTATTGGCTGAGCAATATATTTTCTTGGGCTTTCTTTAATTGTTGCTTTTACTTTTTCAATTTCTTCTTTTGTTAGTTTATTACCTATAGAAATACCATAACCTCCAGATTCATCAACAGGTTTTACTACTAATTTATCAACGTTTTCTAGTACATATTTTAATTCATCTGGTCTACTACAATGATAAGTATGTACGTTGTTAAGTATTGGTTCTTCATCTAAATAATACTTAATAATTTGAGGCATATAAGTATAAATAGCTTTATCATCTGCAACACCTGTACCAGGTGCGTTTACTAAACAAACTTTACCTTTTAAATAAGAATTAAATATACCAGGTACACCTAAAACAGAATCTGGATTAAATACCTTTGGATCTATAAAATCATCATCTATACGTCTATAAATTACATCTACCCTTTCTAAACCTTTAATGGTTTTCATGTAAACAAAATCATTTTCTATAAATAAATCTCTACCTTCTACTAACTCTACACCCATTTGTTTTGCTAAAAAAGAATGTTCATAGTAAGCAGAATTGTATACACCAGGTGTTAATACAACACATTTTGGAGAGTCTACTCCTTTAGGTTTTACAGATTCTATAATTTCTAATAAATTTTGTCCGTAATCAGAAACGTTATGAGATTTATAATGATCAAATACACCAAATAAAGTTCTTTTTAAAGCTTCTCTGTTTCCAACAACATAACTAACACCAGAAGGACATCTAATATTGTCTTCTAAAACATAATACTCTCCATCTGAGTGTTTTATTAAGTCTGTACCAGAAACATGATTGTAAATTCCGCCAGGAGGATTAAAACCTTTCATTTGTTTTAAATAACTAGCCGAAGAATTTATCAATTCTATAGGAACAATACCTTGTTTAATAATCTTTTGATCATGATATAAATCCCAAAGAAAAAGGTTTAACGCTTTACTTCTTTGTAATGCTCCTGCTTCTAGTTTTAACCATTCACTATTACCAATTATTCTAGGAAATAAATCAAAAGGAAAAATTTTCTCTTTTGTTTCTTTATCTCCATAAACTTGAAATGTTATTCCTTGATTAAAAAAAGCATCTTTAGCTTTATTATTTAATGAAACAAAATCGTTAACAGAATATTCACTAAACAATTTAAACAAGGTTTGATAAACTTCTCTAACTTGTTTATCTTCTGTAAATATTTCATCGTAAAACCTAGAATCAAACTCGTAGGCAGAAAAAATTGGTAAATTATTGTACGTTTTCAAATTGTAATCTTTTAATGTAAAACTAATAAAATTTTAATATAAACCGCAAATTTTATTAAATTATTTTCATAAAAAAATCTCAAACATTAAAGTATATAATATATATTTACATATACTTTGAATTATCAATAATTTAAAGTAATTTTCACGACATTTATTAAAAATAAGAATACGTACAAAACAACAATAATTTATATTTTCTTTTTTTAATTTAACATTAACAAAAAGAAAAATTTAAGATACATTTTAATAAAAGTTTAAAAAATTAAATAACCTTTTATCGTTCATTAATATTTATTTAATTTCACATTTCGATTTAACCTTACAAAAAAACTATGGCATTAAAAGTTGTAATATCTCACAAGACTAAATATATTTATGACCGCTCTGTAAATCTGTCACCTCATATTTTTAGATTAAGACCGGCACCGCATAGTAGAACTCCAATAGAATCTTATTCATTAAAAATAGAGCCAAAAGATCATTTTTTTAATTGGCAACAAGATCCTTTTGGTAACTATTTGGCACGTGTTGTTTTTCCTGAAAAAACAAAAGAACTGTCTATTGATGTAGAAATTATTGCAGATTTAAAGACAATAAATCCATTTGATTTTTTTGTAGAAGAATCTGCAGAAGAGTTCCCTTTTGAGTATTCTGATGTTCTTAAGAAAGAATTAATACCATATTTAGAAGTTACTGAAAATGGAAAATTAATTAACGATTTTATTAAGACCATAGATTTTACACCAAGAAAAACAATCTATTTTTTAATAGATATTAACCAAAAAATATATGAATTCTTAAACTATAATATCCGAATGGAACCAGGTGTGCAAACCTGTGAAGAAACTTTAGAAAAAAGAACGGGTTCTTGTAGAGATTTTGCTTGGTTATTTGTACAAACTTTACGCCATTTAGGATTTGGCGCACGTTTTGTTTCTGGATATTTAGTTCAATTAAAATCTGATGAAAAATCTTTAGACGGACCTTCTGGACCAGAAGAAGATTTTACAGATTTACATGCTTGGGCAGAAGTGTATATACCTGGCGCTGGTTGGATTGGTTTTGATGCTACTTCTGGTTTATTGGCAGGAGAAGGTCATATACCTTTAGCCTGTACTCCTACTTTTGAAAGTGCAGCTCCTGTTTATGGTTTGTCAGACAAATGTGAAACAACTTTTGAATTTGAAAACTCTGTAGAAAGAATTTTTGAGTCTCCAAGAGTTACAAAACCATACACAGATATACAATGGAAAGCCATTGAAAAATTAGGTCATAAAGTAGAAAAAGAACTACAAAAAAATGATGTTCGTCTTACCATGGGTGGCGAGCCTACTTTTGTTTCTATTGATGATATGGAATCTGCACAATGGAATACAGATGCAGATGGACCAGAAAAAAGAGAACGTGCTGCAGATTTATCCAATAGACTTTTAAAAACAATTGGTAAAGGTGGTTTTTTACATCATGCACAAGGAAAATGGTATCCAGGAGAACCATTACCGAGATGGTCTATAGAGTTATGTTGGAGAAAAGATGGTAGAAAAATATGGTTTAACCCAGATTTATTAACAGCAGTTAATGGTTCTCCAAAGATAGAAAAAGGTACTGATAAACTATTTTTAGAAACTCTTACTACCTATTTAGATGTTACCGACACTCATATTAAACCTACTTATGAAGATGCCTTTTATTTTCTTTGGGAGCAAGGTAAAATGCCTATAGATTTTAACCCAGGTGAAGATAAAGACAGTTCTATAGCAGAAAAAAAATTAAAAGAAATTTTAGAAAATGGCACTTCTTCTCCTGTTGGTTATGTATTGCCTTTAAATAAAACAGAAGGTAGTTGGTTTACTAGTTCATGGAAATTTAGAAGAAATTATATTTATTTAACACCAGGTAACTCTCCTTTAGGTTTAAGATTACCTTTAAATTCTTTAGAATCTGAACCAGAGCATGAAATTTTTCCTATATACGAGCCAAATCTTTTCGAAAAAAAGAAACGTTTGCCTAGTTTTAGACGAATGGTTGCTAAAAGAAAAGAAAAAGTTTTAACTAAAGGTATAAATGAAAACCTACCAAATTATTTTGTAAGAACTGCATTATGTGCAGAAATTAGAGAAGATAAACTTTATCTATTTCTACCGCCTTTAGATGATATTGCTAATTATTTAGACCTATTAGCATCTATAGAAGCTACAGCAAAAGAATTAAATATTCCTGTTATTTTAGAAGGATACGGACCACCACACGATAACAGATTAGAGTCTATGAAAATTACTCCAGATCCAGGAGTAATAGAAGTAAATATTCATCCATCACATAATTGGCAACAATTAATGGATAATACTTTTACCATTTACAATCAAGCAAAAAAATCAAGATTAGGCACAGAAAAGTTTATGATTGATGGAAAACATACTGGTACAGGTGGTGGAAACCATGTAACATTAGGTGGTATTACACCTAAAGACAGTCCTTTACTAAGAAAACCAAGCTTATTAAGAAGTTTACTTACTTTTTGGCAACATCACCCAGGACTTTCTTATTTATTTTCTGGAGCATTCATTGGGCCAACAAGTCAGGCACCTAGAGTTGATGAAGCTAGACAAGATAATTTATATGAACTAGAAATTGCTTTTAGCCAAATTCCAAAAGACGGAGAAGTCCCTTTTTGGTTAACAGACAGATTATTTAGACACTTATTAACAGATTTAACAGGTAATACACACAGAGCAGAATTTTGTATAGATAAACTATATTCACCAGATTCTTCTACAGGTAGATTAGGTATATTAGAGTTAAGAGGTTTTGATATGCCACCACATGCTCAAATGAGTTTACTTCAAAATTTATTAGTAAGAACTTTAGTTTCTTGGTTCTGGAAAAAACCTTATGAACATAAATTAGTTCGTTGGGGTACAACTTTACACGATAAATTTTTATTAGAACACTTTGTAAGAGAAGATATTAAAGATATTGTAAATCAATTAAACAAAGCAGGTTATGCTTTTAAAGAAGAATGGTTTAATCCGTTTTTCGAGTTCCGTTTCCCTTTACACGGTATGGTGCAAATTAATAATATTGATATAGAATTAAGAGCTGGTATAGAACCTTGGAATGTGTTAGGAGAAGAAATGACAGGCGGTGGTACTGCAAGATATGTAGATTCTTCTGTAGAAAGATTACAAGTTAAGTTAAATAATTTCACAAAAGAAAGATTTGTCTTAACTTGCAACGGTGTAAAAGTAAATGTTGAAAACACAGGAGTAAAAGGAGAATATGTTGCAGGAGTACGTTATAAAGCCTGGAACCCTTATTCTGCTCTACACCCTACAATTCAAACCGATACACCTTTGGTTTTTGATATAGTTGATACTTGGAACAAACGTTCTATTGGTGGCTGTACTTATTATGTAACACACCCAGGTGGACGTTCTTATGAGACTTACCCAATAAATAGCTTTGAGGCAGAATCGAGAAGAATTAATCGTTTTTGGGATTTTAACCACTCTCAAGGAGGAGTTGAAACTATAGATGAAGAAAAGAATAGAGTAAAAGAAGAACAAAACGAAAGAGAAACAAATGTAAAAGAACAAGGAAGTTCTAAACATTTTAGATATCAAGAAATACCTAAAAACCCAGAATTCCCTAATACTTTAGATTTGAGATTGAAAAAATAATTTTCTAAATATTTATGCCTGATAAAAATTTGTTTGAAAAATATTTCAATGATTTTGAAGACTATGATGAAGTTTTAAAATCTGACATGACGATAAACCCAAATTGGGAAAAATTATTAAATAATTTTTCTACAATTGGTCAAGAAGAACTTACTGAAAAACAAAAACAAATAGATTGGCTATTAGCTGAAAATGGAGTTACCTACAATGTATATAATGATCCTAAAGGATTAAACAGACCTTGGAGTTTAAATATTATTCCTTTTATTATTGAACAAAAAGAATGGTTATCAATAGAAAAAGGATTAAAACAACGTGCTGAATTACTAGACTTAACTTTAAAGGATATTTATGGTAAAAGAGAACTTATAAAAAATAAAATTATACCACCAGAAGTGGTTTATTCTCACAGAGGTTTTTTAAGAAATTGTGATCAAATACAATATAATACTTCTAAAAATTTATTAATACATTCTGCAGATTTGGCTCGTGGGCCAGATGGTAGAATGTGGGTAGTTAACGATCGTACAGAAGCACCTTCTGGTATGGGATATTCTTTAGAAAACAGATTTTCTATAAGGCATTCCGCACCAGATTTATCTAAAAACATACATGTAGAACAACCTTTTTCATTTTTTAAAGATTATCATCAATTACTTATAGATTCTGCACCAGTTAAAAAAAAGAATACAACAATTGTTATTCTTACACCTGGCCCTCATAATGAAACTTATTTTGAGCACGCCTACTTATCTTCTTATTTAGGATATCCTTTAGTTAAAGGTAATGATTTGGTTGTAAGAAATAACAAAGTTTTTATTAAAACTTTAAAAGAATTAATACAGGTTGATGTTATTTTAAGACGTGTAGATGGTGCTTACACAGATCCTTTAGAATTAAAAGGAAACTCATTTTTAGGAGTTGCAGGATTATTAAATGTTGTTAGAAAAAACAATGTTAGTATAATCAATCCTATAGGAAGCGGTGTTTTAGAAAACCCTGGTTTAATTCCTTTTATGAATTCTATTTGTAAATATTTCTTTAAAGAAGATCTTATTTTGCCACAAATAGCTTCTTGGTGGTGTGGTCAAGAAAAAGAAAGAAATTTTGTTTTAGAAAATCTTACTAAATTAGTAGTAAAACCTATAGATAGAACCAATAGAGAACATATTTATTTTTGCGAATTATTAAGTAGTGATGAATTAGAAGAACTAAAAAAACAAATTTTAGAAAAACCTTACAGATTTGTAGCTCAAGAAAAAATATCATTTTCTACAGCGCCTAACTTTACCAATAAAGGCTTAGAACCTAGAAAAGTAGTTTGTAGAACTTTTTCTGTAGCAAAAAATGATTCATACAGTGTTATGCCTGGTGGTTTAGTTAGAGTTGCAGCAGAAAAAGAAAAACTACGTGTATCTAATCAAAGAGGTGGTACAAGTAAAGATTTTTGGATTACAAATTCGGTTAAAACTGCTCCTACTTCTAAACAACGTTATCATTGGCATAATAATAATACCAACACATTAGCAGGTATAGATAATTTACCAAGTCATACAGCAGAAAATTTATTTTGGTCTGGTAGATATTTGGCAAGAACCTTAGTTACAGCTAGATATATTAGAATGGTGTTAAATGAATTGGTAGATTCCGATTCTAAAAGTTTAGATGTCTTATTAAAATCGATAACTCATTTAACGTCTATTTTTCCTGGTTTTACAGGTATCAATGAAGAAGCAGCTTTTAAAGATCCTTTAAAAGAAATTGCCATTGTTTTATTTGATAAAAATAAACAAGGTAGTTTGGCTTATTCTATACAAGCATTTTCTAATTCTTATTATTCTTTAAGAAATTTATGGTCTAAAGATATGTGGAGAGTTTTTGATGCTACTACAAAATCTTGGAATGACTTTAGTCCTGAGAACCATAATAACTTAAAAAAAATCATAAAATTATTAGACAGCATAATTACCAAACTAATTGCTTTTATGTGTTTAATTGAAGAAAGTATATTGGTAGAACAAGGACTACTACTCTATTTTATTGGTTTACAAACAGAACAGGCAATGATGTGTATTGATAAATCAAGAGCATTATTGGTGTCTAAATATGATGAACAAACTGAATATGAAATTTTAGAATCTTTATTAGACAGTCATGAAAGTTTAAATATTTACAGGTATAGTTTTAGATCTCATTTAAATATAAAAAACGTAATAAATCTTATTCTTTTAGATAAATCTTATTCTCGTTCATTAAAATATCAATTAAATAGAATAAGAAGAGATGTTTCTAGATTACCAAATAAAAACCAAGATATTAAATTATCAAATTCTTATTTATTAATTAAAGAAGCATGTGATCTTATAGAAAATGCAGATGTGGATAGCTTTGTTTTAACAGAAGATTCGGTGTTTACAAGAGCTCAATTAGATGAGTTTTTAGCTAAGTTAAGTAACCTAATCCATCAAACATCTTTGTCTATCACAAATACATATTTTAATCATTCAGACCAACAACAACGACAATTAATTCATCAAAAACAATCCGTGTAATGTTGTTTAAAGTTATCCATATTACTACATACGATTATGATGAGGCTATAACGCATTGCCATAATATAGCAAATTTAAAACCTATAGAATTTTTAGGTCAAAAATTGGTTAATTACTCAATAGAAGTTACACCTACACCTTCTTATATAGAAGAAGATATAGATTTTTTTAAAAATATTATTTGTAGATTTTCTATAGAACAGCCTCATAAAAAATTAATTGTAAACTCTACAAGTATTGTTGAGCGTAATTTTGATTTACAACCAGATATTTATTCTTCTTTAATTGTAAAAAAAACTACGGTACAAGATGTAATTAATGAATTAAAAAAAGGAACAGAAGAAATGTTATCTGTTCATGATTTTACATTAGATTCTCAATTTATAAAAAACATTTCACCAGAAATTAAACAGTATGCAGAAGTTTCTTTGCAGCCAAATAGAAATGTTTTTGAAGGAACTAATGAGTTAATGAAAAGAATATTTAAAGACTTTACATTTGATTCTAACTTTAGTACTATTGCTACACCTTTAGATGATGTAATGAAAGCTAAAAAAGGAGTTTGTCAAGATTTTGCGCAAATAAGTATTGCTTGCTTAAGATCTGTAGGTTTACCGGCTAGGTATGTTAGTGGCTATATAGAAACATTACCACCTCCGGGAAAAGAAAAATTAGTAGGTACAGATGCATCTCATGCGTGGTTTTCTGTTTACATACCGCAATTTGGTTGGGTAGATTTTGATCCTACAAATGATCAGATACCAAAAAATCAACATATAACCACTTCCTACGGAAGAGATTATTTTGATGTACCACCTTTAAAAGGTGTTTTATATGGATCTGGAAATAGTAAAATGAAAGTTTCTGTTGATATTAGACCAGCATAAATACTATGTTATTAAATAAATTCACTTAGTGATAATAAAGCTAAAGAGATTTTTTAACCCTTTATACAGGAGTTGGGAACAATTAAAACAAAAATTACAAATGAAAAAAATATTACCAATTATTCTGACAATTTTATTTTTTTCTGAATCATATTCTCAATGTGGACAATATATTGAAAATAAGTTAAGTGCCCTTTCAGATGTTAGATTTTGGGACGAAAACAATGGATTTGTTATTGGAGGTTCTTCATTACTGACAACCAATAATGGAGGAGTTTCATGGGAAACATATGAACTGCCACATTACCAAGCTTTTTATTATAACCCATTAAATGATGTCGAGTTAATTGATTCTAACAAAGCATTTGTTTTTGGTGCAGATGGAATTATTCTTTTCACTGAAAACAAAGGAATAGATTGGGAAAGAAGAATAGGAATTACAGGTCTAGAAAATTTTACAGGAGTTGATTTCATTGACAGTGACAGAGGTTATTTAGTAGGAATAGACGATTATTTAGTTAATGATACAGCTTTTTTATACAAAACAACTGATGGTGGAAATTCTTGGTTAAAAGTGACATCAAACATCTCCTCAATTGATTTTGGTGATTTTAGTCCTAAAGATATTTTATTTCTAGATGAAAACATTGGTTATGTTTGGGGAGGTAATACATTTTATAAAACTACTGATGGTGGTGAGACATGGGAATACGAAAATAATCCATCAAACTCATACATACAAAAATTACAATTCATTGATTCTCAAACTGGGTATTTAAGTGGAGGTAGTTCTATTTACAAAACTGTTGACGGTGGGAATTCTTGGACACAAACAAGTTATTACGTTGAATGGACTACAGGAGCATTTACAATAAACAATAACTACTTGTATTACTCAAGTTATGTTGTAAATGGAATTAAAAAAGTTAATATAAATAGTGATACTGAAGAAAGTGCTAATATCAACCAAGATGGTTTTTTAACCGATATATATTTTATAAATGACAATGTTGGGTTTGCTGTAGGCAAAAAAGAACAAGTGCCGCCTAATATGGGAAGATTCATATTTAAGACTACAGATGGCGGAGCTAGTTGGGCTCAACTTGATAGTGGTTCGCCAAGAGAAGGGAACTCTAATAATGCTAGCTATTTTAAAAAAATTAATGAAAATGAATATATATATTCGGTAGTTAGTGCAGGCAATTTTACCCATTCATCAATCTTAATTTCTCAAGATAAAGGTTCTAGTTGGAAAAAAGTTTATGAAACTGAGGATGTTGTTGGCTATACTTTATATGCTGAAGGTGATTATATCAGTCATTGGAGATATTCCAATCCAAATAATTATGGTGAAGGTTATATTATATCCGAATCTTTTGACAAAGGAACAACTTGGACTGATGGTTCTATTTTATATTTCAGTGACCTTCCATCAGATATTTATTTTTCAGCAAACGGTTTAACTCAAGTATCTGTTAATAATTTGTTTTTATATGGACTACAAGGGAATATTTACCAATCAACAGATAAAGGTATTTCTTGGAGCATAATACAGATTCCTGATAATCTTTTATATACACAATACAAATTTGTTAATCAAAATGAAATTATTCTATATGCTTCGGATTCTACTACAAATGAACCTTTGGTCTATAGAACTAGTAATAATGGTTCTACATGGGATGAAATTCTAAGGCTTGAAGGAGTTCAATATAATGTTACTTTTGAGTATGATAATTCAAATCATATATATATTTATTCAAATAACCCTGTAGGTAAGCTTTACATTTACGATATTTTAAACCAAAACCTTATTGAAAGGGAAATCCCATATTATATAAATAAAATAAAAGCAATAGATAATGATTCATTTATAATACTTGATAATAGTGGAAACCTATATATTTCTCATGATAAAGGATTAAACTGGTCTCAGCGGTTTTGGGCTGATTATAATAGCTCTTATCCAAATATTTACGTAGAAGATGAGAATAACATTTTCTTATGGGAGTATAATTTTATTCAAAATTTAAAAACATATATACCTTTTGAGCCTGAATTAATATTTGGAAATAGTAACGCTTTAATTAACACAGAAGAGGAATATATAATTCCTGTTGATTTATTTTCAACAACAGAATGGATATTAGAAAGTGGCGGAACATTAATAATAGATAGTAACACCAGTTATTATAAAGTAAAAGTTTTATGGGATACTGAAGGAACGCATACACTTAAAGCTAAAAGAGTCAATGACTGTGGAGAATCAATACTTACTGAAATTAATGTTGTTGTAAATACCGTATTAAGTCTTGAAGATTTTGATAAAAATGAAATTTTGGTTTATCCAAACCCATTTAACGAAAATATTTATTTAAATCTTCCTAAAAGTTTTGAAAACCAACACCTGAATATATCTATAACAAATATTTTAGGGCAAACTGTTTATGAAAATCAAATAAACTATTCATCTCAAAAAATAGAATTGAATAACATACCGAATTCAATCAATTCTGGTGTTTATTTTATCAATGTAATATCAGGAAATTATTCAATGACAAAAAAACTAATTAAAAAATAAAATAACTGTTGCCAACATTGGTTATAAACAATTGCTATTACATGCTCATCCTGAAAATTCCTACGCAATTTTCAGTTTGGTGTGTACTTGCAAGGTTAATGTTACCCCACGCAACTGTTCATAACCGAAACCGTTAGGCACAAACATAAAAAACGAGGGTCTATTCAATAACTTAACGCAACAAATCTAAAATTATAGATTTGTAAAATGGAAGTAAAAAAACATAGACGATTAACCCTTAAAGAAAGAGTCATTATTCAGACCCTTTTAAAAGAAAAAAAGA
>NZ_JAHDAU010000060.1 GCF_021991835.1 Polaribacter sargassicola
CGGAGAACGAGCATCGCCGCGACGTCGAGGGTGTTCGTGCCGATCAGCACGAATACCCAGCCGACCGGGATGTGCGGCAGGGGCATGTCCTTGAAGTTCATGCCGTACACGCCGGCGACCACGGTCGGCAGCGCGAGCAGCGCCGCCACAGCCGCGATCGTGCGCATGTCGCGGTTCTGACGCGACGACACGTTGCTCTCGTGACTGGACACCACGGCGTCCAGGGCCATGCGCTGGGTGGAGAGCAGGTCGGCGAGTGCAGCCAGATCGCCGCGCATGTGCCGGAAGTGCTGGTGCAGCGCCAGATCGTCCTGGAGCGGCTCGTCCAGGGATTCTGCGTTCGTCTCGAAGCCCTGGCGAAGCGCGGATGCCGCGCGGTCCACGTGCCCGATGCG
>NZ_JAHDAU010000061.1 GCF_021991835.1 Polaribacter sargassicola
CGTCGAGTTCGTCCGCACCGGCGCGCCGACCGACACCAGCCCTGTGGCCGCGCGCGACGCGGTCGCTGCCGGCATCGGCGGCGCACTGTCGATCCGCTCCCACTCCGAGCCCTTCGAGATCCCGCGGCTGAGCGACGAGATGCTCGAGTACTACGCGGCGCACCAGCCGGCCCGCACACCGGTCGGGGACTGATGCTCCGCTACGCGCTGCGGCGCATCCTGATGATGGTGCCGACCCTGATCGGGTCGACGCTCCTCGTCTATCTGCTCGTCTTCCTCATCCCCGGCGACCCGGTGGCCAGGCTCGCCGGGGGCGAGAAGCGGCTGTCGGACTCGACCATCGCAGCGATTCGTGCGCAGTACAACCTCGACGACCCCTTCTTCGTGCAGTACG
>NZ_JAHDAU010000062.1 GCF_021991835.1 Polaribacter sargassicola
CGGCGGCGGTGACTTCGAGGTGACCCAGAAGAACCTCGGCGAGGTGCCGTCGGTGATCGTCGCGGCCGCGCTGCTCGTCGACTACGTCCTCACCGTCTCCGTGTCGATCGCGTCCGGCGTCGACAACATCATCTCGGCGGTGCCAGGTCTGAACCCGTGGCGCGTGGAGCTGGCGGTCGGCTTCGTGATCCTGATCGTCATCGTCAACCTGCGCGGCGTGCGCGAGGCATCCACCGTGTTCGCGATCCCGACGTACGTGTTCATCAGCTCGGTGGTCGTGATGATCGGCACCGGGCTGGTGCGGATGCTGCTCGGCGACGCGCCCGTCGCTTCCAGCGCGGCATACACGGTGCAGGCCGAGAGCCTCAGCCAGGCGGCGATGGTGCT
>NZ_JAHDAU010000063.1 GCF_021991835.1 Polaribacter sargassicola
GTCGAGGCCGGAGTCACCGGCCTCGGGCGCATGCGCACGCGCGTCATCGACGAGCCCGACCCATCCAGGCGACAACAGCCAACCATCAACCCGAGGAGCGCCACATGATCCGCACCGCACGCCCGTTCATCGAGGCGATCAACCCGTCCCGTCTCGCGCCGTCCGCGGGGCACTTCGACCGTGCGGTGCGGATCGGCCCATGGCTCACCGTCTCCGGCACCTCCGCGCTCACGAACCTCACCGGCCCGGTCGAGGAGCGGCGCCTGCCCGCCGACTTCCGCGCGCAGGCGGAGCTGGCCTTCGACAACATCGCCGTCGTGCTCGACGCCGTCGATGCCGGCTTCGAGCACGTCTACGAGATCCACGCGACCCTGGCGCGCGCCGAG
>NZ_JAHDAU010000064.1 GCF_021991835.1 Polaribacter sargassicola
GGCCGCGACCAGGGCGAGTGTGGCCAGCTGCGCCACGATCGGGACCCAGCCGACCAGGAACGCGCCCGAGTCGACGCTCGCCGCGGACTGCAGCCAGAGCAGCTGGGCCCAGGCGACGGCTGCGACAGAGGATGCGACGGAGGCGAACTGGTCGATGCCGAGCGACCCCACGCGTCGGATCCCCTCGGGCGAGAAGCGGCGAAGGGCGATCAGGAACACGGCGACCGTGGGCAGGCCGATCGTGAGGATCCAGTCGATGCCGCGGGTCCACACCGATCCGCCACCGCCGAACACCGGGAAGAAGGACACGACGAAGACCAGGACCCAGGCGCCCACGATGATGAGCTCTCGGAGCGTGAAGCCGAGGATGCCGTACTCCGGCT
>NZ_JAHDAU010000065.1 GCF_021991835.1 Polaribacter sargassicola
CTCCGGCGCGGGAACGTCGGGCATGTCCGGTGCATGCTCGGGGAACTCCTCGGGCACGTGGAAAGACGCGGTCGCCATGAAGGCGAGCTTTCCGTGCTGGTGGCCGCGCACGTGACGGGTGGAGAACCCCCGTCCATCGCGGACCAGCTCGACCTCGTAGCGCACGGGCTCGTTGACGTCGACGCCGCGCAGGAAGGTGCTGTGCACCGAGTGCAGCGTGCGGTCGTCGTCGACCGTGCGGATCGCCGCCGCCATGCTCTGCGCGACGGAGTCCCCGCCGTAGGCCTTCGGCCACGGGACAGGCCGAGGCTGGGCGGTGAACGCACGGTCGGCGCGCTCCGCGTCGACCTCGGTCAGCTCGATCGCGCGCAGGAAGGTGG
>NZ_JAHDAU010000066.1 GCF_021991835.1 Polaribacter sargassicola
TGCCGCAGCACGTTCATCGCGCGGATCACGGCCGGTCGGCGGCCGCCGGGCAGTGGCACCTCGAAGCCGCCCCTCTCGAACGACACCGGCAGGTCGGAGGCGAAGGGAGTCCGACCCGCACGCACGTCCTGCAGCTGGGAGCGCGCCGTCGCCACGCGCTCCGGGTCGAGTTCGAGGCCGACGACCTCGGCATCCGCTCTCCTCTGCCGCAGTCGCTGGGCGAGCTCGAAAGCCGTCACGCCGCTGGCGCCGTAGCCCAGGT
The DNA here is from genome assembly GCF_021991835.1 of Polaribacter sargassicola. Lineage (GTDB taxonomy): Bacteria > Bacteroidota > Bacteroidia > Flavobacteriales > Flavobacteriaceae > Polaribacter > Polaribacter sargassicola. Next base: position 263 of record NZ_JAHDAU010000066.1, read on the forward strand.
CGACGACCAGGGGGTCGGCCGCCTTCCGGAGCGCCTCGGATGCCGCGATCCAGCGGTCGTTGCGCCGCAGCCGGTTCGTCCCCGTCGTCCCCCGCGTGGGCTGTCCGACAGGTGTGGC
>NZ_JAHDAU010000067.1 GCF_021991835.1 Polaribacter sargassicola
GCATGCGCACCATCCGACCATCCCTGGTCCGTGAGGGGAGTGAGAATGGACCCCGGCGCGATGGCGTTCACGCGCACGCCGTCTTCGGCGAGTTCCCGTGCAGCGGAGCGGGTGAGCGCCGCCACCGCGGCCTTGGACGCGTTGTAGGCTGCCTGGTCCTCCACAGTCCTATCGATCACCGCCGACGCCAGCGTCACCACCGAGAAACGGCCGGCATCGCTCAGAGCCGCCCGGCGTGCTGCCCATCGCAGAGCGAGGAAGGTCCCGATCACGTTCACCTCGTGAATGCGCCGGAAGTCCTGTAGGCCGGTGTCTCGGATAGGGCTGCGTGATCGGATACCGGCCGCGTGCACCAGACCCGTCACCCCGGCAGGATCGA
>NZ_JAHDAU010000068.1 GCF_021991835.1 Polaribacter sargassicola
GCAGTGCGGATCAGGATCGGCGCGTCGAGGTCGTGGCCGCCGTCGGCGTTCGGGGTGAACAGCGCGGCGACGCCGGAGTAGTAACCCCGCGGTGCGCGCTCGTGCCGGCGGATGACCGCGCACGCGTTCTGCATGGGGGAGCCGGTCACCGTCGGGGCGAACATGGTCTCGCGCAGGATGTCACGCGGGTCCAGGCGGCTGCGTCCGCGCAGCATGTACTCGGTGTGCGTGAGCCGCGACATCTCCTTCAGATGCGGGCCGGTGATGCGGCCGCCGTCCGAGCAGACCTGGCTCATCATCTTGAGCTCCTCGTCCACGACCATGAACAGCTCCTCGGTCTCCTTGGTCGAAGAGAGGAACTCGGTCAGCGACTCGCG
>NZ_JAHDAU010000069.1 GCF_021991835.1 Polaribacter sargassicola
AGTCGATCTGCTGACGCAGCTTGGAGTGCAGCGAGGCGCGGCGGAGGTAGTCGTTGAGCTCGTCCTTGGTGGCCGGATTCTCGAGCGTCAGGTGCAGCACGGCGAGCGACACGTCGGGCGTGGGGACGCGGATCGCGGAGCCGGTGAGCTTGCCTGCGAGCTCGGGCAGTGCACGGGCGACGGCCTTGGCGGCGCCGGTCTCGGTGATGACCATGTTGAGCACCGCCGAGCGCCCGCGACGGTCGCCCTTGTGGAAGTTGTCGATCAGGTTCTGATCGTTGGTGAACGAGTGCACGGTCTCGACGTGGCCGCGCACGATGCCGTAGGCCTCGTTCATCGCCGCCAGCACCGGGGTGATCGCGTTGGTGGTGCACGAC
>NZ_JAHDAU010000006.1 GCF_021991835.1 Polaribacter sargassicola
ACATCTATCAACTGCAATAAAGGCAAGCCGAAAGCAGCCGTTTTTCCGGTTCCTGTTTTTGCTAAAGCAACCAAATCTTCTTTTTGTTGCAATACAACAGGAATCGATTTTTTTTGAATATCTGTAGATACTGTAATTTGTAATGCAGCTAATCTTTCTGTTATACTAGCCTCTATTCCTAAATCGGAAAAACGTTTTGACATAAAAAAATATTTTTGCAAAGATAGTTACACTTTTATTGCTTGTACTACCAATTGACATATATTAATTAGGTGTTTATAGAATCAACCAATCATATAAATATTTTGTATCAAAAGAAAGTTATCTTTCTTTTAAATGCTTAAATACAGCCCTAGTTAAAGGGATGTACATAAAACCACCTATAATAAGTACAATAAAAGCCCTTTGCAATCCAAAATATTCTGCCAAATACCCAATTAAAGGCGGACCTAAGAACATACCCACAGTAGCATAAGTACCTACAATAGCAATAACAATACCTGTTGCATATTTTTTTGCTTTCCCTGCCATGATAAAAGTCATCGGAAACAGACTTGCTACCCCAAAACCTGTCAAACAAAACCCAATTAATGCAATCCAAAAGACAGGAAATAAAACCACTACAGACATACCAGACATAATTAAAACAGCGCTAAAATAATATAGCTTTTTAATACCAAAACGCTCCATTAGCTTGTCTATAATAAATCGAGAGGCAGACATGCAAATCATAAACAATAAATATCCGTAAGTAAATACTTCTACTTTTACCACGTCTTTAAAGTAAACACCATTCCAATCATAAATACCACCTTCGCAAATAGAAGCAAAAAACAACATTAACCCCAGTAACATAATAAACCGATTGGGCTTGCCTAGTTTAAATTTGGTGTTGTTGGTAGATTTATCATTTTTAATTAAATATGGATAAGCTATAAAAACACTTACTAAAGACAACAGTGCTACTATTAAAAAATGAATTTGAACAGAGATTTTTAATTGTAACATTAAAGTAGTAATTAAAACTCCTATAACTCCACCAATGCTCCACAAACCATGAAAAGAGCCTACTATGCGTTTTTCAAACTTTTCTTGTACAGAAATAGATTGCGTATTTATGGTGATGTTGATAATTCTTAAACAAAGAGCGAACAAAAAAAGTGAGAAAATCAACAAATACAAATGACTAGAAAAACCTATCAAAAATAAAGAGATAAAATATCCAATGTATGCAAATTGCTGGGGAATTCTACTATCGTATTTAGAGACTAACCAGCCAGAAAGCGGAATACCAATAATAGCACTTACAGGCATAACCATTAACAAACTACCCAATTCTTGTTCGTTTAATAAAAACTTATCTTTAATGGTTGGTATTCTAGAAGCCCATGAAGAAAAACAAATACCCGACAATAAAAAATAAACTGATAAGGAAATACGCTGTAAACTTCTTTCTTGCATTGTTGCATTTTTAAGGTAGCAAAAGTAATTTTTTTTACATACGTAAACGCTTTTTAACACTAAATATATCAATATAAAAATGCTTTTTAAGCGTTCTGCAAAAACACTATCCTTTTAAAAAACAACAACTTATTTATTTACATTTTAATAATTAAATTTAAAAGTCTGATTTCAAAAAATTAAAATATCTTCGCGCCCGTTATGTGGATGTATTTAGGACTTTTAGCAGCCTTATTTTTAGGCTTGCACAATTTATGTAAAAAACACGCCGTACAAGGCAATGAGGTTTTTCCGGTATTATTAGGTACTATTTCTGCTGGTTTTTTAGTATTATTACCTTTATATGTAGGTTCTCTTTGGCAACCAGATGCCATGAAAGAAATGCAATTATTTGTAGAAAATATTGCTTGGCAAACTCATGGATTCATCTTTATAAAATCGGCTATTATGGCGTCTTCTTGGGTATTGGCTTATCAAGCTTTAAAGCATTTGCCTATTACCATTGTAACGCCTATCCGTTCTGCGGGTCCGTTTTTTACTTTTTTAGGAGCCATTTTTATTTATCAAGAAAAGCCAAATTTTTGGCAATGGATTGGTTTTTTTCTGATTATTTTTTCGGTGATGTTGTATTCTAGAATCGGTAAAAAAGAAGGCATCAATTTTAAAAGAAATAAATGGATTTTCGCTATTATTGGGGCAACTTTTTTAGGAGCTTCTAGTGGTTTGTATGATAAGTTTTTGATACAAAGCTTAACTTTAAATCCGCAAACGTTGCAATTTTGGTTTTGCTTTTATACGGTTTTAATTTTATTGGTGATTTTAAGCATTACTTGGTTTCCTAAAGCCGAAAAACGCAAAGCTTTTAAATGGCGATGGTCCATACCTTTAGTAGGTATTTTATTACAAATTGCCGATTACTTTTACTTTAGAGCATTGCAAGATCCAGAGGCTTTAATTATGTTACTTTCTGCCATAAAACGTAGTCAAATTATTATTGCTGTGGTTATTGGCGGACTTATTTTTAAAGAACAAAACAAGCGTAAAAAACTGATTCCTTTAGCTGGAATTTTAATTGGTGTTTTCTTGATTTTATATACTAAATAAGGTTTGTATATTTTGATAAATTCTGTCAATTCGAGTGAATTTTACGATAGAAAGGAGTAAAATTTATATCGAGAATAAGAATTTTATCTTTTAAATTAGTTCTCGATACAATTTTTCGTTCCTCAAAATCACTCGAACTGACATTGATTTATATTTTCACCTTAAAACACGCAACATATTAAAATTCTTTTAATTACACTTCTTTTCTTAAAACTTCTAAAGGCGGACTCTTTAAAACGGTTCTAATATTGCTCAACCCAATCAATAACACCAATAATGTAATCCCAGGTAAAAACACCAAAAACGGAATTGCAGACGGCATAAAGGGTTCTTTAAATAGCAACGTTGCTAACAATTGACTGCTTATGAGTGATAATAAAATTCCGATTAAACTACCCAACAAGCCTAAATACACATATTCTAACGCTGTTATTTGTACTATTTGTTTGCTTTTGGCTCCTAAAGTTCTTAACAAAACGCTTTCTTTTATTCGTTGATATTTACTATTTCTTACAGAACCAATCAACACTATAATTCCGGTTAAAATGCTAAAAAATGCCATAAAATTGATAATCCAAGAAATTTTATCTAAGATATCTTCTACAATGGTAAAAATCTGACGAATGTCTAAAATAGTGATATTAGGATAATGTTTTACCAAATCTCTTTGTAAATCTGCCGAACTTTCTGCGTCTGGTACATAGGTAGTAATTACGTTAAATTGCGGTGCATTTTCTAAAACACCCTCCGGAAAAACAACCGAAAAATTCAATTGAATATTCCCCCAATTTACTTTACGAACGCTACCAATGGCAGTTTTCATTAAAACCCCTTGTATATTAAAAACAATTTCGTCTCCTACTTTTAAATTGGCATCTCTTGCTATATTATCTGATATTGAAATTAATACAGGTTGATTGGCAGTTACTTTTTCTACCCAATCTCCCTCTAACAATTCTTCTGAGTCTAACAATGTACTTCTATAAGTAGTTCTAAATTCATGATTTAAAATCCATCTTTTTCCTCTAGTTTTAGAAACGGTGTCTTTACGCATATCATTAACCAACTGATCTTTAATTTGATGCATGCGCATGGTAACAATTGGTATGTTATCTATAATTTCTAAATCTTTAGTTGTAATGGTATTTACCACGTCTTCTTTTTGATTGTTTTGTACATCCATTAAAATGATATTGGCATCATTTTTATTGCTATCAATAGATGTCTTTGCCAATAAAATATCTTTTGTAAAATACAGCGTACTAATTAAAAAAGTACCCAAACCAATGGCCACAATTAACACCATAGTTTGGTTGTTAGGTCTGTATAAATTTAACAGACTCTGTCTTTGGGTAAATCCCCATTTTTTAGGAAAATACGTTTTTATTAGTTTCATAAACAAAGTAGCAATACCTGCTAAGATGCCAAAAGCCACCAAAATACCACCTGTAAACACCAAACCATTTACAGCGTCTTTTAACAACCAAAAAGAAAATAAAAACACAAACACTAAAATAGTAGCAAAAGTAAATAAACGTGCTTTTTTAGGTTTCTGTAAATAATCGTCTGTACCTCTTAACACTTCTAACGGAGACACATACCAAGTGCCCAACAAAGGCAATAAAGCAAATAAAACCGACATTAAAACCCCTAAAGTAATTCCCATTATTAAAGGTTGTATGGTAATGGCAATTTGTACATCAAATGGTAAAAACTCTTTTAATATATACGGAAAAGCATATTGCAAACCAATACCGATACTAACACCAATAAGACCACCTACCAAACCAACACCTATTATTTGTAGCAAATAAATGATGAAGGTTTGCTTTCTAGAAGCACCTAAACATTTTAAAACAGCTACGTTTTTTAATTTTTCTTTGATGTAAATATGCACAGAACTGGCAATACCAACACATCCTAAAAGCAAGGCAATAAATGCAGCTAAATTTAAAAAACGACCTACATTATCATACCTTCTACCCAAACGAGCACTTGTACTTGTGTGTGTATCTATATCAGCATTTTCTTTATCTAAAATTGGGTCTAATTCTTTATCTAATAAATCTAAATCCATTTCTGGTGGCGCTACAAAAAAGTATTGATACTCTTTTCTACTCCCCAATTGCAACAATTCTGTTTCTTCTATAAATCGATACGGAATTAAAACTGTAGGTGCTACAGAGGTAGAAATAGCCGTACTACCCGGAATCGATTTTAAAACCCCAACAATCGGAAAAGTGGTTTTACCTAATTTGATAGAATCGCCCGTTTTTAAATTGAATTGTAACAACAAAGTAGCATCTACCAATGCGCCACCTAATTGCTGATACTCTTGTCCTGCCGTTGTTGGGTCTGTTTCTAAAGTTCCGTAAAAAGGAAAATTTCCTTCTATAGCACGTACTTTTACTAATTTGGTTCCTTCGTTTTTTGGAAAAGCCGCCATCGACACAAAATTCACTTCAGAAGCACCAACATTTAAAGAATCGATAATATCCATCACTTTTTTAGAAGGCAACTTTTTACTGTCGATGATAAAATCGGCACCCATTAAAGCTTTAGATTGGCTTTTAATATTGTCTTTTAAATTTTGACTAAATAACTGAATGGAAACCACAGCAGCAATTCCTAAAATGATAGATGCCATAAATAACAGCAATCTAGAAATACTTGCTTTACCATCTCTCCAAGCCATTTTAAAAAGCCATTTTACCGGAGTTTTTAAAGTAGAATTAGGCATGTATTGCGCTTGTTTTTTCGTTTGAAATAATTTTACCACCTTTTAATTTAAGAATTTGCTGGGTTCTGTTGGCCAATTCTAAATCGTGTGTAATAATGATTAAAGTTGTACCAGCTTCTTTGTTTAAATCGAACAATAATTGAATGACTTTTTCGCCAGTTTCTTCGTCTAAATTTCCAGTTGGTTCATCTGCAAATAACACAGAGGGTTTGTTAGAAAAAGCCCTTGCCAATGCCACACGTTGTTGCTCTCCACCAGATAATTGCGATGGATAATGATCAAAACGAGCCTCTAACCCTACTTTTTCTAATAGCTCTTTTCCTATTTTAGTCGCATTCTTTGCTCCTTGTAATTCTAAAGGTACAATTACATTTTCTAAAGCAGTAAGTGTTGGTAATAATTGAAAATTCTGAAAGATAAACCCGACTTCCTTATTGCGTAATTGTGCCAATTCATCTTCATTTAAATCTTGTAAATTGCTACCACATAACTCTATATTACCCGAAGTTGGATAATCTAAACCTGCACACAAACCTAATAAAGTTGTTTTACCGCTCCCAGAAGGCCCAACAATAGAAAAGATACTTCCTTTTTCTACCTCAAATGAAATGCTAGATAGTACAGTTAGTTTTTTAGAACCACTTGTATATGTTTTCTCTAGTTCGTTAATCTTTAATATCTTTGTTACTGTATCCATTTAACCTTTATATTTTACGAAGAATGATAAAACTGAAAAATAAACAATTGCTTTTAAATGCTAAAGGAAGCTACTTAAAAGTTTTCTTAAAGTTTAGCTATCTCTTTTTATTTGTTTTGTTTTCTTGTGGAAATGGAGATACAACTAAGAAAAAAGACACAACCAAAACAAATGTAGAAGAACCAACTAAAACATCTGAAAATAGTACTACAAAAACTATTTTATTTTTTGGTGATAGTTTAACAGCTGGTTATGGTTTAAAGGATGTAAATGATGCATATCCGGGATTAATTCAACAAAAAATAGATTCACTTTCCTTAGATTATACTGTGATAAATTCTGGTGTGAGTGGAGAAACTACTGCTGGCGGTAAAAGCAGAATTGATTGGGTGATAAAAAACCAGAAAGCTGATATTTTTATTTTAGAATTAGGAGCAAATGATGGTTTAAGAGGTGTGCCTTTACAAGAAACTAGAGAAAACTTACAAGCCATTATTGATGCGGTTTTGGTACAAAACCCGGCAACAAAAATTGTATTAACCGGTATGCAATTGCCACCTAATATGGGGATTGATTATACTACGGAATTTAAAACCATTTTTCCGGAATTGGCAAAAAAGAACCAATTACTATTAATTCCGTTTTTACTAGAAAATGTAGGTGGTATTCCTTCTTTAAATCAAGGGGATGGCATTCATCCTACTGCAGAAGGACATCAAATATTGGCAAAAAATGTGTGGGACGTTTTAAAACCGATGATTTTGTAACTTCTAAAAAAAAAACAGCTAAAATACAAAAGCAAATTAATCCCTTACCAATCAGAAATCCGATAAAGCTTTTACCTACCAATCAATAGGAAAATAATCTTTTAAGAATTTACCAGACCAATGTTTCCCTGTGTTAATTCCGTCTATTAACGGATCCATAACCCTGGCTGCACCATCAACAATATCTAAAGGTGGTTGAAAATCGTGTGTTTCTGCTTTCTTTTTAGATAGCTCAGCAGGATCTTCATCGGTAACCCAACCAGTATCAACGGCATTCATATAAATACCAGATTTAGCAAACGTAGAAGCCGATGTATGTGTTAACATATTTAAAGCCGCTTTTGCCATATTGGTGTGCGGATGCCTATCTACTTTTTTAAATCGATGGAATTTCCCTTCCATCGCTGTTACGTTGATAATGTGCTTTATACCCGTATTTTCTTTCATCATTAAATTAGACAAACGATTACACAGTACAAACGGAGCAACCGCATTAACCAACTGTACTTCTACCATTTCTGTAGTTTCTATTTGTCCTAATTTTAAACGCCAACTATTGGTTTTTCTTAAATCTACTTGTTGTAAATCTGCATCTAATTGTCCTTCTGGAAAAACTTCTGACGTTTGTAACGAATTGTCAAAACTATACGGAATTTGAGACAATTCAGCCGAATTACGCAAGCCAATTCCTGGTTCTGGTCCGTGCCAAGTAACTGGCAATACGTTATTTTTATCTGTTTTAGAAGGACCAACACTTAAGCTAGACAATTCTTCTAAACAACTTTCGTGATCTTTTAATAAAATCTGCGCTAATTTTGGTAATTGATCAATCGGCTTCTTTTCATTTTCCATTAAATGAAAATAGAAACCAGACGGACGCCTTACCGTTTGTGCAGCATTATTGATTAAAATATCTAATCGATCGTATTTCTGTTCTATATAATTACAGAAAATTTCTACACTTGGTATGTGTCTTAAATCCAATCCATGAATATGTAATCGATCAGACCAATCTTTATAATCTTCTTCTTTTGCAAATCGGATAGCAGAATCTGCTGGGAAACGTGTAGTTGCCACCACGGTTGCACCAGAACGCAACAACATTAAGGTAATATGATATCCTATTTTAAGACGAGAACCAGTAATTACAGCAACTTGACCTTTTAAATCTGCCGTTTGAAAACGTTTTGCATAATTTAAATCGCCACATTCTTTACACATGGTATCATAAAAATGATGCAGTTTGGTAAAAACCGTTTTACATACGTAACAATTTCTTGGCGATTCTAATTCTGGCGTATCTTCTGGTATGGCTGCTGCACCTAATAATTTAGGAGCCACAAATAAAGCAGCTTCTCTTGCAGAACGAATTCCGGTAGATTTTCTTGCGTGTTTATCACTTTCAATCATTTTACGTTTTGCCGCTTTTTTAGCATCTTTACGTCTGCGCTGAAATTCATCACGATTTGGGCGAGATAATTCTCCTGCAACTTTAAAAAGTGCGACTCTTTGCGCTTCTGGCAACTCAAATAATTGGTTGGTATCCGCTAACAACTTTTGAAGTGTTTGAATACAGTTTTCAACTTCTAGATTCTGTTTTTTATCACACATGGCAAAACAACTTGTATATTTATTAAAAGCTTATTTAAAACAAGCGTTTTATGATAATGCGAAACTAGTTCTTTTTTAACAATTTTAAGTTAAAAATAATCGAACTAATCAATACAAAACCAATAAAATTACATTTATCTTTATAGGTAAAATAAAGATCATTTCAATTCTAAATTACATCAACAAACATATTTAAAATTGAGAAAACAGTTTTTTGATAAAAAATAGTATTATGAAACAAAAAATTGGAATTATTTATGCTTCTGTAGATGGGCAAACAAAAGAAATTTCAGAAAAATTAAATAAAAAATTGAAAGAAGAACACATTAAAACAAAACTCTGTTCTATTGAAAATTTTAATGATGATCTTGCTCAATTTCAAATGTTAATAATAGGTGCAAGCATAAGATATGGCAAACATAACAACCGTGTTTTAGAGTTTATAAACCACAACAAAAAACAACTTAGCCATATTAAAACGGCTTTTTTTTCTGTAAATCTTGTTGCCAGAAAAGCCTCTAAAAATTCACCAAATACAAATCCTTACCTCTGCAAGTTTTTAAAGAAAACAAATTGGACTCCTGATTTTTTAGAAGTTTTTGCCGGTAAATTAGATTATCAATCTTACTCTTGGATGGATCGAATTATGATTCAACTAATTATGAAATTAACAAATGGTCCTACAAAATCTAAAAAACCTATTGTTTATACAAATTGGGATAAAGTAAATCGTTTTGGTTTAAAAATCTGTAAAACTTATAAAACCACCTAAAAACCATTATCAACCACATTAAATTTCCTCAACATTTCTTGATGAATTAAAGGGTGCATTTATTTTTTTACTAAAAAATAACAAACATGATATAAGTCAGATTTTAGCTGAAATAGCTATCGTAATTTTACGATAAGAAACAGCTAAAGAAATTTAAATATCATGACATTAGATAAAGACACAGAGCGTTTAGCAAAAGTAGCCAAAGCTTTAGGACATCCTACTCGCATTCGTATTCTAAAATATCTCGACAACCAATCTCATTGTTTTACAGGAGATTTGGTAGATGTATTGCCGATTTCACAGTCAACTGTTTCTCAACATTTAAAAGAATTAAAAAATGCAGGTTTAATTAAAGGAGAAGTAAAACCGCCTAAAATTAAGTATTGCATAGATCAAAAAAATTGGAAACAGGCTAAAACCTTATTTGAAGATTTTTTTAAATAGAATTTATTATGAATCCGATCTTTTTAATGATCGATAAAAACAAATACAATGAGTAAAGTAATTAAAGTTTTAGGCACAGGTTGCCCTAAATGCAAAGCAATGACACAAGTTGTTACAGATGTAATTTCTAAACACAACATAGATGCAACCGTAGAAAAAGTAGAAGATATTATAGAAATTATGAAATATAATGTAATGACAACACCTGCTCTTTTAGTAGATGATACAATCTGCATTAAAGGGAGAGTTCCTTCTCAAGATGAAGTTTTTACTTTTTTATCTAATAACGAATAAAACAACATCAATTTCTTACAGAAACATAGTAATTCTTAGAAATAACTATAAATTTTAAAAAAATGTTTGATTGGTTACAACACTTTGCGGATTGGTTAATTTTTACTGTTTTTAACATTGATGCAGGAACCAAATTAGGTACTGCATTAAATTTCTTTGTATACGATACCATTAAAATAATGATATTGTTATTTGTAATCGTTTTTATAATGGGAATTGTAAATACATATTTCCCGATAGAGCAGCTTAAAAATTACTTAAACAAGAAAAAACTTTATGGTTTAGAATATGTTTTTTCTGCCATTTTTGGTGCAATCACTCCTTTTTGTTCTTGCTCTTCTGTACCTTTATTTATTGGTTTTGTGCAAGGCGGAATTCCGTTAGGCGTAACTTTCTCTTTTTTAATTACATCACCATTAGTAAATGAAGTTGCTATTGCTATGTTTCTTGGAATGTTTGGCCTAAAAGCCACATTAATTTATGCCTTTTCGGGTATTTTATTAGGTACAATTGGTGGTTGGTTATTGGGTAAAATGAACTTAGAACCTTTACTTTCTGATTGGGTAAAAGAAATTCTTAAACTTAAAATGCAACAAACTTCTTACCAAAAAGAACAACAAACATTTTACCAACGTTTACCAGAAATTACTCGTGCCGCTACAGACATTGTAAAAGGAGTGTTGCTGTATGTAATTATTGGAATTGCTATTGGTGCAATTATGCACGGTTATGTACCAGAAAACTTTTTCAATCAATATTTAGGAGGCGGCCAATGGTGGACTGTTCCGCTTGCTGTAATTCTTGCTGTGCCTATGTATGCTAATGCTGCAGGAATTGTACCTGTTATTCAAGTATTTGTAGCCAAAGGTGTGCCGCTTGGTACTGCTATTGCTTTTATGATGGCAACAGTTGGTTTATCCATTCCGGAAGCTACTTTGCTTAAAAAAGTAATGTCTTTAAAACTAATTACTCTCTTTTTTGCAGTAGTAACTATCTGTATTATTATTTCTGGATACGTATTTAACTTATTATTGTAAACATAAAATTGTAAAAAAAGTAAATACAACTAATAGGCATCTACATCAATAATAAATCGGATAGGTCTAAAATCTTTTACAGCCTCAAACGTATTTCTAATTTTAGTAATTTGATTTTTGGTGTTGGCTAAATTCTGTTTTGGCGGTATTTTAACCACTATGTTTTTTATATACTGATTTCTAATTCTAGAAACAGCCGGTTCTGTTGGTCCTAATACATATTCGCCAAAAGAATTCTGTAGTGCTTTTGCTAACCAATTAACGCCACTGTCTACTTTGTGATAATCTTTATGCTTTAAAGTAATTTTAATCAAACGATAATAAGGTGGATATTTATATTGCCAGCGTTCTTGCAACTGCTCTTTATACATTTCTGCATAATTGGTGGTAGATACTTGTTGTAAAATTTGATGATACGGATTGTAGGTTTGTATGGCTACGTTTCCTTGTTTTTTACTTCTTCCTGCTCGGCCAGATACTTGTACCATCATATCAAAAGCTCTTTCATGCGCTCTAAAATCTGGAAAATTAAGCATAGAATCTGCATTTAAAATTCCTACTAAAGACACGTTTTCAAAATCCAATCCTTTCGATAACATTTGTGTCCCCACCAAAACATCTATTTCTTTGGCTTCAAAAGCACCAATTATTTTCTGATACCCAAATTTACCTTTGGTAGTATCTAAATCCATTCTTCCAATATTGTAATCCGGGAATAATTCTTTGAGTTCTAATTCTATTTGCTCTGTACCAAACCCCTTATTATCTAAGGTATTACTACCACAAGCACCACAACTATTAGGCATTGCGCGTTGGTAGTTACAGTAATGGCAACGCAACTCGTGTCTAAATTTATGATAAGTTAATGAAACATCGCAATTAGGACATTGCGGAGAAACACCACAAGTATTACACTCTACAACCGGAGAAAATCCACGTCTATTTTGAAATAAAATTACTTGTTCTTTTTCATCTAAAGCTTCTTGAATCAATTTTAATAATCGATCCGAAAAATGCCCTTTCATTTCTTTTTTTCGTTGCTTTTCTTTTACATCAATCAATTCTATTTTTGGCAATTGTACATTACCATGACGTCTATTTAAAGATACAAAACCGTATTTTTTTTGCTGTGCATTAAAAGTACTTTCTAAAGAAGGTGTTGCAGAACCTAATAAAATTTTTGCTTTGTGCAATTTAGATAAAACAACCGCAGCGTCTCTGGCATTATACCTTGGCGAAGGTTCAAATTGCTTATAAGATGTCTCGTGTTCTTCATCTACCACAATTAAACCTAAATCTGAAAAAGGTAAAAAGAGAGAAGAACGTGCGCCTAAAACAATTTGTGCTTTGGGCTTATTTTCTAAAACATTGTTCCACACTTCTACCCTTTCATTCATAGAATACTTAGAGTGAAATACCGAAATTTGGTTTCCGAAATAAAACTGTAAACGCGTAATAATTTGCGTAGTTAATGCAATTTCTGGCAAAAGAAAAAGTACTTGTTTACCAGAATCTAAAACTTCTTGTATTAACTTTGTATAAACCTCTGTTTTACCAGAACTTGTAACCCCGTGTAAAAGTGCAACATCTTTTTCTTTAAAGTTTTCTTTAATTTCTAAAAGTGCTTTTTCTTGAAATTCATTTAGTACTTTTAAATCGTTGGTGTCTCCTTTAAATTGAATTCTATCTGTTTGAATATGATAAAATTCGAAAATATTTTTATCTACCAATGATTTTAAAATAGTAGCAGAAACCTTTGCTTTTTCTTCTAATTCTTTTGCTTTAATTGGTTTTTTAGAAGCAGATAATTGAAAAAAAGTTAAAACAGCTTCTCGCTGTTTTTTAGCTCTAGACAATTCTTCTAACAAATTACCCAAAGAATCATCAGAATTATAATTGTCATGCAAACGAACATATTTTACCAATTTGGGTTTGTATTGTTCGTAAATTTCTTCTTTTATGGTAATTGCTTCTTTTTTTATTAGAGCATTTACAATGGGCATTACTTTTTTCTGTCCCAAAATAGCCACCACTTGATGAATGGTTAATTGCGATTGATGCTGTAAAGCTTCAAAAATTAAAAACTCATCATCCGTTAAAAGATTTTCTTCAGTAAAATCTTCGTTTTTATTGATGATTGTTTCGCTTTCTAGCAAAAAAGCAGAAGGTAAAGCAGCTCTATACACATCACCCAAAGAACACATATAGTAGTTAGCAACCCATTGCCAATGTTTTAATTGCAGCTGATTAACCAAAGGTATTTCATCTAAAATTTGATGAATTTCTTTAGCTTCATACAAAGCTGGTTTGGTTTGATGAATGTTTAAAACCAAAGCAGCATACATTTTAGATTTACCAAAAGAAACTGCAACTCGCATTCCTTTTTGTAAAAAATCCGCTTCTTCTTTAGTTACAGAATACGTAAAAGTTTTCTGAATTGGGATGGGTAATATGACGTCTATAAAATGAATAATGCATTTTTTTTATTGATTTCAAAACTACATAAAATTCACTACATTGTAAGTAGAAATTTTAAACAAAACAATTAAATAAAATGGGGAAATTAACCAATTTTTTTGATGCAATATTCAAATCAAAATTAACAAATAAAGAAGTAAACAATACCATTACAAAAATTGATTACATCCCTAGTAATATAGAAATTATAAAAATGCCTAACATTAATAATAAACAATTTAAAGTTTCTAAATGGTTTTGTAAAGTAGGTAATACTGTAAAAAAGGGAGATATCATTTGTGAACTAGATAGTAAAGGCAATACCATTGAATTTGAAAGTTTTATTTCTGGTAAACTCGTTGAAATTACAACAAAAAAAGGCTTCTTAAATTATAAGGAAGAGATTTGTAAAATAGAACGTTTTTAGTTATTTCCAATTAATCTTTATAAACCGATTGTTCTTTACAAAGCCTTTAGGTATTTTATCTAAAACCTCTAACCTTAACGCATCTATTAAATTTTCTTTTGCAAAAGATTGATGTACAACAATACTTACTTCTCTAATTGGTTTGGGTTCTGTAAAATTTATATGAGAACCAACATCATTTTTATTGATTGCCATTTCTGGTACTAATGTAAAACCCCCATAATTGTCTACCATTTTTTTTAAAGACTCTATAGAACCACTTTCAAACTGAATGCTTTTAGGTTTTTTAGTTTGAGAGCATATGTTTAAAACCTGATTTCTAAAACAATGTCCGTTTTTTAACAGCCAAATATTATCTAAAGTTTCTATCTCTTTGGCAGATACTTCTTTTTTATCACTTGAAAAAAGATTCTTTTGTCCATAAAAAACAAACGGCTCATTATACAACTTAATTTCTCTAATAAAAGATTCATTTAGCGGTGTTACTAAAATACCAATATCTATTTCTTTCTTTTTTAATGCAGCAACAATATTTTCTGTCTGCATTTCTTCTATAATAAGTGTTGTTTCTGGATATTTTTCTGAAAAAGAGCCAGAAATTAACGGAATTAAATAAGGAGAGACTGTGGGAATAATCCCTATTTTAAAACTACCTTCCATACTATGTAACTCTGTATTTACCATATTTTTTAACTCATTTACTTCACGTAAAATCATCTTAGATTTGGTAATAAATACTTGTCCTAAATTTGTAGGTTTAAAAGGTGTTTTACTTTTATCAAAAATAGAAAAACCTATTTCGTCTTCTAATTTTTTAACCTGAATTGTAATTGTTGGTTGGGTTACAAAACACTTTTTTGCAGCAGTAACAAAATGCCTATACGTGTCTAATGCAATTACATATTCTAACTGTTGCAGCGTCATTCTATATTAATTTTAGCAATACAATTATATAAACTATTAATTTGATTAATGAGAAGCGCTGATTGATATTTGTACTTTAATTATAAATAAAATCAATTTAAAATGAAAACAAAATTAGTAACACTTATTGCTTTATCCTTTGTCTTTTTAGGATTTTCACAAACAAACAGCAATAAAAAAATAATAACCACAAATGGTGGTGTACCCGTTGGTGACAACCAAAATTCTAAAACAGTAGGCGAATACGGACCTGTTTTACTAGAAGACATCCATTTAGTAGAAAAATTAGCTGCTTTTGATAGAGAAAGAATTCCGGAAAGAGTTGTACACCCAAGAGGAGCGGGTGCTTCTGGTTATTTTGAAGCCACTAAAGACATGTCTGAATTTACAAAAGCAGTGTTGTTTTCTAAAGCAGGAAAAAAGACAGATTTAGCAGTTCGTTTTTCTACTGTAATACATGGTAAAGGTTCGCCAGAAACAGCAAGAGACCCTAGAGGTTTTGCTGTAAAATTTTATACAGAACAAGGTAATTATGATATTGTTGGTAACAATTTACCAATCTTTTTTATTAGAGATGCTATCAAATTTCCAGACATGGTACATTCTTTAAAACCTTCTCCTGTAACCAATAAACAAGATCCTAATCGATTTTTCGATTTCTTTTCTCATGTGCCAGAATCAACACATATGATTACAAGATTGTATACAGATTTAGGAATACCTAAAGGTTACCAATACATGAATGGAAGTAGCGTACATGGTTATAAATGGATTAATAAAGCTGGTAAAGTAACTTATGTAAAATATTCTTGGGTGTCTAAACAAGGCGAAAAAAACTTAACTACAGAAGAGGCTGCCGTACAACAAGGTAAAGATTGGCAACACGCAACTGTTAGTTTACGTAAAGATATAGATGATAAAAATTACCCACAATGGGATTTATACGTACAAATGATTGCTCCAGAAGATTTACATTCTTTTGATTTTTGGCCTTTAGATGCTACCAAAGATTGGCCAGCAGATAAAATTGAAAAAATTAAAATTGGTACAATGACTTTAAACCAAAATCCAGTAAATTATTTTGAACAAGTAGAAAGCATTGCTTTTTCTCCTGGTGCATTAATCCCAGGTGTAGAACCTTCTGAAGACAAATTATTACAAGGTAGATTGTTCTCTTATTTTGATACACAAAGACACAGATTAGGTCCTAATTTTTTACAGTTAGAAATTAATAAACCATTAGAAGAACCAAATAATTATAATTCTGATAGTTGGAACAGTGCTGGCAACAAAAGATTTGAAAACCCAGATGTTAACTACCAACCAAGTAGCAAAGCTTCTTTAACAGAAGATGTGCAATACAAACAATCTGAAACTACACTTGCAAACGTAACAATTACACAAAAGAAAATTTCTAAAACAAATGATTTTGCACAAGCAGGAGATTTTTACAGATCTCTTTCTAAAGATGAACAAGATAATTTAATTAAAAACTTAAGTGGAGATTTAGGTCAGGTTACGGATAAAAACATTCAAATGACAATGATTCGTTATTTCTACAAAGCAGATAGAAATTACGGAATGAGAGTTGCCGCAGCTTTGGGTTTTTCTGCTAAAGATTTTATGAGTCATAAATAAAAAAATCCCCTAATTCTAAAAAGAGGTTGTGTTTTTTACACTTCCTCTTTTTTAAAGAAAAAATTATGAAACAAATTATATTTATTTTAATATTAATAATTACAACAACTACTTCTGGTCAATCTATTTTTGAAGCTTCTAGAAGTGGCGATTTAGAAAAAGTAAAAGCAATTTATACTTTAAATAACAATGCTATAAATACAACAGACAGTAAAGGCTTTACACCATTAATTTTAGCCGTTTATAACAACAACCCAAAAATTGTTGCTTTTTTATTAGAAAAAGAAAGTAATGTAAATGCCAAAGATTTATCTGGCAATACAGCTTTAATGGGTGTTTGCTTTAAAGGTTATACAGATATTGCCAAAACATTGATTAAAAATGGAGCCAATGTAAACCTACAAAACTACAACGGTGCTACTGCCTTAATTTATGCCAGTACTTTTGGGCATTTAGAAATTGTTAAATATTTATTAGATAATAATGCTGATAAAAACCTAAAAGATAACAGAGGAAATACTGCCTTAAAACACGCAGAAATGCAAGGTAATACAGAAATTGCAATGCTTTTAAAATAAAACAACTTTTAGTAATAGTTCTTTTTTAAATTTTTTACCCTAATTAAGTCCAAAATAAAATGTTTGGACTTAATTTGATTTCTATCTTTTTAAATTACATCAATACAAATTATAAAAACTATTTTTACTGTAATTTTATAAAGAGAAATCTTAAATTATTTATGATTAAAATTGCTTCTAAAAAACACTTTTTTATTAATAATAAAACACCTCTTTTAGTTGCAGGTATTTTTCTTTTTATAAATTTAATTCAAGCTTATTTTACTCCATTATTAAATGATGAAAGCTATTATTGGTTGTACTCTAATAATTTACAATGGGGTTATTTTGATCATCCACCTTTTATTGCAATCTTAATAAAATTTTCTACTCAAATATTTCCTTTAGAAATTGGTGTACGGTTTATTAATGTTTTATTAGGTGCATTTACCATTTTTATATGGTGCAAATTAATTGAGCAAGAAACTAAAGCTATTTTAAATAGCAAACTTACTTTTTTATTATTAGGCGGAAGTTTATTTATTAATCTGTATACTTTTCATGCAATACCAGATACTCCTCTACTCTTTTTTGAGGCATTATTCTTTTGGTTATACTCTAAATACTTAAAAAACGATCAATGGAAAACAGTTATACCACTGTCTATTGTAATTGCGTTGTTAATTTATACCAAATACCACGGAGTTTTAATTGTATTTTTCACCTTATTATCTAACCTTAAAATACTTAAACGAAAATCTGCTTACCTAATATTTGCTTTGGTTTTGGCTCTCTTTACTCCGCATATATATTGGCTATTCGAAAATGATTTTCAAACCATAAGATTTCAATTATTTGAAAGAACAGCTTCTGGTTTTAAGTTAAAAAATATTTTAAGCTATGTTGGAGAACAATTAGGTTTAACCGGACCTATTTTTATTTTGCTTTTTAGCATTCTTTATAAAACCAAAAATCAATTTCAAAAAACACTTAAATACAATACTATAGGTGTTTTTATATTCTTTTTAATCAATTCTTTTAGAGTAAATATAAATGCTTATTGGACCGTTATCGCTTGGTTTCCGATGCTATTTTTATGCTACTTATATTTTACCGAAAATAAACCCAAAAAGAGCTATTTAGGTTTGTTGATATTCAACATCACTTTAGTTATTTTTTTGCGATTTGCATTTCTATTTGAATGGAACAAAATTGCTCATTTTAATGACAGAAACCTTAAAGTAATGGCAGCTACTTTAAAAAAAGAAGCCAACGGAGATCAATTAGTATTTTTAAATACTTTTATAGAACCTGCTGCATATATGTTTTACGAAAACGAAAAATGTTTTTCCATCAATAACGTTTTTTATAAGAGAACTCAGTTTAATTATTTAGACACTTATGAAAATTTAGTACAAAATAAACCGGTGCTTTTGGTCGCAAAACATCCTTTAAACAAAGTCGCTAAAAAAATTGATATCCCAAATGGAAAAACTTATTACGTAAATAGAATTGAAAATTTTAAGAGCTATTATACTACTATTAATGTAAAATCATCCGATTTATACGGTATTAAAAAAAGTGGAGAAAATTTAACTGTTAATTATACCGTTGATGCTGATTTGTCATCAGAAGAAAAGCATACAATTGCAAACGATTCGGAAATTTATTTACAATTAAACCTAATTCATACGGAAACAAAAAAATTCTATAGCTATAAAACTTCCTTTACTATTTTAGCAAAAGATCCAACACATTTAGAAATAAAACTACCTACAGAAAAAGGAAAATATAACTGTGTTTTTAGCATTAACCGAAAAAATTATAATTATTTAAACGGATTTAATAGCTTAACGTATTCTATTGATATAGAATAAATTAAATATTTTAGAGGTTACAAAAGTTGGCAAACAAGTTTAGCCCTGATTGCAGCAATTGTTTGAGCTCTTTTTAAGATTGGGTTTCATAAAAAGATATTTTTATGAAGCACATTCTAGCGAAGCGTTAAAAAAGCGAGTGCGGAAAGCAGGAATTAGCTACAAAAAAACAAGTTTACAAGTTTAAAGTAATAAAAAAGCCTCTCAAAATTTGAGAGGCATTTTTTATTATTAAGCTATTTTTTTAGCATTTTTAGCTTTTTGCTTTGTAATTGCAATATCTATTACTTCTTTCATTTCTGTAACATAATGGAAAGTTAAACCTTTTAAATAACTTTCTTTTATCTCTAAAATGTCTTTTTCGTTGTCTTTACACAAAATAATTTCTTTAATATTTGCTCTTTTAGCAGCTAATATTTTTTCTTTAATTCCGCCAACAGGCAATACTTTTCCTCTCAAAGTAATTTCACCCGTCATGGCCAATTTATTTTTAATTTTACGCTGTGTATAAGAAGAAACTAAAGAGGTTAACATAGTTATACCAGCACTTGGCCCATCTTTTGGCGTTGCTCCTTCTGGTACGTGAATATGAACATCATACTTTTCTAACACTTCTGGTTTAATACCAAATTCTTCTGCATTCGATTTTATGTATTTCATTGCAATGGTTGCAGATTCTTTCATAACATTACCAAGGTTACCAGTTATAGAAAGTGCTCCTTTTCCTTTAGATAAAATAGACTCTATAAACAAAATATCTCCACCAACTTGTGTCCAAGCCAAACCTGTAACAACACCTGCAGTATCATTATTTTCAAATTTATCTTTGTTTCTTGGTGTACCTAAAATATCTTCTACTTTTTCTGAAGACAAAGTAATATCATACTCTTCTTCTAAAGCAATAGATTTTGCTGCAAAACGTACCACTTTGGCAATTTGTTTTTCTAAACCACGTACACCAGATTCTCTTGTGTAACCTTCTACAATTTGCTCTATTTGTTTTTTACCTAATTTTAAGTCTTTGGTAGTTAAACCATGTTCTTTTAATTGTTTTGGTAATAAATGTCTTTTTGCTATTTCTATTTTTTCTTCAATAGTATAACCGGTTACATTTATAATTTCCATTCTATCACGCAAAGCCCAAGGAATTTGCCCTAAATTATTAGCTGTTGCAATAAATAAGATTTTAGACAAATCGTAACCTACTTCTAAATAATTATCATAAAAAGCTTCGTTTTGTGCCGGATCTAAAACTTCTAACATTGCAGAAGAAGGATCTCCTTGATGGCTTTGCCCTAACTTGTCTATTTCATCTAAAACAAAAACTGGGTTTGATGTACCTGCCTTTTTTAAATTCTGAATTAAACGACCTGGCATTGCACCAATATATGTTTTTCTATGACCTCTAATTTCGGCTTCATCTCTTAAACCACCTAAAGACATACGTACATATTTACGACCTAATGCTTCTGCTACAGATTTACCTAAAGAAGTTTTACCAACTCCTGGAGGTCCGTATAAACAGATAATTGGCGATTTCATATCGTTTCTTAACTTTAAAACAGCCAAATGTTCTATAATTCTGTCTTTTACTTTTTCTAAACCAAAATGATCTTTATCTAAAACTTTTATGGCGTGTTTTAAATCGAATTTATCTTTAGAGTAAACACCCCAAGGCAACTCTAACAATAACTCTAAGTAGCTTCTTTGAACGCCATATTCTGCTGCTTGCGGATTCATTCTTTTTAATCGATTCAACTCTTTTTCAAAAGTATCGCCAACTTCTTTAGTCCACTTTTTAGTTTTTGCTTGCTTGCGCATTTCTTCTAATTCTTCATCATTAGAAGCACCACCCAACTCTTCTTGAATGGTTTTTAATTGTTGATGTAAATAATATTCTCTTTGTTGCTGATCTAAATCTTCTCTTGTTTTAGACTGAATATCGTTACGTAATTTTAATTTTTGTAGTTCTTTATTTAAGTTTTTTAACGCTAATAAAGCACGTTCTTTTAAGCTACTTTTTTCTAAAATTGTTTGTTTTTGAGCTACAGATAAATCCATATTTGATGAAATAAAATTCACCAAGAAAGAATTGGATTTGATGTTTTTAATAGCAAAAGAAGCTTCGCTTGGTAACATAGGATTTTCTTTAATTACCTCTAAAGCTTGTTCTTTTATTGCATCTATAATAGCATCAAACTCTTTTTTATCATCAACATTTTTATCTTCTATAGCTTCTTTTACAGTTGCTTTTAAATAAGGTTTGTCTTGTATAATTGTATCAATTTCAAAACGTTTTTTACCTTGTATAATTACAGTTGTATTACCATCTGGCATTTTTAAAACACGTAAAATTTGCGCTACAACACCAGTTGTATGAATATCACTTAAAACAGGTTCTTCTACATCTTCATTTTTTTGTGCTACTACTCCAATTACTTTATCGCCTTTATTGGCGTCTTTAATTAATTGTATCGATTTATCTCTACCTGCAGTAATTGGTATTACAACACCAGGAAATAAAACGGTATTTCTTAAAGGCAATATTGGTAATATTTCTGGTACACTTTCTTTATTAATAATCTCTTCGTCTTCTGGCGTCATTAACGGAATTAATTCCGAATCTTCATTCAACATATTTTGAAGCGACAAATTGTCTAAATGCATTACTTTTGGTTTGCTCATTTGTTATATCTCTGTCATACTGACATTAATTTTTAAAGCAATAAAAATCAACATCAATTCGTTATTTATAATTTACTGATAATCAATTATATAAAATGCAATATAATTAATATCATTTAATAGAAAACAATTGTTGTGCCAAGGTTTAAAAGCGTACTTAACACGTAACATAAAGCTTAGTAACTATTACTCCTTTCTTATTATCTAAAACGTAAGAAAGTAATTGTTTTTCTTCTTTTATTTTTAAACAAAAAGGAGGCGCTAAAAGATCTAAACCACTTTTCTTTTTTATTCTAATACCTTGGCCAGAAATAATATCTTTATTTGCTTCAAAATGTCCGTTTGGTATATGTTCAGTTAAAATAATATACTTATAATTTGTTAATTTATCAACTATTTTTTTTACTTCTTTATTAGATAAATGCTGTAACACTTGCCTTAAAATAACACAATCTCCTTCGGGTAAATTATCTACAGCAATATCTAAACATTTAAACTCTAAATTATTGGCTTTAAATTTTTGCTTGTTATAATTTATTAAATCTAAAACAATGTCTACAGCTATGTAATTTTTAACATAAGCCACAAAATGTTTACCAATATTAAAATCTCCGCAACCTAAATCGCAAACAGTAATTGGCTTTTTAAAAGAGGTTAAAAAATGGGTTACCATCTTAATATATGGTGCTATAATATCTGGTTGATGAGAGCCAGAACCAGAATAAAATTGGTCTTTATTTGTACCCCAAAGTTTCATTTTATAAACCTGATCCATTGCATCTTTTGTTGGCCAAGGTTTTTTATTTTTTTTCTTCAAAACAAATTATCATTAAACAACTTCAATTATTTTCTTCATTTTTGTACAAAACAAAATATATGTCTGCAATACAGGTTAAAACAATTACATATAAAAGTTGGAAAAAAGCTGTTGAGATTTCAAATTTAGAAATTAAAATTATTGTAATTCCTAAAACAGGAAGAATAATTTCTTTTGGTTTTATAAATGATGAAAATATATTTTATGAAAACGACCAATTAACAGGAATTGAATTAAAAATTGGAGAATATTTTTATAACAACTCTATAAAACAAGCACCAAATATTGGTGGAAATAGAGTTTTACCTTGCTCAGAAGAATACCATCATTTGATAACAGGTTCTAGACATATTCCCGATCCTTATATTAATGCAAGTGCTTATACTGTTGATTTTTTAGAAAACGGAATTGTTTTAAAAAGTCCGGTTAGCAATCTTTTAGGCATTCAGATTAAAAGAACAATTACTATTTTTAACAAAGGTTGTAAAGTAAATATTTATCAAGAATTGATAAAAAAACAAGCTGCTAAAAATGCCGAATTAGACAAAATTCCTTTAACCATCTGGAGTTTATCAAAAATTAAAACACCCAACATTAGTTATACAAAACTTCATAAAAATAGTATTTTTAAAGATGGGTTTACCATTTCTAAATGGCCAGATGCAAAAAATTATGCCGAAGAAAATACTTCTATCAAAGATGAAATTTTAGCATTAAAATCATCCGAAGAATTTCCTCAAAAAATTGGTACTGATGCAAAAAAATGGGTTGCCGGATATTTAAAAAACACGCTATTTATAGAAGAGTTTACGTTTGATGAAAATGCAACTTATCCAGATAACGGAACTTCTGTTACTATTTTTGGCAATCATTTATTTACCGAATTAGAATGTTTAAGCCCAGAAAAAATACTGTTAGTAGGAGAAAAAATCAATTATAATTTAAGTTGGAATTTGTTAAAAATCAGTAACAAAAAAGAAATAATTAATACCTTACCAAGGTAAGTTATTAAACTTTTAGCAACAAAACCGAGTTTTTTGTTAATTTTTCTTTAAAAAATAAAGGTTCAATTAAGTTTTTTTAGTAATTTTATATTTGTAATTCAACTATTTAAAACAAACCTATAATTTTCTATCGTCCCCTAAATGATAAAAAAGCCTATTACTACTTTATTTAACTATAAAACCCTCTACCCAAAATACGAACATTATTATTATAGAAATATTTTAAAAATGTATGATAAACCAGAAACATATTCTGGCTTAGTAGATTTGTGTTTAAATAAAAAAGAGGTTTTAACAAGTAAAGAAATTTATTTTTCTAGTAATTTAAAGTTTAATTACACCATAAAAAAAGCGAAGAAAAATATTTTTAGTAAAAGAGTTACAATAAAGAAAATAGAAAATACTACAATTTTACTTCATAAAACCAGAATTGGTGGTTATCCTGCTAAATTAGTAATGCACTTTTATCAAAACAACTTGTTTTTATTTAACTATACCTTTTCTAATTTATCTAATAATGATAAAAGCATCATTAAAAATGTTTTAAAAGAAAAGTATTTAAATAATAATACACAGTTTAGTTTTTCTAAAAATAGAATTGTAGATAGCTTAGGTAATCATATATTTATTGAAGATGATGTTTATTTTACAATTAACTACATTTCTTTAACAGATGATTTTTTTAAAATGCTAAATAATATAAAAGAAGAATTAGAAATTAAAAAGAAAGTTAGAAAAGAGCTTCATAAAAAAGAACTTTATAACAACCTATAAAGTTATAGTAGTTTGCAATAAAAAATATTTTTTTCATAAAACTGTCACAAATTAAAAAGTATTTTGTCTATACAATAGAATCGTTTTATTGGAAACTAATCAACCACATATAACCAACCTTATAGAACGCTGCAAAAAGTCAGATAAAAATGCGCAGTTAGATTTGTACAAAGCTTATTATAAAGCAATGTACAATACAGCTCATCGTATTTTAAAAGATAGTTTTGAAGCAGAAGATATTATGCAAGAAGCCTTTTTAACGGTTTTTACAAAAATGCATACTTATAAAGGAGAAGTTACATTTGGTGCATGGTTAAAAAGAATTGTTATCAATAAAAGTTTAACACAATTAAAAAAGAATAATAGGTATAATGAAGTTAAGATGGAAGTGATACCTAATAATGATTTAGAAACAGAAGAAGTTATAGATTATTCTAAATTAAAAGCTAGTAAAGTATTAGATTGTTTACAAAGTTTAAAAGAAAATTATAGACTTGTATTAACATTACATTTAATAGAAGGTTATGATTATGAAGAAATTGCAACAATACTAAACTATACAAATGATAATGTAAGAACAACCGTTTCTAGAGCAAAAAAGAAATTAAAGCAAGTATTACTTGCCGATAGTATAAAAACACAAGCGTATGGAAGATAAATTAAATCAGTTTTTTTCTGAAAACGAATTCGATTTTCTAGAACCACATTCTAGCCATTTAGATCGTTTTGAGCGCAAATTAAATAAACAAAAAAAAGTAGTTAAAACCTCTTGGAAATGGTTATCAGTTGCGGCATCAATAATTTTGGTTCTAGGCTTTTTCTTGGGGAGTAATCATCAAAAAAGTCAATTAGATTTAGCAGATGTTTCTCCTAAAATGGAAGAAGTACAAACTTACTTTGTATCTACTATAAATCAAGAATTAAAAACTTTAGAAAAAAATAGAAATTTAGACACAGAAAGCATTATAGAAAATGCACTTGAAGAATTAGAAGAATTACAAGAAGAATATACAGATTTTGTTAAAGAATTAACTAAAAATGGTAAGCAAAGAGAAATTATAAATGCAATGATTAAAAACTATCAGCAACGCTTACTTATTTTAGAAAACACTTTAGAGCAAATAGAACAAATTAAAAACCTTAACATTAAAAAAGATGAGATTTATATATAAAATCACTTTATTTTTTCTTTTTATTCCGCTCTTAGTTACCGCTAATGATGACAAAAAGAAACACGAAAAAAATAAGGTTATAAAAAAAGTATTTAGTGTAAACCCAAATGCAACCGTATCTTTAAATAATAAATATGGTAATTTAAACATTACAACCTGGGATAAAAACAGTGTAGAAATAGCAGTAACAATTACCGTACAAGGAGACGATTTAGATGATGTAAAAGATAAAATATCTGGTATTGATGTAATTTTTAATGCGAATAAATCTTTTGTAGAAGCAGAAACTATTATAGAAAGTAATAAAAGTAGTTGGACTTCTTGGTTTAAGAGTAGCAAAAACATTAATTACAAAATTAATTACGATGTTAAAATGCCAAAAACTAATTCGGTAGATTTAGATAATGATTATGGTAATATTTATTTAGATAATTTAGACGGAAAAGCTAATATAGATTGCGAATACGGTAAAATAGCAATAGGTAATTTAAATGCTACAAGTAATGTAATTAATCTAGATTACTCTAACAGTTCTACAATACATTACATAAAAAAGGGTACTATTAATATTGATTATTCTAAATTAACTGTTGATATTTCTGAAAACATAAAAGCTGTTGCAGATTATTCTACTTTAAAATTTGATAAAACAGAAACAATTGATTTTAATTGCGATTATGGATCTATTTCTATTGAAGAAGCCATAGACATTAAAGGTAATTCTGATTATTTAACAATGCGTTTTGGTACCGTAAAGAAAAACTTATTAATTAATACAGATTACGGTTCTATAAGTGTTAAAAACTTAGTAAAAGATTTTGAAAATGTAGATATTAACAGCGAATATGCTAGCATAAGAATAAATGTAGATCCTGCTGTTGTTTTTGATTTTGTAATAGATTTACAGTACGCTGGGTTTAGTAGAAATAATGATAAAATAGATTTTTATAAAAATATATCTAAAGCTACATCAAAATATTTTGAAGGCAAATTCGGAAAAGGAAACACAAAATCTAAAATGGTCATTAACTCTCAATACGGAGGAGTTAGTATCAAAGAAAATTAAAAAAAATCAACCAAAACTAAAATTATGAACAAAAAAGTCTTTTTAACTTCCCTAATTTTAATGCTAACATTTACAGTAAAATCACAAAATTGGTTTGGCAGTAAAAAAATAAAAGGAAACGGAAATACAAAAGTTGTTACAAGATCTATTTCTAATTATAATGATATTTCTGTTGGTGGTTCTTTTGATGTTATTCTTGTAAAAGGTAATGAAGGAGAAATTACCATTGAAGCAGAAGAAAATATTATACCTTATATAGAAACAGAAGTATCTGGCAATAACTTAAAAGTTAAGTTTAAAGAAAACACCAATATAAGCACCACAAAAAAAATAACAATTACAGTACCTTATAAAAGTCTAGAAAGTGTTTCTTTAGGTGGCTCTGGTAAAATTTATAGCAATAACACAATAGAAGCTAAAAATTTTAAAGTAAGTATTGGCGGTTCTGGTAATATTAAACTAAACATTAACTCTAACTCTATAAAAGCCTCTATTGGTGGTTCTGGTAGTATTCTTTTAGAAGGCACAACTAAAGAGCTTAATTGTTCTATTGCTGGGTCTGGTAATATTAATGCATATAGTTTATATACAGACATAATAGAAGCTAGTGTTGCAGGTTCTGGTAACATTAAAACAACTGTAAATTCTACAATAAACGCTAAATTAGTTGGTTCTGGTAATATTTATTATAAAGGAAACCCAAGTAATGTAAAAAGTAAATCTGTTGGATCTGGAGATGTAATTGATAAAAATTAAACTCATCTTTCTAACAAATAAAAAAGCCTTAAAAGAAAATTCTTTTAAGGCTTTTTTATTATCTAAGTTTTTTCTTAAACATAAAAATTATTTACTTTTAAAAAACACCACTAAGCTCTTTTAAATCTAAACTATTTTCATCTAATTTTATATTCTTTATCATTTCCATTACCATAGCCGGATTCATGTCTTCACCTAATAACCTTGCTATTCCTACTCCAACTTCATCACCATAACCAAATACAATAATTTCATCTATAGAATCTGTATCTCCAGTATAAAAAACATTAACATTCATCCCTTTTGCTTTTACAGTCATAAGAGATTTATACGCTTCTTCATTTTCTTTAAAAATGGTTTTAAGCGCTGTTTTTTCTATTTCGTAAGCCTCTTTATTATCTTTAATTGGTAAGGCAACAACGTTTACTTTTCTAATACTATTTAAAGTTTCTTTTACTTCTTTAGAAACATCTGTAGATTTTAACTGTAAAATACTTGATGGTACATCAACAGTAATAAAACCTTTTTTTTCTTGACTTTCTACTAAATATCCTTGTAAAGATTTTTTATTATTACATGAAGTTAGCATTAATATGATTGAAAAAAGTGAAAATATTTTAACTATTGTTTTCATTATTCTGTGTGGTTTTGGTTGATTTTTTTTAAAGTTAATATTAAAAACTAACTTATTTTTCTTGTTTACATTTGGCTTATTGTATTGCTTATTTAAGTCTTTAAACTAGCAAACAATTTTATTCTATTTCTTTTAAAATTTCTTTCTTTTCGGCTTCAGAGTAAAATTCAGAATTCTTAAGACTATTCATCAATCTTATTTTAATGTCTTCTGTATTTAATTTTAATTCTTCTTTAGCCCACATAATATTTAGTAATCCTTCAGAAAAGCTAGGGTATTCATCCATTAAAATTTCCCAAATAGTAATTGCTTTTTTGTATTCTTTATCATTATAAAACTCCCATCCTTTGCCGTTTAACACTCCTATAGATGGGCGTAATTGTTGACCATAATGATTTTTGATATTTTTAGAAGCAATTGCTAATTGATGAATATCTTTATTACTGATATCAAAAAATTGATGAATTTGATGACTCCAATACTCAAAGACTTCATATAAAGCCGATGGAATAATTAATGCAGGTGTTGTGTTATGATAAGCATCTTTAAACAATACACCTTTTGTATTAATTAACGGATGATCAACTAACTTTAAAGATGCTTCCATAACTTTAAATTCATCTGGATAATCATTACCAATTCCGTATCTGTAATATTTGGTATGATTACCTTTGTATGAGTTTACTTTTAAAATAGAATCTGCAAGATTAACATTTTTTTGAGTTGTAAAAAAAGGGCTTAAAGATATTACAGCATTTAATTCTGTTAATCTTTTTTCAAATAAATACGTAGTTAAATAACCGTACCTAGAGTGCCCTATTAACAATCTAAATTTATTTGCTTTATACTTTTGTTCTAAAAGAGGTATTAATTCATTAAAAATAAAAAGTTCATTTTCTTTAGCCTGTCCTATAGAGTTTGTTTTTTTATGCAAAGTCTCTTTAGTACGTTTCATTCTATCAGACGCTATGCTTACAATGATTGTTGAAGGCATTTGATCACTAATAGTTAAATAGTCTATTGTATTTATAATAAACTGATGACTTCTTTTATTCTGTTTATCAAAAATTATTGTTAGCGGATAAGTATGATTATTATTTTGTTGCCAATCTTTTGGTACAGTAATACTAATATTTTTATTATATCCTAAATATGATGATGACAGAGTGGTATCTACTAATTTTTTATAGTTTTCATAGCTTTGCGAAAAAACATAGCTTGTAAAAAAAACAAATATTAAAATTAGAGATTTTTTTTGCATTTTATTTTTAATGTTTCGTAAGTATACTAATTACTTATTTTTTTTCATCAACAAAAGTATCTGCTAATTCAGACATTTTATTAATATCTATATTCCCTGTTAAAGAAACAACCACAGCTTCAGAATTTCCTTTTGTTTTTTTGTCAATTCCTTTAACAAACATTAAAACTTCGCTTACAAAATCTTTATTTCTTGTTGTCTTTACATAAATTTTTACACGAGAATCATCTTCTTTAATTCTCATTAACTCTGTTAAACTAGCACTTTTTACTTGAGATTTTACCATCTCATCCATGGTGTTTGCTATAGAAACATCATTTGTAGAAAATACTTTAAACTCTTTTAATTCCTGAATCATTTTAAAGACTTCCATAGCCTCATTTCCTTCAGATTTTCCTGGATTAAATTTTGATAAAATTTCGAATGCATCTTTATTTACAATAATAGCATCTACTCCATTCATGTCTTCTAATTTATCAAAAAATGATTGTGCATTTGCTAGCATTGGTGCTAGTATTAACGCTAATAATATGGTTATTTTTTTCATTGTTTTTTTAACTTTACTTGGTTTTACTAATCTTACTTGGTTTCTTTTAAAATTTTATTTACTGTGTTTTCATAAGTATACAAAGTTGCTACAGCCTGTTCTCCTTTCTTTAAATTTGTAGATAACAACTTTAAACCTTTACTTACTTCTGCATAAAGTGCTTTTGCTTGTTGTTCTTCTTGATACTTTTTATACTCTTGATTACCAATAAATACACTAAATAATAATACTACAGATGCTGCTACAGATACCCATTTTAAGTTCTTTGTCTTTTTAGAATTCTTAGGTTTTAACAGAATGGGTTTTGTATAAGTTTCATCTTTTGTAGTTGTAAAATAATTAAACATATACTCGTACTCTTGCAAATGTGGTGCAACATTACCTCCTGTAAAATAGTTTCTTAAGGTAGTTTCTTCTTGCAAAGTAGTTTCTGCATCTAAATATTTTTGTATTAATTTTTCTATGTTAGCTAACTCCATAGTTATGTTTTTTAATTAATTCTTCTCTTATTGTTTTTCTTGCTCTAGATAAAGCTACCCTTACTGCAGTCGGTTTCATATCTACCATTTTACAAATTTCATCAAAATTATATTGCTCAACATCTCTTAATTGAATAATAATTTTTTGATTTTCGGGTAATTTTTCTATCAATTGGTGCACTTGGTTTACACTGTCTTGATGTTCTATATTTTTATCTAAAGAGGTTCTTGTTTCTTTATAATTACTGTGTATTAATGTTAAGTTACTTGCTTGTTTAGATTTTAATCGATCAAAACAATAATTTTTTGTCATTGTCATTGCAAAGGCTTCTACATTCTTATAATCAGCAATCTTTTCTTTACTTTTCCATAATTTAAAAAACAACTCTTGGGTAGCATCTTCTGCTTCTTCTGTAGAAACCAAAAGCCTTTTTGCTAACCTAAAGACTTTGTCTTTAAATGGTAAAACAACTTTTAAAAAGTCTGATTGATTCATTTTTTAGTTTGGTTGATTTGTTTAGTTTAATTATAATCTTGTTATCAGGCCTACATTATTACGACGAAGCACTATATATTTTGTTACAACAATTTATTAAAATAATACTATTTATATATATATTGCGTTGTAATACACATAAAAACTAAAAAATATGTCTTTAAAATTTTCTGTTAAAACAGTAATAGTATTATTTGTATCTGTATTATTTTTTAATTGTTCTACCAAAAGTGAAGATATTCCTGTAGACATAGAAGTGCAAGATTTTGTTTGGAAAGGTTTAAACGCTTATTACCTTTGGC
Organism: Polaribacter sargassicola; assembly: GCF_021991835.1. Taxonomy (GTDB): domain Bacteria; phylum Bacteroidota; class Bacteroidia; order Flavobacteriales; family Flavobacteriaceae; genus Polaribacter; species Polaribacter sargassicola. The sequence goes on from NZ_JAHDAU010000006.1 coordinate 30,804, forward strand.
AAAGTTCTGTACCAGACTTATCAGATACTCGCTTTAGTTCTCAAACAGAACTAAATTCGTATTTAGAAGGGTATACCACACCAGAAGCTTTGTTTAGCGATTTAATTTATACACCAACAGATCGTTTTTCTTGGATTGTAGATGATTATGTGGAACTAGAAAATTCTTTTCAAGGAATTTCTTTGAATAACGGAATGGAGTTTGGCTTAAGATATTATAGTGATGGTTCTACCAATGTATATGGTTATGTAAGATATGTTATACCTGGTTCTGATGCCGAAGCAAATGGAGTAACTCGTGGAATGATTTTTAACCAAATTGATGGTACACAAATAACCGATACAAATTACACTACTTTATTATCTAGCACAACCTACACAATTGGTTTGGCTAACTATAATGCTGGTAGCCCAATTGCAAGTGGTGCTAGTGTTACTTTAACAAAAACAGATCTTACCGAAAACCCTATTTTAGTTACAAATGTTTTTGATGAAGGAACTACAAAAATTGGCTACATTATGTACAACCAATTCTCTAGCTCTTTTGATAGCGAATTAAACACTGCTTTTTCTAATTTTAAAGCAGAAGGTATTACCGATTTAATTGTAGATTTAAGATACAATGGTGGTGGTTCTGTAAATACAGCTACTTATTTAGGAAGCATGATTACTGGTCAATTTAACAACGAAGTTTTTTCTAAACAAGTTTGGAATGAAAAAGCCATGGCTGTTTTTGAAGACGAAGATTTAACCAATTATTTTACAGATCAAATATCAAATACAGACTCTTATGGAGATGTTGTGTTAGAAGAAACTATAAATAGTTTAAATCTTTCTACTATTTATTTTATTGTTTCTGGTAGTTCTGCATCAGCTTCAGAGTTAGTTATTAACTCATTATCTTCTTATATAGATGTAAGAGTTATAGGTACAACTACAGTGGGTAAACAAGTAGGTTCTATTACCTTGTATGATTCTGATAATTTAACAAGAACAGGTACAAACCTAAGTACAAACCATACTTACGCAATACAACCAATTGTTTTAGAAATTACAAATAAAGATGATATTAATTATCCTGATGGAATTATACCTGCAACTACTTTTCCGGGAATATATTTAGCAGAAGAAGATAGTAATTTAGGTATTTTAGGAGAAAAATCTGAGCCTCTTTTAAACAGAACAATTACCTACATTACAACAGGTGCAAAAGGAGTAAGTTCTTCTAAAAACAACCAAGAGTTAAAAGAACTTTTTAATTCTAAAATGTTAAAACCTAACTACAATAACATGTACGTAGATTTTAATTAAAACTAAAAAACTACAACAAACTTAACTGTCCATTAGAATCTGTATCTCCTTTTTGGTTAGGTATTTTTAAATCTAAATTAAATTCAATATTTAATTTTTTAATAAAATATTCTGCTAATAAAGGAGATTCAACTTCTAAATTTTGATGAATAAAAAAGTGAATGTTTTTTAATCCTGTATCTACCCAAACTCTTAATCTTTTAACCCAATCATCTAATCTGCTGTAGTCTGTTAAATGATTTGCCCCTACGTATCTTATAAAAGCTTCATTATTTGTTAATCGCATGTGTAACATATCTCTTCTACCAGCGGTATCAACTAATGTGTTTGCTATTTTATTTTCTTCTAAAAGTTGATAAAATTCTTGTGCAACAACTTTATCTGCAAACCAATCTTTATGCCTAACCTCTATAGATAAAGGTATTTCTTTTGGCCAATTTTCTGCAAAATCTTGTACTCTATTAAAATTAGATGGTCCAAAATTACTATGCAATTGTAAAAAAATAGTCCCCAACTTTTCTTTTAAAGTAATTAGATTATCCAAAGAAAAATTTACAACATCTGTTACATTATTTAAACGTCTAAAATGACTGATTTCTTGGTTTATTTTAGGAAAAAACTTAAAACCATCCGGAGTTTTATTGTACCATTTAGCTAACTGTTCTACAGAATATTGTTTATAAAAAGTAGCATTTAATTCAATAGAATTAAACTGACTCGCATAATACATCAATTCGTCTTTTGTACCTCTAGGGTAAAAACCTTTTAAATCTGCTCTATTCCATTTTGCACAACCAACATAAATAATGGGTTTACTTTCTTTCTCATAAGTATTTAAAAGTTGAAACGTATCGTTATGAGTGTTAGGTAATGTAAAATCTATATTTTCTGGATTATTTACTTTTCCGAATTTCATTTTATAACTTTTCTCCTCCTTTTTCTATCTCTTTATCCGTTAAAACATCGGGTCTAAATTCGCTCATTAACGCTTCTCTTTTAGACTTAGCGTATTTATAACCAGATTTCCACCATTTTCTCATTAAAACTTCATCAAAAACCAAAGCATTTGTAGTTAAAACTGTTGGTGTATAATACAAGTTTAGTTTTACGTTTTTATGATTAGCGGCTAATTTACCAATGGTAATATTATGTCTCTCTACATGTGTTAACATAAAATCGAACACATCAAACAATAAAGAAAACGGGTTTTTAGAAGGCAGTCTATTAAATTGAGTAACTTCTGTTTCTAAAATAATTGCATCAATTTCTGTAGCACCTCTTAATATGGCTTCTCTAATTGGCACTAAAGAACCAAATCCGCCATCGGCATATTGACAATTATTTTTTTCTAACAAACTCATAAAAGGCACATAATTACAAGAACCCCAAATCCAATCACAAAAATCATCATAACTACAATCATTAATAGATTTATATTCTATTTGATTTGCTGTTAAATTAGAAACCGTAACTACAACATCTTTGTTATTGGCTCTAATTTCATGATACATTTCTTTGGTAACTTTCTTTTTTATAAGACTTCTTAAATTTTTACTTTCTCCAAAAGTTTTTCTACCATTTAAAAAGTTCCATAAAGTATTTAAATGTCGGATGCTAACAACTTTTTCTCCGGCTACTTTTTTTATTTTAAAAGGGTTATTACTAAAAATAGTTTTTTGGTTTACGTTGGTGTATAATTCTTTTAAAGCATCTATTTTTCCTAATGCCAAATGAGAAACCATTAAACTACCGGTAGAAGTACCTAAAAACAAATCGTAATCTTTATTTTCTTTCTTCATTAAATATTGTGCAACTCCACCTGCAAATGCTCCTTTACTTCCACCACCAGAAATTACCAATGCTTTTTTCATTATCTAAAAATGATTTGTTTATTTTAGTGCTATAAAAATATCAAAAATGAAAAGAATATCTATATTAATTTTTACTTTCCTTTTAATTATCTCTTGCGCCAAGAAGTACATCCCTAGAAACATTGAGGCTGTAGAAATTGAAGAGTTTAAAATAGATAGCACAAGTATTAGAACCCTACAAGTAGTAGATAAAAATACCGTTTATTACGCAGGTTCTATTGGCGATTTTAGTTTTACAGAAGATTCTGGTAAAACATGGACCACCAAAACAATTAAATATAACGATTCTATTGTTCCTCATTTTAGAAGTTTAGCCAAAAATGGCGATGCTTTTTTTGCGCTTTCAATAGCAAACCCTGCTTTACTTTATAAAATTTCAGACAACAAAACAACATTGGTTTACACAGAAAATAATGAAAAAGTATTTTATGATGCTTTACATTTTTTTGATGACGGTAAACACGGTATTGCTGTTGGTGACCCTACAGAAACTTGTGCTTCTATAATTTTAACTGAAGACGGAGGAAATTCTTGGACAAAAATAGACTGTGCAAAACTTCCTGATTTTGAAGAAGGAGAAGCCTTTTTTGCAGCAAGTAATACAAATATAAAAACATTAGGCAGCACCGTTTGGATTGTTTCTGGTGGTAGCAAAGCACGTGTTTTAAAATCGGAAGATTTTGGTAAAACTTGGCAAACCTACAACACACCAATAATACACGGTAACGGACCACAAGGTTTGTATTCTGTTGATTTTTTTGATGAAAATAACGGAATTATTTTTGGTGGCGACTACTCTAAAGCATTAGAAAACACATCTAACAAAGCCATTACAAAAGATGGCGGTAAAACTTGGACAATTGTTGCACAAGACCAAAACCCTAATTACAAAAGCTGCGTACAATACGTACCAGACACCAACGGACAAGAAATTTTTGCGGTAGGTAAAACAGGGGTTTCTTTTTCTAATGATGGTGGTTTAACTTGGGTAGACGTTTCCAAAGAAGGGTATTTTGCCATACAATTTGTAGATAAAAATACCGCTTGGTTATCTGGCCACAACAAAATAGGTAAACTCGTTTTAAACTAACATGAAAAAAAATATTATTGCATTTGTAGTTACTTTATTCCTATTTATTTCTTGTGATAAACCATCTAAAATCAGTAAAAAATTTAATTGTAATACAACAAAAATTAGCAACCTAGAAGAAGTAAAAGATTTTAAAAACCTATTTTCTGTAGAAATTCCAAAAAATTGGAAAACAAACTTGTATTATGATCATTTTCAATCTTCAATTTATACGGCAGATACTACACAACAATTAACAGAAACATTACTTTTAGATATCACATTTATTAATAAAAGCATTAATTTTGATACCAATTTTAAACTAAAGCAAGAACAAGAAAATCTCTCTAAAAATCTTATCAAAATAAAATCTGAAGAAACAACTTTTATAGAAAAACCTTCTTATTATACAATTTCTAAAGGGAAAAAAGGAAATTACAATTACCAAGTAAGCCATGTTTATATAAAAATAAACGAACAGAATTTTATTCTTGCAAAGGCAGAAATTTATGGCGACTCTTTAGTAAGCGAAAGGTTTTGTAACGCTTTTTCTATGATTGAAAAGATAAAAAACTACAATTAAAATGATAGATAAAAAATATATTACAGACCGATTTATAAAATACATTACTGTTGATACTGAATCTGATCCCAACAACCCTGCTTTTCCGAGTACAGAAAAGCAATGGGATTTAGCTAAAATTTTAGTAGATGAATTGAAGCAAATAGGAATGAAAGAGGTGGATTTAGATGAAAATTGCTACATTATGGCTACTTTACCAAGCAATCTAGATTACGATGTACCTACTATTGGTTTTGTAGCTCATATAGATACCAGTCCAGATTTTACAGGTAAAAATATCAAACCTAGAATTGTAGAAAACTATCAGGGAAACGACATTATATTAAATGAAGCAGAAAACATTGTTTTATCACCCGATTATTTTGATGATTTATTACAATACAAAGGGCAAACAATTATAACTACAGACGGTACTACACTTTTAGGTGCAGATGATAAAGCTGGTGTTACAGAAATTGTAACTGCCATGGAGTATTTAATTCAACATCCAGAAATTAAACACGGTAAAATTAGAATCTGTTTTACACCCGATGAAGAAGTTGGTAAAGGTGCACATTTATTTGATGTTGATAAATTTGGTGCAGAATGGGCTTATACCATGGATGGAAGTCAAATTGGCGAATTAGAATACGAGAATTTTAATGCTGCTGGTGCTAAAGTTACCATTACAGGTAAAATTGTACACCCTGGTTATGCCAAAGGAAAAATGGTAAATTCTATGCTAATTGCTAATGAATATATTGCCGCACTTCCTATAAGAGAAACTCCTGAAAACACAGAAGGTTATCAAGGCTTTTTTCATTTACATGATATGCATGGTAATGTAGAAAAAACTGTTTTAGAGTATATTATTAGAGATCATGATTTAGAATTGTTTGGCAAAAGAAAACAGTTAATGTCTAGAATTGCCAAAGATATTAATGAAAAATATACGCAAGATGTAATTAAAGTAGATATTAAAGATCAATACTTTAATATGAAAGAAAAAATTACACCTGTGATGCATATTGTAGATATTGCAGAAGAAGTAATGAAGGATTTAGAAATTACACCTTTAATAAAAGCAATTCGTGGAGGAACCGATGGATCTCAGCTTTCATTTAAAGGGTTACCTTGTCCTAATATTTTTGCTGGCGGACATAATTTTCACGGTCGTTTTGAATATGTACCCGTAGAATCTATGATAAAGGCAACCGAAGTGATTGTTGGTATTGCTCAAAAAGTATCAGAAAAGTTTAAATAGTTTTTTAACCTGTCAACGTAAATTTATAGAGAGATCTTATTATTCGTTGTTGCACACAATTAACCAAAAACCAAACTAAATTGAAAAACCTGAATTTTGAAACGATATTTAAAGATGCGGAAAAATTTATACGAACTGAAAACGATTCTTACATCCAAACTTATACCGAATTCATTAAATATTTTGACAAAATAAACACTGGAGAAATAAATGAACATAATTTAGTAATTGCAAGTCATTTCGTTTATGGTTGGATGCCAACAATAATTCATCTGGATTTGGAACAAAAAGACAAAGTTTTGTTTTTACTAAATGCTGTGAAAAGTGGACACATTTTGACAGTTAAAGAACTAGAAATTTTAAAAAAGTCAATAAATAACTCTTTGGTTGGAGTTTCTAAACTTTTACATTTCATCAATCCGAGAGATTATGCAATTTGGGACAGTCGAATTTATAGATATTTAACAGAAAAGAAAAGTAGTTACGGAATTGATAAACCACAACTCTATCTAGATTTTTTGAACGGAATAAAAAATATAGCGGAAAATAAAGATTATAGAAAATTGCACGATTTAATTTCTCGAAATTTTGATTATGACATTTATCCAACAAGAGTAATTGAAATAACAATGTTTGAGACTGACCGAAATAGGCAAAGCCGAATGAAAAAATAACTTTGGGCAAAACGTGTATAATTAATTGCTTCTTTTAGCTCACTTGGGAAAATCCTTCGGATTTTCTCCGTTCGTGATTTATTTAGTAAATTAGTTTCTTAACCACGCAACTAAGCATACACAAAACCGCTGGATATTGGTTTTCCCTATTTCATTTAACTATCCCAAAACGACATACTTTTATTTTCTGTAAAAATTCAATATTGCTGAAACTGAGGAGCGTCCAAAGAGTGTAACGTAGTGAAACGGTCTGGACGCGGATCGTGAAAGAGATAGTAGAATTTAAAGAAAATAAAAGAAGTCTAGATTTTTGGTTCTTTTCATCAATGGAAAAGAACAAAGGAATTAAAAGAATTAAGTGTTGGTTTTAAATGATAAGATATAGTTGAGATTTCTCAACTTCGCTTTCACTACGATCGAAATGAAATTAAGCTTGTCAACTCAAATTTATAGAGATCTTATTATTCATTGTTGGATGTTGGTTTTTCCTATTTGATTTAACAATCCCAAAACGACATACTTTCATTTTCTGTAAAAATTCAATATTGCTGAAACTGAGGAGCGTCCAAAGAGTGTAACGTAGTGAAACGGTCTGGACGCGGATCGTGAAAGCGATAGTAGAATTTAAAGAAAATAAAAGAAGTCTAGATTTTTGGTTCTTTTCATCAATGGAAAAGAACAAAAGGATTAAAAGAATTAAGTGTTGGTTTTAAATGATAAGATATAGTTGAGATTTCTCAACTTCGCTTTCACTACGCTCGAAATGATATTCGGCTTGTAAACTCAAACTAGTGGAGAAATCTTTTTTGTCATTTCAATTGCAATGGAGAAATCTTATAATTGCAATACAGAGATAATTTGGCTGTTTCCCTTGTTCTTAAATCGGAATGACATTTGTTTGCGTCTATTAATATTGATTACAGATCGATGTTCAAAAAGGTGTGGTTCCACAATAACTAGAGAATGATCGCCAACTTTTAAACCGCGTAATATTACCTGAGCATCTAACTTATCGGTTTTTATTTTACAATACCAGATGAACGTTTAATTTTTAACGGATTCGTCTCTACATAAACAACTTTTTTACTGTGTGAATAAAGTGCCAATTTTAAGGAATAATAACCAGTATTCTCTAAACAATAAAAAACAGCACTTGCTTTTGTTGCTTTTAAACCCCATTTTATAAGGCTTTTGTAACCTGTTAAATCGTTATTAAACTCTTTGTGTACTTGGGCATGATAACAATAAGCATCAATTGTTTTTTTTGATACATCAATTCCTACTACTTCTTTATAATTTTTCATATTTTTACAATTAGAATGATTAAATATGTTGCAAAAACTACTTCCTTTATCGGGGTTTTATACACCTGGTATTCCAAATGGTTCTTTGCAACTTTATAGCAACAGGAGGACTCGTACTTGTAAAGGAACTGCAACTCTAAAACACGTTATAGTCCTCTGTTACTTAATAAAGATATTTATTACATACTAAAGAAACACGTTGGTAAAAATTAAGAAATGAAATTGTATTTTATCTATTTATTAACAGTTTTTTTACTTATTTCAACTAATTCATTTTCTCAAAAAAAAATTAAAAAAGAGGAATTTTTAGGAAATTGGGTGAAAATTAAAACTGAAATGAAAGATGGAAGCAAATTAATCCCTATTTATAAAGGCTATATAAAACCTTTTGAAATGATCTTTCAAAAAAAGAAATTCTATATAGATTATTATCCTGCACAACACTATAAAAATGCAACTTTTGATTATAAATTAAAAAATAATAAGTTAATAACCTCAAAACACTTTTCCTATAAAATTGAAAAAATCACAAAAGACAATTTGGTTATTAGTGAAGAAATGAAAGGTTTAGAAAGTGATAAACTGAAAAGACACTATTTAATAAAAAAGGAAAATATTATACACAGACAAAAAGAATTAAATAAAAAATCTAAAAATTTAATTGCAAACTTTTTTTTCACACCAAAATTTAAAGATAATATTAAATTGTATTTGAATAATATGTTGATGAAAAGACATATTAATTTAAAATTAAAAGGAAAAATAATACTAGATACAAAAAATAAAAAAGTTGAAACTAAAATAACATATAGAGACACTGAAAAGATATCAATGCAAGAAAATATTTTAGTTAATGCCTTAAATAATTCTTACTCACTTTGGGACATTAAAGGCTTCGAAAATTTTGAAAATATCATAATTAATTTTGTGATAATTATGGACAGAAAAGGAAAGAAATCGTTTGGTATCAAAGTTGGACTTTTAACTAATTCATTTGAACAAGCACTTGGTTTGTATGGACTTACTTATAATCAAATTACAAATGGAAACAAATTTTTGAGTTTAGGAATTAAAAGTATACAAAATAACGAGTTTAAAAAGGCAATTGAATATTTTACTAAATCTTTTGAATCTAATCATACATTAGTTGAATCTATATATAATAGAGCATTTTGCTATTATAAATTAAAAGAATATGATAAAGCTTGTGTAGATTGGAATATTTTGAAAGAATTAGGTCAAAAAAAAGGAGAGAAATTATTTATGGAAAATTGTAAAGTTATTGAATAAAACTTTTACCAACACCATATATAATTTATTGCTGGCTTTTTGCTTACTTACGAAAATCCTCGCTAATTTTCTTTGTCAGTAATTATTTATTAAATTAGTTACTTAAACCACGCAAAAAATCATATATAAACGTTGGTTAGAAGTGGTATCCAAGGGTTAAAATAGTTTTGAATTAAATACAAAAAAAATAAAAGTTATAAAGGCAGAAATCCAAAATTAGGTAAAAGAAATTAACATCAAGAAAAAATCATTTGAAACAAAAATAATGATTTTGAAAATAAAAAAATACATCAGAAGTAAATAACTAATGAATGCTAAAGAAATTGTAAAGAACATAATTATTGATGGAATAAATCAATCGAAGGAATTAATTTGGAAAAGATTATTATTACCAAATTTTGATGTTGAAAATCCGAAAAATAATTTTTTGATTTTTAACACTCCAGAAGATTATAAAAAATATGTTTTAAAACAACTTTTTCATGAAAATGAGTATTATGAAAGAGAATATTATTTCTCAAACAGACTATTGAATGAAGTTGAATATAATAACGTATTTTTTTCAAATCATTTTAAAAATTATGTCGTTGATTATTTAGATTACGAGAAACACTGGAAAATTAGCCATAATAAGATAAATAAAATTGAAAACTATAGAAATATCATCTTAGATCTGATAAATTCTAAATTATTATCTAATACTAACTTTAGTGCATTAAAATTACCTTTAAAACTAAAAGAAAAAATATGGTCACACCATAGTAATTTATATGAATCATACAAAATAATATGGTTAAAATCTCAAACATTAGAAGGTAAAGAGAGTATTTTATATGAATTTGAGCGATGGTGGTTTTATGAATTACATGGAAATTTTAGTCTGAAAAATATTCTTAATATTCGCGAAAGGGCTTTAGATTTAGAATTAAATTATATTGAAAAATGGAAACAATTAATAGATATTCAAGATAAAGAATATCAAGAATGGATAAGTAATAGAAAAATATATCTAAAAAATCAGAAGGTTAGGAAAAAAGAAATTGATCATTTAAAACAAAGCTATCTCCAGGGAAATTCAGACACTATCATTTCGTTATGTAAAAAGGTATTAGAAATATCTGAATATAATTTTAAATTTGATAAAGATTTAGAAATTGATTTTATTTCTAGTACTAATCTTTTATTAGTTGAATATGTTCTTCCAAATTTAGATCACATTCCCAGAATTAAAGAGGTAAAATATTTGAAAACAAAAAAAGAATTCAAGAATATAGAATTACCCAAAAGAGAACTTTTTGAAATTTTTGATGAAACTACCTATAGTATTGTTCTTCGTTCTATTTACGAAATATTTATAAATGATTTAAATTGCTTAATTGATGCTGTAAACTTTAATGGTTGGATAAAGTCAATAAATAAAGCGACTGGTTTAAATGAAAATACTTGCATTATTTCTATTCAAGTTAAGCGTAGTGATTTCATGGAAATTGAGTTAAAAAATATTGAACCTAAAGCCTGTTTTAAATTTTTCAAAGGTATAGGAAGTGCAAAGTTATATAGTATAACAGCTATTCCACCAATACTACACATTCAAAAAGATGATAAAAGATTTGTTGATTCAAAAAATATTGATTTTGATGATACTACAAATCTTGCTCTAATGAATTGGGAAGATTTTGAACATTTAATCCGAGAATTATTTGAAAAAGAATTTTATGACATTAGAGGTCAAGTAAAAGTTACACAAGCTAGTAGAGATGGAGGTGTAGATGCAATTGTATTTGACCCTGACCCAATAAGAGGTGGAAAAATTGTTATTCAAGCCAAAAGATACACTAATACTGTTGGAGTAGCTGCAGTTCGTGATTTATATGGAACAGTAATGAATGAAGGAGCCAATAAAGGTATATTGGTTACAACTTCAGACTATGGTCCAGATTCATATGAATTTGCTAAAGGGAAACCTTTAACTTTACTTAATGGTGGTAACTTACTACACTTATTAGAAAAGCACGGAACAAAAGCAAGGATTAATATAAAAGAAGCTAAAAAAATATTGAATGATTCAATAAATTGAGAAAACAAAAAACTACAACCAACACTGGTAATCCTTGCACAAGCCCATAATAAATAGTATAACTATAAATAAAGACCGCCTTTAGAGGCGGTTTCTATTTTTATATACTTAAAATTGGGGTCCTTTAAAGGCCTAAAAAGCATGTTTATAACCTTGTAAAAGGTATTTTTCAGACTAAAATAAGGCGTATGTACTCCTGTTCTACTTTTAGTACGTTTTTCTATAAATGTAGGTATTCCATGGTTTTGATTTGTAATCTTTGCGCTATAATTATCACTTAAAAATTCCCCCTTTTATACCTTTAAAATTACATTTATATGGCATTCGAGCGGAGTCAAGAACTTATTACTATTGCTTCTCGACTCCGCTCGAAGACCACTACTCGACATACTTTAACTTTGATTAATTTTTATTTTACTTCTAATAAACAAACTTCTAATACCAAAAGTACTTTATCCTAACAGCCTCCGTACGCAGTAAATCACGCAACCTGATGCAGTAGCACATGCAACCTGACGCAGTAGCACATGCGTCCGTATGCAACTTATAAAAGTACTGTATCTTTTGGCACAAACATACTATACTTTTAGTACAAAGTTAGTATACTTTTATACAAACAATAAAGACTTTTTTATAAATATTGTAGTATTTTGATGTAAAAATACTAGTATTATTAGATAAAAGTACTAGTATATTTGTGTAAAACTTGTAGTATATTTGACAAAGACTTAAAAATAATGGTTTTTGCCTTGTTTTACACTTCCTAACCAAATATACAAAAAATGGCTTTACAATACAGAATTACCAAAAGAAATAACAGTATACAAAACAACACGCCTCAATATATTATACAGGCCATTAGCAAGGGTACTATAGACCTAGAAAAATTGAGTGCCGATATTAGTAACGAATGTAGTTTGCATCAAGTAGATGTACAAGCAGTTCTTATTGCATTAGGTATAAAAATGAATTTTTATTTAAAAGATGGTTATGCTATAGACATGGGCGATGTAGGTAAATTTAAAATGGGCTTGCAAAGTATGGCTGCCCCAACACCAGAGGAATTGTCTCCTAAAAAAAATATTAAAAAATTTACCATCAATTTTCAGCCTTCTCGTAAATTAAAGCAAATGTTAAAAGCAGGGGTTAAAGTATATAAAGAAGGGAGTAGGTATTTATAGATTTCTAACATTGCTATTTACTACGCTAACGGTGTTGTATATAAGTAACGGATTTTTATGAACTAATGATTCGGTTTTTACCTGACTCTTATTGTATGCGATCCCTTTTGTTTAAGCATTTAAACTGCTATTTTTTATATCCGTTATTAGCCTTCGTTTTTTTTAATCCTAACCTATATGAAATAAAATCACAGCGTTTGCCGCTTATAAAGGTTTAAATTCAATAGTACCTCTATAATTTTTAATTTAGATAAAAACATAGCTTAGAAATAGTTATTTCCAAAATCTCCACCAAGGATTTCTATGATTTTTTTCTTTTTTCTTTTGATTATTGTTCAGATGGTGTAAAAGGTCTCCTATTGTTCTCTTTTTTTTATGATCATCTATAAAATCAACATTTAAAACATCACCTATCTCCCATTCTAAATCTCCCTTTAAAATCTCAGAGTGCATTAAATAATTTGGCCCAAAAACATCAAAAAAGTCTCTGTATGTATAATTATTTCCCTCTTTTAGAATGTGGTTCAGTGAAATGTCTAAAAATTGATTTCCTGCAGGAGCAAACGCATTTAAGGGTTTTATTATTAAATCATTTGAATTTGCTGCTAAGAATTTCTCTTTATCTACATTTCTAATATCTAATCCTTCCCGACACGCAAATTTTAATAAGAACAACATATCAATATCGGTTTCTGGTGTCATTAATTCTTCAGCGTCTTTAAAACTGAGTTTCTCTAAAATTTTATTTTTTAACTCTAAAAATGTAAACATATGCTTTTGTTTTAATGAAGGCTAACTACTTTTAATCAATATAGATTGTAATTATTACAATGCTAATAATAAGAAAATTGAATACCGCCTTTTTTTATTATGATAAATTAGAATTTTTCCCTTTTACATTTTCAAAAAAAGCATGAAAAATCTTAAAATCCAATTCCATGTTTTCTGTTGGATAATAAGGTTCAGATATTTTTACTTTCTTATTTTCAAAATCTAAAGTTGCCATTACAATGGGTACGTTAGCGCCTTTTGCAATGTAATAAAAACCCGTTTTCCACTTTTCTACTTTTTTACGCGTACCTTCTGGAGAAATACCTAATCTAAACTCTTTTTTAGCATTAAAAACCTTAATAACAGCATCTACTGTATTGTTACTTTTAGATCTATCTATTGGCGTACCACCTAATGCTTTAAAGAAAAAGCCAAAAGGTCCTTTAAATAAAGATGCTTTACCTACAAAATGAATCATAGTACCAGAAGCTAGCCTAGATAATATGGCTATCGGAAAATCTACCCAACTTGTATGAGGAGCTGCAATAACAATATATTTTAAAGGTGTTTTAGGGAAATCGTTTTCTAACTTCCATCCCATAATTGTAAATAATATAAATCTTGCAATTCCTTTCATTGTCTGTTTTAAAAGTGATAAATTTAAGTACTTAATTTGATATGATGAACGATTTGATTATTTACTTCTTAACAGCACTGATTTTTAGTTTTATAGGATTCTTTATAGGGAAAATTTTAACCAAATTAAAGATAGAAAAAGAAAAAACGGCTTTAGAATTTGAAGTAAATCAGCAAAAAGAGGCTATTAAAAATACAGAAATTACTATTGATGATTTACAAAGCGAATTAAGATACATTCAAAAAGAAAAAGAAAATCTAATTTCTGATAGAAGTAAACTAGAAACCCAACTAAATAATACTCAAGAAAAACTAGAAGAAAACAAAAATGAGGTAGCCAAACTACAAGAAAAATTCACCAAAGAATTCGAGAATTTAGCTAACAAAATTTTAGATGAAAAATCAAATAAATTCACGCAACAGAATCAAGAAAATCTAAAAATAATTTTAAACCCACTACAAGAAAAAATAAAAGTTTTTGAAGATAAAGTAGATAAAACCCATAAAGAAAGTATTGATTATCATGCCGCTTTACGTCAGCAAATTTTAGGTTTAAAAGAGCTAAATATGCAAATGAGCAAAGAAACTTTAAACCTTACAAAAGCCTTAAAAGGCGATAATAAAACACAAGGAAATTGGGGCGAATTGGTATTAGAAAGAGTTTTAGAAAAATCTGGTTTAGAAAAAGATAGAGAGTATTTTGTACAACAAAGCTTTACCAATGATGAAGGCAAAAGAGTATTGCCCGATGTTGTGATTCATTTACCTGATCATAAAAAAATGATTGTAGACTCTAAGGTTTCTTTAACTGCTTATGAACAATTTGTAAACGAAGAAGATGAAACTTTAAAAAACGAGTTTTTAAAAGCACACATCAACTCTTTAAAAAGACATGTAGATCAATTATCAGAAAAAAAATACGAAGACATTTATAAAATAGAATCACCCGACTTTGTACTTCTTTTTATTCCTATAGAACCCGCTTTTGCAATTGCTATAAATGCAGACAATCATTTATACAATAAAGCTTTCGAAAAAAATATTGTTATTGTTACACCTACTACGCTACTAGCAACATTGCGTACTATAGACTCTATGTGGAATAATGAAAAACAACAAAGAAATGCTATAGAAATTGCCAGACAAGCCGGTGCTTTATATGATAAGTTTGATGGTTTCTTAAAAGATTTAATAGGGATTGGTAAACGTATAGACGAAAGTAAAAAAGAGTACTCTAACGCCATGAACAAACTTTTTGAAGGTAGAGGAAACTTAATTGTAAGTGTAGAAAAATTAAAGAAAATGGGCGCTAAGGCTAAAAAATCACTTCCTAATAACATTATTGAAAAAGCCAAACAATAGGCTAATTATCTTTTGAGTTAACATCTGCTTTGATGCAGTTAACACACCTCTTTTTTATATCCTAATTTTGTCTTGTAACACAATATCAACCGATTGTAAAAACAGGCAAAAAATCACTTGCTTCCTAATGATTACTTAAATACTTATGAATTGTTAAGGTAATATCGTTTTTATCAAAAATAAAATTGTTGATATCTAAAAAAATAAGATATGTCAGAAAAAAATAAAAGAGTAAGTGCAGAAAATACTACTAAAGGAAATTCTAATGATGAACACGAAAGAGGTTTACATCCTTTAAAAGGAACTGTTTTAAAAGGATACAAAGATAAAAATAGTAGTAAAGAAAGATTAGAAGGAGAACACAAAGACAAGTTAGAAAATCAGGTTCATAGCGCTACAGAAGAGCCAGATAATGAAGTTGCAGATAAAATACAAAACACATAAAAAAAACATACTTATCAGCTAATTAGACATAAGTATTGATAATTAAACTAGAATATTAACTTAAATTTTTAAAATTATGAACAAGGACACAAACGAAGGACAATGGAAACAGATTAAAGGTGAATTTAAAGAAACCTACGGAGAAATCATGAATGATAAATCTGCTGAAGTTGAAGGTAAAAAAGATCAATTAATTGGAAAAATCCAAGAAAAATACGGAAAGACTAAAGATGAAATTACTGAAGAAATCAAAAATTGGTAATATTATTTATTTCCATTTTAAAAGTATCAAAAAAAACACTTTTTTTTGATACTTTTTTTATGCTTTAATTTTTTAATTTATCAACTAATCTACCCACTGTTAAACCTTGCACAATAATAGAAAACACTACTACTACATAAGTTATTGTTAAAAATAAATCTCTATGCATGGTGTCTGATAAACCTAAAGCCAATGCTATAGAAATACCACCTCTTAAGCCACCCCAAGTCATAATTAAATTTGTTTTTGGTACAAAGTCTAATTTCCTTTCAAATATTTTAATCGGTAAAAACAAAGAAATATATCTACAACATAAGACTATTGGTATTGTTATAAGACCTGCAACTATATACTTAACTTTAAAAACCAAGACCAACATTTCCATACCAATTAAAACAAATAAAATTGCATTTAAAAGAATGTCTAAAAGTTCCCAAAATTTATCTACATATTTTTCTGTAATTTCAGACATAGATGAAGCTCTTACCCTATCATTACCAACAATAAGACCCGCAGTAACCATTGCTAAAGGCGCTGATAAATGTAATTTTTGAGCAATAACTGTTCCGCTCATAACTGCTGCAAGCGTAATAATAACTTCTATATGGTAATCATTAATTGATTTTAAAACTTTGTATGTAATCCATCCTAAAAGTAGCCCTAAAGTAACACCACCAAGCACTTCTTGCCCAAATAACTTAAATACATCTAATATGCTTGTGTTTTCTATGCCTGAATTTGCCATTCTAAAAATGGTTAAAAAAACAACAACTCCTACTCCATCATTAAATAAAGATTCTCCAACAATTTTAGTTTCTAATTTTTTAGGAACACCCGCTTTTTTTAAAATACCTAATACCGCAATAGGATCTGTTGGCGATATTAATGCACCAAACAATAAACAGTAAATAAAATCGATATTAAAATTTAAAAGTTTAAGTATTAAAAATACCAAACCACCTACTAAAAAAGTGGATGTTAAAACACCTAATGTAGAAAAGAGTAAAATGGGGCTTCTTTGAATTTTTAATTGCTTAAAATTAGTATGTAAAGCTCCTGCAAATAATAAAAAGCTTAACATTTCATCCAGCAGAAATGTTTTAAAATCGATACTTTTAATTATAAATTTTTCTACATCTAATAAAGTATCATCAACATAACTTAGCATTAAAACTGCCAAAGTAAAAATGATGGTTATAATCATTAATCCAATGGTGTTTGGCAACTTTAAAAAACGGACATTAATGTATCCAAAAATGGCTGAAAGAAAAATTAACGCAGTAGCTATAAAATAAGTATCCATCTAAAATTTTATTAAATATATAAAAAAAACCATCAAGAATAACTTGATGGTTTTTTTAATTTTATAATCTATTTTTTTACATTACAAATAATCTTCTAGAGCTCATCATATCAGAAACTTTTTCTGCTATCGCTTCTAAAGCAACCTCATTAGCTGCATTTGTAATAGCCTCGTCTATAAGACTAACAACTGTAACCATGTCTTCTTCTAATAAACCACGAGTTGTAATTGCAGCAGTACCTACACGGATTCCTGAAGTTACAAATGGAGATTTATCATCAAACGGAACCATGTTTTTATTTACAGTAATATCTGCTTTACCTAAAGCAATTTCTGCATCTTTACCAGAAATATTTTTATTACGTAAATCTATTAACATACAGTGGTTATCTGTACCACCAGAAATAATATTATATCCTTTTGCTACAAACTCTTTTGCCATTGCAGCTGCATTTTCTTTAACCTGAATTTGGTATTCTAAAAACTCATCTGTTAAAGCCTCACCAAAAGCAACCGCTTTTGCTGCAATAACATGCTCTAAAGGCCCACCTTGGTTTCCTGGAAAAACAGCCGAGTTAATTAATGTAGACATCTTTTTTGGTTTTCCATTTTTTAAAGTTTCTCCAAAAGGATTGTCAAAATCTTTACCAATCATAATCATACCACCTCTTGGCCCACGTAAAGTTTTGTGAGTTGTAGTAGTTACAATATGGCAATGAGGTATTGGGTCATTTAAAATACCTTTCGCAATTAAACCTGCAGGATGAGAAATATCTGCCATTAAAATAGCTCCTACAGAATCTGCAATCTCTCTAAATTTTTCAAAATCAATATCTCTAGAATATGCAGATGCACCTGCTATAATTAATTTTGGTTTGTGTTCGTTTGCTTGAGATTCTAAATGATCGTAATCTATTCTACCCGTTTCTTTATCTACTCCATAAAAAACAGGATTATACAATTTCCCAGAAAAATTAACAGGAGAACCATGAGTTAAATGCCCACCATGAGATAAATCAAACCCTAAAACCGTATCACCAGGTTTTAAACAAGCTGCATAAACAGCTGTATTTGCTTGAGAACCTGAGTGAGGTTGAACATTTACATATTCTGCACCAAATAATTCTTTAGCTCTGTCGATTGCAATTTGCTCTATTACATCAACTACTTCGCAACCTCCATAATATCTCTTACCCGGATATCCTTCTGCATATTTATTGGTTAAAATAGAACCTTGAGCCTTCATTACTTCATCACTCACAAAATTTTCTGAAGCGATTAACTCTAAACCATTTAACTGTCTTTCTTTTTCTTCCTGAATAAGATCAAAAATTTGATTATCTAATTGCATTATTGTGTTGTTTTTAAATAATTTTCAAAAATAATAAAAACATGTTTCTTAAGTACATGTTTTAATAATATTTTATTAATTTTTACAAATATTATAATTATCAGAATAAATTAACCTTAAAATTATTTTTTTCGTTCTTTTTTTATTTTATAAATGAAAAAAAAATGTGTAGGTTTGAAAAATAATAAATAGTGTAGTATGATTATAACAGCAAATAACCCTAATAGAAAATCTTGGTTAAAAGTAGCAGAAGATTCAGATTTTCCAATTCAAAATATTCCTTTTGGTGTATTTATAACTAGAGATGATATTATTACAATAGGTAGTAGAATTGGTAACTTTGCAATAGACTTAGGCGCTTTTCATCAACTTGGTTATTTTAAAGGCATTCCTTTAACAGAAGATATTTTTTTACAAGACAATTTAAATGATTTTATTGCAGACGGCCGTAAAACTTGGCGTTTAGTAAGAAATAGAATTGCAGAAATTTTTGATGTTACCAACGGTAGCTTAAGAGATAACCCAAATCATAAAGATAAAATTATCTTTAGAATGGATGAAGTAGAAATGTTATTACCAGTTGCTGTTGGTGATTTTACAGATTTTTCTACAAGTAGAAAACATGCTACAAACTTGGTTTCTTTGTTTAATGGACCTAATGAAACTTTGTCTCCTAATTGGTTACAAATGCCAGTTGGTTACCATGGTAGAAGTTCTTCTATTGTACCTTCTGGAACAAAAATTAGAAGACCTTATGGACAAACAAAACCTAACGAAGGAAGTGTAACCCCTAATTTTGGGCCAACAGAACTATTAGATTTTGAACTAGAAATGGCTTTTATTACTACGGATGCGAATGTTTTAGGTGATAGAATACCTATTGAAGAAACGGAAGAAAATATCTTTGGATTGGTACAATTAAACGATTGGTCTGCAAAAGATATTCAATCTTGGGAGAAAATACCTTTAGGGCCATTTATAGGTAAAAACTTTGCTTCTACGATATCTCCTTGGATAGTAACTTTAGATGCTTTAGAGCCGTTTAGAGTAGAAAACCCTAATAAAACTGAAAAAACCTTACCTTATTTAAAACAACATAAAAAGGGAAGTTATGATATTAATTTACAAGTAGCAATAAAACCAGAAAAAGGAGAAGAAACAGTAGTTGCTAAATCTAACTTTAAATATATCTACTGGACGATGGCACAACAACTAGCGCATCATACTGTAAATGGATGTCCTGTTGAGTCTGGTGATTTAATGGGTTCTGGTACAATTTCTGGGCCAACAGATGATAGTTGTGGTTCTATGCTAGAATTAACATGGAACGGAAAAAATCCTATAAAATTAAAAGACGGTACAGAACGTAAATTTATAAATGATAATGATACCGTAATTATGCGTGCTCATTGTAAAAATGATAAAGTTCGTATTGGTTTTGGTGAATGCGTTGGTAAAATACTACCTGCAAAATAATGATTACCAAAGACTTACTTTATTTTAAATAAAGTTATTATTTAATAAAACTACCAGATTATTTAATAAAATTTATCTGGTAGTTTTTTTTATACCATAAGTTCTTTTTAAAAATTATTGCTTTTAAAAATAATATTACGCAACCTATTACAAATTTTTACATCTATTAAAAAAACAATAGTTATGAAGCTGTTATTTAAGTTTAAAATACTTGTAAGTCTGTTTATAGTATTCATCAATTTTTCTTGTAATAATAAAGATGTACCAGATGGAATTTGGAGTGATAATATTAAATTATCTGCTAAAGATGTTACACTTTCTAGCAATACCGATTCTATTATTATTAATACAGAAGGAGAATGGTGGTGGATTGACGAAATTACTTGGAATGGAAATTTAGTTACTTTTGATGAAATTGATACGAGTTCTAAAGATTTTATAATAGAAGAAACCGAATTTAGTATAGAAAGAAAAAACGCTACTGAAATTCATATTAAAATGACTGAAAATGAAACTAATTCTGAAAAAATATTGTTTATCGGTTTACAAGCAGGAAATTATTTTGACAGTATAATTGTTACTCAATCAGCACCTTAAAAACCTTTACTTGATAAATAAATTTAATTTTGATAAGAATTAATACTAAAAAATGATTAATAAAAAAGCTTGGATTTCTCCAAGCTTTTTTTGTTAATCTTCTAATCCTTCAATATCTAAATCTTCGTTTTCATCAAAAGAATCTTCATCTTCTGCATAATCTTCCATTGTTTGTTCTAAACGATCAGATATTTTTACTAAATAGTCTGTATCATCTGTTTTTACTTCTACAGCTTTTATCGTTTCTCCTTTTGCATTTTTAAAAGAAATAATATCTTCATAATCATATCCGTCAGGATATTTTTCTACCAATAAATCTAAAATATCTTTTGTTAATTTTGCGTATTCTACTATTACCCTTTTCATTATAATAAATTTACATTAAGTTTTACAAGTAATTTTTAAATTTAAAAAAAATAAAATTAAATAAAACTTCTATCTGATTACATTTCTAATAAATAAGCAAAAATTAATGGAGCAACAATGGTAGCATCACTTTCTATGATAAATTTTGGAGTATTAATATCTAATTTACCCCAAGTAATTTTTTCATTTGGTACAGCTCCAGAATATGAACCATAACTAGTTGTAGAGTCCGAAATCTGACAAAAATAACTCCAAAATGGTGTGTCAGTTCTTTCCATATCTTGATACAACATAGGCACAACACAGATAGGAAAATCTCCTGCAATCCCTCCTCCTATTTGAAAGAAACCAATTCCGTTTTCAGAATTATCTGTATACCAATCTGCTAAAAAAGTCATGTATTCGATACCAGATTTCATTGTAGAAGCCTTTAATTCTCCTTTTAAAACATAAGAAGCAAAAATATTACCCATTGTAGAATCTTCCCACCCAGGACAAATAATTGGTAAGTTTTTTTCTGCTGCTGCATACATCCAAGAATCTTTTAAATCAATCTCATAATATTCTTCTAACACACCAGAAAGTAATAATTTATACATGTATTCATGTGGTAAATAACGCTCTCCTTTTGCCTCTGCATCTTTCCATATTTTTACAATATGTTCTTGTATTCTTCTAAAAGCTTCTTCTTCTGGTATACAAGTATCTGTTACACGGTTTAACCCTTTTTCTAACAAATCCCACTCTTCTTGTGGTGTTAAATCTCTATAATTTGGTACACGTTTGTAATGAGAATGTGCTACCAAATTCATAATATCTTCTTCTAAGTTTGCGCCTGTACAAGAAACAATTTGCACCTTGTCTTGGCGAATCATTTCTGCAAAAATCTTTCCTAATTCTGCTGTACTCATTGCTCCTGCTAAAGAAACTAGCATTTTAGAGCCTTTATTTAATTGTGCTTCATACCCTTTTGCTGCATCAACTAAAGCAGCTGCATTAAAGTGTAAAAAGTATTTTTCTATAAAATTTGTAATCGGTTTATTCATTTTTTTATTTTTTGTGAAAACTGAGTTTAAATGTTCTCGATACAATTCGGCCAAAAAGCAGAATCACTCGAACTGACAGCATGTATTATTCATCTTTATTTTACCACTATCTCATCGAGTAAAATTTCTTTTTCAGAAATTTTATATCGAGATGTTTATCATTTTATTTTGATAATTAACACCAACTTTTCGTAATCTCTTTTTTAATTATTTTTTTAAAGTTTTTTAACTTCGAAGATGTCTTTTCTTCTGTCTTTTAAATTGCGCACACTACCAAATTGATTTAAATCTTTTAATAAATCTAGATCTACATCAGCAATTAAAATCATTTCTGTATTGGTGGTTGCTTCTGCTTTAATTCCGTTTGCAGGAAACGAAAAATCGCAAGGCGTAAACACCATAGATTGCGCATATTGAATATCCATATTATTAACTTTTGGTAAATTACCAACACTACCCGCAATAGCAACGTAACACTCGTTTTCTATAGCTCTAGCTTGTGCACAATGACGTACTCTAGAGTAACCATTTTGTGTATCTGTTAAAAACGGAATAAATAAAATATCCATACCTTCTTCTGCCAAAATTCTACTTAGTTCTGGAAACTCTGAATCATAACAAATTAACACACCTATTTTACCACAGTCTGTATCAAAGGTTTTTAGCTCGTTACCACCTTGCATTCCCCAAACTTTTGCTTCATCTGGTGTAACATGTAACTTTTCGTAACGATCTGTTGTACCATCTCTTTTACAGATATAACCCACATTGTACAATAAACCATTTTTAATTTCTGGCATACTACCAGTAATTATATTAATGTTATATGTAATTGCCAATTCAGAAAATTTTTGCACAATTATAGGCGTATATTTAGCCAATTCTCTAATAGCTTCCGATTCTGGTAAATGATTATTATCTGCCATTAAAGGAGCATTAAAAAACTCTGGAAACAAAGCAAAATCTGCCCTGTAAGCAGAAACTGCATCTACAAAATATTCTGCTTGTTGCATCAATTCTTCTAAATCTTTATACAAACGCATTTGCCACTGAATTAAACCTAAACGCACTACTTTTTTCTTTGTAGCTGCTTTTTTAGACTTTTTTTCGTAGTAAATATTATCCCATTCTAACAAAACTGCAAATTCGCCAGAATTTTCATCTCCTTCTAAATATCCTTTTAAAATTTTAGAAGGATGAAAATCATTAGATATTTGAAAATTTAAAACCGGATCGTGAATTTCTTTACGTTTTACCTTTTCTATATATTCTTTTGGAGATAATGTTGTTGCATGTTTATGGTAATTAGGTATTCTACCACCAAAAGCAATGCCTCTTAAATTTTGCTTTTCTACCAACTCTTTTCTGTAATCATACAACCTTCTACCTAAGCGTAAACCTCTGTATTCCGATTTTATAAAAACATCAATTCCGTATAAAACATCTCCATTATTATCATGCGTATCAAAAGTATAATTACCCGTAATATCTTTATACGTATGCTGATCGTTAAAGCTATCATAATCTAATTTAATAGACAATGCACAACCTGCTAACTCTCCATTTATTTTAATAACTACCTGGCCTTCTGGAAACTTTTTAATTAATGTTTTAATATGACTTTCTTTCCAATAAGCATCTGGCATACTAGAATATGCCTGAATCATAGCAGCTTTTAACTCTTTATAATCGTTTAAAGTTAAAAACTGCAATTCTATATTCTCTATATTTTTAATCATTTTAAAAGACTAAAAATCGTCATCATTTTTAAATTTTGATAATTTACTAAATGGATTTTCTTCAACATCATCATCTCCATTATCATAAGTATCATCATTAGATGCAAACTTGTAGCTTAACATTTTATAGAACAATTTTGCTGCTAAAAAATCTGATGACTTATCATTTTCATTAGGGCATAATTCTACCATATCAAAACCAACTACATTTTTTTGCTCAAAAACTTGTTTTAAGAATTCTAATGTTTCGTAATAAAACAATCCACCTGGTTCTGGCGTACCTGTAGATGGCATAATAGACGGATCTAAAGCATCTAAATCAAACGTAATAAAAACATTATCAGTTAATTGATCAATTACATCTTCCATCCAATCTTCATTTACAGCCATATCGTGCGCAAAGAAAACTTTATCCAAATTCATTTCTCTTTTTTCAGAAATATCCATACTTCTAATACCTACTTGTACTAAATTAGTAGTAGAATTGGCTTCGTAAACGGCACAAGCATGATTGCATTTTGTACCCTCGTACTCTTTTCTTAAATCTGCATGCGCATCTATATGTAAAACTGTTAAGTTATTAAAACACTCGTTAAAAGCTCTAATTGTACCAATAGAAATTGAATGTTCTCCACCAAAAACAGTTACAAATTTATTTCTATTAATAAACTTTTTTGTAACATCATGTACCACATCTACCATGGCTTCTGGCGATGCGTTTTCTGTAATAGCTTCTGCTAAAAAAACACCTTCTTTGTAAACTTCAGAATCTGTTTCTATATCATATAACTCCATATTTTCAGAAGCATTTAAAAAAGCTTTTGGGCCTTTATCTGCTCCTTTTTGCCAAGTGCTTGTTCCATCATAAGGAACAGGAATTATAACTATTTTTGATGTTGATAGGTTTCCATACTCGTTAGGGATACCTGCATATGTTTTACTTGTATTCATTTTATTTTTTTTGAAGTTAAAAAACTTCTTCTTTTATTAATTTTTCTGATTCAATTTTACTTTCTGTTATTTCTCCGTAGCCTAAAATAGAAAGTAACTCGCTACTTTTTTGTTGTTCTTTAAATATTCTAGTGACTAAGTTTCCGTCTTCATCTCTATCAATAATTAAATGTTTTGGATGCGGAATTAAACAGTGTTGCAAACCGCCAAAACCACCCACAGATTCTTGATATGCACCTGTATTAAAAAAGCCGATAAATAACGGATTTTCTTTTTCGTAAACAGGTAAATAAATTCCGTTTATATGTTGTTCAGAATTGTAATAATCATCACTATCACAAGTCAATCCACCTAATAAAACACGTTCATATTGCTTATTCCATTTATTAATTGGCAACATTATAAAACGTTTATTAATTGCCCAAGAATCTGGCAAAGTTGTTATAAATGAAGAGTTTATCATATTCCAACGTTCTCTGTCATTTTGCTTTTTCTGATATAAAACTTCATAAATAGCTGCTCCAGACTCACCAACAGTAAAGCTTCCAAATTCTGTAAAAATATGAGGCACATCTACACCAGCTTCATCACAAGCTTGTTTAATTTGGTTGATAATTTCATCAATCATGTACTCGTAATCATACTCAAAACCCAAAGAATTTTTTATAGGAAAACCACCACCAATATTTAAACTATCTAAACTTGGGCATACTTTTTTTAGGTTGATATAAACGTTTAAACATTTCATCAACTCGTTCCAATAATATGCGTTGTCTTTAATACCTGTATTGATAAAAAAGTGCAACATTTTTAAATCTACTTGTTTATTGCCGGCAATTTCACGCTCGTAAAACGAAACAATATTTTTATAACCTATTCCTAAGCGCGAAGTATAAAACTCAAATTTTGGTTCTTCTTCTGATGCAATTCTAATACCAACATTTATTTTTTTATCAGTTTCGTCTAATAAAAGATTTAACTCTTCATAATTATCAATGATTGGAATTACGTTTTGATGACCAGAATTTATTAAACCTCCAATATTTTTTATGTATTGATCGCGTTTAAATCCGTTACAAATAACAAACGTATTGTCTTTTATTTTGCCTTCTTTTTTAAGGTTGTTTACAATATCAATATCAAAAGCAGATGATGTTTCTATATGAATATCGTTTTTTAAAGCTTCATTTAAAATGTGTTTAAAGTGCGAGCTTTTAGTACAATAGCTATAAAAATAGTTACCTTTATAGTTATGTTTATCCATACTATTTTTAAACCATCCTTTTGCTTTATTGATGTTTTCTGATATTTTTGGTAGGTAAGTAAATTTTAATGGAGCTCCGTATTTAGTAGCTAATTCCATTAAATTAATGCCGTGCCAAAATAATTTATTGTTTTCTGTTTTAAATTCCTCTTGAGGAAAATCGAATGTTTGTTCGATTAAATCTATGTATTTAGTGTTCACTTGTATTTTTAAATTAATTGTATGATAAATCCGTCTATACTAAAAACATATTAATATTTTAGCATAGAAATTATAAGCCTATAAGAAGGTTATTATCACTGTAATATTTGCAAGTAAACTACATGCAACTTTGAGAAAAGCTGCAATTCTTGAAGAAAAGAAAACGGAGATACCTTAATTTTTTCGTTGCATTTCCAAAATGCGATGTAACCTTCATTCTCCGATAAAGAGTTACTTCCGAAATAAGAAAAACTAAACATTTTACTTAACAATAAGTGCGGTAAATGTAAATTATTTTTTGATACAAAAAACAAAATCATAAAAAAAATGATTTTTTTTTATGATTTTGTTTTTCCCTTTAATTATAAGGGTTTCAAGGTCTTTCGCTTTTAATATTAAGTATATTTTATCTAAATTTAGTAAAAAGCAGAAAGTTAAAAGCAAAAAAAAACGCTAAATAATTAGCGTTTCTTTTATAAATATTTATTCTTCTATAGGTGGATGACCATGAATTTTTTCATAATCTTCATCAAAATTAGCTCTTAAATATGCGTTTAATTTCTTTCTGTAATCGTCTTTTAACCAAGTAACAAAGTTATGTGTACTTTTAGAAATACATTTAGCATATCTATTAATTCTATCATCAATTTCTTCTCCTAACATTTTGGCTAAAATTAATGCATCAAAAACATCTTCACTATTTTCTATACACATTTTAGCATGATGTTCTATTGATTTTTCTAAAACTCTTTTAGATGATTCTCCTTGCCTTATAGTATCTATATACACTTTTTTCATATCAAAATAAGTGTCTGTAGAGTTGGCAAATTCTTTTTTAACATCTGCAGGCAATTCATATTTAAAAGTGCTTTCTATTTCTTCATCAGAAAGAATTGCATTTAAATAATAATCTGGTGCACTAAACATTTTTTGCCAATCTAAATCTGCTCCCCAAGGACCAAATCTATGAAAGTTATTACCCAAATCAATTACATCAAACTCGTTTCTATCTTTATAAATACGAGAACCACGCCCAATCATTTGGTAGTATAATGTTAAAGATTTTGTTGCTCTATTTAGTATAATTGCCTCTATACTTGGCTCATCAAACCCTGTTGTTAAAATACTTACAGAAGTTATAATTGCATTTGGCGTTTTATTAAACCACTTTAAAATAAGTTCTCTTTCTGCTTTAGAATTTGTATTATCTAAATGTGCTATAGGATAACCAGCTCTTTTAAAAGCATGAAATACTTGAATAGAAGTGTTAATACCGTTATTAAAAATTAATGTCTTTTTACCTTTTACTGTTTCTTCGTATGCAGAAACCAATTTGGTAAGCATGTCATTATTTGTATATAAATCTTCTGATGATTTAACTGTATAATCTCCATTTGCTCCTACTTCTAAAGAAGTTAAACCAACGTTAAAAGAATACATATTTGCTTTTGCCAAATATCCATTAGCAATTAAATCATGAATTGGTTCTCCAACAAATAATTCTTGGTAGTTTTCATACATTGGTAATTTTGTATTAGAACTTAAAGGAGTTGCTGTAACACCAAGAATAAAAGAATCATTAAAAAATTTAAAAATCTTTGTAAAAGAATTATAATGCGCCTCATCTACAATTACTAAACCTATATCAGAAATATCTAACTTATCGTCATTTAATCTGTTTTTTAAGGTTTCTACCATGGCTACAAAACAGTCAAAATCGTGCTGATCATCTAATTTAGCGGTAGAATTAATAATTTTATTTCTTACACCAAATTCTTTAATCATTTTAGAAGTTTGCTTACTTAACTCTATTCTATGAGTTAAAACCAATACTTTTTTATTGAATTTAGCAATATACCTTCTTACTATTTCAGAAAATATTACCGTTTTTCCACCTCCAGTAGGCAATTGATATAATAAATGATAATCTTTAGGTGCATTTTCGAATCTTTTAAAAATCTCTTGTAGAGCATCTTTTTGATATCCGTATAATTCTTTACCTGGTTTTGTTGTTGAAGTCTTTATATCTGCCAAATCGATTAAAAATTTTAGGTAGCAAAAATAAGACTTAATTAAGGTTTAATGCAAGTTTAAACTATATAAATCTTGATAAATTTGTAATTGTTATATCATAATGAGATGCATTGTGTACAGAAACACCGTTTTGTACAACAATTAACTGCGGTGATTGGTGCATTACTTGAAAAGTATAACCTACTTCATCAGAAATATTTCTATAGTTTAACAAATCTAAATAGTAAACTTTTAAATTTTTATGCTCTTCTTTAAAAAGCGCTTCAAATCGTTTTATAACCATACTACTAATTCCGCATCTTGTAGAATGTTTAAAAATTAAAACAGCTTCTGTTTTAGAAATTTCTTTAATTTCTTCTAATTGCTCTAAAGATGTTAAAGGAATCCAATTTAAATATGTCTTTTTTTCTTCATTTTTTGATTCTTCATTATTACCTTTAAAGATATTATTAAATATGCCCATTTGTATGTTTTATAAAGTTGTCGTTACAAATATAGAAAACTTTCACAAGACAAAAAGTCAGCTTAAACAACAATAAAACAGACAATTTGACCGTTTTATTTATACCTATCGAGATGGTATTAAAATTGCTTAATACCTATCAAAAGAAAATAAAAAAATAGAAAATGAATTTTAATAACTATACAACAAAATCACAAGAGACCATACAAATGGCGCAACAAATTGCGCAAGGTTATAGTCATAATCAAATAGAAAATGAACACATTTTTAAAGCTTTATTACAAGTAGATGAAAATGTTTTACCTTTTCTATTAAAGAAACTAAACATCAATACAACTGTTATATCACAAATTTTAGACAAACAATTAGAAAGTTTTGCTAAAGTTTCTGGTGCAGAATTAATGATCTCTAGAGAAGCGAGTAAAACACTTACAGAAGCTTCTGTTATTGCAAAAAACATGAACGATGATTATGTTTCTATTGAGCATTTAATCTTAGCTATATTTAAATCTAAAAGTAATATTGCACAAGTTTTAAAAGACCAAGGCGTAACAGAAAAGCATTTAAAAGCTGCTATAGATGAGTTAAGAAAAGGCGAAAGAGTAACATCGCAAAGCCAAGAAGAAACGTACAATTCTTTAAATAAATTTGCCAATAATTTAAACCAACTTGCACAAGATGGTAAATTAGACCCTGTTATTGGTAGAGATGAAGAAATAAGAAGATTATTACAAATTTTATCTCGTAGAACTAAAAATAATCCAATTTTAGTTGGTGAACCAGGAACAGGTAAAACTGCTATTGCAGAAGGTTTAGCACACAGAATTGTAGATGGTGATGTACCTGAAAATCTTAAAGATAAATTAATTTTTTCTTTAGATATGGGTGCACTTATTGCAGGTGCAAAATACAAAGGTGAGTTTGAAGAGCGTTTAAAAGCAGTGGTTAAAGAAGTAACAAATTCTGAAGGAGACATTGTACTTTTTATTGATGAAATACATACGCTTGTTGGTGCCGGTGGCGGACAAGGCGCAATGGATGCTGCAAATATTTTAAAACCTGCATTAGCTCGTGGAGAATTACGTGCAATTGGTGCAACTACGTTAGATGAATATCAAAAATACTTTGAAAAAGACAAGGCTTTAGAGCGTCGTTTTCAAAAAGTAATTGTAGACGAACCAGATACAGAAAGTGCCATTTCTATACTTCGTGGAATTAAAGAAAAATACGAAACACATCATAAAGTACGTATTAAAGACGAAGCAATTATTGGCGCTGTAGAATTATCACAACGTTATATTACCAACAGGTTTTTACCAGACAAAGCAATTGATTTAATGGACGAAGCTGCTTCTAAATTACGTATGGAAATCAATTCTAAACCAGAAGAATTAGATGTTTTAGATCGTAAGGTAATGCAATTAGAGATTGAAATTGAAGCAATTAAACGAGAAAAAGATGAAGTTAAGTTAAAATCTCTTCGTTCTGATTTGGCAAACTTAAAAGAAGAACGCAACGAAATTAATGCAAAATGGAAATCTGAAAAAGAAGTTGTTGATAATATTCAGAATGCAAAATTAGACATAGAAAACTTTAAAATTGAAGCAGAAAAAGCCGAAAGAGAAGGTAATTACGGTTTAGTTGCAGAGTTACGTTACGGAAAAATTAAAAAAGCGCAAGAAGATTTAGAGGCTTTACAGCAAAACCTTAAAGAAAATCAATCGGAAAATTCTTTAATAAAAGAAGAAGTAACTTATGATGATATTGCAGAAGTTGTTGCAAAATGGACTGGTGTTCCGGTTACAAAAATGATTCAATCTGAACGTGAAAAATTATTAAAACTAGAACATCAATTACATAAAAGAGTTGTAGGACAAGAAGAGGCAATTATTGCAGTTTCTGATGCTGTTCGTAGATCTAGAGCTGGTTTGCAAAACCCTAACAAACCTATTGGTAGTTTCTTATTTTTAGGAACAACAGGTGTTGGTAAAACAGAATTAGCAAAAGCATTGGCAGAGTATTTATTTGATGATGAAAACGCCATGACACGTATTGACATGAGCGAATATCAAGAAAAGCATTCTGTGAGTAGATTGGTTGGTGCGCCTCCGGGATATGTTGGTTATGATGAAGGTGGACAATTAACTGAAGCTGTTAGAAGAAGACCTTATTCTGTAGTATTGTTAGATGAAATAGAAAAAGCGCATCCAGATACTTTTAATATTTTATTACAAGTTTTAGATGAAGGTAGATTAACAGACAACAAAGGACGTGTTGCAGATTTTAAAAACACCATAATTATTATGACTTCTAATATGGGAAGCCATATAATTCAGGAAAAATTTAGCGACCCAAAAGCAGATATAGATGCTGTTACAGAATTAGCTAAAATTGAAGTTTTAGGTTTATTAAAACAAGCTGTAAGACCAGAGTTTTTAAATAGAATTGATGATGTAATTATGTTTACACCTTTAAATCAATCTGATATTTTTGAAATTGTAAAATTACAAATAGAACATTTAAAGAAAATGATTGGCAAACAAGACATTACTTTAGATGCTACAGATGAAGCTATTACTTATTTAGCAAAAAAAGGATATCAGCCAGAATTTGGTGCAAGACCTGTAAAAAGAGTCATACAGAAAGAAGTTTTAAATCAGCTTTCTAAAGAAATTTTATCAGGTAAAATTACTACAGACAGCATTATTCTTTTAGATGCTTTTGATGAAAAATTAGTTTTTAGAAATCAGTCTGATTTGGTAGAAAATGTATCATAATTAAACAATAAATAAAGTTAAATACTTAATAAAAGGTAGCGTTATTATAACGCTACCTTTTTTTACTATACAAACCTACCTATCAATAAATTAACTGACAAAAAATCAATTTTAAAACTGAAAAAATGACATTTTTTTTAATTGGCATTTTATTTGATTTATAGACACCGAAATAAAAAATAATGTTTAACTAAAAAATGTAAAATTATGTTATTAAAAAGTAAAGATTTTCCAGTTTTACCAAACGTGTTTAACGACTTTTTTAGAGATTGGTCTACTTCAAATTTTTCTGACACTAACACAACATTACCAGCTGTAAACATTAAAGAAAGTGAAAATGATTTTATAGTAGATGTTGCTGTACCAGGAATGGAAAAAGAAGATTTTAAAATTGATTTAGACAATGATATTTTAACAATATCATCAGAAAAAACATCAAATAATGAAAGCTCTAATGATAATTATACCAGAAAAGAGTATAGTTACCTATCTTTTAAAAGAAGTTTTACACTACCAAAAGGAGTTGTAGATAGCGATAAAATAAATGCTATTTATAAAAACGGTGAATTAAAAATTACAATTCCGAAGTTAGAGGAAGCAAAACCTAAACCTGTAAAAGTAATTGAGGTAATGTAAACAATTAAAATAGTAAAGCAGAAACCAAGCGATGTTTTAAACATCGCTTTTTCTTTTTTAATTACCTTTGAGCATCAAAACCTTTTTTTATGAAAAAATTATTATTCCTTTTTGTTTTTACTTTTTGTTTATTCTCTGCTTGTTCTTCTGATGAAACCACAACTTATTACCTAATTCGTCATGCAGAAAAAGAAAGAACTAATAATACTAACAGAAATCCTAATTTGACTGAAAAAGGATTAAAAAGAGCTGATAACTGGGCTAAATATTTTAAAGAAATTCATTTAGATGCGGTTTATTCTACAGATTATAATAGAACACAACAAACCGCTAAACCAACTGCTGCTAGTAAAAACTTAGAAATTATAAGCTACAACCCTAGAAATATGTACGATTCTATTTTTAAAGCAGAAACAAAAGGAAAAACTGTTTTAATAGTTGGCCACAGTAATACAACACCTGCTTTTGCTAATAAAATTTTAGACGAAAAAAAATACAAAGACATGGATGATAGCGATAATGCTAGCTTATTTATTGTAACCATTTCTGGTGATAAAAAAACAAGTATTATTAAAAAAGTTGAATAATAACAACTTTCTAAGTAATAAACGAAACCAGTAAATACACTTAGCCCCGATTGAAGCATTTGTTTGAGCTCTTTTTTTATTTAAATATTATTTTTAGATAATAAAAAGAGCTTAAAACTAGTAAAAAAGCAAATTTAAAACCCGTAAAAAAAAGCGAGTGCGAAAAGCGGGAACAGCTTCTAAAAAAAACTACCTTTTAATTTTTACGACGAATTCTAATGCTATAGTTACGAATTCTATTTGGCATAAAATTACCCCAAACTTACCTCCTATTTTTGATGTGTTAATCAACTTAAAACATCAAAAAAATGAAACTATTATTTACTTTATTTACCATTGTTTTTTCTGCAATCTTAAATGCACAACAAACTAAAAGTCCGTATTTAGAAACCACAACTAAAGAAGCTAACATTCCGTTAAAAGCAACACAAACAAGCGTACAAATATCTGGTACAATTGCTAATGTTCAAATTATACAAACGTATAAAAACCTTACTAAAACAGCTATAGAAGCTAGTTATATTTTTCCGATGAGCACTAAAGCAGCTGTGCATGACATGAATATAACAACCGGAAACAGAACAACAAAAGCAATAGTTTTTGAAAAAAAGAAAGCAAATAAAATCTATAATAAAGCAATAAAAGAAGGTAAAAGAGCCGCAAAATTAGACCAAGAAAGACCCAATGTTTTTAAAATGAAAGTAGGTAACATTTTACCTAATGAAGAAGTAATAATATCTCTTTCTTATACAGAAATGTTAATTAATAACGCAGATGAATATCAGTTTATAATTCCTGGTGTTGTTGGTCCTAGATTTACTGGAGAAAAAAAATCTAAAGAAGAAGTTTTTAATGTACCATACACCAAAAAAGGAACAAATAATACTTTTACAAATAGTATTGATGTTTGTATAAATGCAGGTGTTATAATTAAGAATATCTTTTCTAAATCTCATAAAATAGATATTCATTATCCGGATGCTACTTCAGCAGAAATTGTAGTTTTAGATGAAAACTCTGCAAATAGAGATTTTATTTTAAACTACTCTTTAAGAGGTACTAAAATTGAATCCGGTTTATTGTTATACGAAGGAGAAAATGAAAATTTCTTTACCTTAATGGTACAACCACCAAAAGAAATTGTTTCTAAAAAAATACCACCAAGAGAATACTTATTTATTGTTGATGTTTCTGGTTCTATGAATGGTTATCCGTTGGATGTTTCTAAAGAATTAATGCGCAATTTATTGAGTGATTTAAAAGAAACAGACACTTTTAATGTACAATTATTTGCTTCTACAAGCTCAATTTTTAAAGAAAAATCTGTAAATGCAACAAGTACAAATATAGAAACAGCTATTAATTACTTAAACAAAAGTACCTCTAATTATGGTGGCGGAACTGAATTAATTAACGCTTTAAAAACTGCTTACAAACTACCCAGAAAAGATGAAAACTCTGCCAGAACAATGGTATTAATTACTGATGGATATATTAATGTAGAAAAAGAAACTTTTGAATTAATTGAAAACAATTTAGACAAAGCAAACGTATTTACTTTTGGAATTGGCAGCAGTGTAAACCGATATTTAATAGAAGGGATTAGCAAAGTAAGTAACAGCAACTCTTTTGTTGCAACTAGCAAAACAGATGCTTTAAAAGTAGCTAAAGACTTTAAAAAAATGATAGCTCACCCAGTTTTAACGCAAATAAAACTAACTACAAATAACTTTGATATTTACGATGTTACACCTAAAACAATACCAGACGTTTTTGCAAACAGACCTCTTTTAATTTACGGAAAATACAAAGGAAAAGCCAACGGAACAATTAGCTTTTCTGGCTGGCAAGGTGATAAAAAAATTACACAAACACACCAAGTACAAAACGGCAAATTAAGTAAAGACAATAAAGCTTTAAAATATTTATGGGCACGAAAAAAAATTGAACAATTAATCGATTATAAAAGAAATTTTAATGAGGATGTAAAACAAGAAGTTATCAAACTTGGTTTAACCTACAATTTAGCAACAGAGTTTACCTCTTTTGTTGCTATTGATAATGAAATTGTAAACAAAAAAGGCAAATTAACCAACGTTAAACAACCTTTAACAATGCCTAAATATGTTAATAATACTTCTGTTGGTGCAGCTGCAGATATTAAAGGGACATCAAAAATTAAAAAAACATTTAAAATAACAATTTCAAACAATATTAATAACAATCAAAAAAGAGCAATAAAAATGTGGTTAAAAGGTAATTATTCGGCAATTATAAATATGTATTTAAATAAGTATAAAAACATAAAATTACATATAAATAAAAACGGGCAAATAGTAAAAATAGAAAAAGAGGAAAATGGTTTATGGAAAATAATTAGCAATTTAAAAGTAGCTTTTAATCAATTACCAACCAACTTAAACACAAACCAAAATACGGTAATTATTTTAACCAAATAAAAACATATACAATGAAATTAGCATTAAAAACAATCGTTTACTTCTGTTTACTTATTACAACTTGTAATACATTAATTAGTAAAAATAAAGTTTCTTTAAACACTACAAACAATGTAAAAACATTAAATAATTCGATTGTTTTTATTGCTGGTTTTGACAAAGATGATAATCAATATTACAACAATGCAAGATCTTACTTTAAACAAAAGAAATTTAAAATAATTGAAGACACCTATTCTTTAGAAGCAATTATTAATTGGCTAAACAAAAACGAAAATGAAACTTTTTTTTATGAAATACATATTGTAAGTCACAGTAATCCTTGGCGAGGAATGAGTTTAAAAACACTTGAAAATGGAGAAAGAATTACAATTGAAACTCTACAAGAAGTATTAAAAAATAAGAGTTTACCAAAATTACACAAAAAAAGGATAGAGAATGCTAACATTATTTTTCATTCTTGTGGTTTAGGAGAAAATAAAAAACTTTTACAGGTTTTAAAGTCTGCTTTTTCTAATGATAAAACGCCTAATATTATTGCTTCTCCTCATTTTAATGTTTTTGACGGAAGCTACAACAATCATTATTTAGCAAAACCATTTTACGTTTTTTATCCAACTTCAAAATCACCAGGAAAAACAGATTTATCTAAAGAAATTGCAAAAAAATATCCTACAGAAAAACAAATTAATTGGTTAAAAAGCCTAAATAAAAAACAAGAAAGTTATGTTGGAGAGCCTTATAGTTATCAATTTAATATTCCTGTAAAATGGGAGTTTGATTTTACCAATTCATCAGAAAAAACACCAACATTTAGTAACGATGATGAAATTATGGATTGGATAATAGACAAAGAAGAAATTAGTAAAGAATTACTAAAACTGAATATTCCTATAGAAAAATACAGATGGAATTATAAAGTAACAAACAACAAACTTATTATACTTGGCAAAACAACTGTAATTTGTGTTTTAAAACCACTTATTACCACAAAAAAATCTGTTAAACACAGTTTAACAGACATAAATAACACGGATTTATATATTAAAATTTAGGCTATAAAAAGCTATAAAATAGTTACTTCTATTTCTTCTAAATTAATTTCTGATAACTTTTTAAGTTGATTTTCTTCAAAAGCTTTATCAATATCTATTAAAGGTATAGAATCGTTTAAAGGTTTGTAATTATCGTAATTTACAAAACGAATTCCGTTTTTTATCACCTCTTTATTAATAGCTCTAAAACGCTTTCCACCTCCGTTTGTGTGATAAGAATAAGCCAAATAATCCATTAAAAAATCTT
This sequence comes from Polaribacter sargassicola, assembly GCF_021991835.1. Lineage (GTDB taxonomy): Bacteria > Bacteroidota > Bacteroidia > Flavobacteriales > Flavobacteriaceae > Polaribacter > Polaribacter sargassicola. The sequence continues at coordinate 67,433 of NZ_JAHDAU010000006.1, forward strand.
TTTTTCTAATCCAGTAAATAAATACATCTTCAAAATCTTCTCCTCCTCCATCTTCAGAAAAAGTAACTTCTACTTTATAATATTCTTCTCCTTTAATTGTAACCGATGGCAACAACTTCTTTTTTACTGCTTTATCATTTAATCCGTAAGGTAAAACCGAAAAATAATGTACAGAGTTTACTGCATTAGACGCTATATTAGCTAGTGAATCTTTTAATTGATAAGGAGTACCATTTATTAGTTTTTTAAAACCTTTATTGCTTAAAATATCAGAAACAAAACCTACTTTTTCATCTTTATACTTTTTAGTAAGTTTAAAACTACCGTCAGCTTTTCTGTTTGCAATATATTCTTTGTCTCTAAAAATAAATTTAAGTTCAGCATTTGCAATTTTATCACTTCCAGAAGCAGCAATTGATTTATCTATTATTTCTTGAGCAGTATAATTTTTCTGAGTAGGCTTGCAAGAAATTATTAAAAGAAAAAAAACTACTGATAAATATTTCATAAGATTTTATTTAGTTTGATAAAAATAGTTTTCAAAATTACATTTCTTTGAGTAAAGTAAAAATGTATCTTTGTTAAAATTTTTTAAATAAAAAATCAGTCGATGGCTGTACAAAAAAAGATAAACATACAGAATAAAAAAGCACGTTTCGAATTTGAAATTCTAGACAAATTTGTTGCTGGAATTCAATTAACCGGAACAGAAATAAAATCTATTCGATTAAGCCAAGCAAGAATTACAGAAAGCTTTTGCGAGTTTAATGAAAAAGGAGAATTGTTTATTGTTAACATGTATATACAAGAATACATGTTTGGTCACCATTTTAACCACAAACCTAAAAGCGAACGCAGATTATTATTAAATAAGCGAGAATTACGCAGCTTAAAAAAAGATGTAGAAGCTAAAGGTAATACAATTGTACCGTTACGATTATTTATTAACGATAAAGGTTTTGCCAAGTTAGAAATTGCTTTAGCAAAAGGAAAACAAACACACGATAAGCGTAATGTGTTAAAAGACCGAGACAATAAGCGAGACTTAGCAAGAATTAAAAAAAGCTTTAACGGATAATGGATTTTTTAAAACTAATACGTTACAAAAATCTTTTAATGATTTTATTAACGATGGTTTTAACCAAATATGTATTAATTAATTCTATTATAGAGTTTGTTTATTTTACCAATTTTCAATTTGTATTTTTAAGTACTTCGGTAATTTTAATTACAGCTGCAGGCTATATCATAAATGATATTTTTGATATAGAAACAGACAAAATAAACAAACCCAAAAGTGTTTTAATACAAAATAGCATCAATATTAAAACAGCTACCTTTTCTTATATCGCTTTTACATTAGTTGGTTTTATACTCGCAGTTTATTTATGCTATATTAATAATTCTTTTAATTTAATTTCTGTTTACATTTTTAGTATTCTAAGTTTATTTTTTTACTCTTACTATTTTAAAAAGAAAGCTTTAATTGGCAATGTGTTAATTTCTACTTTATGCAGTTTACCAATAATTTTAACTTTTTTGTTTCACACTAATTATAAAACTAAAAATGTTGGAGACGGAATTCTACTTTATTACACTGTAGTTACTTATTCTATCTTTTCTTTTTTAACCACTTTAATTAGAGAAATATCTAAAGATATAGAAGACATAAACGGAGATTTAAAAATAAAAGCAAAAACATTACCGATAATAATAGGAAGAAAAAGAGCTTCTAAAGTCGCTTTTTTCTTTAGCTGTATCTTATTAATATTTCTTTTGATAACATTAAACTTTAACAAAAACAATGCTTTATTTTTAATTTACGGAATTGTTCTATTACTATTTCCGTTACTCTTTTTTATGTTTAGATTATATTTAGCTGAAACAAAAAAAGACTTTTCTAAACTAAGCAGCATAATGAAAGCAATTATGTTCTTTGGTATTTTATCAATGATTTTATTTAAATTTATGTAATGTTAAGAGAAAAACTAAAAGATTACAATGTTATTTTAGCATCTGGTTCTCCAAGAAGACAACAATTTTTTAAAGATTTAGATATTGATTTTTCAGTACAATTAAAAGAAGTTGAAGAAATTTATCCACAAGAATTAAAAGGCACAGAAATTACCGATTTTTTAGCTGATTTAAAATCAAAATCCTTTACAAATTTATCAGACAAAGATTTATTAATTACTTCGGATACCATTGTTTGGCTAGAAGAAAAGGCTTTAGGAAAACCTAAAAATCCAGAAGAAGCTTTTAAAATGTTAAAAGATTTATCTGGCAAAAAGCATCAAGTAATTACATCTATCAGTATAAAAAATAAAAATTTTCAAAAAATTATAAACGATACAACTATTGTTTCTTTTAAAGAATTATCTGATGAAGAAATAAACTATTATATAAAAAACTACCAACCTTTTGATAAAGCTGGAGCCTACGGAATACAAGAATGGATTGGTTTTATAGCAATAGATAACATTAAAGGTAGTTATTTTAATGTTGTTGGTTTGCCTGTGCAAAAACTTTATAAAGAACTAATAAAATTATAGAAATCATTATTTTAAACACTTTTTTTTACCTAATTAATAATATATGTTTAAAAGTCTTTTTTCTATTATCCATTTTCTTTTCTCTAAAGTAAAATAAAAGTTTATTTTTACCAAAATTTTACAATACAACAATTTATAATGAAAAAATACACGTACACAGAAAAAAAAGATACACGTTCTGGTTTTGGTGATGGTTTAACAGAATTAGGAAGAACAAATCCAAACGTAGTTGCTTTATGTGCAGATTTAATTGGTTCTTTAAAAATGAACCAATTTATAAAAGAAAATCCAGAAAGATTTTTCCAAATTGGTATTGCAGAAGCAAACATGATGGGTATTGCTGCTGGATTAACTGTTGGTGGTAAAATACCTTTTACAGGAACTTTTGCTAACTTTTCTACAGGTAGAGTGTATGACCAGATTCGTCAATCTATTGCGTATTCTGGTAAAAACGTTAAAATTTGTGCATCTCACGCAGGTTTAACTTTAGGAGAAGACGGAGCTACACACCAAATATTAGAAGATATTGGTTTAATGAAAATGTTACCAGGTATGACTGTAATTAACACTTGTGATTACAACCAAACCAAAGCAGCAACGATTGCTATTGCAGAGCATGACGGGCCTGTTTACTTACGTTTTGGTCGTCCGGTTGTGCCAATTTTTATGCCAGATTATAAAGAAGAAAAATTTGAAATTGGTAAAGGAATTCAATTAACAGAAGGTACAGACGTAACAATTGTTGCTACTGGGCACTTAGTTTGGGAATCTTTACAAGCATCAGAACAATTAGAAGCACAAGGTATCTCTGCAGAAGTAATAAACATACACACAATAAAACCTTTAGATGAAGAGATTATTTTAAAATCTGTTGCTAAAACTGGTTGTATTGTAACTGCAGAAGAACATAATATAATAGGTGGTTTGGGTGAAAGCGTTGCAAGAACTTTATCTCTTAACACTCCTACCCCACAAGAATTTATTGGTACAAATGATACTTTTGGAGAATCTGGAACACCTGCTCAATTAATGGAAAAATATGGCTTAAATGCAGCTTCTGTTGTAGCCGCTGCAAAAAAGGCAATTTCTAGAAAATAATTTCGTTTTATTTAAAAAATAAAATAATTAATTTTAAAAAGAAAAGATGAAAAAAATTATTCTAACAATCTGTTTAGTATTAGGCCTTAGTCAAATATCTAATGCACAAATTAATTTTGGTTTAAAAGGTGGTGTAAACTACAATAATAGTGGCGATGCTACTTTTTCATCTACAGGAAATGATGTATTAGAAGGTGCAGAATCTAAATCTGGTTATCATGCAGGTATTTGGTTTAGAGGCAATTTACCAATTGTAGGCTTGTATTTAAGACCAGAAATTGTTTACACACAAGTAAAAAGCGAATATATTTACAACAACTCATCAACAGATTATAATTTTAAAAAAATTGATGTTCCTGTTTTAATTGGTAAAAAATTCTTTGGATTTGCAAATGCTTTTATAGGTCCTTCTTTTCAATACATTTTAGATGATGAATTTAATTTTTCTAACCTAACTACCGATGAATTTGAGAAATTTTCTATTGGTGCACAAATGGGATTTGGAATTGAAATAGGTAACCTTGGTGTAGACGTTAGATGGGAAAGAGGTTTGTCTGAAAATGAAGCAAAATTTACTAATATTACTATTGATAATAGAACAGATCAAATAATTTTTGGCCTTTCTTTTAAACTATAGTTCGTTTAAATTATATACTTATTGAAAAGCAGAAAAATAATTTTAATTTTTCTGCTTTTTTTATTCTACATTAAATCTTAAGATTTAAACTAAAATTATTGAGACAAAATTCATCAATTTTATACCTTTGTAGAATAGTTAGTTAATATTTTCTATTTAATTTTTTTTATGAGGATTGATAAATATTTGTGGTGTATTAGAGTTTTTAAAACAAGAAGTATAGCTACAACTGCCTGTAAAAAAGGGCAAGTTAAAATTGATAATAAAAGCCTAAAACCATCTAAAGAAATATTTGGTAACGAGTTAATTGTTGTTAGAAAAAATCAAATCAATTATCAAATAAAAGTTTTAGATTTACCAGAAAATAGAGTTGGTGCAAAATTAGTAGATTTATATAGAAAAGACGTTACACCAAAAGAAGCCTTTGAAAAAACTGAATTGCTAAAATTTGCAAAAGATTATTACAGAAAAAAAGGTACAGGAAGGCCAACTAAAAAAGACAGAAGAGATATAGATAATTATCAAGAAGACATAATAGAAGAAGATGACAGCGACAAATAATGTAATATTAGACGAGTTACAAATTAAACAAAAAATTAAAAGGATTGCCTTTCAAATTTATGAAGCTAATAGTTCTGAAGAAGAAATTGTAGTTGCAGGGATTATTGGTAATGGTTTTATTTTTGCTGAAAAAATAGTGGCTGTTTTAAAAGAAATTTCTCCTTTAAAAGTAATTATTTGCGAAGTGATAATGGATAAAACAGATCCTTTAAAACCAATTTCTACTTCTATAGATATTAATGAATACAAAAACAAATCTCTTGTTCTTGTTGATGATGTTTTAAACTCTGGTACTACTTTAATTTACGGTGTTAAACACTTTTTAAGTGTTCCCTTAAAAAACTTTAAAACTGCTGTTTTGGTTAACAGAAATCATAAAAAATATCCTGTTAAGGCAGATTTTAAAGGGATTTCTTTATCAACCTCTATAAAAGAACATATTCAAGTAGAGTTTTCTGGTAAAGAAACAATTGCCTATTTAATTTAATTTATCGGCCAGTTCTTCTGCTACTTCTTTTTTACTTTTACCATCTATCTTTATAGTAAGTTTTGCTTTTTCATAAAAAGCACGTCTTTCAAAAAGGTGTTTTGCAACAAATTCCGGTATTTTACTATTTTCTAAGGAAGCAATTAGAGGTCTTTTGCTTTTCTTTTTAATTAGCCTATCTACTAATTTAGAAACACTACCTTGCAAATAAATAGAAATAACATCTTTACTATTGTTTATTTCATCCATATTATTTGCATAACAAGGAGTCCCTCCTCCTAATGAAAGGATAAAACTTTCATCTTTACTTAAAATTTCTTTTAAATATTTGTTTTCAATCAATCTAAAATAAATTTCTCCTTTTTTGTCAAAAACTTCCGAAACAGACATTCCTTCTTTCTCTATAATGTAATCATCTAAGTCTAAAAAACTCATAGATAACAATTTAGACAATCTCTTACCGATGCTAGATTTTCCTGAAGCCATATAACCTAAAAGTACTATTTTCATTGATTTTTATTTTTTTACAAATATCTACAAAAAATAATAAAAATATACTGATTAATCCAAATATTGATATTATATTTGCACGCGGTTAAAATGACCTGGTAGCTCAGTTGGTAGAGCATCTCCCTTTTAAGGAGAGGGTCCTGGGTTCGAGCCCCAGCCCGGTCACAAAAAGGTTAAGCAAATGCTTAACCTTTTTTAGTTTTCTTACAATGCGCGCACGTGGCGAAACTGGTAGACGCGCAGCCTTGAGGGGGCTGTGAACGTAAGTTCGTGGAAGTTCGAATCTTCTCGTGCGCACAATTTAAATAAAGTTTTAATTAGAACTTTATTTTCTTTACTTGAAAAGAATTAAAAATTAAATTTTTAAACTTTGATTTTATAAACAGATACTTCGTTTAAACTAACATCAGTTTAGAAATTATTTCCTCTCCTAGCTCTTCGTTCATCATTTTTATAATCTTATCTTTACCGTAACTTAACTCTTCACGTAAAACAGAAGACGTTAATTGTATAACCAATGTTTTGTTTTGCAGTTTTACAGAAGTGGTATTATTTGCCACACCTGGTCCCATCATAGAATTCCATGTTTCTTCTATCTTCAACTTTTGCATTCCTTTACTTAAGTTGTTTTCTTTAATAAAACTCTGCATTAAATCTTTTACAGAAAATGATTCGTTTTCTCTTTTTGTCATTATAATTTAAAAATCTGATAAGGTTTATTACTCTGTTTTAATATATTTTCTGTTCTTTCGGAATGTGTATCTGTAATAAAGATTTGTCCGAATTCATCATTATTAACCAATTCTATAATTTGAGAAACTCTATTTTCATCTAATTTATCAAAAATATCATCTAACAATAAAATAGGTGTTACATTAGATTGTTGTTTAATAAACTCAAACTGAGCCAATCTTAAAGCTATTAAATAAGATTTCTGTTGCCCTTGAGAGCCAAATTTTTTAATAGGATAATCTCCAATATCAAAACTTAAATCATCTTTATGAATACCTGTTGTTGTATATTGAATAATTTTATCTTTAGTTAAAGAATCTTTTAATAAATCTTGCATAGAAAAATCGTTTAACTGACTTTTATACAAAAGATTCACACGCTCTTTATCACCAGAAATTATTTGATATTTACTATTAAATATAGGTATAAATTTTTCTAAAAAATCTTTTCTTACTTTATAAATACGAGCTCCATATTCACATAATTGATCATCGTAAACACTTAAGTTTAAAGCATCAAAAGTTCTATTTGCTGCAAAATATTTTAACAACGCATTTCTTTGAGTTAATACTTTATTATATGATAATAAATCTTGTAAGTATTTTTTATCTTGTTGAGAAATTACACCATCAATAAATTTTCTTCTTGTATCACTACCTTCTGTTACTAAATCTCTATCTGCTGGCGATATTATTACTAAAGGTAATTGACCAATATGTTCAGAAAATTTCTCGTAACTCTTTCCGTTTCTTTTTAAAACCTTCTTTTGTCCGTTTTTTAAACTACATACAATTTTTTCATTTCTATCGTTTAAAACATAATCTCCTTCAATCATAAAAAAGCTTGTTCCGTGCATAATATTCTGCTTTGCTACAGAATTAAAGTAACTTTTAGCAAAAGATAAATAGTAAATTGCATCTAAAACATTTGTTTTTCCTACTCCGTTATTACCAACAAAACAATTTATTTTTTTCTGAAAATCAAATGATTGAGATTCTATATTTTTAAAATTAACTAAAGAAATCTTTTGTAAATACATGAATAAAAAAATAGGTTAAAAATGAATTGCAAATTATTGAAAATTTAGCGAATTATAGTCTTTTAAAATCCAATTAAAAAAACTATTTTTGTCGCCACTAATTTTTAAGCAAAAATGGCAACATACAAGAAAAGAGGATATAAACCTAAAGTTCAAAAAGAGGTTAACCAAGTTGAAGAAACAGAATACGAAACTGCAGAAGTATTTAATACTTTAGAAGAAACAGCTTCTAAATCTGAGCAATGGATTGAAAAAAATAGCAAACCTTTATTTTTAGGTTTAATAGGTATTGTGGTTATCTTTTTGGCTTATTTAGGCTATAACAAATTTATAGTAGAACCAAATGAAACAGAAGCTGCAAATGAATTAGCTTTTCCAAGAACATATTTTGATGAAGCTGCAACAGCTGGCTCTGGTATAGACTCTTTATTAACTTTAGGTTTAGAAGGTGCTAATGGAAAATATGGTTTTTTAGATATTGCAGATTCTTACAGTGGTACAGATGCAGGAAACTTAGCAAATTACTATGCGGGTGTTTCTTACTTACAAATGAAAAAATACGACAAAGCTATTGAGTATTTAAGTAAATTTAATTCTGATGATGAAATGTTAGGCCCTGTTTCTTTAGGTGCTATTGGTGATGCTTTTGCAGACATAAATCAACCAGAAGATGCTTTAGAATATTACGAAAAAGCAGCTAATAAAAAAGATAATGAATTTACAACTCCTTTATTTTTATATAAAGCAGGACAAATTGCAATGCAGTTAAAAGATTTTGACAAAGCAGAAACACTTTTTACTAAGATAAAAGAAAATTATGCAAAGTCTGAGCAAGGAAGAGATATAGAAAAATTTATTTCTGCAGCTAAGTATGCAAACTAGTAATAGTTATTTAGGTCTTTAGTAAAACCTAACTACTAAAACTACAACAACTTAAAACTAAAAAATGGCAACAACTAATTTATCTATATACGATAAAGCTACAATCCCAAATGCGAAAAATTTTCGATTTGGGATTGTTGTTTCAGAATGGAATCCTGAAATTACAGAAAACCTACACAAAGGCGCAATAGAAACCTTATTAGATTGCGGTGCTACTAAAGAAAACATTATTTCTTGGAATGTTCCTGGTAGTTTTGAGCTTGTTTATGGTTGTAAAAAAATGATTATAACCGAACAGGTAGATGCAATTATAGCAATTGGTAATGTAATACAAGGAGAAACAAAACATTTCGATTTTGTTTGTGAAGGTGTTACACAAGGTATTGTAGATTTAAATATAAAATACGATGTACCTGTTATTTTTTGCGTACTAACAGATAATACAAAACAACAATCTTTAGATAGATCTGGTGGTAAATTAGGTAATAAAGGTACAGAATGTGCAGTTGCTGCAATAAAAATGGCAGCATTAAAAACCATAGGTAGCCCAAAAGAAAGTATAGGATTTTAATATTATAAAATGATTTTTTAGTTTAAATACTAAAGATCATTTTAAGAATACTTTTAACATCATTTTTTGAAAATTTACTTTTAATTTTTTAAATTTGATTCACTTATTTTAATTGGTATAATAATTGATTTATTCTAAAAAAAATTATTAACCAATATTTCTAAAAACTATGGGATTTTTAAAACGTACAAATAAAAAATTTGATTACCAACCTAGATATTATAAGGGAGATGGAAATCCTTATAAAATTGAACATAAATTAGATCAATTTAGAAAAACTGCAGGAAAAAATAGAGGTCTTAAAAATAAATTTAATGATGCTATAGAAGATTTAAAAAACTCAGATAAAACTGTAAATAAAAATCTTTTAATAATTATAGCTATTTTAATACTTATCTTCTTGTACATTATAGACTTCGATTTATCTATTTTTAAAAGAAATTAATGTCTGATATTATTCAACTATTACCCGATCATGTTGCTAATCAAATTGCAGCAGGAGAAGTAGTGCAACGCCCTGCTTCTGTTGTAAAAGAGCTTTTAGAAAATGCAATAGATGCTGGTGCAACAAATATAAAATTACTTTTAAAAGATGCCGGCAAAACTTTAATTCAGGTAATAGATGATGGTAAAGGGATGAGTGCTACAGATGCAAGAATGTGTTTTGAACGCCATGCTACATCTAAAATACAAAAAGCCGAAGATTTATTTAATCTTTGCACCAAAGGTTTTAGAGGAGAAGCTTTGGCATCTATTGCTGCAATTGCTCATGTAGAGCTAAAAACAAAAGAAGATAATGAAGAACTGGGTTCTTCTATAAAAATAGAAGGTAGTAAAATAGTGTCTCAAGATTTTGTTTCTACAAGCAAAGGAACAAGTTTGGCAGTAAAAAATTTATTTTACAACATACCTGCAAGAAGAAATTTCTTAAAATCTGATACTGTAGAAACAAGACATATTGTTGATGAGTTTCAAAGAGTTGCTTTAGCACATCCAAATATTTCTTTTTTATTACATCATAATAATAATGAAGTTTATCATTTAAAAAGCAGTAATTTAAGAAAAAGAATTGTTGCTGTTTTTGGTTCTAAAATGAATGAAAAACTAGTACCTATTGATGAACAAACAGATATTTTAAATATTGAAGGGTTTGTTGCTAAACCCGAGTTTTCTAAAAGAAAAAGAGGAGAACAATTCTTTTTTGTAAATGATCGTTTTATAAAAAGTTCTTATCTAAATCATGCCGTTGTTAATGCTTTTGATGGCTTATTAGAACAAGGTGCCCATCCGTCTTATTTTTTATATTTAAAAGTACCTGCAAACACTATAGATATCAACATTCATCCTACTAAAACAGAAATTAAGTTTGATAATGAAAAGGCTTTATATGCAATGTTAAGAGCAACAGTAAAGCATAGTTTGGGGCAATATAATGTAGCACCCGTATTAGATTTTAATAGAGATGCAACTTTAGATACTCCTTATGATTTTAATGCGAAACAAAAGTCTACTTCTGTTCCAAAAATTTCTATAGATCCAAATTTTAATCCTTTTAAAGAAGAAGAACCGAAAAAAAATAATTTCCCTTTTAAAAGAGAAAAACAAACTGATAGTTGGGAGTCTTTATACACATCTACAACTGTTTCTCATAAAGAAAATAACCAAGAATTATTTAATAATCAAGAAGAAGTAAAAACACAAAAAACTTTTCAAATACAACGCAAATATTTGTTAAGTTCTATAAAATCTGGTGTAGTTTTAATAAACCAATCTTTAGCTCATCAACGTGTTTTATATGAAAGCTTTTTAGAAAGCATTACTGTTAAAGAAGCTAATAGCCAACAATTATTATTTCCTGTAAAAATTTCTTTTTCATCAGCAGAAATAGAAATGATTTATACCATTAAAACAGAATTAGAAAATGCTGGTTTTTCTTTTGATGAATTTACAAAAGACAGTGTTACAATAAAAGGAATTCCGGTATCTGTTACAGAAAGTAAAATAACAATTATATTAGAAGAATTATTAAGTGATATAGATTTAGAAGTACCAGATGCTAGTTTTAGTTATTTTGATATTATGGCAAAATCGTTTGCTAAAACATTGTCTATTAAAACGGGAACATTACTTTCTGAAAAAGAACAAGAAGGTTTAGTTAATGATTTGTTTTCTTGTAAAGAGCCTACTATTTCTCCTTTTGGCAAGTCTACATTTAAAACATTAACTTTAAACGAAATTGATAATCTATTTAATAACTAAATAATGAATAGACTTACAGACGCTATAAAACACTTGATAATAATTAATGTAATAATATTTATTGCACCTCAATTATTACAATTAGATTTTACAAATATACTAGCTTTACATTTTCCTAAAAACGAACATTTTGGTTTTTGGCAATATCTTACACACATGTTTATGCATGGTAGTTTTGCACATATTGCTTTTAACATGTATGGGTTATGGGCATTTGGTACGCCTTTAGAACAAATGTGGGGAAGAAATAAGTTTTTATTCTTCTATTTTTCTGCAGGCTTAGGTGCTGGTATTATATATACTTTGGTTAATTATTATCAATTTAGCATTCCATATGAACAATTATTAAATTCAGGAATTACAGAAAATGAATTAATTAAAATATTTAATTACAATGGTGATACAGTAGGTAATTTCATTAATAATGCTAATAATGTTCTATCTTCTAATACAAATATTACTAATTATAAAGAGATGGCAGATGATTTACTAGAGGCATATAAATTTTTTAATACAGAAGCAGTAGGTGCATCTGGCGCTATTTATGGAGTTTTAGTTGCTTTTGGTTTATATTTTAAGGATGCTAAATTAGCTTTAATCTTTTTTCCTGTACCAATAGCTGCAAAATACTTTATTCCTGTAATGATTTTGGGAGATTTATTTTTTGGTATGACAAAATACTCTGTAGGAAATGTTGCACATTTTGCCCATATTGGTGGTGCTTTAATAGGTTTTTTAATAGCTTTGTATTGGAAAAAAAATCAATTTAAAATAAATTAATGAGTTTTATTGATAACATAAAATCACGCTATAAAGGCGGTAATATTGTAGAAAAATTAATCTACATAAATATTGCTGTATTTGTTTTAATGTTATTAATTAACACTTTTAGTGGTTTATATAATAGTGATTCTAGTTGGTTTATAAAATGGTTTTCTTTAGACGATAATTACAGCGCTTTATTAACTAAACCATGGACAATTATAACTTATGGTTTTTTACACGCTGGTTTTATACATATTCTATTTAATTTAATTGCTCTCTATTATATTGGAAACCTTTTTATAGAATATTTTACACAAAAACAATTACTGTCTTTCTATTTATTAGGTACTTTATTTGGTGGTTTATTTTACCTTTTAAGTCAAAATTATTTTCCTCTTTTTCAAGGAAGATCTTCTTATTTGGTAGGTGCGTCTGCAGGTATTTCTGCTATATTTGTTGGTATTGCAACTTATTTACCTAATTACCAATTAAAAATACGTTTTATAGGTTTTGTTAAACTGTGGCATTTAACAGCTATTTGGATTGCCTTAGATGTTTTGGGTTTATCTGGTGATAATGCAGGAGGTCACTTTGCACATTTAGGAGGTGCTTTATTAGGTTTCTTATATGTAAATCAATCTTCTAATAAAAAATTAAAAATTTGGGATAAAATATCTGCTATTTTTTCATCAAAGAAAAAACCATTAAAAACGGTTTATAAATCACCTAAAAAGACTACAAAATCAAATAAAAATTCATCTTTAACACAACAACAGATAGATGCAATTTTAGATAAAATAAGTAAATCTGGTTACGATACTTTATCTAAAGCAGAAAAAGAATTTTTATTTAAACAAGGAAAAAAATAGCATGAAAAATTTATCGTTTTTTGACAAAATCATCTACGTAATAAATTCATTATTTGCTACTTTATTATTATTCTCTTATTTTTTACGTTACATCTCTCCAGAAGCTGTACCTGTTTTTGTTGTTTTAAGTGTTTTTATTCCTATTTTAATAATAATAAATATAATTTTTGTTGCCTATTGGGTAATCAGACTAAAAAAACAATTTTTACTCTCCTCTTCTATTTTAGCAATAGGATTATTATTTTCTACCCCTTTTTTTAAATTTTCTGGTAAAAATATTTCTACAAAAGGCGAGTTAAAAATAATGAGTTATAACGTTAAGTCTTTTGACCTTTTTAAACAATTTGATGAAAATGCCGTAAAAAATGGTTTCGACTTTATAAAAGAAGTAGATCCTGATATTTTGGTTCTACAAGAATTTTACGAAAAGAAAAGAACAAAAGAACCAGATATTTCTTTTCCGCATAAGTATTTAAAGATGATCTCTAAAAATAAAACTTATGGAATGGCCATTTATTCTAAATATAAAATAATAAATTCTGGCTCTTTAGATTTTGAAAACACCTTTAATAATATAATTTTTACAGATATATTAAAAGGTAAAGACACTATTAGAATTTACAATATTCATTTAGAGTCTTTAGGGATAACACAAGATATAGAACATTTTGACGAAAAAAAATCTAACAAACTACTAAGAGCAGCTACAAACTCTTTTAAAAAACAAGCAAACCAAACCAAAAAATTTGTAGAGCATGATAAAACGTGGAAAGGAAAAAAAATAGTTTGTGGAGATTTTAATAACACCTCTTTTTCTTGGGTTTACAATCAAATATCTAAAGATAAAAAAGATGCTTTTGTAGAAGCTGGACAAGGTTTTGGTAAAAGTTATAATTATCCTTTTCCTATGAGAATAGATTTTATTTTAGCCGATAAAACAGCTTCAGTAAATCAGTTTGAAACTTTTAAAGACAAGTATTCTGATCATTTTCCTATAACAGCAACATTAAATTGGGAAGAATAAAACATTTAATTTTTATAAATTAAAAATATATTTACTCTCTTGGTCTTTATCTTCATTGATAAACTTATCAACCAAAATAAAATTATTTTTTTCTAATATTTTTACAGATGCTTTGTTTTTATCAACTACATAAGCAACAATTTTTTTTAAATTGATTTGTTTACAATAAAGTAATAATCCTTTGCAGATTTCTGATCCAAAACCAAGATTCCAGTATTTTTCTAAAAACCGATATCCAATTTCGTTTTCTAAACTTTCTTTTATTAAAGCTACTGTACCAATAAATTTAGGGTCCTTTTTAGTTACAACTGCATAAATCCAAAAATTATTATTTGGTAGATTATACTTATCAATTAAACTTTTAAGTTCTTTTTTATGCTCTTTAAAAGTTTTTACATTTCCATCTACAAATTTCATGACATTCATATTTCTTTGCATTTTATGAAACCCACTTAAGTCTTCTAAAACAAGTTTTCTAACAATTAAGTTTTCAGTTTCAAAAATCATGAATAATATCGTACTTTTGTCAGCCATAAATATACAAGAATGAATGCTGAGAAAAAAGTAGCTTTTTATACTTTAGGATGTAAGTTAAACTTCTCTGAAACATCTACAATTGCTCGTAATTTTACTAACGAAGGTTTTAAACGTGTTGATTTTGAAGAAAATGCAGATGTATATGTAATTAACACCTGTTCTGTAACAGACAATGCAGATAAACGTTTTAAGTCTATTGTAAAAAATGCTCTAAAGAAAAATGAAGATGCATTTTTAATTGCTGTTGGCTGTTATGCGCAGTTAAAACCAGAAGAATTGGCTGCTGTAGATGGTGTAGATTTGGTTTTAGGTGCAACGGAAAAATTTAATGTTACTAGTTATATTAACGATTTAACTAAAAATAACGTTGGTGAGGTGCATTCTTGTGAAATTTCTGATGCCGATTTTTACGTTGGTTCTTATTCTGTAGGAGATAGAACTCGTGCATTTTTAAAAGTACAAGATGGCTGCGATTATAAATGTACTTATTGTACAATACCTTTAGCTCGTGGAATTTCTAGAAGCGATACTTTAGAAAACGTTATACAAAACGCTAAAGAAATATCATCTAAAGGCATTAAAGAAATTGTTTTAACAGGCGTTAATATTGGTGATTATGGTAAAGGTGAATTTGGTAATAAAAAACACGAACATACTTTTTTAGAATTGGTAAAAGAATTAGATAAAGTAAACGGTATTCATCGTTTACGAATATCATCTATAGAACCAAATCTTTTAAAAGATGAAACGATTGATTTTGTTGCTAAATCAGATTCTTTTGTGCCTCATTTTCATATTCCTTTACAATCTGGTAGTGATGATTTGTTAAAGAAAATGAAACGTAGATATTTAACAAATACATACACAAATAGAGTTTCTAAAATTAAAGAAGTAATGCCAAACGCTTGTATTGGTGTTGATGTTATTGTTGGTTTTCCCGGAGAAACAGATGAAAAGTTTTTAGAAACATACAACTATTTAAATGAAATGGATATTTCTTATCTACACGTTTTTACATACTCTGAAAGACCAAATACAGAAGCAGTAAATTTTGATGGTGTTGTGCCCAAAAAAACTCGTGCAAAACGTAGTAAAATGCTACGTGGTTTATCTGCTAAAAAAAGACGTTCTTTTTATGAAAAACAATTAGGCAACACACTTACTGTTCTATTTGAAAATGAAAATAAAGAAGGATATATAAACGGATTTACAGAGAATTACGTAAAAGTAAAAACTCCTTGGAATCCAGAATTAGTAAATACATTACATACAATTAAACTTACCGAAATTGATGAAGATGGTCTAGTCAGATTCGATTTTATCTAATTATAACATTAATCATTAGGTTTTTACCCCCAATAAATCTATTAAAATGAACAAAACTCATGTCTATTTAGTACCAGGCTTAGCTGCTGGTCCTGAAATTTTTGAAAACTTAAATCTTTCTAAAGAAAAATATCAATTACATTATTTAGAATGGAAAATTCCCTTAGCTAAACAAGAAACCATTGCTAATTACGCCATGAGAATGTGCGAAGACATAAAAGAAGATAATCCTGTATTAATTGGTGTTTCTTTTGGCGGAATTATGGTACAAGAAATGAGTAAGTTTGTAAACACAAAACAAGTTATAATTATTTCTAGTATAAAAAAAATGGATGAGTTACCTAAAAAATTTAAACTCGCAAAAATTACAAAAACCTATAAACTTTTTCCTACAAAAGTTGTATCCAACTTTGAGAGTTTTGCTCATTTCTTTTTAGGTAAATCTTTAAAGAAAAGAGCAGACATTTATAAGAAATATTTATCCGTAAGAAACGAATTATATTTAAATTGGTCTATTGATAATGTTTTAAAATGGCAACAAGAAAAACCTATAAAAAACATTACGCATATACATGGTACAAAAGATCATATTTTTCCTAATAAAAACATTGATAATTATATAAAAATTGATGGAGGTACCCATATAATGATTTTAACAAAAGCAAAAAAAATTTCTCAAATTATTGATAAAACTTTAACTAGTTAATCTTAATGTTTTCTCTATTTTTAACTTTTAAAAAAAATTCCATGAATAAATCATTCCGTTTTCTTTCACTTTTAGCCATTGCAGCAATTACAATTTTGTTTTACAACGCTATTAACAAAGATATTACAGACCCTCAAACAAGTACAGATAAAACATACAGAATTAAAGCTTTAAAATTACCAGCAAACTTAAACCTTGCAGGAGAAAGAGTTCCTATAGAAAATCCTAACATTAAAGAAAGAATGGATAGAGAACTTTTAGTAAATACTTATTGGCAATCTAACGGTTTACTATTAATTAAAAGAGCTAATAAATACTTTCCTATTTTAGAACCTTTGCTTAAAAAATATGGTTTACCAGATGATTTTAAATTTTTAGCATTAGCAGAAAGTGCTTTTATAGATGAAACATCTTCTGCTGGCGCTGCAGGAATGTGGCATTTTATGAAAGCTACTGGTAAAGAATATGGTTTAGAAATAAATAGTAATGTAGACGAACGTTACAATATAGAAAAATCTACAAAAGTTGCTGCAGAATACTTAAAAAAAGCAAAACAACGTTTTGGCTCTTGGACACTAGCTGCTGCATCTTATAACGCAGGAATTTATGGAGTTAGTAAAAGATTGAAAACCCAACAAGTAGATAGTTATTACGATGCTTTATTACCTAATGAAACAGAAAGATATGTTTTTAGAATTCTTGCATTAAAAGAAGTAATTTCTAATCCTAAAAAATATGGTTTTATATTTGATAATGATGATTTGTATACATTACCTAAAACCAAAACAATTAAAGTAGACACAGCTATAGCTAATATTGCATCTTTTGCTAAAAAATTTGGTATTACTTATAAAGAATTAAAACTTCATAATTCTTGGTTAAGAGAAAACAAACTTAACAACAAAAGCAGAAAGCTTTACGAAATTAAAATTCCTATTAAATAATTAAAGTACTTATTTATTACAACATATAAAAAAAGCTTCAACTAACGTTGAAGCTTTTCCTCTCTTAATTCAAATTCAATTCAATGAAATTTTTTGATTTCAATTTTACAAATGTTAGCGATTTTGAAAAATTAATCAAAAATTGAACTGTTTCTTGTTTTGGTTCCATCTTAAAATTAGATGATTTTTTAGAGTAAAGTTGCATCATATTTCCTATTTAATAACTTGGTTATAAAGTAGTAACGACACTTTTTTTACATTATTGTTAATTAACCAAAATAATTTTGTGTTTTTCTATTAATTTACGCATATTAATTAAAGCATAACGCATTCTACCTAGTGCTGTATTAATACTTACACCTGTATTTTCGCTAATTTCTTTAAAGCTCATATCTTTATAAATACGCATTACCAACACCTCTTTTTGTTCATCTGGTAACTCACTTACCAGTTCTCTAACATCATTATATATTTGGTCTTGTATTATTTGTTTTTCCGCATTTAAGTTACCGTCTCCCAAAACAGAAAAAATATCAAACTCATCTGTATTTTTAAAAGATGGCATTCTATTATTTTTTCTAAAATGATCTATTACAAGATTATGAGATATTCTCATAACCCAAGGTAAAAACTTACCTTCTTCATTATAATTACCTTTTTTTAAAGTTCTAATAACTTTTATAAAAGTATCCTGAAAAATATCTTCTGTAATATCTCTATCTTGTACCTTACTGTAGATAAAACTAAATAATCTTTGTTGGTGCCTTTTTATTAAAACCTCTAAAGCGGCTTCTTCTCCTCTAATAAAATTACTTACTAAAGTACTATCTGTAATTGATTGTTTTTGCATCATAACTACCTTTTAAGAACAAATTGCCCTTAGAATTAAATATTAAGTTAATAATTTAAAAGTAGTTTTTTAATATAGGCGTCTGATTTTTTGATGCTTATGAATACCAAATATCAATATTATTTTTTAAAACCACAAACTTTTTAATATATTTAATTAACATTTGTTTTAAATTCGATTAAAATATTGGTATTTTTATAGCTTATATTTTTTATGAATGAAGAACAACTTATCTACCATAAATCCAAAAGAAAACATCATTATAAAAGGTGCTAAATTGCACAACTTAAAAAATATTGATGTTGTTATACCAAGAAATAAATTGGTTGTTATAACCGGGCTTTCTGGTTCTGGAAAATCTTCTTTAGCTTTTGATACTCTTTATGCAGAAGGCCAAAGACGCTATGTAGAAAGTTTAAGTTCTTATGCGCGTCAGTTTTTAGGAAAATTACACAAACCTAAAGTAGACTATATAAAAGGTATTGCACCTGCAATTGCTATTGAGCAAAAAGTAAATTCTACAAATCCGCGATCTACAGTTGGTACAAGTACAGAGATTTACGATTATATAAAATTATTATACGCAAGAATAGGTAAAACCTACTCTCCTATTTCTGGTAAAGAAGTTAAAAAAGATACGGTTTCTGATCTCGTAAATTTTGTAAAAGAGTTTGATGAAAGGTCTAAACTATTATTATTAGCTCCTATTACTATTGATGAAAATAGAGATTTAAAAACCGTACTACAAGTTTTAGAACAACAAGGTTATGCACGTTTAAAATGGAATGATAAAGTATACAGAATTGCAGATTTTCCGCAAGCGGATTATAAAAATGAAACTTTATATTTAGTTGTAGATAGAATCATCACAAAAAATGATGAAGATTTTTACAATCGTTTGGCAGATGCTATACAAACTGCTTTTTTTGAAGGAAAAGGAGTTTGTTTTATAGAAAACCTAGCTGATAATAATGTTACAGAGTTTAGCAATAAGTTTGAATTAGACGGAATGTCTTTTTTAGAACCAAACACACATCTATTCAGTTTTAACAATCCTTACGGTGCTTGCCCAACTTGTGAGGGTTATGGTAATGTAATTGGTATAGATGAAGATTTAGTAATACCAAACACTGGTTTATCTATTTATGAAGATTGCATTTTTCCGTTTAAAACCGATTCTTACAAACATTACAAAGAAGATTTAATTTCTGTTGCTTATAAATTTGATATTCCAATTCACAAACCTTGGTTTGAATTAACAGAAAAACAAAAAGATTTAGTTTGGAATGGAAACAAATCTTTTAACGGAATTCATCATTTCTTTACCGCTTTAGAAGAAAAAAGTTATAAAATACAAAACAGAGTAATGCTTTCTCGCTATCGCGGAAAAACAAAATGCACATCGTGTAACGGAAAAAGATTACGACACGAAACCAATTTTGTAAAAATAGATAACAAAACAATTTCTGATTTAGTTACACTTCCGTTAGATGAATTGGCTGTATTTTTTAAAAACATCACACTAAATAAATACGAAGAAAAAATAGGAAAACGATTGCTAACAGAAATCAACAATCGTTTGCAATTTTTAACCAATGTTGGTTTGTCTTATTTAACGTTAAACAGAACATCTAATACTCTTTCTGGTGGAGAAAGTCAGCGTATAAATTTAGCAACATCTCTAGGGAGTTCTTTGGTAGGTTCTATGTATATTTTAGATGAACCAAGTATAGGTTTGCACCCAAAAGATACAGAACGTTTAATTGGTGTTTTAAAAGATTTACGAGATTTAGGAAACACAGTTGTTGTGGTAGAACACGATGAAGATATTATGAAAGAAGCCGATTACATTATAGATATTGGCCCAGAAGCCGGTACTTATGGTGGTAACGTTGTTGCTGAAGGTAATTTTGATGAAATCTTAAAATCAGAATCTTTAACTGCAAAATATTTAAATGAAGATTTAAAAATAGAAATACCAACAAAACGTAGAACTTCTAAAAATAAAATTCAGATTATTGGCGCAAGAGAAAATAATTTAAAAAATGTAGATGTTACATTTCCTTTAAATTGTTTATCGGTAATTACAGGAGTTTCTGGTTCTGGAAAAAGTACGTTGGTTAAAAATATTTTGTATCCAACAATGCAAAAAAAATTGATTGGTTATGGAGAAAAAATTGGTCAACATACAGAGGTAAAAGGAGATTTTGATACTTTAAAACATGTAGAATTTATCGATCAAAACCCTATTGGGCGTTCCTCTCGTTCTAACCCAGTAACCTATATAAAGGCTTATGATGATATTAGAACCTTATTTGCAAATCAAAAATTAGCAAACATTAGAAACTACAAACCAAAACACTTTTCTTTTAATGTAGAAGGTGGTAGATGCGAGGTTTGTAAAGGTGAAGGAGAAGTTACTATAGAAATGCAATTTATGGCAGATGTGCATTTAGAATGCGATGCATGTAACGGAAAACGTTTTAAAAAAGAAGTTTTAGAAGTAAAATTTGATGGAAAATCTATTGACGACATTTTAAATTTAACCATAGATGATGCGGTTACTTTTTTCTCTGAAAACTTGGTTCCTAAAATTGCTAAGAAACTAAAACCTTTGCAAGATGTTGGTTTGGGTTATGTACAACTTGGGCAATCTTCTTCTACTTTATCTGGTGGAGAAGCACAAAGAATTAAACTAGCTTCCTTCTTAGTTAAAGGAAACACAAAAGACAAAGCTCTGTTTATTTTTGATGAACCAACAACTGGTTTGCATTTTCATGATATTAAAAAGCTCTTGGCTTCATTTAATGCTTTAATTGAACGCGGACATTCAATAATTGTAATTGAACACAATATAGAATTGATAAAATGTGCCGATTATATTATAGATTTAGGTTTAGAAGGCGGTAAAAATGGTGGAAACCTTATTTTTGAAGGAACTCCAGAAGAATTAGCAAGAAATAAAAAATCTTATACGGCTAAATATTTAGCAGAAAAACTAGTTTTTTAAAAGCCTTTAAAACTTTTACTCAAATAAAAAGCCATTTAAGCAGAACTTAAATGACTTTTCAAATTTACTAAAATTAAACAAAACAAATACAGTTCGCTTTTACTCTAACAAACTATAAATAAATTCTGGGTAACCACGCTCTCCATCGGCATTTGTTAATGCTAAAAACTTTAATTTATATAGGTTACCATCTGTATCATTAACTACGTAAAACACATTATCTTTTAAAGAAGGTAAGCTACTTGGCCCTCCTCCGTTTCTCCAACTACTACCAATACTACGTTGATCTGTAGTAAAATTAGTAGTAACTACATCTGCAAGTGTAAAAGTTTCATAAGTAAAAGCATCTACTTCTGTATCTATCATATAAACTTGTGCACTTGCCATAACGTTATTAGTTATAAAATCAGAATATCCATAAGAACCATAACCAGTTATTTCATTTGTAAAAATTGTAAAATTTAAATCCCAATTTGTTTTTTCTGGCTGTACTAATACTTCTGATTCTGTATTAAAACTAAAATATGTAAAATTATAATCTGTATTTTTTGATATTGTTAACTCTTTATGAGTTGTATCGTCTAAATCTGCATATTGTAATACATAATCAGATCCATCTTTTAATATTCTTATTTTTTTCCAACCTCTAGCATCACCTGCTATTGCTACACTTCCTGTTGCAGGAGTTTCTGTACCAATTTCATATCCTAAATTTAATAGATATACATTATTGTCTAAATCTTCATCAGATATTTCTGCAATAGCAGTTTCTGTAATAGTTCCATCAGGAGCATCAACATAAATAGTATTCGTAGCATCAAAAGTACCTACTGCTACTTTTGGTTGTAATTCTAAAACTTCTTCTGTTGTAGCGTTTATAGCATCTATATCTGTAGCAGATAATTGGCCAACTGCCATGTAAAGAGATCCGTTAATGGTTACTCTAAAATCGCTTCCAGAATAAAAACCTAAATCCCAAGAATCTCTTTTTACTGCTGTAGATGTACTTGTACTTAAATCTACATATACTTGGTTTGGTTCATTTGGCCCACCAACTTCTGGTGCAATTGCTGCGCCATCTATTACAACTACAATAGGTTCTGTGGGTGTATCATCATTGCTACAACTCATGAAAGAAAATACGGCTGCAAATAAAGTTAAGGTTAAAAATTTGTTTATCATGATATAGTTAAAAATTAAGGTTATATAATATTTTTAAATAATAAGAACGACCATAGCCTAATAATAAAGCACTATTGTCTGTTGTGTGAACTCCTTCTGAGTTTGCATTACTAACATTTACATTAGTTACATCTAACAAGTTTCTTCCACCTAAAGTCGCTTGAATTTTGTTATTAAAGAATGATTTTTTTAATGAAGCATCTAACCAACTGTATGAATTAGTTGTAGATTTTGTAAAAATGGAATTACCATCTGCATCTATATCTGTAGCTACATAATTTTGTTGTTTGCCATTATGTTTTAATAAAACAGTAAAAGCTGTTTGCCATTTTTTTAAATTATAAGTAGCACTTGTATTTATTTGAAAAGAGTACAAAAAGTTATTTTCTGCATTAATTTCATTATTTGTTATTCTAGAAATACCTTGTAGAGTAGCTCCTAAATTAAAGCTCCAATTATCTTGTTTAATATTGTTTTCTGTAGTTATTCCCCATAATTTATACGCATCAATATTTATATATTGGTATTGTAATGGAGTTGTATTAACAATTGCTAAATCTATTTTATCTGCAACATCAACATAACTAAATTTTAATGTATTTAATAAGGTAGCTTCATTTAAAGAGCTATATTTTTTTAGGTTGATAAATAAAGTTAAACCATTTTCTGGATTTAGATCTTGATTACCTCTTACATCGTGATTAGAGTCTACAAAATAATAATACAATTCTTCAAAATTTGGAGTTCTATATGATGTTCCTATATTTCCTCTTAATTCAAAACCATTTCCCATTAAATAACGAGCACTTAAAGAAGCTAGTAATTTAGAATTAAATAAAGAATTGTATTCGTATCTTAAACCTGGCCTTAACAAAAACACTTCTGATAAATCAATTTCTGAAGAGCCATAAAACGCATAATTATTTTGTTTTTGAGTTTTATCTTGTTGTGTAACATCACCAGAGGCTTGGGTATCAAAACCACTTATTAGTCTTGTTTCATAGCCTAATTGAAAGTTAAAAAAATCACTTTTTACCAAATTATTTATACTTCCTTTAGAAAAGAAAACTTTACTAGACTGATAAATTTCATCGGTTTCATTACTTCTTTCTTTAGTTAATATGTAGTAGTTAAATTCATTTAAATTTCTTATTTGCTTCTGATAAGAAAGAGTAGCATTGTAATTAGCACCCGATCTTAACTTACCTCTAAGATTTAAATTGTTTACAAACCTATTTGTTTTGTATATTTTATCTGTTGCAGAAGGATTACTGGTTTGTGCTTGGGTATCTATATTTGCCCTAACCGATGCATCATAATAATTTAAGTTTTCATTAAAATATTCTAACTTGTAAAATAATTTAAAATTGTCTTTTTGGTATTGCAATAATCCATTTGTACTAATTTGCCTTTTTGGCAACCAATCAAAACCTCTTAAACCATCGTTTTGATAATAATTTCCACCTTGTTTATCATTATAAAAACCAGCAAAATCATTTCTATTAACCCCTAATCTTACAAACCAATTATTATTTATGTTATTAGAGATATTAAAAGCTTGTATATGTCTACCTTTATCAAATAAAGCATATTCTTCGCTTACAGTTTCTTCTTGCAAAAAAGTACTAATGCTCCATTTATAATCGCTACTTTTTTTGGTAATAATATTAATAACACCAGAAACTGCATTTGCGCCATACTCTACTCCCATAGAACCTTCTACAATTTCTATACGCTCTATATCATCTAAATTAATTTGTGTTAAATCAATATTATTACCCAATCCATTATCACTAACTAACGGAATGTTATCAACCAAAATATTAAAATATTGAGCATCTAATCCAAAAAAAGAAATAGTAGATTTTCCTGTTTGAGAACTTGGTATAATTGTTAAGTTTAAATTAAAGTTTAATAAATCTGCTAAATTATTTGCAGCTTGATTTTCTATTTGTTCTCTTTTTATAACCGTTACATTGTGTACTGTTTTTTTTATAGATTGAGGATTGTATTGGCCCGTTATTACAACTTCATCTAACACTGTAACTTTAGTAGAATCTTTTTTTTGATTTTGACTATAAGTTAAGACACTTGTAAAAAGAAAGAAAAAGAAAAACCTTTTATTTAGAAACATTCTTAATAATTTTCGACAAATATATATCTTATTTTGATTCAATCTAAATTAATTTTATATTTTTGTCAGAAATTATAAAAAATCACTAAAATGAATAAATTATTACTTTTCTGCTTGCTAATTGTAGCATCAATTACAATGCATGCACAAAGCAAAAAAACTAAAGATCAGAAGGCAATAAAAGAAATGTGTGGATGTTTTGAAGTAACATTTAACTTTACAGAAACTTTTAATTATAGTAAAGATTCTACCTATAAACCTTCTAAAACTAAAGTAGATAGAGGCTTAGAATGGGCAGGTTTAGTTACAGATGAAAATAATAAGATATCAATTCAACATCTTTTACAAGTAGGTAATCCTGCAGAACCAATGATCATAAAACATTGGAGACAAGATTGGTTATTTGAAAACACTGATTTTTACATGTTTAATGCTGATAATAATTGGACATTTGAACAAAAAAATAAAAAAGACGTTAAAGGACAATGGACACAAAAAGTGTATCAAGTAGACGACAGTCCTAGATATGAAGGTTCTAGTACTTGGGTTCATGTAGATGGAAAAAAATACTGGGAAAACACAACACCTGCTCCTTTACCAAGAAGAGAATACACACAAAGAAGCGATTATAATATTACTTTAAGAACTAATAGACACGAAATTACAAATTATGGTTGGGTACACGACCAAGATAATAGCAAAGTTATTAGAAAAGAAGGAGATTCTGATTTTGTTTTAGCCAAAGAAAAAGGATACAATACATATGTAAGAGTAGATGATAGCAAATGTAAAGCTGCTGCAGATTGGTGGAAAGCTAACGGAAACAAATGGTTATCTGTTAGAAATAAATGGAATGAAATTTATGGTAGAAATAAAAACTTATCTCTAGAAAGCAAAGTAGACAACAAAGCTTTATACAAACATTTATTTTCTGATGAAATAACTAAAGAAGAAGATATTAACACAATTATTGAATCATTTGTAAAAAAATAAACCATGAAATATTTAAACAAATTAGCAATTATATTTGCTTTTATTAGTACTAGTACTATTGCACAAAAAAAGAACATTTTTCTTGAAAGAGATTTTTGGATATCTAACCCAACAATTGCAATTGTAGATCAAAAAATAGCAGAAGGAAACGATGTAACAGCATCTAATAGCAACGCTTTTGATGCAATTGTATACGCTATAAATGCAAAAGCAAATAATGATGTAATTAAATATTTAATTACAAAAAACAATGATGTAAATAGAGCAACACATGATGGAAGATCTTATTTACACTGGGCAGCTTACACTAACAATTTAGAAATTATGAAATTCTTAGTTGATAAAGGTATAAAAACGGATGTTGTAGGTACACATGGTTTTACTTTTATGACTTTTGCAGCAAATTCTGGGGTAACTAATATAGATTTATACAAATATAGTTTTGAAATAGGTGCAGATATTACTAAAGAAAAAAACCATGATGGAGCAAATGCACTTTTATTAGTTGCACCTCATTTAAAAGATTTTACATTAATAGATTATTTAACAACTAAAGGTGTTTCTATAAACGATAAAGACGATCACGGTAACGGATTTTTTGAGTACGCCGCTAAAGGTGGTAACAAAGAATTTTTATCATTACTTGTATCTAAAGGAATCGATAAAGGAAACAATGCAATGTTATTAGCAACCCAAGGTGGTAGAAGAAAACAAAACACTTTAGATACTTATCAATTTTTAGAAAAAATTGGAGTAAATCCTAATGTAGTAGATCAAGAAGGTAAAAATCCTTTACACTTTATTGCTAGAAGTAATAAAGACATTGCAATTTATAAATACTTTATAGAAAAAGGTGTAGATGTAAATTTACAAGACAAAGAAGGTAATTCTCCTTTTACAATTGCAGCAAGTAGTGCTCCTTTAGAAGTTGTTACTTTTTTATCTAAAGAAGTTAAAGATATTAACCTAAAGAACAAAAAAGGTATTACAGCTTTAACAAATGCAGTTGAAGGAAACTCTGTAGATGTAATTAGCTTTTTAATTGAAAAAGGTGCAGATATTAATACTCTAGATAGTGATGGTAATACACTTTCTTTTTACTTAATTAAAAACTTTAGTTCAAGAAGACAAGGTCGTGGTCAAGAAAATAAGCCAAATGATTTTGAAGCTAAATTACAAATTTTAGAAAAAAACGGATTAGTTATAAACAAACGCCAAAACTCTGGTAACACATTAATGCATATTGCTGCAGAAGAAAACAATTTAGCTTTATTAAAAAGATTAGCTACTTATAAAATTGATGTAAACACTAAAAATAAAGAAGATTTAACGGCTTTACAAATTGCTGCAATGAAAGCAAAAGACAATAAAATCATTAAATACTTATTAAGCATAGGAGCAGATAAAAATGTTAAAACAGATTTTGATGAAACTGTTTATGATTTAGCTTCTGAAAACGAATTATTGAAAAAAGAAAACATTAACTTTTTAAAATAAAAGATTATGAAATTAAAAAAAATATTACTCTTAATACCTGCTTTTTTATTAGTAATAACTGCATTGTTTAGTTTTAAAAAATACACAGAAACTTCTCCTTATAAATGTATGATTCAAATGAGAAATTATACAGGAGAAGGTGCTTATGTTGTTATTTCTTTATTAAACCCTAAAGGTGAATATGAAGAAACTTTATATGTACAAGGTGATGATGATGAATGGTATTTTGATATTACAGAATGGTGGAATTTTCAAGGTAAAAAAAGAGCAGATATTGATGCAATTACAGGAGCAACAATTAGCGGAGGTGAAAGATCTATTAGTGTAATAAGAATTGATAACGATAAATTAGACAAAGGTTATAAAATACGTTTTGAAACTGCTGTAGAAGATCAAGATTATCATAAAGATGATGTTGAGTTTGAACTTACATCAGAAAATGTTAAATCTAAAATAGAAGGAAAAGGATTTATTCGTTATGTAAGAATGATGCCACAATAAAAATTTTATAATGACGATTTCTATTTGGAGGTATAGCCATTTAACACTGGCTATATCTTCTACTTTATTTATTGTATTAGCTTCTATAACTGGTATTATTTTAGCTTTTGAGCCAATTTCTAACAAACTAAATCCTTATGATATTGTAAATATTGATAATGTTTCTGTTGCAGAAACTATTGATGTTTTACAAAAAAATTATGATGAAGTTATTACACTAGATGTTGATGAAAATGGTTTTGTAGCGACAAATGTGTTTTTAGAAAATGGTGAAAATGCCACTTTTTATATCAACCCAAAAACAGGAGAAAAAATTGGTGATATTTTAGAAAAAAAACCAATTTTTGAGTTTGCAACAAGTTTACATAGATCGTTATTTTTAAAATCTACCGGAAGATTTATTATTGGTTTTGTTTCTTTTTTACTCTTTTTAATTGCTATAACTGGTATTATTTTAATCGCTAAAAGACAAGGCGGATTTTCTAAATTTTTTACTAAAGTTATAAAAGAAAACTTTAACCAATACTATCATATAGTTGTTGGTAAATATGCTCTAATACCAATTTTAATAATTACAATAACAGGTGTTTATTTATCTCTAGAAAAATTTTCTTTATTGCCTAAAGATAAAAGTAAACACATAGAAATTTTATCAGAAGCAAAAAACACTGATTTTAATATTTTTAAAACAACAAAATTATCTGAAGTAGAAAAAATAGAATTTCCTTTTTCTACAGATGAAGAAGATTATTATTACATAAAACTTGCTGATAAAGAAATTGCCGTTCATCAAATTACAGGACAAATTATTAGCGAAAAAAAAGATAGCTTTTTTACTTTAGGATCTTATTACAGCTTATTACTCCACACTGGTAAAGGTTCTTTTTTATGGTCTTTAATTTTACTTTTAGCATGTTTTGCCATTTTATTTTTTATTTTTTCTGGTTTTGCTATGACTCTAAAAAGAACTCAAAAAAAATCGAAAATTAAAAACAAATTCACAAAAGATGAAGCAGAATTTATAATTCTTTTTGGCTCGGAAACTGGTAGTACTTTAAGTTTTGCTAACTCTTTTTACAAAGCTCTAATTGCTGCTAAAAAAACTGCTTTTATCACAGATTTAAATAACTTTACTAGCTACAAAAAAGCTAAAAATATTATTGTTTTTACGGCTACTTATGGTGAGGGAGATGCACCAATAAATGCAACTAAATTCATCAAAAAAATAAATACAACCAATCAACATCAATCAATTAATTTTTCTGTAATTGCTTTTGGTTCTAAAGAGTACAAACATTATTGCAAATTTGGTATGCAGGTTCATGCAAGTTTATTATTGCAAGAAAAATTTAAAGCTGTTTTACCTATACATAAAGTAAATAATCAATCTTTTATAGAATTTGAACAATGGGTTTTAGCATGGAGTTCTTTACATAATTTAGATTTAAATATTAGTAAAGAAGACATTAAAATACCAAAAGAAAAAGAACAAATTTTTACTGTTTTAAATAAAACAAAAAACAATATAGATGATACTTTTTTAATTGAATTAAAACCTTCTAGAAAAACAAAATTTAAATCTGGAGACTTACTTTCTATAACTCCTAAAGATGAAACTAGAAATCGTTTATACTCTGTTGCTAAAATTAATAAAACAATTTTATTAAGCGTAAAAAGGCACGAATTTGGTTTTTGTTCTAATTTTTTAAACAATATTGATATTAACGATAAATTAGTTGCAAGTATACAACCAAATAAAAACTTTCATTTTCCTAAAAAAACACAAGAAGTTATTTTAATTGCCAACGGAACCGGACTTGCGCCTTTTTTAGGAATGATGAACACAAAAAAATCGAAAACTAAAATTCACTTATTTTGGGGAGGTAGAACAAAAGAGTCTTTAGATATTTATAAAAAACAAATAGATTTATCTTTAAAAAACAAAACTCTTACGTCTTTTTATACTGCTTTTTCTCAAGCACAAAAAAATAAAGTTTACATACAAGATGTAATTTTAAGCAAACCAGAATTAATTGCCAATACATTAAAAAACGGAAATCATATTATGATTTGCGGTTCTTTAAACATGTATAAAGGTGTTTTAAAAGC
The DNA here is from genome assembly GCF_021991835.1 of Polaribacter sargassicola. Lineage (GTDB taxonomy): Bacteria > Bacteroidota > Bacteroidia > Flavobacteriales > Flavobacteriaceae > Polaribacter > Polaribacter sargassicola. The sequence continues at coordinate 97,208 of NZ_JAHDAU010000006.1, forward strand.
TTTAAATAAAATTACAAAAGAACAACTTAATTCTACTGTAGATAAATTTATAGAAAACAACCAAATTAAAAGTGATTGCTACTAAATAAAATAATTATGAGTGAAAATTCTAGAATCATATCAAGAGTAAAAAACGGAGAACTTTCTATTTGTAATGATTGTAAAATTTACAATCTTATTTATAATAACATCTTTTTTCAGTTTAATAAAGAGCAATTACATCAATTTAAAGAATACCTTACTAAGATAGATATAGAATATTGGCTAACATTTAATTCTTCTACTACACAAAAAAGAAAAATACCTATAGCTACTTTTCATAAAAATTTAATTCTAATTTTTAACTATCATGAAATTGAAGAATTAAAAATTCTTTTAGGTATTATAAAAGTAAAACTAAAACCTATAATTAATACTGCCGATATTGATTATACTTTAATTTTAAATTAAAAAAAAGGTTTAAATTTTATAATACTTAACCTAAAACTACTTTATAAAATATTATTGGCTAATTACTTTTTTAAACGCAAAATAAAAGCTTAAAAAGTAATTTTTTAACGAATTCTAATCTGCCTTATACGGATTCTAATAACCAAAATATTTAACGCTCCTTCTACTCTACTTTTACAGTGTATTAACATTAAAAAAGTAGAAATTATGAGAACATTTTTAAAAAAATCAGTATTCGTTACAAGTTTAATTGTATTAAGTAGCCCATTTATTAGTTGTGATAATAATAACGTAAAAAAAGAAAATAAAGACGTTGTTATTGCAGACAATAATGCAATAGAAAAAGAAGAAAACAGTAAAGTTGCATCTAGAAATCCGATTGTATTTATTGCCGGTTTTGACAAAGGAAACGAAACTTTTTATTCTAATGCCAGAACTTATTTTCAAGAAAAAGGCTTTAACGTTATAGATGGCCAATACTCTTTAGAAGAAATTATTACTTGGATGAATCAAAATGCAAACAACATTCCGTACGGAGAAGTGCATATTGTTAACCAAAGTAATCCTTATAAAGGGATGAATTTAGAAACAACCATTAGAGGTAATAAAATAACCAGTAAATCTTTAAAAGAAAGCATAACAAAAGGAGATTTGCCAACTCTTAAAAACATTGTAAATAACAATACAAAAATTGTTTTTCATGCATCTGGATTGGTAGAAAACCAAGAGCTTTTAAACACTTTAAAAGAAGCTTTTACAGCAGATATTTTACCAAACGTAATTGCCTCTCCTTATCATACAATTTTTGGCGGCAAATTTTCTGATCATTATTTAGCTCAACCATATTATGTTTTTTATCCAACTTCAAAATCACCAGGAAAAACAGATTTATCTAAAGAAATTGCTAAAAAATATCCAGAAGAAAAAGAAATTAATTGGTTTGAAGCATTAAATAATGATGAAGAAAGGTACATTGGAGAAGTTTATACAGAACAATTTTCTATACCTGTAAAATGGGAATTTGATTACCATCATACAGATGAAGAAATGCCAATTTTTACATCTGATAAAGAAATAATGGAATGGATTGAATTACACGAAGAGTTAATGGCAGAAATTAATCAATATAACATTCCTTTAAACAAATTTAGATGGAGAGCTAGTACTAAAAATAGTACACTAGTTATTAAAGGAAGAACAACTGGTTTGTGTGTTTTAAAACCATTAATTAGACCTTATGGAGAGTTACAGCACATAAAGCCTGATACAAATAATAAGCGTTTATATGCTCTTAAATAAATTGAAAAAGGGAAGGTTGTTAACCAACGTCATTACACAAAATTTAGTAGTGTAATGACGTTTTAATTAGTAAGTTTGTAAAGATGTCTATTTGTTTAAAAATCTTAATTAAAAATTATCTTTTGTTTTTTAGAGTAAAAAAACAGATTACACTTTTATTTATATTATTTCTATCAACTTTTTTTGGGTATTCTCAAGAAAATAATTTTCAAAAAATTATAGCTTATAATGATTTTAAAAGTTATAAAATTAAAGAAATAAAGCAAGATCAATTTAATAATGTTTGGCTTGCTACCAACCAAGGTTTATTAAAATACAACGGTAAAACGATAATAAACTTTAATTTTAAAACAGATAAACTTTCGTCTAAAATAAATACTCTTTTTTGTAAAAACGATTCTATTTTTATAGGTTTAGACAATCAATTATGTATAAAAAATGCTGATAGTTTATTAGCTTTTGATGCTAAAGAAATTCAGACAATTTATAATTATAAAAACAAAATTATTGTAGGTACAAATGAAGGTGTTTTTTATCTTAACAAGCATTTTTTACAACCTTTAGAAATTACTTATAAAATAGATTTTGCTACAATAAACAGTATTGTTTTTTTTAACAATCAATTTATTATTGGTGCAAATAACGGACTTTGGCAAATTGATGATATATTTAATCCAAAGAAAATAAAACATATTGATAACGGAAATTATGCTTCTTTTATAACTACAGAAAACGCTCTTTATACTGTAAAAAACAATAATGAAATTTTAGAATTTAAAACAACAAATAAACTGATATCTACATATTCAAAAGAGCAAATAACCAATATTTATAACATTGATAACAAACTATATATTTCTTCTAAAAATGATGGTATTGATGTTTTTGATTTAGCAAATTCTTCTTTTGTAAAAAGGATAACCAAGTACAATAGTTCTTTAAATTCTAACACTATAAATGTTGTTTTTAAAGATGCAGAAAAGAATATTTTTATAGCTACAGAAAACGATTTATACGTTAAAAAGAATAATAAATTAATAGAAAATACAAGTTTAAATATTACTGATATTTCTGTTAATTATGTTTCTTTAAAACAACTTAATCAAGACATTTATACAGAAAATTTACATTTAAAACCAAACCAAAATAATCTTTCTTTCTTGTGGGAAGCAGTATCTATAAACAAACCAGAAAACATAGAATATCGTTATAAATTAAATACCGATTTTTCTCCTTGGCAAAATATAAATCAGATAAATTTTGCCAATTTAAAATCGGGTAAATATCAATTTACTGTTCAATCTAGGTTTAAAAACCAGAAGAAGATTAGTACTAAAAATTTTAGTTTTTTTATTGATACTCCTTTTTATCAAAAAATATGGTTTTATATTTTATGTGGTGTCGTTTTTTGTCTGCTTTTAGCAGGAATCGTAGATTTATATATTAGAAAATTAAAGAAAAAAAATAAACAGAAAATTGATCAATTAAAACTAAAAAATCACTTATTAAGTTTAGAACAAAAAGCGTTACAATTACAAATGAATCCGCATTTTATTTTTAATGTTTTAAACGGAATAAAAGCACTTGGCAACTCTGGTAATTCTAATGAACTTAACAAAACGGTTTCTCAATTTTCTTCTCTTTTAAGAGGTGTTTTAAACAACTCTCGTTTAGAAGAAATAAGTTTAAAAGACGAAATAGATACACTAAAAAATTATTTAGAATTAGAACAAAAAATGAATTCAAAACCTTTTAAATATAGTTTAAAAACTTCTTTAAAAAATATAGATTCAGAAGAAATTTTAATTCCGCCAATGCTATTACAACCTTTTGTAGAAAACTGTATAAAACATGCTTTTACAACAACCACAAAAAATGCAGAAATCAAGCTTTTTTTCGAAGTAAAAAATAAATTCTTACACTTTACTATAGAAGATAACGGTGTTGGTTTTCATCAAACAAAAAAAGAAAAAACAGAACATAAATCTGTTGCTTTAAAAGTAACTAAAGAACGTATACAAAACTTATCTAAGTACAACTTATTCTCTATTAAAGAAATTAATATTGATGGTAAAATAAGCGGCACAGTAGTTAGTTTTAAAATTCCCTTAAAAACAGATTATTAATAATTATGAAAAGAAGAAAGTTTATAAAAAAAGCCATGTACACTTCTATTGGTGCAACTGTTTTAGGCGGACTTTATACTTGGCAAATAGAACCTTTTTGGTTAGAGTTTGTAAAAGTAAAAATGCCAATTAAAAACCTTCCTAAAAATTTAATTGGTAAAACATTAATGCAAATTAGCGATGTGCATGTTGGTAATAAGTTTGACTATAATTACATTATAAAATCATTTAAAGAAGCCCAATTATACAATCCAGATTTTGTGGTTTATACAGGTGATTATGTTTCTTATGAAACGCCAGAACAACTAGAGCAACTAAAAACAGTATTTAAACATGCTGTAATTGGCAAATTAGGTACTGCAGGTGTTTTAGGCAACCATGATTATGGTTTAGATTGGTTAGAAGAAGAAGTATCTAACCAAATATCTTCTATTTTAGAAAAAGAAAATATTAAAATTCTTAGAAACGAAGAGGTTACTTTTAGTGGTTTAAATATTATGGGAATTGATGATTATTGGGGAGCAAATTTTAATCCAATAAAAATTATGGATAAATACGATGCTAATAAAGCAAACATAGTTTTATGCCACAACCCTGATGTTTGCGATTTAAATGTTTGGAACAATTATAAAGGATGGATTTTGTCTGGACATACACATGGCGGGCAAGTAAAACCTCCTTTTTTAAATCCACCAATTTTACCTGTAGAAAACAAAAGATATTCTGCTGGAGAGTTTGATTTATATGATGGTAGAACTCTTTATATTAACAGAGCTTTGGGTAATTTATATCAAGTTAGGTTTAATGTAAGACCAGAAATTACCATTTTTGAATTAGAAGAAAAATTATAAAAAAACAAATTGTATGACAGCCGTTGTAGTAGAAGATAATGTTTTAGCTTTAGAAATGTTGGTAAATGATATTACTAAATATCATAAAGAAATTAAAATTATAGCAACTGCTAAAAGTGTAATAGAAGCCGCAAAAAAATTACAAAACAAACAACCAGATATTTTATTTTTAGATATTATGTTAGGCGATGGTACAGGTTTTGATTTACTAGAAATCTTCCCTAATTTAACTTCTAAAATTATATTTGTAACCGCAAGCGATGCTTATGCTATAAGAGCTTTTAAATTTGCTGCTATAGACTATATTTTAAAACCATATTCTAATGAAGATTTAGAAAAATCTATACACAAAGCAAAGCAACAAATAGAACCTCAAAAAGAGCAATTAAATATTTTAAAACAAGCCGTTACACAACCAAAAGATAGCTTAAAAAGGATTTCTTTATACACACAAGATAAAATTATTGTTGTTAATATAGAAGATATTATCCGTTGTAAATCTGATAATAATTACACTACTTTTTATCTAAAAAATAACACAAAAATATTGGTCTCTAAAACTCTTAAATATTATGCAGATATGCTTAAAGAATTTAATTTTTTAAGAGTACACCAAAGTCACTTAATAAACAAATCTCAAATTAAAGAGTTTATAAAATCAGATGGTGGTTATCTAATCTTAAATGACAATAGTAACATACCGGTTTCTGTAAGAAAAAAAGCAGAAGTAATCGATTTTCTAAAAACAATTTAAACCTTTTTTATTAAATTAATTCCACAAAAAAATCCTTCTCTAAACGAGAAGGATTCTACTTTTGGGTGGAAGACGGGATTCGAACCCGCGACACTCGGTACCACAAACCGATACTCTAACCAGCTGAGCTACAACCACCATATAATTGCGGGTGCAAATATACACACTATATTTTATTTTGCAAGAAAAAAATCAAATTAATTTAGATAAATTTTCTACAGCCACGTAACGTTCTGTGGTAAAGCCTTCTGCAAAATCAACATTTATTAACCTACCTAAGTCTTTTGCTCTATAATTAACACTTTCGTTAAAATTTTTACTTGTAATTGGCGTTTCTGGCTCATTACTTTTAGGATTATAAAATTGAGAAGAATAAGCTAAAACAGCATTCATTTTAAAATCCATAAAACCGGTAACATCAACTACAAAATCTGGCTCAATATTTTTCCATTGTATGTAATGATATACTTGTTTAGGTCTCCATTTTTCTTGTAACTTACCTTCTACTTCTGTTTCTATTTTTATTAAACCACTTAAAAAACAAGCATCAGAAACTACTTTACTTCCTTTTGGATGATCAATATGTCTATCATCTATAGAGTTACATAAAACAATATCTGGTTTGTATTTTCTAATCATTTTTATAACTTCTAATTGATGTTTTCTATCATTTACAAAAAAACCATCTGCAAAACGTAAATTTTCTCTTACAGAAACACCTAAGATATCTGCTGCTTTTGCTGCTTCTTTATCACGTAAATCTGCAGCCCCTCTAGTACCTAATTCACCTCTAGTTAAGTCTACAATTCCAACTTTTTTACCTAAAGAAATTTCTTTTGCAATTGTAGCTCCACATCCTAATTCTACATCATCTGGATGTGCACCAAAAGCTAAAATATCAAGTTTCATATTTAATCTATTTTTATCTTTAAATTCGAAAAACAAATTTATCATTTAATTAGCTATCACAGCTTGTTTATAAAAACTATAAAGCTTTTTTAACTCTTTGCTTTCTTTATAGCTTGTAAAATATCTTCAATTAAGTCTTCAGGTTCTTCTATACCAACAGAAAAACGAATTAAACCATCTTTAATACCTCTTGCCAAACGTTCTTCTTCACTTAAAAGTGCGTGTGTTGTTTGTACAGGGCTTACTGTTGTGCTTTCTAAACCAGCCAAACTCATAGAAGGTTTTATCAACTGTAAATTGTTTTGAAACTTCATTGCATCAATTCCTTCAGACAATTCAAAAGACATCATCGCTCCAAAACCTTTCATTTGTTTTTTAGCCAATTTATACTGAGGATGACTTTTTAATCCAGGATAATAAACGGTATCAATATCTGGATTATCTTCTAAAAATTCTGCCATTTTTTGAGCATTTTTTGTTTGCTCCTTTACACGTAGATTCAATGTTTTTAAACTTCGTTCTAACAGCCAAACCGTTTGATCACTTAAATTACCACCAAAGTTAATAGCCGTTTTCCAGATATGTTCTATATGTTCTTTTGATGCAGCAATGGCTCCTGCAGAAATATCTGAATGACCGCCCATGTATTTTGTTGCAGAATGTAAAATAATATCAATACCAAAATCTACAGGATTTTGATTTATCGGAGACGCAAAAGTATTATCAATCATTGTAAGAATTTTGTGTTCTTTAGCTAATGATGAAATTGCTTTTATATCTGTAATACCTAATAACGGATTAGACGGAGTTTCTATATATAAAACTTTTGTATTTTCTTTAATTAAAGGTGTAAAGTCTTCAACTTTATCAGATTCTGTAAAAGAATATTCTATTCCGTATTTATCAAACTCAGAAACTATAAAATTATAGGTACCTCCATAAATAACTTGTTGTATAACTACATGATCTCCTTTTTGTAAAAAAGCCATTAATGCCGCTGAAATAGCTGCCATACCAGAGCCAAAAATTAACGCATCTTCTGTATTTTCTAAAGCAGCAATTTTTTTATGCAACATTTCTTGATTTGGAGTATTAAAATAACGCGGATAACGTTTTACATCTACACCATCAAAAGCATAAGAAGTAGCAGGATAAATAGGGGAAACAGCTCCTTTGAATTGCTCGTCTTTTACTTCTCCTACGTGAACACAAGTTGTGTTTATTCCTATTTTTTTAGATTCTTTCATTATTATAGTTTTGCTTTTGCTAAATTAATAAAACCTTGTACAATCCAATAAAAAAATCAATATCTTCGTTAAATGATATCTGTTTTACTCATTGGAAAAGGAAATGTTGCAACACATTTGTATAATGCTTTTTTAAAAGCTGATACTATTGATGTTACACAAATAAGTTCTAGAAACCTAACAATTGTACCAAATGCAGACATTACAATTATTGCTGTTTCTGATGATGCAATTGCAGAAGTATCCTCTAAAATTAACAATAATTTTGTTGTACATACATCTGGTGCTTGTGCTATTACCGAGTTAAACAATAAAAACAGAAAAGGTGTATTTTACATGTTGCAAACGTTTTCTAAAGGAAAAAAAGTCGATTTTAAAAAAGTACCTTTTTGTTTAGAAGCTACTAATAAAAAAGACTTACAATTATTAGAAAAGTTAGCAAAATCTATTGGTCAAAATGTATATCATATAAATTCTGAACAAAGAAAAGCACTACATGTTTCTGCTGTTTTTGTAAATAATTTTTCCAACCACATGTATAAAATTGGTAATGATATTTGTAAAGACCATAATGTTCCTTTTAAAATTTTAGAACCTTTAATTAAAGAAACGGTATTAAAAATTGAAACATTATCACCTGAAGAAGCACAAACAGGTCCGGCAATAAGAAACGATAAAAAAACAATAGAAAACCATTTAGAATTGTTGAATAAAAAACAACAAAAAATTTATAAAACATTAACAAAATCAATCCAAAATGGAAATTAGTTACAAACAATTATTACCTAAAATAAATACTTTAATTTTTGATGTTGATGGTGTTCTCACTAACGGAATGCTTACTATTATGCCAGACGGAGAATTGGTAAGACATATGAATGTTAAAGATGGTTTTGCTTTAAAAACAGCTTTAAATAACGGTTTAAATATCTTTATTATTTCTGGAGGAAAAAACGAAGGTGTTAGAACTCGTTTAGCAAATTTAGGGATAAAAGATATTTATTTAGGCGCACATGATAAAACAAAACAATACAACGAGTTATTAGAAAAATACAACTTAGACCCACAATGCATTATGTATATGGGAGACGATTTGCCAGATTATCCTGTAATGCAACAAGTAGGTTTAGCTTGTTGCCCTAATGATGCCGTTAGAGAAATACAAAGTGTGGCTAAATATATTTCTGATAAAAAAGGAGGCGAAGGTTGTGTTAGAGATATTATAGAACAAATATTACGCGTACAAGGAAAATGGGGAAATGATTTTGAGGCTTAAAAAAACGCTTCTTAATTTTAATAATTAACTTTTAAAAACATAAAAAATGAAAAAAATATTCTTAACAACATTACTTTTATTAATTGCAGTTTCTGTAAACTCACAAACTATTTTTGGTAAATGGAATTCTAGAAATGAGGAAACAGGTAAAGTAGATTCTGTTATAGAAGTATATAAAAAAGAAGGACTTGCTTATGCTAAAATTATAGATATTAAAAGTGCTGATAGAAAAACAGCTGTTTGTGATTTATGTGAAGGAAAAGACAAAGGCAAACCTATTTTAGGTTTAACCATTTTAAGTGGTTTAGAAAAAGATGGAGATGAATGGTCTGGAGGAAAAATTCTTGATCCTAGAAATGGTAAAGTTTATAAATGTTACATAAAATTAGAAGGCGCTAACAAATTAAAAATTAGAGGATACCTAGGTTTTTCTTTAATTGGTAAAACGGCTTACTGGGAAAGAGTTCAATAAATAAACACTTTATATCTATGGATAATATCCATTATGTAATCAATAAAAATAGCCTTTCTACTAATGCAAAATTAGTTGAAAGGTTTTTAAAAGGAACAATAGATTTACCTAATTTAAATGCCAAAAAAGGACTTTTATTTTCTGATGTAATTTTAGAAAAATTTATAGATAAAGAGCAAAAACACAATACACAAACTTTAACTGTTAAAGAAAAGCGTAGCATTAGAACATTATCTAGTGGAGAACAAAAAAAAGCTTTATTAAATTATTTAATTGCTCAAAAACCAGATTTTTTAATTTTAGAAAGTCCGTTTGAAAGTTTAGATATTGATTCTGTTTCTAACTTAAAAAAATCTTTAATTAAATTATCTTCTTCCATAACAATCATACAAATATTTAGTAGAAGAGAAGAAATTTTACCAACTGCAACCCATATCTTAGAGGTTAAAGATGATAAAATTATTGATAATATCCCTTTAAAAGAATATACTTTTAAAGAACATAAATTTACTTTTAAAGGTAGTATTCCTAAACCAATTACTTTTTACAAAAACATCTCTAATCAATTAATATCATTACAAAATGTAACAGTTAGTTATGATGACAGGTGTATTTTAAACAATATAAATTGGACCATACATAAAAATGAATTTTGGCAATTAATAGGACCCAATGGCTCTGGTAAAACAACCATTTTATCTATGATTTATGGTAACAATGTAAAAGCTTACGGACAAGAAGTTTACTTATTTGGTAATAAAAAAGGTTCAGGAGAAAGCGTATGGGAAATCAAAGAAAAAATAGGATATTTTAGTCCTTCTATTTTAGAGTTATTTAAAAGAAAAATAACGGTAGAACAAATGCTAATATCTGGTTTTTTTGATAGTATTGGTTTATATCAAACACCAACTACTTTGCAAAAAAAAGTAGTAAAAGAATGGATGTTTTTATTAGGTTTAGAAAACAATTCTTTTCAAGATTTGTCTACTGCAAAACAACGTTTGGTTTTAATTGCAAGAGCAATGATTAAACACCCACCTTTATTAATTTTAGACGAACCTTTAACAAATTTAGATGATGAAGGCACTGCAATTGTAGCTGTATTAATAAATAAAATTGCTCAAGAAAGTAACACTACAATTCTTTTTGTTTCTCATAGAAATATAAAAGAATTACAACCCGATTTTACTTTTGAATTAACACCAACAAAAGAAGGATCTTTGGGTAAAATTAAAAAATAAAATTAATTTTTTTCTTCTAACATAGGTACAAAAGCAAAATCACCTAACTCATGTTTTTCAAATTCTTTGGCAGATTTTCTAATAAACAATGTCATTATCTGTGTTTTATCTCCAACTGGTATTAACAACCTACCTCCTATTTTTAATTGTGCCAATAATGGTTTTGGCACAAAAGGAGCGCCAGCAGTAACAATAATTTTATCAAAAGGTGCTTGTTCTGGCAAACCTTTATAACCATCACCAAAAATAAATCGTTTTGGTTTATAGCCTAACTTGGGTAAAAAAAGAGAAGTTCTTTTAAATAACTCTCTTTGTCTTTCTATAGAGTAAACTTCTGCTTTTAGCTCTAATAAAACGGCTGTTTGATAACCAGAGCCTGTACCAATTTCTAGTACTTTGTCGGTATTTTTTACTTCTAAAGTTTGAGACTGAAAAGCAACTGTATAAGGTTGAGATATGGTTTGTTCTGCCGCTATAGGAAAAGCTTTGTCTTGATATGCATGAGACTCAAAACTACTATCAATAAATAGATGTCTCGGAATTTTACGTATTGCATTCAATACATTTTCATCTATAATTCCTTTTGCTTTTAACACATTAGCAAGCTGATTTCTAAGACCTTGGTGTTTAGAAGTATCTCTCAATTTTTACTGTTTTATAAGTTCTAAAAATAGTAATAAATCTATATAAATAAGCATAAAATTGTATCTTTGTTTTTGGCTGATTTTTAAATCAGATAAAATAAATCAATGTCTTTAAAATGAACTTTTTATAATATTACAGAGTAAATATTAAGTTTAAAATTATTATTCTTGGTTCATAAACAAAGACGTAAAATATAATATATGCTTAAAGTTGGAGTGTTAGGTGCTGGTCATTTAGGAAAAATTCATTTACGTTTATTACAACAATCGGATAAATACCAATTAGTTGGTTTTTTTGATCCTTCTAAAGAAAATGCAAAAAAAGTTGTAGAAGAATTTGGTTATACTTCTTTTGATTCTATTGAATCTTTAATAGATGCTGTAGAAGTTGTAGATATTGTAACACCTACACTATCTCACTTTAATTGTGCTAAATTAGCTATTGAAAAAGGGCGTCATATCTTTGTAGAAAAACCAATTACAAAAACTGTTATAGAAGCAGAAGCTATAAAAACTTTAGCTAGCCAACACCATGTTATAGGGCAAGTTGGTCATGTAGAGCGTTTTAATCCTGCTTTTACTGCTATAAAAGATAAGATAGAAAACCCAATGTTTATAGAATGCCATAGATTGGCAGAATTTAATCCAAGAGGTACAGATGTACCTGTTGTATTAGATTTAATGATACATGATATAGATATTATTCTTTCTGTAGTAGACTCTACAGTTAAAAATGTACACGCAAGTGGTGTTGCTGTTATTTCTGATACACCAGATATTGCAAATGCAAGAATTGAATTTGAAAACGGTTGCGTAGCTAATTTAACGGCTAGTAGAATTTCTATGAAAAATATGCGTAAATCTCGTTTCTTTCAAAAAGACGCTTATATTTCTGTTAACTTTTTAAGTAAAGAGGCAGAAGTTGTAAGAATGAAAGAAGTACCAAAAAAACCAGATGAATTTGCAATGATTTTACAGAATGCAGAAGGAGTTAAAAAACAAATTTATTTTGAAAATCCTGATGTACAAAATAATAATGCAATCTTAGATGAGCTAGAAACTTTTGCTGATGCAATTAATAACAACACAAAACCTATAGTAACTTTAAGACAAGGTACAGAAGCTTTAAAAGTTGCTCAAATGATTATTGATTGTTTCAATTAAAAAAATCTGTTTTGTAACTCTTAATATCTTTTGCAAATAATTTTTATTAGGAATTAACATATAAATTCCTAATAAAAAATGAATCTTTAAAAACACTAAATCATGAAAAATGTTGCTGTTATTGGTGCAGGTACAATGGGTAATGGAATTGCTCATACATTTGCTCAATTTAATTTTAAAGTTAACTTAATTGATATTTCTGAAGATTCTTTACAAAAAGGAATGACAACTATTTCTAAAAATTTAGATAGAATGGTTGTTAAAGAAAAGATTACAGAGTCTGACAAAGAGACAACCTTAAGAAACATAACCACATTTACTTCTATTAAAGAAGCTGTTAAAAATGTAGATTTAGTAATTGAAGCTGCTACTGAAAATACTACTTTAAAAACAAAAATATTTAAAGAATTAGATGAATATTGTAGTATAGAAACAATTCTAGCTACTAATACATCTTCTATTTCTATTACAGAGATTGCTGCATCTACTAAAAGACCAGAAAAAGTAATTGGTATGCATTTTATGAATCCTGTACCTATTATGAAGTTAGTAGAAATTATTAAAGGTTATAACACTTCTGATAAAGTTGTAAACACCATTATTTCTCTCTCTAAAACTTTACAAAAAACACCTATAAAAGTAAATGATTATCCTGGTTTTGTAGCTAACAGAATTTTAATGCCAATGATAAACGAATCTATAGAAACACTATACAATAATGTTGCTGGTGTAAAAGAAATAGATACGGTTATGAAATTAGGAATGGCGCATCCGATGGGACCTTTACAACTGGCAGATTTTATAGGTTTAGATGTTTGTTTATCTATTTTAAATGTATTGTATAATGGATATAAAAATCCTAAATACGCACCTTGTCCTTTATTAGTTAATATGGTAATGGCCGGTAAATTAGGCCTAAAATCTGGTGAAGGATTCTACGATTACACTAACCACAAAAAAGCCGAAAAGGTTGCTAAAATGTTTTCTTAATTTTATATGAAAAAAATAGTTTTACTTTTCTTAATATTTACCACTACAGTTATATTAAGTCAAGAAAAAAAGCCGAGTATTTTTAATCCGTATAAAATTGGTTTTCTCTACAATAAGGCACAAGACAACAACTTTCTTTTTGATGATACAAACTATTTATACACTACAAATAGTTACAAAACTCAATTCTTTTACAAATTAGGAAGTTGGCAAAAAATGGATTTTGAAATAAGTATTCAACCACAAATACAAACATTAAAGCATCAATTATTTAACAAGTATTTTGTTTTAGAAAGTGAAGAAAATTACCAAGAAAAAAGAGTTGAATTTACACAACTAAAAGACATGTATTTATATGCTTTTGAGTTGGGATTTATCTTAAAAAAGAAAGTAATTAATAAACTAGATTTTCAAGCAACTTTAGGTTTAGGAGTAGCATCTATTAGTAAAAGAACAGAACGTTTGGCAAAAGGATTTACTTTTATAGAAAATGGTTCTCTTGGGCTTTCTTATCAAACAACAAATAAAACGTTTTTATATGTTGGTAGTAATATTGGTCATGTTTCTAATTTTGACACTCAAAAACCCAACAACGGTTTTAATATTGTAGGTTTAGAAATTGGTTTTTCTTACCTTTTAAAATAAAAAAAGAGAAACCAAATGATTTCTCTTTTTTATTTTTATACTACAACAAAAATATTATTTACCCAACCAAGAGTTTAACATCCAAATTGTCTTTTCTTGTTCTGCAATAAAATCACTCATCATAGAGTTTGTACCTTCATCATCTGCTTCATCAGAAATTTCTAAAATTGTTCTCTCTATTTTTAATAATTCTGATAAAGAACTAACAACTAACTCTACTCCTTCTACATCATTAGAGATATCTTTACCTACAGCAACAGATGCTCTTTCTAAATAATCTGTAAATGTATGTAATGGTTTACCTTGTAATGTTAAAATACGTTCTGCTATTTCATCAATTTTAATTTGAGAGTCTGTATAAAACTCTTCAAACTTAACATGTAATTCAAAGAAGTTTTTTCCTTTAATATTCCAGTGTAAACCTCTTAAATTTTGATAATATATTTGAAAATTAGCCAACAGTCCATTTAATTCTGTTACTAAATTAGCTGTTTCTTTTTTGTCTAATCCTAATATTGTTTTGTTCATTTTTTCTATCTTTTTGATACATCAAATTTAATGGAAAAATAATAGCTTTTTCAATAATTATAATTGATACTTTTAATATCTTTATCAGAAAATTTTATAAAAATGACAATTACACAATTAAAATATGTTTTATCGGTTGCTGAGTACAAAAACTTTACTGTAGCAGCAGAACATAGCTTTGTTACACAACCTACTTTAAGTATGCAAATACAAAAATTAGAAGACCAGCTTGAAGTAAAAATCTTTAATAGATCTAAAAAACCAATTGAGTTAACACCTGTAGGAAAAAAAATTGTAGAACAAGCAAAAGTAATTGTAGATGAAAGTAATAGAATTTTAGATATAGTACATCAACAAAAAGGATATATTGGTGGCGAATTTAAATTAGGTATAATACCAACTATTATGCCTACATTATTACCAATGTTTTTACAAAACTTTACCAAAAAGTACCCAAAAGTAAAATTAATTATAGAAGAATTAACCACAGAAGAAATTATTAGAAAATTAACTGATGGACATATAGATGCTGCTCTAGCTGCTACACCTTTAGAAAACGAAGCTATTAAAGAAAAACCTTTGTATTATGAACCTTTTGTTGGTTTGGTTCCTCAAAACCACAGACTTTTTAAACAAACACAAATTTCTTCTGATGAATTAGAAATGGAAGATATTTTGTTATTAGAAGACGGACATTGTTTTAAAGATAATATTATAAATTTATGTAGAGCTCATAAAATTGATAATAAAAAAGGGTTTCAATTAGAAAGTGGAAGTTTTGATACTTTAATTAAACTTTCTAAAGAAGGCTTAGGTATGACATTATTACCTTATTTACATACTTTAGATTTAAATGAAGTTGATAAAACCCATTTAAGAGAATTTAAAAACCCACCACCAGCAAGAGAAGTAAGTTTAATTTACCACAAATCTCAATTAAAAATACAATTAATAGAAGCTTTAAAGAAAACTATTGATGGTGTTGTAAGAGGTGCTATTTCTTTTTCTGATGTTAAAATTATAAGTCCGCTACATAAAAAATAGACATTTATACATAAACAAAAAAAGGAAGCTAAATTAGCTTCCTTTTTTTGTTTATTAAACTTTAAAATTCTTAAGAATACATTTTGTTTCTTAATTCTTTAATTTTAGGATCTGATAAATAATCATCAAATGTAGAGTATCTGTCTATTACACCTTTTGGTGTTAACTCTATAATTCTATTAGCAACTGTGTTTGCAAACTCATGATCATGAGTTGTAAATAAAACAGTACCTTTAAAGTTAATTAAAGAGTTGTTTAAGGCTTGTATAGATTCTAAATCTAAGTGGTTTGTTGGTTCGTCTAATATTAAGATATTAGCTCTTTTCATCATCATTCTAGATAACATGCAACGTACTTTTTCTCCTCCAGACAAAACGTTACTTTTCTTTAAAGCTTCTTCACCAGAAAAAATCATTTTACCTAAAAAACCTCTTAAAAAAACTTCTTCACGCTCTTCTTCTGTTTGCGCATATTGTCTTAACCAATCTACTAAATTTAAATCTCCGTTCTGAAAAAATGAAGAGTTATCTAACGGCAAGTAAGATTGTGTTGTTGTAACACCCCAAGAAAATTTACCATCATCTGCCTTTTCATTATCATTAATAATTTGATAAAAAGCGGTTACAGCTCTTGAGTTTCTAGAAATAACAGCAACTTTATCTCCTTTGTTTAAATTGATATGAACGTCGTTAAAAAGTTTTTCTCCTTCAAAATCTTTTGACAAACCTTCTACATTTAAAATTTGATCTCCAGCTTCTCTATCTCTATCAAAAATAATTGCAGGATAACGTCTGCTTGATGGTTTAATATCTTCAACATTTAACTTATCAATCATTTTTTTACGAGATGTAGCTTGTTTAGATTTTGCTACATTGGCAGAAAAACGACGGATAAATTCTTCTAATTCTTTCTTTTTATCTTCTGCTTTTTTATTCTGTTGCGCTCTTTGCTTTGCTGCTAATTGACTAGACTCATACCAAAAAGTATAATTACCAGAGTAATGGTTAATTTTACCAAAATCAATATCAGAAATATGTGTACATACTGCATCTAAAAAGTGTCTATCATGCGATACAACAATTACACAGTTTTCAAAATTTGCGATAAAATTTTCTAACCAAGCAATCGTTTCAAAATCTAAATCATTGGTTGGCTCATCCATTATTAATACATCTGGGTTACCAAAAAGTGCTTGAGCAATTAACACACGTACTTTTTGCTTACCATCTAAATCTTTCATTAAGGTATAATGTAACTCTTCAGAAATACCTAAATTAGATAACATTGCTGCAGCATCAGAATCTGCATTCCAACCATTCATTTCTTCAAATACTATTTGCAGTTCACCAATTTTCTCTGCATTTTCATCTGTATAATCAGCATATAAATCGTCTATTTGTTTTTTAATTTTAAATAGCTCTTTATTACCTCTTACCACCGTTTCTAAAACCGGATATTCATCAAAAGCATAATGGTCTTGTGTTAATACAGACATTCTTTTCCCTTTTTCTAAATGTACTTGTCCAGAAGTTGGTTCTTGTACTCCAGAAAGGATTTTTAAAAAAGTGGATTTTCCTGCTCCATTTGCACCAATAATTCCATAACAGTTTCCTGTTTGAAATTTTGTGTTTACATCATCAAACAAAACTCTTTTACCAAATTGAACAGATAAGTTAGAAACTGATAACATACTTTTATAATATTTAAATTTCTGCAAAAGTACAAATTCCATTTGTCTTTTTGCACTTGATTGCAAACCGTTTTTAAATAATTAAAAATCTAATTTTTATGACTATTTTTAGAACTATTTTAACAATCAATTAACAACTATAACATACATGAATCTATAACTTTGTACTACTAGTATTGAGCCATAATTATATGATTAAATATCTTTTTCGTTTTCTTTTTTTAATAATAATTGCAATCTTTTTTAGTTGTAACTATAACTCTAAAAATTCTGCTACCTATTTTGGTGGTAAAATTATAAATCCAAAATCTAATTATGTTGTTTTATATTCTTTAGAAGAAGTTATTGATACTTTTTTCTTGAATAAGAAAAACAAATTTATTGGTGAGATTAAAAATCCTAAAGAAGGCCTTTACTACTTTAAACACGGCATCGAAAATCAATATATTTATATAGAACCTAAAGACAGTTTAATGCTACGCTTAAACTCTTGGGATTTTGATGAATCTTTAGTTTTTTCTGGTAGAGGTGCAGAAAGAAATAATGTTTTAATCGATTATTTTATACAAGGAGAAAAGGATAATAAAATGTTTTATTTCTACAATAAACTAAACCCTACAGAGTTTCAAAAGAAAACGGATTCTCTTTTAGATTTAAAACTAAAAACATATAACAACTACGTAAATAATCATACAGAAGAAACTAACGGTTACAAATCTTTTTTAAAAGTAGCCTTAACTTATCCTATTTATGCAAGAATAGAAAAATACCCTGTTGCACATATAAAATATTCTAAAGAAAAAGAATTTCCTAAAACAAATAAAGACTTTTATAAGCACAGAAAAATTGTTGATATTAATAATGATACTTTAATGTATTATTACCCTTACTCTAAATATATAAGTAATTTTTTATACAATACCACCTACTCTCTAGGACACAAACCTATGGATAATGAGTATTCTTCTAAATTTACTATAGATTTATTAAACACTACCAGCAATAAAATTAATTCTTCTGTTTCTAGAGATGCTATTTTAAAACAAACGGTTTTAGAGCATTTTTATAAAAGATCTAACTGTGATTTGTATGATGATGTTTTTAATGAATTTTTTAAATTATCTGAAAACGAACAAGATAAAGAACATCTTACAAAGCTTTTAAACGACAGTAAATCTGTTCTTAAAAATGAAAAAATAGTAGATTTTGTAATTACTGATTTTAATAAAAAAGAACATTCTATTAAAAATATTATTAGAGGTAAAAACTCTTTTCTATTTTTTTGGAATCCAGAATATTCTTCTCCTATATATATATCTTCTAGAATTAATTATTTGAGTAGAAAATTTCCTGAAGTTAAATTTGTTATTATAAGATCTGGCGAAAATAGCAACAAAAAGATTAAGAAATTAAATATTAAAACGCAGTACTACATAAATGAAGAAAGCAAAGCTAACAACTTCTTAACTAGTAAAATGCCACGTGCAATAATAATCAATAAAAAAGGAATTGTTACCAACGGATATGCCTCTATTTCTTCTAACAAAATATTTAAACAATTAAAAGAATTAGCTAAAAACTAATACTTCGCTACCAATCAATAAATTTATTGTATATTTGCACGATTTTTATTTTGAGTATAACTCATTAATAATCAGGTCGAATTTATAATCGGGTTTGCAGGTCGGCGTTCTGTGAATCCAAAAAAACACAGTAATGTCAACATTTTTAGAATTAGGTTTAAAAGAACCGATTAACAGAGCACTAACGGATTTAGGTTACGAAAAACCAACCGTTATTCAAGAAAAAGCAATCCCGCAAATTATTTCTTCAACAGACGATTTAAAAGCATTTGCACAAACAGGAACAGGAAAAACAGCAGCTTTTAGTTTACCAATATTAGAGCTTTTAGATCCTACAAACAGCAATGTACAAGCAATTATTTTATCACCAACTAGAGAACTTGCTGTTCAAATTGGTAATAACATTAAAGATTTTTGTAAATATATTAAAGACATAAAAGTAACTACTGTTTATGGTGGTTCTAGTATGGAAGATCAAATAAGATCTTTAAAAAGAGGCTCTCAAATTGTAGTTGGTACTCCAGGTAGAACTGTAGATTTAATTAACAGAAGAGCTTTAAAATTAGGTAACGTTCAATGGTTAGTCTTAGACGAGGCCGATGAAATGTTAAATATGGGTTTTAAAGATGAATTAGATAATGTTTTAGATGCTACGCCAGACTCTAAACAAACTTTATTATTCTCTGCAACATTTCCTAGAGAAGTAGAAGCTATTGCAAAAAACTACATGACAAAACCAGTAGAAATTACTTCTGGTGAAAAAAATCAAGGTTCAGACAATGTAAGTCATGAGTATTATTCTGTAACAGAAAGAACTCGTTACCCTGCTTTAAAAAGAATTGCAGATTTAAACCCTGATATTTATGCTATTATCTTTTGTAGAACTCGTAGAGAAACACAAGAAGTTGCAGATAATTTAATTAAAGACGGATACAATGCAGATGCTTTACACGGAGATTTATCTCAAGCTCAAAGAGATTCTGTTATGGGTAAATTCCGTAAGAAAACAATTCAAATTTTAGTTGCAACAGATGTTGCCGCTCGTGGATTAGATGTAACTGAATTAACACATGTTATAAACCATAAATTACCAGATCAAATAGAAAACTACAACCACAGAAGTGGTAGAACAGGTAGAGCTGGTAATAAAGGTATTTCTATTGTTTTAGTTAACGGAAAAGAAAAAGGGAAGTTAAGACCAATAGAAAGAATTATTAAAAAGAAATTTATTGAAACAAAAGTGCCTTCTGGTAAAGAAATTTGTCAGAATCAATTAATGCACTTAATAGATAAAGTTCAAAATATAGAGGTTAACGAATCTCAAATAAATGAGTTTTTACCTAATATTTACGAAAAATTAGAAGCTTTAGATAGAGAAGAACTAATTAAAAAGTTTGTTTCATTAGAGTTTAATACTATGTTATCATATTATGAAAATGCTAAAGATTTAAACGATTTATCTTCTAGAGACAACTCTAGAGCAAGAACTGTTAATGAAAACATGACACGTTTCTTTATCAATATTGGTAGAAAAGACAGTTTAAACCCTGCTAAATTAATTGGTTTAATTAACGACCAAAATATAGGTGATAAAATAGAAATTGGTGCTATAGATATTCTAGATACTTTTTCTTTCTTTGAACTTGACAAAAATTTTGAAGACAAAACATTAGAAGCTTTTTCTAGTAACAGACCAGATTTTGATGGTAGATCTGTAAATATAGAAATTACTAAGAAAGAACGCTCTGGTGGTTCTGGTGGACGAAGAAGAGGTGGAAAAAAACCTTTTGGTAAAAAAGATGGAGGATTTGGAAGACGTAGAAGTTCTGAAGGATCATCTAAAAGAAGTGATGATAGCGGTAGAAGATCTGAAAGACGTTCTTCTGATAGACCAAAAAGTACAGGAGGAGATAGAAAATCTAGCGGATTTGGAAGAAGACGTAGAGAACGTTAATTCTTACCTTAATTATAATAAAAAAGCCTTATCAAATTTGATAAGGCTTTTTTATTATTTATATATTTTTTAAAGATACTTTATAAACTAACTCCAAAAAGCTCTCTTTTTATTTAACTCTTCTTCTTCTTTAGTTAACTCTTCTAATTCTTTTACAGATAAAACCTTTAAAAAAGAAGGATGTTGCTCTATTGCATATTCTATCATATTAACAATATCAGAAATATCATCATTTTCATAATCAATTTTTAAAGGCTCTTTAATTACCATAGATTGCAAAACATTACGTTTTTTAATACGTAATCCTTTTTTATCAAAAGAACGTCTAAAACCATCAATAACAATAGGCACAACTATTGGCTTAAAAGTTTTAATTAAATGAGCAGTACCTCTTCTAATTGGTTTAAAAGGTGTTGTTGTACCTTGCGGAAATGTAATTACCCAACCATCTTTAATAGCTTTACCTATATTAGAAATATCAGAATTTTTTACTTGTCTTTTAACATCTTTACCAGCACTTCTCCATGTTCTTTCTATAGATACAGAACCTGCATAAGCAAAAATTTTAGGTAAAAGACCCGCTCGCATAGTTTCTCCTGCAGCAACAAAATAAATATTCAATTTAGGATTCCAAATATATCCTACATTTTTAATAGAATCATCTCTACCACTTAAAGAAGCGTTAAAAACATGAAACATTGCAGCTACATCTGCAAAATAAGTTTGATGATTTGATATGAATAAAACCCCAGAGTCTGGTAAGTTCCTTAAGTGTTCTGAACCTTCTATCTGTAAATCATTAAATTTACGATATCGTCCGTGAGAAATAATTCCAAAAATTCTAATTAGCCATTTTTTTACTAACAAAATATGACCAAATGGATTCCTTTTTAATAAAGGCATTCTAAATTTGTTTTATACTAGTTTATACAAATTTACAAAAACATTTAAGAAGTTACTCTTTTAGAAGTTCTTTAATTTCAGACAACATCATAGCGGTTGCACCCCAAACTACATAATCATTTAATTTAAAGCATGGTACTTCTATATTTTTCATATAAGATGTGTTCATTTTAACAGAACTAAGACTCGTATCGCTTAATAAATCACTTAATAAAACTTCAATTATTGTATCTACTTCATAATTTAAGTTAAAATTTGGTCTTTGATTTACAAAACCTAAAAACGGACTTACTAAAAAATTACTTGGTGGTATATAAACATCGGTTAACTCTCTAACTAAATTAACAGAAGATTCTAAAACACCTACTTCTTCATAAGTTTCTCTTAAAGCAGTATTTTTAAGACTTTTATCTAAAACATCTAATTTACCACCAGGAAAACTTATTTGTGAAGAATGTTTGCCATTATAACTAGCTCTTTTTGTTAAAAGAATACAAGCTTCTTTGTTTTTATTAGGATAAATTAAAGCTAAAACCGCTGCTTTTCTTGGATTGTTTTTTGCTATTTGTTCGTCATTATATTTTAAACGAAGTTTTGGTGCCATTTTAAATTGTGCTTCTAAACCACCTAATTCTTCTTTTTTTAGTTTATCAATTTTTAATTGAAATTTTTTAAAACTCATTTTTTATAATTACTTTAAACAAACTTATCATTTTCTAAAATCAATAAATATTTTTTGGCAAGAATTTTGATATCTTAAACATAAATAAAACTATGAATAAAAAATACAAAAAATTAATTTTAAGCATTATTTTAGACGTTATTGGTTACTTAACCATTATACCTATTGATATTGTATGGGCACCTATTTCTGGTTATTTAATGACTAAAATGTACAAAGGTAGCAAAGGAAAAATTGCAGGTATTGTTAGTTTTCTAGAAGAGATTATTCCTTTTTCTGATGTAATACCAACTTTTACAATTATGTGGTTTTACACCTATGTTTTTAATAAGGATAAAGAAGAATCAGAAAAAATTGATGTACTTAAAAATTAACTTTTTTCTTTAAACAGAAAACCAAGTCCTAATCTACTTAAAAACTTTTTTTCAAACGTCCAAAAGAATTTAAACTGTCCAAACAACCAACCAACAATTGGTAGTGTAAGCTGATATATAGGAAATATTAAAAGGATTCTTAATGGCCAATAAATTATAGGGTGAATCGTTTCTGAAGATAATCCTAAAAAACTTGTTACTGGTTTTGCTACCCAAGCTGCAAATGAGCCATTAATTGCAAAAACAATAAAAATAGCCACTATAGACCAGTTATTCTCTATTCCCCAACGTTCTTTTAGTTTTTTCATGATGTAACAAATTTACAATTAGAAAAGCATAAAATAAAATCTAGTTGATAATTATTTTCTTACTAACAGTCCCTTTATCTGTTTCTATTTTTACAATATAAATTCCTGCAATTAAATTATCTCTTATAAGTTTTAATTTTAGAGATTTATCTGTATTTATTTTACTTTTTATTTCTTTTCCTAACAGATTAAAGATAATTACTTTACTTATCAATAGAGAAGAAGACTGAATTGTTATTTCTTTTTTGTCATTAAAAATTAAAATCTCATCAGAAATAAAATCATCAATATTACTTAACCTATCATTTTTAAAAGTGATAAAAAAACGATCGTTATAATCTCCTTGTATTAAATTTAATGTTTTAGGTTCTGTTGATAAGTTAAAATACAGATCTAAAACGGCATCGTATAGATAAACATTTTCATCTAAATCAAATGAATCAACCTTAAAAGTTACCTCTCTATTTGTATTTGCTCTTACTTTTAAAGGGATAATTATAGATGGATTAAAATCTTCTATACCTGTTATAACAAACGGATTATTATTATTGTTATCTATTTTTAAAGCTAAATCTGTAGGATTATAATCCCACATTTCTGCCTCATAACCATTTTCATAATTATTAGTAAGTCCTCTAAAACCAACTGCTACATTTCTATGATATTTATTTTCATCAATAAATGTTTCAAAACCTAATCTTAAAATAGGGAAACTATTTTTCTCTTTTGTTTTATTTTCTTTGCTAAAAAAATTGGTATCAGTCTCTAAAACATCAAACACTCTTTGTGCATTATTAAAAGTAATAGCGCCTCCCGTTGCAGATGCTTTTACAAAAAAGCCTTGAGCAATATCTATGTTTTGTCCTGGTACTTTTCCTGAACCATTAAATTCTGCTGCTGCTGTGCCAAGGCCAATAACTCTTGTTGCATAACCTCCTGCGTAATCGCTAGATTTGTGTGAAGTTGATGCAGATTGATAAAAATAAAGAGTACCTTCTATGCTTTGTGCAGATAAAGCATTATCTGTAATAAAAAGATCTGCATCTATTGGTGACGGATAAGGATTACCGAGTAAACTATATGTTCCGCTACCATAAGCATCTATACTATGTATATAATCTCCATCGTTTGGTTTCCCTACAAAAGTATAATTTTGACCATTTGAGTTACCTGTACTTTTAAAATTAAATCCAACTCCTGGGTTTATCAATTCTGTTGATGGATCAATTCCTTGATTCCATGAAAAAGTATTTATATATGTAGATAACCAGTATTTACTTATGCTTATTGGTGTTGTTGTATAACTGCCATCATAACCATTTACAAATGAAATATTTAAAAGAGAACTTATTTCAGATAAAGGTATACTTCCATCTTTTAAAACTCCGTTTATGTTATATGTTTCTCCGTTAGTGGTAACTGGTGATGATAAATAACCAGAATCATATATAGAACTTAAATTACTTTTTACATCTTTAAACAAATATCCATCTCCAGAAACATTTTTAACGCCACTATGTGTTTGTTTTAATTGGGAACTACCTAAAAGTCTTAAATCTCCTATTAACTCTAAAGATCCAGAAACATTTAATTCTAAACCTGTTGCTACGGATAAAGTGTTTCCTGCTTCTACATTTAAGCAGAAACAATCTACATTTTCTATTAAAGTAACATCTGTTTGAACAAGAACTCCTTTAGCTGCATCTGCTATTGTCGGTTCCCCATTAGTTCCGCTTCCTCCAGACCAATTTCCGTTGTAAATTATATCGTCATAACAATTTATAAAGTTTACACCAACAAAATCTGAAAAACCTACTGCATTATTTACAGTTACTGCTGTAGATGAAGAAAAAGCTGCATCTGTAAAATTAAATACCAAATCGGCTACATCATCTATTTCTAAGTGAGATTTAGCAACTCCATCAAAAGAAAGTGTTGCTATTGTGTTTCCATTAGATAAAGTAAAAACAGGTATCAGACCTTCTGGTAAATTTGTAATAGAAAATTGAGTAACTTCATCAAGCAAGTTATCTCTATTGTTATCTGCAAAAGTATCTCCCGTTACGGTTACAACTAATTGGTTAGAAGTACTTATTGAACCATTATTTGTGGTTGACACTTCATGAAGAAACCCTTTCTTTAAATTAAATTCTTTTACATTATCATTTTCTAAACCCACTATATATAATTTAGAACCTATATCATCAAAAGTAATTCCTGTTATCCTTGATTCATGTGAAGAGATTAAGTATTCGTTTGTTAAAATGGGTGTTCTTGTTAAAAGATCAAAAGGTGTAATGAGTGTATATTCATAAACTTTATCATTTTCATCTCCGGTTACAAAAAATTTAGTACCATCATTTTTAAATGCCAAACCTGTAGGAGCATTATCATCAATATCAACAGAAAAACTACCTATGGGACCAGATGTAATGCTAGACAAATCGTAATTTGTAGAAAGTGAGTATACAATAATTCTATTTGTATTATTTCCTAAAAGAAATAACAAACTACCATCATTATTAAAGGTAAAACTTGATGGATTGGAGTCTTCTGAGTTTATATTATAACTACCTAAATGACTAACACTAGACGATAGATCGAAAGGTGTTGAAACTGAATATTCTTCAATATTATCAGACTGAGAACCAACAATATAAAATCTATCTCCAACATTATTAAATTGTATGCCTCTTATAAAGGTTTCTTGACTTCCTATAAATAATGCATCCTCGAATTCTATTGTAGAAATATCATAAGGAGTAGGTAAATTAAATTGTGAAACCGAATTTAAAGCATCTCCTGCAACGTACATTTTGGATCCATCCGTATTAAAAAGGACATCATGTATTGTAATTTCAATGGTTTCTAATTTATAACTATTTATATAAGTTACAGTGGATGTAAAATCAAAATTAGAAAATAAAGTATATTCATCTACATCCAAACCATCTGTTCCAATAACGTAAAATTTAGAACCTACATCATTAAAAATAACTTCTTGTGGTTCTGTTTCATTATCTTTTATAGAATATTTTGATGAATAAGTGGCAGAAGCTAAATTGTATTCATTACCAGATGAAAAAGTATAGATATTTATATCATCACCATTCATACCAATAACATATAATTCGCTTCCATCATTATTAAATGCAATTCCTCTTGGATTAGACTCTTGACTAGAAACATCTAACTCTGCAACAACTCCTGTAGTTGCAGAAGAAACATCATAAGCTGGGCTCAGATTAAATTCGTAAACCTTATCAGTATCTCTTTCTATGATGTATAGTTTAGAGCCATCATTATTAAAAGTTATACCATTAGGTCTTGTTGCCGAAGATCCATCATAAGAAAATATAGCTAAAGAAATATCAAAAGAATCGTTAACTACAGCAGAAGATACATCCCAATTTACAGGTAAATCGAACTCTATAATATGATCACCAAAGTCTCCAGTAATATACATTTTAGACCCAGATGAATTAAAAGTAATATCTTGGGCTAGTCTTTCTACAGCAGAAGATAAGTAATAATATTTATCTAAATGAGACATTGTTGATAAATCATAAGGAGTACTTAAGTTAAACTGACTTATAAAATCTCCACTTTGACCAACAGTATAAAATTTTGATCCAGAATCTCCAAATGCCATTCCATTTGGAGTTCTTTCATAAGAAGTAATGCCATTTGTTAAACCTACTAACTCTAATTCTGAAATATCAAAATAATTAGGTCCACTATACTCTAAACTTTGAGCATTAATAAAGAAGCGTAAAAAAATAAATATCGATAATGCAGTTCTTTTTTTCATAGCTTGTTAATTTAAGCATGAGAAAAAAGCTTACAATTACCTTATAAATATACTTTTTTTTTATTTAAGAATCAATTTAACTCTCTACGTCCGTTTATTTTTTCTTTCTAAACATTAGCCAAATTCCTATTAAAACTAACGGAATACTTAAAACTTGCCCCGTATTTAAAGAGTTAAAAACCCAATCTTCTCTACCATCTACTTGTGCCTCTTTCAAGAATTCTATAAAAAACCTTAAAGACCAAAGTACTACCATAAAAAGACCAAATAGAAAACCTGTTTGTTCTTTTTTATCTGTTTTCCAAAATAAGTACCACATTACAAAAAATAGTGATAAATAACTAAATGCTTCGTATAATTGTGTTGGATGTCTTGGCACAGTTTCTCCTGCAGCAGTAAAAATAACACCAAAGTTAGAACCTGTTTCTTTACCGTAAATTTCTGAATTAAAGAAGTTACCAAAACGGATGAAAAAACCTGCTAAAGCAACCATAATTGCCAATCTATCTAAAATAAATAACCAAGGTTTTTGTAAATGTTTTTTAGCATAAAAATACATTGCTATAGGTATTGCTATTGCTGCACCATGACTTGCAAAACCTGTAAAACCTGTAAATTTCCAAGAGCCATTTACTTGCTTAAATGGTAAAATAATTTCTAGCAAATGATCTTGATAATAATCCCAACTATAAAAGAAAACGTCTCCTAAACGCATCCCTATTAACATAGATACAAATGTGTACATAAACAAAGTATCTAATTTTTCTGTTGGCGTTCCGTCTTTAATGTATATCTTTTTCATTAAATGTAACCCCAATAGAAAAGCGGTTACAAACATTAAACTATACCAACGTACTACAAAAAAACCTAAATCTATTCCTAATGATGGGTTCCACTCTATTGCTAAAAAACTCATATTTTTAATTCTAATTGTATGTCTGGTCGAGCGCAGTCGAGACCTAATTAATATCAATAATTTATAATAAAACCTCTCGACTGCGCTCGAGGTGACAATTTTTAATTTTATTCTTTTTTATCCGGTACAGGATCATAACCACTTCCACCCCATGGATGACAACTAAATATTCTTTTTAAAGCCAACCATCCGCCAGAAAATAAACCATGTTTTTGTAATGCTTCTATTGTATAATTAGAACATGTTGGGCTATATCTACAAGTTGCAGGTGTATAAGGTGAAATTGCCGTTTGATAAAAACGAACCAATAATATAAATGGGTATGATAGTATTTTTTTCAAACTAATTTATTGAAAAAGTTGTTCCTTCTTTTCCGTCTTTTAACTGAATTCCTAACTGAATTAATTCGTCTCTAATTTGATCTGATAAAGCCCAATCTTTGTTTTCTCTTGCTTCTTTTCTTAACTTGATTAATAGCTCTACAACGCCATTTATTTTTTCTGAATTGTCTTGAGAGTTTTCACTCATCAACCCTAAAACATCAAAAACAAAAGCATTAATAGTTGCTTTAAAATCTGCTAAATCTTCTGCTGTTAAACTTGCTTTATTTTCTTTAATTTGATTAATAACTTTTACTGCATCAAATAAATGTGCTATTAAAATTGGTGTATTAAAATCGTCATTCATTGCTGCATAACAATTCTCTTTCCACTCTAATACGTTAAAAGTAGATGTTTTCTTTGCTTCTATCTTTTCTAAAAAGTTTACGGCTTCCATTAACTTAGAATGTCCTTTTTCCGATGCCTCTAAAGCTTCTCCAGAAAAATCTAAAATACTTCTATAATTGGCCTGCATATTAAAGAAACGAACAACACTTGCAGAAAATGCTTTAGGTAAAATTTCATTTTCTCCTGATAAAATTTCATTCGGTAAAATAAAATTTCCTGTAGATTTAGACATTCTTTGGCTGTTTAAAAGCAGCATATTTGTATGCATCCAATAATTTACAGGTGTTACACCACTACAAGTTTTAGATTGTGCAATTTCACATTCGTGATGCGGAAATTTTAAATCCATTCCACCACCATGAATATCAAAAGTTTCTCCTAAGTATTTTGTACTCATTACAGAACACTCTAAATGCCAACCCGGAAAACCATCTGACCAAGGAGAAGGCCAACGCATTATATGCTTTTCGTCTGCTTTTTTCCAAAGAGCAAAATCTTGTGGGTTTTTCTTATCAGACTGTCCGTCTAAAGTTCTTGTATTGTGTATTAAATCTTCTACTTTTCTACCAGAAAGAATTCCGTAATTTTCTTTTTTATTGTACTCGTGCACATCAAAATAAACAGAACCATTTACTTCATAAGCAAAACCTTTTTCTATGATTTCTTTAATCATTTCTATTTGCTCTACAATATGCCCTGTTGCTGTTGGCTCTATACTTGGTGGTAAAAAATTATAATTTTTTAAAACATCATGAAAATCTACAGTATAACGCTGTACAACTTCCATTGGTTCTATTTGCTCTAAACGAGCTTTAATTGCTATTTTGTCTTCACCTTCATCTGCATCATTTTCTAAATGACCAGCATCTGTAATATTACGTACATAACGGACTTTATAGCCTAAATGAAGAAAGTATCTATAAACAACATCAAAAAACATAAAGGTTCTTAAATTACCTAAATGCGCATTGCTATAAACGGTTGGTCCACAAACGTACATACCTACGTATCCGTCTGTTATAGATTTAAAACTCTCTTTTTTCTTAGTTAAAGAGTTGTATACTTTAAGTTGATTTTCTTTGTACAGTTCCATTAAAAAATTGCCTATTTACAACCGATAAAGATAGACACTTTAAAAAGAATAACGAAATGGAATTTGTTAGAAATTTTGTAAAAAATTAAGTAGTTTTTTTGCTATAGAATTTCTCTTTCAATTGTTAGTTTACTATTTTTTCCGTTGATAATAAAAGATTTATTAGTTTCTAATGTTTGTATTGATCCATTAAACACTGATGTTTTTTTGTTAGAAGATGTATTTTTTGGCAAATAAACATTACTTGCTCTTAATTTAAACGTATCATTGGCTGCAGATAGGTGTAAAAATGCATTAGAATTATTTAAAATTAATTGAAACATTTTGTGTTTTGGTATGATGTTTAGAATATTTAATTCGCCAAACTTATTTACAATCTTAACATTCTCATTTATGTTTGCTATTTTTAATTCTGATGAATTATTAGATAATTCTGTATTTGTAATTGATGCTATTTTAGCATCAATTACATTGTTTAAAAATAAAGTACAGCCATTTAAAGTGTTAATGGTAACTTTAGAAAAATCTATATTTAACCTTCCTCCTGTTAAATTATCTATATCAAAAGAACCATATTTTATATTCCCAGAAGCTACTGTTTTTGGTAATTTTATTTTAGAATGACGTGTATTTAAATTAAAAGTAGCCTCTTTTGGTACTTTAATTTCTAGACGTTTTTTTATGTTTATTTTCTTTCCGTTTATAATTAAATCATCTGAGTTAGATTTAAAATCCATTCTCATTTCCATAATTTGTTTTTTAGCTTCGGCTAAACTCTTTTTAATTTCTTCTTTATCAATTTTTTGAAACTCAATTTTTGCTTTTTCTAAATCTTCTTTTATTTTTATTCTAGACTTTTTAAGTTCTTCTTTTAACTTTTTCTTGTTAAAAGTCATCTTTTCTTTTAGCTCTTTATACTTTTTAGTTTTCTTAAAAGCTTCCCAATCTTCTTTAGATTTAATCCATATTTTTTCTCCATCGTGTTCCCACTTAAAAGAAAAGTCATTATCTCTATACATATCTTCTTCAAGATCATCAAAATTAAAATCGAAGTCAAAATCAAAGTCAAAATCGAAATCAAAGTCAAAATCAAAATCCATATCAGGAATTATAATTGAATCAAAATCTGGTAATTGAATATCTGGCATTTCAAAATCTATATTTTCATGAAAAATAAAATCGTTTCTTAATCCAGAAAAACCTTTTTCTAAAGAGGTAATTTTCACTTTTGTTTTATTACCTAAAGCTTCAAAATTCCAATTTTTAAAATATTTTTCTGCTTCTTCTTTAGACATTCCTTCTACTTCTATAAAAGCGTCTATTTGCACTTCATTTTTATCCCAATTTGTTACGTTAATTTCTGTGTTAGATGCATTTATTACAACCTCTACATCTTTATTAACAGTAAATTTTTCGGTAAACTTTTTATCATATTTTTGTGCAAATGTGGTTCCTAAAAAACCAATAGCAAAAAACATTATTAAACCTTTATATAACTTGTATTTCATTTTGTTTTGTGTTTAAATTTTTAAGTTGTTTTATTTGCTTTTTCAAGCGTTTTAACAGCTGTAAACGTAATTGTAAATTACTAATCAATGCATCTATTGTTACATCATTAATACCATTTATATTGAGCTCTTTGGTTAATGATTTGTATTCTTTGGTAAGTTCTGCTACTTTTAATAAATAGTCATCAACAATATCTTTGTTTTCTTCTGATAAATCTAACTGACTAATTTCTAAATTAATGCTATTTACATAATAACTTTCTATTGTTTGAAACTCTGGAGAAATACTACCTAAACTTATTTCTTTTTGTACGGGTTTACTTTCTATTTTTATAGGTGTTTCTATATTTTTAGAAGGATAAAACTTAACAGCCAAACTAATTAATAACACAACCGAAGCGGCTATTGAAAGCCATTTATAATTTTTCTTTTTTTGTTTTGGTTGATGCATTTCTTGTTGTAATAATGCCTCAAACTTTTTGGTATGATTAGTAGATAACTCTACACCTTCTTCTTTATATTCTTTTACTAAATCTCTAATATCCTTCTGCATAACTCATATTTTTTAACTGCTCTTTTACTAATTTTTTACCTCGTAACAAATGGGTTCTAGAAGTGTTTTCAGTAATATTTAATACTTGTGATATTTCTTGATGATCATAACCTTCTAATAAATATAAAGTTAAAACCAATCTATATTTTTCTTTTAGATTATTAATAACTGTAATAATTTCATCAACAGAGATTGTACTTTCTACTTGCCAATCATCTTTTTCTATTTTTGTAACTACCTCTTGGTCTATCTGTATTAATTCTAATTTATTTTTCTTTAAATAATCTATACTTTGGTTGATCACAATCCGCTTTAACCAAGCACCAAATGCTACTTCATTTTTATATTTTTTAATATTCTTAAACGCTTTTATAAATGCTTCTTGCATTACATCTTCTGCTAAAAACCGATCTTTAACATATCTAAAAGCTACTAAAAACATAGCTTTACAATACAAATTATATAACTGCATTTGCGATTTTTGGCAGTTATCTTTGCATTGGTCAATGATTGGCTGGTGTAGTTGTTTTGTTGATTTCATTGAAACTGTCTTACCTTAAAGACGAGTGTTTTTTAGCGTTGTTGCAAAATTGACAAATATTTATCGATTTTAAATAAATCTTTACACTTAGATTTTATTTAAAAACATTACAAACAGTACTTTTGCGCAACCAAAAGATAATTAAAAACTTTATGATTAAGAAAAATTTATTATCATTAGCTCTAGGAACATTTGCTATTGGAATGACAGAGTTTACAATGATGGGTATTTTACCAGACATTGCAAAAGACTTAAATATTGATATTCCTTCTGCTGGTCATTTAATCTCTTTATACGCATTAGGTGTTGTTATTGGTTCTCCTATCTTAGTGCTTTTTACGGCAAAATACTCACCAAGAAAAGTATTAATTTTTCTAATGTTATTGTTTGCTGTATTTAATGGTTTATTTGCTATTTCTCCTATATATAGTGTTTTACTAATTTCTAGATTTATGGCTGGTTTACCTCACGGAGCATTTTTTGGTGTAGGCTCTGTAGTGGCTGCTAGTTTTGCAGAAGAGGGAAAAAAAGCACAAGCAATTGCTATTATGGTTACTGGTATGACAGTTGCTAATCTTATAGGAGTTCCTTTGGGTACTTATGTTGGTCATCATTTTTCTTGGAGATATACTTATTTACTAATAAGTCTTTTTGGTTTATTATCTATGCTTTCTATTTACTTCTGGATTCCTAAAATGCAACCGCTTACAGAAGTTAGTAAAAAAAGTCAGTTGGCTTATTTTAAAACTAAAAAAGCTTGGGTAATTATTGCTATTATTTCTATTGGTACAGGTGGTTTATTTGCTTGGTTAAGTTATATAGCTCCTTTAATGACAGAAATTACAAAAGTTAGTGAAGATGGAATACCATTTATCATGGTTTTAGTTGGTTTAGGTATGATTATAGGAAATCTATTAGGTGGTAAATTAGCAGACATTATTACGCCCCAAAAAACAGTAATTGTTTGTTTTATTTTTATGTTGCTTTGTTTATTGGTGGTTTATTTTACAGCTCATATTCCTTTTATGAGTTACTTAATGGCTTTTACAACAGGTATTGCTGGTTTTAGTTGTTCTTCTCCTATACAAATGCTTTTAATAGATTCTGCAAAAGGTTCAGAAAGTATGGCTGCAGCTGGTGGTCAATCTAGTTTTAATTTAGGTAATACAATGGGCGCGTTTTTTGGAGGATTACCTATAACTTACGGATTTGCCTACAACTCTCCGCTATTAATTGGAGTTGCAATGGTAACTATTGGTATTTGTTTTTCTTTTTATTATTTAGTTTTACTTAAAAAAACAAACTAATTACAGATTTAAAATTAAACAATAAAAAACACAAGCACTTTATAGTACTTGTGTTTTTATAATATCTATTTTTAGCTTTTTTATAAAAACTAAAAAAATTAATTATTTTTTTAACTCTGTAAAATAATCAAAAATTTCTGGTACGTTAGCTTGTCCCATACCTGCATCTAAAGCAGTTTGTAAATTGCTAGATGTCGCTTTTGCAATATCAGAAACAGTACCTAAATCATCCATCATTTGTACAAAATACCCTAAATCTTTATTTGCATTTGCAATTGAAAAACCTAAATCACTTACGTTATCTACAGCGTAATGCTTACAAAATTTCATAAATGGAGAGTTTGATGGACCTGAAGACATGATATCAAAAAGTTGCTGACCATCTACACCTGCTAATTTTGCAGCTGCAAAAGCTTGAGACATTGCTACAACAGTAGTCATTCCCATAAAGTTATTAATTAACTTTGTTGTGTGTCCTGCTCCTAAACCTCCTAAATAAAATACATTTTCTCCTTGCTCGTCAAGAACTGGTTTTACTTTTTCAAAAGTTTCTTTGTCACCAGCAGCCATTATATTAAGTAATCCATCTTTTGCGTGAGCTGGTGTACGCCCTAATGGTGCATCAATCATACCTGCTCCTTTTTCTGCAAGATCTTTACCTATCTTTTTAGTAGATTCTGGTATAGATGTTCCAAAATCTATTACAACAGCACCTTCTTTAATACCTGCTAAAATACCTTCTTCTCCGTAAACGATCTTTTCTACAACAGCAGAAGTAGTTAAGCAAAACATAACAATATCGCTTTTTTCAGCTAATTCTTTAGGTGAAGCTGCTTCTGTAGCATTACCACGAGCAATAACAGTTGCAACTGCATCTTTATTAAGATCCATTACTGATAATTCGTAACCTCTTTTTTGTAGGTTTTCAACCATATTTGCTCCCATAAGGCCAAGACCGATAAATCCGATAGTAGGTTTTTTCATTTTTGATTTATTTTTTAATTTTTTATTATTTGTACAAAGATATGCATCTGTTACTTAAAATAAAGTTTCACACAGAAAAAAACAAAATTCTAACAAATAAATAGGGATATTTAACATAATCCTTACATTTTACCTGTCTGTAAAATTTAAATAAGTGAAACAGATAAAGAACATAACTTTTAAGTTTGATATAAATAAATTATAACCTCAAAAAATGATTTAAAATCGAGTAGTATTTGTTTTTAATTAATAATTTAAGTACTTAAAATAGCATATTTTTAAATTTAAGTCAATCAATTTACTTGAAAGTTGATAACAAAAATTATACAAATTTATTATTTCTCTTTTTTTTATATTAAAAAAATACATTATTTGTAAACTAACCTATTATACAAACTTAAAAATGAAGTTTGTTTGGTAAAATTATAGAATTGATATAGTTTTGCCTCCGATGAGGAGTAAATTTTATAAACATTTGTTTTTAGCATGGGTAATTCTATTAAGTAGTATTGTCCATTTATATGCTGGTACAACAAACAACACTCATTTTTCTCCGTCTAACACCACTACCAAGAGTAGTATTTATGCTTCTTTTACTCAATTTAACAAAACTATCTTTAAACCTACTTCTAATTCTAGAAAAGAGATTTTAGTTATTGAAGAAATTAGTCTTGAAAATGAAGAAGAAAATGAACCAAATTCTATCAAACATAAAAATAAATCTCTTTTTGGTAATTTTATAAATACTCTTTCCTACAAAAATCTTCTTGAAAACGTTTTTTTCAAAACCAAAGAATTAGCATCTTATCAAAATTTTAATAGAAGAAACACTTCTTTAAACTTGTACATAAAATTTGAAGTATTTAGAATCTGATTTCTAAATAAAAACAGACACACTTACTTACTAATGTCTGTTAAAAAAATTCACTAACAACCACTATTATTTAATTGTAGAAGGTAATCCTCTGTCTTTTTTTTGAGGGTATTTTCTATGCTAATTTATTTTTAAAAACCAATATTTATATTATGAAAACTATGAAAAAAATTTTCATTGTGCTGTTTATTGCCTTAATTTACGTAAGCTGTAAACACAAAGAAGAAGAAAAACACGAAGAATTTAAATACCTTATAACAACCCCAATAACAAAAGACACCATAATCACAAAAGATTATGTAAGTCAAATTCATTCATTTAAACACATAGAAATTAGAGCCTTAGAAAAAGGCTATTTAAAAACAATTTCTGTTGATGAAGGTCAACATCTTAAAAAAGGTCAAAAAATGTTTAACATCATGCCAAACATTTACAGATCTGAACTTAACAAAGCTAAAGCTGAAGAAAAAGTTGCCGAAATAGAATATTTAAACACAAAACTTTTGGCAGATGAAAATGTAGTTTCTGAAAATGAATTGGCAATGTCTAAAGCTAATTTTGATAAAGCAAAAGCAGAAGTTTCTTTAGCTCAAACTCATTTAGATTTTACAGATATAAGAGCCCCTTTTAATGGTATTATGGATCATTTACATGTTAGAGAAGGTAGCTTATTAGATGAAGGAGAATTACTTACAACTTTATCTGACAATAGTAAAATGTGGGTATATTTTAATGTGCCAGAAGCAGAGTATTTAGATTACATAACAAGTACAAAAAAAGATAAAAAGCCAGAAGTTAGTTTGCAAATGGCTAATAACAAACTTTTTAATCAAACAGGAATTGTAGAAACCATAGAAGGAGATTTTAATAGCGAAACAGGTAATATTGCTTTTAGAGCTACTTTTCCTAATCCTAATGGAATTTTAAGACACGGAGAAACAGGTAATATTATTATGAACATCCCTTTTAAAGACGCTATTATTATTCCTCAAAAAACCACTTTCGAAATTTTAGATAAAAAATATGTTTTTGTTGTTGATGAAAACAATGTTTTAAGACAACAAGAAATTGAAGTAAGTGCAGAATTAGAAAACATTTTTATAGTAAGTAAAGGGCTTACAAAAAATGATAAAATTTTATTAGAAGGTTTAAGAAAAGTTAAAAATAACGAAACCATCCATAGTGAATTTGTAGCACCAGATTCAGTTTTATCAAACTTAGCACTTTACGCAGAGTAATACGAATTTAAACTACAAAAAAATGTTTAGTAAATTTATAAAAAGACCCGTTTTGGCCATTGTCATTTCTGTGATAATCGTTTTTACTGGCTTGCTTTCCATAAAGCAATTACCAATTTCTCAATTTCCACAAATTGCACCAACTACTGTAAATATTTTTATTGCATATCCTGGTTCTAGTGCAGATGTTTTAGTTAATTCTACTTTAATTCCATTAGAAACTGCCATAAACGGTGTGCAAGGAATGCGTTATATAGCTTCGGATGCAACAAGTGCTGGTGAAGGTACTTTGCGTGTAATATTTGAACCTGGTACAGACCCTAATCAAGCTGTAGTTAGGGTAAAGACCAGAGTAGACCAAGTAATGCCTTTATTACCAGAATTGGTGCAAAGAGAAGGTGTTATTATTACACCTGTACAACCTAGTATGTTAATGTATGTAAACCTTTTTAGTAAAGAAAAAAACAACGACGAAAAGTTTTTATACAACTACGCATACACCAAAATAATACCAGAAATACAACGTATAGATGGTATTGCTAGTGCAAAAATTTTAGGAAGTAGAAAATATGCAATGAGAGTTTGGTTAAAGCCAGATAGAATGAGAGCATATAATATTTCTGCGGAAGAAGTTTTAGAAGCTATGGAAGACCAAAGTATTTTGGCAAGACCTGGTAGATTGGGTAGAAGTTCTGGTAAAAAATCACAGTCTTTGGAATATGTACTTACGTATGAAAATAGATATAATAAACCAGATCAATACCAAGAAATCATAATTCGTGCTAACGAAGAAGGAGAAATTATAAAATTAGAAGATATTGCTGATGTAGAATTAGGAAGTGAGTTTTTTGATATTTATTCTAATTTAGACGGAAACCCATCTGCATCTATAGTTTTAAAACAAACTTTTGGTAGTAATGGTAGTGATGTTATAGAGGCTGTAAAAGAAAAATTAACCGAGTTAGAAGAAGAACTTCCTGCTGGTACAGAGTTTCAAATTAGTTACGATGTTTCTAACTTTTTAGATGCTTCTATAGAACAAGTAATAGACACTTTAAGAGATGCTTTCATCTTAGTAGCTTTTGTAGTTTTCTTGTTTTTAGGAGATTTACGTTCTACATTAATACCAATTATTGCTGTTCCGGTTTCTTTAATAGGTGCTTTTTTTATCATGCAATTATTTGGTTTATCTATCAACCTAATTACCCTTTTTGCATTAGTTTTAGCTATTGGTATTGTGGTAGATGATGCTATTGTAGTGGTAGAAGCTGTCCATGTAAAAATGGAAGAAAAAAATCTTACTCCTTACAAAGCGTCTTACGAAGTTTTAGGAGAAATTGGTGGAGCAATTATAGCTATTACTTTAGTAATGGTTTCTGTGTTTATTCCTATTTCTTTTATGTCTGGTCCTGTTGGGGTTTTCTATCGTCAATTTTCTATAACAATGGCAGGCTCTATAGTTATATCTGCAATTGTAGCCTTAACATTAACACCTGTACTTTGCGCCATGATGTTAAAAAACAATCATGGCAAACCTAAAAAGAAATCTCCAATAGATAAATTTATAGATTGGTTTAACAGAGGTTTTGAAAAACTGACTGGTAAATATGTAAAGGTTATCAATAAAATTGTTGCTAGAAGAGTAATTACTTTTGGAGTTTTAGTAGCTTTTTGTGCAGGTATATTTTTTACAAGTAAAGTTTTACCTGCTGGTTTTATACCTAATGAAGATCAAGGGATGATTTATGCCATCATCCAAACTCCTCCTGGTGCAACTTTAGAAAGAACAAATGAAATTGCAAAACAATTGCAAAAAATTTGTGAAGAAAACGAAGGTGTTGCTTCTGTAACTTCTTTAGCGGGTTACGAAATTATGACTGAAGGTAGAGGATCTAATGCTGGTACTTGCTTAATTAACTTAAAACCTTGGTCTGATCGTGAGCATTCTGTACATGAAATTATGGAGGAATTAGAAGAGGAAACCAAAGATTTAGGTGCTATTATAGAGTATTTTGAACCACCTGCTGTTCCTGGTTTTGGTTCTTCTGGTGGATTTTCTATGCGTTTATTAGACAAAACAAACTCTACCGATTATCATGAATTTGAAAGAATTAATAACGAATTTATTGAAGCTTTAAGTAAACGCGAAGAACTAACAGGTTTATTTACCTTCTTCTCTGCAAACTATCCGCAATTTAAATTAAAGATAGATAATAAAAAAGCAATGCAAAAAGGGGTTACTATTGGTAAGGCAATAGAAAACCTTAATATTTTAATTGGTAGTACTTACGAGCAAGGTTTTATTCGTTTTGGTCGATTTTTTAAAGTATACACACAAGCTGCACCAGAATACAGAAAATTACCTACAGATTTAGAAAAACTATATGTTAAAAATGAAGAAGGAGAAATGGTACCTTATTCTGCATTTATGTCGATAAAAAAAGAATTAGGGCCTAATGAAATTACTCGTTATAATTTATATAATTCTGCAGCTATTAGAGGCTTACCTGCAAATGGATTTACAAGTGATGACGCAATAAATGCTATAAAAGAAGTTGCAGCTAAAGAATTACCAAGAGGTTATGATATTGCTTGGGAAGGCTTAAGTTTTGATGAAGCTAAAAGAGGTAATGAATCTTTATATATTTTTATTGTT
Source organism: Polaribacter sargassicola (assembly GCF_021991835.1). Lineage (GTDB taxonomy): Bacteria > Bacteroidota > Bacteroidia > Flavobacteriales > Flavobacteriaceae > Polaribacter > Polaribacter sargassicola. Next base: position 136,551 of record NZ_JAHDAU010000006.1, read on the forward strand.
GTACTAATTTTCGTATACTTAGTTCTAGCTGCTCAATACGAAAGTTTCCTACTTCCGTTTGCGGTAATTTTATCACTACCAATAGGTATTTTTGGCTCTTTAGCCTTGTTAAAACTAATGGGACTTGCCAATGATGTCTATGCCCAAATTGGTATAATTATGCTAGTTGGTTTACTAAGTAAAAATGCTGTTTTAATTATAGAATTTGCTGTACAAAAACGTAGACAAGGTGCTACCATTTTAGAGTCGGCTATAGAAGGTGCTAAAGCAAGATTTAGACCAATTTTAATGACTTCTTTTGCTTTTATTGCAGGATTAATTCCTTTAATTATTGCCTCTGGGGCAGGTGCTATTGCCAATAAAACAATTGGTGGTTCTGCATTAGGTGGTATGTTAATTGGTACTTTATTTGGTGTTTTTATCATACCTGGATTGTATTTTATTTTCGCTAAAATGATAGATGGTAAAAGCTTAATTAAAGACGAAGCTACTTTGCCTTTATCCGAAGAAATAATGGAGAATTTTGACGACGCAGATCAAGAAACAAAACTTAAAAGAATTACAAATCTTTTAAAAAAATTAACCAAAAGAAAAAACAATGAATAATATAAAAATAAATGATTTAAAATACTTTGTGGCTGCATGCATAGGAATACTTTTGTATTCCTGTGTACCTACACAAAAGGTTAGAGAAGAAAACAAAACAGTACCTAAAACCTATGCAAATAACAACGTAGATACTCTAAATACAGCAAAAACAAATTGGAAAAACTTTTTCTCTGATATTAATTTAATTTCTTTGATTGATACCGCATTGGTTAACAATCAAGAAATGAACATAATGCTTTTAAAAGTTGATATGTTTAAAAATAAAATTAAAGCTAAAAAAGGAGAATATTTACCTTTTGTTAATTTTTATGGAGGTGCAGAAACAGAAAAAGTTGGCGCATATACAAGAAACGGCTCTGTAGAAGAACAATTAAAAATTGATGATGAAGAATTTCCAGACCCTCTGTCTAATTATTCTTTAGGCATTTCTGCTTCTTGGGAATTAGATATTTGGAAAAAGTTAAGAAACGAAAAGAAAGCTGCAGTTTTCGAATATCTTTCTTCTGTAGAAGGTAAAAAATTTATGACCACAAATTTAGTTGCAGAAATTGCCGATACTTATTACGAATTATTGGCTTTAGACAATCAATTAGATATTGTAAACCAAAATTTAGAGATTCAAAAAAATGCTTTAAAAATTGTAAAACTACAAAAGCAAGCCGCTAAAACAACAGAGTTAGCAGTTAGAAGGTTTAAAGCAGAAGTTCTAAAAAACCAAAGTGAAAAGCTAGAAATAGAACAACAAATTGTAGTTACAGAAAATAAAATTAATTTTTTAATCGGTAAAACTCCACAAAAAGTAACTAGAAAATCAGATGATTTTTTAGCGACTGCAATAGACTCTATTTATGAAGGTGTTCCATCACAATTATTGCAAAACAGACCAGATATTAGAAAGGCAGAATATGAATTAGCAGCAGCAAAATTAAATACAAAAGTAGCTAGAGCTAATTTTTATCCTTCTTTTGGTATAAAAGCAGGTGTTGGTTTAGAGTCTTTTAAAACTAAGTTTTTAACAAATACTTCAGAATCTTTAGCATACTCCTTAGTTGGTGATTTTGTAGGGCCTTTAATCAATAAAAATGCGATTAAAGCTGCTTACAAAAATGCTAACGACATGCAACTACAATCTATTTTTGAGTATGAAAAAACAATTTTAAGTGCTTATATAGAAGTTTCTAATGAACTTTCTAATATAAAAAATCTTAAAAATATTTATGATCTAAAAGAACAAGAGGTGGATGCTTTAACAGAATCTATACAATTGTCTACACGATTATTTAAAGCTGCAAGAGCAGATTATTTAGAGGTTTTATTAACCCAAAGAGAAGCTTTAGATGCTAAAATAGAATTGGTAGAAACTAAAAAAGAGCAATTAATGGCAAATGTTGCTGTTTATAAATCTTTGGGTGGTGGCTGGAACTAAAAACCACTTTTAAAAACGAATCTAAAAACCATTTCTTTTTTCAGGAATGGTTTTTTTATTTTAACTAATATTAGACCAAATTTTAGAATCTTTAGACAATGCTAAATAGGCTTTTTTAATTTTAGCATTTTCTGGTTTCGATAAGTTACCATCTTCTTGTAAAACAGCAATTGCAGTATTTCTGGCTGCTACTAAAATTTTAGAATCTTTAACAACATCGGCAATTTTAAGATTTAAAACACCACTTTGTTGTGTACCCATTAAATTTCCTGGTCCTCGTAATTTTAAATCTACCTCAGCAATTTTAAATCCATCCGTAGTATCAACCATAGTTTTTAAACGTGTTTTTCCTTCTTCAGATAATTTATAACTAGAAAGTAAAATACAATAACTTTGGTCTGCTCCTCTACCAACTCTACCTCTTAATTGATGCAATTGCGACAAACCAAAACGCTCTGAACTTTCTATAATCATAACACTTGCATTCGGTACATTTACACCAACTTCTATTACTGTTGTTGCTACCATAATTTGAGTTTCACCGTTTACAAACCGTTGCATTTCGTATTCCTTATCCGCAGGTTTCATTTGTCCGTGTACAATACTTATTTGGTATTTTGGCGATGGAAATTCTCTTGACACACTCTCATAACCATCCATTAAATCTTTATAATCCATGGCTTCAGATTCTTGAATTAAAGGATAGACAATGTACACTTGTCTTCCTTTTTCAATTTCATCTTTCATAAATTTAAAAACAGACAAACGGTTGCTATCAAAACGATGTACTGTTTTTACTTCTTTTCTTCCCGGAGGTAACTCATCAATTACAGAAATATCTAAATCGCCATAAACAGACATTGCTAAGGTTCTTGGTATTGGTGTTGCTGTCATTACTAAAATATGTGGTGGTAAAGAGTTTTTAGTCCACAATTTAGCTCTCTGTGCAACTCCAAATCTATGTTGTTCATCAATAATTGCAATTCCTAAATTATCAAATTGTACTTTATCTTCTAACAAAGCATGTGTACCAATTAAAATATGTAAAGTTCCGTCTTCTAAATTCTGATGAATCTCTCTACGCTTTTTTGTTTTTACAGAACCAGTTAGTAAATCAACATTTATATTCATGTCTTTTACCATTTCTGATATTGCATGATAATGTTGCGTTGCCAAAATTTCTGTGGGTGCCATTATTGTTGCCTGGAAACCGTTATCTATTGCCAAAAGCATGGTTAATAATGCTACAATGGTTTTACCAGAACCAACATCTCCTTGTAAAAGACGATTCATATGTGCACCAGAAGCAACATCTTTTCTAATTTCTTTTAAAACTCTTTTTTGAGCGTTTGTTAAATTAAATGGTAAATAATTGTTGTAAAAATCATTAAAATAATCAGATACATGTTCAAACACAAATCCTTTTATTTTAGTCTTGTTAATGAGCTTCTTTCTTAATAATTGTAGTTGAATAAAAAATAACTCTTCAAACTTTAAACGAGCTTGTGCTTTTGCTAAATTTTCTTGACTTTTAGGAAAGTGAACATTTAACAACGCGTCTCTTTTAGGCATCAGTTTAAAACTGTCTATAATTTCTAGAGACAAACTTTCTTCTATAACTTCAAAAAACTGTTGTAATAAATTTTGAACATAGTTTCTCATCAATTTATTAGAAACGCCAGCATTTGTTAGTTTTTCTGTTGATGGATAAATGGGTTGCATTTTACTTTGCAACTTTTTTTTATAATCTTTAACTAACTCCATTTCTGGATGAGGAATGCTAAAATTGCCGTTATAATGATTCAATTTACCATAAACTACATAAGGTTCGTTTATTTTAAGAGAATCTTTAATCCATTTTTGCCCTTTAAACCAAACCAACTCCATAGAGCCTGTTGCATCTTTAAAAGTTGCTACTAACCTACTTCCTCTTTTTTGTGCTACAGATTTTATATGAACTACTTTACCAACAATCTGTACTTCAGAAGTATTTGGTTGTAAGTCTTTAATTGCATAAAAAGTGGTTTTATCTATATAACGATTAGGGAAAAAATTTAATAAATCATTACATGTTTTTATACCCAATTCTGCATACAAAAGAGCGGCTCTTTGTACACTAATTCCTTTTATATATGTAATTGGGTAACTTAAATTCAATTTTAAAAATATAAATAACGAAAATACAGAAATCTCTATTAAAATCTTATAATTTAAGTCAAATTGAATTTAAATTCTTTCATTTTTTATCATCTCATCATGTATAATGATGCTAAAACTAAAAACATCTTTCTATTAAAGAATCTCTTAAAAATAACCATTTAAATTTTAAAATTTAATCTTTATAGAAAGCGCTTTATAAATGAAAAATCATCTAAAATGACACTTATCTATTTTCAATTATTTTTATTTTCTAAAAAATATTGACATGTAAATACCATATTCTGTAGATACTCTTTTTTTTGTGAATAAAGTATGCCATTTTGTTAAAAACTATTATGAAAATATATGGATAAAAAGCGGTAAATTTACTTAATAACTAGACTATTACCCATAATAACATAAATGAATTTAGAAAAATTACACATATTGTTATGCATTTATATTTTGCTTGATGCCCTTTTATCGAGTAAATGTATGGTCTGTCTTTTTTTGATTACAAATGGAGTTAAAAACGCAAGTAAAAATTTAAATTCTAAAACTATATTAACACCATTATTTTCACCACAAACCACTTTGCAAAAAAAGCAAGTTTCTATGGTTTCAATTTATAAAATAAAAGCACTTTTTAGACCTTTTAAAAAGTTTGATTTTTTCTTAAATCATATTTTTTTCAACACATAAATCCAACAAAAAAGAGATAAAAATCAAAAGGATTTTTATGAATAAAAGCGCAAAAATGGTTGATTTTTGCGCTTTTTTGGCCCATATGCGTCCGTATGCAACTTTTATCGCGTCTTGACGCAGTTGTAACTGCATCAAGACGGAGTAAAAACTCCATCAAGATGCATTTTCAAAAGCATAAATAAACCTAAATATTTGCTTTTTGGGTAAAAAAAACACTTTTCACAAGGCTTTTTCTCCTTTTTTTCCGGTCAAAAAAAGCTTAAAAACAGCCTAATTAAATATCAAAAAAAGTAAAAAAAGAGGTGATTTATTTGAAAAATAAATTGAATTATTGTGATTAAAAAGCACATTTTTTTCAAGCTATAAACTACCTTTTACAAGACATTAAAAAGAATAAAATGCCACTAAATAATGTAAAATTCATCAACTTTTATAAAAGCTTAACAGTACTCTTTTTTTTAAAAAAAAACAAGAAATATAATATCTTAAACAATTGATATATAGGTTTAAAAAATATTTTAAAAAAAGATTGTGTTATTCTATTTTAATATTAAATTTGTAGCAATTAGAACAATATTTTACCCCCAAAAATATTTAAAACAGAAAAGCATTTATGGGAAAAATATTATTTAATAATTTAAGAAAGAAAGATCAAACTAATTTTATTTTTGTTTCTTATTGGCTTTTGTATTTTACAATAAATAAAAGTTACCTCCCTCAAACAAATATAGTACAGACCATTAAAAATATTAAGTTAAACGTTAATCACTTTAAATAGAAAAGGTGTTAATGCAGTACTACCCCCCTATTTCATCTTGCATTTAGCATTTTCTTATGCTCTTATTATAAATAGGTTTTAAGAGTTATTAATTCCCCCACTATATTTTTTTACAATCGTAATTTGATGAAACCTTATAAGTTTCAAATCTTTTACATGTAGTTAAATAAATTAAAAAATAAGTTAGGTTATTAAATAGAAAACAATGTCTAAAAATCAAAAAAAATTAAAATTATTTGCAAAAATAATTGGGTTAAAATTTTATGTATCTCTTTTATTCTTCTGTATTAATTTAAATACACAAGCACAATCCAATTTAAATTGCAGTAATTATGATTATACTATTAATACAAATATAACTGGTAATTATACTTTTCAAACAGGGATAACTCGTATTATTGGTGATGTAAGCTTTTCAAATGCCAATGTTACATTTCAAAATGATGCCATAATTTGTATTGCTAATGGAAATTCATTAACATTTAGTAACTCAAGTAATTTTCAGACCAACTCCGGATCTAATCTATCTTTTGAGTTAGGTGGAGCATTAAATTTTACTAATAACCCTAATTTTAATAACAACGTAAATATAACTACAAGTATTTCCGGAAGTTTAACAACATCCAATTCCATTAGCTTTAAGGGTAATAATACTTTTTTTAATGAAGGAACTATAACTGTGGGTGCGGGTGCATCTATAGAGTTTACTGCTAATAGCGTTAATGAATTTGATAACCTTGGTACTGTAAATATTTCAGGACAAATTAATGGGTCTAATATGGGGGCTAGTAGTTTTAGAAACCAAAACTACATGTCTGTTAACAATAATTTTAATATTAGTCCTAATACAATTTTAATAAATTGTGGTACGCTTGATTCTGGAACAGCTTTTAATACAAATGGAGGAAGGGTTGTAAATACAGGAGAATTTAACATTTTAAGCGGAAGTTTAGACATGACCAAATCTAGCGGTTTATTTCAAAACTATGGAACATTTACATCTTCTGGAAATGTAAATATATCCGGAGGAGAATTTTATACAGAAGGATACTCTAATATTGGTGATAAAATACAAGGTACTGGATATGTAACAGGACCAGAATCAGACTCAAAAACAGGATATATAAAATTAACAAATAAAGCTGATGGTTTTAATGGTAATGTTGGACCAAATTTAAATATTGATTTTACTTTTAATGGCGCCCCTTTTCCAAGCTCTACGGTAGATAGTACTGTTACTTATAATTGTACAGGCACGGGTTGTACAAACCCAATGGATACTACAGAAGTTTGTGCTAATTTAGATGGAACCATAGATCCAGAAATAGGTATAGATTCTGATGGAGACGGTATACCAGATAGTGAAGATTTAGATGATGATAATGATGGTATTCCAGATTATCTAGAAGAAAATTGTAGTATAGATGTAGACCCTATAGGTACAAAACCTACAACAGAAAGCGGTGTAAATATTGTAGACGCCCTATATACAGACTATAATGGTTTTTGGCAATCTTCTGCCTCTTCTTACAATGCCACAAAACCAGACAATCATTTTAATTTATTGGCATTTTCTGTTGGAGCCAATTCATACGCAACTGGGGTTGCAAACGATCGCTTAATAGATAGCGATAATAACGGATTATATGATGGAATAGACACCAATAATGATGGAACTATAGATGTTACACTTACCGAAACAAGTTGGAGTAACTTACCTCCTACAAACCCAATAACAAATGGTGTTATATTAGAAGCAGCTCTTTTAGATGGAGATGCATCTAATGCTAACGGGCCTCTACTTACAAGCTTATCTGGTCCTTATAATCCCTACTTATCTCAGGGTACAAGAGGTTTTAATATGGCATACGGTGTTGCAAACCTTAACAGTACTTTTTATTTTAATTTAGAATCTATTACTAACGGAGCTATTAGTGACGGAGAGCCAGACATCTTATTAACTCAAATTGCTGTACCCTCTACTAGCACTAGTAACCCTACAAGCAATACCCTGTATCTTTTAGATGAAGAAGGTAACTATCTTGGACAAGGGGTTAATATTAATTGGAGAAATGTAGCACCAATGGGAGAGTACATTGTAGACCAATATGCTCAAAATGGTAGTAATACTCAAGCAAACGCAACAAAACCTATTAGAATGTTAGCCGTAGAATTAAGTGAATTTAATTTAACTGCTAGTGAACAAGTTAAAGTAGCTACTTTAAGAGTAGATATTTCTGATACTGCCGATGTTACTTTTTTTGCAACTAATGATAATTCATTTTCTAGTAAATGTTTTGATAAAGATACCGATGGTGACGGAATTCCTAACAGATTAGATTTAGACTCAGATAACGACGGGATTCCTGATATTGTAGAAGCTGGCGGAACTGATATAGATGGTAATGGTAAAGTAGATAATATCAATGCAGATGGAACATTAATTAATGATGTAAACCAAAATGGTTTAGATGATTTGTATGATGCATCTATTGGTGGTACTGATATTACAAACCCAGATACCGATAATGATGGAATACCTGATAGTTTAGATCTAGATTCTGACAACGATGGAATACCAGATGTTGTAGAACTTGGTGGTACAGATACTAATGGAGATGGTAAAGCAGACAATTTTGTAGATATAGATGAAGATGGGTTTAATGATGTTGTAGATGGAGATGTTGGTAATGATGGAACATCAGAAAACACAGCTAATGCTTTAGTTATAACAGGAGCAGACACTACCGGAGACGGAGCTCCAGACAATTATCCAAATGGAGATTTTGACGGAGACGGTATCTTAAATCATTTAGATTTAGACTCAGATAATGATGGAATATTAGATGTTGTAGAAGCCGGAGGAACGGATGATGATAGAGATGGAAAAGCAGATAGTTTTATAGATGCAGATAATGATGGTTTTAATGATACGGTAGACGGAGACCCAATAAATGTATTAGATCCTGGTTATGACGGTTCTGGATCTAACACTAACAATGCTTTAATTTTAACCGAAGCTGACGCTAATGGAGATGGTACACCAGACGGCTATCTTAATGGAGATACTGATAACGATGGTTATTTAGATTATATAGATATTGATGCTGATAACGATGGAATACCAGACAATATAGAAGGACAATCAACAATTGGTTACACTCCTCCATCTGGTCTAAATATCACTGATAATAATAACAATGGAGTTGACGATAATTATGAAAATGGAGCTATTCTTGGTTTAGAGGTTGTAGATACTGATTCTGATGAAACCCCAGATTATTTAGATTCAGATTCTGATAATGATGGTATTTTAGATATTATAGAAAATGGAGATACCGACAATTCCGTTTCTGGAAATGATTCTGATGGTGATGGTTTAGATGATGCTTTTGATGATAATAATAATGCTTTAATTGTAAGCAACACTGTTAATGATGGTTTAGATCCTAATAATACAGTTACAGACATAAACTCTTTAATAGCTTCTTTTGGAGACGAAGACAATAATGCAACAACAACCGGAGATGTAGATTACAGAGATGCTTTAGATACTGACCAAGATGGGATTCCTGATTTGGTTGACATAGATGATGATAATGACGGTATTTTAGACACAGAAGAAGGATGTGGAGAATTAATTGTAAATGGTAGTTTTGAAGTGCAAGACTTTTCAGATACAACAGAATTTCCAGATGGTTTTACAGACGCTTCAGGTACATTTATAGGTACAAGTTATAATACAAACACATTAACAGGTTGGTCTTATACTCAAAACTTAGATGGTTGGGTTGGCGATCAATCACCTAGTTGGACCAATTCAATTACTTTTGCAAGTGCTTATCATGGTAATCAATACATAGATGTTATAGGTAACAACGACCAAACAGGTGGTGTAAGTAATATTCTTTCTCAAAATATAAATACCATTCCAGGTAACAGCTATACTATTTCATTTTATTGGGGAGAAGATGTTGGTCATGAAGTTGATCAAGATGTTACTTTAGATGTTGATGTTTTAGATTCCTCAAACACCTCTATTTTTAATGAAACTCTAACAGCAAAAGCAGAGGGGAATGTAAAAGGTATTGTAGGACCTAAAAAATGGTATTATTTTTCTCAAGTTTTTACAGCTACAACATCAGAGACTACCATTCAATTTGTGGGTACACCTCCACCAACAGGATCATTAGGTGCAGGAGTTGATATAGATTATGTAAGTGTTACATCAAATACATGCAGAGACACAGACCAAGACGGTATTCCAGATAGTTTAGATTTAGATTCTGATAATGATGGTATTCCTGATAATATAGAAGCACAGTCAACTATTGGATATCTACCTCCTACAGGTCTTGATTCTGACAACGACGGTTTAGATAACGCCTATGATATAACACCAAATGGTGATGAATTTGGTACAGGATCTCTAGGATTATCTCCTGTTAATACAGATGAAAATGCAAATACTGGTTCAGATGAAGTTCCTGATTATTTAGACTTAGATTCAGATGGAGATGGTTTTTATGATATTGTAGAATCTGGTAGTAATTTAGCTAATGATGGCAATGGTATGGTTACCGGTAATGTAGGTGTTAATGGTTTAGTGGATACTATTGAAACAGGAGATACAGACCTAGGATATACAGATGTAAACGGAGAGTATGATGATACTCAAGCAGATAATTTTACTGATGAAGATGGAGATGCATTAACAATTGGTGATGTAGATTATAGAGATACAACTTTAGATGGAGTGCCAATGATTACTCAGGTGTATCAATTTGAAAATGAGCGTTGGATAGAAGTAACAAATGTTAGTAAAACCTATAGTATTGGTGCTGATCTTATTTTAATTCAATATTATAATGATCAAGTAGGCGATTTATCTGGCATTATACCAACAGCCAGTTACCAAGTTACAAATTCTCTAAATCCTGGTCAATCTGTAATTATCGGTAATACAAACAATTCTATTACTAATATTAATAGTGGCGCTATTTCTATAACAGATGATAGTTTAACAAATTTTGAAGGAGCAAACGATTTGATTACTTTATCAAGAACATCAGATGCTACTTCTTATGCAAATAGATATGATGTTGTAGCATCTTTTGCAGACAAAACTTCTTATGTAAGAATTGATGAAACATTAGTACCTAATAAAGATTATAATGTAGATGAATGGGTGGTATTTATAGATGATGCAATTGTTTCTTATGAATCAGATTCAGACGATATTTTATCAAGTACAATAGTAAGAAGACATCCACATGATCCTTTAATATCAGAAATTGTAAATTCTTCTGACAATGTAAATACACAATTAGGTTTACATAACATAGATATTACAACAAGATTAAGTAATAATACTTGGTCTAATGGAGCTCCAGACAGATCTCGTTTTGTAATTATTAATGAAAATTACAACCATACAGATAGTCGTTTTAGCGCTAGAAAGTTAACTGTTAACACTTCAAAAAAATTAGGAGTAACAGACCAATTATTAGTAGTTACTAACAATATTGTTTTAGATGGACAAATTAGGTTAATTAGTTCTGACAATACAAACAAAGCACAATTGGTACAAACTCATACTTCTACAAATCAAGTTACGGGCTCGGGCAAATTGTTAATCGATCAAAACTCAGAAGTACCTAGTTTGTATCGCTATAATTATATGAGTTCTCCTGTTAATACAGCAGAAAACTCTTATAAATACACTATAAGAGACGTTTTAAAAGACGGGTCAAATCCATTATCATACGATGGTTTAATTATTAATACAGCTAATGGTATCGCTAGAGATATTACATTTATTAGTGGTTATGATGGAGATAAGACTACAACCCCTATTTCTTTAGCAGATTACTGGATGTATACTTTTGCACCAAGTACCGATGGATATTCTAATTGGGAACACAAATGGAATGATGGTTTTATTGGAAGTGGAGAAGGCTTTATTTTTAAAGGACCTGGTCAAGCCCAAAATTATACCTTTTTCGGTTCTCCTAATGATGGTATCTTTAACACACCTAAAGCACTTACAGGAAATCAAGAATATTTAATAGGTAACCCTTATGCTTCTGCACTTAATGTTAATAAATTTATAGAAGACAATATAAACACAATAACAGGCTCTCTTTATTTCTGGGAACATAAAGAAAGTGCTTTGGGAGAAGGTGTAGGAATTGATGGACATATTTTTGCAGGATATATTGGTGGTTACGCTGTTAGAAATAGCGCAATGGGCTTAGCTGCTAATAGTGTAAATAATTCTAGTAATGACAATAACGGTACTTCTGGAGTTGGTGAAAACGAAAACTACCAAACACCAGGACCTTACGTAGCTATTGCACAGGGCTTTATGATTGTTGGGGATAGTGATGGTGGTACTATTGAGTTTAACAACAGTCAAAGAGAATACGTTACAGAGGAAGATGCTAATCAATCTGTTTTTTATAAAACAGGAGAAACAACAGGCAAAACAGCCACAAAAAACACTTCTGATTTATTACCAATCTTAAAATTAGGTTTTGGCTATAAGAACAAAGAAGAATTACAGTTACACCGTCAAATAGGTATTTCGTTTAAAGCAGGTAATTCTTTTGAATTTGACAAAGGATATGATGCTACCATATTTGATATTGGAACCACAGATATCTATTGGAAGTTTTCTGATGATGAAGCAAAATATATAATTGCAGGAGTACAAGAAATTTCGGTAGATTTAGAAATTCCATTAGAAATTGTAATGGATTATTCTGGTGAAATTACATTAACTATTGATGAGCTACAAAATGTACCTGAAGAGGTATTTATTACAGATAAATTAACAGGTATTTCTTATCCAGTAATAGACAATGTGGTTCACTTAACTTTAGATACTGGTGTTTATTCTGATAGATTTGTATTAGCTTTTAAAGAAGAAAGTAGTTTAAATAGTAATAATGATATTTTAGATACGTCTTTACGTATTTATGCAGACAATACAAATAATCAAATTGTTATAAATAAACAGATCGATTTATTAATTAATAGTGTACAATTGTATAATATTTTAGGTAAACAAATAAGTACTTGGCAAATAACAACACAAGAAAATGTTTATCAATTAAATGTAGCAACACACTTACCATCGGGTGTTTATGTTGTAAAACTAAACAGCAATCAAGGAACTTTTAATAAAAAAGTGGTGATAGAATAAATAACATTTTAATTCAATTTAAAAAGAAAACCGTTGAAAAATAGTCTTTTTTTTCAACGGTTTTTAAGTTTTAACTAGTTTTTATTTTCTTTTTTCTAGGTAGATTGTTTTCGTATTTAAAAGGTATGTAATATTAAAATCTAAAAGCATTTGTTGCCCTATTAAACCATCAGCTTTCCTTTTTGAATTTTTATTCAGTGGGTCAACTTCAAAAATAGCAGGAATATTTTTCCATTCTACTGAAGCAAATTTAGCTGATGATATTTTACCTTTTAAATTACTTGTAATTGTAGCATCTGCGCCAAACCCTTTTCTTATTTTATATTTTTTCTTAGGTTTAATTAAATTGTGTTTAATAACAGCATTATTGTGGAATGTTAAATAGTTAGGAGCACCTGTATCAATTTTTACAATCAATGTTATACTTTTTTCACTTCCTTTCGGTATTATTTCTATTGGCAAGCCAAAATGATTTGATTCAAGATCTATAAGCTTTAGTGATTTTGCATTGCCTTTATATTTATAATTAGCTTCTTTAAAAAGCTGTATTTCCATCAAATCAATGTTGGTTTCTACAATGGCAAGTTTTAATAAGTCGTATCCTATAATGCCATCAACATTAACTTTTAAATGTTTGCTTATGTGACTTAAATCCATTAAAAACAACGAAATGTCATCTGTTTTAAAGTTTTTACTGAACTTTAATTTATTTAATGAAGACTCTTTTGTTTCTATAGTTTTACCTGAGGTTCCTATTCTTGTAGTTGCAGAAATATTTAATTTAAGCCTATTAGCAATTTTAGTATCAATTACAGTAACTCCTGCTCCCGAATCGAACATAAAGTTCAAAGGTTCTTTCGAATTATTAATATGTAATTTAAAAAAGATTAAATTATCAACTAATTTAAAAGGGAGTTTGTCAATTAATTCTTGAGAAAAAACAGAAATGTTTGTCAGAAATAATAAAACAATTAAAATAAGTTTCTTCATACTGCATTTAGTGTTAAAGTTACCTTTAAATTTTCCTTTTTGTTTTCTCTAATTTTAATTTCAATTCCTGAATTTCAGCATTTTTATCTTTCACCTCCATTTGAAAATATTTTAAACTTGTAAACAAATATATTAGTACAAAAATATTTCTGTATTCTATCAAATTATATTTCGCCAAGAAATTAAATTTGCACGAAATCCATAAAACTACAAATAATCCAATTGATACTATAGAAATTATTTTTAATGTTTTTTTCATTTCATTTTAAGTTAGACTGCGTTCTTCTAGTAAATAACAAACACTTTTATATATCTGTATGTATAATTTATATTCAAAAAAAAGGTTTTATAACTAAAATACAGAAATCTCTATAAATATTTTAAAGTGTGATTTCTTTTAATAAAAAAAGCCTATTAAATTTTAAAATAAATTTAATAGGCTTTTAAAAAACTATTTTTAGAAACTTATTCTACTAATATTTTTTTAGAAACTTTTCCTTTATCCGTTTCTATTTTTATGATATAAACTGTATTTACAAGGTTTCTTGTTTTTAACCTATTTTCTTTTATGTCTAAATTTAAATCAGACCATTGATCTACTTTCTGACCTAATAAATTAAATAATTGTACTTTTTTAAGTTCTAAGTTACTAGTATTATTTATAACTATTTCTTTAGTGGTATTATCTAAAAATACATAAATATTACTTTCTAAAATATCATCATCAACATTTAAACTACTTTCTTCTTTAAAAGCTAATACAAATCGATCTGTATATGCTCCTGCATCTAAATTTAAAGTAACCATAGATTCTTTTATATTGTAAAATGTATTTGTTAATTTATCTACTATAAATATGTCTTTAGATACATTTTGTAACTCATCAATCATTAAACTTATTTCACCTGAATAATCCATTACAATAGCTAAAGGAACTTCTAATTCTGTAGAAATCTCTTGCACTCCTGCAATTACATATTTTTTTTCATCATTAGTAAACTTCCAATACATATCTGTAGTTCCAATATCAAAAATTTCTGAATCGTAACCTTTGTCAAATTCAAATGAATTATTTGCTTTAAAAGAAATACCTATTTGACGATGTAATGACAAGTTATTTTCATTCTTAAATTCGAACCCTAATTTAATAATTGGTAATAAATCTGTTGTTTCTTTAGATGCAGTTTTACTTGTTATTTCTCCTGATTTAAAGAATACAGAATCATCTCCTTCTGTTATATATGCTCTTTGACTATTATTAAACTCTATATCTCCACCGTCTGCATCTCCAACAACCATAAAACCTTGACCAATTGGAATATAAGCTCCTGGTGTTTGATAGACACCTGTTCCTATACCAGAAATTCCTTGATAATCTTCACATGTTGTTACTGCAGACAATGTCATAGGAGCAGTTATTACAGCGTAACCACCTACATAACCAGCAAAAGTATGTCCAGCAATTCCTGTATCTTCTCCTTCTCCTAAAGCACTTTCATGATGCTCCCAGAAATATAGAGAACCTGTAAGAGATTCTTCATTATCTTCTATAAACTTTCGTGCATTAATAGCTGATGAATACGGGTTACCAATTAAGTATTCTTCATTTGAACCAATTTCTGATGGTGTGGTAAAACTTCCATCATTTGGAACACCCATAAATGTATAATTCTGTGCTCTACCAGGTCCTTTAAATATAAAACCTTCACCTCTACCTATATCTCCAAATTCTCTAGCCTGAAACCAATTAGAATACCCCGCTGTACTAGGTGCAAATGTGTATATCCAATAACCTGCTAAAGATATTGGAGAGGTTGTATCACCATCATATCCATCAATCCAATTAATATCTTTGGCTATATCAGATTTAATAGTTCCTTCAAAACTAGTAGGTTCTGTACCATCTTTAAAAATAGCTTCTACAGTATATTTTAAAGAGGAAGCATCTGGTATAACAGGAGAACTCATATAGTTGTATCTATACAAACTTGGCACTTCTGAGTTTTGATCTACTAATAATTTTCCGTTACCAGAAATTTTACTTTCAGAAACATGTGTTTGTACTAATTGTGCTTTATTAGTATTATCGGTGCTTATCAATCTAATTTCTCCCTCAAGAACAATATCATTAGTTACTACAAGTAAATTATCTGTAACTCCTAATTTCTTATCTTCATTGATTGTTAATTTTCTTGCACTAAATCTTATATCTCCATTATAATCTTCATCAATTACAACAAAACGAGACCTGTCTGGAAAACCATTAGACCAAGAATTATCTATTCTGGTAGTAATAGCTATTCTATGTAAACCTAATAATGTATTTGCTTCATTTTCCGAAGATTCTATCTCAGAAATTAAAGGATCGTGTGGATGTCTAAATTCTGATGATGTACCTTCACTTTCCTCTCCTACGGTTAAAAAAGTTGGAATTGCATCATCTATAAATATCACCCATTCATCTGCGTTATAATCTTTATTTGGCACTAATGTTTCATCAATTCTTACATAAGAAGTATTATCTGCAAAAGATTCAATAACATCATACCTATTTGCATAAGAGGTAGCATCTGTTGTTCTTGATAAAATAATTAAATCATCTGCACCCTCTATGTTTGTTAAATCATTATTAATTTCAACAATAGCATTATTATTAATATTGGTTATACGATTAGTACTATTTTTAATAAGTACAGATTGACCAACTGCTAACTCTTCTGTAACAGTATAAGTTACATCGGGTGCTACATCTGTTTGATCTCCTGTCTTAGAATTGTATAATTGGATGTTAATTAAATTAGCTGGAATACTAATATCGCTAATATTTGTTACTTCAATCCATCTTTCTGTATCATATTGATATACTTGCGTAATCATTGGTACTCCATTCTCTACTGTATCTCTATAATCTAAATCTCCAATTGTTGTTGCGTCATTGTCTGCATCTCCAAAAGAAGCTATCAAAGAATCAATATCACTAACCGTATTATTTGAGTCTAAACCATCATTAACAGTGTTTCCAACAATTTCTAGATCATCATTATCATCAAAAGCATCATCTAAACCATCACCATCTGAATCCTCTTCAAGAATGGAATCAGCGGCATGTCCATTTTCTTCAATATCAAGGGTTCCATCATTATCAGAATCTATATCTAAATAATCCGGAGTCTCATCAGAATCTGTATCTACAACCTCTAAACCAATAATAGTTCCGTTTTCGTAATTATCGTCAACTCCATTGTTATTATTATCAGTGATATTTATACCAGAAGGAGGAATGTAACCAGTTGTTGATTGTCCTTCTATATTGTCTGGTATTCCATCATTATCTGCATCAATATCTAAGAAATTTAAATGACCATCTATATCAAAATCACCATTCGGATAAGAGTTTGGTCTTCCATCCTGATTCGCATCCGTATCTGCTCCCGTAACAATTAAAGCATTGTTTTTATTAGATCCAGAACCGTCAAAACCAGTATCTAATACATTTGTTGGATCTCCGTCTACCACATCATTAAAACCATCATTATCTTCATCTATAAAATTATCTGCTTTTCCATCTCTATCATCATCCGTACCTCCGGCTTCTACAACATCTAATATTCCATCATTATCTGAGTCTAAATCTAAATGATTTAAGATACCATCATCATCAAAATCTCCGTTTTCATATCTTTCAGGAATTCCATCGGTATCTGTATCGGCTCCTGTAACAATTAAAGCATTAGCTGTGTTTTCTGATGTTCCATCATTACCAGCATCTCCATCTACAACATCATTAAACCCATCACCATCGTTATCTATATAGTTGTCTGCTTTACCATCTCCGTTAGCGTCTGTACCACCCACCTCTACAACATCTGGTATTCCATCGTTATCGGAATCTAGATCTATATAATCTGGTATTCCATCTCCATCTGTATCTGGGTTTGTGATATCAGTACCACCGTTTTCTGAATCATACAAATCATCTAAACCATCAGTATCTGTATCGTTAATTAATACTCCGTAATTATCACCATCAATATTATCTACTAAACCATTACCGTCTGTATCTACTCCGCCAGCTTCTACAATGTCTGCAATACCATCATTATCGGAATCTAAATCTAAAAAATTAAATACGCCATCATTGTCTGAATCTATAGGGATAACAATACCAATACCATCTGTACCAGCACTACTTGGCACTCCTTCTGTGGTAATCGTTGTACCTACCTCTCCGTCTGCTTGTCCGTCATTATCCTCATCAACTCCTCCAGACTCTATTACATCAGGAATACCATCATTATCTGAATCTAAATCTAAACTATTGATAATACCGTCGTTATCTGCATCTATTGACTCATTAGAACATTGTAGCATACCAAAAACAATATTATCTACCCCAAAATCATTACCTGAAATTCCGTTTGGCTGATCATTTATAATTACTACATCTACAGAGGTTACAGTTGATGTAAAATTTAAAACAATTCTTCTCCAAGTATCATCATTTTCTATACCTAAACCATTAGATGAAATTACTTCTAAAGTTTCTCCGTTAGAACTATCTTGAATTTCTAAACGAAATATTGGTAAATCTGTACAATTATCTCCTGTACATAAACTTGCTACATCTACTCTAAACCTATAATCTGCACCAACGGTTAAATCATTTAATGTACGACGATAAAAAGGTACATCATCCCCGTCATTACCTAAATTTATAGACAAATATCTACCTGCATTACTACCACCATCTGGACCCGAGTCTTGATCTATATTTGCATCTAAATCACTATTAGCTTCTGTTCTATTCCAAATTGCTAAACCAGGAGATAATGAAGAAACTACCGCATAATAACCATCTGGTATATCTCCTTGGCTGTCATATTTATGATTTACAATATAAGGATTAGAACCTCTTGCAGTACCTGTACCAAAATCTTCACTCAATAATTCTATAAATTCTTTTTTATCTTCTATATTACAGCTACCATTTTCTGCAACATCTAAAATTCCATCATTATCATCATCTAAATCAAAAGTATCTATAACACCATCATTATCTGTATCAGTTAAATTACACGCTTCTGAATATACACTACTTGTAACCGCAGATAATGTACCTGTATAACCATCTACACCTTGTACAACTCCATTTTCATCTACAATTCCATCAATTTGTCCATCTCCATCAGTATCTGTAAAACGAGCTTCTATTGCATCGCTACACCCATCTTCATCTGAATCTGTATTTAAATAATTTGGTTTACCTATAGTGGTTTCTATTGGCGTTAAACCAATACCAGAACAATTATTAGTAGAAGTATCTACCTCTACACCATAAATTCTAATATTGTTACCACTATAATGAGCGATCCTTATATATTGAGTTTCGTTTTGCACAGTAACAGTGTATGCTGTTTTACTTGTACCTGAAACATTAATATTACTTATTAATTGACCATTAGTACCTGATGCATTAGAATGATACACCTCTACAGCTGATGAACTAGAACTGTTTGTGTTTGAAGCATAAATGGTTACAATAGAATTTTCTGCTATTAACTGCCCCATATTTAATATTAAATTAGAAATACCAGAAGCAGACCTAGCAAAACTTGTTCCAGGGTCTCCTACAGCATTAGAAGGGTTATTAAAAGTAGAGGCTGATGCCGCTGCAGTTGCATTTATTATTTCTCCCGTAGAAGAGTCTGAACAACTACTATCGTAAACATCTGCTAAACCATCTTGGTCTAAATCTTCTAAATTATCTACAATACCATTATTATCAGAATCTAAACCGCCTGCTTCTAATAAATCGTAAATACCATCGTTGTCTGAATCTAAATCTAAATGGTTGGGTATACCATCTCCATCAAAATCTTCTGTAGTTTCATCTACATCTAAAATACCATCATTATCATCATCTATATCTATAGAATCTATAATACCATCTCCGTCTGTATCTGTATCATCACAATAAGCTATACTTGCATCTGTTACAGCAACGTTTGTACCTGTATAACCATCTGTATTTTGTACAACTCCGTTAACATCTACACCATCGCCATCTATTTGTCCGTCTTCATTAGCATCTGTAAAACCTGCTTCTATAACATCATAACATACATCTCCATCAGAATTTATATTCAGAAAATCTGGTGTGCCGCTTGTAGTTTCTATCGGTGTTAAGCCTATACTAGAGCAAGTACTACTATCATCACCCATATCTACTTCTATACCATAAATTGCTATATCGTCCCAATAAGCAGCAACCCTTATATATTGTGTATCATTTTTTGTTGTTGTTGAAAAAGATGTGATGGTAGAGCCTGAAACTTCAAAATTACTCAAATAAGTCATTTCCGTTCCATTAACATCTGACTCACGAATTTGTCCACTATTTTTACCTCCAGTTGCATGAGCTGCATAAAGTGTTATTGTAGATCCTGCGGGTACTACTTGTCCCAAATCTAAAACCACATAAGAAGTTCCTTCCGCTGTACTAATAGCTGCCTGCGTATCTGAAAAACCTGTTGTACTTGTAGCATAACCTGGGTTAGTGAATGAACCTTGGGTTACCGTTGCACTCACTGCATTTATTACTCCGCCTGAACAAATATTATCTGATACTCCGTCGTCATTAGCATCTACAAAATTATCTACTAAACCATCATTATCGTCATCTGTACCACCTGCTTCTACAATATCATAAATACCATCGTTGTCTGAATCTAAATCTAAATGGTTTGGTACGCCATCTCCATCAAAATCGCAACGCAATGCCTCTAAAGCAATATCTTCTGCAGACCAAGTGGTACTTAAAGAATATCTTGCCGCATCCATTAAACCTGAGTAATTAATATTACTACCACTAATTCCTGCCGAGTTTCCGCCAAAATCTCCACCAATACCACCATTACTTGTGTGAGGTGATATAGAACTATGACCATCACTATAATCTATACTTTCTGCAACACCATTTAAATATACTGTTAAAACACCTGCATTAAAAGTAATTGCTACATGTTGCCATGTATTTAATACAACTGCTGTAGGATGTGCTACATTATATTGATTACCACCACTTTTGGTTGTGTAAGTAAGAATATTGCCATTTAACCACAAGATAGAACCATGTGTGCCACCACCTTCTTCGTATATAATTCTAGTACCTGTTAAATTATCGGGTTTAATCCATGCTGAAAAATTAATTGCTATATAATTCCCCTCCATAAATCCACTATCTACACTATATCTTATTTGATGAGAAGTACCATTAAAACTTGCAGAATGTGTACCTTGTACTGCATCTGTAGAAAAATCAGGTATGCTACTATCATCTGATATTTCGTTATAATTGTTACCAGAAATATCATCGGTATTATTATCTAAAGACCAATAAGCATCTGCATTTGTTACAATATTTATATCGCAGTTTACCATTTCATCAGTATCTAAAATACCGTCGTTATCATCATCTAAATCTGTACTATCTGGTATGCCATCTTTATCTGTATCCACAAAAGTACAAACGTTTATAGAATTATCTGTAACAGCTGTCTTTGTACCTGTATAACCATCTGTATTTTGTACAACTCCATTATCATTTACAGTACCATCTCCATCTATTTCTCCGTCTCCGTTAGTATCTGTAAAATATGCCTCTAAAACATCATAACATCCATCTCCATCTGAATCTAAGTTTAAATAATCTGGTGTACCACTTGTAGTTTCTATAGGGGTTAATAATGTACCTGAACAATCTGTAGTTGATGAGCCACCTGAAGAACTTGTACTGTAACTTACCCCATAAATAAACAAATCCGAATCAAAAGCTTCTGCAATAAAAGAAGTGTTTTCATAATCTATTGTAAATGTAAATTCATTAGTTTCTCCAGGTTGAATATAACCAGACTTAAGATTTTTAAACCAAGTATCTCCCGACTCATTTCCAAAAGTCCAATAAACTTGAAATTCCATAGCATAGTGTTGATTATTTTTAGAATATACTGTTATTTCAGTACCAGCCGGTAATGTTTCTGGAAAACCTAAGGTTAATTTATTACCACTTGCGTTAGATTCTGCATATGTAGTACCAGGTTCATTAAGTGCATTAGAAGGATTGGTAAAGCCACTTGATGAAACTACCGAAGTAGCATAACCTAAAGAAGAAGTACTTGTACAACTATCATCATAAATATCTGCTAAACCATCTTGGTCTAAATCTGTAAAATTATCTACTAAACCATCGTTATCTGCATCTGTACCACCTGCTTCTACAATATCATAAATACCATCATTATCAGAATCTAAATCTAAATAATTTGGTACTCCGTCACCATCAAAATCTCCTGTACCTTCTACAGAATCTAAAATACCATCGTTATCAGAATCTAAATCACAAATATTGTTAATACCATCGGCATCAGGATCGTTAGCTGTAACAACACCCTCGGTAGCTCCATTAGTACATTCGTATACAATTCCAAAATTTACAGTTTTTAAAACAGTTCCAACAGATACAGAAATAACACCATTTGCAGTACCATCATCACCTGTTGCTTCTCCCTGACTTTCTCCTGTGTTTACCCAGTTTTCTGGTAAATTAGCTGTTGTACTGCCGATAGAAGATGTGTGTAAAACTAGATTATAATTTGTATTTTTACTAACCTCTATTAAAAACTCATAACTACCATCACTTTCTACTTGTGTAGTAGATAAAATATTATTTGAATTATCTAATAAACTTATATATAATTGTGTACCTGATGGGCTGTAAATTGCATCACCATCTACAGAGTTATCATCTAATTGATCAAAATCTTCAAAAACATTACCAATAATTCCTGGCACATTTGGATTAGTAGGGTTATTAGTAAAGGTATCATCAGAAATACCATAAAATTTAACATCAGCTTCTCCATTATTATCAATTCTAAACCCATAAATAGAAGAAGAGGAATTAAACAACTCTACATCTACTACAGAAAAATATTGAGGTTGACTCGCTTGATATCCTGCAGAACCATACCCAATATTCCAATCGTATTTTCTACTTCCATTTCCTGAAGTACTTCCTGCACCATTATTAGGTCCATTTACAAAACCAAAACGCAATTTTCTTGCAGAAGTAATAGGATTTCCATCGATATCTAAAGGTGTTACTGTAAAATAAGTATTCCCAAACCTTTCACTTACCACAAGATGGTCTGCATCAGTTAGAGCTTTTTTAAATAAAATATCAAAATCATCAGCACTTGGAATATTAGATACGCCATCATAATATAAATAATGAAGTGCATTTTTACTATTTGCCATATCTTGCATAGCATTTTCCCATTCGGCTACCCCGTCTTTAACTTCAGTTTTAACACCTTCATTATAAACACCGACTCCTCTGGCAGCTGTTGTAAAATTATTATTGGTTACAAACGTACCAAGAACATTGTAAAAATTTAAGGTTTTGGTCTCACCTTCTCCAATATCAACCTTAATATAATTCATTAAAACAGGAAGCGAAGTTCTATTTGCGTTAGGAGCATTAGAAGTACCGTAACCTTGTGTTTGAGTAATTGTATTTCCATTAAAATCGAACTGTACTTCTGTTACAGGAACATTATCTGTACCTAGAACAACATCGTATGTGGTTTGCGATACACTAGATAACGATATAAATAAAAAAATAAAAAGTAAAGGGAAATGTAAATTGAAACAAAGTACTCCCCCAAATAACCTTGTTTTTTTTACACATTTTTTCATCGTAAAAATTTAAAAACAAAATTAATATTTTATTTATTATATCTTCTTATTTTCAACACTTTAAGCAATAATCTGTTTAAATTTATCTTATTTACAACAAGCCGATAATTTTATTAAAAAAAATGCAATTTCAACATATGTTTTTTAAATTAAATAAATTAAAAGTTAATAAATTTTACGACTTAAATTATTAAATATGACATTTATCATATTTTATTAAAATTATTAACACAGGTTTTATTCTTAGAAGTTTAGTTCTTTTTACTTATATTAACAATAAACTCTAAATCGTTTCTTTTAAATATAGTTTAAGAGAACAATATTACTTTTTATTTGATGTATATTTGCACTCCATTACAATATACAAATGAGACTACATAGAAACTTAACTTTTGCTGTAATAGACAGTATTAGAGATATTTTTAACGAAGGTGTTTACGCAGACAAAGCGGTAGAAAAAGCCCTTAAAAGAGATAAACGTTGGGGAGCAAGAGACCGTAAATTTGTTGCAGAAACTATTTACGACATTGTTAGATGGAATAGATTATACGCAGAAATTGCAGAAGTTAAAGTACCTTATGATAGAGATAATATTTGGAGACTGTTTTCTGTTTGGTGTATTTTAAGAGGAATTCCGTTACCAGATTGGAACCAAATTGGCGATGTACCAGAAAGAAGAATTAAAGGTAGATTTGCAGAATTATCTAAAACAAGAAAGTATAGAGAATCTATACCAGATTGGATGGATGAAATTTGTGTAGCCGAATTAGGTGAAGAAGTTTGGACCAAAGAAATTGCTGCTTTAAACGAGCAAGCTAAAGTAATTTTAAGAACAAATACTTTAAATATTACTAAAGAAATTCTGCAAAAAAAGTTACGATCAGAAAACGTAATTACAGAGTTTTTACCAAATCATCCTGATGCTTTGCTATTGCCAGAAAGAGCCAATGTTTTTAAAACAGAAGCCTTTCATAACGGTTTTTTTGAAGTACAAGATGCTTCATCGCAATTAGTAGCCGCTTATTTAGATGTTAAACCAGGTATGAAAGTGGTAGACACTTGTGCTGGTGCTGGTGGAAAAACATTGCATTTATCTGCTTTAATGCAAAATAAAGGACAAGTAATTGCTATGGATATTTACGAAAGTAAATTGCGTAAGTTAAAAGTACGTGCCAAAAGAAACAAAGCACATAATATAGACATGCGTGTTATAGACTCTACAAAACCTATTAAAAAATTACATTGTAAAGCAGATAGGGTTTTAATTGATGCACCATGTTCTGGTTTAGGCGTTATCCGTAGAAACCCAGATTCTAAATGGAAATTACAACCAGAATTTATAGATAATATTAAAAAAGTACAGCAAGATGTTTTACAACAGTATTCTAAAATGGTTAAACCAGGAGGAAAAATGGTGTATGCAACTTGTTCAATACTTCCTTCAGAAAACCAAGACCAAGTTAATACTTTCTTAACATCGGAAGCAGGAAAAGACTTTACTTTTGTAAAAGATAAAAAAGTATTGGCACATATTTCTGGTTTCGACGGGTTCTATATGGCTTTATTAGAAAAAAAATAATATTTTAATTGCTGAAAAAGAAAGTATTTATTTTTTAATTTAAACAATATCTAAATGATAAAAAAACTACTATTTCTACTTTTAATTACATTTACTACTATTGGTTTTTCTCAAGAGCAATATTATTTTAATGTAGATTTAACTTTAACAGGCATTCAACTTAAAGATGAATTAGCTGCAAAAGTTATAGCAACTCACACAAGAACATTAGAATATACAAGCGGAGGCCCAGATGTTTGGGATGCTACTAAAGCTACAGATGAGTATTCTTCTAATACAGATGAAGTTGTTTTATTTTATGGTTGGGAAAACGGTACCGACCAAGATATTACCAATGATTATTCTCGTGATAAAGACTTACAAGACGGTGGTTCTGGAGCAGAGTTTGTTTGGAACAGAGAACACGTTTTTCCTAAATCTTTAGCAAATCCTGTTTTAGATACAGATGTACCTGGGCCATCTACCGATGCGCACCATTTAAGAGCAGCAGACAGAACACGTAATTCTACAAGAAATAACAGAAAATATGGTAAAGGTTCTGGTAATTCTAATTTTTCTACCGATACTTATAGTGGTTTAGAAGGTGCAAATACACCTGCTTGGTACCCTGGTGATGAATGGAAAGGTGATGCTGCAAGAATGATTATGTATATGTACCTGCGTTATGGAGAGGTTTGTTTGCCTAGTGCTGTTGGTATTGGTAGTAGCGAATTTACACCTGATGACATGATTGATTTATTTTTAGATTGGAATGCAGAAGACCCAGTTTCTGACATAGAAATTGCTAGAAATAATTACCATGAAGATACCAGAAATTATGCCGCACAAGGTAATAGAAACCCTTTTATAGACAATCCATATTTAGCAACAAGAATTTGGGGAGGAACATCTGCAGAAGACAGATGGGGAATCTATACGGGTAGTGATACTGAAGCTCCTACTACACCAACCGACGTTACTATAAGTAATATTACTTTAACTAGTGTAGATATTTCTTGGACAGCTTCTACAGATAATGTTGGTGTTGTTGGTTATAATATTTATGTAAATGATGTTTTAACAGCACAAACAGACAATACAAACACAACAATAAATAGCTTAAATACCAACACAACCTATAATTTTACAGTTGTTGCAAGAGATATTATAAACAATCTTTCTGATGCTAGTGAAGTGGTAAGTATTACTACATTACAAGATACAGAAGCACCTAGTATTCCTGCAAATGTAGTTACTAGTAATATTTCTGACTCTTCTTTTAAAGTAAGTTGGGATGCTTCTACAGACAACAATGCCGTAGCTAGTTATGATATTTATGTAGACGAAAATTTAAGTGCATCTACAACAGATCTTTCTTATACAATAGTTGGTTTAAGCCTTTCTACAACATATACGGTAGAAGTTTTAGCAAAAGATATAGATGGTAATGCCTCTGCTAAAAGCACAGCAATTAATGTAACCACAACTGATGGCTCTTCTAACGGAATTACAGAGTTATTTATTTCTGAATATGTAGAACCTGGTGCTGTAAATAATAAAGCAATTGAAATTGTAAATTTATCTAGTTCAACAATTAGTTTAGCGGGTTATAGTATCCAAAAGCAATCTAACGGAGGTTCTTGGGTAGATGATTTTAAATTAGACACTGGTGATGTAAAAAGCATTGTACCTAACGACGTTTTTGTAATTACACATTCTGATGTTTCTGATGAGCACCTTATTGCAGAATCAGACTTATCGGGTCCTATTAGTAATGAAGATACAAGTTACGGTTCTCCTATGAATTTTAATGGTAATGATCCTGTTGGTTTGTTTAAAAATGGCGTTTTAATTGATATTATTGGTGAAGAAGGAAATTCTAGCGATCATATAATAGATGCTACATATAGAAGAAAAAGCACTATCTCTGTGCCAAACACTACATATACTGTAACAGAATGGGACAAGTTCCCTGCAGACACTTTTGATGGTATTGGTAGCCACAGCGCTACATTAAGTAATGCTACTTTTACTTTTGAATCTTTTAAAATGTTTCCAAATCCAACAAACGGAAACAACGTTTACTTTAGTGTCACAGAAGATGCTACTATTAATGTTTACAATGTTTTAGGTAAATTAGTTAAAACTACAGAAGTTACAAAAAGTAAAAACAATATTGATATTTCTAATTTATCAAAAGGTATCTACTTAATCAAAATTAATTCTGGTAAACAATTTATTACCAAAAAATTAATAAAAAACTAATACAAAATACTCTAACTTAAAGCGATTCATTTTTAAATGAGTCGCTTTTTAATTATTACAATTATGAAAAAAAATCTACTTTTTTTATCACTTTTTTTAACTACCATAATAAGTTTTGCGCAAGAGCAATATTATAATGGTGTAGATTTAACCAAAGAAGGTTTAGCTTTAAAAGAAGAATTAGCAACAAAAACAATTAATGCACACATTAACTTTTTAAGTTATACTCCTGGCGTTTGGGAAGCTTTAAAAGTAACAGATCTAAATCCGGAAAACAACCAAGAAGTCTTATTAATATACGGATATGAAGATACTACATCTGGCTTAACAGCAAGAAGAAGAGGTGTAGACGATAATAGTGGAGATCAAGGAGATTGGAACAGAGAACACACTTATGCAAAATCCTTAGGAACACCTAATTTAGGTTCAACTGGGCCAGGCGCAGATGCACATCATTTAAGACCTTCGGACGTTTCTTATAACAGCCAAAGAGGAAATTTAAAATTTGCAGACGGTTCTGGTAATTCTGGTAGCGTTTCTGGTGGTTGGTATCCTGGTGATGAATGGAAAGGTGATATTGCTAGAATGATGATGTATATGTACATCCGTTATGGAGACCAATGCTTACCTAGTGGAGTTGGTATTGGTAATAGCGCTAATGCTGGTGATGATATGATTGATTTATTCTTAGAATGGAATGTAGAAGACCCTGTTTCTGATTTTGAAAGACAAAGAAATACATACCACGATTCTAACGCAACGTATGCACAAGGTAACAGAAATCCTTTTATAGATAACGCGTATTTAGCAACAAGAATTTGGGGAGGAGAACCTGCAATTGATTCTTGGGGAATTTATATTACTTCTGATGATGAAGCACCAACTGTACCAACAAACGTTTCTTTAAGTAATATTACAACATCTACTATAGACGTTTCTTGGACAGCTTCTACAGATAACGAAGCGGTATCTAAATATGAAATTTATGTAGACGGAACTTTAAATGGACAAACTTCTGATATTAATTATACAATTACAGATTTAACACCTAATACAACTTATGCAATATCTGTATTAGCAAAAGATTTGGCAAGTAATAAATCTGCACAATCTACAGCTGTAAATGGAACAACTACAACAGATACAACAGCACCAACCATACCTACAAATATTACTATTAGCAATATTTCTGGTACTTCTTTTAAAGTAAACTGGAGTGCATCTACAGACGATACTGCCGTAACAAGTTATGATATTTATGTTGACGATACTTTTAACGGAAGTACAGAAGAAACGTTTTACACAGTTTCTAATTTACAAATATCCACTACTTATAATGTAACTGTTTTGGCTAAAGATGCATCGGGTAATCAATCTGAACAATCTATAGCTATTAATGCAACAACAACTGATGGTTCTGCCGTTACAAATGAAATATTTTTCTCTGAATATGTAGAAGGTGGTAACTATAGAAAAGCTATAGAAATTGCTAATCTTACAGGTGATGTTGTAGATTTATCTATTTATTCAGTTGCCAGACAATCTAATGGATCTTGGGAAACTCCTTTAGTTTTAAGTGGTTATTCTATAGGTATAGATGATGTTTTTGTTATAACTAATAGTAACACAACAAATCAAACATTAATTGATGAAAGTGATTTAGGAATACCAAATTCTACTCCTATGACTTTTAATGGAGATGATAGAGTTGGTTTATTTAAAAATGGTGTTTTAATTGATATTATCGGTGATTTAGACGGTACTTCAAGCTTTGCTCAAGATGTTACACTTAGAAGATTATTAACTATAACAAACCCAAACACTACTTACACAACTAGCGAATGGGAAGTTTTACCTAAAGATACAGTAGACGGAATTGGTATTTACAACTCTTCTACCGCTAGTACAGATACATCAATCTTTGATGCTTTTAAAATGTTTCCAAATCCTGTAGAAAACAAATTAAATTTTAGTACTACAGAAAATTTAACCGTAACTATTTATTCATTAATAGGTAAATCAATTCAAACATCAGAAATTACAACTATTAATAATACAATTGATGTTTCTAACTTAAAAAAAGGAATTTATCTAGTTAAAATACACAATGGTAATCAGTTTACAACTAAAAAAATATTGAAGAAATAATTTTTATAAAGTAAATTCTTACAAAAAGACTGCTTCGGCGGTCTTTTTTTAGTTAATAAACAAGTGAATAACTAAAAAATTTCGGTTAAATAATTATTAAGTTTTAAATTGAAAAAAAGTAAATTTGCATTTTAAAACAAACGCTAACACACAACTCAATAATGATTCATTTCTTTGGAAACAAAAACAGTAAAGTATATGCTGTTCAAACAACAAAAGAATTAACTACAGAAACCATTGCAAAATTAACTTGGCTTTTTGCCGATCAACCAAAAATAGAAGCAACTTCTATTGATGCATTTTTTGTTGGCCCAAGAGCTGCAATGATTACTCCTTGGAGTACAAACGCTGTAGAAATCACACAAAATATGGGTATTTCAGATATCATTAGAATAGAAGAATTTACTTCTGTTGCTAAAGATTTTTCTGATTTTGATCCAATGATTTCAGAAAAATTTGCAACATTAAATCAAGAATCATTTACTATTGATATAAAACCAGAACCTATTTTAGAAATAGATGATATTGATGCATACAACCAACAAGAAGGCTTATCTTTAAGTGATGAAGAAGTTGCTTATTTAGAAAGTGTTGCAGAAAAAATAGGAAGAAAATTAACAGACTCTGAAGTTTTTGGCTTTAGTCAAGTAAACTCAGAACACTGTAGACATAAAATATTTAACGGAACTTTTGTGATTGATGGAGAAGAAATGCCTACTTCTTTATTTAAGTTAATTAAAGAAACTTCTCAACAAAATCCTAATGACATAGTTTCTGCATACAAAGACAATGTTGCTTTTATAAAAGGACCAATTGTAGAACAATTTGCCCCAAAAACAGCAGATAAACCAGATTTTTACGAAACAAAAGATTTTAAATCTGTAATTTCATTAAAAGCAGAAACACATAACTTCCCTACAACTGTAGAGCCTTTTAATGGTGCTGCAACTGGTTCTGGAGGAGAAATTAGAGACAGGCTTGCAGGTGGTAAAGGTTCTTTACCTTTGGCAGGAACAGCTGTTTACATGACTTCTTATTCTCGTTTGGAAGAAAAAAGACCTTGGGAACAAAAATTTGAAGCAAGAGATTGGTTATACCAAACTCCTATGGATATTTTAATAAAAGCATCTAACGGAGCGTCTGATTTTGGTAATAAATTTGGCCAACCTTTAATTACTGGTTCTGTATTAACTTTTGAACACGAAGAAAATGCAGCTTCAAGTGATGCTGCTGCAAGAAAATTAGGTTTCGATAAAGTAATCATGCAAGCTGGTGGTATTGGATACGGAAAAGCAGAACAAGCTATAAAAGATGCACCAAAAGCAAGTGATAAAATTGTAATTCTTGGTGGTGAAAACTATAGAATTGGAATGGGTGGTGCAGCAGTTTCATCTGCTGATACTGGTGAATTTGCTTCAGGAATTGAACTAAACGCTGTACAAAGATCAAATCCAGAAATGCAAAAACGTGCTGCAAATGCTGTTCGTGGAATGGTAGAAAGTGATGAAAACTTTATTGTTTCTATTCACGATCATGGAGCTGGTGGACATTTAAATTGTTTATCAGAATTGGTAGAAGAAACTGGTGGTAAAATAGATTTAGATAAATTACCTGTTGGTGATCCTACGTTATCTGCAAAAGAAATTATCGGTAACGAGTCTCAAGAAAGAATGGGATTGGTAATTGCTGATGAACATTTAGAAACTTTGCATAAAATTGCTGATAGAGAACGTTCTCCTATTTATGATGTTGGTGAAGTTACAGGAAATGACAGATTTACTTTTGAGTCTAAAACTACTGGAGAAAAACCAATGGATTTAGCTTTAGAAGACATGTTTGGTTCATCACCAAAAACAATAATGACAGACAAAACTGTTGTAAGAAAATACAAAAATCCACGTTACAAAACTAAAAACTTACAAATCTATTTAGAACAAGTTTTGCAGTTGGAAGCTGTTGCGTGTAAAGATTGGTTAACAAATAAAGTAGATAGATGTGTTGGTGGTAAAGTTGCCAAACAACAATGTGTGGGTCCTTTACAAATTCCGTTAAATAATGTTGGTGTAATGGCATTAGATTATAACGGAAAAGAAGGTGTTGCTACTTCAATTGGCCACGCTCCTATTTCTGCATTAATTAATCCAGAAGCAGGTAGTAGAAACGCAATTACAGAAAGTTTAACCAACATTATTTGGGCTCCTTTAAAAGACAATTTAGCATCTGTTTCTTTATCAGCAAACTGGATGTGGCCTTGTAAAAACGAAGGTGAAGATGCAAGATTATACAAAGCTGTAAAAGCAGTTTCAGAATTTTCTATTGATTTAGGAATCAATGTTCCTACCGGAAAAGATTCTTTATCAATGAAACAAAAATACCCTGATGGAGATGTAATTTCTCCAGGAACGGTTATTATTTCTGCTGCGGGTAATTGTAATGAAATTAACAAAGTTGTAGAACCTGTTTTACAGGTTGATGGAGGAAATATTTATTACATCAACATTTCTCAAGACGAATATAAATTAGGTGGAAGCTCATTCAACCAAGTATTAAATACCATTGGTAATGAAACTCCAGATGTTACAAACCCTTCTTATCTTAAAAAAGCTTTTAACACTGTTCAAAAATTAATTAAAAAAGATAAAATTACTGCCGGACATGATATTGCTTCTGGTGGATTTATTACTACTTTATTAGAAATGTGTTTTGCTGATATTAATTTAGGAGCAGATTTTGATATTTCTGATTTAAACGAAGAAGATTCAATTAAAGTTTTATTCTCAGAAAATGCTGGTATTGTTTTTCAAGCAGATGCTTCTATAGAAAAAGAACTAGAAGATGCTGGTGTTGCTGTTTTTAAAATAGGAACTGCAAACAATTCTGGTATCATCAATATTAAAAATAATGAGGATGCATTTACTTTTGATGTTGCTAAATTAAGAGATGTTTGGTACAAAACATCTTTCTTATTAGATCAAAAACAAACGGCTAATAATTTAGCTCAAGATCGTTTTGATAACTATAAAAAACAACCTTTAACATATAAATTTCCAGCCAATTTTACTGGTAAATTGCCTGTCACTTCGAGCGCAATCGAGAAACCAAAAGCAGCAATTATCCGTGAAAAAGGTTCAAATTCTGAAAGAGAAATGGCAAATGCCATGTATTTAGCTGGTTTTGATGTAAAAGATGTACACATGACCGATTTAATATCTGGTCGAGAAACTTTAGAAGACATTCAGTTTATTGGAGCTGTTGGTGGTTTTTCTAATTCTGATGTTTTAGGTTCTGCAAAAGGTTGGGCAGGTGCTTTTAAATACAACGAAAAAGCAAATACTGCATTAAAAAACTTCTTTAAAAGAGAAGATACTTTATCGGTAGGTATTTGTAATGGTTGCCAACTTTGGATGGAATTAGACTTAATAAACCCAGAGCATAAAGTGCATGGAAAAATGGTACATAATGATTCTCAAAAACACGAAAGTTCTTTTACATCAGTAAAAATTCAAGAAAATAATTCTGTTATGTTATCTTCTTTAGCGGGTACAGAATTAGGTGTTTGGATTTCTCATGGTGAAGGAAAATTCAGTTTACCAGAAGCTGAAGAAAATTATAATATTGTTGCAAAATATGGTTATGAAGGTTACCCAAATAACCCTAATGGTTCTGATTTTAACACAGCAATGATGTGTGATAAATCTGGTAGACATTTAGTAACTATGCCACATATAGAGCGTTCTACTTTTCAATGGAATTGGGCAAACTACCCAGCAAATAGAAAAGATGAGGTAACGCCTTGGTTAGAAGCATTTGTAAACGCTAAAAACTGGTTAACAAAATAATTTTGCCCTAAAACTATATAAAAAAAGGGCTTTATAAAGCCCTTTTTTTGGCTTTAATAAAAAGTAAAATAACACTATTTAATAAGCAAAAAATGAAAGTTCCAAAGAAATATCAATTCATTGTAGACATAGGTAAAGCCTTACATATTTATGGTATTCCGTCTTATAAAATACTATCTTATTTAACACAAGTTGCCAATACTAAAGGCATTACAGGTAGTTTTATGGATTTACCTACTTGGATAAATTATGTTTTTTATGAAGATAAAAACTCTTATAATTACATTGAATCTATAGCACCAGGATCTTTAAATTTAGGTGCTTTTTCTAGAATTGATGAGTTAACTAATAAAGTTATTGATAACAAAATTGAACCAGACGAAATAGACAAAGAATTAAAGATTATTCATGCTAAAACAAAAGAAGTCAACCACTTTATACTAACACTCGCTTATGCTTTTGCTGCAGGTTCATTTAGTTTAATGATTGGTACAAACTGGCTTTCTTTTAGTTTTGCTTTGTTGTTAGGTGCACTTACTTATCTTTTTGTGTATTTAGCCACTAAATCTAAATATATAGAAAACGTATTCGAATCTTTAAGTGCTTTAGTGGTAACCATTATATGTTGCTTTTTAACCTTTATTTTTCCAGATTTCAATTTAGGATTAACCATATTAGCATCTATAATTATCTTTATTCCTGGATTGGCAATTACTACTGCTCTAGAAGAAATAACTTCTAAAAATTTGGTAGCAGGAGGAGCAAAACTTTTTGATGCTATGGTTGTTTTATTTAAACAATTTTTTGGAGTGATACTTGGTTTGGGTTTAATGACTTCTTTATTGGATATTGATTTAACTCATTATGCTTCTGATATGCCAAAATGGACTTTATTTTTAGCAATTCCTATATTTTCTATTACAGTAATACCAATATTTCAAGTGCGTAAAAAAGACATGTTTTTTGGTGTTTTAACAGGCGTTTTGGCTTTTTTTATTACTGTTTTTTTATCATCTGGTTTAGGCATTTTAGTAAGTACTTTTATTGGAACTTTATCTGTTGTAGGTATTAGTAGGTTGTTTGGGCGAATTTCTAAAACCCCAAAATCTGTTTATTTAACCCAAGGTATTATTATGTTAGTGCCAGGTAGTAAATCTTTTATGGGATTAAGCAATTCTTTTTTTAATCCTTCTATTACTGCTTCAGCAAATTTATTTGAAGAAGTTGCCTTTATATTAATGGCTATTATTGGAGGATTACTTTTTGCTGGTACCTTTAAAGAAAGAAGGCCAAAAAAAGTTAAAAAAACAAATTAATAAACTTAAAAAAAACAGCTTTTAGAAAATTCTAAAAGCTGTTTTTTTTATTGTGTGTAATTTTTATCAAACTAAAATAGAAAAGCTAAATGCTTTTTCAAAAGTCTAAATATTAAAATTATTATTGAATTCTTTTAATTTTAGATTCTCCAATAACAAGTCCTTTTTTTAAATCTGCATTTCCTTTATAAAGAACGGTTGCCTCACCATATGCAGTTACCTTAATTTTTTCTGATGCATTTACTTGAAAAACACCATCTCCATAAGCAGTCAACTTTATTTCTTGTGAAACAACATCTGGCGCCATTATTTTACTTGCACCATAAGCGGTTAATTTTTGTTGATTCGCAATTCCTTTTTCTATTTTTAAGAAGCTTTCTCCATAAATAGAAACATCTAACTTATTAACATTAATTGTATTAATTACCACTTCCGATTTACCATAAACTCTTAGTTTACAATTATTTTGAACAATAGGAGAATCAAACGTAATTTTTTCTTCACCTCTTAAAGAAAAGGTATCAACATCTGTATAAGTAATAATCAACCTAACAACTCTATTATTGTATAGAGGTACTTTAGTCTCGTAGTTATTAACTTTTATCTTTTTATTTTTTGTGTAAGTTTTTGCGCCTTCTAAATACACCTGTAAAGTCCCTTTTTCTATTTCGTACAAAAACTTTTCTCTATCAACAATAATATCATCAATTTCAATTTTAGCCTCAGAACCTTTTTTTAAGACAACTTCTATATGCGGGCTGACTATAATTTTATTAAAATTCTGATTAAGCTTTATGGTTTCTTGTGCTTGTATACTTGTACTTATATTTAATAAGAATAAAAAGAAAATAGATAATTTTAATTTCATGTTTTTTTTATTTTTAGTTAGTTTTAAAAATGCTATTTCTACACAAAAGACTTTCTATTTTTTATTTTGTGACTCTTTTAAAACTTATTTATTATTTTTCTTTTTCATTCTAGATCTCATTTGCCTTCTTAACAACAAAAATCCGTTACTAATTCTTCTATTTTTCTTTAAAATAGGTATACTTAAAGTTACTAATAAAGCAATACAAGCCGCAGACCCTAAACCACCACCAAAACCATTAAAATAAGTACTTGTATTAAAATAAATAATTGTAAAAATTACACCAGAAATACCTATTAAAAAATGATTAGATACTACTTTAGAAGAAACCATACCTATAAACGAAGCTCCAAAACATACTAACGGTATATTTTCTGTTAAGTATGTTGATAATATTTTTGGAAACAGTAAAACCGATACACTTGCTATTACACCAACTATAGCAGAAGACCTAACAGGACTTTGTTTCCATTTTATTTGTAAAACAAAAGTTGCTACCGCAGAGCCTCCTCCAATAATTAATAATAATAAAAACTCTAAATCCATTGAGAAATTAAATAGGTTATAAAAAAAGCAATAGCAACACCTCCAAAAGCTAAAGTACCTAACTTACCTCCAAAACCATGAAAAGTATCTTTTGTACCCACCAGCATAAAACCTGTTATAACACTTGCTAATGCAATAAAAATATAATCTGGTGCTATACTAGCATTTGTCATTCCTACAAAAGTACCACAGTAAACAGCTGTAGGCATCCCTTTAATAAAAGCATTATCCTTAAAAAAGTTAGGTATAAAACTAACAAATAAGCCAACAGAACTAGCTGCTAAAACTGTATTAATCCCCAATGAAGTACTTAAAACATAGGTTATAATTGCCCCAAAAAAAACAAAAGCAACCGTTAATACATGCTCTAAATCGTGATTTTCTGCCTTTAAAGATGTTTTTTTGTAAGTTACAATTAATAAAACAATTGCAATTAGAACAAAAATTGAAACAAAAAAATTATTCTGTTTTTCGAATAAAATAGCTGCTAAAAAACCAAGATGACTTAATATAATTAGAAAAAAAGAAAGTCGTTTTATATGCTTTTTTATCATAATATGTATTTAAATACCTAACAAAAGTACTATTTAGAGATACTCTTTAAAAGTATTTTCACCAAAATTTAAAATTAAGTTATACATGAATAATAAAAAAAACAATTTATTTGAAATAAGAAATGTATTAATATATGATAGATAAAAAAAACACATCTATTTTATTGATATTGTAAAAATAAATTCCAACTTCAAATATTACTTTTTTTGATGTAAATTTGAGCTGCTATTGAAAATTGTGAAAATGACTTTTAATTACCTTAATTCAAAAGATCATAGAAATCTTTTAAAAGATTTATTCTACTTAACGTCTTCTAAAGAAGATGTTCCTTTTGAATCTATAATTTTACCTTTGGGTTTACCTTCTTTAGTTTTTATAGGTAGCAATCAACAAAAAATTTTAATTAAAGATAAAAAAGAACCTGTAAAAAAAGGATTAACACTTTTTGGTCAATTTTATAGATCTTATAAATATTTTATTAATGATGATACTAAAAACTTTGGAGTTCATTTAAACCCTACATCATTATATAAAATTTTAGAAAAAGACATCTCTCAATTTACAAACAAACAAATTCCTTTTCAAGAAATTGACAAAAAACTGTCTCAAGAAATAGAAGAAATTATTACAAAAAACAGACAAGATGTATTTGAGTGCGAAAAGAAGATTATCAACTTAATAAACAATATTAAGTTAACTGATAACAAAGATGTTGTTCTTATAGAAAAAGCTATTGAATATATCTATAAAAAAGAAGGATTGGTTAAAGTTAATGAGCTGTTAGATATTTTACCATATTGTCAAAAATCTTTACAAACAAAATTTAAAAAGATTGTTGGCATAACACCTATTAAGTTTATTAAAATCATCCGTTTTAATCATATGCTTTTAAAGTATCAAATACAAAAAGAAGATATAAAAAAGCTTTTGTGTGAATATAATTACTATGATGTTTCTCATTTTAATAAAGATTTTAAATTAATGATGAATGAGAGCCCAAAATTATTTTTTGAACAGAAAAATCACTTTTTATTAGATCAATATTTAAATAAATAATTAAATTTTACGATTTTTTACTTAAATCTAAGTTTATAATAGCTTATTTTTGGGTTCGTATTAAAATATTTTGGGGGAAATGATTTTAATACAATTACAAAAATTTATTTTTGTTCCTAAAACCTTATTTAATTATAAGGTTTTTTTTATTTCTTTTATTTTTCTGTCACAAATTAAGATTTGATTTGTCATTAGTATGTAAAACAACTTAAAAAATAAATAAATGAAAAATAAAGTAACATTATTAACTTTCTACCTATTATTAGTAACAGCTTTTTCTTTTTCTCAACAAAAAATAGAAGCGTCAAAAATTATAAAAGATATTAAAGATGGTAAATCTATTGCCATAAAAAATGCTACAATTATTGGTGTTTTAGATTTTACATTTATGGACGAAGCCCTTAAAAACAATGTTAAAACAAAAAAAAGTAGTAGTTGGTTTAATTGGGGTAGCAATAACAACTCTTCTAATGAAGTTAAAAAATATATAGAAAATGAAATTTCATTTATTAATTGTACTTTTAAAAATGATGTTTTAGCTTACATCCCAGATGAAGACTCTGGTTACACATTTACAGCTAGCTTTAAAAATAATGCCATATTTAAAAACTGTACTTTTAATCAAAAAGCAATGTTTAAATATTCTAGATTCGAGAAAGATGCAGATTTTTCTGGTTCTTCATTTAATGATGATAGTACATTTAAATATGCAAAATTTGATAAAGACATCAGTTTTAACAACACTACTTTTGATGAAATTGCAACCTTTAAATACACAAAATTTAATAACAGTGTAAGTTTTTCTGATGCTGTTTTTCATGATACAGCGATCTTTAAATACACAAATTTTTCAAATGGTGTTTCTTTTAGAAATACTAATTTTAAAGAAGATTTAAATATAAAATATATGAAAGTTACTGGTAATTTTGATGTATCTAACATGAAAGTTGCTTATAATGTTGACTCTAAATACACTAAAATTAACGGAAATAGCTTTAGCAAGTATTTAATTAAAAACGACTAATTTATATTTTATACAATACACTTTATTCTATTTTTAAAAAAAGTAGATAAACAAAAATACCTTATAAAATTTTATAAGGTATTTTTGTTTATCTAATAAAATTGCAAAAGAATTCTATGTTTAAATAGACTATATAATTTTTTAACAAAATCTTAAGAAATTTAACAATAAAAAAATAATAATATTCAAAAATTATATTATCCTTAATTTAAAACTCTTTAAATAAGTATTTGCTAAATCAACGTAAAATTGTTAATTTGCATTTTGAAATAAAAATTTATGGCAATAACAGTTAAAAGGTTGTTCGATTTTCCTTACTACCAATTAGAAAATTACAACTTAGAAAAAGCTTTTTTATCAAAAAACAATGGAAATTGGGAAGCTACCAGCACTCAAGAATATATAGATAAAGCTAATAAAATAAGTAGAGCTTTAATAAAACTAGGTGTAAAACCAAATGATAAAATAGCTGTTATATCTTCTACTAATAGAACAGAGTGGAATATTTGTGATATTGGTGTTTTACAAACCGGAGCACAAAATGTACCTATCTACCCAACAATATCTAAAGATGATTATGCTTTTATTTTAAATCATTCAGAATCTATTTATTGTTTTGTATCCGATAAAGAAGTTTTAAAAAAAGTAAACAAAATTAAAGATAAGACCAACTTAAAGGCTGTTTTTACTTTTGATGAAATTGAAGGAGAACAAAATTGGAAAGAATTGTTAACATTAGGTGAAAGTATTGATAACCAAAACATTTTAGAAGATAGAAAAAACAATATTACAGAAAATGATTTAGCTACCTTAATTTATACATCTGGTACTACTGGTAGACCTAAAGGAGTAATGCTTTCTCATAAAAATATTGTTTCTAATGTTTTAAGTTCAGAAAAAAGAGTTCCGTTTGTTAAAGGGAAATCTAAAGGGTTAAGTTTCTTACCTATTTGTCATATTTTTGAACGCATGATATTATATTTATATCAATATTGTGGTGTTTCTATCTATTTTGCCGAATCTATAGAAAAACTTTCTGAAAATGCACAAGAAATTAAACCACAGGTAATGACCGCTGTACCTAGGTTATATGAAAAAATTTACGATAAAATTATTTTAAAAGGAGAAGCTTTAAAGGGTATAAAAAAAGTACTTTTCTTTTGGGCTGTTAACTTAGGTATTAAATATCAACCAAACGGAAAAAATGGTTGGTGGTACGAAACTCAACTAAAAATAGCCAGAAAATTAATTTTTTCTAAATGGCAAGCTGCATTAGGAGGCGAATTAAAAATAATGGTTTCTGGTAGTGCAGCACTACAACCAAGATTAACAAAAGTATTTGCTGCCGCAGGAATGCCAATTATGGAAGGATATGGTTTAACTGAAACATCACCAGTTATTGCTGTTAATGACGAAAGAAATAATGGTTTTAAAGTTGGTACAGTTGGTAAAATTATTGATAATGTAGAAGTTAAAATTGCAGAAAATGGTGAAATTTTAGTTAAAGGTCCAAATGTAATGTTAGGTTATTATAAAGAACCAGAAAGAACAGATAATGTAATTAAAGATGGTTATTTTTATTCTGGTGATAAAGGAGAAATTGATGATGAAGGATTCTTAAAAATAACTGGTAGAACAAAAGAAATGTTTAAAACTTCTGGTGGTAAATATGTGGTTCCACCATTATTAGAAGGACAATTAAAACAATCTTTATTTATAGAACAGGTGATGGTTATTGGAGAAGGAGAAAAAATGCCTGCTGCTCTAATACAACCTAATTTTGAATTTGTTGCAGATTGGATTCGTCATAAAAAACTAAATATTGGTACAACTCCTAAAGAAATAGCTAATTCTGATATTGTAATAGCTAGAATTCAAAAAGAAGTTAATAAGTATAATAAAAAGTTTGGGCAATGGGAACAAATAAAACGTTTTGAGTTAACCCCTGAAGTTTGGTCTTTAGAAAAAGGGCATTTAACCCCAACTATGAAAATGAAAAGAGATATTATTAAAGATATTTACAAAGATTTGTATAATAAAATCTACGATTTATAAACCAGATTCTAAAACCTTTCAGAAATGAAAGGGTTTTATTTAGTAATAAAAATTGTTTTTAAATAAAAAATATCGAGGATAATCATCCTCGATATTTTTTTGTCATTCTATTAAATAATATTAATACTTACTTTTTATTATTCTTTTATTATCTTTCTTGTTAATAATCCTTTATCTGTAGTTACTTTTATTAAGTAAACTCCTTTAGATAGCTTTTCTAATTTAATTAAATTATCA
Organism: Polaribacter sargassicola; assembly: GCF_021991835.1. GTDB lineage: Bacteria > Bacteroidota > Bacteroidia > Flavobacteriales > Flavobacteriaceae > Polaribacter > Polaribacter sargassicola. The sequence continues at coordinate 177,628 of NZ_JAHDAU010000006.1, forward strand.
TCAGAAATTAAAACCTTTTTACCTATTAGGTTGTAAATTTCTATATTTTTTAAAGCTACCCCATCTACCAAAGAAACTTCTATAAATGATGTTGCTGGGTTTGGATAAATTACAATATTATCTTTTAGATAATCATCTATAGCTAAAGTTCCGCTACAATCTGTACTATAATTAGCACTTGTATCTTTTAACCATTCTGTTTTAGAATTTGCAGCATCAACATCATCAACCTGTATACAAGTTAAATTTGGATTGGAAGTTACATCTAACTTATCTAAAACAGTATTATTACCGTTTTTTAAATTAAGACTTACAAGTTTATTATTAGATAAATATAATTCTGTGATATTTGTAATGCTAGAAATATCGACTGATTCCAATAAATTGTTAGAAACATTTAAAATTTTTACATTACTACTTGCTCTTTCTGCTGTTCTTTTTTCATTTGTTGATTTAGAATAAATTAATACTGTATTTCCACTTAAAAGAGAGCTTATGTCTGTAATATTATTATTAGAAAGATTAATACTTGCAGCATTTATAAATGCTTCTAATCCCGTAATATCTGTAATATCTTGTCCACTTAAATCTAAGTCTCCTGTATAAGACAATGCTTCTTCATAAGATATTAAATCATCGTTATTTGCATCAATACCTGTAATAACATTAATTGCATCTTCTAAATTACTGTCTACTGTATAAACTTCCCAATCAGAGTTACAATCAATTTTATAATTAGTAGCAGCATCAATATTTGTCCAATTAGTTGTTGAAAAATCTACATCATCTACAGCAATACACGATAAATTTGGATTATTAGTAATATTAAATTCTACAATAGCAGTATTATTTTCATTTTTTAAATATGCTCTTTCTAATAAATTATCATTTAAAAATAGTTTAGTTAAACTTAGATTATTGGTAATATCTATATTTACAATACTATTTTCATTTAAATACAATTCTTGTAATTCTATATTCTTAGAAATATCTATACTTGTTAAATTATTTTGCCCCAATAAAAGTTGAGTTAAATTTACGTTTTTAGAAACATCTACATCATTTACATTAGAGTTAGTTAAGTCTATTCTAATTAATGCTGTGTTATTAGAAAAATCATAAGTTGGTATTTGTGGATTATCTGTAGATCTAAAATCATATAATTTTGTGTTTTTAGTTATATCTATTGATGTTAAGTTGGTTTCTGAAACGTATAATCTTTCTAAATCTATTAGTTGTGTAATATCTATTTTAGAAATTGCTGTTTTCCATAAATGGATTCTGTTTAAATTTAAATTATTAGAAAAATCTATTTCTAACAAATCATAATTCCAATCTAATTCTAATTCCTCCAGAAAAGTATTTTTAGAAATGTCTAAAGAACTTAAATTATTTATATTTAACCATAACTTTTTTAATAATAAATTATTTGTAACATCAATTTCAGATAATTGATTATTTCCTGCATAAATAGTTTCTAAGTTTGTTAAAGATCTAATATCTAAACTAGTTAATTGATTATTATCTATACTTAAAAAAGAAATTTTATCATTATTGGATAAATTTACTGATGTTAAATTATTACCTCTAACAATTAAACCTGTAATATTTATAAAAGCTTCTATACCAGACAAATCATCAATATTAACTCCTTCTAATGTAATTGTACCCGTTACAGCTTCTGCCTCAGAAACCTGAATTTCAGTATCTTCATTACTATTAATAGAAGTATCTGCTACTAAAGCTGTTTTCATGTTATAATCAGGAATATAAACGATTGAAGAAATCCCACAATTTGTACTAAAACTAGCTATATCATCAACTAAACTCCAATTTGTTAAAGAAAAACTTGCATCATCAACTTGAATACAAGTTAAATCTGAATTATTGTTCGCGGAAAAGTAGGTAAAATTAACATTATTTCCATTTTTTACATTTAAGGTAGTTAATAAATTACCATTACAACTAAAACTACGTAAATTACTATTTGCAGAAACATCTAAATAAGTTAATTGATTATAAGCTATTCTAAAATCTTCTAAATCTGGTAACATACTTACATCTATACTTGTTAGTTGATTACCATAAATATCTATTCTTTTTAGTTTTGTGTTTTTTGATAAATTGATACTTGTTAATTGATTATTGGTAGCATATAACCAATTTAATTCTGTGTTATTTGTTATATCTAAGCTTGCAATTTGATTTTCATGTACAAACAAATCTACTAAATTAACTAGCATAGAAATATCTATACTTGCAATCTGATTTCTCATAACACCAAAACGTTCTAAAGCTAAATTTTTAGAAACATCAATATTTGTTAATTGATTATCATTTAAAAATAAGTTTTTCAAGTTTATATTCTTAGATAAATCAACCGAAGTTAACTCATTTCCTCCTGCTTCTAAAGAAACTAAATTAACCATTGCTTCTATACCTTCTAAAGTTTTAATTTTAGCAGTTACGTTTGGTAATAATGTATTATCTATAGGGTCTTGAATATCTAAACTATCTATTGCTTCTGCTTCAGACACAAGAATATTACCGTTTAAACCATTAGTATCCCAACCTAAATCTATTAGAGCTTGTTCAAAGTTAGAATCAGTTATCGTTATATTCTGAGAAGATAGATTAAAACTCAAAATAAAGAGTGTAATAAAAAAAAGTAGTTTTATTTTCATAATATATTAGTTAAAGTTAGAACATCAAATTAATAAAAAGGACCACTTAAATACAATACCTATATATGAGTAATTTAAATAAAAAAGAGCTGATAAAAATCAACTCTTTTAAATACTATAAATCTATTTTAACAAGGTTATTCTAATATTTGAACAGCATGTGCTTTTGTTTTTACTTTAGTAATTACATCTTCTATAAAACCTTTTTCATCAATAACAAAAGTAGTTCTATGAATTCCATCGTATTCTCTTCCCATAAACTTTTTTGGTCCCCAAACATTAAAAGCTTCTATTACTGCTTTATCTTCATCTGCCAAAAGCGGAAAAGGTAATTCGTTTTTATTAATAAAATTTTGCTGTCTTTTAGCAGAATCTGCACTTACACCTAAAACATCATAACCTTTTGCTAAAAAAGTTTGATAATTATCTCTTAAATCACAAGCTTCATTTGTACAACCAGGTGTACTTGCTTTAGGGTAGAAAAACAGTACTAACTTTTTACCCTCATAATCAGATAATTTTATTGTATTTCCGGCATTATCTTTTGCCTCAAACTGTGGAGCTTTATCTCCTATTTTTAGTGATGTCATATTTATCGTAATTTAAAAGTTTAAATGTACAAAGTTTATAAAATTCTTTCCAATTAAATTAAATAAATAATTATCACTTATTTTACTTTCAACTTTTTAACTTTACAACTTTATTACTTATTTATATGACCAAACAAGAAAAAGTACAATTTGTAATTGATACACTTAAAGAAAAATATCCAGAAATACCAATACCTTTAAACCATAAAGATCCTTACACGCTATTAGTTGCTGTTTTATTATCTGCACAATGTACAGACGTTCGTGTAAATCAAATTACACCATTGTTATTCGCAAAAGCAGACAATCCTTTTGATATGGTAAAAATGTCTGTTGATGAAATTAAAGAAATTATTCGTCCTTGTGGTTTATCTCCAATGAAAAGTAAGGGAATCTATGGGCTTTCTAAAATTTTGATTGAAAAATATAACGGAGAAGTTCCGCAAAGTTTTGAAGGTTTAGAAGAATTACCAGCTGTAGGACATAAAACAGCAAGCGTTGTAATGAGTCAAGCTTTTGGCGTACCTGCTTTTCCTGTAGATACACATATTTTAAGGTTGATGTTTCGTTGGAATTTAAGTAATGGAAAAAGTGTTGCTCAAACAGAAAAAGATGCAAAACGTTTGTTTCCAAAAGAATTATGGAACGATTTACATTTACAAATTATTTGGTACGGAAGAGAATATTCTCCTGCTCGTGGTTGGGATTTAAACAAAGATATTATCACCAAAACAATTGGTAGAAAATCGGTTTTAAATGAATATTATAAAAAGAATAACTCTTAATTTTTGTATAAATAAAAAAGGTCGATGTTAGTAACATCGACCTTTTTTTATGACTAATAAGTAATATTAGATAGATTCTAAAATAGAATTGAAAAGACTAATTGGTCTCATTGCTGCATCTGCTAAACTATCTGTAGGCATATAATAACCTCCAATAGTGTTTGCACTACCTTGAATTTCATTTAATTCAGTAACAATTTTATCTTCATTTGCTTTTAAGTCTGCTGCTACTTTAGTAAAAGAAGCTTTTAAATCTGCATCTTTATCTTGATTAGCTAAACCTTCTGCCCAGTACATTGCTAAGTAAAAATGACTTCCTCTATTATCTAACTCACCTACTTTTCTAGATGGTGATTTATCATTTTCTAAAAACTTTTCTGTTGCATCATCTAATGTTTCAGATAAAATTAATGCCTTAGCATTATCATTAGTTGTACCTAAATGTTCTAAAGAAACAGCTAATGCTAAAAACTCTCCTAAAGAATCCCAACGTAAATGGTTTTCTTCTAAAAACTGCTCTACATGTTTAGGAGCAGAACCACCTGCACCAGTTTCAAATAATCCTCCACCATTCATTAAAGGAACAATAGATAACATTTTTGCAGAAGTACCAACTTCTAAAATAGGAAATAAATCTGTTAAGTAATCACGTAAAACGTTACCAGAAACAGAAATAGTATCTTCTCCTTTTACAATTCTTTCTAAAGTAAATTCTGTTGCCTTAACAGGAGATAAAATTCTAATATCTAAACCTTCTGTATCATGAGTTGGTAAATATTTATTTACCTTTTTAATAATTTCTGCATCATGTGCTCTATTTTCATCTAACCAAAAAACTGCTGGTGTTTCTGATGCTCTTGCTCTTGTTACTGCTAATTTAACCCAATCTTGAATTGGTAAATCTTTAGTTTGGCACATTCTCCAGATATCTCCTTCTTCTACTGCGTGCTCTAAAAGAGTATCTCCAGAAGCATCTACAACAATTACCTTACCTGCAGTTGCAATTTGAAAAGTTTTATCATGAGAACCATATTCTTCTGCTTTTTGAGCCATTAAACCAACATTAGGTACAGTACCCATTGTTGTAGGATCAAAAGCACCATGTTTTTTACAAAAATCAATTGTTGCAGAATAAACACCTGCATAAGAACTATCTGGTATTACGGCTTTTGTATCTTGTAATTCTCCTTTTGCATTCCACATTCTTCCAGAAGTTCTAATCATTGCTGGCATAGAAGCATCAATAATTACATCAGAAGGTACGTGCAAGTTTGTAATTCCTTTATCAGAATTTACCATTGCTAAGTCAGCATTTTTAGCAAATGCAGCATCTATGTCTGCTAAAATTTCAGCTTTCTTTTCTTCAGAAACCTCATCTAAGCTACTTAATAAATTACCAAAACCATTATTTACATCAACTCCTATTTCATCAAAAATTGCTGCATGCTTTTCAAAAACATCTTTAAAATATGTTTTTACTGCTAAACCAAAAATAATAGGATCAGAAACCTTCATCATTGTTGCTTTCATATGTAATGAAAGTAAAACTTCTTGTTCTGCAGCATCTGTAAATTCTTTATCTAAGAAAGAAAGCAATGCTTTTTTACTCATTATTGTTGCATCAATAATTTCTCCTTCTAACAAATTAACCTCTGGCTTTAATATAGTTTTAGAACCATCGGCAGCAACATGTTGTATACTTATACTTGTTGCTTTTTCTATTGTTACAGATTTTTCATTATGAGCAAAATCTCCTTCGCTCATTGTTGCTACATGTGTTTTGGAATCAGATCCCCAAGCACCCATAGAATGTGGGTTTTTACGAGCATAATTCTTAATTGCTTTTGGTGCTCTTCTATCAGAATTACCTTCACGCAATACAGGATTAACTGCAGAACCTTTTACTTTATTATAAAGAGCTAAAACAGCTTTATCTTCATCTGTTTTTAATTCTTCTGGATAATTAGGTAATTTATATCCTAAAGTTTGTAATTCTGAAATTGCAACTTTTAATTGAGGTACAGAAGCACTAATATTTGGTAATTTAATAATATTGGCTTCTGGTTTTTTAGCTAAGTCTCCTAAAAAAGCTAAAGCGTCTTCTACTTTTTGATCTTCTGTTAAGTAGTCAGAAAAATTAGACAAAATTCTTGCTGCTAAAGAAATATCTTTAACTTCTAATTCAATACCTGAAGATTTAGTAAAAGCTTTTACTATTGGTAAAAAAGATCGTGTTGCTAAAGCAGGTGCTTCATCTGTCTTCGTATATACGATTTTAGCTATTTTGCTCATAAAAATGTATTATATAATTGTAGAATTTTTGATTATTACTACGTACGAAATCCTTTTCGTACATAGCGTAACAAATTTAACAATTAAAGATGAAAACTTTACTGCTAAAACACTATTAATTAAGACGATTTAATACCTAATTATCAATTAAAATAACTTTTTATTGAATTATTATTAAGCTTAATAAAATTAAACAACATTTAGTATATTTGTTATTCTAATTTTAACTATAAATCCATTATTTTATGCTTTTAATTCTTTTTTAGAATATTAATATATAAACATAAAAAAAAGCCTATTTTTATTAATAAAAATAGGCTTTTAATATTTATTATAAAAAAATGATTTATCTAATCAGTTTTTTATATTTAATACGTTTTGGCATTAAATCTCCACCTAAACGTTTCTTTTTATTTTCTTCGTAATCAGAAAAAGATCCTTCAAAGAAATATACTTGACTATCTCCTTCAAAAGCTAAAATATGCGTACATATTCTATCTAAAAACCATCTATCGTGACTAATTACAACTGCACAACCGGCAAAGTTTTCTAAACCTTCTTCTAATGCTCTTAATGTATTTACATCTAAATCATTGGTTGGCTCATCTAAAAGTAGAACGTTTCCTTCTTCTTTTAATGTCATTGCTAAATGTAACCTATTTCTTTCTCCACCAGAAAGTGTAGAAACTTTTTTGTTTTGTTCGCTACCAGAAAAATTAAAACGACTTAAATATGCACGAGAGTTTACTTGTTTTCCGCCCATCATTACTAAATCTTGACCATCAGAAAAGTTTTCCCAAATTGTTTTGTTTGGGTCGATGTCTGAGTGTGCCTGATCTACATAAGCTATTTTTGCAGTTTCACCTACTTTAAAACTTCCTCCGTCAGGATTTTCCTCTCCCATTATCATTTTAAAAATTGTTGTTTTACCAGCACCATTTGGACCAATAATACCAACAATTCCTGCTTGTGGAAGGTTAAAAGCTAAATCTTCATATAAAATTTTATCATCAAAAGCTTTAGAAACCCCTGTTGCTTCTATCACATTTGTTCCTAAACGTGGTCCGTTAGGAATATAAATTTCTAACTTTTCATCAACTTGCTTTTGGTCTTGACTCATTAATTTGTCATAATTTTTCAAACGTGCTTTTTGCTTTGTTTGACGACCTTTTGCTCCTTGACGAACCCACTCTAACTCTCGTTCTAGTGTTTTTTGACGTTTAGATGCTGTTTTACTTTCTTGTGCCATTCTGTTAGATTTTTGATCTAACCAAGAAGAATAGTTTCCTTTCCAAGGTATACCTTCTCCTCTATCTAACTCAAGAATCCAACCAGCAACATTGTCTAAGAAATATCTATCGTGCGTTACAGCAATTACGGTTCCTTTATATTGTGCTAAATGATGCTCTAACCAATGTACAGATTCTGCATCTAAGTGGTTGGTTGGCTCATCTAATAATAAAATTTCTGGTTCTTGTAATAATAATCTACATAAAGCAACTCTACGTTTTTCTCCACCAGAAAGTACACCAACTTTTTTATCAGAATCTGGTGTTCTTAACGCATCCATTGCAATTTCTAATTTGGTATCTAATTCCCAAGCATTGGCAGCATCAATCTTATCTTGTAATTCTGCTTGTTGGTTCATTAGTTTTTCCATCTTATCGGCATCAGAATACACTTCTTCTAAACCAAACATGTCGTTAATCTTATTGTATTCATCAAGAATAGCAACAGTTTCTGCAACACCTTCTTTAACAATTTCTAAAACTGTTTTTTCTGGATCTAATTGTGGTTCTTGTTCTAAATAACCAACTTTATAACCAGGAGAAAAAGTAACATCACCTTGAAAATTCTTTTCTACACCAGCAATAATTTTTAATAAAGTTGATTTACCTGATCCGTTTAAACCAAGAATACCAATTTTTGCTCCGTAGAAAAAACTTAAATAAATATCTTTTAAAACTTGTTTTCCTGTTGATTGATAGGTTTTAGAAACCTTATTCATCGAAAAGATTACTTTCTTATCGTCACTCATTATAATCTATTTTTATAATTTAATATGAAAAAAACTGCTACTAGAAAATTAGTAGACTTTAAACCCTTCCTTTTAAGGCATTAAAAACCCAGGCAATACAAAAGAAACCAATACCAACTGTAGCAAAACCCCAACCTGCAACATCTTTATATCTGTAAGCTCCTAATAAAATTAAAATAACTCCCATCATTAACATTAACATAGTTGCCCAACCTAAGACAGTGTTTTTGTTCATACCCATATTTCTTAATTAATTATTCAGACGCAAATATCGTTAATTATTTTTTTTATCAAACCATCAAATCTTTAATTTATTAATCAGTTCTAAATAACTGTTTAATTTCTTATCACTTTTGTCTGCTGCTCATAACGTAAAACTCTTTTTACTGCAATTTTTGGTTGATTTTCTTCCTTTAAATAATTTTGATATTTCATCCATTTTTTGAACTCTTTTTCAGATAAGAAAGTATTAAAATTATCATTTAATTCTTTTTCTAAAATATCAACTTCATTTTTAATTGGTTCTATAAAAACATTTACTTTTTTTAAAACTCCAACTTTAACTTTATTGTCTTTTATTGTAGCTGTAGATTTAATAATAACATCAATATCAGAAAGTTCTTTAGCATTAGAATTAGATAATTCTTCAATACTTTTATTATACTCTTTTATTCCGCTAATTATTAAAGACTTTTTATCCTCATCTTTCGCTTTTATTTTTTTTATTACTTTCTCTTATTCATAATAAAAAATACCAGCCATAGAGCTCGCATTAGCATGAAGAACAACCTGACCTACTTCTTTTTGTGGCAAGCTTTTTATATCACTATAATTCTGAGAACTTGTAGAAATTGAATATAAAATTGTTAATGTAAAAATTATTTTTTTCATAACTTTTTTTCTTTATGAAAGGTGATTTTATTAATTTCTAGCAATTTTACGCAATGCAACCCATTGTTTCATTTTTTCTCTAGAATCGCAAGCCGGATAACCAAGTACTGTTTTACCAGCTGCAACATCTGCTATAACGCCAGAACCTGCACCTACCTTAGCACCAGAATTAATTGTAACATGATCTTTAATAGAAGCACTTCCGCCTATTATAACTCCGTCTCCTAAAGTAACAGAGCCTGCTAAACCACTACTTCCGGCCATTATACAACATTTTCCTAATACACAATTATGACCAATTTGTACTAAATTATCAATCTTACAACCATCTCCTAAAATAGTAGAACTAAATTTACCTCTATCAACACAAGAATTTGCACCAATCTCTACAGCATTTCCTATAACAACATTACCAATATGTATAATTTTAACCAAACCTCTACCATCGTCACTTGGTCTGTAACCAAAACCATCTGCACCAATACTAACGTTGTTATGAAAAATACAATAACTACCTATTACACTTCTTTCTCTTATAACTGTACCAGACCAAATTGTAGTATTATTACCGATAACAGTATCGTCAAAAATAGATACATTAGAATATATGGTTACATTATCTGCTAAAACTACATTTTTGCCAAGATATGTGTTAGCTCCAATTTTACAACCTTTGCCTAACTTTACTGTTTTATCTATAACAGCAGTTGGATGAACATCTGTTTCAAAATAAGGAGATTCAGGCTCAAAAGCTTCTAAAAGAATAGCCATTGCCAAATCTGGGTTTTTAACTTTTATAAAAGCTTTTCCTTCTTCTGGTAAAATTTTTATTGATTCAAATACAATTGCTGCACTTGCATTTGATTTTTGCCATAAACGTGTATATTTAGAATTGCCTATAAAAGTTATTTGCCCTTTATCAGCTTTTTCTATTTGTTCTGGAGCAAATATTTTTTCTGTACAAGTACCAATAAGCTCGCCATTTACTAAAGAAGATATTTCTTCAACAGAGAAGGATTTCATAGTTTTTATTTATTTTTTGCTAAATGTAGTCTTTTAATATTGATTTTAAACATTTTACTGTCTTCTACCTCCATTACCTCTACCAGATCTAGCTCCTTCTTCATTATTTTGAGAAATTCTTGGCTGTAAACTACTTTTCTTATTACTCTGATATTTTAACCATTTTTTCAATTGCTTTTCTGATAAAATGCTTTCTATATTTTTATTTAATTCTTCTTCATGTAAACTAACTTCTTCTCTAACAGGTTTAATTATCTCTTCAACTTTTTTTCTCATTTTCATTGCTGTTTCTCTATTACCAGAACTCATTGCAGCCTTTACAACAACATTTAATTCTGTAAATGTTTCTGAATTTAAAAATGAAATTTCTTTAATTTTTGAATTATAGTTTTGAAGTTCTTTACTCATTAAAAGCTTTTTATCCTCTTCTTTTATTTTTAGTTTTTTTATAACCTCTTTTTCATTATAATAAATAATACCTGCAACATCACTTGCTTTAAATTCTCTAACTTCTCTGTTAGTACCTTGTAGATTCTGTCCAGATCCTCCTCTTCCTCCTCCTGGAGGTTGTGCATAAAATTGAACACTTACTAACAACATTGCAATAAATAACATGTTTTTCATAAATAATATTTAATAAATTTTATAATTTAGATGCAAATATTAAAAAAAACTTGTTTTTTAATGTTTTTACTTACTATATTTCTGCTGCCAATCTTGCTCCTTGATTTATAGCTCTTTTTGCATCTAACTCACTTGCAAAATCTGCACCACCAATTACATGTACTTTTTTATTTAAATCTAATAAAGGTTGGTATAATTCTTTAAAAGGAACCTGACCTGCACATACAACCACATTATCAACATCTAAAACTTTTGCTTCTTGATTTTGTATATAATGCAAACCTTTATCATCTATTTTGGTATAAGAAACCTCACCTATAAATTGTACTTTTTTCTTTTTTAAATTAGCTCTATGAATCCAAGCAGTTGTTTTACCTAAATTCCCTCCAAATTTACCTTTACTTCTTTTAAACATAAAGACCTCTCTTGGTGAAGCTTCAAATTTTGGATTTACATTTTCTATTCCGGCTCTTGCTTCTAAGGATTTATCTATTCCCCATTCTTTTAACCAAGCATCTATATTTTGTGATGTAGACTCTCCTGTATGTGTTAAATATTCTGAAACATCAAAACCAATACCACCCGCACCTATTACAGCAACACGTTTTCCTACTGGTTTTTTATATTTTAAAACATCAATATAACTTAGTACTTTTGGATGATTGATACCTTCTATTTTAAGTTCTCTTGGTTTAATTCCGGTAGCAATTATAATTTCATCAAAATCTGAATCTTTTAAATCTTCAGTAGAAACTTTTGTATTCAGTTTTAAATTTACTTGATGAATTTCTATTTGTTTTTTAAAATAACGCAAGGTTTCATAAAACTCTTCTTTACCAGGAATTTGTTTTGCAATATTAAATTGCCCACCAATTTCATTACTTGCATCAAATAAAGTAACAAAATGACCTCTTTTTGCTGCATTTGTAGCAGCAGATAAGCCTGCAGGTCCTGCTCCTACAACTGCAATTTTCTTTTTATTTTTTGTTGGATAATAATTTAATTCAGTTTCATGGCAAGCTCTTGGGTTTACCAAACAACTTGCCACTTTTTGCTGAAAAACATGATCTAAACAAGCCTGATTACATGCAATACACGTATTTATTTCATCTTCTTTTTCTTCTTTCGCTTTGTTTACCCATTCTGGATCTGCCAAAAAAGGACGCGCCATAGAAATCATATCTGCATCTCCTTCTGATAAAATTTTCTCTGCAGTTTCTGGCATATTTATTCTATTAGAAGTTATCAACGGAATTGATAATTCTTCTTTCATTTTCTTTGTTACCCAAGTAAAAGCTGCTCTTGGAACCGAAGTTGCAATTGTAGGAATTCTAGATTCATGCCAACCAATGCCGGTATTTATAATCGTTGCTCCTGCCTTTTCTATTTCTTTACCTAACTGTACAACTTCTTGCCAAGAACTACCATTTTCTACCAAATCTAACATTGATAATCTATAAATAATAATAAAATTAGTACCAACAGATGCTCTTATTTGTTTTACAATTTCTACAGCTAAACGGATTCTATTTTCATATTCTCCTCCAAAATTATCTGTTCTTTTATTAGTTCTTTTTACAATAAATTGATTGATTAAGTAACCTTCAGAGCCCATTATTTCTATGCCATCATAACCCGCCATTTTAGACAATTCAGCAGAATTTACAAAGTCATTTATAGTTCTTTTAATCCCTCTTTTGGTTAATTTAAAAGGTTTAAAAGGTGTTATTGGCGATTTTATTTTTGATGGTGCAACGTTAAAAGGATGATAACCATAACGACCTGCATGTAAAATTTGCATGCATATTTTTCCGCCTTCTTTGTGTACTGCTGCTGTTATTTTTTGATGATGTAAAGCGTGTTTTTCTGTAGACATTCTTGCAGAAAATGGTGCTGTCCAACCTTGTATATTTGGTGATATTCCTCCTGTAACAATTAAACCTACTCCTCCTTTTGCTCTTTCTGCATAATAAGTAGCTATTCTTTCTAAGCCATTTTTTTCTTCTTCTAATCCCGTATGCATAGACCCCATTAAAATTCTATTTTTTAAAATGGTAAAACCTAAGTCTAAGGGTTCAAAAATGTACTTGTATTTCATATTTCTAAAAATCAAATTTACTATGCATGCATAATACTTTGCAAGATAAACTTATTTTTTTAAACAAAAAAAGCCAAAGAAATATATTCTTTGGCTTAAAATAATATAGTAATTTTTAATTCATTGGCACATCAATTACTAACAACTTACTAGCTTTTGATGCTTTAAGCATTACTTTATCAGCATTTTCTATACCAATTGCATCTCTACTTTGTAGCTTTTCATCAGCAATTTCTACTTCACCATCAATTAAGAAAAAATAAGCTCCGTTTTTAGGATCATACTCTGTATAATAATTCTCTTCCATATCTATTAAATAAATATATGCTTGCTGATTTATTGGCAAAGAACCTTTAATTTGCTTGTCTTTTGGTGATACTAAAATCTGAAACCTGTTTTTACGCTCTGTAATATCAAAATGTTTTTGATTGTAATAAGGTTCAACTTCTTGATGTTCTGGAATTATCCAAAGTTGTAAAAAATTAACCTCATCAGTTTTACTATCGTTAAATTCTGAATGGGTTAAACCACTACCAGCACTCATTACTTGTACTTCTCCTACTTCTATAGAACGTTGATTACCCATACTATCTTTGTGAGAAAGTGCACCAGAAATTGGAATAGATATAATTTCCATATTTCTATGAGGATGTGTACCAAAACCCATTTTAGGCTGAACTACATCATCATTCAAAACACGTAACATTCCAAAATTCATTCTTTCTAGATTTTGATAATTGGCAAAACTAAAAGTGTGATACGATTTTAACCAACCATGGTTTGCATATCCTCTTGAATTGGCTTCGTGAATTGTTTTTTTCATTATTTTTAAAATTATTTTGTTGGTTTAGGTTGATGATTATATTTTAGTAACCTACTAAAATTTTACTAATCTAATTAATACAAATACCCCATTTTACCTGCTTGATAATCTCTCATAGCTTCTAAAATTTCTGTTTGAGAGTTCATTACATAAGGGCCATATTGTGCAATTTTTTCTTCAATAGGTATTCCAGATAAAATTAAAACAGTACTTAACTTAGTTGCTTTTAATAAAAATGTAGTTCCGTCTTGATTAAAGGTAATCATTTGTATTTTTCCTTTTGATACAATAGTGTCATTATTTACCAAAACCTCTCCATCTAATAAATAAACTAAAGATTTATGGTTTTGCGGAATTTCTATTTCTATTTCTCCTTCTTCATCAATATTTGCAGTAAAAACATTTACTTCTGTTTGGGTTTTTATCAAACCTAATACATCTTTTTGTTGACCAGCAATAATATTTAATTGTACTTTTTTATCTTCAGAAAAAACCTTTGGAATTCTATTTTCTTCTAAATGCTGATAATTTGGAGCTATCATTTTATCTTTTTTAGGCAAATTCAACCATAATTGAATCCCTTCTAATTCACCTCCTTTTTTTACAAACTCATTGGTTGGCCCTTCTGCATGAATAATACCTCGTCCGGCAGTTGTCCATTGTACATCACCAGCTTTTACAACCATTTCATTACCCAAAGAGTCTCTATGCAACTGTTCTCCTTTAAAAAGTAAAGTTATAGGTTCAAAACCTCTGTGTGGATGTGGTCCTAAATCAAAAGAGTTATTAAATTCTGAAATTGCATAAGGACCATAATGATGTAGTAACAAAAAAGGATCTACATTTTCTATTCCGTTTGTTGGTAATGGTTGACGCAATTTAATTGGCCCCATATTTACTAACGGACTTGCTACTTTATGTTCTATTGATTTTAATGTCTTCATAATTTTAATAAATTCTTTTGCGCAATAAATACAGCTAATTTTTACCTTAACTTGTCTAGTAAATCACTTAAAACAATAGCTTCTTCTTCAGATATTTTTTCTAGAAAAGGTGTTTTTTGAACTTCATCAATCTCTGATAATAAAGTTAAACCTTGAGAAGTAATTTTAACATATACAACTCTTCTATCATGTTCGCATCGCTCTCTTTCAATCAAATTTTTATCACACAACTTGTCCATTAAACGTGTTGCATTTGGTGCTCTTTCTATCATTCTATCTTTTACAATTTGCACCTTAATTTTATCTTTTGCACCACGTAAAATTCTTAGAATATTAAACTGTTGCGGCGATATTCCGTAAGGTTTAAAAAATTCTGTTTCTTTACTACTTAACCAATTTGCGGTATATTTTATATTGATTAAAGCTTTTACTTTGTTGCTAATAAACTTAGAGTTAATATCTTTAGAAATATCTCCCATAACTATGCTCTTAACTTAATATCTTGCATTATTTTATTAAATTCTTCTGTTGTAGGTGTTAAATACACTTGATCATCTACAAATAAAGTTGGATATTTTGCAACACCATCATACAGTTCTTTACTGTGTTCTCTTGCTGCTACATCTTTAGAAATATCTTTATAAACATAAGGCACATCTGTTGAGTTTAAAAAATTTTTAAATGCAACTGTATATGCATGCCCCGCTCTTCCATATAAAATTATTTTCATTTTTTATTGATTTACTAAAGCTTCAAACTTGTTTACTTGTACTTTTAATAAATCTAATAATTGTTGATCTACAATTTTGCCTTCTTTAAAATTATCATAGAAACTAGGTAACGAATAAGTTAATAATTCTTTGGCTCCTTGTCTTGTAAAACGTTGTTCTCCTGCTGCTAAAACAAATTGCCCACCCATTTCTCCTGGTGATGTTGCCATTAATAATAAAGGTTTATCTCTAAAAACTTTTACTTCTAATATAGAAGCCCAATCAAAAATATTTTTAAAAGCTGCTGTATACGTTCCGTTATGTTCTGCTAAAGACAATATAAAACCATCGTAATTATCTAATAGAGCAGAAAATTTTTTGGCATCTTCTGGAAAACCTTTTTTACCTTCATCTTCACTATAAATAGGTAGATTAAAATCTCTTAAATCAATCACATCAAAAGACGTGTTTTCTAAATTTTCTGCAGCAAATGTTGCTAATTTTTTGTTTATTGATGTAGAACTTGTACTTCCTGCAAAGGCTAATATTTTTTTCATTTCTTTACTTTTTAATTTGTTTTGTTTAAAATTTTCTTTTTCATAAAAATTAATCTATCTGACGATTTTTAATTTATATCTGAAAAATTTAATCTTAAAACTTTTTAAAAAATTATTTTATACTACTTATTATTTCGGTTTCTCCTTTTACCATTTTTGCTACCGGGCATTTACCTGCAATAACTAATAATCTTTTTCTTTGATCTTCTGATATTTCTTTTTCAAAAGAAATTTCTTCTTCTAACCGTTTTTTTAATCCTTCTGATGTTTGTTTTTGTTTCTGATAAAGGTTTACAGTTATTTTACCAACATCCCAACCTTTTCTTTCTGCATACATTCTTAACGTCATAGAAACACAACCCCCTACTGCAGTTAACAAATATTCTACAGGTGTTGGTCCGTTATTATCACCTCCTGCAGCAACAGGCTCATCTAATGTTAAAAAATGATCTCTTGCTTGTGCCTCTGCTAAATAGTTTTTATTTGTTAAAACTACAGATACTTTTTTAGCGTTGCTCATTTATAATTTTTTTATGTGTAAAATAAGATACTAATAACAAAACAATTGCTACTAATGCAGATAAATGTCCTCCATCTTTTACCATAAAGTGTGCTGCAAAAGCCAAAACAAAATCAAAGAAAAAACCTGCGTATGCCCATTCTTTTAAAGATTTACTTTTTATAAACCAAATTGCAATTAATCCTAGAATTTTAGCTATCGCTAACGGATAAATTATGTAGGTTGGATAGCCTAAGTCTATAAAAAAACCAGAAACCATTTCATTGTTAAAAAGATACATACCTGCAGAAAAAAGCATGATTATAGATAATAGCCCCGTAGATAAGTAATAAATTATTTTAGTAGTTTTCATATTATGATTTTAAATTCTTTACAAAATTACAAATAAATATTTTATTTACCAAGGAAAATAAATCCAAGGAAATAATTAACTCGATTTAATGCAATAAATTAATTGATAGGTTTAGCCCTGATTGAATGGCATGTTTGAGCTCTTTTTTTTGCTAAAATTTACTAGACATATATTTCAATAATGTATCTACATTAATAAAATATAAATAGTTAAGATTAATTACACATAAAAAAAGCGAGTAATAAAAGCAGGAAATAGCTTCTAAAGCTACTGATTAAGTTTAATAGAATCTATTTTACTTTGCAGCCTTTCTATTGCCATAGCGTCTAAATTTTGTTTAGAAAGTAATTTTATAGAATCTAATATTTGTTGATTTTTTTCGACAATTGTTTTTTCTTTTTCAAAGTATAAATTTTCTCCTTCACTGGTACGCCAAGCTTCGTTTAATTGATTATAAACATCCTCATTCCAAGTACTTGGTTTTTTAGCATTAATCCAAACAGCATCTCTATACTCACTATCTACCAATACCAAATCTGGTGTTGCAGCGCCATCAAATTGTGTAGGATTATTGTTATTAATTGTAGAAACTGTACCCAAGAAAAACATGCGTTTTCTACCTGCAATATTTTTAATATATGGTCTAAATTCTACTGGCGTATTAGAGCTCCAATCATATTCTTTTTTAGATTCTTTTACCTTTAAAGGCATTGCAGAAACCCCTGCATAACCTTGTTTTTTTGAGGCATGATCGTAAAAATAAAGCTCATTTGTACCATCTGCCGGTATAAAAACACTAAAAGACAAGCTAGTTCTTTCTTGGCTAACAGGCTCTAAACCAAACCAATGATACAAACCGTTTTGTGCACCAATTTTTGTGTCAGAAAAATTAAAATCTGTTACAAATGGCTGTTGATTTTGACCGTTTGGTAAATTAGGAATCTTAACTGCCGTTTCCTTATTCCAAGGTAAAGGATCTGAAAAACCTGCCAAAAACTTTAAACTTTCTGCTTGTAAACGAGATACTTTTTGTGCTAATATATTTTGCTTAACTAAATATTTATGGTTTTTAATTTCTTTTGGTGATATATAGGTTCCTTTACCAATAATCATACGCTCTAAATAATCTTTAAAATCGTGTTTTCCATTTTCAATAACCATTACTCCACCAAATGTTGGATAAGGAAAAAAGAAACCTTTCCATTTAATTAAACTAACAACTTCAACCCAAGAGCCTTGATCGTTTTTCATGTAAAAAGTTTCGCCTGGCTCATAATTAAACAACATCCAAGGGTTAAAACGTTGCACAACTGCGTTATAAGTATTTCTACTAAATTTTAAAGATTCTCCTATTGAAAATGTAACCGGAATTCTGTTTTCTGATGAAAAACGCGGGAAAGGTGTTGTACTAGATACAGAAAAAACCTCTTCTGTATTGTCTTTTATACCTTGCCAAACATATTTTTCTGTTGGTTGAATAGCCATAGTCCATTTATTTTGACCATCAACTCTTACTAATTTTGGCATAGAAACATCTTTTGTTTCTCCTACAGACTCGTTTGCCATTGAAAATATATTTCTTAAAGGCTGAATTCTTTCGTTTTGTGTTAAAGGAAGTTCTACAATCTCTATACGATTTAAGTCATTAAAAACGCTATAGAGTTTCATATAATCGTACATTTTGTATGGAAAACCAATAAAATAAATTGCACCAAAAAAAACAATCATTATTAAGAAACTTACTACTTTTTTTAAAAACCCTGTAGATTTTATAAGGCCTCTAAAACCAAAGAAAAAAACTGTAAAACATAGTAGAAAAATAAAAATGTATTTTCTAAAAAATAATAATGCTGGTTGATAATCGTCTCTAAAAAAGAACAATAAAATTAATAGAATGAAAGAAAAAATGATTACTCTTTTCTTTTGTTTTGCCCCTTTATTCCAGTAATTTTTTATCATGATAAATCATATTTAAATTCTCTAAAAAGAGAAATTTGTATTTTAATAACTATATATTTTATTCTAATAGTTTATTTATTTGTAAATATTGTAATAGCATAATGGTTCTGGCATCAATAATTTCATCATTTTCTATCAATTTTAAAGCTTCTACAAAAGAAATTTCTAAAACTTCTATTTCTTCGTTTTCAGAAGCCAAACCACCACCTTTATCTAACTTATCTTCATCTTTATAAGCCGCTATAAATAAATGAACTTGCTCTTTCATTAAACCAGGAGATAAAAAAGTTGTACATACTTTTTGTACATTAGAAATATGATAACCAACCTCTTCTTTAGTTTCTCTTATTACTGTTGTTTCAGGTAATTCTCCTTTATCAATTGCACCACCACACACTTCTATTGAAAAACCATTATTAACCCCTGCAACAAAAATTGGCATTCTAAACTGTTTAGATAATATAACTTTTTTTGATTTAGAATTGTACAACAAAACTGCTACACCATCATTTTTACCATAAACCTCATGCGTTAATCTTTCTGTTTTTCCGTTTTTAAAAGTAAAATCGAAACTTACTTGTTCTAATTTAGCCCAAATATTAGACACTACTTTAGTAGTTACGTTACTTATTTTTTCTTTAATTTCCATTTTATTCTTTATTGCTAAATAGTAAGCTTACTTCTATTATTTTTTTGTTTTAAATTAAAAATTTAAACAAGCAATTTCGTTATTTTTTCTCGATTAAAAAATCAATATTATTTTAATTTTAACATAAAATTAAACCTTTTTCTCTACCAATAGTCTAATTATTTAATAACAATATTATTTTCTATCGCTTTTATTATTATTTTTAACCGTTGTACCCTTTTTTAACCCCTTATGTTAAACTCTAAATTATCTATATTTTTTACTTTACTACTATTAATATGTGTAAAAAATTTAGAAGCTCAGTTAAGTAAAAAACACTTTATACCACCATTGACTTATGCTGAAAATGGTAATGCAAATCCAGAAAATCAATATTTTTATATTTCTACACCTAGTAATCAAAATGTGACTTATACCATAACACAAATTGGTTCTAGTAATAATATTACTGGGGTTGTTACAAATACCTCTCCCAAAGAAATATATATTGGCATAGGAAATAGTCAACTTTTTGTAGATTCTAACACCACAAGTTCTGTTTATAACAATAAAGGGTATATAATAGAAGCTAGCGATGTTATCTATGTTTCTATACGTGTTTTGGGCGGTTCTAATGCGCAAGCTGGTGCTTTGGTTAGCAAAGGTGCTTCTGCTTTAGGCACTTCTTTTAGAGCAGGTATGTTTACAAACGAAGCCCCACAAGACAATTACCTAAGTTTTATTTCTGTAATGGCTACAGAAAATAATACTTCAATAGAATTTTCTGATTTACCTACAGGTATTTCAATAAAGAATTACTCTGGTACTTTACCTATTTCTGTTAACTTAAACGAAGGAGAAAGTTATGTTGTTGCTGTAAATTCTGATGAAAGCACTATAAATAGAGATGCCTTAATAGGTACTTTAATAAAATCTGACAAACCAATTGTTACCAACATTGGTTCTGCAAACGGTAGTTTTCATAACGGAAACGGTAGAGATTATGGAATTGATCAAATTGTTGGTGAAGATAAAATTGGTACCGAATACATTTTTGTTAAAGGTGATGGTTCTAATAATTGGGAAAACGTATTAATTGTTGCTAACGAAGATAACACCGAAATATTTATTAATGAAAATACTACAGCAACTACAACATTAAACGCAGGCGATTATTATTTAATTGAAGGTAATATTTACAATTCTAATGGAAATATGTATGTACAAACTTCTAGACCAACTTTTGCTTACCAAGGTGTTGGTGCAAATAATAACGAAGCAAATCAGGGTTTATTTTTTGTACCTCCTTTAAGTTGCGAAAACAGAGGAAAAGTAGATAATATACCTAATATTGAAGATATTGGTTCCACAATTTTTACAGGTGGAGTGTCTATTGTAACTAATACAGGTTCTGAAGTTAAAATAAACGGTGCTTTAATTAATACTTACAGTGGTGTTTCTGGCCCTTTTACTATTAATACTGCTAATTCCGGTACTTATGACACTTATAAGGTAACTAATTTATCTGGTAATATTTCCATAGAAAGTAGCGGAGAATTGTATTGTGCGTATTTTAATCAAAATAATTCTGCTTCTTCTGGTGCTTTTTATTCTGGTTTTCCTTCTGCTCCAGAAATTAATTTTAATACAGTTATTAGCACTTTGGGTAATTGTATACCTAACATAACCTTAGAAGCTGCAAATACCGAGTTATTTGATGGAGGTATAAAATGGGAATACTACAACGAAACTACTTCAACTTGGGATGAAAAAAGTACAGATAATAGCTACAAACCGTTAGAAACAGAACCTGGTAGATATAGGCTTGTTGGTAAAATAGTTTGTACAAATACAGAGTTTATATCTGTAGAAATACCTATTAGTATTTGCCCTGATGATTATGATAGCGATGGAATTATCGATAATATTGATGTTGATATTGATAATGATGGAATTTTAAACTGTGATGAATCTATTGGAAATGCTAATTTAGATATAACAGACTTTAACAATCCAAATATTATTTTTAGTGATAATTCTACTAACAATAATATTTCTGTAATTTTTGATGCTTCTTCTACATCTAACACATTTACAGGAGATAGTAACGGAAACTTTACATCAATTATTAACCCTACAACAGATTCTTATCTAGAATACGAATTAAGTTTTACCGATAAAATAAACTTTAAATTTACTCAAAACTCAACTTTAGATCATGTAATTACTAACGAAGAATATTTTATACTAAAAGTAGATTTAGACAAAAACGTTACTTTATTAGATCCTGATGATCAATTATTAATCTATAATCTTTCTACAGAAGAATATGAATCTGGTATTACTTATATTTCTGCATCAGAAATACAATTTAAATACAAATCTAATACCACAGCTACCGCAAGTACTTTTCAATTTTTAGCAAATCAAATTACTCAATTAGATTTTAAACATCAATCTACAGGTATTACAACATCATCAACATTTGATGGAAACATACAAATTACTTGTTATTCTAGAGATTCTGATGGAGACGGAATTGAAGATATGTTTGATCTTGATTCTGATAATGATGGAATTCCTGATTTTTATGAATCTACCGCTCAAGATGTTTCTTTAACAAATACAGATACTAATTTAGATGGTTTAGATGATCTTTTTAACACAATAACAGCAAATCAAGATACAGATGAAGACGGAATTCCTAATTACTTAGATGTAGATTCTGATAACGATGGTATTTATGATATAATAGAAACTGATAACGGGAATTTAGACAGTGATAATGATGGAATTATTGATACTGCAAACTCAGCAAATGTTGGTGTAAATGGATTGTTAAACACATTAGAAACATATACTGATTCTGGCATTTTAAAAACATCAATAAAAAATTCTGATACCTCATCTATTGTAGAAGCTAATAGAGATAATTTATTTGATTTTGTTGATTTAGATTCTGATGGTGATAATTGTTTTGATGTTATTGAAGCCGGTTTTACTGGTAATGGCTTTGGTAAATTAGATCCAAATCCTTTAGATGTTGATGATAACGGAAAGGTTAAAAACTCTAATGGCTATACAACACCTAATACTAATTATTTAAATTCTGCTCCAATTATAATTACTAATTTTAGTGATGCTACTTTTTGCGAAAACGACACAAATCAACTAGAAATAGATAGTAATGCCGATGAATTTCAATGGCAAATATCTACAGATAACGGTTTAAATTTTACAGATATTTTAGAAAACACAATTATAGATGGTACAACTATTAGTAATGTAACTTCATCTAAACTATTAATTAGTAATACATCTACAACGTTAGATAATTATCAATTTAAAGTTCTTCTAAAAAAAGAAGGAAATTCTTGTAATTTAATAACACCAGATGCAATTATACTAACCGTTAATTCAACACCAGAAATTATAAATAGTTTAGTAGTATTACAACAATGTACAGACAATCCTAATGAAAATACTATTGTAAACCTTACCGAAGCAGAAGTAAACATTTCTACAGATTCTAATATTACTTTCGAGTATTATGAAACCGAAACAGATGCTATTAATGGTGATGTTTCTAAAATAATATCAGAAATAGAAAACTATCCTGTAACCAGTGGTTATGCAGAAGCAGGTGTTAGAGTAATTTCTGAACAAGGTTGTTATTCTATTGCTAAAATAGTTGTTACAGCTTCTTATGTTAATGATGTTATTTACGATAAAACATTTGAAGAATGTGATGATTTTTTAGATGTAAATGGGAATGATTCTATAAATAACTCTGAAACAGACGGAATTACTTTTTTTGATTTTAGTATAGCAAGTCAAGAAATTATAAATACTTTTCCTACAGACATCCAAAGTGATATCGAAGTCTTTTTTTATGAAACTTCAACCGATCGAGATGCTGCTATAAATGAAATAGTAGACATATCTCATCACAGAAATAATAAAGACATTTCTTATGCTTTTAATCAAACTATTTACATCAAAATAAAAAATAAAAACAATAATAATTGCGAAGGAATTGGTCAATTATATCTAAAAACAAACGAGATTCCTTCTTTTTCTGTTGAAGGAGAAGCTCCAAACGAACCTATTATCATTTGTGCTCAAAACATACCTTATATATTAAAAGCAACTACTTTAAATGACTATGATTACACATGGACTAAAGATGGAGTTTCTTTAAATGAAAACACAAATGAAATACAAATTACAGAAGGCGGAAACTATACAGTTACTGCATACAGCAAAACAGGAACATTTTGTTCTAAAGAAAGAACAATTACCGTTTTAAAATCCGATTTTGAAATTTTAGAAGAAAGTTATGTAACTATTTATGATGACATTTCTAGTATTAGTGCTAACTTAAGTATTCTAATAAACATACCAACAAACCCAACTATTAACGAGGAATTTCAATACGCTTTAAAAAATGAAAATGGTGTTATAATCAGAAACTACCAAGACAGTAATATCTTTGAAGATATTGAAGGAGGTATCTATACCATTTTAGTTGAAAACAAAAATGGTTGTGGCTCTTCAGAATTAGTAGTTTCTGTAATTCAATTCCCTAAATTCTTTACTCCAAATGGAGATGGTAAAAATGATACGTGGCATATTAAAGGGCTTACAAGTAATTTGTATTTAACCAGCGATATTAATATTTTTAACAGATACGGAAAGTTAATATCAAAAATACCGGTTGACAGTAATGGCTGGGACGGAACTTACAATGGCAAAATACTCCCTTCTGATGATTATTGGTTTACAGTAACATTAACTTCTATAGATGACACAAAAAAAATAATTAATAAAAAAGGACATTTTTCACTCTTAAGAAAATAAGTTATTATCTTAAAAAAACTCTTCTGATATTGTTTTTAAATGGTCTGTTTTTATTTTTTAACAAATTTTACCAACTAAGTTTTAAAAAAACTTTATTAATGAAACAGGAGAAATAAGTAATTCTAAATTTGCAAATAGAATTCATAGTATAGGTACGTTATCAAAAACATACAAACCAAATGTTTATGAATTTTAATTTTCTTTAGACAATAATAATTTCTGTGGTAACAGTACATCTTACACATTTTCTAAAGTAAACCCTGGTTTACATACTGTACATTAAAGATATTAATAATTGTGAGCAACCGGCACAAACAAATATTACTGTTATTGGTTTTAATTTTTTTTTACTCCAAATGGTGATGGTAAAAACGATTATTGAAATGCAGAAAGCCTAAAATAGTTTACAGTTTAAATCTATAAATATTACTATATTTGATCGATATCGAAAAGTTTTACATTTAATTACAGATTTTTCTTCTCTTGGTTGAGTAGATACTTCTAATGGAAAACTCTCTAGCTTAAATTCTTATTGTTTTTAAGCAAAAATTATTAATGATAAAATTATACAAGAAAGTGGCACTTTCTCCCTCATAAGAAAATAAATATGAAAAATTATTTCTTTTTAACGCTATTTATATCTTTTTCTTTTTTATTAAATGCTCAAAAACAAACAAACAATTGGTATTTCGGTAATAAAGCTGCACTAAATTTTAATTTAGGAGATATTACTATTCTATCAGATAGTAACATGAATGCCTCTAATGGATCAACCAGTATATCTGATGAGAATGGTAATTTATTATTTTATTCTGATGGAAACACTGTATGGAACAACAAGCATTTAATCATGGAAAATGGTAATGATATAGTTGGAGAAAAAACGAATTCACAATCATCTTTAATTGTTCCTAAACCAAATAGCAACACTAACTTTTATCTATTTACAACTAGAAAAGAAGACCTTACTTCACCTTTTTACACTTCTGGTTTATATTATTCTGAGATTGAAATTTCTAGTTCTTATCCTTCAGGAAAAGTAATAGATAAAAATCATCGATTAATTAGTTCTACATCAGAAAAAATTACTGCAACTTTTCATAAAAATGGTAAAGATGTATGGGTAGTAACAAATGGTAACCCAACATATGACAAAGAAGATAATAGTACAATGTATGCATTTAAGGTAACAGATAATGGGGTTCAAGTGCCTGTAGTAACAACAGGATTAAATGATGAAGTTTATAGTAGAATTTCAACTCCAATTGGCCAAATGAAATTTTCTCCAGATGGTAGTAAAATTGCATTTACAAATGGTTCTTTTATTTTTACATATAATTTTGATAACGAAACTGGAGTTTTAACAAAAGATAAATTTATAAACACTCAAGTTAACTTTACTTCTGGTTATCTACCTTATGGTGTAGAATTTTCTCAAGATTCTAAAATACTCTATTATTCTAGTTTATTTTACTCTTCTTCTAGTTCTAACTATACTATTTTACAATTAGACCTAAGTCTTCCTAGTCAAGATTTTTTAGGAACACCAATATTTACTTCTCCTTTTTATAATGCTGGAAGTTTACAAATAGGTTCTGATGGAAAAATTTACGCAACATTACAAGATAAAGGTACTAACGTAGCTTCTAAAACAATAGGTGTTATTAACTTTCCAGAAAAACTAGGAATAGAATGTGAGTTTACAGAAAATCTAACCATAAATCACGGAGAATTATCCCTAGGCTTACCTAATTTTATTCAAAGTTATTTTGTTTCAAGAATTCTTACCAACAACCAATGTTATGTAGATAATTTCTCTTTTACAGCAACATCCTACATAGATATAAAAGATATAAAATGGGATTTTGGAGATGGTATAACTGCATTTGATCTTAACCCAACTCACAAATATGACGCTCCTGGTGAGTATAAAGTTATTGCTGATTTAACATTAAGTGACAATACTATAATTAAGGTTTTTGAAATAGTTACTGCATACGAACTACCCAACTTAAAACCTAATCAAGAACTTTTTGAATGTGATAATGATACAGATGGTTTGGCAACATTTAATCTAAATTTTATTGCAGAAAAGATTACAGATACATCTTTAGATGAAGAACTTATTTTTTATTTAAGCCAAGATGATATGGATATGGATAATAATATATCTAATCCAGAAATGTTTAACAACACAGTACCTAATCAACAAATTTTTGTAAAAGCCATCAACAAAAATGGTTGTTTTAACTTTACAACATTTAACGTAACTGCAAATTTTATTCCTGTTGGTAATGTTTCTGATTATTATACTTGTAAAACTGACATTGATGAAAATGGTAATCATTTAGGAACATTTAATTTAACCGAATTAGAAATTAAAGTTAGAGACCAACTACAAATTCCATCTGTTAATACTGTAAAATTTTATCCTTCATATGTTGATGCACAAACAAATTTAAATCAACTTGAAAACCAAATTAACTATCAATCTTCCACTATCTATGTTAAAATTCAAGACCCTAATTTGGGCTGCAGTGGTATAGTTCCTATAAATTTAATTGTAAATCCAGAACCTATAATAGATTTAGAAAATTCTTACACAATTTGCTTTAACCCAACGGTAAACCCAATTACATTAACTGCAGATATTAGTAATGATTCTTATGAGTGGAGAGATAGTTTAAATAACATTATTAGTACAAATAAAGATTTTACTTTAAATAAAGTTGGTCAATTTTCACTAACTGTATATAAGACAGAAAATGGAATTACCTGTTCTAACACCAAAGAATTTTCAGTTATAAACCCAGACCCTCCAACTTTTTATTCAGTTATTGCTAATACAGAAGATAAAAACAACAACACTATAGAAGTTAATATTGATGGTAATAGCAGTTATGAATTTTCTTTAGACAATAATAATTTCTCTGGTAACAGTACATCTTACACATTTACTCAAGTAAATCCAGGTTTACACACCGTATATATTAGAGATATTAATAATTGTGAGCAACCGGCACAAACTAATATTACTGTTATTGGTTTTAAAAATTTTTTCACTCCAAATGGTGATGGTAAAAACGATTATTGGAATGTAGATGGTTTAACTGATGCGCAGTTTAAATCTGTAAAAATTATAATTTTTGACAGATATGGAAAAGTTCTATATTCAATTACAGATTTTTCTTCTCTCGGTTGGGATGGAACATCAAACGGAAAACTAATGTCTTCTAATAATTATTGGTTTATCGCAGAAATTATAGACATAAATGATAACCTTATTAAAGAAACTGGAAATTTTAGCTTAATTAGAAATTAAATTTATATTTCAATCCGTATTTTTACATTATGGAATTTAAGTTAGTCTCAGAATTCTCTCCAACAGGAGATCAGCCACAAGCAATAAAAGAACTTTCGCAAAGCATTAATGCTGGCGAAAAATTTCAAACTTTATTAGGTGTAACAGGTTCAGGAAAAACATTTACTGTTGCCAATGTTATTAAAGAAGTAAAAAAACCAACGTTAATTTTAGCGCATAATAAAACATTAGCTGCACAATTATACTCAGAATTTAAACAGTTTTTCCCTGAAAATGCTGTAGAATATTTTGTTTCTTACTATGATTATTATCAACCTGAAGCATACATACCTGTAACAGGTACATACATAGAAAAAGATTTATCTATTAATGATGATATAGAACGCTTACGTTTAAGCACAACCTCTTCCCTACTTTCTGGTCGTAGAGATGTTTTAGTTGTTGCCTCAGTTTCTTGTTTATATGGTATTGGAAATCCTACGGAATTTAAGAAAAATGTAATTCCTATCCATGTAGATCAGCAAATTTCAAGAACAAAGTTTCTACATCAATTAGTTACTAGTTTATATTCTAGAACAGAAGTAGAGATTAAAAGTGGAACCTTTAAAGTTAAAGGTGATGTTGTAACTATTTATCCATCTTATGGAGATAACGGTTATAGAGTTCATTTTTTTGGTGATGAAATTGAAGAAATAGAATCTTTTGATTTAGAAAGTAATACCGTTTTAGAAAGTTTTAATGAGTTAACTATTTATCCTGCAAACCTCTTTGTTACATCTCCTGATGTTTTACAAAATGCCATTCATCAAATACAAGAAGACATGGTAAAACAAGTCGATTATTTTAATGAAATTGGCAAACATTTAGAAGCAAAACGATTAAAAGAGCGTACAGAATTCGATTTAGAAATGATTCGTGAGTTGGGATATTGTTCTGGAATTGAAAATTATTCTCGTTATTTAGACGGAAGAAATCCAGGAACAAGACCTTTCTGCTTAATTGATTATTTTCCGGATGATTATTTAATGGTGATTGATGAAAGTCATGTTACAATTCCACAAACACACGCAATGTACGGCGGCGATAGAAGTAGAAAAGAAAATTTGGTAGAATACGGATTCCGATTACCTGCAGCTATGGACAATCGACCTTTAAAATTTGAAGAGTTTGAAGCCATACAAAATCAAATTATTTATGTTTCTGCAACACCTGCAGATTATGAACTAGAAAAAACAGAAGGTGTTTTTGTAGAACAAGTAATTCGTCCTACAGGTTTATTAGACCCTGTAATTGAGATTCGCCCAAGTTTAAATCAGATTGATGATTTAATTGAAGAAATACAACAAAGAGTAGAAAAAGACGAACGTACTTTGGTAACCACTTTAACCAAAAGAATGGCAGAAGAATTAACCAAATATTTAACGAGAGTAGATATCCGTTGTCGTTATATACATTCTGATGTTGATACTTTAGAACGTGTAGAAATTATGCAAGATTTGCGTAAAGGTTTGTTTGATGTTTTAATTGGTGTAAACCTTTTAAGAGAAGGTTTAGATTTACCCGAAGTTTCTTTAGTGGCTATTTTAGATGCCGATAAAGAAGGTTTTTTACGTTCGCACAGATCTATTACACAAACAGTTGGTAGAGCAGCAAGAAATGTAAATGGTTTGGCAATTTTATATGCTGATAAAATGACAAACAGCATGCAAAAAACTATTGACGAAACAGAACGTAGACGAGAAAAACAAATAGCATACAACACAAAAAATAATATTATCCCTACTCAAATCAACAAAAAAATTGATGATACGTTGTCTAAATCTGCAGTTTCTAGTTATCACTATGACAATGCTGTACAAAAAGCAGCAGAACAAGATTTACAATATTTACCAAAAGGAGAAATAGAAAAAAGAGTTAGAGAAAAACGTAAACAAATGGAAGCCGCTGCAAAAAACTTAGATTTTATAGTAGCAGCACAATTGCGTGATGAAATTGCCGCTTTAAAAGAAAATTTATAAATTAAAAAAACTATGAAGAAAATAATACTTTATTTTATAATGTTAATTATATGTTCTTGCTCAAAAAATGATGATGATATTTCCCTTGTAAATTCTAATCCTGGAGAATTAAAATTAGAAGAAATTAGTTTTCAAGGTAATGTCGTTACTTTAAATTGGAATGATGTTATAGATCTTGATGAAGATATAATATATTATAGTTTATACATCAACTCTATATTAATAGAAAAAACAACCCTATCAACAAGTACATTACCATTAGAATATAATAATAAATATGATGGTAAGATTATTGCAACTGACAAAAATGGTGGAGTTTCTGAATTAGATTTTTCTATTGAAAGCCCCAAAAGCAAAATACTTTTCTTTTCTGACGTTTCTGGGAAATTAATAGCACATGACTTAATAACAAATAAAACCTTATGGGAATCTGACACCTATATAAGAGAAGCACACACAACATACAAAAACATGATTTTTTCTGGTGTAGATGGACTTAATGGTATAAATATACTTACAGGAGAACTTGAATGGACAAGCAGCCCTAGCAATAATTACAACTATTATAAGAATATTATTACAGATAATATTAATGTATATGCTTTTAATGATGTTAGTGATTTACAATGTGTGAATATTGAAACAGGAGAAAAATTATGGGATCGTAGTTTCCTCGATTATAATGCTACATTATCTATAGATGAAACAAGAATATTTGTAAGTAGTCGAAATGATGATCATTTGTTTGCTATTAATAAGGTTACAGGAGGTACAGATTGGAGTTTAAGTTTGGATGCAAGTAATAAATTTTATACTAACCCCTTAATTAATAATGATAATATATACATTGGGGATTCATATGGTGTTTTTTATGCCATTAATAGAAATAACGGAAACAAAATTTGGACTATAGATTTAGGAAGATATAATACGTTTATAGTTTCTCCTACAATATTTGAAAATACAATAATAACCGGAACATACAATACACTTTATTCTTTACACGAAAATAATGGAAGTATCAAATGGACATATAGCCCAGAAGGAACAATACAAACCTCTCCTTTTATATATAACAACAGTATTTATATTGGTTATTCTAATAACGGAACTGCTGAATTAATTTGTTTAAACGCTGAAAATGGTAACCTTAAATGGAAATATGATTTAAGTTCTAATACAACTACCTCTCCAATTGTTTATGAAGACACTGTTTATATGGGTGACTGGGGCAATAATTTCTATGCAATTAATTCAAATACAGGTGAATTAGAATGGAAAATACAAAGAGCAAATTCTATCATAAGTTCACCAACAATAGTTATTGGAAATAGTGATACTGTAATATATCCTAGTTCTCATGGATTAAAAAATTAAACTTAAATACATAAAAATGATAAAAAAAATTACAACAATAGTTTATACCTTATTTATTCTAATTGGATGCTCTAAAGAAGATGAACCAGATTTACCAATTGTTTTAAGTCAATTAAATAATATTAATTCGTTCTCTCTTAGTATTGACGGAGAAAACATAAATGGCACTATAGACCAAACAAGTAAAACAATAACATTTAATCTTGTTGCAGCTGAACTTTCTTCAATAAAACCAACAATAGAATATTCTGAAAATGCCACCATATCTCCTTCTGAAGATGAACCACAAAACTTTAATAATGAAGTAGCTTATACGGTATATGCAGAAAATGGAGAAACAAATATCTATAGAGTCATAGTTAATAATAGACCTCATAATACTGAGAGTAAAATACTTTCATTTTCTGTTCTAGTTGAAAATGAAACTATTGATGCTGAAATTAATCAAGATACAAAAGTTATTAATTTTAATATGGGTGAGTTAGATAAAAGCTCTCTTTTACCAGCAATATCTATTTCTGAAAACGCTACAATTTCTCCAGATATTTCAATTCCTCAAAACTTTGAAAACCCTATTAATTATATCGTTACTGCAGAAAATGGAGACACAACAGAATATACTGTAATTGTTAATATGCCTAAATTTAATAATTATAGTTCAACAACTCCTCTATACTATATTAGAGCTAATATGCGTATTACAGGACAATTTTTAAATATGGATCAACCTGGTGCTGAAATTTATTTATTTGACGGTACTAATAAATATGAAATAAACATTTTAAGCCATGATAGTTATTCTACTCAAGAAAGAATTACTCAATATAATATAAATACAATGATTCCAGAAAATATACCTACCTATAATAATTATAAAATAATATATGAAACAAATACATTAAAAATAGAATCTGGTTATTCTATAGATATAAGCGCAGAAAATGCTCCTAAATTTATCTCATTAAACCAAGACTCTTATTCTTATAATGATATTTTAATAATTACTGGAGAAAATATTACAGAGACAATTGCAATACCATCAAATGGATCTATTTTTCTAATACAAAATTCTTCAAACTATGATTATACCGTTAATGTAGATAAAACTCAAGCTACATTAACTCTTGATTATTACTATCTATTTCCTGCATATTTTGGAAACTCACCAGGAGATAAAACAATTACCTTTTGGGGATCAGAAGGAAGAATAGGAGAATCATTTACAACTATATTCTAAAACGTCTTAATTAACAAAAATGCCTCAATGTTATTGAGGCTTTTTTTAATTTTTTATTAGTCTTATTTATTTGTACTTTTAAAATCATTTAAAAGATTTTGCACTTTTTTATTTTCGTAAAAAACAGGAAACAAATCATTTAAAACAATACTGTATTCGTAATCAATTTTCATAGCAGCTATTAAATGATTCATCGAATATTTTTCTTTACTAAATGTAAAAAACAAACCTGCTAATCTGTACTCTATTTCTGCTGCTTTTTCATGTATTTTTTTTGCTTTAATCAACACTCTTAAAGATCGCTCAAATTCTCCTATAAAAAATAGAACATCCGATAAACCTATATAAATCTCTAGAGAATCATCTTTTAATTCTAAACAATTTTCGAAACCAGTAATAGCTTCTTCAAAAAAATTTAATTTTAAGTTAATTTGAGCATAACTTCTCCAATACAAAAAATTATCTTCATCAATTTTTAAAGCTTTAGATAAATAATAAGCTGCTTTTTCATATTTTTTTTGCAAATAGTATAAATTGGTTAACAAAACCCAACCTTTATCTAACAATGGATCTTCATGTACAGCTTTTTTGTAAAAAGAAATAGCGTTATTATATTTTTCTAATTTTTCATAACACTCCCCTATTCTTATGTAAACAAAAGCAGTTGCATCATCTAACTCTAGTGTAATTAAATAATTATCTATCGCTTCTTGGTAACGCTCTAATTGTTCTAATGTTTTTGCTTTTTCTAAATATCCACCAACAAAAGATTCATCAATTATAACAGCGTAATCAAAAGAAGATAAAGCTTCATCAAATTTGTTTAAAACATAATATTGTCTTCCTAATTGATGCCAAGCTATTTCGCAATAAGGATTGTTATCTATATAGTTTAACAAATACTCTACTGCTTCTTCATGTTCTTCATCCATATCAAAACAATAAATAACATTATAAAGAGCTGGATAGTCTTCAGAATCTACATTTACACATTTAGCAAACGTTAATCGTGCATTTTTAAAATCATCTAAATACAAATATTCCATCCCTAAAAGAGACCAAACATCTACCTTATCATCTGTAAATTTTAAGGCTGTTTTAAATAACTCTATAGCTTCTTTATGTTTTCCTCTTTTAGAAAATATAGTTGCTCTTTGTATAAAAATTTCATCGTTATTTGGTTCTAAACGCTCAATAATATTCAGCAAAACAAACGCCTTATCCAACTCATCTTCAAATATATAAATTTCTACTTGTAATAGTTTTAACTCTACAGATGTAGGATGTTGTTGTAATCCTAATTTTACTGCTTTTTTAGCCAAAGCATGTTTACCAGCATCTAAATAGTGTATAATTATTTCTTCAAACTCAACCAAATCAAAAAAATAAACTGCATTGGTTTTAAGCATGGATTCAAATTTTAATAGAGACATAAACTATGTATTTGAATTAGTATAATAAAGGTAATATATCTATAATAATACCATCTGTGTATTAAAATTTCTTTTTAACAATTTAGTTAACATTAAATCTAAACGTATTTAATCATTATAAATTTTGCATATACATTTATTTGCAGTAATTTTGATTTTCAATAACTATCAAACTAAATTGATAGCTTTCTTATGAGCAAAAAAACCTTACTTAACTCAAAAGATATTGAAATAATTTTACATCGATTGGCATGCCAGTTAATCGAAAATCATAACGATTTTTCTAATACCGTTTTAATAGGTTTACAGCCAAGAGGTAGCTTTTTAGCTAATAGATTGGCAGATTTATTAAAAAATGAATATCAAATAAAAGACCTACAATTAGGGCTTTTAGATATTACTTTTTTTAGAGACGATTTTAGAAGAAGAGATGAGCCTTTAGCGGCAACTGCATCTAAAATGGATTTTTTAGTTGAAGGAAAAAATGTAGTAATTATTGACGATGTTTTGTATTCTGGAAGAAGTGTAAGAGCAGCATTAACTGCAATGCAATCTTACGGAAGACCCGAAAATATAGAATTATTAGTATTAATTGACAGACGTTTTAGCAGACATTTACCTATACAACCTAATTACAGAGGAAGACAAGTAGATGCTATTAATGATGAAAAAGTTTTAGTAACTTGGACAGAAACACAGAAAAAAGACGCAGTTTATATAGAACCTAAGTAATTATGTCAAAATTAAGTGTAGAACATTTATTGGGAATAAAATATCTAAAAGAAACTGATATTGACCTTATTTTTAAAACTGCAGACCATTTTAAAGAGGTAATTAACAGACCTATTAAAAAAGTACCTTCTCTAAGAGATATAACAATTGCTAACTTGTTTTTTGAAAACAGTACGCGAACAAAACTTAGTTTTGAATTAGCAGAAAAAAGACTATCTGCTGATGTTATTAACTTTTCTGCAGGACAATCTTCTGTAAAAAAAGGAGAAACTTTAATAGATACCGTTAACAACATTTTAGCTATGAAAGTAGATATTGTTGTAATGAGACACGCAAGTGTTGGTGCTGGAGTTTTTTTATCTAAACATGTAGATGCAAAAATTATAAATGCTGGTGATGGAACACATGAGCACCCAACACAAGCTCTTTTAGATTCTTATTCTATTAGAGAAAAATTAGGATCTGTAAAAGGTAAAAAAATTGTTATTGTAGGTGATGTTTTACACTCTAGAGTTGCATTATCTAATATATTTGCATTACAACTACAAGGTGCTAAAGTTAAAGTTTGTGGGCCAACAACTTTAATACCAAAATACATTTCTAGTTTAGGCGTAGAAGTTGAAACAAACCTAAAAAAAGCACTAGAATGGTGTGATGTAGCCAATGTTTTACGTGTACAACACGAAAGAATGGATATTAAATATTTTCCTTCTACTAGAGAATACACACAACTTTTTGGTATCAATCAAGAAATTTTAGACAACCTTGATAAAAAAATTGTAATCATGCATCCAGGACCAATAAACCGTGGTGTAGAAATTACAAGTGATGTAGCAGATTCTGATCAATCAATAATACTAAACCAAGTAGAAAATGGAGTTGCTGTTAGAATGGCTGCTATCTATTTACTAGCACAACAAATTAAAAGGTAATAGTATGCAAATAGATAAAAAAGAAACATATACACTAATTAATAGTGATGAAAACTCTTTTTCTGATTTTTATAATTCTTTCTTAATAGAAGAAAAAAAATTAACTAAAGAACACTTAATAATTCACATTTCTAATAATATTAACATTTCTAATGAAGAATTTTTATTATTTTTGAATATAGCTGAAGAAAAAAAACAAAACGGCACGTCTTTTGTTGTTATATATAATAATATTAACATAGACGATTTTCCTGAAAACTTTAATATTACACCAACATTACAAGAAGCTATAGATATTATAGATATGGAAAATATGGAGAGGGAATTAGGATTTTAAAACAGCCAATTATATGGTAAAAAAATTACTTTTTATTTTATTCTTAACGATTGCACAAATAGGTTTTTCTCAAGAAAAATCTATTAATGTTTTATCTGCAAGTCCAAATCCTTTTACCAATTCAACTAAAATAACCTATACCTCTACAACAACAGGCGAAGTTTTTTTTACAGTAAAAAATGTTTTAGGTAAAACTGTTTTTAAAAAAAATATTAAAACCTTAAAGGGGAAAAATAGTATTTCTTTTTACAAAGATAATTTGCCATCTGGTATGTATATTTATAGCATTCAAGATAAAAAAAAGGTAATTTCTAAAAGGTTAGTTATTAAATAAACATGAGCATTCAACTAACAATTTTAGGTTGTCATTCTGCAACACCGCGTGCAAATGCCTTTCCTACTTCTCAATATTTACAAATTAATAACAATCATTTTTTAATTGATTGCGGAGAAGGCACACAACGTCAAATGAGAAAATATAAAGTAGGTTTTTCTAAAATAAACCACATTTTTATTTCTCATTTACATGGTGATCATTTTTATGGTTTGGTTGGATTGTTATCTACTTACGGAATTTTAAATAGAGAAAAAGAGCTCCATATTTATGGTCCTAAAGGCATTAAAGAAGTAACTTTATTACAATTAAAAATTTCTCAATCTCATGCAAAATATCAAATAATTTTTCATGAATTATCTTCTAAAGAAAGTGAACTTATTTTTGAAGACGATAAAGTTTCTGTAAGAACAATACCTCTAGAGCATAGAGTTTACACAAACGGTTATCTATTTAAAGAAAAAGAAAAATCCAAAAAACTAAACATGTTAAATCTTAGTGGTTATCCAGAAATTGATAAAGCTGATTATTTAAACATAAAAGCTGGTAAAGATATTACTTTGCCTTCTGGTGAAGTAGTTGCAAATACAGAACTTACTTTACCGCCCAAAAAGCCGTTGAGTTTTGCTTTTTGTAGTGACACGTGTTATAAACCAGATATTGTATCTATAATAAAAGATACTGATTTACTATACCATGAAGCTACTTTTTTAGCAGATAGAGAAGATCTTGCAAAAAAAACTAAACACTCTACTACGGTAGAAGCAGCTAAAATTGCAAAAGCAGCAAATGTAAATCAATTAATTATTGGTCATTATTCGGGTAGATATAAAGATATAAATATCTTTAAAGAAGAAGCACAAGAAGTTTTTAAAAATACAGACTTAGCAGAACCAGGAAAAATTTTTAATGTATAATTAACCTTTTTTAATTTGGAGCCAATAAACATCAACGCTATTTATAATGAAATTTTTAATACATACCCAGAGGTAGAGATTAAAGAACATATTAGAAAATTAATTGAACTTGATTTTTATTATCCCTACAATACTACTTTCTTTTGTATTACCAATACTGCTTCTCAAAGGTTTGAATACATCAGTAAAAACTTTACCGCATGTACAGGCATACCTAAAGAAAATTTAAATAATGGTGGTATGGACTATTTTTGGTCTCTTTTTCATCCTGATGATTTACAACCTTGGCTAACTTGCTTAAAAAGTCTTATGACTTTTACAATGAATGAACTAGATGATGTAATGCGTAAGAAAATGAGTTATACTTGGAACTATAGAATAAAAAACCACGCAGGAGAATACATTACAATTATTCAAAATACAACTCCTTTACAATTTGATGCACAAGAAAAACCCATTATAGGTTTAGCACATTACACTGTTTTAGATGGTAATTTAAATATGGATATTTGTGCTACAGCAAAGTATTTAAATTCTAAAAATGAATATGAAACCTTATTTTATAAAAACATTTCTAGTGAAGGTCTTTTAAATGCTATTAGCAACAGAGAAAGAGATATTATTCGCTTACTACTTGCTAATCAAACGAGTAACAGTATTGCTAAAAGCTTAAATATTAGCAAACACACTGTAGACACACACAGAAGAAATATTTTAAAGAAATTAGGTTTAAGTTCTACCTACGAACTACTTAATTATTTTAAAAATAATTTAAGTTTAATTTAAAAAAATTTACCAATAAATACTCATTAATGAGTATTGTATAGTATTCTTTCTTAAAGTATTTTTGCCTTACTAGTAAATTGAATTGGCATTTTCTAATAAACAAAAGTGATTTTATTAGAATTTACAATATTTTGAAAAAGAAAATTAACATCCGCTAATTCAATTTACTTCTTTTAATATTCATTTGTACTCAATAACACCAAGGTACAAGCAACTTCTACAGGTATTTTACTTACTCTTAATAATTCTATAAACTCAGCATTTTCAGCTCCTGGATTAAAAATTACTCTCTTAGGATTTAAAGAAATTATATATTTATAATATTCTATTTGATTTTTAGGACTTAAATATATGGTAACAGTATCTATATTTTTATAATCTTTCTTTTCATTTTCAATAACAACATTAAAAACTTTTCCTTTTCTTTTTCCTAAAGCAACCACAGCAATTTCTTTTTCTATTAATCTTCTAATTGCTATGTTAGAATATCTATTTGGATTTTTAGATGCTCCAACAACTAATGTTAATTTTTTCATTTATTTTTATTTTTTAATCTAATTATTACAAATATAAAAATTTATTAACTTTTAATTAACATTTTAACCTTAAAATAACTCATAAAAAAAATACTACAAATTGTAGTATTTTTATATCAAATTAAATAATTAATAAAATTTATTACCAACGTATAATTACAGATCCCCAAGTAAATCCACTACCAAAAGCAGCTAAAACTACTAAATCATTATCTTTAATTTTACCTTCCTCAAAAGCTTCTGTTAAAGCAATAATTACAGAAGCAGCAGTTGTGTTTCCATATTTTTGAATATTGTTAAAAACTTTATCATCAGATAATTGAAACTTTTTCTGAATAAACTGTGCAATACGTAAATTTGCTTGATGTGGTATTAACATACTAATATCTTCTTTTTGTAAATTATTAGCCGCCAAACCTTCTATAATTGCTTCAGAGAAACGAGTAACTGCATGCTTAAATACAAACTGACCATTCATATAAGGAAAATACGAAACATCATCCGGATCATTTTTTTCTAAAATTTCTGGAACCCATTTACCGGTTGATGGCCCCAATAAAGCTAATTCTTTAGCATGTTTTCCTTCAGAATGTAAATGAGAAGATAAAATTCCTTTTCCTTCTTCTTCACTTCTAGACAAAACTGCTGCTCCTGCACCATCACCAAAAATAACTGAAACATTTCTACCTCTTGTAGATTTATCTAATCCTCCAGAATGATTTTCAGAACCAATTACCAAAACATTTTTATACATTCCTGTTTTTATAAATTGATCTGCTACAGACATTGCATAAATAAAACCAGAACATTGGTTACGTATATCTAGAGCTCCAATTGTTGGCATATCTAACATTTCTTGCACTTGTACTCCTCCTCCAGGAAAATACATATCTGGACTTAAAGTTGCAAAAACAATAAAATCTATATCATCTTTTGTTAATCCTGCTTTTTCTATGGCAATTCTAGCAGCTTTTACTCCCATAACTGCGGTAGTATCTTCTGTCTTTGGGTCAATCCATCTTCTTTCTTTAATTCCTGTTCTTTCTTGAATCCATTCATCAGAAGTATCCATAAACTCCTTTAAATCATTATTAGTAACCACATTTTCAGGAACATAATGACCAAGACCGGTTATTTTAGAATTGTACATATTGTAATTTTTATCTTTTTTATTAAGTTTAGAATAGCTAAAATAGCAATAATTTAACTTGCCAACAAAATCTATTATTTTATTAAAATAACAAAATAGATTCTTTTAAAAACTATTATTTAATTCAATTAATAATTTACAACCACTTAATTGTAAAATTGATAATTTTTTCTTTAAGATTAGTGTACGGAGGTGCTAATAAATCCAAAGCTCCTGGCATAAATTGTTTTAAAACACCTCTAGCATTAGAAAACTCTTGAAAACCAAAAAAACCATGAGACTTACCTATTCCGCTATTGTTAGACCCTCCAAAAGGTAAATTATTATTATAGAAATGAATTGCGTTGTTATTAATACAAGAACCTCCTGCCCTTGTATTGTTTAAAATGTATTTTATATTTTTTTTCTTACTGCTATACACATATAAAGCTAATGGTTTTTCTTTTTGGTTGATAGTATCGATTACCTCATCAATTTCTGTAAACGTAATAATTGGTAAAATGGGTCCAAAAATTTCCTCTTGCATTACCTTAGAACCCATATTTACATTTGTTAAAATAGTTGGTTCTATAACATTTGTTTCATCATTAATTTTCCCTCCATAAGAAATACTTGCTCCATGTTCTATTGCATCTTTAATAATCCCCGAAAGTCTATTTTTATGATTTTTATTTACAATACAAGAATAACTATCAGATTCATTAGCATCATTTTCATAAAATGCTTTAAGCACCTTTTTAAATTCCTCTATTAATTCTTTTTCTTTGGATTTGTGTACGTATATATAATCTGGCGCAATACAAATTTGCCCTGCATTTGTAAACTTACCAACAGCAATTCTTTTTGCTGTGGTTTTTATGTTTGCAGTTTCATCTACAATTGTTGGTGATTTCCCTCCCAACTCTAAAGTTACCGATGTTAAATGTTTTGCTGCGGCAGACATTACTACTTTTCCTATTGCTGGAGATCCTGTAAAAAAGATATGATTAAAAGGTAGCGACAACAAATCTGTAGATGTTTGCACTGCTCCTTCAATTAAAACAACTTCGTTTTCTTTAAAAATTGAACTCACTATTGTTTTCATCACCTTAGAAATATGAGGCGTCATTTCCGAAGGTTTTAAAATAACCGTATTACCAGCAGCTATTGCACTTATTAAAGGTGCAAAAGTTAGGTTTACAGGAAAATTCCATGGAGAAATTATTAAACAAACTCCCTTAGGTTCATATTTTA
This sequence comes from Polaribacter sargassicola, assembly GCF_021991835.1. Lineage (GTDB taxonomy): Bacteria > Bacteroidota > Bacteroidia > Flavobacteriales > Flavobacteriaceae > Polaribacter > Polaribacter sargassicola. Next base: position 218,350 of record NZ_JAHDAU010000006.1, read on the forward strand.
TGTAAGAAGTAGTACCAAAAAAAGCAAAAGGCGTACTAACTTTATCATTATCGGTCCAAGAATTTAAGTGTTTTATAGTGTGTTTAATCTCACTTGTTATTGGGTATATTTCTGTTAAATCTACTTCTGCTTTTGGTTTGCGCATATCTTTATAAAGCGCTTCTGCAATTGCTTTTCTATAAGTAATTGCTACCGCTTTTTTTAATGCTATTAATTTCTTTTTTCTTTCTTTTATAGGTTGATTTGCTACTGCAAATTGATTTTCTTTTTGAGCATTAAAAATAGCTGTAATCGCTTCTAAATTTAATGTATCTTTAAGTTGTTCCATTAATTTAAACTTCTTTTAAAGAATTTATATATCACTATTAATATAGATATTCTATTATAAATATAGTCTTTTTATGTCACTAAAAATGTCATCTTGTCACAAAAAAATGTTTGGTATTTTTTTTGACTAATAAATAATCAGTTATAATAAATAAACAAAACATATATAAAAATGGCAAAAGGAAACATTAATGTATCGGTAGAAAATATTTTTCCACTGATTAAAAAATTCTTGTATTCTGATCACGAAATCTTTTTACGTGAGTTAATTTCTAACGGAACAGATGCTACCTCTAAATTAAAACATTTAATCTCTATTGGTGAAGCTAAAACTGAACTAGGAGACGTTAAAATTGAAGTTAGTATTGATAAAGATGCTAAAACAATTACAATAAAAGATCAAGGTTTAGGAATGACAGCCGATGAGGTTGAAAAGTACATCAACCAAATTGCTTTTTCTGGAGCTGAAGAATTTTTAGACAAATATAAAGACAACGAAGCAGGAATTATTGGGCATTTTGGTCTTGGTTTTTACTCTGCTTTTATGGTGGCTGATAAAGTAGAAATTATTACAAAGTCTTTTAAAGATGAACCTGCTGCACATTGGACTTGTGATGGTTCTCCTGAATATACTTTAGTAGAACATGATAAATCTGACAGAGGAACTGAAATTATTTTACACGTTGCAGAAGATTCTTTAGAATTTTTAGAAGATAGTAAAATTGAAGGTTTATTAACAAAATACAATCGTTTTAACCAAGTGCCAATTAAATTTGGAACAAAAGAAATTAACGATCCAGAGTTTACACCAGCAACTACTAAAGATGCAGATGGTAAAGAAACTACAGAACCTCATAAACAAATTACAGTTGATAACATCATCAACAACACAGATCCTGCTTGGACAAAAGCGCCTGCAGATTTAAATGATGAAGATTATAAAAACTTCTACAGAGAATTGTATCCAATGCAATTTGAAGAGTCTTTATTTCACATCCATTTAAATGTAGATTATCCTTTTAACTTAACAGGTATTTTATTCTTCCCTAAATTATCTCAAAACATGGATATGCAAAAGGATAAAATCCAATTGTATCAAAACCAAGTTTTTGTAACAGATAATGTAGAAGGAATTGTACCAGACTTTTTACAAATGTTAAAAGGTGTTATCGATTCTCCAGACATTCCATTAAACGTTTCTCGTTCTTACTTACAAGCAGACGGAGCTGTTAAAAAAATATCTGGTTACATCACTAAAAAAGTAGCAGATAAATTATCTTCTTTATTTAAAAAAGACAGAGCAGATTTTGAGCAAAAATGGAACGACATCAAAGTAATTATCGAATACGGAATGTTGTCTGAAGATAAATTCTTCGATAAAGCTAAAAAGTTTGCTTTATACCCAACAGTTGCAGATACTTTTTTCACTTTTGATGAATTAATTGAAAAAACAAAAGATTCTCAGACAGATAAAGATGGTAATCATGTTATTTTATACACAGCTAGCAAAGAAGCGCAACATAGTTATATACAAGATGCTACTGCAAAAGGTTACGAAGTATTGTTGTTAGACTCTCCTATTATTTCGCATTTAATGCAAAAATTAGAAAGTGGAGATGCTAAAGTGAAGTTTACAAGAGTAGATGCTGATTTTATTGATAATTTAATTAAGAAAGACGATAACGTAATTTCTAAATTATCTGATGAAGAAAAAGAAACTTTAAAGCCAATTATAGAAAGTGCTGTAAACTCTAAATCTTATACAGTGCAATTAGAAGCTATGGATTCTGATGCCTCGCCTTTCTTAATTACTGTACCAGAATTTATGCGTAGAATGAAAGAAATGCAAGCTTCTGGTGGTGGCGGAATGATGGGAATGGGTAATTTCCCAGACATGTACAATTTAGTTGTAAATACAAACAGCCCGTTAGTTTCAGAAATTTTAAATACAAAAGACGCTGAAGCTCAAAAAGGATTAATTTCTCAGGCTTTTGATTTAGCGAAGTTATCTCAAAACCTTTTACATGGTGAAGATTTAACAAACTTTATTAAACGTTCTTACCAATTGATAAAATAGTGGTAAAACCACAAATAAATACAAAACCTCTTTGTGAAAACAGAGAGGTTTTTTTTATTTTAAGACTAAAAAACAATTAACTTGTAAATCCAAATACTCATAACATAAATACAATGGCAAACAGAATATTTAAAAATCTATTAAATGCAGAAATTGAAAATTTTAAATCTTCTTTTTCAAATACTTCTCATGAACTATTTTATGATAATGAGAAAAAAAAATTAATCCACCCTGGTGAATTTGGAACTTACAGAGAAAGAACATTACTACCTTTCTTAAAAATGATTATGCCTCAAAGATTAACCATAAATACCGGTTTTTTAATTACACCTAAAGATAATATAAGTTCTCAGTGCGATTTAGTCATTTACGATTCTAAATCAACTCCTTTGATTAAAGATAACCAAAATCAAACTTTTTTTCCAATAGAAACAGTCGTAGGAGTTGGAGAAGTAAAGTCTAATCTATCTAAAACAGAATTTAAGAAAGCATTAAATAAATTAGCAAGAAATAAAAAACTAAGAAATGATATTTCAGAAAATAACCCATCATTTATAAAAAGAGACATGAACTTAATAGGTTCAATTGATTTGAAAAGAAATATTTATGATAATATTTTTAGCTTTTTAATTTGTGAAAAATTAAATTTTGATCTTTCTGAAATAAATTTTGATAAAGTCTATGACGATGATATTGAACAAGAGTATAAACATAATCTAATTTTAAGTGTTAAGGATGGTATTTTTCTTTATAAAAAAGATAAAATGTGGGGATTTCCACATTTAGCTCATAGAGCTTTAAAAGACCATTTTTTAAAACCTGAAGAACAATCTCCAAACGAGCATTTTTATGCCTTTACAAACTTTTTCTTTTTAGCTATGGAAAGCGGAACAATCTTTTATCCTGAGATTGCTTATTATTTACATTAAAAATAAGTAAACCTCAATTTTTAATATAAAAAAATTTCGCTTCAAGACTTTAATATTTTCGTACATTAGAGTTTAGAAAAAAATATAATGAAACTAGTTCACACAAGTCAATTACCCGAAATTGGTACAAGTCATGATGAATCCATAAAAAAAAAGGTGTTTATCAAAAAAGGTGAAGTTCCACAATTAATGATGTTTGGTTCTGCAACTTTTACACCCGGACAAGAAGTAGAAACGCATAAACACGATACCATGTACGAAGTTTTTTACATACAAACTGGCAAAGCAGAATTTATTATTAATGATAAAAAAATGATTGTAGTTGCTGGTGATTGTATTACTATTGAGCAAGGCGAATATCATTCTATGAGTAATCCTTTTTCTGATAATGTAACTTGGACATACTTTGGTATAGCAACTGATAAATAAACGTAAAATTTTAGCTTAGTTTTGATTTTAAAGATAAAAACAAGTAAATTCGTTGAAACTAATCAAACTTTATATTTATTACATTTTATAAACCAAAGATGAAAAAATATATACTACTTTTTGTATTCAGTATTTTAATATTTGCTTGTAATAAAGACAAAGAAGTTAGCTCTACAGATTTTAAAACTTGGTCTAAAAGACATTTAACCACACAATTAAAAGATTCTTTAGAATACGGTAAATCTTACCTTTCTATTTACTCTCAAATCTACAGCGTATCCGAGCACAAAACACATAGTTTAACCGCAATGGTTAGTATGAGAAATACAAGTGACACAGATACAATTTACCTTTTAAAAGCAGAATATTTTGATACTAAAGGAAAATCTGTTCGTACTTATTTTAATAAAACTATTTTTTTAGCTCCTTTAGAAACTACAGAAATTATTATTGATGAAGTTGATAAAGAAGGCGGAACAGGTTCTAATTTTATCTTCGAGTGGAAAATCCCAAAAGATTCTCCAGAACCATTATTTGAAGGAATTATGAATTCTACTAAAGGACAACAAGGCTTATCCTTTTCTACACAATCTAAAAGAATTAAATAAAATTGTAATTTAATTCTATCAGAAAAAAAAGATAATTTTACTTTTTAAATATATTAATAATGAAATGGAAAGGAAATAGAAAAAGTAGCAATATAGAAGACAGAAGAGGCGCATCTTCTAGCGGTAGTAGTTCTGGTGGCGGCTTAAACCCAATGCTTATTGGACTTTTATTAAAGCTAGTAACTTCTAAAAAAGGATTAATTATAGTTGGTATTGTATTAGCGGTAATGTATTTTACAGGTAACAATCCACTAAATTTTATTACTGGTAACAACCAAATTCAATCTACATCAACTTATAAAGGAACAGCTTCAGAAAATGAATTGGCAGATTTTAGTGCTACCGTTTTAGCAAATACAGAAGATGTTTGGAAACAAATAATACCTAATTACAGAGAACCTACTTTAGTTCTTTTTTCTGGATCTGTAACTTCTGCTTGTGGCGGTGCTACAAGTGCAACAGGACCTTTTTATTGTCCCGGTGATGAAAAACTTTATATTGATTTAAGTTTTTTTGAAGAAATGGGAAGAAAATTAAATGCTCCAGGAGATTTTGCTCAAGCTTATGTAATTGCACATGAAGTTGGCCATCACATACAAACAATTACAGGCATTAATAAAAAAGTACAATCTTTACGTGGGCAAATTAGCCAAACAGAATACAACAAATATTCTGTAATGTTAGAGTTACAAGCCGATTTTTATGCTGGCGTTTGGGCACATCATTTTCAAAAAGTAAACAAATCTATGCAAATGGAAGATGGAGATTTAGAAGAAGCTCTAAATGCCGCTCATGCAACTGGAGATGATCTTTTACAAGAAAAATACAGCGGAAGAGTTGTACCAGATTCTTTTACTCATGGCACTTCTGCACAAAGAATGCGTTGGTTTAAAAAAGGTTTTGATACCGGAGATGTTAACCAAGGTGATACTTTTAATGCAAGTTCGTTGTAAATAAAAAAAGTTATACAATAAAAAAAGCATCAGAAATATCTGATGCTTTTTTTATTTATATTTAAATTATTTCTTTTTTAAATGTTCTTCTATATCTGCAATATGATGTTGTAAAGCTTCTGTTGAAATCTGAATTTCTTTAATTAATAACCCTAAAGAAATAATTAATAAAATTAAAGCTAAACCAAATACCCAAATGGCAATCGTAAAAAAGTTTACATAAATTAAAAACATGGTTACAACGCAAAACAACAAGCTAGAAATACCAAAAACTTGCATCCATCTTGTTAATTGCAAACGCATTTTTAAGTTCTTAATTTGTCTTAAAATAGAAGTATCTTTCTTTTCTAAATAAATATCATGCAAATTTCTAATTACACTTGCATACGCTAAAAAACGGTTTGTATAAGCTAACATTATCAATGAAATTGCAGAAAATAAAAGAGTTGGTGTAGTAAGTGAAAGTTCTTCCATGATTAAAATCTAAGATTAATTATTAACATTTAATTTATGTATTTTTGAAGTATGAAAAAAACAATCATACTTTTATTTATATTATTCAGTACATTTTCTTATTCTCAAAAGCTAGAAAATGGCTTTGTTTATTTATCAGATATTGATAAATCTATTCAACTAGAATTACGATATTTAAGTCATCATAATTTTATTGGTAAGCCAATTAATGGTTATTACAAAAGTAAGATTATTGTTACCAAAGAAACAGCACAGGCTCTAAAAAATATTCAACAAATTTTATTAAAAAAAGAACTTAGTCTTAAAATATTTGATGCGTACAGACCACAACAAGCTGTAGATCATTTTGTCGTTTGGGCTAAAGATCTAAAAGACACATTAATGAAAAATGAATTTTACCCTGATACACCTAAGAACGAACTTTTTAAAAAAGGTTATATAGCAACAAAATCTGGGCACACAAGAGGTAGCACAGTAGATTTAACTATTATAAATCTAAAAACCGGAAAAGAATTAAATATGGGAAGTCCTTATGATTTCTTTGGAGAAAAATCTCATACATTTTATAAAAATTTAAAAAAAGAAGAAAAAGAAAATAGATTATTTTTAAGACAAATAATGATAGAAAATGGATTTAAACCCTATAATTATGAATGGTGGCATTTTACATTAAAAGAAGAACCTTTTCCTAAAAAATATTTTAATTTTCCTATAAAATAAAATAAGTTTTAACAAAACCGCAACATCTTCCCTAAAAATCGGCATTATATTTGTTACATTATTACTTAAAAATCATTTATAAATGAAAATAAAAACAAAACTTCTTATTATTCCTTTTATTTTTTTTTCAATTATTAAAATAAATGCACAATTAGATACTAATACGGGTAATAATGATAAAAAAGGAACCGTTAAAACAACTATTTTAAGCAGTGCCAAAGAAGTAAAGAAGCCAAACTCTATAGAAATAAATGGTACAGATGGTTTTAAAAATGCTTTTGATAAAGAAAATGAAAAATTAAAACAACAGCAAAAAGAAGAAAACTTAAATAATAAAGGAATTATAAGTCAAGCTAAATTAAGAGAAGAAAAATTTTTAAAATCTTTTAAAAAAATAAATGGTCAATATATTTATCCAAAAATAGATCAAGATTTAGGTAGTATAAGAACTTCTGCCAAAAGCATACATATAATCTGTAGAGACTTCCAATACCCTGATGGTGATAGAGTTACCATTTTAGTAAATGACATACCTGTTGTTGTAAATATTGTTCTCAAACAAAATTATCAGAAATTTACAATTCCATTAGAAGTTGGTATTAATAAAATTGCCTTTAAAGCATTAAACCAAGGAACCTCTGGACCAAACACTGCTGCCTTTAAAGTTTATAATGATAGTGGTACACTAATTTCTTCTAACGAGTGGAATTTAGCAACAGATGCCAAGGCTACATTAATTGTTGCAAAAGATAAATAATAACTACTTAATATTTTAAAGCTTAAAATTTTTTAATCCCTTACTTTTTTATTCTATATAAAACAGCTATTTTTGTATTACGATTATTTTATTATCTTTATTAATAATCATTAAACAAACAATAATTAATAGAATGAAAAAAATCACCAAACAAACCTATTTAGATTGGTACAAAGACATGCTTTTTTGGCGTAAGTTCGAAGACAAACTTGCTTCTGTTTACATTCAACAAAAAGTTAGAGGTTTCTTACATTTATATAATGGACAAGAGGCAATTTTAGCAGGTGCATTGCATGCAATGGATTTAACTAAGGATAAAATGATTACTGCTTATAGGAATCATGTTCAACCAATTGGTATGGGAGAAGATCCAAAACGTGTTATGGCTGAATTATACGGAAAAGCTACCGGAACATCTAAAGGTATGGGTGGTTCTATGCATATTTTTTCTAAAGAATTTGGTTTTTACGGAGGACATGGTATTGTTGGTGGTCAAATTCCATTAGGTGCAGGTATTGCTTTTGGTGATAAATATAATAATACAGGAGGTGTTACCTTAACTTGTTTTGGTGATGGTGCTGCAAGACAAGGTTCTTTACACGAAGCTTTTAACTTAGCTATGTTATGGAAATTACCAGTAATCTTTATTTGTGAAAATAACGGATATGCAATGGGAACTTCTGTAGAAAGAACAGCAAACCATACAGATATTTGGAAACTTGGTTTAGGTTATGAAATGCCTTGTGGACCTGTAGATGCTATGAATCCTATAAAAGTTGCAGAAGCTATTGATGAAGCTTTAGACAGAGCTAGACGTGGTGATGGACCAACTTTCTTAGAAATGAAAACTTATAGATATAGAGGTCACTCAATGTCTGATGCTCAACACTACAGAACTAAAGATGAAGTAGAAGAGTATAAAAAAATAGATCCTATTACTCAAGTTCTAGATATTATTAAAGAAAAAGAGTACGCTACTGCAGAAGAAATTGCTGCTATAGATAAAGAAGTTAAGGCTATGGTAAAAGAGTGCGAACAATTTGCAGAAGACTCTCCGTATCCAGAAACTCAGCAAATGTACGATATGGTTTATGAACAAGAAGATTATCCTTTTATAAAGTAAAATATGGCTACAATTATAAATATGCCGAGACTAAGCGACACTATGGAAGAAGGTGTTGTGGCAAAATGGTTAAAAAATGTTGGAGATAAAGTTGAAGAAGGTGATATTTTAGCAGAAATTGAAACTGATAAAGCTACAATGGAATTTGAGTCTTTCTATGAAGGAACTTTATTACATATTGGTATTCAAGAAGGTGAAACTTCTCCTGTAGATGTATTATTAGCTGTTATTGGTGAAGAAGGTGAAGATATTTCTGATATCTTAAACGGATCTTCATCTGAAGAAACTCCAAAAACCGAAGAAACAAAAGAAGTAAAAGAAGAAACAACTTCTGAAGAATCTTCTTCAGTGGCTATTCCTGATGGAGTACATGTTATTACTATGCCTCGTTTAAGTGATACAATGACTGATGGTACTGTAGCAACATGGTTAAAGAAAGTTGGAGATTCTGTTGAAGAAGGTGAAATGCTTGCTGAAATTGAAACAGACAAAGCTACAATGGAATTTGAATGTTTCTATGAAGGTACTATTTTATATATAGGTGTACAAGAAGGTGAAACTGCTCCTGTTGATAGTTTATTAACTATTATAGGACCTGCTGGAACTGATGTTTCTGCAATTGTTGCAAATGGTGGAGCTGCTTCTACATCTGATGAAGCACCTGCTAAAGCAACTCCAGAAAAGAAAGAAACAAAGCCTGCTGCTGCTGCTGCTAAAAAAGAAGAAGCTAAACCAGCTGCTGCTGCAAGTACTTCTACTAACACAGGAGGACGTGTATTTGCTTCTCCACTTGCTAAAAAAATCGCTTCTGATAAAGGATTTAATTTAGCAGACATTACTGGTTCTGGTGAAAACGGAAGAATCATTAAAAAAGATGTAGAAAACTATACACCTGCTGCTAAAGTTGAAGCAACTGCATCAACTGCAAGTAGTGTTTCTACCGGTAACGTAGAAAGCTCAGAAGAAGTTAAAAACTCTCAAATGCGTAAAGCAATTGCTAAATCTTTAGGTAACTCTAAATTTACTGCTCCAGACTTCAGTTTAAATATTGAAGTAGATATGGATAACGCAATGGCTTCTAGAAAAACTATAAATGCAATTCCAGATACTAAAGTATCTTTTAATGATATGGTAGTTAAAGCTTGTGCAATGGCTTTAAAGAAGCATCCACAAGTAAATACATCTTGGTCTGATGCTAACACAATTTATCACAGTCATATTCATGTAGGTGTTGCTGTTGCTGTAGAAGATGGTTTATTAGTACCAGTAATTAAACATACAGATTCATTAAGTTTAACTCAAATTGGTGCTGGTGTTAGAGATTTAGCTGGTAAAGCTAGAAACAAAAAATTAAGTCCTGCTGAAATGCAAGGAAGTACTTTTACTGTTTCTAATTTGGGTATGTTTGGTATTCAAAACTTTAACTCTATTATTAACCAACCAAATTCTGCAATTTTATCTGTAGGTGCAATTGTACAAAAACCAGTTGTTAAAGACGGACAAATTGTTGTTGGAAATACTATGAATTTAACTTTAACTTGTGATCACAGAACTGTTGACGGTGCTGTTGGTGCTCAATTTTTACAAACTTTAAAAACATTTATAGAAAATCCTGTTACTATGTTAGCATAATTTTTCTAATAAATATAAAAGTAAAGAGAACCATTTCATATTTTTTGTTGAAATGGTTTTTCTTTTTTTAAATAAAAAAACAACCACATGAAAAATAAAATTATTTTACCACTTATTTTATTTTCTATTATTAATCTGGTTCAAAGTCAAGAAAAAATAAAAGGAAATAAAAATATTACTACTGAAAAAACAGAACTAGATTCCTTTAATAAAATATATATAAAAAATAGTTTTAAAGTTGTTTTACAAAAGGGAGAAACATCTTCTGTAGAAATTGAAACAGATGAAAATATACATGATGTTATAGATTTTACTGTAATTAATAAAACACTTACAATTTCTACCACTAAGAAAATTAGAGAAAGTAAAAAATTATTAATTACTATTTTTCATAAAAATCCTATAACTGAAATAGAACTAATTGATGACGCAGAAATAGAGACACTAAATTCTCTAGAAACTTCAGATATTTTAGTTAAAATAAATGATTATGCTAAAGCAGATATAACTTTAAAATCTGATAATTTTACTTTTGTTAATAATAATAAGTCTAGAATTCAATTACTTTCTAAATCTAAACTTAACATAGAAAGTAATAAAGTTAATTTAACTTTAAATGAATCTAGTAATTCTGATATTTTAATAAAAACCGATACTTTAAACGTTGTTATGAAAGGCAGTGCTAAAGTTGATATTAAAGGAAATGCACAATATTTAGAATCTATTTTAACAGAATCAAGTAATTTAGATGCAAAAGATTTGAACTTAAAAAACATCTTTTCTACAACAAAAGACAATAGTGATATTTCTGTACAAGCTTCAGAAATTATTAAGATTCAAGCTTCTGATAAAAGTAAAATAAGTATTTACGGAAATGCTCAAATTATTTTAGATAAGTTTGATGGAACTTCTAGGTTATATAAAAAAGAATTATAAAACCTAAAAAGTATACCTAAGAATACAATTCAAATACTTTTAATAAGAACAAAAAAAATATCGAGAATTATAATCCTCGATATTTTAAATTTTATAAAAATACAGTATGTAATAAACTTATCTTCTACTGTAATTAGGAGATTCTTTTGTAATAGCAACATCGTGTGGATGACTTTCATTAATTCCACTTGCTGTAATTCTTACAAATCTTCCTGTTTCTTTTAAAGTTTCTACATCTTTAGCACCACAATATCCCATACCAGCACGTAAACCACCAATAAATTGATGGATACTTTCTGCTAAATCTCCTTTATAAGGTACACGACCTACAATTCCTTCTGGTACTAATTTTTTAATATCATCTTCTACATCTTGAAAATATCTATCTTTAGAACCTTTTTTCATAGCTTCTACAGATCCCATACCTCTATAAGATTTAAATTTTCTTCCTTCAAAGATAATTGTTTCACCAGGAGATTCTTTTGTTCCTGCTAATAAAGATCCTAACATAACAGAGTCTGCACCTGCAGCAATTGCTTTTGGTATATCTCCAGTATAACGTATTCCTCCATCAGCAATAACAGGAACTCCACTTCCTTTTATAGCTGCAGCAACTTCTAAAACTGCAGAAAATTGAGGAAAACCAACACCTGCAACAACTCTAGTTGTACAAATAGAACCTGGACCAATACCAACTTTTACAGCATCAGCACCTGCCTCTACTAAATATTTAGCAGCTTCGCCTGTTGCAATATTACCTACAACTACATCTAATTCTGGAAATTTAGATTTTACTTCTTTTAAAACATTTACCACACCTTTGGTATGTCCATGAGCAGTATCTATAATAACTGCATCCACTCCTGCATTAACCAAAGCTTCTGCTCTATCAACAGCATCTCCTGTAACCCCTAAAGCTGCAGCAACTCTTAACCTACCAAAAGAATCTTTATTTGCTATTGGTTTTTGAGTTACTTTAGTAATATCTCTAAAAGTAATTAATCCTTTTAATTTATAATCTTCATCAACAATTAAAAGCTTTTCTATTTTATAATTCTGAAGAATTTTTTCTGCGTCATTTAAAGAAGTACCAACACCAGCAGTAACTAAGTTTTCACTTGTCATTACCTCAACAATAGGTCTAGCATTATCGTGTTCAAATCGTAAATCTCTATTAGTAACAATACCTTTTAAAGTACCATCTACATCTACAATTGGTATACCTCCAATACTATGCTCTTTCATATATGCTTTAGCATCTAAAACCACAGCTGTTAAAGGCAAAGTTACCGGATCTAAAATCATTCCGCTTTCTGCTCGTTTTACTTTTCTAACTTCTTGAGCTTGTTGCTCAATCGTCATATTTTTATGTAAAACACCAATACCACCTTCTCTTGCAATAGCAATTGCTAAAGCAGATTCTGTAACAGTATCCATTGCTGCAGAAGCAATTGGTACATTAATAGTAATATTTCTTGTAAATTTTGTTTGAATACTTACTTCTCTAGGAAGTACTTCTGAAAAGGCAGGAACTAATAAAACATCGTCATAAGTTAAACCTTCTCCTAAAATTTTGTTGTTGTGTGCTGTCATGTTGCAATTAAGATATAATTGCGTGCAAATTTACAATTTTTAATTGAATAAAAAGATTAAAATACAGTCACATATAAATAAGCTTAACTTTTAATTCACATTACAAGGTGCTTTATCAATTTTATTATTTTTAATTATTCTAAATAAAGTTTGTGTAATATGATAAAAGTCATTTAATTTGCATCATATTTAAAAACAATCTAAATAAATATAACTATAATGAAATTGAATTTTACAAAACTAACCTTACTTTTATTTGTAAGTGTTTTAACTGTTTCTTGTTCTAAAAATGATGATGAAACACCAACAGATATAGTAACAAAAGCAGAATTTATTTCAAATTACGCTACAATTGCAGCTGCTAATTATGATGATACATACAACACAGCAGTAGCAATGAAAACAAAAATTGACGCTTTTATTGCTGCTCCTTCAGAAACTACTTTAACAGAAGCAAGAGAAGCTTGGTTATATGCTAGAGATTTTTACGGACAAACAGAAGCTTATAGAGAAGCTAATGGACCTATAGATAATGAAAATTTATTAGGTACAGAAGGGCAAATAAATGCATGGCCTTTAGATGAAGGTTATATAGATTATGTATACAACACTACGGGAGGTATTGTACAAAATGGTTTAGTTGGTGATACTTCTTTTGATTTAACAGAAGCTAACATTATTGCTAAAAATGAAGATGGTAAAGATGATAATATTTCTACGGGTTGGCATGCTATTGAGTTTTTACTTTGGGGACAAGACTTAAACTATAATAGTGTAACACATACAACAGATGATTATTCTACTTCTGGTAATAGACCTTATACAGATTACACTACAGCAGATTTTTCGGATAGAAGAGCTACTTATTTACAAATTGTTACAGATTTATTAGTTAGCGATTTAAATGATTTGAACAATACTTGGGCTGTTGGTGGTTCTTACAGAACTACTTTTGAAGCTTTAGATGAAGATGTAGCTTTAACAAACATCTTAAACGGAATTGGTTTTATTTCTAATGGAGAAGTTGCATTAGAACGTTTAGACCCAGCTATAGATGAAGGACAAGAAAATGAACACTCTTGTTTTTCTGACAATACAAACCAAGATATGTGGGCTAATGTACATGGAATTAACAACATTATTATTGGTAGTTACACAACAGAAAGTGGTGCTGTTATTTCTGGTGCTTCTTTAATAGAACTAACAAATGCTAGTAATACAACTATTGCATCTGCTTTAGAAACTAAAGCTTCTGAAACAGTTTCTAAATTAAACACATTATTAAGTTTAGGTAAAAACTTTGATGAAATTATTAGTGAAGAAACATTAGGTTCTAACGGTCCTGCTGGTCAATTATCATCAGCATTAAAAGCACAAGGAACAGCTATTTCTGATGCAGCTAATACATTAGGTGTTAGCATTACAATTAACTAATCTATTAGATTAGACATATATTTTTTAAATAAAACTGGAGACTTTATTAGTCTTCAGTTTTATTTATTTTTGCAAAAAAGAATAAATGAAGTATTTATATATAGGAGTTTTAATATTTATATGTTTTTCTTGTACTTCTGATGGTTTATCTGATGAAGAATATATCAGTATAAATTACGAATTAGATGAAGAAAAATTAGTATCTGATTTATCTATTGAAGCTTTTACCGCAGATAAAGCTTTTGGTAGAGGGATTCCTATTTTATCAGATTTAGAACTTGCTTTTTTTGGTGTTGGTAATGCCATGTTCGATCAAAGTTGGGTTTCTGCTCCTGCCTCTACTACTTCTAGAGATGGTTTAGGTCAAATTTTTAACGCAAGAGCCTGTAGTGCTTGTCACTTAAGAGATGGTAGAGGAAAACCTGTCTTAGAAAATGGCGCTGGTTCAGAAGGATTTTTAATTAGATTAAGTTCTGGTAATGATCTTATAACAGGACCTATAGGTTTTGGTAATTATGGAGATCAATTACAAGATGATTCTAATTTGGGTATTGATAAAGAAGGTACAATTAACGTTCATTTTGAAACAATAACAGGTACTTATCCTGATGGAGAAACTTACGAATTAAGAAAACCTATTTATACAATTGTTGATGAGAATTATGGTAGTTTAAGCAATGCTAAACAATCTCCAAGAGTTGGCCAACAAGTAATAGGTTTAGGTTTTATAGACGCTTTAAGTGAAGCCAGTATTTTAGCCAATGAAGATATTAATGATATTGATGGTGATGGAATTTCTGGAAAAGCAAATTATGTTTGGAATGTTAAAGAAAATAAATCTACCATTGGTAAATTTGGTTGGAAAGCCAATCAACCTACATTAGAACAACAAATTGCTGCCGCGTTTAGTGGTGATATGGGATTAACAACTTCTATTTTTCCTGATGAAAATTGTCCTCCTGGTATTGATTGTGATGAACTTTATAATGGTAATAATGAAGGTGAAACTGTAGAAGTAACCGACACTCAAATGAGCAGAATAATGGTTTATCAAGCAGCTATTTCCGTTCCAATAAGAAGAGATTATAATACAATTGATGTCTTAGAAGGTAAAGCTTTATTTAGTGAGTTAGAATGTGCTAAGTGCCATATTAATAATTTTACAACGGATAATAATTATTCTTTATTAACTCAATTAGAAAACATAACTATAAGACCGTATTCTGATTTTTTATTGCATGATATGGGTGATGATTTAGCAGATAATAGAGCCGATTTTTTGGCTAACGGAAATGAATGGAGAACACAACCTCTTTGGGGATTAGGAATGATAGAAACCGTAAACGATCATACTTTTTTATTACACGATGGAAGAGCTAGAAATATTGAAGAAGCTATTTTATGGCATGGTGGTGAGGCAGAAAATGCCAAAAACAACTTCAAAAATTTATCTAAAGAAAGTCGTGAACAAGTACTTAAATTTTTAAATTCATTATAAATAACAAAAAATGAAAAAACTTTTTTTCTTTTTCTTTTCTATAGCTTTTTTATTAGCCTCTTGTAGCAAAGAAAATTCAGATACTACATCATCAATAGATCTTTTTCATGAAGAATATTATAATGTAAACATATTACCTGCTTTAAATAATTTTAAAACAGAAATAGAAAAGCAAGTAACTCTTACAGAAGCTTTTCAAACAAATATAAATCAAGAAAACTTTACTGCTTTACAAGAGCAATGGTTAAACTCTGCCATTTCTTACTCTAAAACTAGAGTTTATAATGTGGTTGATGTAAAATCACTTTATTTTGATATCATCATTTATAATTTTCCTGCAAATCCAACATTAATAGAAGGTAATATTGCAGATAAAACTACTTTTGATACCGATTATATTAGCAATAGTAGTACAGTTTCTAAAGGTTTAGCGGGTATAGAATATTTGTTATATGAACCAAATAATGATAATCTTGCTCTTTTACAAGAAGATTCTTACAGAGTAGATTATTTATTAGCTATTTCTAAAGAAACATTAAGACAAATAAATCTATTAATTGATTTTTGGGAAGATGGTTACAAAACAACTTTTTCTAATTACAAAAGCTTATCGTGTATAGAAAATGCACGCTGTTTGGCTTTTAATCAACTTATAAATATTATAGATATTATTAGAGTTACTAAAATTGGTAAACCTGCCGGATTAGAAAGTTCTTCTAATATAAATCTAGATATTTTAGAAGCGTACAGAAGTAAAAGTTCTTTACAACTAATAAAAAGTTCTTTAGAAGAAGTGCAAAATGCATATACTTTAAGTAGTGTAAATTTTGCAAATATTGTTGATGAAATAGCGGGTTCTACAGAAATTTCTACAGAAATTGACAACAGTTTTACTACCGTTTTTAACAATATTGATGCCATTGATAACAATTTATACACAGCAATTTCTAATGGTGATGAAAGTGTAGAAACTCTTTACACTTCTTTATTTAGTTTATTGCAATATTTTTCTGTAGATGCAGCAAGTACATTGTCTGTTAATGTTTTACCTACAGATAATGACGGAGATTAACTATAGTATTTGAAAGAAACTTTTATAAAAATCAAACAAAAAAACAACCTATAATTAAATTGTAGGTTGTTTTTTTTACTTCTAAGTTTATTAATTTTAAAACTTAAACTCTAAAGTAATGTAATAATTTCTTGGTGACGATGGAATAATACCCGGTCCTGGATAACCTGTGGCTCTGCGTGTAAAATAACTATTATCTAACAGATTATTTACTCCTGTTTCTATCTTTAAAAACTTGTATTTATAAGAAGCAGAAACATCTAAAATATCATACGCTGGTATTTCTCCAGTAACGCCGCTTATACTACCTCCTGTTGCGTTAGTTGCATCAGAAAATTGACGCGATAAATAAGAATATTGAATGCTTGCTAAAAAGTCTTTATAACCAAAACGAGCTCCTGTTTTTATATTGATGTTTGGTATAAATTCAACCTGATTACCTACTACTCCATTAATTTCTGACTTTGTATATTCTGATGTTATAAAAGAAGAATTAATAAAGTAATTTAATACATAATTAGAATTATTGATAAACAGTTTTTTTAGATTAAAATCAATCAAACTTTCTATTCCTAAAATTCTGGCATCACCAATATTATCTCTTTCTGCTTTACCGTCATCTCTTGTGTAAATATTAATTCTATCATTATAAAACAAACCAAAAACATTGGCATCATAAGAAAAAAAGTTTTTATAATTTCCTCTAAAACCAGCATCAATAGTAAACCCTTTTTCATCTGTAATATCTGGTGAAATTTCAAAAGCAGGGTTTGCTGTACTTATATCAGAAAATGTTACAGAACGGTAATTTTGAGATATATTACCATAAAATTCTGTTGTTTTATTTAATTTATAACTAGATCCTAAGCCTAATAAAACAAAAGTTCTTTCGTTAGTTTCTTCTTCATCTCTTAGGTTTTCATTAATTACATTTCCTGCAGCATCGGTAACAATATCTTTTATAATTTCGTCTCTTTTTGTGTTGATGTACTCTAATCTAAAACCAGGTGTAATTGATAATTTATCATTTATATAAAAAATATTTTCACCAAATAAGCATGTATTTAAATTCGGGAATTTACTGTCAGACTGGTTTGCATAATCTGGATATTCATCTAAATACATATTAAAATCGGCATCAGAACCATCAGAACCAGGACCTTGCATATTGGTGTTTTTTGCTTTGTAAAATTTTGTACCAATTAAAAAAGTAGACTTTTTATCAAAAATGGTATAATTATTTACCAAACGAGACTCAAAACCAAAGTTTTTAAATGTACCTTTTATCAAATCTCTTTCTTCACCAGAATCAACTTGATTTACTCTATTGGTTCTAAAACCTAATGCATCTCTAGAAGCATCTAATCCAAAGAAATTAAAAGAAAAATTGGTGTTATCAGAAAAAGCATGTTCCCATTTTAAATTATATAAAAACCATTCTACTTGAAACCAATTACGTGCTCTGTTACTTTGTAACGGCTCTTCGTTAAACATATCATCAGTTAAACCGCCTGCTTGTTGCGCTAAATATTTTAAACCTGTTAACTCTAAAGACAACTTGCTTTTATTATTTATTTGATACCCTAAATGTGCAAATATGTTGGTAGATTCAAATTCAGAATTTGGTCTAAAACCGTCTCCTTTTTTATAATTGATGTAGGCATAATAACTAAACTTACCATACGTATTACTTAAACTTGTAAAATTTGTATACAAACCATAACTTCCCAAAGTATTTCTAAAAACAATTTCTTGGTTTTTTGTTGGTTTTTTAGTGATAAAATTAACCAAACCTCCAAATTGCGTTCCGTATTGTAAAGAAGCAGCACCTCTAATTACTTGTATTTCATCCAATCCTTCGGATGCGGGTGTATAATAACTTTCTGGATATCCTAAAACATCTGCACTAATATCGTATCCGTTTTGGCGAGTATTAAAATTAGCAGTTCTATTAGGATCTAAACCCCTACCGCCAATGTTTAATTGCAAACCTGCATCATCATTTTGATAAATATTTAAACCTGCAACTTGATTAAAAATTTGACGCGCATTATTGGTAGATAAAGCTGCTGCGGACTGATTAACTAAAACCACTTCTGTTTTTTTACCCGCATAAATTGCAGTGCCTTCTACATCTTTAAGCCTTTTTAACTCAAAAACTTTACGTTTTCTAGATTTAATTTCAATTTCTGATAATTCTTCTGAGAAAGAATCTAATACAATTTTTATATCTGTGTAATTATCTACCTTTAAAACAACTCTTTTAACTTTATAATTATCCGCATAAAAAACTAAAGAAACCGTTTTAGTATTTATAGAAAAAGAAAATGCTCCCAAAGTATTTGTTTCTGCTAACAAACCACCAGATTCATTATAAATTTCTACTTTATTTAAAGTCTTGTTTTCATCAGAAACTACGGTTCCTGATACTTTATACTGACTGTAAATTGTAGTTTGTATTAGGGTAAAAACGATTAAAAAGAATCTAAATTTCATATATCTATAGTCCTGTTATTTTTATGTTTGATGAAAACGGAATAATCCAATCTTTGTGTTTAAAGCTTTCTTTTTGTTGATATAAATCTACTTTTGAATCGATATATCTAGTACTTAAGCGTCCGTTTAAAGCCACGTAACTTTCTGCAAAAATAGCTATATTTTTATGTCCTTGGCTTTTAAAATGATCTCCTAAAAAATGTGCATATTCTAAAATAAAATCGGGCTGAAAACTCATTTGTTTTTCTTGAAATGTGGTTAAAAAATCTTTGTTATCCACCATAAAAAAACGCCCTGTTTTTGTGTCTACTACTTTAAAATTTGTCATTCCTGCTTTTTCCATTAGCATTACTCGCCAAGAAAAACGATATCCTTCTTCTGTCCAAAATAATTCTCCCGGATATAATAAATATCTAAAAGGTAATACAAGCTGAATGATTAGAAATAGACTTAAAAACGGAATAAATAATTTTCTCTTATTTGTTGAAAAATTATAATTATTAATTAATTTTAGATTTCTCGACTGCGCTCGAAATGACAATTTTGACAAAAAATTTTTTATGAAATCAATAATTTTTTGATGAAATTTAGCATCAAAAAATATTAATGTAGAAACAATCATTATAAAAGGAAACATGCCAATTGGAAATAAAACTCTAGTAAAAACATGAAAAATCACTACCAATACAAAAGCAAAAATTCTAGTTCTTTTGTACAATAACAAAAACGGAATAGACAAATCGTACAACATTCCAGACCAACTCATGGCAAAATGAAACCATTCTTGTTGCATAAAGTTATTACCAATTAAAGGCAAATCGTATTTAGAAGGCAACCAAATTTTTAGCGGCATTGCTCTAAATAACCAATCGGAATTTAATTTTGCCAAACCAGCATAAAAATAGACAATACCCAAAAGTATTTTAATAATATCTATTGTCCATTTTGGTATGTTGATATATTTCTTTTTTTTAAATAAATTATCAATAGAAAAAGTAGCATTTGCAGGTAAAAAAATAAGTACAAAACTTATAATCGTTATAAAATAATAATGATTTAAATAAGTAGTTTTATCCATTAATTCTATATAAGTAAAAGATAGAAAGAAGGTAATTATTGCCAGTCTATATTTATAACCAACAGCTATAAATAGTGCTGATAAACCACAAATAACAAATAATAAATAAGTGTAATTTCCTATTGGCTTTATCCAACTAAAACCATAATAAGAAAAAAACATTTTTGGTTCTAAGTACAGTTTTTCTATCCAACCGTTTGCCCAAAAACGGACAATGCTAGCAAACATCATTAAACCAAAAAACAAACGAAACACAGCCAAAGGAGCTGCGTTTGTTTGTTCTTTAAAATTGTACTTCAAAAATTTCATCAAAATAAAAAACCTAAGATTTTATCTATTAGTAAATTCTTAGGGTTTGATTTATACTAATATTTTAATCTCCATCTGCATCAACATAATCTACACTTATATTAAAAGCTTGTAGCATATCTACTTTTAGTAAAACTACTACTTTTTGTAATTCATCATAAGCTTTTAAAATAGCGATATCATTTGTATTAATTTGCTCGTAAAAATCTGAATTTAATGTGTTTATTTGAGTTCTTGCTACTTCTATTTGATTGATAATACTTGTAGAAATATCTTCTCTTTCTATATCTATTAAGTAATCATCAAAACCAACACCAGCTGTTGATGAGTTATAATGATTTCCTTTAAACAAAGCCTCTACAGCTACTAAAGCTTCTAAAGCTAATTCTTTAGAGTAAATTCTACTATAATATGCCTCTACTTTTTCTGGCAAAGCTGTTGATGAAAATACTCCTGCAGGAATACCAAACTTATTGGCTCTCAATCCTTTTTCGTAATAATAAACGTAATCATTAACCAATATATTTACAGCACTTGTTGCTGTATTAGATGTACTTGAAACAAACTCATTTCTATAACTAGACCAATCTATAAAAACTTGCTCTGTTAAGGTAGTCATTTGATTTAAAACATCAGTTAGGTAATTTTTGTAACCTTCAGAATTTTCATCTGTTGTGTATTTTTCAATGATAGTAACATCTGAATCTGCAACACCATATAATAAATAATCTATGGCAGGAAAACCTTGTGCATCTTGGTTATTTACACTAGTTAAATCATAAGAACCATTAGAAATGTTTGTTTCTACATCTAAAACGGTTAACGGATATACATTCATGTAAAATGAATATTGAATCTCTTCTGCTTTACCAAAGTTAAAAACTTCTAAATATTGCCAAGTTTTATATGCTACTAACCAAGAAGATCTTAAATTTTCTAAATTTGTTTGATTTGGAGTTTCCGTAAACGTTTCTCCAGCAGACTTTAAAGCTGTCATTTTTGTGCTAAAGTCTGTGTAGGCAGGAATAATAATATTGTCTGCAATATTGGTTAACATTGCACCTCTATCAAAATTATCTACAACTATTTCTTCCTCTTCTTCTGATGTTGATGAACTACATGAAACAAAAATTGTTGCAACAAATATAAAAAGGATATGAACTTTTTTAATCATTTTATTCTTATTAAATCTAAATATATTGCAAAAATAAGGAAAAGAAATCAATTGAGATTTCTTTTCCGTTCTTATAAATTTTAGACTATTAACTACCTGCTTGAGTAACAGTAAAGTTAAATTTAGATGCTATAGTATTAGAAATATCATCTAAAGTTGTAGATGTTACATCCCAAAAACCATTACCTGCTTGTAAAGTACTCATAAATCCATCTACTTCAGATTTTGTAAGATATGGCTCTGTAGAATTTGGTTTTCTTGTAAACTGTAAGCTATAAACAAAACCTAAACCTTCTGATAAGTCATGAAAAGCAGAAGCGTAATCTGAACCTAAATTTGCTTTACCTTGTTGTAAATAATACACAGCTCTTATACCAATAATTTCAGAAATTTTTTCTTTTATTATAGCTGCTTGCTCATCTCTTGTTGTATAATCTTTATTTACAATTGCAGCTCTACCTAATTTAAAAGCATCATAAATATCTGCAGCAATTCCTGTAAAATCTGCATCACCTTCTACTCTATCTAAATACTTGTTTAAAAAACTATCGGCACCTAAAACAGGTAATGTTACATCTGCTTCTAAGCCGTATAAATAACCAAAAGCTTCATCCCATTTATGCTCCATTGTAGTATAATTGTTATCGCCATCTAAAACATCTGCATCATTATTTGCTACGTTGTCTCCAGCATCTAAAACAGCTGGACTTAAATAATTGTTTAAGATTTGATCTACCATTAAACCACCAATAAGACCTTTGTTTATTACTTGGTTGTATTCTAATCCTTTTGCATTTACATATCTTGTAGATCCTCCACCTGCTTCTTGAATTTTACCTGCTGTACCAGAAACGGCATCTACATTCCAATTAGGATAAACTTCGCTTACTTGTGCTGCTATCCACGAATCAAATTGAGATTTAATTAGAGATGCATCTGATGTGTTTGCAGAATAAAAATCTGTTGAAGCTGCTGTTTTACTTCTTATACTTTTATCTGAAGCATTTAAATCTGCATCAGAAAAATTTGATTCTCCTTCAGAATGTGCAAATTTACCACTTAAAGAGGCTGTTGTTTGGGTATTATCTGAAAGTGCAGATACAAACTCCTCTCCCATTTCTATTCTTGTAGTTTGTCCTGAAAAACTTACAGTTGTTATACCATTTCTTTCAAATGTATAAGTTGATGGTGCTACTGTTAATTGTGTATCGTCTTCATTGTTATTGTTACACGAAATTAAAACTGTTGCAATTGCTAATGATAAAATAATCTTCCTCATCTTTTATTTAGATTAAATTTAAATACTGTTAATTTGATACAATATTACATCTCAGATTTTTTTTTAATCTCTTTATGCGATGAAATGACTTTTTAACAAGTTAAATTGTAATTTTTTATAAGTTGAAATGACTTGATTAGAAGATTTTAATCAAAAAAAGATAATTATAGGTTTAAAAAGTCTCTAAAGCTTTGTTATAAGCGCTTTCAAAACTCATAGGTCTAATATTTGTATCTACTTTTTTTGCAGTAAAATAACTTAATAGTTTTTCTGTTGGCATATTACCCGTTAACTCATCTTTTGCCATTGGGCAACCTCCATAACCTTTCATAGCTCCATCAAACCTATTACAACCAGCTTTAAACGCTGCATCAACTTTTTCGTGCCATTTGTTTGGTGTTGTATGTAAATGAGCACCAAACTCTATAGTTGGGTATTGTGTAATTAAATTGGAAAATAAATAATCTATAATTTTAGGTGTAGAGCTACCAATAGTATCAGAAAGTGATAAAATTTCCACTCCCATTTTAGATAATTTTTCTGTCCACTCGCCTACTATTTCTACATTCCAAGGATCTCCATAAGGGTTTCCAAATCCCATAGATAAATAAGCTACTACTTTTTTATTAGACTTGTAAGCTATGTTTAAAATTTCGTCTAAGGTTTCTATAGATTCTGAAATAGTTTTGTGAGTATTACGCATTTGAAAATTTTCTGAAATAGAAAAAGGATATCCTAAATAATCTATTTCTTCAAATTTAGATGCATCATTTGCTCCTCTTATATTTGCTATAATTGCTAATAATTTACTAGTAGTTTTAGTTAAATCTAATTTTGATAAAACAGCGGCTGTATCTCTCATTTGAGGTATTGCTTTAGGAGAAACAAAACTTCCAAAATCTATAGTATCAAAACCAACTTTTAATAAAGAATTTATGTACAATGCTTTTTGTTCTGTAGAAATAAAATGAGACTTTATTCCTTGCATTGCATCACGTGGACATTCTATGATTTTAACTTTTTTCATTAAAACCAAAGATAAAAATTCTATTTACTTGGCAAAATTTTAAATTTATTATTATTACATTTATTCGTTTATGAACAAACAAAAAATAATACTCCCTATTATAATTATCTCTCAATTCTGTTGTACCTCTTTGTGGTTTGCAAGTAATGGAGTAATGACAGATTTAGTAAATAGCTTTAATTTAGAAAATTTTGCTTTAGGTTACCTTACTTCTGCAGTTCAGTTTGGCTTTATAATTGGCACTTTTGTTTTTGCCCTTTTTACTATTGCTGATAGGTTTTCTCCTTCTAAAATATTTTTTTTCTGTGCAGTTTTAGGCGCTTTTTTTAATCTACGTCTAATTTTTGAAAACCAAACTTTCTTTACTTTAATAGGTATGCGATTTTTAACAGGATTTTTCTTAGCAGGAATTTATCCTGTAGGAATGAAAATTGCTACAGATTATTACCAAAAAGGATTAGGAAAATCTTTAGGTTATTTAGTAGGAGCTTTAGTTTTAGGTACAGCTTTACCACATCTTTTAAAAGATATGATGTCTGGTTACTCATGGAAAAACATCTTGATAGCAATTTCTATTTTAGCTTCTTTTGGTGGCCTAATTATGTTAATTTTTGTACCAAATGGTCCTTACAGAATGAAAAATACTAAATTAGATATTACTCTTTGTTTTTCTATTTTTAAAAACTTAAACTTTAGAAAAGCTGCATTTGGGTATTTTGGGCATATGTGGGAACTTTATACCTTTTGGGCATTTGTACCAATTCTTTTAAAAACATATAACAACATACATACAGAATCTCAATTCAACATTCCGTTATTGTCTTTTTTTATTATTGCAATTGGTAGTTTATCTTGTGTTATTGGTGGTTATTTAGCCGAAAAATATGGCACTAAAAAAATTGCTTTTTTAGCGCTTTTATTGTCTTGTTTTTGTTGTTTAATTTCTCCTTTAGTATTTTATGTGAACAATAAAATGGTTTTTATAACATTTCTATTGCTATGGGGAATTTTTGTAATAGCAGATTCTCCTTTATTTTCTACTTTAGTGGCACAAAATGCACCTTCTAAAAGTAAAGGTACTGCTTTAACTATTGTAAACTGTATTGGTTATGCAATTACAATTATCAGTATTCAAATAATTAGTAATTTAACCAATTCTACAGACTCTAATTTAGTTTATTTAGTATTGGCTGTTGGCCCTATATTAGGTTTAATGGCTATGAGAAGTAAAAAGATTGCTTAAAATAGAAATAGAAATTACTCGTATTTTTTCATTTCTTCATCATAGAACTCGCCAGCTTTATCCATTAAATCTGCTAATTCTGTGGCAATATCTTCTTCATTTTCACCTGTTAAATCTTCAAACCACTCAATTTCATCATCTTTTAAATTAATCATAAAACGTGGAAACTCTGTATGCAATACAAAAATATCTTCCGGAAAATTGCTGTTGTCTGCTAATAAAAATTTAGGTAAATTCATCCTGTTTATTTTTTGTTTTTTTTTAAATTAAAGTATGTTTTTCTTTTATCAATTTTAAAGTTAACCAATTAAATCTGATAAATAAGAGAATAGAAGCTGTTGTTAATCCGGCTAATAAACCTAACCAAATACCAAAACTACCGTACATTTCTTCTGTACCAAGGTAATAAGACACCGGAAAACCAATAACCCAATAAGAAATAAAAGTAAGTATTGTTGGTATTTTTACATCTTGTAAACCACGTAAAGCGCCTAAAACAACTACTTGTATACTGTCTGATATTTGAAAAAAAGCTGCTGCCAATAATAATTTAGAAGCAATAGAAAGTACTGCAATATTATCTACATAATTTGCTTCATCATTTAAATCTACATAGATATTTGGTAAACTTTTATGAAAAATAAAAAATATTAAAGCAAAAAAAGTGGCAAATAAAATACCTAATAAAAATATAGAAAATGCAATTCTTCTTAACTCTTTATAATTTTTTAATCCTTTTTGATTACCAACTCTAATCATAGATGCTACACTTAATCCCATAGCAACCATAAAAGTCATAGAAGATAAATTTAATGCTATTTGATTTGCCGCCTGAGGATTTTTACCTAATAAACCGCTTAACCAAATTGCTGCGGTAAAAATAGCAACTTCAAAAAACATTTGCATAGAACTTAAAGAGCCTAAACTTATAATTTTCTTTATCATTAAAACATCTAAAATAAAGAACTTTATATTTTTTACAATTTTTGCAGATCGTTCTTTATAACGTAATAATCCCCACAAATAAACTACCATAATTACTCTAGAAACTAAAGTACCGTAGGCAGCACCAACAATACCCATTTCTGGAAAACCAAATTTACCAAAGATTAAAATATAGTTTAAAAGTGTATTTATAATATTAGCTATTAACGTAGCATACATTGGATATTTTGTCATAGACATGCCATCACTAAATTGCTTAATTGCCTGAAAAACAACTAAAGGAATTAAAGAAAAAGCTACTAAATCTAAATAAGGAATTGCTATTTCTACAACCTCTTTAGGTTGTTTCATTAAATACATTAAAGGTTTAGAAAAATAAACTCCTAAAAATAAAATAAGACCCAAAGTAGTACATAAAAACAAACCACTTTTGTAGGTAGATCTTGCTTTTTCTAAATTATTAGAAGAGTCTGCTTCTGCAATTAAAGGTGTTATTGCTGTAGAAAATCCAATGCCAATAGACATTGCAATAAACATAAAACTATTACCTAAAGAAACGGCAGCTAATTCTGCAGTGCCTAATTGGCCAACCATAATATTATCTATAAAGCTTACAAATGTATGCCCTAACATACCTAACATTACTGGTGCTGCAAGTTTCCAATTATACTTAAATTCTGATGTATACTGTGTAATATTCACGTAGACTACTATTTTTTTAAAAGTGCAAAAGTACAACTTGTTATTATAAAAGCTTATGCCCTAATAAAAAATAGTAAAAAGAAAAAGCTACTTCATAAAGAAGCAGCTTTTATTCAAATAATTATATTTAATCTATCTTTTTAAGATTTTGGTAATAAAACAGCATCAATAACATGTATAACACCGTTAGATTGATTTACATCTGCAATTGTAACTTTTGCTTTCCCTCCGTTTTCATCAGAAATATAAACGTTACCGTCTTTTTTCCATGCTGTAATTGTACCACCACTTACAGTTTTAATCATCGCTTTTCCATTTCCTTTTTTTATCAATTTTAAAATATCTTTCGCATTCCATTTACCCGCAACAACATGGTATTTTAAAATTGTTTGTAACTTCATTTTATTTTCTGGTTTTAATAAAGTTTCTACAGTACCGTCTGGCAACATACTAAAAGCTTTATTTGTTGGTGCAAAAACAGTAAAAGGTCCATCACTTTTTAAAACATCTACTAAATCTGCTGCTTTTACCGCCGCTACAAGTGTTGTATGATCTTTAGAGTTTATTGCATTTTCTACAATATTTTTAGAGGGATACATTTCTGCTCCACCAACCATTTTAGTTTTTTCTTGTGCTAAAAAAGACTGTGCTGTAAATAAAGTAAATGTTAAAACTGCTACTTTTAAAAATTTTAATGTTCTCATAATTTAATTTTGTTTTAATATTAATTTTGATTCACATATACTTACGAAGATTTATATCCTTTGGTTTTAAAAAAAATTAAACCAACCTAAAAATTTAAAAACATCTATAAATTATTCTTACTTTTGATGTTCTAAAAAATATACTAAAATGGCAAACATCACATTAAAAGGAAACGCAATAAAAACAATAGGTAATTTACCAGAAACTGGTACTAAAGCAGCTGATTTTAAATTAACTGCAGTAGATTTATCTCAAAAAAGTTTAGCAGATTTCTCTGGTAAAAAAGTAATTTTAAATATTTTTCCAAGTGTAGATACAGGTACTTGTGCTGCATCTGTTAGAGAATTTAACAAAAAAGCTGCAGATTTAGAAAATACAGTTGTATTATGTGTTTCTAAAGATTTACCTTTTGCTCAAGCACGTTTTTGTGGTGCAGAAGGTATAGATAATGTTGTTATGTTATCTGATTTTGCTGATGGTAACTTTGGTAAATCTTATCAATTAGAAATTGCTGATGGACCTTTAGCTCACTTACACTCTAGATCTATTGTTATTATAGATGAAAATGGAGAAGTAGTGTATACAGAACAAGTTGCAGAAACAACAGAAGAACCAAATTATACAGCTGCATTAAACGCTATATAATATAGTTTTATGAAAAACCCTAATGACAGCTTTTTAAGAGGTAGAATTCGTAGTTTTAAATTTGCCTTTAAAGGTCTTTGGCTTTTAGTTACTACAGAAGATAGTATTAAAGTACAGATTTTTATTACTTTTATTGCTACCATTATGGGTTTTTATTTTAAAATTTCTAATATAGAATGGATGTTTCAGATTTTAATAATCGGCTTTGTACTTGTTGCAGAAGCTTTAAATACATCCGTAGAAAAAATGGCTGATTTTATTCATCCAGATTATCATAAAAAAATTGGTTTTATAAAAGATATTGCTGCTGGTGCTCCTACCTTTGCTGCAATTACGTCTTTAATTATTGCAGGTTTTATTTACGTACCTAAAATAGCATTGTTTTTAGAAAAATAATTACAGTTTACAGCTAAAAAGAATAATTTATTAATGGCAATAAGAAAAAAAAGTAGAAAAAAAACAATAATGCCTTCGGATAAAAAACCGAGCATTTTTGCCTTTCTAAAAACGAATCAAACAAAAACAATAGTAGGAACCTTTTTAATTTTATTTTCTTTCTTTCTTTGTTTTGCTTTTGTTTCTTTTTTCTTTAATTGGAAAGAAGATCAGAGTATTCTTACAGAATTGGCTGATAAAACTGTAAAAAGCAAAAATTCATTAGGTAAAATAGGACAAAATTTATCTCATTTTTTTATTTATAATGGTTTCGGAATTAGCTCTTTTATTATCTGTTTTCATATTTTAAAAACAGGAATATCAATTCTAATTAAAAGAAAAATATCATCTATAATTATTTCTTGGAACTGGGGTTTAATAGCTACACTATGGTTTTCTATTTCTTTAGGCTTTTTAAATCCTAAACACGCACTTTTATCTGGTATAATAGGTTTTGAAATTAATGAATATTTACAAACATTTATTGGCAAAGTAGGTTTAGTTATCTTTTTATTATTCTATTTAAGCGTATACTTAATTGTACGCTATAAAGTAACTTTTGAAAAATATATAGAAAACTATAAAAGAAAAAGAGAAGAAAGAAGAGCCCAAGAGTTAATTGATACAGATAACCAACAAATTACTACAGCTACAGAAGAAATTAAAAAAGAACCTGTAAAGCCTTTAGTACAAGAAAAAGAAGAAATTGAAAGAACAAAAAAATCTAGTGTAGAGCTTTCTTTAGAAAACTTACAACCAACAATTTCTAAACATTCTGATGTAACAAATAACGATATTTCTTTAAATGTAAAAACAACATCTAAGACAGAAACAGAAGAAACTGTAGAAGATATTAATGATGTTGGTATTGATATTGCAATTAATAAAGAAGAAGAACAATCTGTAGAGAATTTATCTGATAAAGTTTTAAAAGATTTTGGTGAGTTTGATCCTACTTTAGAGTTATCTAACTTTAAATTTCCAACTTTTAATTTATTAAAACAATATAACGAGAGTATTTCTATTGATCCTACTGAATTAGAAGCTAATAAAGATAGAATTGTAGAAACTTTAAAAAATTATAAAATTGGTATTGCAGAAATTAAAGCAACTGTTGGGCCAACAATTACTCTTTATGAAATTGTACCAGAAGCTGGTATAAGAATTTCTAAAATTAAAAATTTAGAAGATGATATTGCTTTGTCTTTATCTGCTTTAGGTATTAGAATTATTGCACCAATACCAGGTAAAGGAACTATTGGTATAGAAGTTCCTAATCAAAAATCAACCATCGTTTCTATGTATTCTGTTATTTCTTCTAAGAAATTTCAAGAATCTCCTATGGAGTTACCTATTGCTTTAGGTAAAACAATTTCTAATGAAACCTTTGTTGTAGATTTAGCAAAAATGCCTCACTTGTTAATGGCAGGAGCTACAGGACAAGGAAAATCTGTAGGTTTAAATGCCGTTTTAACATCTCTATTATATAAAAAACATCCTGCAGAAGTTAAATTTATTTTAGTAGATCCTAAAAAAGTAGAACTTACTTTATTTAATAAAATAGAGCGTCATTACTTAGCTAAACTACCAGATGTAGAAGAAGCAATTATTACAGACACTACCAAGGTAGTGCACACATTAAACTCTCTTTGTATAGAAATGGATAATCGTTACGATTTATTAAAATCTGCAATGGTTCGTAATATCAAAGAATATAATGCTAAGTTTAAAAAACGTAAATTAAACCCCAACGAAGGTCATCAATTTTTACCTTACATAGTTTTAGTTATTGATGAATTTGCCGATTTAATAATGACAGCTGGTAAAGAAGTAGAAACACCAATTGCACGTTTAGCACAGTTAGCTAGAGCAATTGGTATACATTTAATTGTTGCCACACAAAGACCTTCTGTAAACGTAATTACAGGTATTATTAAAGCCAACTTTCCTGCAAGAATAGCTTTTAGAGTAACCTCTAAAACAGATTCTAGAACCATTTTAGATGCAGGTGGAGCAGATCAATTAATTGGTCGTGGAGATTTATTATACACAGCTGGTAATGATATTAACAGAATACAATGTGCTTTTGTAGATACACCAGAAGTAGAAAAAATTACAGATTTTATTGGCTCTCAAAAAGCATATCCAGAAGCTTATCAGTTGCCAGAATATGTAGATGATGAAAGTGGCACAAGTATTGATATTGATATACAAGATAGAGACAAATTATTTAAAGAAGCTGCAGAAATTATTGTTACAGCACAACAAGGTTCTGCTTCTTTATTACAAAGAAAATTAAAATTAGGTTATAATAGAGCAGGTAGATTAATTGATCAATTAGAAGCTGCAGGCATTGTTGGTGGATTTGAAGGGAGTAAAGCTAGACAAGTTTTAATACCAGATTTTATTGCTTTAGAACAACTATTAGAAAACGAAAAAAACAATTAAAATATCATCTAATTTTTAAGATGAAAAGAACTAAAATTATGAAAAAAATAGCAATCTTATTTTTCAGTTTATTTATTACAACAATTACTTTTTCTCAAAAATCTGAAGAAGCAAAATCTCTTTTAGATGAAGTTTCTAAAAAAATGGGAGCATATAAAAACATGAATATTGGTTTTGCACAAACATTAAGCAATGAAGATGCTGGTATTAAAGAAGGTGATGAGCCACCTATTAGAGGAGAAATTACGCTACAAGGAGAAAAATATAACCTAAATTACTTAGGAAATACATTTATTTTTGATGGAAAAAAATTATATGTAATTAATAACGATGAAAAAGAAATATCTATCACAGAAGGAGATATGGGAGAAGATGATGGTTTTATATATCCTTCAAAATTACTAACTTTTTATAAAGAAGGCTATAATTTTGAAATGGGAGATTTAAAAAACCTACAAGGTAGAAAAATTCAGTTTGTTACTTTAAATCCTATCGATAGTAATTCTGATATTGTAAAAGTAGAATTAGGTATAGATGCTAAAACAAAACACATCTATAAATTAATACAAACTGGTTCTAATACATCTAAAACAACCTTTACTATAACTAAACTTAAAAGTAATCAAACATTACCTAACCAGTTTTTCTCATTAGATCTTGCCAAGTATAAACAATTAAAATATACAATAGATTAATTTTTTTCAATTAACAGTTAATTAGTAGCTTCTTTCATCTTAAGAAACTACTTTTGCAGCAATGAAAATTTTAGATAAATACATCCTAAAAACATTTCTAGTTCCATTTGTAGCTACATTTCTTATTGTGCTATTTGTTTTGGTAATGCAAGTGTTATGGCAAACTTTTGACAATATAGCCGGTAAAGGAATTAGTTTTCCTTTTATTTTAAAATTTTTATACTACACAACTCTAATTATAACACCCCAAGCCTTACCCATAGGTGTGCTATTATCTTCTATTATGGCTTTGGGTAATTTAGGTGAAAACTATGAGTTTGCTGCGGCAAAATCTGCAGGTATATCTTTACAAAGATTAGTTAGACCACTTGTTTATTTAACCATATTTTTTAGTGGTATAAACTTTTTGTTTTTAAACAATGTATACCCTTATGCTGTTTTAAAACAAAAAAACCTGTATTTAAATATTAAAAAGAAAAAACCTGCAATGGCTTTAGTACCTGGTAGTTTTAATAGCGATTTACCTGGTTATCAAATTAAATTTACAGAAAAATATGGCGAAGAAGAAAACCTTTTAAAAAATGTTTTAATATATGATTTATCTGGTTTTAAAGGCAACCTTAAAGTAATTACAGCTAAAAGAGGTAAAATTATTTCTGAAGAAGGAAGTAGATATATAACCTTTATCTTAAATGATGGTAATTATTATGAAGAACATTTAAAAAGAGGTACAACTGCAGCCAAAAATAAAAATATGCCTGCTTCTAGTGCTATTTTTGATGAATATGAATTTAACATTGATATTTCTTCTATTTCAGATGAAGGAGATTTAAATAAAACGGATCATACTAAAAACCACATGATGCTTAGTCTAAATCAATTAGGCGACACAATTCCTCATTTAAAATCTAATTATGATGAAGTTTTAAGCTTAAAAGCTAAAAACTTATATACATCAGTAACAGCTAAAGACTTATATAAATATCAAGACTCTTTAAAACCAAAAGACTTAGATCCAAATATTTTAGAAAACTTTAAATTAGAAGATAAAGTAAATATTTTAAACTCTGCAGTAACAAAAGCAAGTAGAGCTTATAGTTCTATAAACAATAACAAAACAAAAATTAAGCTCCAAAGAAAAACCTTAAACTACTTTGATACAGAATATTACAACAGAATAGCTTTTTCTTTATCTTGTTTAATTCTCTTTTTTATCGGAGCCCCTTTAGGTTCTATTATTAGAAAAGGTGGTTTTGGCTTACCTATGATATTAGCTATTGCTATTTATGTAACTTATTTCTTTAGCAACACTTTTGGTAAAAACCTTGCAGAAGAAAGTTCTATTACATCGTTTTTAGGATCTTGGATTGCAGCAATAATTATGGTTCCTTTAGCTATACTATTAACAAGAAGAGCCACAAAAGACAAAGGAATATTTAATCTAGATGCCATTACGCAACCGATTATTAATTTCTTTAAGAAAACATTTTCAAAAAAAGAAGCATAACTTATTTATTATGACAGCTCAAAATATAAAAAACAACACTAAATTAAACTTAATTTCTGAAGCTATACAAGATATTAGAAATGGTAAAGTTATTATTGTTGTTGATGATGAAAATAGAGAAAATGAAGGAGATTTTTTAGCTGCAGCAGAAAAAGTAACTCCAGAGATGATTAACTTTATGGCTACACATGGTAGAGGTTTAATTTGTACTCCTTTAACAGAAACGCGCTGTAAAGAATTAGATTTACATGTTATGGTTAACAATAACACAGACCCTATGGAAACTGCTTTTACCGTTTCTGTAGACTTACGTGGTAAAGGTGTTACAACAGGTATTTCTGCTGGCGATAGAGCTCTAACTATTAAGGCATTAGTAGATAATGAAACTAAACCTTATGATTTAGCAAGACCGGGACATATTTTTCCTCTTATAGCTAAAGAAGGTGGTGTTTTACGTAGAACTGGTCATACAGAAGCAGCCATAGATTTTGCTCGTTTAGCAGGTTTAAAACCAGCTGGTGTTATTGTAGAAATAATGAATGAGGATGGTACAATGGCACGTTTACCACAACTTTTAGAAGTTGCCAAAAAGTTTGATATTAAAATTGTTTCTATAGAAGATTTAGTTGCCTACAGAATGGAACATGATTCTTTAATAGAGAAAAAAGAAGATTTTGATATAAAAACAAGATTTGGAGATTTTAGATTAAGAGCTTACCAACAAACAACAAATAACCAAGTACATATTGCTTTAACTAAAGGTTCTTGGACCAAAGAAGAATCAATTATGACTCGAGTAAATTCTACTTTAGTTAATAATGATATTTTAGGAACATTAACAAATGATGCTGATAAGAAGCTAGAAAAGATGTTTCAGGTTATAAATAAAGAAGGTAAAGGAGCAATTATCTTTGTCAATCAGCAAAATCAATCTCAAAATTTACTAAGCAGATTATCTATTCTTAAAGAAAATCAGCAAGCAGGTAATATGAAAGCGCCAGAAATTAAAATGGACAATAAAGACTTTGGTATTGGTGCACAAATATTACACGATTTAAACATTAGAAAACTACAATTAATTACAAATACTCAGCAATCTAAACGTGTTGGTATGATTGGTTATGGTTTAGAAATTGTAAAGTATATTAGTTACTAAAAAAATTAAAAACCTCTTTTTATTTTTCTTTAACAACCCATTTTTTAAGCTAAATCAATTAGGTTGTTAAAGAAAGTTAATAAAACATACCACTTGGTATTTTTTATTAACTTTGGTTTATACTTAAAATTAGAGTGAATAGAAATCAATTTTAATCAGCTAATTTTTAATTAGTAAATTTTATAATAATTAAGACACTAAAAAAGCACAAAGATGACATTAAAAGACAAGGTAGTTATTGTAACAGGTTCTTCTAAAGGAATTGGTAGAGAAATTGCAATTCTTTTAGCAGAAAATAAAGCCAAAGTAATTGTTAATTATTCAAATAGTAAATCTAAGGCTAATGAAGTGGTAAAAACTATTATAGATAATGGCGGAGAAGCTTTTGCTGTAAAAGCAGATGTTAGTATACGCAAAGAGGTAACTAATCTATTTGATAAAACTATAGAACATTTTGGTAAAGTAGATGTTTTAATAAACAATGCTGGTACAATGAAATCTAAAATGTTAAAAGACAACACAGAAGAAGATTTTAACAATCATTTTAATGTAAACGTAAAAGGTATTTTTAATACATTACAAGAAGCAGAAAAAAAACTTGCAGATAATGGAAACATCATTAATATATCTTCTAGTACAGTAAAATTAATGTTGCCTACTTATGCAATTTACTCAGCAACAAAAGCAGCTGTAGAGCAAATGACTCGCGTATTTTCTAAAGAAATAGGTAGAGGAATTTCGGTAAATGCTTTAGCTCCTGGTCCTACAGAAACAGAGTTATTTTTAACAGGTAAAACACCCGAGTTTATAGAAAAATTAAGTGGTATGAATGCTTTTAATAGATTAGCAAAACCAATAGATATTGCTAGAGTTGCATTGTTTTTAGCAAGTGATGAATCTAAATGGGTTTCCGGACAAATTATTGGCGCTAATGGAGCAATGGTTTAATTATTAAACCTCTACCTCTACTCCACTTTCTAATTCAATTGGCTGCTTGTTTTGTTCAAAAAGACGAGCAGTTAGTTCTCCTCTTAAAATAACTTTATCGTTATTTACTTCTAACCAACTTCCTTCACGTAAACCTAAAACGGGTATATTATTAAAAACATGAAACTCTTTAATACGAGTTTCTCTAGTTTCTCCCATATGTGTAGAATCTTTAATTGGGTCTAAATAATGTGCATTAATATTAAAATTGATGCAGCCTAAAGTGGTAAAATCTGGTGGATAAACTATAGGCATATCATTGGTATTCATCATATTTACACCACAAATATTACTTCCTGCACTTGTACCTAAATATGGCGTTCCATTTTCTAAAACCTCTTTTAAAGTAGTTAGCACATCATTTTTATATAGCTGATTTACCAACTCAAACGTATTTCCTCCTCCGGTAAAAATAGCTTCGGCATTTTTTATTGCTTCTTTAGCATTTTTGTGCTCATGAATCCCTTTTACATCAATATCTAAAACAGAAAATGCCTTTTTTGCAATTGCTGTATAATCATCATAAGAAATACCACTAGGTCTTGCATAAGGTATAAACAACAACTCTTTTACATCATTAAAATGTTTTTTTAAAGTTGGTAATAAATAAGCTAAATATTTGCTTCCATGAATTGTAGAAGTACTTGCAATTATCATTTTTTTCATACATCAAAAATAAGAATTTATAAACACTCCATTTAACAGAAATTTACAATTCTATTAGTAGAGTTTTAAGAGCATCATCTATTTACTTTGTATTGATGAAAAAAATACTTGTTTTATTTTGCATGTTTTCTTGCTTAATTTCTGTAAATGCACAAGAAAAAAGGACTCTTATAAAAGGAAAAACTATTTTAGGTAACTTAGCTACCATTGATAGTATTGGCACTTTTGATATACATGTTATTAATATAAACACAAATAAAGGTACAATTACAAATAACAATGGTTCTTTTGAAATTGCTGTAAAATTAGGTGATAGCTTATATTTTTCTCATATAAATCTTCAGAAAAAAATAATTTATATTACTGATAAAATTCTTTCTGATAAAAATATTACCGTTACTTTAAACGAAAAAACAGAAACTCTAAATGAAATTGTGTTAGAAGAAGCTAGAAGTATTTTTTATCAAGATCCAGAAATAACAACTTATAAAGGCCCAACTATAAATGCAAAATCACTTCATCTTCCGTATGCAAATACTAAAGCCAAAAAAAATACTAAAATTGCAAATCTTAATATAACTAGTGCTTCTGTAAATTTAGATAATTTATTAAACGCTTTAAACGGAACTAATAAAAAAAGAAAACAGCTACAAAAATTTTCTGATGAAGACAATATGATTTCTAAAATTAGAAAACACTTTACTGATGATTTTTTTGTTACAGACCTTAATATTAAACAAGAATATATTAATCAATTTCTAAATGATTGTGTAGATAAAAATATTATTAGTATTTTTAAGAGTGATCAAAAAATTAAATTAACAACTATTTTAATAGAAGAAAGTAGGCTCTTTCCTCATAAAAAAAACATAGAGGATTTACTGATAACCAACCAATAAAACCAAATAATGATAAAAAAACTACTACTCTTTTTTACTCTTTTTTTAAGTTTTTCTATTTTATCGCAAAACAAAAAAGTTTTACTTTTTGGAAAAATAGTAGATTCTGTAGGTGTTGTTAAAAATGCAAACGTTGTTAATTTAAAAACAAATCAAGGTACTTTTTCTTCAGATAGTGGTGGTTTTCATATTTCTGTTTCAGAAGGTGATTCTTTACAAATATCATCTGTACAACATATTACTCTTAAGCTTGTAATAAACAAGAAAATTGTAGAAGATAAAACAATTATTATCAACTTGATATCTAATGTATATGTTTTAGACGAGTTTGATTTAAGAAAACATAATTTATCTGGTAATTTAGGTGTAGATGTTAATGATATTCCTAAAGAAAAAAAAGATTCTCTTTTAAGAGTAAATATGGATTTTTCTAATGTAGATTTTAGTGTTGTAGACCAAAGAATAGATGAAAATATTAGGGCAATGCCTAAAGTTGTAAACACGGTATCTAATACTTACCAAGGTATAAATGCAGGTAAAATTATTGGTAAATTAAACCCTTTTAAAAAATCTAATAAATCTACCAATATAAACGAAGCTTTTAATCAAAAAAAAGTTATTCCACTTAAAATTTTATCAGAACTTGGCGAAGATTTTTTCTTTGATAAATTAAAAATTCCTGAAGAAAAATATTATCACTTTTTACAATATTGTAACAACCAAAAAATAGAACAATTATATAAAGAAAATAAAGTATTAGATATCATTCAAATATTTCAACAAGAAAGTACCAATTATTTAAAACTCTTAGAAAAAAAGTAACTTTTAAAAGATGATAAAAAAACTACTATTACCATTTATTTTAATTTTAGCTTTTACAACTTTTGCCCAAAATCAAAAAACATTAATTTTAGGTAAATTAACAGATTCTATTGGCCCAATTAAAAATGCTAACATCATAAATTTAAAAACCAATCAAGGTACTTTTTCTTTAGATGATGGTACTTTTAACATCCATGCAAAACAAGGAGATACTTTACAAATTTCATCTATACAGCATAAAACGCAAAAATTTGCCATAACTAAAGAAATTATATCATCTAGAATTTTAAAAATAAAATTAAACGCTACTACTTATATATTAGAAGAATTTGAATTAAGAAAAAACAATTTAGTAGGTACGTTAACTGTAGATTTAAATGATGTACCCAAAAACAGAAAAGACTCTTTACTTAGAGAAACTATGGATTTTTCTAATGTTAATTTTAATCAAAAAGATTACACAATTGATGCTATTTCTAAAGCAAAACCTCCAATAGTTAATACTGTACCTAATTCTACACCAGTTGGTGGAGCTTCTGCTAGTATTCCTTTTAAGGATAAAGAAAGTAAATTGCGTAAAGAATTAGCACAAAAAAAAGCGGTTCCAGATAAAATTTTATCAGAACTTGGAGAAAGTTTTTTCTTTGAAGTATTAAAAATACCTAGAGATAATTATTATCACTTTTTAGAATATTGTAACCCTTTAGGTATTGAGGATTTACATAAAGAAAATGAGACTTTAGAGCTTATAAAAATATTTCAGAAAGAAAGTATACCTTATTTAAAAATCATTAAAAATGACTAGTTTTGAAAAATAATAACTCTTTTAAAATAAACATGAAGTTTAAAAAAACGTATTTACTACTTTTCATAATTCCATTACTTTCTTTTTCTACTCATAAATATTATTTGAGTTTAACACAAATAGAATATAGAAGCGATTTAAAATCTGTACAAATAACAATAAATGTTTTTATGGATGATATAGAAGAAGCTTTAAATAAAGACAATAATATTGATTTACAATTAACAACTAAAAAAGAGTTAAAAAATAATGATGTTTATTTTAAAGAATATTTAGAAAAAAAATTGCACTTTAAAGTAAACAATACCAACAAAAATTTTACATATATAGGTAAAGAATATGATGCCGATTTAGTTTTCTTTTATTTAGAAATAGAAAATGTAGAAAACTTAAAAACTATAGAAATAGAAAACAAAATTTTAACTACACACTTTCCAAAACAACAAAATTTAATAAAGAGTAAAGTGGGTAAAAAACACAAAAGTATTTTACTTACCGCAAAGAATGATAAAGGTTTGTTAAAATTTTAACTCATTTTAACTTTTATACTAACTTATTATTAATTTGTCCCCTTAATCAATTCAAGTACAAATGAAAAAATTTACATTCTTATTATTGAGTATGTTTTTTGTTGGGTCAGCCGCATTCGGTCAAGA
Source organism: Polaribacter sargassicola (assembly GCF_021991835.1). Classification (GTDB taxonomy): domain Bacteria; phylum Bacteroidota; class Bacteroidia; order Flavobacteriales; family Flavobacteriaceae; genus Polaribacter; species Polaribacter sargassicola. The sequence continues at coordinate 257,591 of NZ_JAHDAU010000006.1, forward strand.
AAAAACAACACAACAAGGCCACACAAACCAAAATAAGTTTAGACAACTTAAAGATGTTTTGGCAACGCCAAATGAGCAAAGAACTGCATCTGGTGCGCCAGGAAAAGGCTACACACAGCAAAAAGTAGATTATGTAATGGACATTGTTTTAGACGATGAAAAAAGCAGAATTACAGGTTCTGAAACTATTACATATCACAACAATTCTGCAGACGAGTTATCTTATTTATGGGTACAATTAGACCAAAATATGAGAGCTGCAGACTCTAAAACTCCAGACATCCAATCTAGTAAAGTACCTACTAAACTTAGTAAAACTAGATTTGAAAGAGCTTACCCAGAAGAACCTTTTGATGGTGGTTTTAAAATTACAAGTGTAACTACTAATGATGGAGCAGAATTATCGCATACCATTAACCAAACAATGATGCGTATTAACTTACCAAAACCTTTAGCATCAGGAGAAACTTATAAATTTAAAATAAAATGGTGGTATAACATCAACAACCACAGAACACAAGGTGGTAGATCTGGTTATGAATATTTTGAAGAACATGGTAATAAAAACTATGTAATTGCTCAATTTTACCCAAGATTATGTGTTTACGATAATGTAGAAGGATGGCAAAATGACCAATTCTGGGGAAGAAGTGAATTTGCTTTAGAATTTGGAGATTTTACAGTAAACATTACTACACCAGATGACCACATGTTAGGTGCAACAGGTGTATTACAAAATGAGACTGAAGTTTTAACAAAAACAGAATTAAAAAGATTAGAAAAAGCAAAAACTTCTTTTGATAAACCTGTTATCATTCGTACTCAAAAAGAAGCTACAAAAATTGAAAAAACTAAATCTAAGAAAACTAAAACTTGGAAATTTTACGCAGAAAATGTAAGAGATTATGCTTTTGCAACTTCTAGAAAATTTATTTGGGATGCACAAGCTGTAGATATTAATGGTAGAACTGTAATGGCTTATTCTTTATATTCTAAAGAAGCAAACCCTTTATATGGTGATCATTCTACTAGAGCTGTTGTACAAACTTTAAAAACATACTCTAAGTACACATTTGATTACCCTTACCACAAAGCTATTTCTGTTGATGGACAAATGGGTATGGAATATCCTCAAATTTGTTTTAATCCAGGTAGACCAGATTTACCAGATGGTGGTTATTCTGACAGACAAAAATACAGAACAATTGGTGTTACAATTCATGAAGTAGGACATAACTTTTTTCCTATGATTGTAAACTCTGATGAAAGACAATGGACTTGGATGGATGAAGGTTTAAACTCTTACGTGCAAATGTTAGCAATGATGGAATATGAAGAAGGATATCCATTAGGTAGAGGTTTACCTAAAAATATTGTAAAATATATGGCAGGAGATCAATCTAAAATTGCACCAATTATGTCTAAAGGAGATAATGTTTATAGTTTTGGTAACAATGCATACGGTAAACCAGCAACTGCTTTATGGATTTTAAGAGAAACTATTATGGGGCAAGATTTATTTGACCATGCATTTAGAACATATTCTCAAAGATGGATGTTTAAACACCCAACTCCTGCAGATTTCTTTAGAACAATGGAAGATGCTTCTGGTGTAGATTTAGATTGGTTTTGGAGAGGATGGTTTTACACTACAGATGTAACTGATATAGGTATTAAAGGAGTTAAAAAATTCTATACAAAATCTAACAGCGATTCTGTAGAGTTTATAGAAGATACAGCTGATGGTTTAGGTTTTTCTAGTAAGCACAAAAAATATCATTACGAAATTACATACAATAAGCCAGGTGGTTTAGTAATGCCTATTATTGTAGAATTTACATACAAAGATGGTACTAAAGAAAAGAAAACATATCCTGCACAAATTTGGAGATATGATGATGCTGAAGTTACAAAAGTATTTTCTTCATCAAAACAAATAGAAAGTATTGTAATAGATCCTGATTTAGAAACTGCAGATGTAGATACTTCTAACAACAGTTTCCCTGTAAATACTAATAACAAGTTTGATAAATTTAAAACAAAAGTAAAAGGTTAATCTATTTTTTTCTTTTAAATAATTATAAAAAGCATCTCTATAACAGAGATGCTTTTTTTTATCTAAAATTCTATATTTAGAGTCCCAAATTGCCTTTAAACTATTTAAATTTTATTTTTGTAGTCCTTTTTTATAAAAATATGTTAAAGTTTTAACCTTTTTTAACTTATTAGCTACTATATTCTTAGCTTAGCTCAGTTATTAATTCAAATATACCAAATGAAAAAAATTTCTTTATTATTATTTTCTTTACTCTTTGTAGTTGCCACAAACTTTGCGCAAGAAAGAAGAAGAGGAGAAACTAAAAAAACTGAGACGCAACAAGGACATACCGACCAAAACAAATTTAGACAAATGAAAGATGTTTTGGCAACTCCTAACGATCAACACACTGCTTCTGGTGCGCCTGGTAGCCAATATAGTCAACAAAAAGTTGATTATATTATGGATATTAGATTAGAAGAAAGTACCAACAAAATTTATGGTAACGAAACAATTACTTACCATAACAACTCTAAAGATCAATTAGATTATTTATGGGTGCAGTTAGATCAAAACATGAGAGCAGATGATTCTCAAACTCCATTAGCTAAATCTGATAGAGCTTCAGAATTTATTACTCCTTCTAACTTTCAAAGTACTTACATGAAAGAAGGAAAAGGTTTTGGTTTTAACATCGAAGAAGTAAAAAGTAACGGTAAACCTTTATCGCACTTTATCAATAAAACGATGATGCGTATTAACTTACCTCAACCTTTGGCTTCTGGAGAAACTTTTGAATTCAGCATTAAATGGAATTATAAAATTAATGACATTAATAAAGATGGTGGACGATCTGGTTTAGAAACTTTTCCTGATGGAAACAACAACTATACAATAGCTCAATTTTTTCCAAGATTAGCTGTTTATAATAATGTAGAAGGATGGCAAAATATGCAATTCTGGGGTAGATCTGAATTTGCTTTAGAATTTGGAGATTACACAGTAAACTTAACTGTACCAGAAGATCATATTGTAGATGCAACAGGTGTTTTACAAAACGAAAAAGATGTTTTAACAAAAACACAACGTAAACGTTGGGAACAAGCAAGAAAATCTTTTGATAAACCAGTAATTATTGTAACACAAGAAGAAGCTGAAAAAGCTGAAAAAGGACGTGCTACAAAAACTAAAACTTGGACATTTAAAGCTAATAAAGTAAGAGATTTTGCTTTTGCAACATCAAGAAAATACATTTGGGATGCAATGGCAACTAATGTAAACGGTAAAACTGTAATGGCTGTTTCTTTATATCCAAAAGAAGGAAACCCTTTATGGGAAGAGCACTCTACAAGAGCAGTTGCACACACTTTAATAGAATACTCTAAATTAACTTTTGATTATCCTTACCCTAAAGCAATTTCTGTACACTCAGAAAGACAAGGTATGGAGTACCCAATGATTTGTTTCAACTTTGGTCGTCCAAATCCTGATGGAACTTACTCTGATAGAACTAAAAAAGGAATGTTAGGTGTTATTATACATGAAGTAGGACACAACTTTTTCCCTATGATTGTAAATTCTGATGAAAGACAATGGACTTGGATGGATGAAGGTTTAAACTCTTTTGTAGAAATTTTAGCAGAATTAACATACGATCCAGAATTATTTGCAACAAACCCTGCAAAAGATATTACAAGATATATGGGTGGAGATCAAAGTAACATCTCTCCTATTATGTCTCAAGGAGATTATGTAAAACAATTCGGACCAAATGCTTACTCTAAACCAGCTGCTGGTTTATACATGTTACGTAAAACAATTATGGGACCAGAATTATTTGATCATGCTTTTAGAACATATTCTAAAAGATGGATGTTTAAACACCCAACACCTGCAGATTTCTTTAGATCTATGGAAGATGCATCTGGTATGGATTTAGACTGGTTTTGGAGAGGTTGGTTTTACACAACAGACGTAACAGATATAGCTATTAAAGAAGTTAAGCCATTATATTTAACTGACAAACCAAGCGAAAGAATTTCAGAAATTATAAAAAGCAACCCAAGAGCAAAAACTTATTTTGAAGGATTAGGTGATTTAGTTTACATAACTGATAAAAAAGAAGATGCTAACTCTAAAGCAATGGATAAATATGTTGATGGAAAAGAAGTTCCTTCTTACATTTATTCTGTAGAGTTTGAAAAACCAGGAGGTTTAGTTATGCCACTTATTGTAGAGTTAACTTATGCTGATGGTACAACAGAAAGACAAACTTTTCCTGCTCAAATTTGGATGAAAGATGATAATACAGCAAGAAGAGTATTTGCTTCTACACAAGAAATTACTAAAATTACTGTAGATCCAGATTTTGAAACAGCAGATGTTGATACATCTAACAACAACTGGCCAAAAAAGGAATCAAATAAATTTGATAATTTTAAAAAGGAAGCAAAAAATTAATTTTTAGTTTCTCTTTTTTAAAGCAGAATACAAAAGCTAGTGATAAAATATCACTAGCTTTTTTTTATTTGGTAAACTCCACAAAACAATAAATAGGACAAACAAAACCAAGATTTGGAAAAATCTAAAATGTAGAAATAACTCAACTTTGTATTAAATTTTTAAAACAAAGAATTATGGGTAATCTAAAAGGAAAAATTGCAATTATAACGGGTTCTTCTAGAGGTATTGGAGCTGAAATTGCAAAAGATTTAGCTAAAAACGGAGCAACAATTGTAATTAATTATACTTCTAGTAAAGAATCTGCAGACAAAATTGTTAAAGAAATTATTAATAATGGTTATAAAGCAATAAGTATAAAAGCAGATATAAGTCAGAAAAAAGATGTTATTCGTTTATTTGATGAAACAATTAATCATTTTGGTAAAGTTGATATTTTAGTAAATAATGCAGGTGTTATGCATAATACTTTAATTAAAAACACAACAGATGATCTATTCGAAAAACAAATAAATATAAATTTAAAAGGAGTCTTTTACACACTAAGAGAAGCATCAACCAAATTAGCAGACTGCGGAAGTATCATCAATCTTTCATCATCGGTCACTCGTACTATTTTTCCAACCTATGGTATCTACTCAGCAACTAAAATAGCAATAGAACAAATGAGTAAAGTATTTGCTAAAGAAGTTGGTTATAGAGGTATTAACGTAAACTGTATATTACCTGGCCCAACAAGTACAGAATTATTTTTAAAAGGAAAATCGGAAGAATTAATTACACAACTTGCAAACAACAATGCTTTTAATAGATTAGGTACTCCAAACGATATTGCAAAAATAGTTACTTTTTTAGCAAGTGATGAAGCTAAATGGATTTCAGCTCAAAATATTGGAGCTAATGGAGCCATGGTATAACCTAAATAACACCTATTTATGAAACAATTTTTATCTGCCATAACAATGGCTATTTTAGGAGCTTTGGCCGTTTTTTTATCAACTTTATTTAATTTACCTACTTGGGCACTCTTCTTATCATGGTTAAGCTATTATTTATTTGGTAAAACTTTAAAATCTGCTTTATATACATTAATACCTATTACTGCAGGTATTATAATGGCTATTATAACACAAACTTTAGGTGATTTTCTTGGTAAATATTTTGGCTTTATTGGTTTTCCTATAGCAGTATTTATATGTATTACATTATTAAACTATTTAGCACAGATTAAATTATTAAGTAACATTTCTGCGTGGTTTGTGGGGCTAATTATTTTCTTTGGTATTCATCCAACTATAGAATTTAAAGAAATATTAAATATATTTATACCTATATTTATTGGACTTTTGTTTGCCTTTTTAAATGATACAACTACTATTAGAATTCAAAAAAATAAAATAGTTTTAAAATAGCACTATGTTAAATATACAGAGCTTCTCTAAAATAAAAGACTATCATAATTTTGCTAATTTAAGTGCACCTAAACATCCTTTAATTAGTTTAATAGACTATAGTGAAGTTAAATATCCTAAAAATATAAAAGGAATAAAATTTAAACAAGAATATTACACCATTGGTTTAAAACGAAATATTTCTTATGAGTTTTATTATGGACAACAAGAATATGATTTTGATGAAGGGATAATGACTTTTATTTCGCCAAATCAAGTTTTAAATATGGAAAGCAACCCAAATATTAATCTAAATAAAGAATCAAAAGCCTCGGGTTGGTTGCTTTGTATTCATCCAGATTTTTTTTGGAATACATCTTTATCAAAATTAATTAAATCTTATGACTTTTTTGGATATGCTATTAACGAAGCTTTATTTCTTTCTGAAAAAGAAGAATTAATGATGATAGAGATATTGAAAAATATCAAACAAGAATATGAAGCTAATATTGATGCTTTTAGTCAGAAAATAATTGTCTCACAAATAGAGCTGCTTTTAAATTATGCAGAAAGGTTTTATGGTAGACAATTTATTACTCGTAAAAAATCTAATCATCAACTTTTAGAACAAGTAGAAAATTTACTATCAAATTATTTTAATCAGAATAATTTAATAGAACTTGGTTTGCCTAATGTAGAATATGTTTCTAATAAACTTAATTTATCTTCTAACTATTTAAGTAGTATGCTTAAATCTTTAACAGGCATGAGTACACAACAACACATACACAATAAAATAATAGAAAAAGCCAAAGAGCAATTAACTACAAACCAATCTAATATTAGCGAAATTGCTTATAATTTAGGTTTTGAATATCCTTCTTCTTTCAACAAACTTTTTAAAAATAAAACTAAAATATCGCCTTTAGAATTCAGAAAAAATTACAGTTAAAAGACACAAATAATTGTAAATAAAAAGACAATAATATTAAATTACTGTCTTTTTTATTATCTAATAATGTTTCCCTTTAAAAAGGTACATTTTAATGTTTTAGATATTTTCTGCTAACCAATCTCCTACTTCAGAAGTTCCGTAAGCTTTTCCTCCATCTGCTAAATCTTCTGTTACAATACCTTTGTTTAAAGCACTGTTTACTGCATCTCTAATTGCTTTACCTTCTTCTTGTAAACCAAAGTTTTCAAACATCATTGCTGCAGATAAAACTGTAGCCATTGGGTTTGCAATATTTAATCCCGTTGCTTGTGGATAAGAACCATGAATAGGCTCAAATAAACCAATATCAGATCCTAAAGATGCACTTGGCATTAATCCCATAGAACCAGAAATTACAGAAGCTTCGTCTGTTAAAATATCCCCGAATAAGTTTTCTGTAATTAACACATCATAGCTATTTGGCCATTGTACCAAACGCATTGCAACTGCATCTACAAACTCATAAGAAACCTCAACTTCTGGATAATCTTTTTCCATTGCTTGTACAGTTTCTCTCCATAATCTTGATGTTTCTAAAACGTTTGCTTTATCTACACAACATAATTTCTTACCACGAGTCATTGCTAGTTCAAAACCTTTTTTTGCTAATCTTTGTACTTCTGCTCTAGTATATACACAATTATCAAAGGCCGTTTCTCCTTCTTCTCTTCTACCTTTTTCACCAAAGTAAATTCCACCAGTTAATTCACGTAAAAAAACTAAATCTGTACCTTCTATTCTTTCTCTTTTTAAAGGAGATTTATCTAACAAAGAAGGAAAAGTAAATGTTGGTCTAACATTTGCAAATAATCCTAACTTTTTACGCATTTTTAATAATCCTTGTTCTGGACGAACTTTTGCTGATGGATCATTATCAAATTTTGGATGCCCAATTGCCCCAAATAAAACAGCATCAGATGAAGCACAAATTTCATGAGTTTCATCTGGATAAGGTTCTCCAACTGCATCAATAGCTGCGGCACCAGTTAAAGCAGGTCTCCAATTAATTTCGTGGTTAAATTTTTTTGCAATTGCATCAGATACTTTTACTGCTTGGTCTATTACTTCAGGACCAATTCCGTCTCCTGCTAATAATGCGATATTTAATTTCATTCTTATTAATTTTATAAAGTTTAAAGTTTATAAAGTTGTAAAGTTATTTGTTTTTAGGTTCAATTAAGTACTTTTAAACAATCTGCTTTCTAACTTTTTAAACTATATTATATTCAACATTTTTTCTGTAGCTTTAATTGCAGATACTGTTTGATCTGAATCTAAACCATGTGTTATAAATTCTTTTTTATTTCTTTGCCAAGTAATAATTGTTTCACACAAAGCATCAGAATGACTTCCTGGCGGGATTCTTACTGCATAATCTATTAACTTTGGTAATTCTATTTTACCATGTGTTTTATACAATTTTTTTAATGCTGTCATAAAAGCATCAAACTGTCCATCTCCTTGTGCATGCGCTTCATATTGTACACCTTCTACTATTAATTGTAACGTAGCAGATGGTTTCATGCCTTTTGCATGTCCTAAAACATAATTTTCTACAATTACACTTTTTTCTATAGTATCACTATCTAAAACATCAGAAATAATATAAGGTAAATCTTCTTGAGAAACTACTTCTTTCTTATCACCAAGCTCTATAATTCTTTGGGTAACCTTCTTAAGATCTTCATCATTTAAGCTTAAACCTAAATCTTGTAAATTCTTTTGTATGTTTGCTTTACCAGAAGTTTTACCTAAGGCATATTTACGTTTTCTACCAAAACGTTCTGGCATTAAATCGTTAAAATAAAGGTTATTTTTATTATCACCATCGGCATGAATTCCGGCAGTTTGTGTAAAAACATTAGCACCTACAACTGGTTTATTTACAGGAATTCTAAATCCTGAAAATGTTTCTACTAATTTACTAACTTTATTTAATGCTTTTTCGTTTACAGAAACCTTTACTCCGTCTAAAAAATCATTAATTACGGCAATAACACTTGCCATTGGTGCATTTCCTGCACGTTCTCCCATACCATTTATGGTTAAATGCAATCCGTTTGCACCAGCTTTTACAGCTTCCATAACATTTGCTACACCTAAATCATAATCATTATGTCCATGAAAATCAAAATGAATTTTTGGGTATTTTTCACAAACTTCTGTTATAAATTTAAAAGTTTCTTCTGGGGTTAAAACTCCTAAAGTATCTGGCAATAAAACACGTTCTATCTTTTGAGTAGCTAAAAAATCTAAATATTTAAAAACATAATCTTTAGAATTTCTCATTCCATTAGACCAATCTTCTAAATACACATTGGTTTTAATGTTATGCTTTTCTGCCAAAGCTATATTTGCAGCAATATCTGCAAAATGTTGTTCTGGTGTTTTTTTAAGTTGATGCGTTAAATGATTTAAAGAACCTTTAGTTAATAGATTTTGGACTTTAGCATCAGCCTCTAACATCCATTCTATAGATTTTCCACCATCAACAAAAGTAAGTACTTCTATATTTTCTAAAAAACTTGTTGTTGCTGCCCAAGAAGTAATTTTCTTTACAGATTGTAATTCTCCTTCAGAAACTCTAGCAGATGCTATTTCTATTCTATCTACTTTTAATTCTTCTAAAAGTAATTTTGCTATTGTTAACTTTTCTGAAACTGAAAACGACACTCCTGATGTTTGTTCTCCATCACGCAGTGTCGTATCCATTATTTCTATCTTTCTACCTGCCATAATAATTCCATCAACCTTTAAAAAGTTTTTTTAAAATGGTCTTGTTTCAGCGAATGCAGAAATTTCGTTTTCGATGTTTTTTAAATAATCGATATCATCAAAACCGTTTAGCATATTGTCTTTTTTGTAGCCGTTAATATCAAAAGATTCAAATTCTCCTGTTGCTACCAAAGTAACTGTTTGGTTTGGTAAATCTACCTTAATTTCTGTTTTTGGGTCTGCAAAAATTGCATCAAATAATTTATCTGCAAATTCAGCAGAAACTTGTACTGGTAAAACCCCAATATTTAAACAGTTATTTTTAAATATATCTGCAAATTCTGATGAAATTACACAACGTAAACCAAAATCGTAAACAGACCAAGCTGCATGCTCTCTAGAAGAACCAGAACCAAAGTTTCTACCCCCTACTAATATTTTAGAACCTGCATAAATTTCTTTATTTAAAGGAAAATCTGCTTTTGGTGTTCCGTCTTGATTAAATCTCCAATCACGAAAAAAATTGATATCAAAATCTTTACGCTCTGTAGCTTTTAAAAAACGAGCAGGAATTATTTGATCTGTATCTACATTTTCTGTTGGTAATGGATATGCTGTACTTGTTAGTACATTAAATTTATCGTAAGCCATTGTTTTAATTTGTTTGTGGTTGAAAGCTTAAATGTTTATCTTAAAAAAACAACTAATTTTTGCTTATCAACTTTTGCACTTTGTAACTTTTATACTAATAATGTTCTTGGATCTGTAACTTTACCTTCTACTGCAGATGCTGCTGCAACTAATGGAGAAGCTAATAATGTTCTAGACCCAGGACCTTGTCTTCCTTCAAAGTTTCTGTTTGAAGTAGATACTGATAATTTTCCTGCAGGAATTTTATCATCATTCATAGCTAAACAAGCAGAACAACCTGGTTCTCTAAGTACAAAACCTGCGTCTGTTATAATTTTATCTAAACCTTCTGCTTTAATTTGATCTACAACTTTATGAGATCCTGGCACTAACCAAGCAGTAACATTGTCTGCTTTTTTGCGTCCTTCTACAATAGAACAAAATGCTCTAAAATCTTCTATTCTACCATTAGTACAAGATCCTAAGAAAACAAAATCTATTTCTTTACCAATCATAGCATCGCCTTCGTTAAAAGACATATAACCTAATGATTTTTTGTAAGTTTCTACACCACCTTCTACATTTTCTGCATTTGGTATCGATTTTGTAACACCCATCCCCATTCCTGGGTTTGTACCGTAAGTTATCATTGGTTCAATATCCGATGCTTCGTAGTTAAACTCTACATCAAATTCTGCTCCTTCTTCTGTGTAAAGAGTTTCCCAATATTTCATAGCTTTGTCCCAATCTGCTCCTTTAGGAGTTTGAGAACGACCTTTAATATATTCGAAAGTTTTTTCATCTGGCGCAATCATACCTCCACGTGCTCCCATCTCTATAGATAAGTTACACACAGTCATACGACCTTCCATTGTCATATCTTTAAAAACATCACCGGCATATTCTACAAAATACCCTGTTGCACCAGAGGTTGTTTGTTTTGCAATAATATATAAAGCTACATCTTTTGGTGTAACACCAATACCTAACTTACCATTTACGTTAATACGCATTTTTTTAGGTTTTGGTTGCATAATACATTGTGTAGATAAAACCATTTCTACCTCTGAAGTACCAATACCAAAGGCAATTGCACCAAATGCACCGTGAGTAGATGTGTGAGAATCTCCACAAACTATAGTTGCACCTGGTAATGTAATTCCGTTTTCTGGTCCTACAACGTGTACAATTCCGTTATTAATATCTCCTAATCCCCAATGAGAAATTCCGTGCTTTTTAGCATTTCTTTCTAAAGCATCTAACTGATTTGCAGATAAAGCATCTTCTACAGGTAAATGTTGGTTGATAGTTGGCGTGTTATGATCTGCAGTTGCAAATGTACGCTCTGGATAAACAACACTGTTTCCTCTACTTTCTAATCCTAAAAATGCTACAGGACTTGTAACTTCGTGGATAAAATGACGATCTATAAAAAACACATCTGGCCCGTCTTTAACTTTACGTACTACATGTGAATCCCAAACTTTGTCAAATAATGTTTTTGCCATTTTTGTAACTTTTATGATTTTATTTATAATCAGTTACCAAAAATATAAATTAAATTGGTTTACCAGTCTATTTTAATGAGTAGCTATACTATATCCAATTGTTAAAGAATAACCTATAACACTAATAAACAATTACTTAAATACACAAAAAATACGATGTCTATTTATTTTATAGTTTATATTTTTTTATCATTATTAATAAAAAATAAATAAAATGATAGAATTTTTTATCATTTTTTACCTTTATATTAATTTTAATACCTTTTCTATATTCTTTATGTGTGCTAAATCTGAACCTTCGCTTAATGTTGCAGAAACCCCGCAAGCAACACCCCAACGTAACATTTCTTTAGCATCTTTACCTTTTACTGTTCCGTAAATTAAACCCGCTACCATACTGTCTCCTGCACCTATTGTACTTTTTACAGTTATTTTGGGTGCTGCTATGTAATCTATACCATTTTTATGTGCAATAAATGCTCCATCCTTACCTAAAGAAACTACTACATATTTAGCTATTTTATCAGTAACCATTTTTAATGCAAAAGCCTCTTGTTCTTCTTTTGTTTGTGATTCTTTACCTGCTAAGCGAGCTAACTCTTTTTGATTTGGTTTTATTAGGTATAATTCGTTTTCTAACACTTCATTAAATACAGGACCAGAAGTATCTACAACAACTTTAACTCCTTTAGAATTTAAGTTTTTAATTATTTTAGAATAATAATTAACAGGTAAACCCTTAGGTAAACTACCGCTAATTACTAAGATATCGTTTGTTGTTACACTTTTATTTATTAATTCTTCAATTTGAGTCATCTCTTTTTCTAGAAAGGGTTCTGTAGGCATACCAAACCGAAATTGTAAACCTGTTTTAATATCAAAAACAGCAAAGTTTTCTCTAGTTAAAATAGAAATTGGGGTTGCTAAAACAGAAATATTTTGCTCTTGTAAAAGTTCTACTAAATGTTCTCCCGTTTTACCACCGTATGGAAATAAACAATTACTTTCTATACCTAACCTATGTAAAACTCTAGAAATATTTATACCTCCTCCACCAGGATGATATGTAATATTATTACATTCTAATTTATCAAAGGGAGTCATTTCTTCAACTTGTGCACTTTTATCTAAAGCTGGATTAATGGTAAGTGTTACTACTTTCATTTAGTTTGATTTTTTAATAAATATATAAAAGTAAATTTATTGTATTTTAAGATAGTAAGATATTAATTTATTTTAATTAAATTAAAAAGTTATATTTAAAGGATGAAGAAGTTACCAACCATATTTTTAGAGCGAAAAGAGTACAAAAAAATACCCGTATTACTAGTAAAGTTTGATTACAACAATAACCTAATAAATTTAATTAGAAAAATACCAGATGCCACTTGGAGTAGAACTTTAAAATCTTGGTATTTTAAAGATAATAAAGAAAACTTAGATTTAGTTTTAAAAACTTTTAAGGCTATTACAAATATTGACTCTAGTAAATTATCTCAAAAAAATAATTTTAAAAGAAATTTAACTGAAGATCAAAAGCAACTTTTAAATAATTTTTATTTGTACCTAAAAGGTAAAAGATATAGCCAAAGCACGATACAAACTTATACTTTTTTTGTTGCTGATTTTATAAATTTTAATACAAAAACAATTTTAGAAGAGCTAACAAATAGACACGTAGAACTATTTATTGAAAGGGTTTTTATTGAAAGAAATTACTCTGTAAGCTCTCAAAGACAATTTATTAGTGCTTTAAAGATTTTTATTAATTTTTATCCAAGTACAAAAATTAACGATTTAGTTTTAGAGCGACCTAAAAAATCTAGAAAATTACCTAATGTTTTGTCTCAGGAAGAAATTTTAGAAATTATTAGATGTACACAAAACCTAAAACACAAAGCTATTTTAGCTCTAATATATAGTTGTGGTTTAAGAATAAGTGAACTAATCAATTTAAAATTAGTTGATTTTCATATTGAAAGGAAACAACTAATAATAAAAAATGGAAAAGGTAGAAAAGATAGGTATGTTAGTTTAGCTGACAGTTTTTTACCCTTACTTTCTAATTACTATCATTCTTATAAACCAAAAAATTATTTTGTTGAAGGTTTAAACGGTGGAAAATATAGTACAGAATCTGTAAGACAATTTTTAAGAAAAAGTTGTAAAAAAGCAGGTATTAAAAAGGTTGTTACTCCACATACTTTAAGACATAGTTATGCAACACATTTATTAGAAAACGGCGTAGACATTAGATATATTCAATCTTTATTGGGACACTCTAAACCGGAAACAACAATGATTTACACTCATGTTAAAAGAAAAGATTTAATGCAGATTCAGAACCCGTTAGATATAGCTCTAAAAAAACTTAACGATATAGATAAAGACAAGGAAAACCTTTTATTATCCCGTAATATTTAAGGTAAATGTAATATATTTGATTTTATATAACACGTTGTATTAAATACAAAAGAATATACTAATAGAGAAAAGGAAAAGAAAAAAGAATGAAAAAGAAAATGAAAGCAACACACGAAGGAATTTTAAAAATTGGAGAAGCTGAAATATCTGTAGCTGTTTTAGAAAACGGACAGAGAATAATTACACAATCAGCTGTTTTTAAAGCTTTAGGAAGAGAACAAAGAGGAAATTCAAGAATAGATCAAATACCCTCTTTTATGGATGCAAAAAACCTTCAAGAATTTGTAAATTAGGATATTAAAGAGGTGATCAATAAAGTTGAATTTAAAGGAATGAATGGTAAAAACCAACAAGGATATGATGCAAACATACTTCCTTTAGTTAGTGACCTTTACTTACAAGCTAGAGCGTCCGGGGATTTATTAAAAAGTCAATATGAAACAGCTTTGAAATGTGAGATTTTAGTTAGGAGTTTAGCTAAAATTGGAATTACAGCTTTAGTAGATGAGGCAACAGGTTATCAATATGATAGAGAGAAAGAGGAATTACAAAAAATATTAAAAGGGTATATTTCTGAAGAGCTTTTACCTTGGCAACAAAGATTTCCCCACGAATATTACAAACAAATATTTAGGTTAAACGGTTGGGAATACAATGTTTCTAATTTGAAACTAAAACCTTCTGTTGTTGGTAGATGGACTAATACATATATTTACAAACAACTACCAAAAGGAGTACTTGATGAATTAAAAAGAATAACCCCAAAAGATAAAGACGGAAAACACACAGAGCATTTACATAGGAGGTTAACAGAGGATACTGGTCACCCAAACCTAAATAATCAAATAGTTACTGTGGTTACAATTATGAAATTATCTAAGAATTGGAAAGATTTTATAAAAAAATTCAATGATTTGTTTGGACAAACCACATTTGATTTTAAACAGTAATTAAAAAAATCTTATAAATTAACAAAATATAAAAAAAGTACTATGAAAAGTAAAAAATAATTATGGAAATAACGCAGAAACTCTTAAATAATATCGGTTTAATTATGAATATAACAGGAGTTATAATCACTTTTAAACACGCTCTTCCTAATGCTGTTCAAAAGTATTCTAAAAATATAATTTATAGTAAGCCAAGTAAATCAGAAATAATGAAAATACTATATTCTGGAGTATATTCGTATATAGGAATTATATTGATTCTTTTAGGTTTTGTTTTTCAACTTGCCTCTAATAATCTTTAACACTAATTTTATTACTTTTCTATTTTTATAAGGAACAGAAAGAATATAGTACAATAAAAGTAAAACCGAAATAATTATCCAAAACATATGTGTAAATATAATATTAATAACTATGGAATGTATATTAATTGTAATTAATAAAAAACAAATAATTAAATCAGAAACAACAAGTGTAGGGGAAACTCTACGTGTAGGAGACACCCATTCACATAACGGAGAATGGTATATTGTTACTGAAATAGTACTTGAACCCAATAAAGAATGTCCTTTAATATATTGCAAAATAAGAAAAGATATAAAAGATAGGGAACGAATAGTCACTAAATGGAATTAATATAATCTAAATATAAATCACAATCTGATTTTAGTTTTAAAACTGCTGTTTTTAAATCATCAACTTGGTCTTCTAAATATGTTTCAGTTATGAAAGGGAAATGGAATGAAGCTATTTGTTTGATTTTTTCATCAATAGCGTTAGATTGTGGATATTCAGGAAATTTAGCCATTTGAATAAAGTACTTAATACAACAGCGTATATAGTAAATAAGGGTTCACTTATTGTTTTGATTAATATTATTATTTTTACATATTTCAATGACGGAAATGGTAGCTACATACTTAACCCTTACTTACCATATACAATCACGTTGTAATTAATTGCTCAGGAAAATCCTAATGTTGAAAAAAAAATGAATTAGTTGAAATTATTTTATAAAAATGGAATTTTTAAAATCTAGAATAAATATACTTTACTTCTGTT
This sequence comes from Polaribacter sargassicola, assembly GCF_021991835.1. GTDB lineage: Bacteria > Bacteroidota > Bacteroidia > Flavobacteriales > Flavobacteriaceae > Polaribacter > Polaribacter sargassicola. The sequence goes on from NZ_JAHDAU010000006.1 coordinate 273,763, forward strand.
TGTATCTTACTGAGAGAACTTTACATTTTGCTTTTAACAAAATAAATATTTTTTTATTAATATATAAAATACCTTCTGTAAAAAAAAGAATGAAAAATAAATATGGAATAGAAAATCCTTTGGAATATTACAATAATTTTTGGACTAATAAGGAATATGGTTTTAGTCAAAACTTTGTTTTTGGAGCATTTTTAGTAATAATTTCAATATTAATTTTAACTTTAGGCATACATATCAATAAACTGTTTGAATTAAAAATAGTTTTTGAAAGTTATCATTTGATAATTTTGATATTAGTTTCCTTTATACTTAGTAATTTATTAGTGTATAATAACAACACTTATTTGAAGTACTTTGAAAAATTTGAAAAGTGGTCTATAAAGAGAAAAATAATGAATGTTGTTTTATCCTTTTTATTTATCTTTTTTATTTTCAGATTATTTATATTAAGCATATAACATCAGGAGTGAATTAAAAATATAGAATTTATAAATATGTAAATAATTTAATGTTTCACAACTAATTACAACACCGTGTATAAAAAATTGCTTATTTTTAGCTTAATCAAAGGTCGTTGCAATTTTAAAGTTCTTCAATTTTCCTTCGGAAAATAGCCGAACATTTAAATCGCAACTTTCTATAACACAAACACGTTACCCAACATTTGAAAAATGAGCATAATACGACCAAGACTTAATGATTTTTTCAATATCCCAATAACTCAAGAAGAGGTCGATTTTGCAATTCCATTTATTGATGAAGATATTCCTTTATATGTTGACCCGTTTTTGATGTGGAAATCGCCATCACTTCAAGATACTTCATTACATCTTTTAATTACAAATAGTTTTAATCATATTGGTCACTTATTCAATAAAGGAAAAGAAAAAGAAGCAATTGAATTATTAATTCGAGCTTCAGAATGTGATGAAGTTGGTCTTGGAAATTCAAAAACTAAAAAAGGTAAAAGAATTGGAGAAAAACTTGCGTCTAAAATTTTAAATCAATTTAATTCAATACCACAAATTCAAAAAAATGGATTCGTGCATTTTGAGGAATTACAATTGTTAGTTGAAAATTTCTCTAAAGATAGAGTCAGCGATATTTCTTGCAATTTTATTCAATCCTTTTTGGTCGATTTCACAATTGAACAATCCGAAAAATATGGAATACCAATTGAAAAAGTCACGCTTAATAACATTTATAATCCAAAGAAATTAGAATTTGGAAAAGAAGAAACACATTTACCTGTAAACCCAATTACAAAAGAACCAATTCTATTTACCCCAAAAAGATGGCTAAAACACATTCCTTGGATAAATCCAGATGATTATTTTAAAAATTATTACGTTAATAACATTCATGATAAAGGTGATGAATTTCCTGATAGAATCAAGCTTTTGAACTTTAATCGACATAATTATGATATAGTAAAAGCTTATACTGCAATTAAAGAAAAACAAAGTGAAGATTGTAAAAATGACCCGCTTTTTAATCAAATACCTATAACTTCTGCTAAAAGAAAAATTTCTACTATAACAAAACTACCTACTGGAAAGACAGACAATGCAGACAGAAAATTTGAAGATAACACTTGTCAACTTTTAGCTTCATTACTATATCCACATTTGGATTTTGCTAAAGAACAAAGTAGAACTGATTCAGGAGTATTAATAAGAGATTTAATATTCTACAATAACACTTCGACAGATTTTCTAAAAGAAATTTATAACGATTATGTTTCCAAACAAATAGTATTTGAATTAAAAAATGTTGCAGAAGTTAGTCGAGAACATATTTTTCAACTTAACAGATATTTAAATGACCAATTTGGGCGATTTGGAATAATTATTACTCGAAAACCACCACCAAAAAAAGTATTTAGAAATACAATTGATCTTTGGTCAGGTCAAAGAAGATGTATTTTAATTTTGGACGATTCTGATTTAAAATTAATGACTCAAGTATTTATTAGTAAACAAAGAAATCCGATTGAAGTAATCAAAAAAAAATATATAGAATTTATAAGGGCTTGTCCTTCTTAAAATACAAAACCATATGAAAATAGACGTAGATGAATTTAAAAAAATACTTAACCAATTAGAAGGCTTACACGTAGAGATAAGCACTCTCTCAAAAAAATCATACACTGATGCTTTAAACTTGTTCAAATTGAAAATGACAAATCAAGTTATTAAAAGAGCAAACAGACTTCTTGGAAAGAATTATAAGCCATTTGATGATTTTGAACAATTTGAAGAAAATGAATTACCAAGTAATAGTGACGTAACATTAGTTTTATCACAATACATAAACTGTATGGAAAGTTTACGTGAAGAGAATATTTCATCTAAAATAGAATATACAATGAGCGGAAGTGTTGCGAAGATTTACTGGTCTTGGAAAGGAACAACAATAGAAACATATCCACCGAAAAACATAAAAAAATAATGGCAAAGAAAGAATACTATTATCAGAAGTCAGAAAACATCGAGAAATTCAAAATGTTAAGTGAACTTATAGATTCCATTTATATGGAAATGAAAGAATTTTCAAAAAAGAAACCAGATGAACCTTTAAATACTTTCAAAGTTAAAAATGTTAATAGAGTTCTAACTCAATTAAAAGAATTATTAATAGAAGAACCGACTATAGGTTTTTTAGATTTACTTGACGAGGAAACATTGCCTACAAATAGTGATGCTATATTAGTTATTGGACAATTTCAAGCTTCTATGAAAAGATTTAAAAATAAGTATACAGACGAATATAGAAATTGGAATATAAAATAAAAAACGTTGGGTAACACCGTATATAATTTATTGCTAGTGCAAGCCTACTTACGAAAATTCTCGCGGATTTTCTATTCGTTTTTTATTTGCTAAATTTAGTGCTTAAACCACGCAACAAACCATATACAAACACGTTGCCAGTAATAAAAGTGGAAACCAAAATAGAATGCAAAAAATTTTCAACATAGTAATAATTACTTTTTCAATTATATTAAGCTTATTTTCTTTATTAGCTTTTTTAATTGTTCATTTGGAATTGATTGAAAGAAATTTTCAATTTGATCTAGAAGGAATTAATAATTATTTCGCAGAAATAACTAAATTCAAAGAACTTTTTGCGGGAACAATAACTCTAATTTTGGGTTTTTATGGACTAAAAAGGCTGAAAACTGCTGAAAAATCTCACAAAGAAAAAATAAAAAATGATAGGTTCTCTGATTGGAAAAGTATAACTGATTTGAGAATAAATGAAATTGGTGCCGAAAACAAAATATTTGTTAGAGAATTTAGTAGAATGAGATATAATTTATTTGAAGATATTTATGCTAATAAAATGTCAATCTTGAATAAAAAAGAATTGAACTTAATTTTCGACAAACATTTTAATCATATAACGAAAGTATTTGAAGAAAATAATAAAGAATATAAAGGAATGCAAGGTATTTACAAAACTGAACAATCGACTTATTTTTTTAAAGATTTTTATTTTGTTTTTATAGGCTCTTTAGATAATTATTATGATGAAATAGACACAGATCTTAAGGAACGATATTTAGCAACACTAAATATAGAAAGAAAAATTGGAGTTGATTTATATAATAGAGCTTATAAAGCTTACACAGGACTAGTATAATTACTACTGGCAACACCGTGTAATAAAAATTGCTTAATTTTAGCTTAAATTAAAGTTGCTGCTTTTTTATTCACTTTCTATTTTCCTACGGAAAATAGCCGTTCACAAAAATCGCAACTTTCAATACACAAACACGTTGTGCGTCACCTAGAAATCAAGAGAGATAAATTATAAATTTAATGAATAATTATTATTGGACAGTTTATAAAAATTTAGAAAGAGAATTATCTGATTTATCTAATTTAATTCATATCGACGATAAACAACTGAATGTATATTCAATAAAAATAGCTGAATTATTATTAAGAACAGTTGTTGAAATTGAATCAATATCAAAAACTTTGTACTTCCAAAATGGAGGAGAAAAACCAGACGATTCAAATTTATATTTTGATACTGACTGTTTGAACCTATTAGAAAAAAAATGGCAATTAAGTAAAAAAAAGGTTCAAATATCTGGAACAAATTTTTACTTTTCAATTGCTGAAAATCAAATTTTAACACCTCTGAAAAAAGCTAATCAAAGAGGAACAAGTTCTTCTGATTGGCAAAGAGCATATCAAGCAGTAAAACATAATAGAGTTAAATCATTAACAAAAGCTAATCTGAAAAACTTAATCCGTTCAATGGCTGCTTTATATATTCTAAATATCTACAATAATGAAAATAATTATCAATTAGGAAAAGAGGGTTCAGGAGTAAATTTTGACAGAAATATTGGTTCAAAAATTTTTTCAGTTAAACTTCATATAAGTCAAAGTGTTTTAGTTGGAGTAGATTATTCAAAAAAAGAAGATTTTGACGAATGTATATACCTATTAAAACCTACAGATGAAACTAGAGATTCATTTCAAAACAAACTTAATGATCTAAATAATAAAGTTTTAGAGAAAACAAAAGAAAGCTTACTCAATAAATTATCAGTTGAAGTAAAAAATTCCAACATCACTAATCAAGAAATTCTAAATGAAAAGATTAAAAAACTAACAACAGAAATACAAACTGAAAATATGTTGAACACAGCTAGGGAAAATGCTCGTGACATAAAAAACTTAATAAATAACTTGAAATATGAATGTATATTGAATAAACATCAATACTAAAAAAGGCGAACGCACAACACCGTACAAAATTAATTGCTTGCTTTTTGCTTACTTACGAAAATCCTCTCGGATTTTCTTTGTCTGTAATTATTTAGTAAATTTAGTGCTTAACCACAGCAACTAACCTTGTACAAACACGTTGTAATGCATAAAAGCTCAACAATAAACTTATGAAATACCAGATATTATTTCTTCTTATATTTTTGACTTTTGGATGTAATTCTCAAGCACAAAATAAAATGTTTGAGAAAGAAGAAAAGAAAGCAATTGAGTTTATGGAATCTCAAATAACGGAAATTTATAATAACCAATTTAAAACAGAATTTATTGGAACTTGGCACGAGTTTGGAAAAATTTACGGATTTCAGTTTTATGTAGTAGAAAACAATGACTATCCTATCGTGGTTGAATACAACCTTGAAAACCTAAGTCCTTTTGAATTTGACAAGCAAAGGTTTGAAAAAGAATATGAGGTAATTAAAGTAAAGATTAAAGCTTCTGAACAACTTGAAAATGACATTCGGGTTTATTTTCCAAAAGCAAGAGCAATTTCCAATCGAATTAAAAATCATGATGGAACTTTTCGTTGGGTAAATAAGATTTATTCTACAAAACCATTAGATAAGAAAAAAGACAAAACATTTTCGGAATTAGATTCTCTATGCAGTTTGTTGACTAACAAAATTAATGAGAATAAAGTGTTTTTCAACTTCTACTTTCCAAAAGAAAATGACAAAACTGAATATACAGACAACCGATTTTCTTTCTTTGAATTTGAGAATTTTAACAAAAAGCATATTCATCATTATCGCGTTGACTTTGAAAAAATTGGAGAGCAATTTGAGATAACTAACCAAAAGCTTTACGACAATCTAAAAGACGGACAATCTGAAAGACTAAAGAAATCAATTAAAAAATGGAAAAATGAAAATGGATTCGAAAATTGGGAAATATCCTTATTGACTGAAAGTAGTACTGAACGTGACCTTGAATTCAAAAAATTTATGTTAAAGAGTTCAGATGGAGAGAAAAAATTCGGATTTATTAAACTTGAAACAAACGAACTCAAATTTGAAAAATAAAAATTACGCATTACAACACCGTACAAAATTAATTGCTTGCTTTTTGCCAACTTACGAAAATCCTCGCGGATTTTCTTTGTCAGTAATTATTTAGTAAATTTATTGCTTAAACCACGCAACTAACCTTGTACAAACACGTTGTATTAAATACAAAAGAATATACTAATAGAGAAAAGGAAAAGAATGAAAAGATACGATACTCTAACTGATATAAATTTAAAAGTATTATACGAAAAAGAAAGTAAACGAATGTATGAATCTGAATTTATAAATGAAGATGGTAATCAAATAGAAAATTGGGACGTAAGAACTGAATTACTTTCTGAGTATATGGAAAGTAAAGGGTTAATTAGTATTGATGGAGAGATGTGTTATATATCTAAATTTGGAGAAGAGTTAGTTGAAGATAATGGGTGGTTGAACTACTTAGAAAAGGAATTAAAAAGTTATGAAAATAAAAAAAAGAAAGAAATCAGAAAAGAAACACAAGAAGAAATTATAAGAAAAGGAACTATTGAAAGTTTTAAGTATGGTAAATGTGGATTTTATTTAGCTATAATTTCTATTGTAATAACCGTTTTATTAGAATTATTAAGGTGAAAACAAAAGCAATAACACTTGTATAAAACTGAACTTTAGGGTTTTCAGATTTTTTATCAAACCAAACAAAAAAAGAAATTAAATAATTAATCATAATATATATAATTTAAAACAGCACTAAAACAAATAACTATGGAATGTATATTAATTGTAATTAATAAAAAACAAATAATTAAATCAGAAACAACAAGTGTAGGGGAAACTCTACGTGTAGGAGATACCCATTCACATAACGGAGAATGGTATATTGTTACTGAAATAGTACTTGAACCCAATAAAGAATGTCCTTTAATATATTGCAAAATAAGAAAAGATAAAAAAGATAGGGAGCGAATAGTCACTAAATGGAATTAATATAGTCTAAATATAAATCACAATCTGACTTTAGTTTTAAAACTGCTGTTTTTAAATCGTAAACTTGGTCTTCTAAATATGTTTCAGTTATGAAAGGGAAATGGAATGAAGCTATTTGTTTGATTTTTTCATCAATAGCGTTAGATTGTGGGTATTCAGGAAATTTAGCCATTTGAATAAAGTACTTAATACAACAGCGTATATAGTAAATAAGGGTTCACTTATTGTTTTGATTAATATTATTATTTTTTACATATTTCAATGACCGAAATGGTAGCTACATACTTAACCCTTACTTACCATATACAATCACGTTGTAGCACATTTACCAAAACGACCGAATGATTGAATTAATACTATCTACTTTAGCTGAATTCGGACTTATTCGAGAGGATTTTAAACATCATAAAAAAATCTCGAAAATGGAAAAAGCCGACGGAAAAAAAAGACCATTTCAAAGGTATTTTCTACAACCGAGTTCAATAATGGTTATTACAGTTTTGGTAGTTGGAAGTATCAGTGCATTTCTATTTTTCAGTTATCAGAGAACATCTATTTTCCCAGAAAAAACTAAAAATGAAATAGTTGAAATAACCGAAAGAATGGAAAAATGGAATGAGAAGTTCGGAAAATACCCAAACGAATTAAACGAATTGATAGGAAATAATCCTATGAGACAGGAATGGAAAAAAGATTCGTGGAATCGACCTTACAAATATTACGTGACTGAAAATGGAAAAAGTTTTTTAATCGTTTCAGCAGGTTCAGACGGAAAATTCGAGACAGAAGATGACATTAAATCGGAATAAAAAACGTGCTACAACAATGTATAACCGCAATTACGGCGGATTCGACTACGTCCGAATCCACTCGGAATTGCTAACGTCAGTTCTTAACCGAAAATTATTAACTTTAATCCCGTAACTGACGGTTATACGAGACCGTTGGCAAACAGTTAAAATAACGCAATCAGAAAGAGAAAATGGGAATTAAGGAATATTTAGATAATAGTCTGAACAAATATTTTGTCGATATTCTGAATAACAATGGATTTGAATTAACTGAATCTAATATTAGCGGAATGGGCGGAATTTATCGCTTTAAAAACAGTTGGTTGAATTTTGACATTGTAAATGATAGAGGAATAATTGAAACTCGAATTTCCTCACTCTACTCTGAAAGCTTTTATGATTTTGACTTAATAAACGCATACTTAAATCGGAGAAATAAATCAGAAATAGAAAACACAAAGTTTGGAAAATCTGATTTATCAAAACGGCTGAATTTGGAGCAAGAAAGCGAATTGTTTGAAAACAATCTGACTGAATTAAAATCAATGTTCAACGAATTGAATTACAAACAAACCGAATCGGAATTGAATAAAATTGGAAATGAACGAGCGAAATTACTATTCGGATAAAAAAACCGATTTGCCAACAATGTATAACCGCAATTACGGCGGATTCGACTACGTCCGAATCCACTCGGAATTGCTAACGTCAGTGCTTAACCGAAAAATTTGCGTACTTTAACCCGTAACTGACGGTTATACGAGACCGTTGGCAATAATTAATAAATATGGCATTAAAAGAATTTATAAGAACAAAAATTGAATCAGATGAATCTGTGGTATCTATTCGAGATAACAGATTTTACTTCAATGTTGCCTTTTTAAAAATGGCGAATGCTTTAGATAAGCACTATGTTATTTATCTAATAGATGAAACAACTAATGAGATATTCTTTAATTTCCAAGAAGAGAGAATAAGTGACAATTGCTACAGCTTTGATGCAAAACGTAAACGTTCAAGTGCTGGTGAAGTAATTAAACGGTTTAATTGGGTAGAAAATATTAATTCTTCAAGAAATAATGAAGAAAAAAAATTTGTAGCATTTCAAAGAAAAAATCTTTGGGGAATAAGAATACGTCCATCTTTTGAATTAAAAGTCACTTATGAAAATAGAAGAGAAATTGATTCTAATTTAAGTGGAATTTACAGGTATTTGGATAGTGAAAACAAAATAATATATATCGGAAAAGGAAATATCAGAAATAGGTTAAATGAAAACGGTCGTGATAAATGGGAAATAAAAACGATTGAATACTCCTATATTGAACAAGACGATGAACAATTAAAATGGGAAAACTATTGGCTTGAAAAATACAAAGAATTAAATTCAAAATCGTTACCTGCTTTCAATCGTATTTCAGGCATAAAAAAATAACTATTGCCAACACCGTATATATTTTATTGCTGGCTTCTTGCCTACTTGCGAAAGTCCTCGCGGACTTTCTTGGTCAGTAATTATTTACTAACTTAGTTGCTTAAACCACGCAACAAACCATATACAAACACGTTGGCAACAAGCTAAAAAAAACCGGGTCTATTCAATAACTTAACGCAACAAATCTAAAATTATAGATTTGTAAAATGGAAGTAAAAAAACATAGACGATTAACCCTTAAAGAAAGAGTCATTATTCAGACCCTTTTAAAAGAAAAAAAGAC
>NZ_JAHDAU010000070.1 GCF_021991835.1 Polaribacter sargassicola
GGCGGCGCTGCTCGATCGCTCGCATTCGGAGAAGGGCGCGAAAGATGCCAGGGAGCTGCTCGCGCTGCTCAAGCAGGGGGTCGACCCGGCCGCCGCGTTGAGAATTCTCGCCGAAGCCATGGACGGCGAGCGGCAACGCATTCCGGAGTATGTGCGTGAAATGTTCAGACTGGTCAGTGAGCTGGCCAGGCCCGGCAAAGCCGATCAGAAGCTCATCGCCGGCTGGCGCCGGGCGTGGGTGCAGGAATCGCTCGCTCATGACGGTGTGGAAGCAGTAGAGGACCGCAGGTTGTAGGCGGTCAGTTGAGAGACGCACGAAGATCGCCGGAAGTCCTCGGCACTCGCGCCGGCTATGGCCGTTCACAGGGCCGCCG
>NZ_JAHDAU010000071.1 GCF_021991835.1 Polaribacter sargassicola
TTCAGGAACTTCTCGATCGCCACGAGCTGGTCGCTCCACGGGGCGTCAGTGCGGAACCGATCGACCGCGTACACACCGGGCAGACCCGACTGGTAGTTGCAGCAGGCCACCCACAGCTCGCCGCAGTCGGCGCCCTCGCGTGCGGCGTGCATCATCTTCAGCATCCCGCGGGTGTAGTCCCCGTCGCCCAGCCGACGCACCTCGGGCGCCTCGGCGGCGGAGTACGGGTTGACCTTCCACATGCCCATCTGCAGGTACAGCCCGAGTTCGTCGGCACGCTGTCGCACCTCCCGGAGCACCCCGAGGTCCAGGGTGGGAGTGATGTCGGTCACCGTGCGGAAGTAGACCCCCTCCATCCCCAGTTGCGCAGCGT
>NZ_JAHDAU010000072.1 GCF_021991835.1 Polaribacter sargassicola
CTCGGCGAACGGCTTCAGCCTGTCCTCGACGTTCGCGCCGACGATGCCCACGCCGATCGCGAGCCGGGTGGTCTCCCCCGCGTCGCCGTAGCCATCGTCCAGGTCGGCCGAGACCGGCAGATCGACGGATGCTGCGATGCGCCCCACCATGTCGAGCATGAGCTCCCGGGGGATCTGCCCGTCCGAGTAGCCGAAGCTCGCCGCGATGGAGTGCCCCGCCGTGGCCAGTGCGCGCGTCTCCGGGAGTGCGGCGATCGCCTTCGCCGAGACGACGTCCCAGATGTTCACGACGCGAAGGATCTCGGGGGCGAGGTAGAGGTCGGTGAGTGTGCGGGCCTTGTCAGCGTTGCTCATGGCTCCACGCTAGTCCCG
>NZ_JAHDAU010000073.1 GCF_021991835.1 Polaribacter sargassicola
GAACCGCAGCACGGTGCGCCGGCCGCGCCGCCGGTTCCGCCCGTTCCGCCAGCACCGCAGTACGGGCGGAACCGCAGCACGGTGCGCCGGCCGCGCCGCCGGTTCCGCCCGTTCCGCCAGCACCGCAGTACGGTGCGCCGGCCGCGCCGCCTGCTCCGCCGATCCCGGAGAACCCCGGGTATCCCTCGGCGCCCGGATACGCCGGCGCGCAACCGCTGTACGCCGCACCGTGCTATCAACAGCAGGGATACCCGCAGCAGGGATATCCTCAACAGCCGGGCTACGCGCAGCAGCCGGGCTACGCACAACCGGATCCGAACTACGGGGGAGCCTGGACGCCGCAGCCCGGCCCGGTCGAAGTCCGCCCGCTG
>NZ_JAHDAU010000074.1 GCF_021991835.1 Polaribacter sargassicola
GCGGCGCGCGCCGCCGCCCGCCGGCTCGCGCAGCTGGACGGCTCCGACCTCGGCGACCGCATCGGCTTCACCGTGCGCGGCGAGCGCGCGGTCAGCCGCGACACGCGCGTCGAGTTCGTCACCGCGGGAGTGCTGCTGCGGCGGATGCTGGATGATCCGGGGCTCGACGACGTGGACGCCGTGATCATCGACGAGGTGCACGAGCGCGCGCTGGAGACCGACCTGCTGATCGGTCTGCTCGGTGAGGCGCGCGAGCTGCGCGAGGACCTCGTGCTGATCGCCATGTCGGCCACGCTCGACGCCGCGCGCATCGCCGCCGTCCTCGGCACGGATGCCGCGCCCGCCCCGATCATCGACCACGAGGTGCCTG
>NZ_JAHDAU010000075.1 GCF_021991835.1 Polaribacter sargassicola
GAAATTTACCGTGAAATGACCTGGAGTTTAATGGATATGTACATGACTACCATTAGTAATAAAATGAATGAGGTCATGAAAGTACTTACCATTATGGCTTCTATATTTATACCTCTTACCTTTATTGCAGGTATTTACGGTATGAATTTTGAAAACATCCCTGAACTACATTATAAAAACGCTTATTTTATTGTTTGGGGTATCATGATTCTTATTGTGTTAGGGATGCTTTATTACTTTAAAAAGAAAAAGTGGTTGTAATTTTTAATGAGCTTAAAAGGGTAACGTATTAATCTCGTTAAATAAATTTTAGCGCTTTATACCATGAGTGCATCATTGAATATTGATTTTACAAATATTACATATCTA
>NZ_JAHDAU010000076.1 GCF_021991835.1 Polaribacter sargassicola
TTCACGAAGTCCACCGCCTCCTTGCCGGCGTTCATGACGACCGGGTGCGTGCGATCGCCGCGCGTCACCACCCAGGGCACGCAGTAGGCGGTCGGCGGCGGGGGCTGGGAGATGTCGATGGAATGCAGCATTCCGCCACGCTAGGAACGGTGACGGACGCCACAGGCGGGGGCGGTGCGACGCCCGCCGCGACTGTGCAGAAGTCGCGATCAGTTGGTCGTTGTGGAGGGCGATTCAGTCGCCGCAGGCTCGCTCGGGCGCGCAGTATCCGCCTTCCCGCGCCTGCGGGTGACCTTCTTTACGGTCCCTGCCGACTTGGACGCCGCCTCCGCTGTCCTGGACGCGAGCTCGGCCGTCTTCGACGCGAGG
>NZ_JAHDAU010000077.1 GCF_021991835.1 Polaribacter sargassicola
CGCGTCGGCTTCTCGCCACGGGTGGTCTACCACGAGCGCCGTGCCGCGCCCGATGAGCTCCTGTCGATCGGCGGCATCGCGGTCACGACGCCTCTCGCGACCGCAGAGGAGCTGCTGTTCGCGGCGACGAGGGCGGACCGCGACGACGTGAGCTGGCTGCGCGCGCTGCTGCTGCTGAGCCCCGACCTGGTCGACGCGCTGCAGTCGACGCTGGCGGCGACGGCTCGGCGCCCTGGGAGACGCCGCGCCGTGAAGCTGATGTCGGAGCTCGCGACGATCAGGACGTCGTGACGCGGTACACGTCGTAGACGGCGTCGATCCGCCGCACGGCGTTCAGCACGCGGTCCAGGTGCACCGAGTCGCCCATCT
>NZ_JAHDAU010000078.1 GCF_021991835.1 Polaribacter sargassicola
GATCCCGAGAACGGGCGTCTCCCTGCGGGGAGGCGCCCGTTTCCGCATCCCGGCCCCCGATAGAATGGGCCCGTGCTCGAGAACCCCCGCTCTCCCCGAGTCCGTGCCGTCGCCAAGCTGACCAAGCGCAGCGCCAGGACCGAGACGGGGCTCTTCCTGCTGGAGGGACCGCAGTCGGTCCGCGAAGCGCTGAACTACCTCCCCGGCGCGATCGTCGAGCTGTACTCCACGCCGTCGGCATGGGAGAAGCACTCCGACGTCCGGATGCTGGCGTCGGAGCACGGCATCGACGTCGAGTACGTCACCGAGCAGGTGCTCGCGGCGATGGCTGACACGGTCACGCCGCAGGGCATCGTCGCCGTCGCGCG
>NZ_JAHDAU010000079.1 GCF_021991835.1 Polaribacter sargassicola
GTGCGCGAACGCGTGCTGCCCGTGCTCGAGACCGAGCTCGGCCCCGGCATCGCCGAAGCGCTCGCCCGCACCGCGGAGCAGCTGCGTGAGGACGCCGAGGCCTTCGACGAGATGATCCACGAGACCATCGAGGACATCGTCGAGCACGCCGAGGCGGGGATCTCGGTGAGCGTCGCCGCCCTCGCCGCCAACCCCGCGGCGCTGCGCAACCGCATCATCCGGCTCGTCGTCGACAGCGAGTTCGGCGTCGGGTTGACCCGGGTGCAGACGCTCGAGGTCGCCCGGCTCGTGACCGACTGGTCGGGGCAGGGACCGATCGACCTGCCGGGATGCACGGCGAAGCGCGCCGGAGGACGGATCGTCTTC
>NZ_JAHDAU010000007.1 GCF_021991835.1 Polaribacter sargassicola
GAGGAACCTTTAAAAGATTGCATGAACAAGGTCATGAAGTTCATTTAGGATATCAAACCTCAGGAAATATTGCTGTTGCAGATGATGAAGCTTTAAGATTTGCCAGTTTTGTATGTGATTACAACGAAAAATTTGGAATAGAAAGTCCAGAAGCAGAAGACATCTTTAAAAAAGCAGTTACTTTTTTAAAGAATAAAAAAACAAGCGAAATAGATTCTTTAGAGGTAAGAAAGATAAAAGGATTAATAAGACAAGGAGAAGCAAGAGCCGGATGCCATTATATAGGTTTACCAGATGAACAAATCCATTTTATGGAATTGCCATTTTATGAAACTGGAGCGATTAAAAAGAATCCGATAGGGATTGCAGATGTAGAAATTACTAAAAAATTAATCGAAAAGATAAAACCACATCAAATTTATGCAGCAGGAGATTTAGCAGATCCACATGGTACACATAAGGTTTGTTTAGACGCTATTTTTGCAGCAGTAAAAGAGTTGAAATCAAAAGATTTTATGAAAGATTGTTGGGTTTGGTTATACAGAGGTGCATGGCAAGAATGGGGAGTTGATGAAATAGAAATGGCGGTACCAATGGGACCAGATCAAGTTTTAGAAAAACGAAAAGCTATTTTTAAACATCAATCTCAAAAAGACGGCGTTGTATTTCAGGGAACAGATAGTAGAGAATTTTGGCAACGAGCAGAAGACAGAAACAAAGAAACAGCAGATTTGTATGATCAATTAGGATTGTCTCATTACGCTGCAATGGAAGCTTTTGTAAGATGGCATTATTAATAATAAAGTAACTTTAGTAAAAAAAATAAAAAATGATTCTAAATAAAAAGAACTTTATAAAGTTTAGCTTTTTAGCAATATTTATGTTAGTTGGCTGTAAAGAAGAAAAGGAAGTTGCAGCTAAAAAACCGAATATCATATTTATTATGAGTGATGATCATGCTTATCAAGCAATTAGTGCTTACGGTCATGGTTTAAACAATACGCCAAATATTGATAGAATAGCAAACGAAGGAGTAATTTTTAATAAAGGGTTTGTAAATAACTCAATCTGTGCACCAAGTAGAGCAGCAATGCTTACAGGAAAACACAGTTTTAAAAACGGAAAAGTAGACAATATTCGTCCGTTTAATTGGGATCAAGATAATTTTGCTAAAGATTTACAAAAAAACGGATATCAAACTGCTTTGGTAGGTAAAATTCATTTAGATGGCTTACCACAGGGGTTTGATTATTCTAATGTGTTACCGGGTCAAGGTCAGTATTATTCTCCAGACTTTATAGAGAACGGAGAAAAGAAAACATACCCTGGTTATATTACAAATGTTACTACAGATATTGCTTTAAATTGGTTAGAAACAAAACGAGATAAAGAAAAACCATTTTTATTAATGTATCACCAAAAAGCGCCACATAGAACATGGATGCCAGAAGAAAAATATTTGACTTTAATGGATAGTATCACTTTTGATCCACCTGCAAATTTCTTTGATGATTATGAAGGTAGACCAGCTGCTGCGGGTCAAGAAATGAGTATTTACAAAGACATGGATTTAGTTTATGATTTAAAAATGCTTGATAAGGAAGGTGAGCTTAAAACGAAGTACCGAGGCATGTTTCAAAGAAAGTATCATAGAATGACTGATGAACAAAAAGCCGCTTGGGATGCTTATTACGATCCTATTATTGCAGATTTTAAATCTAAAAATTTAAAAGGGAAAGAATTAGCAGTTTGGAAATATAATAGATATATGCATGATTATCTTAGAACTATTCAGTCTGTAGATGATGGAGTTGGTGAAGTTTTAGATTATTTAAAAGAAAATGGTTTAGAAGAAAATACGATAGTTGTTTATACATCAGATCAAGGTTTTTATTTAGGAGAACACGGTTGGTTCGATAAGCGTTTTATGTACGAAGAATCTTTTAGAACTCCTATTTTAATGAAGTATCCTAAAGAAATTAAAGCAGGTACTGTAATTGATGAGTTAGTACAAAATATAGATTTTGCACCTACATTTTTAGATTATGCTGGTGTTAAAATTGATGAATCTATACAGGGAGAATCTTTAAGAAAATTAGTAAAAGGTGAAGCAAGTGAATGGAGAGATGCTATTTATTATACTTTTTACGAATATCCTGCAGAGCATAAAGTAAAACGTCATTACGGTGTTAGAACAGATAAGTTTAAATTGATTCATTTTTATTATGATGTAGATAAATGGGAGTTGTATGATTTAGAAAAAGATCCAACAGAAATGAATAATGTGTATGAAGATTCTAAATATGCTTCAATAAAAGAAGAAATGCATCAACAATTAGAAAAAATGAGAACTAAATATGGTGATAGCGACGAGTTAAATCAAAAGAATCTAAACAATTATTTAGAAGCAAAAAATATTAAACACTAATATAAAATATCAATTAAATGAAAAAAAGACATATACTTTCTTTATCATTCTTACTTATAATTAATTTGAGTTATGCTCAAAATAAGGTGAATTATTTAGAAGAATCTAAAGAAGATTTTAAACAAAGAATGCAATGGTTTTCCGATGCAAAATACGGTATGTTCATTCATTTTGGTTTATACAGTCAATTAGGTGGTATTTATAAAGGAAATGATAAAGGGCGTTATGCAGAGTGGATTCAAGGAAATCAAAACATACCATCAGAAGAGTATGCTAAACTAATTAATACTTGGTATCCTGAAGATTTTGATGCTCGTAAAATAGTAAAATTAGCTAAAAAATCTGGAATGAAATATTTGGTAATTACAACAAAACATCACGAAGGTTTTTGTTTGTGGGATTCTGAATATACAGATTTTGATATTGCAAATTCACCGATGAAAGGACGCGACTTAGTTAAAGAATTAGCAGATGCTTGTAAAAAAGAAGGTATTGTTTTTGGTACTTATTATAGCATAACAGATTGGCATCAAGGATCTCAATATGTAGAAGAAGGCAAAGGTTGGGGAATGATGAAAATGCATGAAGGTAGAAAAGAAGAATATGTTCAGTATCTAAAAAATCAGATAAAAGAATTAATTGTAAACTACGATTCTAATATTATTTGGTTCGATGCAGATTGGGTAGATTGGTGGACTTTAGAAGATGGTAAAGATTTATATCAATATATAAGAGAGCTAAAACCAAGTATCATTATTAACAATAGAGTTGCTAAAAGAAAAATATTTAAAAAAGATTTTGGTACACCAGAGCAATTTCATTTAGAAAATAAAGTAGATTATTATTGGGAAGCTTGTTATACAATGAATGATTCTTGGGGATTTAAAATTAAAGATACCGATTGGAAAAGTCCAGAAGAAATTTACGAGAAATTAAAAGATATTAATGGTAAAGGAGGTAATTTTTTATTAAATATTGGGCCTGATGGTAACGGAAATGTACCAAAAGAGTCTGTAAAAATCTTAAAGAAAGTTGGTAAGATGTTAAAAAAAGAAAAAAAAGAGAATTAAGATGATATCAAAAAAAGTAATTTTTAGTCTTCTATTTTTATCTTTAGTATCATTTGGTTGTAAAGAAGCAAAAACAAAAGAAGAAAAAGTAAAACAACCAAACATACTTTTTTTGTTTACAGATGATCAAAGAGGAGGAACAATTGGTGCTATGGATAAGTACAATGTTCAAACCCCAAATATGGATCAACTTGTAAAAAACGGTACATCATTTACAAATTCTTATATTTTAGGAGCTACAACAGCAGCTGTTTGTTCGCCTAGTAGAGCAATGTTAATGACTGGTAGACATTATTTTAATATAGAACCAAATGTATACGCACAATTTGCTTTTAACAAAGAAGACAAAGGTAAAAGTGATAAACTAACATTTCCAGAATACTTTAAAGCCAATGGTTATACCACTTTTGCAACAGGAAAACAACACAATGGAGAACCTTGGATAGAAAGAGGTTTTACTAAAGTTAAATCTGCTTTTTTAGGCGGAATGACAAGACATTTTGGTACAAAAGTAAAAGATTATACACCAGAAACAGGTTGGTCTGAAGGGTATAAAGATGATGAAAAATTTAGTAGCGAAGTTTTTGCTGATGCTGCAGTTAGTTTTTTAGATTCTTATAAAGAAGAAAAACCATTTTTAATGTATGTTGCCTTTACAGCACCTCATGATCCGAGAACAGCACCACAAGAATATCATAATATGTATCCGGCACAAGATATTACTGTGCCAGAAAACTTTATGGCACAACATCCTTTTGAAATTGCAGATGATCATATTAGAGACGAGGTTTTAGCACCGTTTCCAAGAACAGAAGCTATTGTTCAAAAAGAAATTTCAGATTATTATGCAATGATTACTGCTACCGATAATCAAATAGGTAGAATATTAAAAGCATTGGAAGCTTCGGGTGAGGCAGATAACACAATTATTGTTTTAGCAGGTGATAATGGATTGGCACTTGGCCAACACGGCCTTTTAGGTAAGCAAAATGTTTACGAACATAGTGTAAGTGTACCAATGGTTTTTGTAGGTCCAAATATTCCTAAAAATGAAAAGAACAATGCATTAGCATATTTGCATGATATTTTTCCAACATTATGTGGTTTAACAGGTTTAGATATTCCAGAATCTGTACAAACAGAAGATTTAACAGCTGTAATTAAAGGTGATAAAAAAGAAGTTAGAAATAGTATGTTTTATGCTTATAATTCTTGGCCAGGAGAAGCTTATAAACCAAAAGTAAATAATCATGGTGGTCACAGAGCGGTTCGTAAAGGTGATTTTAAATTGATTGTAAGTTCTAAGAAAGATACATATAACTATCAATTATTCAATCTTAAAAAAGATTCTTTAGAGCTAGTAAATCTTTATGATGATAAAAATTATAATGATGTAAAAGAAGATTTAACATTAGAGTTAAAAAAATTAATAAAAGAAGTTGGTGATCCAGCAGATTTGTCTAAAAAAGAATTTGGAATTTTTGATCACCCTGAAGACTATAATTTTAAGACTAAAAAATAACCTTTTTAAATAAGATAAAGTTGATGCCTAAACTTAGTAAATTAATATGTTGTACGTTTTTTTGTGTGTTAATAGCTAGTTCGCTAACAGCACAAGAAAAAGTATTATCCTGGGAAGAGTTGTCAGAGCAATATGAATGCCCAGAGTGGTTTAGAGATGCTAAGTTTGGTATTTGGTTCCATTGGGGACCGCAATCTCAACCTGAACAAGGTGGTGGTTGGTACGCGCGTCATATGTATATGCAAGACGTTGGGCGTCAGAAATTTGGTAAAATGGCCAATCCATATCATTTGCAAACATATGGTCATCCTTCAGAATTTGGCTTTAAAGATGTTATAAATGAGTGGAAAGCAGAAAATTTTAATGCTGAAGCTCTAATCAATTTTTCAAAAGAAAACGGCGCAAAATATATTGTAGCGTTAGCAAATCATCATGATCATTTTGATTTGTTTGATTCTTCTTATCACCCTTGGAATTCTGTAAATGTTGGTCCTAAAAAGGATATTATTGGTGAGTTTGAAAAAGCAACGCGTAATGCAGGTTTAAAATTTGGAGTTACCAGTCACGACGATCGTTTTTTAAATTGGTGGAAACCCGCTTTTGGTTCAGATAAAGACGGGAAATACGCTGGTGTACCTTACGATGCACGTTTAACTAAAGCAGACGGCAAAGGCAAATGGTGGGAAGGTCTAGATCCAAAAGATTTATACGGCCCAGCTCCTGAAGATCGTACACCAGAAATTATTGAAGATATTAAGAAAAACTGGCTAAAACGTCACATAGAATTAGTTGATAAATACAAACCAGATTTATTATACAACGACGGATTTAACTTTACTTACGGTGATTACGGCAAAGAAGTAACACGTAAACTTTATAATAATAGTTTAAGCGAAAACGGTAAAATTGATGCTGTAATGCTTTTAAAACGTAAAGCAAAAGGTACTGTAAACGAAGTAGAATCTGGTGGAAGTAATACTTTACGTGAATATCCTTGGCAGTCTGAAATTACATTTACAGATTGGTTTTACAAAAAAGATCGTCATTTAACACACAATGCGCGTACTATTCTTGAAATGTTAATTGAAGCGGTTAGTAAAAACGGAAACTTACTATTAAGTATGGAATTAAATCCTGATGGAACGATTCCTCACGAAATTAAAAAGAGTGTTGTTATTGTTGGTGATTGGTTAAAAATTAATGGTGAAGCCATTTACGGCACACGTCCTTGGAAAGTTTTTGGAGACGGAAAAAGTGTAAGAGGAGAAGAAGTTGAAACTGTTGAAGGAGAATTAAGAAATGCTACCGCAAACCAAAAACATGGCGAGCACTTTAATCAACGTACTACAGCAACTCCAGCTTTTGCTAATGATGAAGTTAGATTTACTACAAAAGGAGACGATTTTTACATTATAGTAATGAATCCTAAAGGAGGCGAGTTTGTCATTCCTTCTTTTGCAAAATCGAGCGAAGTAAACCCAGGAATTTTAAAAGGTTTAACACAACTATACGATGGTAGAAAAGTAGCATTTAAACAAACAAATAACGGTTTAACTATAAATATGCCTGCTGTAAATGGAGATAGTTATCCTGTAGTTTTAAAAGCGAAATTTAAAAAGTAAAGAAGAAATGAAAAAGATCGTTTTAACATTAATTACTGTTCTATCAATTACCTTTTCAATAAACGCACAGCGTAATGCTAAAGTGCATTATGTGAAATTAGTTGAAGGTGAAAAAATAGCTTCTAATCCAATAAAAACTCAAGAAGCAAAATCAGAAGGTAAAGGTATTTCTGTTAGAATTTATCCAGATATATCTTTTCAAACCATAACAGGAATTGGTGGTGCTTTCAATGAAATAGGAGGAGAAGCATTAATGTCTTTAAGTGAAGCACAGCAAAATGAGATTATGAAAAATCTTTTTGATGTTAATGGTGCAAATTTTACAGTGTGCAGAACAGCTATTGGTGCTAGTGATTTTGGTATAGATGCTTATAGTTATAGTGAGGTTGCAAACGACTTTAAAATGAAAAACTTTTCTATAGAAAGAGAACGTACAAGCGTTATTCCTTTTATTCAAATGGCTTATAAGTACAATCCAGACATGCAATTATTTGCATCGCCTTGGAGTCCTCCAGGTTGGATGAAAGAATCGGGGTTAATGGATAGAGGTGAAGAATTTCCTGAGAAAAACGTTTTAAAAGACGATCCGAAAATTTACAAAGCTTACGCTACATATTTTTCTAAGTATGTTGATGCTTACGCTAAAGAAGGTATTACAGTCAATAAAATTGTTATTCAAAACGAACAGGATATTTCAACAAAATACCCGTCTTGCCACATGCCACCAGAGCAAATGGGAGAGTTCGTAATTAATTATTTACGTCCACAGTTCGAAAAAGATAATATACCAGCAGAAATTTGGGCAGGTTCTTTCCGTACAGCAAAACGTTTAGATGGTTTAGAGTTTGTATCAAACAAAACATGGAGAGAAGCGGTTGATGGTATTGGTGTACAATACATGAATGCTAGACAAGTAGAAAATATGGAAGCAGTTTACCCAGATATTAAATTTTTACATACCGAAGGTAATTGCTACGGTGGTAAAAATAGTGTAAATCAAGCATTTTCTAGATTTAATGAGGTTGCCAGTTTTATCAATCATGGTGTGCCAAATTTTTGTTATTGGAACATGATTTTAAATGAAGACTCTTCAAGTGGATGGGGATGGAAACAAAACAGTTTAATTAAAATCAACAGAAAAGATAAAACAGTAACGTATAATCCAGATTATGCTACTATGGCACTTTTTGGAAGGTTTATGAAACCAGGTATGAAACGTGTAGCTTCTGCATCTTGGTATGGCGATACAATTACACTTAAAGATGATAATAACGTTTACCTTTTTATTAAAAATGAATCAGATAAAACAAAAACTTTTGACATTTGGTTAAAAGATAATCAAGCTCAAATTGTAGATATTCCGGCAAATTCTATTTCGGTAGTAGAAGTAAATTATAAATAACCCTAAGAAAAATTTAAAGTGATAAAAAATAAAAAACATATATTATTAGTTTTAGCTTTAATAGCAATAACATTAGTTAAAGCACAAGAAAAATTACCATATTTAGATACATCATTATCTTTTGATGAACGTGTAGACGATTTAGTATCTAGAATGACTCTTGAAGAAAAAGTAGGTCAAATGATGAATGATGCACCTGCAATTCCTCGTTTAAATATTCCTGCTCATGAATATTGGAATGAAGCTTTACACGGTGTAG
Source organism: Polaribacter sargassicola (assembly GCF_021991835.1). Classification (GTDB taxonomy): domain Bacteria; phylum Bacteroidota; class Bacteroidia; order Flavobacteriales; family Flavobacteriaceae; genus Polaribacter; species Polaribacter sargassicola. The sequence goes on from NZ_JAHDAU010000007.1 coordinate 8,304, forward strand.
CGCGTGCAGGTAAAGCCACAGTATTTCCTCAAGCAATAGGTTTAGGTGCTACCTTTGATGAAGAGTTGATTTTAGAATCTGCTACTGTAATTTCTGATGAAGCAAGAGCAAAACATCACGAAGCTTTGCGTAATAATTCTTTTGAAAGATATGAAGGCTTAACTTATTGGACACCAAACGTAAATATATTTCGTGATCCGCGTTGGGGTCGTGGACAAGAAACTTATGGAGAAGATCCTTATTTAACATCTCGTATGGGAATTAGTTTTGTAAAAGGTTTACAAGGAGATGATGACAAATACTTAAAATTAGTTGCAACGCCAAAACACTTTGCAGTACACAGTGGTCCAGAGCCAGAAAGACATTTTTTTGATGCAGCTACTACAGAAAGAGATTTATATGATACTTATTTGCCTGCTTTTGAAGCTACTGTAAAAGAAGGTAAAGCATACTCTATTATGGCAGCTTATAACAGATATATGGGTACACCATGTTGTGCAAGTCATCAGTTATTAGATGAAATTTTGCGTAAAGATTGGGGGTTTGATGGGTTTGTTGTTTCAGACTGTAATGCAATTAGAGATATTCATGATTATCATAATTATGTAGATTCTAAAGAAGAAGCTGCCGCTGTAGCTGTAAAAGCTGGTTGCGATTTAAACTGTGGTTCTCGTTACGAGTTTTTAATTAATGCAGTTGCAGTTGGAGATATTACTGAGGCAGAAATTAATGTATCTTTAAAAAGAATACTAAAAGCTCGTTTTAAATTAGGAATGTTCGATCCTGCAGAAATTGTACCTTATGCAAGTATTCCTATGGATGTGGTAAGTTCTAAAAAGCACAGAGATTTAGCATTAGAAACTGCTCAAAAATCTATAGTATTATTAAAAAATGAAAATAAAACTTTACCGTTAAAAAAAGATTTAAAATCTATAGCAGTTATTGGGCCTAATGCAAATGATTTAGAAGTGCTTTTAGGTAATTATAATGGGTTTCCATCGCAATATTTTACTCCTTTAGACGGTATTAAAAATAAGGTTTCAAAAGATACAAAAGTATATTATGAAGCTGGTACAGAATTAATTTCTAAAGAACCTACAATGTCTTTAGTTTCTGCAGAATTTTTAAGTTTTGGAGATGAAACAGGGTTACAAGCAACTTATTATAATAATCATGATTTTTCAGGAAAACCAGTTGCAACCAGAGTAGAAGAAGTTATTAACTCTAATTGGAACTTAAGCCCTGTTAAAGGATTAGATGAAGCTAAATTTGCAGTAGAATATATAGGAAATATTAAAGTAGAAATTTCTGGTGATTATGATTTAGGATTACAAAGTCATCATAAAGCATATACTTTAGAAATTGATGGAAAAGTAATTGTAGACAATTCAGATAGACCAAAAAGAAGAGTGCTTAAAGAAACTGTTTACTTAGAAAAAGGAAAGTCTTACAAAGTAAACATTAAATATTATCACGAAGGTTATCCTGCAAAATTAAAATTCATGTGGGCTTCTAAACAAAAATCATCTTTTGATAAAGCCATAGAATTAGCAAAAAAATCTGAAGTTGTAGTATTTGTAGGAGGAATTTCTCCTGGTGTTGAAGGAGAGCAAATGCCTGTAAACTCAAAAGGTTTTGATGGTGGAGATAAAACAAATATTGATTTGCCAGAAGTACAAACAGAGTTGCTTAAAGCACTTCATAAAACGGGTACACCAGTAATTTTAGTTTTATTAAATGGTAGTGCTTTGGCTATTAATTGGGAAAATGATAATTTGCCATCTATTGTAGAGGCGTGGTATCCTGGTGAGCTAGGTGGTAAAGCCATTGCAGATGTGTTGTTTGGTGATTATAACCCTTCTGGTAGATTACCAGTAACTTTTTACACATCACACAAAGAATTATCACCGTTTGTTAATTATAGTATGAAAGGTAGAACTTATAGATATTATAAAGGCGAAGCTTTATATCCTTTTGGTCATGGTTTAAGTTATACTAATTTTAAGTATGATAAATTAAAATTATCAAAAACCAAAATCACCAAAACAGGTACAACTCAGGTTTCTGTTAAAGTTAAAAATATAGGCGATTTAGAAGGAAATGAAGTTGTACAATTATATGTAAAAGATGTTAAAAGCTCTGTAAAAAGACCTTTAAAAAGTTTAAGAGGAATAAAAATAATTAGATTAAAACCAGGAAAATCAACAACAGTCACTTTTGAGATTACACCAGAAGATTTAGAATTTTTTGATACAATAAAACGTGAAAAAATTGTTGAATCAGGAATTTTTGAAATTGGTATTGGTGCTGCGTCAAATAATTTTGAGACAGTAAATCTAGAAGTTATAAATTAAATTTTTATATAAATGAAGAAGTTACTGCAGTTAGATATTATTATAGTTTTAGTTTTTGCGTTATTTATAACTAGTTGTAAAAATAAACCTAAAGAAGAGCAAAAAGAAGCTACTTCAAAAAGACCTAATATATTATTTATTATGTCTGATGATCATACTTCTCAAGCATGGGGAATTTATGGTGGTATATTAGAAAATTACGCACACACACCAAATATTTCTAGATTGGCAGATGAAGGTACTGTTCTAGAAAATTGTTTAGTTTCAAACTCTATTTGTACACCAAGTAGAGCAACTATTTTAACAGGGCAATACAGTCATGTAAATGGCGTTAAAATTTTAGATGCTGGTTTATCGCCACAATACAATAACATTGCTAAAGAAATGCAAAAAGGTGGTTATCAAACGTCAATTATTGGTAAATGGCATTTAAAACAAGAACCAGCAGGTTTCGATCATTATGCAGTGCTTCCTGGTCAAGGAGAATATCACGATCCAGTAATTAAAACTGCTGATAATTGGAAAGATTATTACGAAGGTGGTAAACAATACAAAGGTTATAGTTCGGATGTTATTGCTGATATGACTATCGATTGGATTGAAAATAGAGATAAGGATAAACCATTTATGGCTATGTGTCATTTTAAAGCAACACACGAACCTTACGATTACCCAGAGCGTTTTGCGCATCTTTATAAAGATGAAGAAATTCCAGTGCCAGATTCGTTTTACGACAGCAGTGCATCTGTAACAGGGCGTTCGTTTTTAGGACAATCTATGGATAATTTAAAGCAACGTTATTTAGATGCTACGGCAGATCCTTCTTTAAGACATGATTTCATGAATTATCCAGGGTTACCATTTTCGGTTGATGGATTAACTAACGAGGAAGCACGTTACAAAACCTACCAAAAAATGGTGAAAGATTTTATGCGTTCTGGTGCCGCGGTAGATGATAATATTGGTAAACTTTTAGATTATTTAGAAGCCAACGGACTTGCAGAAAATACTGTAGTAATTTACACTGCAGATCAAGGTTATTTTTTGGGTGAACACGGTTGGTTCGATAAGCGTTTAATTTTCGAAGAATCTATTCACATGCCGTTCGTTATTCGTTATCCAAAAGAAGTAAGAGCAGGCGCAAGAAATAAAGATTTAATCGAAAATGTAGATTTTTCAGCATTATTCGCAGATTATGCCGGAATCGATTATCCAAACGATATGCAAGGGCGCAGTTTCCGTGAAAACTTAAAAGGAAACACACCTAACGATTGGAGAGATTACGGCTACTATCGTTACTGGGATCATTCCACAGATCGTCCTGGACATTTTGGTATTCGCGGACAACGTTATAAATTAGCGTTCTTTTACGGCAACGGATTCAAAGGAGCTGCTCAAAATCAATTCTGGGATTTTTACGATTTACAAGAAGATCCGCACGAATTACACAACGCATACAACGACCCAAAATACAAAGATATTATTGCCGATATGAAAGCTGAAATTTTAAAACAACGCGAGGCTATTGGTGATACAGATGCAGATAATCCAGAAATTCTTGAGATTATTAAAAAACACTGGAATTAATATTCAACAAAAGTAAGTAACAAAATGCATAGTAAACTTAATACACTTTTTAGCCTAATCTTTTTAAGCATAATAACACTAAGTTGTAAAGCACAAAAAGAAACTAAGCCTAACATTATCATCATTATGGCAGACGATATGGGTTACGGCGATTTATCGTGTTACGGCAGTACATTAATAAATACGCCTAACCTCGATAAAATGGCTTCAGAAGGTATTAAGTTTACAGATTTTCATGCCAACGGTCCCGTTTGTAGCCCTACCAGAGCTGCTATTTTAACAGGTAAATATCAACAACGCGTTGGTATTGATGGTGTGGTTACAGCCAAACATCATCGTGATAAAGGTTTAGCTGTTAGCGAAAAAACCTTTGCCGATGCTATTAAAAAAGCAGGTTATGTAACCGGAATGTTTGGCAAGTGGCACGTGGGTTACAAAAAAGAATTTAACCCAATTAACCAAGGGTTCGATGAGTACATTGGTTATGTTTCTGGTAATGTAGATTATCACTCACACATCGATCAAGAAGGCTACGAAGATTGGTGGGTTGGCGATACTATTAAAAATGAAAAAGGTTATTCTACAGATTTAATTACCGAACATTCTGTAGATTTCATTAAGCGACATAAAGACGAACCTTTTTTACTTTACATTCCGCACGAAGCGCCTCACGGGCCATTTCAAGGCCGTAAATCTGCTGCAGAACGTTACGTAGGTTGGAAAAATGGCGCTAAGCAAAAAGATAAAATGTCTGATGAAGAACTCAACAACATTTATAAAGAAATGGTTGAAGTTATGGATGAAGGTGTTGGTGAAGTAATGAAAACCTTAAAAGAACTGAATATAGATAAAAACACGATTATATTCTTTTGTTCAGATAACGGTGCATCAAAAAAAGTAGGTAGCAATGGTGGTTTAAGAGGGTATAAATCTACCTTATGGGAAGGTGGTCATCGTGTATCTGCAATGGCTTGGTACCCGGGAACAATTCAACCAAACCAAGTAAATAACGAAACGGTTTTAACCATGGATTTATTTCCTACGATCATGGATTTAGTAGGTGCGGAACAACCAGAAAACCTAGATGGTGTAAGTTTAAAAGATAATTTAATTAAAGGCGAGCCCTTAGCAGAAAGAGATTTGTTTTGGGGCTATGCTGGAAGAAAAGCCATTCGTCAAGGCGATTGGAAACTTATTCTTCGAAACAAAACAGCAGAACCTTTATTGTTTAATTTAAAAGAAGATATAAGAGAAAATAATAACCTCGCTCAACAACACCCAGAACTAGTTAAAAGTTTAACTAAAAAACTAGAAGCTTGGGGCGACGATGTTTATGCAACAACTAAATAATAACCATTAATGAAATATTCAATTTATATCGCTTTAAGTATAGCTATTTTATGTTTTAATAGTTGTTCTGAAACTAAAACGACAGATAAACCAAAAAGACCTAACGTGCTTTTGGTTATCACAGACGATCAAGGTTTTGGCGATATTGGATATTATGGAAATCCGCATATTAAAACCCCAGTTTTAGATAGTTTAGCCAGTAAAAGTGTACGTTTCGACGATTTTTCGGTAAACCCAGTGTGTGCGCCAACACGTTCGGCAATCATGACAGGAAAGTACTCCATGGCAACAGGTGTGCACGATACTTACAGAGGTGGTGCAATGATGGCGCCAAGTGAAGTTACCATTGCCGAAATTTTAAAAGAAGCAGGTTATAAAACCGGAATGATTGGTAAATGGCATTTAGGTGATAATTACCCAATGCGTCCACAAGACCAAGGTTTCGAGTATACACTAAATCATTTATCTGGGGGAATTGGGCAATACGGCGATTGGCCAAATACGTTGAAAAGAGACAGCAGTTACTTCAATCCTATTTTATGGAAAAACGGTAAACAAGTGCAAACTCAAGGATATTGTACCGATGTTTTAACCGAAGCAGCAATGGATTATGTTGAAGACAACAAAGACAATCCATTCTTCCTATATTTATCATATAATGCGCCTCACGGGCCATTGCAATTACCACAAAAATATTACGATATGTACAAAGATGTAGATATCGATGCGGGTTTAATTAATCAAGGAAAACCATATCCAAATGTTACCGAGCATAGTAGAGAAAATTCCAGAAAAGTCTACGGAATGGTTACTAATATTGATGATAACTTAAGATTATTATTTAAAAAGTTAGAAGATTTAGGCATAGATGAAAATACACTAGTTATTTTCATGACAGACAATGGGCCGCAACATCCAAGATACATTGCAGGGATGCGCGGTAAAAAAGGTTCTGTTTTTCAAGGCGGCGTACGTGTACCAAGTTTCTGGTATTATCCAAAAGCGTTTAAAGAAGCCAGAGATATAAAAACGCCAGCCGCTCATTACGATATTTTACCAACATTAGCCGAACTTACAGGAGCTTCATTACCAGAAGGTTTAAAAATTGAAGGCGAAAGTTTATTACCATTATTAACCAAAACAGAAGAGGCTTTACCAGAACGCATCATTAACCGTTATTGGGCAAGAACAGCGCCAGTGCATTACAAAAATGTATCTACAAGAAAAGGCGAAATGAAATTAGTTGGTGTTGGTAAAGATGAAGATGGTAACGATAAATTTGAATTATTTAATTTAAATGAAGATCCTTACGAACAAAACGATATTTCAGCAGAACATCCTGCTTTAGTTGAAGAATTAAAAGCCGAAATGGATACTTGGTTAAATACCATGGAAACTTCAGAACATATTGTAAATTCACCAATGCCAATAATTGGAACGGTTCATGAAAATCCTGTAATGCTAAATCAGAATGATGCTCTTTTCTTAAAGAAAGAAGGTGTTAAAAAAGAATTTATTTATTGGGATGTTATTGTAGATGAAGTAAAAACGTTCAATATCACAGTGCATTTTGATGCGCCAATAGCTACAACTGGCGCGTTAGAACTAGATTTAGGTTCGCAAACAAAAACAGTAAAAATTGAAGCTAACGGACAAACAAGTTTCAGTTTTAATAATATAGAATTACCAAAAGGCAAAGTAACCATAATGCCTAAAACTTATTTAAAAAGAAAAGGCGAGTTAAAATATGCCTATCCATTTTACATTGAAATAAAAGGATAATCAGGAGGATTTAAATGAAGAAACATATAATACATACCATAAAAAAGCTAAGTATTATTGCTTTAGCAATTACAATTTCAAGTTGTAACAACGTTAAAAGCGATCAACAAAAAGAAACGTTTAAATTACAATATGATGAGCCTGCTGAAAAATGGACAGAAGCTTTACCTGTGGGTAATGGTAGTTTAGGCGGCATGATTTATGGTGGTGTTTCACAAGAACACATTCAGTTTAATGAAGAAACCTTATGGCGTGGTCAACCTCACGATTATTCGCACGAAGGCGCTGGTGAATATTTGGGTGAAATAAGAAACTTGTTGGCTACAGGAAAGCAGTTAGAGGCTCAAAAATTAGCTCAAGAGCATTTTATGAGCGATCCTATAAAACAAATTCACTATCAGCCTTTTGGAGATATTTATTTCGACTTTAAAAATCACGAAAACTATAAAAACTATAAACGTGAGCTTAATTTAAATAATGCCGTAAGTTCGGTTTCTTATACAGTAGAGGATGTAGAATATAAACGCGAAGTACTATCTAGTTTTCTAGATCAAATTATAGCAATTAATGTATCGGCAAGTAAAGAGAAAGCTTTAAATTTCGATTTATGGTTAGATGCCATACATGAAGATAAATCGGTTGTTACTTCAAACAATACACAAACCCTTGTAGTTAAAGTAAAAGACGGTGTATTGTGGGGAGTTTCAACCTTGAAAATTAAAACCGATGGAACGGTAACTACTACCGATGGTAAATTACAAATTACCGATGCTTCAAACGCTACGGTATACTTATCTGCAGCCACAAATTATGTCGATTTTAACGATGTAACCGGAACACCAGAAAAAATAGTTCCAGAAACTTTAGTAAATGTACAAGATCAAAGTTTTGAGTTTGTAAAAGAAAGACATATCTCCGATTATCAATCGCTTTACAACCGTTTTCAAATTAGTTTTGGCGATAATGGAAAATCTAAAAACGCAACCGATAAACGTATTGCCGATTTTAGCGAAACACCTAACGATCCGCAATTGGTGGCTCTTTACGTGGAATACGCACGCTATTTAACCATTGCAAGTAGCAGACCAGGAACTAAACCAGCAACATTACAAGGCATCTGGAACGATAAATTAACGCCGCCTTGGTTTAGTAGTTATACCACCAATATTAATTTAGAAATGAATTATTGGCCGGTAGAAATGTATAATTTAAGTGAATGCCACGAGCCACTTTTCGATTTAATTGAAGATTTATCTATAACAGGAGCCAAAGTTGCAAAAACACATTATAACGCCGATGGTTGGATTGTACACCATAATGTTGATATTTGGCGAGGTGCTGCTCCTGTAAATGCATCGCATCACGGTATTTGGTTAGGTGGTGCCGCTTGGTTATCATCACATATTTGGGAGCATTACTTATTTACGCAAGACAAAGAATTCTTAAAAAAACGTTATCCGTTACTTCGTAATGCGGCTTTATTCTATAGTCAGTTTTTGTATGAAGATCCAAATACAGGATATTTAATTAGTTCGCCTTCAAATTCACCAGAAATAGGAGGTTTAGTTGCTGGCCCAACTATGGATCATCAATTAATTCGAGCTTTATTTAAAACCACTATTGAAGCTTCAAAAATTCTAGATCAAGATGCAGAATTTACATCAACCCTTCAACCCATGATTAATAAAATTGCGCCAAACCAAATTGGTAAACACGGGCAATTACAAGAATGGATGGAAGATAAAGATAACCCAGAAAATCATCACAGGCATGTATCGCATCTTTGGGCAGTTCACCCAGGAAACGAAATTAATTTTGATGAGACTCCAGATTTAATGCAAGCTGCAAAACAATCTTTAGAATATAGAGGAGACAATGGTACAGGTTGGAGTTTAGCATGGAAAATTAATTTTTGGTCGCGTTTTAAAGATGGCGATCACGCTTATAAATTATTGCATAAATTATTAAGTCCTGCCGAAAGACCAAATGGAAAAGTTGGCGGTGGTTCTTATCCTAATTTATTTGATGCGCATCCACCATTTCAAATAGATGGTAATTTTGGAGGTGCTTCAGGTATTTTAGAAATGCTTTTACAAAGTCAGTTAAACTACATCGAATTATTACCAGCATTACCAAGCACGTTGTCAGAAGGACATGTTTCTGGAATTTTAGCACGTGGCGGATTTGAGTTAGCATTTTCATGGGAAGCAGGTACACTTAAAAACGTGTCAGTTTTATCAAAAAGCGGCATGCCTTGTGTGTTAAAATATGGAGACAAATCTATCGAGTTTGAAACCGAAGCAGGTAAAACCTACAATTTTGATGGTTTATTAAACAAAAAATCGTAATGCAGAAATTAACATTCATATTACTTTTTATAACGGCTTTTTTCAGTCCTAAAGCAGTATGCGCTCAGGCTAAAAACTCCAAACCCAATATTGTTATTGTTTTTACAGACGATCAAGGCTATCAAGATGTTGGTGTATTTGGCTCGCCATTAATTAGTACACCAAACTTAGATAATATGGCTAAAAACGGTATAAAATTCACCGATTTTTATTCTGCATCATCGGTATGTTCGCCATCAAGAGCTGCTCTATTAACAGGGTCTTATCCAAATCGTGTTGGAGTACCTCAGGTATTATGGTCAAACCTTAAAGGAGGTTTAAGTAATGAAGAAACTACCATTGCCAACATGCTAAAATCTCAAAATTATGCCACGGCTTGTATTGGTAAATGGCATTTGGGCGACAAGCAAGAATATTTACCAACATCACAAGGTTTCGATATGTATTATGGCATTCCGTTTAGTAACGATATGTCGGTTAATCCAAAATCTAAAATTTCAAAAAATATTGTGTTTAGAGAAGGTATGACTTTAGATAGTTTGCGTGACAATAAATGGAGAGCAAGCAGAGTCCCATTATTAAAGCAAGATGAAGTTATAGAGTATCCCGTAGATCAATCTACCATAACACAACGCTATACCGAACAAGCAATACAGTTTATTAAAGATAATAAAAACGAACATTTCTTTTTATACTTGGCACATTCAATGCCACACGTACCGCTTTATGCATCGGCTAATTTTAAAGAAAAAAGTAAAAGAGGGCTCTATGGCGATGCTGTAGAAGAAATAGATTGGAGTGTTGGAGAAATTTTAAAAACTTTAAAAGAACAAGGGCTTGATGAAAATACCTTAGTTATTTTCACATCAGATAACGGGCCTTGGACTTCAAGAGGAGAACATGGTGGAAGTGCTTTACCGTTAAGAGGGCATAAAAATGAAACTTTTGAAGGTGGTTTTCGCGTACCAATGATAGCGCAATGGAATGGAAAAATTAAACCAGCTTCAGTAAGCGATAAAGTGATTTCTACTATCGATGTTTTACCAACTGTAGCCTATTTAACAGGAGCAGATTTACCAGAGAAAAAAATAGACGGAAAAAACATTTGGCCTATACTTTCAGGTAAACAAAATAAAAAATCACCTCATAAAAAAGAAGGCTTCTTTTATTACAAAGATTTTAACCTTGAAGCAGTAAGACAGGGAGATTGGAAATTAAGAATAATAGAAGACGATGTAGCACTTTATAATTTAAAAGACGATATATCAGAACAACATAATTTAGCGTCAACATATCCTAAAAAGGTTAAAAAACTTAAAAAATTGATGCTAAATTTTGATGAAGAATTACAACAAAACAAAAGAAACCAACAACATTTACGCAGCAAATAATGTCAATTAAAAACATCTTACAAATTACTTTAATGAGTATCGTTTTCTTTTCTTGTAAAGAAAAAGAAGAGAAAAAGAGCACTACAAATGCAACAAAACCCAACATCATTTACATTCTTGCTGATGATTTAGGTATTGGCGATGTATCTATTTACAATGAGAACTCTAAAATTGAAACACCAAATATCGATGCCTTGGCGAATAACGGCGTAATGTACACCGATGCCCACACAAGTTCTGCAGTTTGTACGCCAACACGTTATAGCATTTTAACAGGGCGTTATAATTGGCGTACCTCGTTAAAACAAGGTGTGGTTAGTGGTTATTCAAAATCATTAATTCAGCCAGAACGTTCAACCGTTGCCGATTTATTAAAAAACAACGGTTACAACACTGCTTTTATAGGTAAATGGCACATGGGCTGGGACTGGGATATTACAAAACCAGATTCTTTAGGTTTAGATATCGATAACTTAAAAGCAAGACCAGAGGTAGATTTTACAATACCTATTAAAAATGGCCCAAATACACATGGTTTTGATTATAGCTATGGATTTTGTGGTTCTTTAGACATGCCACCATACGTTTGGGTAGAAAACGATATGCCAACCAGCGTACCAACAAAATATACCAAAGGTAAAACCAAACAAGGTACTTGGCGTTATGGCTTAACGGCCGATAATTTTGAGCACGAACAGGCATTACCAGAAATTACAAAACGTACCGTAAGTTATATTAAAGATAATGCAAAAAAAGACGATCCGTTTTTTGTGTATATGCCGCTGCCTGCACCACACACGCCAATTTTACCAACCGATGCTTTTAAAGGTAAAAGTGGTTTAGAAAATCCGTATGCCGATTTTGTTATTATGGTCGATTGGGTTGTTGGAGAAGTTACAAAAGCTTTAGAAGCTAACGGTATTTCAGAAAACACATTAATTGTTTTTACTAGCGATAATGGATGTTCACCAACAGCTAATTTCAAACAATTAAAATCTAAAGATCACAATCCAAGTTACGTTTATAGAGGCACAAAATCTGATATTTTTGAAGGCGGACACCGTGTGCCATACATCATGACATGGAAAAATAACATTCAGCCAACAAAAACAGAACAATTGGTTTGTACTACTGACTTTTTTGCAACTGTAGCCGATGTTTTAAATATTGATTTAGAAGATAATGTAGCAGAAGACAGCTTCAGCCATTTAACAAATTCTGAAGCTCCAAAACGCGAAAGCATCATTCATCATTCTGTTCGAGGTGAGTTTGCCTATCGTAAAGGCGATTACAAAGTTAATTTCTGTAAAGGTTCTGGCGGATGGAGTTATCCAAATATCAACACTAAAAAAGCAATTTACGATACACTTCCAATGGTTCAATTGTATAATGTTAAAACCGATGCTGCCGAAACCAAAAATTTACAAGCAGAACATCCTGAAATTGTAAAGGAATTTAAAGCAGATTTATTAAAAATTATAAATGATGGCAGAAGTACTGTTGGTGCAAAACAAGAAAACGATGGTACAAGCGATTGGCCACAATTAGAAAAACTGAAGAACACAAAATTATAGTTAACAAAAAGATGAAATATAAATTAAACATAAAACAGGTATTTACGTGTTTGCTTTTAGGAGGAATTATTACAATTTCTTTATCGTTTACAGATAAAAAAGATCCGCCTTATAAAAACCCTAAACTTCCTGTTGAAGAGCGTGTACAAGATTTGTTAAGCCGAATGACTTTAGAAGAAAAGTTCTGGCAAATGTTTATGATTCCTGGCGATTTAAGCATTGGTAAAGACAAATTGAAACACGGTATTTTTGGTTTTCAAATTTCATCAAAAGGAAAAAATGATAATGCCGCAGAGCAAATTATGGATTACGGTTCTACCGGAAGTGCTCAAGATATGGCAAACGAAATTAACAAGCTGCAAAAGTACTTTTTAGAAGAAACACGTTTAGGTATTCCTATCATTCCGTTTAATGAAGCGTTACATGGTTTAGCGCGCGATGGCGCTACGGTGTACCCACAAGCTATTGGTTTAGCCGCTACTTGGGATACTAATTTAGTTGGAGATGTTGCAAAGGCAATAACTAAAGAAACTAAAACACGTGGTATTCGTCAAATTTTATCGCCAGTTTTAAATATTGCGCGCGATGTGCGTTGGGGACGTGTAGAGGAAACTTACGGCGAAGACCCATATTTAACAACGCAAATGGGCTTATCTTTTATTAGTGAGTTTGAAAACGAAGGCGTTATAACTACGCCAAAACACTTTGTTGCCAATGTAGGTGCTGGTGGTCGCGATAGTTACCCAATTAGTTTTAACGAACGCTTATTAGAAGAAATTTATTTTCCAGCTTTTAAAGCTGTTTTTCAAAAAGCAGGTGCACGTTCGGTAATGACGGCTTATAATTCTTTAGATGGAACACCTTGTACATCAAACGCTTGGTTACTAAGAGATAAATTAAAAGGCGAATGGGGATTCGATGGTTTTGTAATTTCAGATGCTGGTGCAACTGGTGGCGCCAATGTATTACATTTTACTGCAGCAAATTATGCTGAAGCTACAGAAGATGCCGTTGAAGGCGGTTTAGATGTGATGTTTCAAACCAACTATAACCACTTTCCATTATTCTGGGAAGCTTACGAAAAAGGTATGGTTGATATTAAAGCTATTGATGAAGCGGTTAGCCGTATTTTAAAAATAAAATTTGAATTAGGTTTATTTGAAGATCCTTATGTTGATGCTAAAGAAGCCGACAAATGGAACGGACACCAAACACACCGTGAGTTAGCTAGAAAAGCAGCTTCAAAATCTATGGTGTTGCTTCAAAATAACAATTCGGTTTTACCTGTAAGCAAATCAAATAAAAAAGTAGCCTTAATTGGTCACGATGCTAAAACAGTGCGTTTAGGTGGTTATAGCGGTCCTGGTAACGATAAAGTTTCGTTTTACAATGGTGTAGCTGCTAAAATTGGAGAAGCTAATATTAGTTATGCCGAAGGCGTTTCGCTTAAAGAAGAAAATTACACCGTTATTGCACCAAAATATTTATCGTCAACTAAAGATGGTAAAAAAGTTGAAGGTTTAAAAGGCGATTATTTCGATAACATAACATTAAGCGGTTCGCCAAAAGTGGAACGTGTAGATAAGAAAATCGGTTTTGGTTGGACCTTATTTTCACCTCATAAAGATTTACCTTACGATTGGTATTCTGTGCGTTGGACAGGAAAAGTTAAAGCACCTAAAACAGGAATTTCAAAAATTGGTATTGAAGGTAACGATGGATATCGTTTGTATTTAGATGGTAAATTATTAATTGATAATTGGCAAAAGCAATCGTATAATACCATTTTAAAAGAATTTTATTTTGTTGAAGGCAAAGAATACGATGTAAAAATTGAATTTTACGAATCTGCAGGAAATGCTAAATTCAAATTTATTTGGGATGCCGATGTAACCCAAGAATGGGAACAGCAAATTAAAGATGCGGTTACAGCTGCAGAAAAAAGTGATGTTGCCGTTGTATTCGCTGGTATTCACGAAGGTGAATTTAGAGATCGTGCTTTATTAGCTTTACCAGGACATCAAGAAGCATTAATAAAAGCCGTTGCTGCAACAGGTAAACCAACTGTGGTTGTGTTAGTTGGTGGTAGTGCGATTACTATGGCCAAATGGAAAAACGATGTAGATGGTATTATCATGGCTTGGTATGCTGGTGAAAACGGAGGTAATGGTTTTGCCGATATTTTATTTGGTGATGAAAATCCTGCGGGACGTTTACCAATTACATTTCCGGTTGATGAAGCCCAATGTCCGTTATACTACAATAACAAACCAACAGGTCGTGGCGATAACTACCATAATTTAACAGGGCAACCTTTATTTCCATTTGGTTACGGCTTAAGTTACACCTCATTTGAGTATTCAAATATAGCATTCAGTAAAAATAATATAGCGCCAAACGAATCAATTGAAGTAACTTGTACCATCACCAATTCTGGTAAATTAGATGGCGAAGAAGTGGTGCAACTTTACATTCGTGATGAGTTATCATCAGTAGCACAACCTATTAAATCACTTAAAGGATTTCAGCGTATTGCCTTAAAAGCAGGTGAATCTAAAACCGTTACTTTTACTTTAGATAGTGAAGCTTTATCTATGTTAGATATTAATTTAAAGCGTGTTGTTGAACCTGGAGATTTTAGAATTATGATTGGTGCATCATCAAAAGATATCCGTTTAAGAAAAATTTTAACCGTAAAATAACCAAAAATAACCAACATCAAAATGAAACATATACAAGGATTAATTTTAGTTGCATTAGTAGCTTTTTCATCGTGTAAACAAGAAGAAAAAGGACTTGATGTATCTTGGAAAAGTAGTACAGAACAAAGTGTTTGGACTGATAAAACCTATCAACAACAACCTGTAGAAGTAACTCCAGAAACAACTATAGTTGTAAATACAAAAAACCAACAACAAACAATTGATGGTTTTGGTGGCTGTTTTAACGAGTTAGGTTGGGACGCTTTAGCTATGGTTACACCTGAAGAAAAGCAACAAATTTTAAACGATTTATTTAGTCAAGAAACAGGCTGTAAATTTACATTGTGCAGAATGCCAATTGGTGCTAACGATTATGCGGTAGATTGGTATAGCCATAACGAAACCGAAGGCGATTTTGCAATGGAAAATTTTTCTATAGATCGCGATAAAAAACGACTAATTCCTTACATAAAAGAAGCACAAAAAATTAATCCAAATGTAGCTGTTTGGGCATCGCCTTGGTGTCCGCCGTCATGGATGAAACACAGTAAACATTATGCTTGTAAAGCTAATCCGGAATTTAACGATTTACCAGAAGAGTGGAGTAATACAGAAGAATTAGTTTCACGTTTTATTACAGAACCAGAGTATTTTGAGGCTTACGCCTTATACTTTGCAAAGTTTGTTCAAGCTTACAAAGAAGCAGGTATAGATATTAGCGCTGTTCACGTACAAAACGAATATAATTCAGCACAAAACTTTCCATCTTGTGTTTGGAAACCAGAAGATTTAGGAATTCTTATTTCAGATTATTTAGGACCAAAATTTGAAGCTGAAAATATTGATGCCGAAATTTGGTTAGGAACGGTAGAGCGTCCGCAATTAGAGCGTGTAACAGATGTTGTTGAATATGGAGATGCCAAAAAATATGTTGATGGTATTGGTTTTCAATGGGCTGGTAAAGGTGCTATTGAAGGGGTTCATGCTACATATCCAGACATGCGTTTAATGCAAACTGAAACTGAATGTGGCGATGGCTCTAACGATTGGAAGGCTGCCGAATACACATTTAATTTAATGAAGCATTATTTTGAAAACGGCGCAAATTCATACATGTATTGGAACATGGTTTTAGATGAAACTGGAAAAAGTCAATGGGGTTGGAAACAAAATTCTATGATTTCTATTGATAGTAAAACAAAAGCCATTACCTACAACCCAGAGTTTTATTTAATGAAGCATTTAAGTGCTTTTGTTATGCCAGGTTCAGTAAAAATTGATACTGCTGGAGACGATGAAAACGCAGTAGTTTTCTATAACAAAGCAGAAAATAATGTAGTGATTTTAGCGTATAACGACGCTAGCGAAAATAAAACCGTTCAATTTAATATAAACGATAAAGAAGTTAAAGCAAGTTTAGATGCCAAGTCATTTAACACCTTAACTGTAAACTTATAAAACATGGATAGAAGAAGTTTTGTAAAATATTTAGGAGCTACAGGAATTTGTATTAGTGCGTCATCGTGTGCCTCTTTAAATTTATTTGGAGATACATATGATGAAGAAGTAGCACGAGAAGCTTGGAAAAACTTAGCAAATAAAGAAGCTGCTTTTGCTTATGTAAGCCCTAATAAAAAATTACCAAACGTATTTATTTATGGTGATTCTATTTCTATTGGGTATACAACTACAGTTAGAAAAGAGTTAGAAGGCAAAGCCAATGTGTTCAGGTTTCATAAAAACGGACAGTCAAGTAACAAGTTTATTCCGTTCACAGAAAAAATGAAAACCACCATGTTTCAGCCGTATTTAAAAGGCGGTTGGGATTTTACTTGGGATGTTATTCATTTTAATGTAGGCTTACACGATTTAAAATATGTTAAAGGAGGAAAGCTCGATTTAGAAAACGGCAAGCAAGTAAATAGCATAGAAAAGTACAAAGAAAATTTGCATGAAATCTGTAAATATTTAATGAAGGAATACCCTAAAGCAAAATTAATTTTTGCAACTACAACTGCAGTGCCAGAAGAAGGTGCCGATGGTAGAGTAGCTGGCGATAGTGTAAAATACAATAAAGCGGCATTAGAGGTTTTAGCAAATTATCCTGAAATACAAATTAACGATTTGTACGCCTTTACAAAACCACACGAAAAGGAGTGGTACATAAAACCGCATAATGTACATTATAACGAGCTTGGTAAAACAGCTCAAGGAAAAGAAGTGGCTAAAATAATAGCCCAAAACTTATAGTTTATGAAAAGAATAGTAATTTTTATAACCATTATGTTGCTTTCTGTAACAGGAAAAGCACAAGAAAATACATTCATTCCGCAACCAGAATCTGTGGTGTTTAAAGAAGGTGTGTTTAATTTATCGAATACCACTAAAATTTACATGCCAAAGCAAGTGGCATCAAGCTTTAAACCTTACGTTTTAGAAAAATTAAAGTTTGAAACAGGTTTAGATTTTGTTGTAGAAACAGGAAAAGTTAAAGCGAAATCGAATTATATTGAATTTCAAAAAACGAAAGATAAATCGGTAAAAGAAGAAGGTTATATTTTAGACGTTTCAGATTCAAAAATTATAGTGAAAGCAAAAGGTTTTTCAGGATTTTTCAATGGATTTCAAACTTTACGACAATTAATTCCTATCGAAAAAACACCCAAAATAAAGCTTCCAAATGTAA
Organism: Polaribacter sargassicola; assembly: GCF_021991835.1. Taxonomy (GTDB): domain Bacteria; phylum Bacteroidota; class Bacteroidia; order Flavobacteriales; family Flavobacteriaceae; genus Polaribacter; species Polaribacter sargassicola. The sequence continues at coordinate 26,078 of NZ_JAHDAU010000007.1, forward strand.
CAATTACAGATAATCCAAGATTCGGTTGGCGTGGTGTTTTAATGGATGTGTCGCGTCATTTTCATTCTAAAGAGTTTGTAATGAAACAGATTGATTTATTATCGTCTTACAAAATAAATGTGTTCCACTTGCATTTAACCGACGATCAAGGTTGGAGAGTAGAAATTAAAAAATATCCTAAGTTAACAGAAAAAGGTGCTTGGAGAGCCGAAAGAGACGATCATTGGTGGAGCAGAAAACCGGCAACTGCCAGCGAGCCTAAAACGGTTGGTGGTTTTTATACGCAAGAGGATTTAAAAGAAATTATTGCATTTGCAAAAACGAGAAATGTAGAAATTATTCCAGAAATAGATGTTCCTGGTCATAGTAAAGCTTTGGTAGCTTCGTACCCAGAATTATTTTGCTCGGATATTGATACTACTGGCGTAAATTTTGAAGTTGCCGTTGGTGGTAAAGCGCCTAACAATACGGTTTGTCCGGCAAGTGAATTTACCTATGAATTTTTAGAAGGGGTTATTGAAGAAATAGCCGATTTATTTCCGTCAAAATATCTACATATTGGTGGCGATGAGTGTAGCAAAAAAGATTGGAAAAAAAGTGCCATGTGTGCTGCACTTATGGAAGAAAACGGTTTAAAAGATTACGAAGAATTACAGAGTTATTTTATTCAACGTATTCATAAAATTGTAGAAAAACAAAACAAAACCATGATTGGTTGGGATGAAGTTTTAAGTGGTAACGGTGTTCCTGGAGCAACTATTATGGCATGGCGTAGAGGTAAATATAACCCAGAAGTACAAGCGCCAAGAGAAGGTTATCCAACTATTATGACCTCTTATTTACATTCCTATATAAGTAGAGTACAAGGCCCAACTTTTATGGAGCCAGAAGGTCCTAATTCGGTATTACCTTTATCTGTAGTGTACAATCACGAACCTGTTCCTGCAGAATTAACCCAAGAAGAAGCTGCTAGAGTACTAGGAAACCAAGCTAGTTTATGGGGAGAGTTTACGCCAACAGGAGAACATTTTGAGTATATGTTGTACCCAAGAACTTTAGCAAGTGCAGAAGTATCTTGGAGTAACCCAGAAGTGAAAAACTGGGAGCGTTTTCAAAATGCATTAGAGTTTAAACACTTTAATAGATTAAAAAAAGAAGGTGTAAACGTTGCAAAAAGTTTGTTTACAGTGTATCCGGCTTTCGGTATAGATCAATTGCATAATAAAGCTATTGTGTATTTAGAAACCGAAGCAGTTGGTTACGATATTTACTATACACTAGATGGTAGCGACCCAACAATTGAAGCTACTAAGTATACCGAAAATTTTAAAGCAGTACCTAAGTCTTTATTAAAAGCAGGATTATTCAATAAAAAAGGCGAACTGTTGGGAGAAATAACAGAGATAAGATTAAAATAATATGAAACTAAATAAAATACTTTTTGTAGCGCTATTCATTTCAAGTTTAGTATCGGCACAACAAAAACCTAATATTGTTTACATTATTTGTGACGATTTAGGCTATGGCGATATACAAGCCTTAAACCCAGAAAAAGGAAAAATACTAACGCCAGAAGTTGATGCTTTAGCTAAAGAAGGCATGACGTTTACCGACGCGCATTCGGCATCGGCGGTTTGTACACCATCCAGATATGCGGTGCTTACAGGACGTTACTCATGGCGTTCAAGACTACAAAAAGGGGTTTTAAGTGGCGGCGATGAGCTAGATCCTTTAATTGCAGACGATATTACAACCGTTCCAAAAATGCTTAAAACAGCAGGCTATAAAACTACCGCAATTGGTAAATGGCATTTAGGATTTAAGTTTGTTGATGATGAAGGCAATCCTGCCGAAGTTTACGATGGTAAAAAAGTAATTGGTCCTGCAATTGGTTCTACCGTTCCTAACGGGCCATTATCACGCGGATTTGATTCTTATATTGGGTTTCACCACTCTAGAGTTATGAAAACCGTAATTAAAGATGATAAGGTAATCGATAAAATGGAGCCCATTAAAATGCTTCAATTTTTAGGTGATCATGCTACAGAATATATTGCAAAAGAAGCCGATGGCGATGAGCCGTTTTTTATGTATTTGGCTTTAAATTCTCCGCACAGTCCGGTTGTTCCGTCTGAAGATTGGCAAGGTAAAAGCGGTATGGGTGCGTATGCAGATTTTGTAATGGAAACCGATTTTGTGGTTGGCCGTGTTTTAGATGCTTTAAAAGAAAATGGTATAGAAGACAATACGCTTGTATTTTTTACTAGCGATAATGGGTGTTCTGCTCCAGTTTCAAAAGCAGGAAAATTAGAAAAAGAATTTGGGCATTACCCAAGTGCTAATTTTAGAGGTTATAAGTCTGATATTTGGGAAGGCGGTCATCGTATTCCGTTTATTGTAAAATGGCCAGGAGTTATTGAAGCGGGTTCAGAGAACGATAAATTAATTTGCCAAACTAGTTTAATGGCTACTTGTGCTGAAATTGTTGGTGCAGATTTAAATGAAACTACCGGTGTAGATTCATACAGCATTCTTCCGATGCTTAAAAACAAAAAAGCGAAAACCGATTATAATTTAGTGGTGCATCATTCTATAAACGGAAAATTTTCTATTCGTAATAAAAAATGGAAATTAGAATTAACTCCAGGTTCTGGCGGATGGTCTGGACCTACCGATAATAAAGCTATTAAGGAAAACTATCCAGATATTCAATTGTATAATATGAAGAAGGATGTGGAAGAAACTACAAATGTTTATGATAAGTATCCAAAAGTGGTTAAAAAACTAACATCACAGCTCGTTGAAATTGTAGAAAACGGAAGAACAACTTCAGGAGAAATTCAGAAAAACGATGTAGAAGTAGACATTTTTAAATCGGGTCTTACAAAAAAAGCATCGGCACACTAACAAAATAGAATACGTTTACATGAAAATTAAAAGGTTAAAAATATCGGTCTATTTCACTTTAGTTTTAAGTGTGTTGTTGGCTATTGCATGTTCTACAACAAAAACTGCCAAAACGGTTGAAGCTGATAAAAATATAAAAGAGCCGGTAGATTATATCGACCCAATAATTGGCGCAGTTACCTACGGTAAAAAATCTAAAGATGCTCACGGTTTTGGTAAAACATTCCCAGGTTCGGCAACACCTTTTGGTTTAGTACAATTAAGCCCAGATACGGTTTCCGATGGCGATAACGGCCCTGGATATTCCTACGAGCATTCTACTATAGAAGGTTTTAGCTTTACACACATGAGTGGTATTGGTTGGTTTGGCGATTTAGGAAACTTTTTAGTAACGCCAACAGTAGGAAAATTACAAACGAATAGAGGCGTTGAAAAAAAACCAGAAAGTGGTTACCGTTCGCGATATTCACATGATACCGAAATTACAGAAGCCGGATATTATGCGGTAACAATGGAGGATTATAAGGTTCGAACAGAGCTAACATCATCGCCAAGAGCAGGAATTATTCGTTTTACTTATCCAGAAAGCGATAGTTCTCGTGTGCAAATGGATTTAGCGCGTAGAGTAGGCGGAACATCAACCGAACAATACATAAAAATAGTAAATGAAAACACCATTCAAGGTTGGATGAAATGTCCGCCAGAAGGTGGTGGTTGGGGCGCTGGTGCCGGAAACGCCGATTATGTGGTATATTTTTATTGTCAGTTTAGCAAACCTTTAAAAGATTACGGCATTTGGAGTGCCGATTTACCAGATGTAAAACGTAAAATGCGTTGGATACGTAAAGACAATTACCAAAGCGCTATTAAAAATGCTAAAATTTATACTGATAAAACGGAATTACAAGGCGAGCATTTAGGCTTTTATACCAATTTTAATACTAAAGCAGGCGAAGAAGTTTTAGTGAAAAGTGGTATTTCATTTGTAAGTATTGCTGGTGCTAAAGAAAATTTAGAGCACGACATTAATCACTGGGATTTTGATAAAACCAGACAAGAAGCTAAGGATTTGTGGAGTGATGCTATTTCTAATATTTCGGTTGAAGGCGGTACAGATGCAGAAAAAACTATTTTTTATACGTCGTTGTATCATACGTTAATCGATCCTCGTGCTTTTTCAGATGTCAACGGAAATTATGTTGGAGCAGATAAAAAAATACATCAAACTAATGATTTTACATACCGCACCATATTTAGTGGTTGGGATGTATTTCGTTCACAATTTCCGCTACAAACCATAATTAATCCAAGTTTAGTAAACGATGAAATTAATTCGCTAATTCAAATGGCAGAATTAAGCGGTCGCGAATATTTACCACGTTGGGAAATGTTAAATTCCTATTCAGGTGTTATGTTAGGTAATCCTGCAGTTTCAGTTATTAACGATGCGTACCAAAAAGGCATCCGAAATTACGATGTTGAAAAAGCGTTTACCTATTCGTTAAACACAGTAAACAATACTGGTAATGGAACACTTGGTTATTCCCATAAACACATTTCTAAAACCTTAGAATATGCGTATTCCGATTGGGCTTTAGCAACCATGGCAGAATCTTTAGGAAAAGCAGATGTTGCAAAAGAATATTTTAAACGAAGTAAAAATTATAAAAATATTTGGAACGATGAGGTAAATTGGTTTAGAGCAAAAGATAGCACAGGAACTTGGTTACCATGGGAGGGAAAAACAAAACACGGTCAAGGTTGTATAGAAAGTAATCCGTATCAACAAGGTTGGTTTGTACCACATGATATCGCTGGTTTAAAAGAACTTATGGGAGGCGAAGCGGCATTTAAGAACGAGTTGATTTCTTTCTTTGAAAATACACCAGAAGATTTTCTTTGGAATAACTATTACAATCATCCAAACGAGCCAGTACATCATGTGCCATTTATGTTAAACGAAGCTGATGCGCCACATTTAACACAAAAGTATACGCGTAAAATTTGTGAAAACGCTTATGGTACAGATGCTTTTGGATTATGTGGTAACGAAGATGTTGGGCAAATGTCGGCATGGTATGTTTTAGCGTCTATAGGAATTCACCCTATAAATCCTGGAGATAATAAATATCAAATTACAAGTCCAGTATTTTCAGAAGTTGAAATAAAATTGGATAAGAATTATTATTCAGGAAAAACTTTCAAAATTATAGCTCATAATAATTCAGAAGAAAATATTTATATCCAATCTATAAGATTAAACGGCAAAACTTTAGACAGATATTATATTACACACGATGAAATTGTAAACGGTGGTGTTTTAGAGTTTGAAATGGGGGCAGAACCAAAAATATAAGCTTAACTAAAAGAAAATTAAATGAAAAATAGTAGATGTTTTTATGTTTTAGGGATATTTCTTTTTTTGGTTTCGTGTGCTAAAGTAGAGACTAAGGAATCAAGTATAGATATCACATCATTATTGAATGAAATGATAGATCGAGAAGCTATATGTAAATTTCCAAAAAATGAGTTTCGTTTAAAACAAGAAAGTAGTTACAATAGAGCATCAAAAACACCAAATGATACTATTGGTTGGTTTATAAATCATGATTTTAACTCTAAAGAAAGCGACAAAAATTTTATTCGTGTAGAAGAAAATAACGGAGAAAAAGAATGGGTTTTAATGGATCATCAAGGCGCAGGTGCAATTGTACGTACTTGGATGCCGTTTTTAAACGCCAAAAAGCCAACAACAACTAGCATTATTAAAATATATTTGGATGGAGCAGAAGAACCCACTCTAGAAGGAAATATGCTAGGGCTTTTAAACGGAACAGGACTGTTTCCGTTTCCTTTCTCACATAAATCTATACGTTCTGCAGTGTCCTTTTTTCCAATTCCTTATGCTAAAAGCTGTAAAATTACGGTGACTGAAAAACCTTTCTTCTATCAATTCACTTATAGAGAATATACAGAAGGAACACAAATAAAAACGTTTACAGTTGAAGACTTTAAGAAACAAACCGAATTAATAAAAACAGTAGGAGAAACTTTGTTAGCACCTAAAGTAACAGAGCAAGGCGAAACATTGCAATTAAATGAAACTTTAAAACAAGGTGAAGAAAAGTTTCTAAACTTACCTGAAGGCACAAAAGCCATTAGAGATTTATCGTTAAAATTAGGGAGTTATAAAGACTCTACAGTTACACGTTCTGTGGTTTTAAAAATTCAGTTCGATGGACAAGAAACCGTTTGGTGTCCCGTAGGAGACTTTTTTGGTAGTGGAGTAGGCTTAAATCCGTTTCAAGGTTGGTATAGAACGGTAGGTAAAGATGGAACTATGACAAGCAGATGGGTAATGCCTTATCAAAAAAATGCCAAAATAGCGATACTCAATTTAGGAGAAAAGGCTATTGATTTACAGCTAAAAACTACAATTAGCGCTTATAATTGGGATGAAAGCAGCATGTATTTTAATGCAGCTTGGAGAGGTGAATATCCAGTTTCAACCAGACCATTTTCCGATTGGAATTATGTTACCATAAAAGGTAAAGGCGTGTATGTTGGTGATGCTTTAACCATTTGGAACCCTGTAAAAAGATGGTGGGGCGAAGGTGATGAAAAAATTTGGGTTGATGGTGAAGATTTTCCATCCATTTTTGGTACCGGAACTGAAGATTACTACGGTTATTCTTGGGGTGGCATGAGTAACGATTTTTACGAACATCCATTTCATGCGCAACCTGTTAGTAATGTTTACAATAAAAATAATAGAAAACCTGAAGCCGAATTTGGTACACGAAACACCCAAAAATATAGTACAGAAACACGTACACGTGCTTTAGATGGTATGCCTTTTGGTTCTTCTTTACAATTAGATATGGAAATTTGGAGTTGGACTAAATGTGATATGGAATATGGTGTAGGTGTATATTGGTATGGTGATGCTAATACAACATCAAACAGAACGCCAGACTCAGAAGGAATTAAACGATCAATAAATATAAAGAAAATAATAGTTGAGTAAATAAATTCAATTTAATAACAAATAATATCAAAAGATAAAGAGAAGATGATGAAAAAATCAATTTTAATTACAGTTTTTAGTTTAATAATAACTGTTACAAGTGCTCAAAAACATTATGATTTCCCAATGCCAGAATACACTCCAACTCAAGGAAATTTAGAAGCACGAAAAGAATTTCAGGATATGAAATTTGGTATGTTTATTCATTGGGGAATTTACAGTGTATTGGCAGATGGAGAATGGGTTATGTTTTTAAAGAAAATAAAACCTGATAATTACTCAAGATTAGCAGACTTTTTTAATCCACAAGAATTCAATGCAGAAGAATGGGTAAAGTTAGCTAAAAAGGCTGGTATGAAATACATTACAATTACTTCTCGTCATCACGATAGTTTTAGTATGTTCGATACGGATGCTAGTGATTTTAATATTGTAGATGCTACACCATATGGTAAAGATCCTATGAAAGAATTAGCAGAAGCTTGTAAAAAAGAAGGGATTAAATTAAATTTCTATTATTCTTTATTAGATTGGAAACGTGAAGATTATAAACAAGGTAAAAAAGGCGATGCGGAACAATGGGATAAATATGTAGATTTTATGAAAGCCCAATTAACCGAATTATTAACAAATTATGGAGAAATAGGTTGTATTTGGTTTGATGGTCATTGGGATCAGAAACAAGGTAACTGGCAATATGATGAAATTTATTCTTTAATTCACGAGTTAAGTCCAAATACATTAATAGCCAACAATCATCATATACAACCAATTCCAGGAGATGATATTCAGACTTTTGAGAGAGATTTACCTGGAGAAAATCATGGTGGATATAGTGATGGAGTTCAAGTAAGTCAATTACCATTAGAGTCTTGTGCAACTATGGCTGGTAAATGGGGTTATAGTATCTATGATAAAAAGTTTAAGAGTACAGAAAAATTAATTCACTTTTTGGTAAATGCAGCCGGTAAAAACGGAAACTTATTATTAAATGTTGGTCCGATGCCAAATGGTAAAATTCAACCAGAATTTGTAAAAACTTTAGGCGAAATAGGAGAGTGGACAAGTACTTATGGAGAAAGTATTTATGGTACAAGAGGTAATGTTATTAATGCTCAAAATTGGGGAACAATGACAAGAAAAGGTAAAACTTTGTATATGCATATATTAAACCCTTCTTCAGAACCATTTTTCTTTATACCTCAGTTAAAAGAAAAAGTGAAATCTGTTACTACTTTTAAAGGGAAATCTATAAAATTTAAGCAATCTAAAGAAGGTGTATTTGTTTATTTAGATAGTAAAAATATAAACGAGATAGATGAAATTTTAAAATTAACTATAAAATAAAAAAGTACTTTAATTTTTAGTAGTTAATAAATTGTATGGGGAAAATAAAAGGCATATTTTTTTTAGTTTTAGTAGTAATATTGGTTTCTTGTAAGACAAAGCAAGAAAGGAATACTAAGCCTAATTTTATCTTTATTATGGTTGATGATTTAGGTAAAGAATGGTTTTCTAGTTACGGAGCTACAGAAATTTTAACCCCAAATATTGATGCTTTTGCAAAAAAGGGAATAATGTTTAACAATGCCTATTCCATGCCTCAGTGTACACCAAGCCGTATAGTGTTAATTACTGGGCAATATCCATACAACAACGGTTGGGTAAACCATTATGATGTGCCACGTTGGGGTTTAGGAGCAAATTTTGATGCTGATAAAAATCCAAGTTTTGCAAAAGCTTTACAGAATGCAGGTTATAAAACAGGAGTTGCAGGAAAATGGCAAATAAATGATTTTAGAATTGAACCAGATGCAATGACAAAAGCAGGGTTTGATGAGTTTTGTATGTGGACAGGATACGAGTCTGGTAATCAACCTAGCGATAAGCGTTATTGGGACCCTTATATTTTTACCAAAGAAGGAAGTAAAACATACCAAGGTAAATTTGGACCTGATATTTTTTCAGATTTTGTGATTGATTTTATGAGTAAAAACAAAGACAATCCGTTTTTTGTTTATTATCCCATGGTGTTAACACATTCACCTTTTGTGCATACTCCACACGAACCTAATGTAAAAACAAAGTACCAAAAGCATCAAGCGATGGTACGTTATACGGATTATATAATTGGTAAAATTCTACAGCATTTAGAATCCTCAGGATTGTCTAAAAACACCTATGTGGTACTAACAACAGACAACGGAACTTCTCCATCTATTATTGGAAAAAGAAATGGTGTTTACGTAAGAGGAGGAAAAGCTTTTTTAACAGAAAATGGTATTAATGCTCCGTTTTTAGTAAAAACACCAGACAGCAAACATTTTGAAACAAATGCTTTGGTTGATTTTACAGATATCTTTCCAACATTTTTAGAATTAGCAGGTGTACACAATACTAATAGTAAGTTAGATGGACATTCATTCGCAAAGGTGCTAACCAATAATTCTACCAAAAGTAATAGAGACTATATTCTTTCTATGGGAGGTTTGCCAGCGCATACTAATAAAGAAGGTTGGGTAGTAAATGCGCTTGGGTTTAGAGACAGAGTGCTCCGTAATGAAAAATACAAAGTCTATGTAGATACTCTAAAGCAGATTCATAGATTGTATGATTTAGAAAATGATCCTTACGAGGAAAATAATTTATATGGAAATGTTGAAATTGAACAAGTTTTAAAGACTTTTAAATCAAAAGTAGATCAATTACCAAACCTTGATGAAAATCCTAAATACACAAAAACAAAAGGATTGCCTACAGATGTAAAACCTGAGTTTTTAGACAGAGCTGTAGAGCGTTTAAAAAATAGAAAAAATAATATGATGCCTTTGGCAACTGAAGAACAATTTTTAAAACTCATAAAAGCTAACAATCATTAATGAGGAATTTATACCTTATACTTATTTTTTTGATTTGTTGTTTACCCTTAAATGCACAAACAAAATTTTATGTATCACCCCAAGGAAAGAATACAAACACAGGTGCTAAAGAACAGCCTTTTGCTAGTTTGCTAAACGCTCGTAATGCTATTAGAAATCATAAGAAAACAGCTACAAAACAACAATCGTACACGGTTATTGTAAAAGATGGAACTTATTTAATGGACGAGCCTTTTGAGTTAACAGCAGAAGATAGTGGTACAGAAGAGTATCCAATTATTTACAAAGCAGAAAAAGGTGCTAAACCAGTATTTAGTGGTGGAAAAACTATTAAAGGAATTACGGTAAATACACAAGGAATATGGCAGGTTAAAATACCAGAAAGTGTTTATTATAAATGGCAATTTGATCAACTATATGTAAATGGTAAACGAGCCACTTTGGCTAGAACTCCAAACAAAGGGTTTTTAGAATTAGAGAAAGTAAATCAGGATATTTGGAAACAAGGAAGTGGAAAAGTAGCACTTAAAGCGGAACAAGAGTTGTTTTTTAACAAAGAAATTTTTAAACCTTTGTTAAGTATAGAAGAGGAAGAAATTCCTCAGGTAAGGTTTAAAACCTATCATAAATGGGATTATACATTAAGGCATATTGATGGGATAAATAAAGATAGTTTATCCATCACTACTTCAGGAAAAGGAATGAAACCTTGGAATCCTTTAAAAAAAGGAACAAGAGTGGTTGTAGAAAATTACAAAGCCGCTTTAGATACTCCAGGAGAATGGTTTTTAAGTAAAAAAGGAATGTTGTATTACATCCCAAGAAAAGGAGAAACTCCAGAAAACACAACTGTTGTGGTTCCTGTATTAGAACAATTGATGTCAATTAAAGGAAATGCTTCCAAAAATAAGTATGTAGAACATATTCAGTTTAAAGGACTCCATTTTGAATATTGTCATTATAAAATTCCAGCATCCGGATCAGAACCTAACCAAGCAGCAGCCAAGTTAAATGCTGCTATTGAGGTAGAAGGAGCTAAAAATATTATTTTTTCTAATGGAGAAATTTCTAAAACAGGGCAACATGCTTTGTGGTTTGGTAAAGGAGTTAGCAATTCAGCTGTAGAGAATACCTATATGTATAATCTTGGTGGTGGTGGAGTTTACTTGGGAGATTTTAAAGCGTTAAAAGGAAAAGAACATGCACATCACTTAACCGTTCATAACAATATTATTCAATCAGGTGGACAAGAATTTCCTGCAGCCGTTGGAATTTGGGTAGGACATAGCTCAGACTCTAACATTACACACAACAATATTGGTAATTTTTATTATACAGGAATATCTGTAGGTTGGACTTGGGGTTACAAGCCTAGTTTGGCAAAAAGAAACAGAATTGCATACAATCACATTCATCATATTGGTTGGGATTTGTTAAGTGATATGGCAGCAATTTATACTTTGGGAGCTTCTGAAGGTACGGTGGTCGAAAATAATTTAATTCATCATATACATTCATTTTCTTACGGTGGCTGGGGAATGTATGCAGATGAAGGTTCTACCGGAATTGTGTTTAAAAACAACTTAGTTTACAACACAAAAACAGGTGGTTTTCAGCAAAATTATGGTAAAGCTAATATTGCAACAAATAATATATTAGCCTATGCAAAAAAGTACCAAATGCAGTGTACTGTTGCAGAAAAACATAAATCATTTACGTTTACAAACAATATAGTTTTGTTTAATAAAGGTATGGTTGCTAAAGGAGCTTGGGATAAAATTATTGCAGATGTTGATTACAATATCTATTGGAATGAAAAAGGAGATGAGTATAATTTTAATAAGCATAATTTTAAAGATTGGAAAAAACTAGGATTAGATAAACATAGTTTTTTAATTAATCCAGAATTTAAAAATCCTTTAAAAGGAAACTTTAAATTTAAGAACCAAAGCAGTTATAAAAAAATAAATTTTAAACCGTTTGATTATACTAAAGCAGGAGTTTTAGGTAATAATGAATGGAAAGAAAAAGCAAAATTATCAGATTTAATTCTTGAAAATTTTGATAAAACTGTAAATAAAAATCTAGAGTTAGACCCAGAAAGAGGTTAGTAAATAACTGATAATTAGAAGATAAATATAATTAAACTATTTAATAGATAATGAAAAAATACATTGCTTTACTATTGTTAACAAGACTTTTAATATCTTGTATACAACCAAATCCATCTTTTAAACAAGAAGAAATATCAATACTTCCTAAACCGTCTAGCTTTCAAATAAATAAAGGGTCTTTTAAAATAGAAGAAGATACTAAAGTTGTATTACAAGACAGAACACAAGAAAAAGCTGTAAATTATTTAAAAGGTTTGTTTAGTAAGGCAGCTGGTTTTAATTTAGAAGTAGTAGAAAGTGAAATAGAAAATGCTATTGTATTTGAAAAAATAGAAGGCTTAAAAGAAGGAGCGTATAAGTTAGAGGTAAGTCCAACGTATATTCATGCAAAAGCATCAGAAGAAAGTGGTTTTTTTAATGCAGTACAAAGCATCCGTCAGTTATTACCAACAGCTATAGAAAGTAAAGAAAAAGTATCAGAAGATTGGTTTGTACCTTCTGTAACTATTGAAGATGAACCACGTTTTGAGTGGAGAGGAATGCATATGGATTTTAGTCGTCATTTCTTTAAAATGGATGAAGTAAAAGACTTTTTAGACAACATGGCATTGTATAAGTTAAATACGTATCACATGCATTTAACAGACGACCAAGGATGGAGAATAGAAATTAAAAAATATCCTTTATTGACAGAAAAAGGAGCTTGGCGAACACCAAACAATCAAGATACAATTTGCATGAATAAATCTGTAGAAAATAAATTATTTACTATTGATGAGTCTAACTTTAAAGAAATAGACGGAGAGCGCAAGTACGGAGGTTTCTTTACACAAGAGCAAATTAAAGAAATAGTGGCGTATGCAAATGATAGATGTATTACGGTAATTCCAGAAATAGACATGCCAGGTCACTTTAAATCAGCCATTGATAATTATCCGTTTTTATCTTGTAACGAAGAATCTGGTTGGGATACAGTTTTTACATATCCTACTTGTTTAGGAAAAGAAACAACCTACGAGTTTATGAAAAATATTTTAGCTGAGGTTGTAGAATTATTTCCAGCAGAATATGTTCATATCGGAGGAGATGAGGTAAATATTGCTTCATGGGAAGTATGCCCTCATTGTCAAAAAGCCATTAAAGAACACGGTTTAAAAGATGAACACGAATTACAATCTTACTTTAACAGAGATATAGAACAATTTTTACAATCTAAAGGAAAGAAATTTATGGGTTGGGATGAAATTGTAACAGGTGGATTAACCAAAAGTGCGAACGTTATGTGGTGGAGAAACTGGTTTCCAAAATCACCAAAAATAGCTGCAGAAAATGGTAATGGAGTAGTGGTAACTACCACAGCTGCATATTATTTTGATTATTTAAATGAAGGAACAACTTTAGAAAAAGTTTATAATTACGAACCAATTCCTGCCGATTTTACAAAAGAAGAAGAAGATAATGTATTAGGAATTCAAGCAAATTTATGGGCAGAAAGAATTCCTAGTTACAAGCGTTTGCAATACCAAGCATTCCCAAGAATGTTAGCCGTAGCAGAAAATGCTTGGGCATCTAAAGAAAATAAAGATTTCGAAATTTTTAATAATAACGTAGAAAAACAATATAACAGATTAGATGCTTTGGGTGTTTATTATTACGTGCCAGCTGTAAAAGGATTAGATAAAGAAATTGCTTTTGTAAATGAAACATCTGTAACCTTAGATTTAGCTTATGAGTTAAAAGGAACAGAAATATATTACACATTAGACGGAACTGTACCAACAAAAGAATCTTTAAAATATGATGCTCCGTTTATAGTAAAAGATACTATCGAAATTAAAGCAAGGGCTTACAGAGGTAATATTTATAATGATTTAAAATCAACAAAAATAGTTCATAAAGAATATACAGAACCTGTAAATGTAACCCTTAAAGAAAAAGGATTAAAACAATGGGTTTTAAAGGGTAAGCGTAAAGAAGTATCAGATGTTAAAATACCTAAAACTACAAATTTCACAAAAGTAGATAGCATTGTTTTAGGTAATTTAAAAGATAAAAAAAGATTTTCGGTTGTATACCAAGGATTTATTAAAGCAGAAAAAGATGGTGTTTACGAGTTTGAAACACGTTCTGATGGTGGAGATGAATTATTTATAGGAGAAGAATTGGTAGTTGACAATAGTGGTTGGCATGGACCAAGAAAGCGTTACGGAAAAATAGCTCTAAAAAAAGGTTTACACCCTATAACTATTAAATACAGACCAAGCGATAAACCAAGAGTTATAGAAGCTAAGTTTGGTTTGCAAGGAGAAGATTTAGAGCCTATTAGTTCAGCAGTTACAGGTTTTTAAATAAAATAAAGTATTTTAATAAATGTTTTTTTATTGATTTTATGTAGTTTACAGATTTAAAATTATACAGGTTTGTATACATACAAACTTGTATAATTACTAGTAATCTATAAATTTAAAACATTAATAAAATGAAAAAACTATTTACTTTATGTCTAATTTTTATTTTAACCTCAGCATGCTATGCTCAAAATATTTTTAGTAAAGGATATTTTATAGATAGTACTGATAATAAAGTGGAATGCTTTATTAAAAACATTAATTATTCTAATGTTAATGATGATATAAAATATAGATTATCAGAAAAATCTAAAACAGAAACTACGAGTTTAAGCAGTATCAAAGAGATTGTATTATACGATTCCAATAAATTTATTAAAAGTACCGTTGATATTGGTCGATCTAATAAAATCAATGAAAACAATCGAGATTATATTTTTAACAAGGAAAAGCTATTTTTAAAAGTTCTAATTGAAGGTGAAGCAAGTCTTTATTCATATAACGAGAAAGGAATAGAAATCTTCTTTTTTAAGACTAACGATACAGAAATTAAACAATTAGTTTATAAGAAATACAAAAGTAAAAAGGGTAATACTGAAAGTGAAAATATCAAATATAAAAAACAGTTGTTTAATAGTTTAGTTTGTAAAACGATAACTTTTGATACAGCCATGAACTTACAGTATGAAAATAAATATTTAGTTGATTATTTTATAAAGTTTAATAAATGTAAAAACTCAAGCAATATTGTCTATTATAAAAAAGCCAAAATATTTAATATTAATTTAAGGCCAAGAGTAAGTAATGTATCATTAGTTTTAGACGAAACAGGAGGAGATATTAATCCAGAATCATTCGATTTCAGAAATGCTACTCTTTTTGGTGTAGGTATTGAAGCTGAAATTTTATTCTCTTTTTTGAATAGTAAATGGACCTTTTCTATTGAGCCTACATATCATCAATTTAATTCAGAATTAATAATTAACAATATTGAAAGTGTTAATGAAGTTGTTAATGTTGAATATAAATCGATTGAAATGCCATTAAGTTTAAGGCATTATTTTAATATCAATAAATCTTCAAAAATTTTCTTGAATACTTCTTTGGTTTTTGATTTCCCTTTAGCAAAAAGTAACATAGAGAGAAAGTTTGAAGTTTCTGAATCTAATGTTTCAATAGATGAATTCGAAATTTCAGGTTCTGCAAATTTTGCTTTTGGAGCAGGTTATAAGTTTAAAAACAGGTATAGTGTAGAAGCAAGGTATTATACAAATAGGAATGTTATAAACCATTTAATAAGTCATTCAACTTCTTATAAAATGTTTTCAATAATATTTGGATACACTATTTTTTAAAAGGTTTTATCTCGTCATTAAAGTTGATTGTTTTATTTTTAACTATAACCTAGAGTATCTTTTATAAGGAAATAAAAAGAGTGGTTAGACCTGTATTTTAAAATTAAGCTAACAGTTTTCAACCCAAGGGTTGATTATCTGAGTCTAAAAGTTGTTGGTCGAAATAATCATTCTTATTTTTAGTTAAAGATATAAGTTTATGTAAATTAATATTTAAACAACCATTATGAAAATAAATTTAAACAAACGTTCTCCATTATTGTTTTTAGTGTTTTTTTTAGTTTTTGCATTAAAGTTAACCGCTCAAAATCCGATTTTAAGTAAAAATGAGAATGGATTTGTTTATGCTGCAGATCCTGCTGCAGAAGTTTTTAATGGTAAGGTTTATGTATATTGTTCTAGAGATGTAGAAGATGCTGTTTCGTTTAAAACAATGCAAGATTATGTGGTTTTAGAATCATCAGATTTAAAAACATGGATTAACCATGGAGTAGTTTTAGAACCAAGGAAATATAGTTGGGCAAATGGTCAAATGAATGCACCCGATGTTGCTTATAAAAATGAGTGGTATTATTTTTATTTTCCATTTGATAAAACACATATTGGTGTATCAAAAAGTAAAACACCAATTGGTCCTTGGCAAGAAGCGGTTACAGAAAAAATAACTACAATATTTGATCCAACAGTTTTTGTAGACGATGATGGGCAAGCTTATATTTATGGAAATGATCATAAAGTAAATATTGGAGAAAAAGGAGCCCACATTATGGGGGCAAAGTTAAAAGATAATATGACTGAGCTTGATGGACCATGGATTCGGTTAAGTGAAGAAACCGTAAGTGAAGCTGTACATGTGTTTAAAAGAAATGGTATTTATTATTTTAGTGCAAGAGTTGGTCCTACAACAAAATATTGGATGGCCGATAATCCTTTACCACAATATGCAACTTTAAAAGGTAAATTAGCAGGAGATGCACCAAAAGCTCCAAACCATACTTCTGCAATAGAATTTAATAACGAATGGTATTTATTTTATCATAGAGGAGATGTAAATGATGGTTCTTTTCATAAAAGATCTGCTTGTTTTGATAAAATGACTTTTAGAGAAGATGGTACAATTATCCCTATTGAATATACATTAGCAAAAAAATAATTATGCTTAAACTAAAACAACAAAGGTTTCGTAATTCAATTGTTTATGTGTTTTTATGTTGCATAATATTTATTGTGAGTTGTAAAACAAAAAATATAATAAATAAAAATTCGAAATCTCCAGAAGGATTATCTATAGAATATATTAGAGAACCAGAAAGTGTTTTAATTGTTGATAAAAAACCTGAGTTTGCTTGGCAATTACCAAATACAGTTAAAAAACAATCTGCATATCAGTTAATTGTATCATCATCCGTAGATAATATAAAAGACTATAATGGCAATATCTGGAATTCTGGTAAAATATCAGAAAGTAAATCTATAGACATAGAATTTAAAGGCTTGCCATTAGAAGTTGGCAAAACCTATTTTTGGAGAGTAAAGATTTGGGATGAAAATAATAATGAAAGTAATTATTCAGAATATCAAAGTTTTAAAATAGGAACTCAAAAGAGTTTTATTACAAGTGCAAATAAATTTCAGATTGAAAAGGTAAATCCTGTAAAATTTGAAAAATTAAGTGATAATTCTTATTTCTTAGATTTCGGAAAAGATGCTTTTGCTACACTAGAGTTTAATTACAAAAGCAGTATAAAAGATACTTTAATTGTACATATTGGAGAACAACTTTTAAAGGGTAAAATCAATAGAAAACCAAAAGGTACCATTCGTTACCAAAAAATAAAAGTAGCTGTAAAACCAGAACAAAGTAGTTATTCAATTTCTATAAAACCAGACAAAAGAAATACAAAATCTATGGCAGTTAAATTGCCAGATTCTTTTCCTGTTATTATGCCTTTTAGATATGCAGAAATAGAAAATGTAAGTGAATTGTTACAAGCAAAAAATGTTTATCAAAAAGCATATTTTAGTTATTGGAATGATAATAGTAGTCATTTTAAAAGTTCTAATCCTGTTTTAAATCAAATTTGGGATTTTTGTAAATACTCTATTAAAGCCACAACATTTGCAGGTTTGTATGTAGATGGAGATAGAGAACGTATTCCTTATGAAGCCGATGCCTATTTAAATCAATTAAGCCATTACACAACAGATAATGAGTACGCTATGGCAAGACAAACCATAGAATATTTTATGGAGCAACCTACTTGGCCAACAGAATGGCAATTACATGTTGCTTTAATGTTTTATGCAGATTATATGTATACAGGCAATACAGAATTGATAGAAAAATATTACAATAAATTAAAACATAAAACTTTATATGAATTGGCAGATGAACAAGGTTTAATTACTTCAGAAAATATTACAGATGAGTTAATGTTAAAGCTTGGTTTTAAAGAAAATTATAATAAACTATTAACAGATATTGTAGATTGGCCTTCTGCTGGTTGGGGAGGAGATCCTAATAATTTAGGAGAACGAGATGGTTATGTATTTAAAAAATACAATACGGTAGTAAATGCTTTTTATTATCAGAATATGAAAATTATGACCGAGTTTGCTACGATTCTAAATAAACAAAAAGATATAGAAGATTTTAAATTAAGAGCAGAAAAATCTAAAAAAGCAATTCAAGAAGAATTGTTCGATGAAAAAAGAGGAATTTATATAGATGGAGTTGGTACAACTCACGCGTCTTTGCATGCTAATATGTTGCCTTTAGCTTTTAATTTGGTACCAGAAAAGCATAAAAAATCTGTAGTTAATTTTATAAAGTCTCGTGGTATGGCTTGTAGTGTATATGGTGCACAATATTTAATGGATGCTTTGTACAATGCAGAAGAAGCAGAATATGCTTTAGAATTAATTACGAGTAAAGGAGATAGAAGTTGGTATAATATGATGAGGGAAGGAGCAACTATAACAATGGAAGCTTGGGGCTATAAGTATAAAAATAATTTAGACTGGAACCATGCTTGGGGAGCTGTACCAGCAAATGCAATACCAAGAGGTATGTGGGGAATTACACCTAAAACTCCAGGATATAGTATTGCTACCATAAATCCTCAATTAGGAAGTTTAAAGACGAGTTCTATTATTGTACCAACTTTAAGAGGACAGATTAAAGCAGACTATATTTTAAAAGATGATAAAACAAAACGGTTTACCATTTTTATACCATCTAATATGAAGGCAGAATTTAAGGTAAAATCAACAGTAGGTATAAAAGTAAATAATACACTTTTAGTAGAAAATAGAAGTTCTATTATTTTAGAACCGGGTAATAATATTATAGAAATTTTTAATTAAAAAGATAAAATAAGAGATATGAATATTGTAAAATCCGTAAAAACAATGGTAGCATTTATTTTTGTTACTCTTATGTTTTTTGTTTCAAAATTAAACGCTCAAGAGAAAAAAGAAGTACCATTAATTTTAGATATGGTACATCATAACCCAGGTGAAACACCATACGATTCTAAATACAACAATCCCCAAGTGATTAAGGAAATGGGATACAACGGAAAAGTTTATTTTTTGTTTGAATCTCCTGCACTGGCTATTAATTGGGAGTCTGTAGGTACAGATATTTTACCTAAAGGAACCGAGGATCGTAAATGGGTAGATGATAAGGCTGCACAAATTAAAAAAATGCATGCAGCTTGTAAAGAAGAAAATATGGCAATTTATGCCATGTCTGATTTGGTTTTGTTTCCAAAAAGGTTGATTGAAAAATATAACATTCAAGATACTTTTGGAGACCCTAATAATGCACTAACAGAAAAATTAATTAGGGCACAAATAAATGAAATGTTTGATCAATTTCCAGATTTGGATGGTTTAGTGGTTCGTATTGGAGAAACTTATTTGCACGATGCTCCATATCATTTAGGAGCAATTAAGGATAAAAAAAATCCAGAAAAAACAATTATTCCTTTAATCAATATACTAAAACAAGAGATTTGTGAAAAAAGAGACAAGCAACTTATTTTTCGTACATGGGGAGCTTTTGATACTAATTTAGAAAATTATATGAAGGTAAGTAATGCTATAGAACCTCATAAAAACTTAATTATTAGTATTAAACATTGTGAGGGAGATTTCCATAGATCTAATGCATTTAGTAAAGTAATTGGTCAAGGACGTCATCGTCAAATTATCGAAGTACAATCAGCTCGTGAGTACGAAGGGAAAGGAGCATATCCTAATTATATTGCTAATGGTGTTATTGATGGATTTGAAGAGCATAATAGAATGCCAGAAGAAAGAATTAATAGCATTAAAGAATTTGTAAATACAAAACCAGAATTATATGCTGGTATTTGGACATGGTCTCGTGGAGGAGGTTGGGATGGACCTTATATTAAAGATGAATTATGGTGTGATTTAAATTCTTGGGTTATGGCACAATGGGGACAAAACACAGACCAAACCGAAGAATTTATTTTTAATAGATATGCAACAGAGCGTTTAGGTTTAAAAGGTAATGATATTGCCAAGTTTAGAAGGCTGTGTTTACTGTCTGCAGAAGCTGTAGTTAGAGGTAGAAATAGTACTTATAGAGATATGAATCCTTGGTGGACAAGAGACCAAGGTATTGCTTGGCCAATGGTTGTAAAAGGTAAGACAGAACAATTAAGAAACTTGGCACAAAAAGATGAATCAATAGCAAAATGGAAAACGATTGTTAAGATTGCTAAATCTATAGATTGGCCCAACGAAGAAACTAAAAATCATGCTATTGGTTCTTCGGAATATGGTTTAAGATTGTATCAAATATATAGAGCACTTGTGTATATGAAATATGCTGATGATAACGGAAATACTGCTGATGTTAAAAAATGGATTAAAGTATACGATAAAGCTTGGGCAGATTATAACAAATTAGCAAAAGAATATAGCACAATTGCAACTTTATATACAGAAGATTATAAGAGGCATATTGCTAATAATGCAGGTTTAAAAGTAAATAAGTTAAGAAAAGAAAAATAATAGTTTAGATTATTTGTTTGTAAGTGTTTTTTAAAAAATCAAGATTAAATTCTAATCTTGATTTTTTTTTGGGGTTAAAAACTACTGGTGTTTATATAGAACATCAATTCTTATCAAAATCTGAAAAGTAAAAAAGCCTTAAAATCATATGATTTTAAGGCTTTAATTTTTATTACTTAGTCGGGGTGGCAGGATTCGAACCTGCGACCTCCTCGTCCCAAACGAGGCGCGATGACCGGGCTACGCTACACCCCGAAAATGTAAAAATTTAGTGTAGTTTATCTCGAGCGAAGTCGAGAGGCTACATCCCGAAAATGATTGTTCATTTAAGGAGTGCAAATATAGAATAATATTTATATATTGTATTACTTTTTTTAATTAATTTTTAATGATATGAAACTTTGTATTTCTGTATTATTTTTTTTGATTTTAATGCCTTTGTCATTTTTTTGTCAAAATGATGAATATGAGTTAATTGTATCAGATTTAACAATTCCGTGGGGATTTACTTTTTTACCAGATAATTCTATGTTAATAACAGAAAAGGAAGGGAAATTGATTCATTTTAAAGAGGGTAAAAAGATAGAAATAGCTAATGTTCCAAAAGTTTATTACAGAGGACAAGGTGGTTTTTTAGATGTAGAATTGCATCCTAATTATAAAGAAAACGGATGGATTTATTTTACATACACATCATCAGAAGGAAAAGGTAATGGCGGAAATACTGCTCTAATGAGAGCTAAGTTAAAAAACAATCAATTAATTGATAAGCAAGTTTTGTACAAAGCAAGCCCTAATACAACAACAACTTATCATTTTGGATCTAGAATTACTTTTGATAAAGAAAACCATGTTTATTTTAGTATTGGAGATAGAGGAAACAGAGATGTTAATCCGCAAGATATAACTAAAGATTGTGGTAAAATTTATAGATTAAATGATGATGGAACCATACCAAAAGATAATCCTTTTGTAAATAATAAATATGCCAAAAAAGCTATTTATAGCTACGGACATAGAAATCCACAAGGAATGGAAATAAATCCATTTACTAACGAAATTTGGTCTCATGAACATGGACCAAAAGGAGGTGATGAAATAAATATTATTAAAAAAGGGAAAAACTATGGTTGGCCTAAAGCAAGTTTTGGTGTAAATTATAGTGGCACAAAATTTACAGATAAAACATCAATACCAGGTATGGAAAATCCAATTCATTATTGGACACCTTCTATAGCACCAAGCGGAATGGCTTTTATTAGCAGTGATAAATATGGTAAATGGAAAGGAAACTTACTAGTAGGTTCTTTAAAATTTCAGTATTTAAGTAGGTGTATTTTAAAAGATAATAAAGTTTTTAAAGAGGTAAAATTACTTAAAGATATTGGTAGAGTACGTTCTGTAGAACAAGGTTTAGACGGTTATATTTATATTGGTGTAGAAAATTTAGGAATTGTAAAATTATTACCAAAACAATAATTGTTACAAATAAAAGATTAGTACTATTTAGCAATTTTTTATTCCTATTTTCTGATAACAAAAATTTATAAACTTTAATACTTTAAAGTTGAAAAAAACAATATTTTTGTTACAAACAATTTTAGAAAAAATGTCAGATACTATAGAAAAAATAAAATGTTTAATAATTGGATCTGGACCTGCAGGTTATACAGCAGCAATTTATGCAGCAAGGGCAGATATGAAACCAGTTATGTATACAGGAATGCAAATGGGAGGTCAATTAACAACAACAACAGAAGTTGATAATTTTCCTGGTTATGCAGAAGGTACAGATGGTACTGCAATGATGACAGATTTACAAAAACAAGCAGAACGTTTTGGTACCGAAGTTCGTTTTGGTATGGTAACAAAAGTAGATTTAAGTAAAGAGGTTGGTGGTATTCATAAAATTATTGTTGATGAATCTAAAGAAATTGAAGCAGAAACAGTAATTATATCTACAGGTGCAACTGCAAAATATTTAGGATTAGAAAGCGAACAACGTTTAATAGGTGGTGGAGTTTCTGCTTGTGCAACTTGTGATGGTTTTTTCTATAAAGGACAAGATGTAATTGTTGTTGGAGCAGGAGATACAGCGGCAGAAGAAGCAACTTATTTGGCTAATATTTGTAAAAAAGTAACATTATTAGTTCGTAAAGATTATATGAGAGCTTCTAAGGCAATGCAACACAGAGTTAATAAAACTGAAAATATAGAAGTTTTATATAATACAGAAATAGATGAGGTTTTAGGAGATAATGTTGTAGAAGGTGTAAGAGCAATTAATAATAAAACCAAAGAAACTACAAACATACCTGTAACAGGTGTATTTATAGCAATTGGTCATAAACCAAATTCAGACTTATTTAAAGGTGTTTTAGATATGGATGAAACAGGATATTTAATTACTAAAGGTAAATCATCTAAAACTAATTTACCAGGAGTTTTTGCTGCTGGTGATATTCAAGATAAAGAATATAGACAAGCAGTTACAGCAGCTGGTTCTGGTTGTATGGCAGCTTTAGATGCAGAACGTTATTTGGGCGCTTTAGAATAATTTTTTGATTATAATATTGTTAAAAAAAGAGATTACATTTATGTAATCTCTTTTTTTTTGAATAAAAATTTACAGATATGATATTCATCATAATTTAAAATTACTAAATTATTGACATTTGTAGCATAATTAAAATATTATAAATATGTTTTATCAGAAAAGAAAGAATATTGCAATTTTGGGAGTCTTTGCAATGTTTTTATTTACTTCAAGTAAATTTTACTCTCAAGAATATAATGTAGATACTAAAAATTCTTCATTATTAGTATATGGTACTTCAAACATCCATGACTGGGAAATTGAAACTGAAAATCAAACAGGAGTTATCTCTATAGAAACTGCTGATGAATTTCAAATTAAAAAACTCAATTTTACAGTTGAAGCAGAAAGTTTAAAAAGTGGAAAAAGCGGAATGGATAAAAACACTTACAAAGCTTTAAACACAAAAGAATTTAAAACTATTAAGTTTCAATTTGTAAAATCAGAAAAAATTACAGATTTAAAAGATGGAAATTTTAAAATTAAAGCAAAAGGAAATTTAACAATTGCAGGTGTTACAAAAGAAATTTCATTAGATTTTAATTTAAATGTAAATGGAGAAACTATAAAACTTGTAGGAGAAAAATCAATAAAAATGACAGATTATAAAGTAGATCCTCCAACAGCATTGTTAGGTACCATAAAAACTGGCGATACGGTAACAATTAAATTCAATACAATTTTAAACTAATTAGAAACTATATAAATACAAAAAGGATATGAAAACAATATTAAAAAGAACATTAATAGTAGCGTTAACCCTGGCGGGGATGGGGATTTTTGCTCAACAAGATAGAGATTTAGACAATTTTAGATATACAGATAAAAGAGGTATAAGTGTTTTTGAAACACCAAAAACAACAACTACTACTTTTGATGGATTAAAAGTAAGACTTGGTGGTTCTTTTGCTCTTCAATTTCAAGGAATAAGCCACGAAAATTCAGATTTATCTGGTATAGAATTACAAGCAATCGGATCTAATTTTAATTTAGCAACTGCAAATTTAGATATAGATGTAGCTTTGTATGATGGTGTTAATATGCATTTAAGAACTTTTTTATCTTCTCGTCATCATAATGAAACTTATGTAAAAGGTGGATATTTACAAGTAGATAAGTTAGATTTTGTAAAAGAAGGTTTTATGGAAGATTTTATGCAGTATGCTACAATTAGAGTTGGACACATGGAAAACAACTATGGAGATGCTCATTTTAGAAGAAGTGATAATGCACAAACAGTTCACAACCCTTTTGTAGGAAATTTAATTATGGATTCTTACACAACAGAAGTAGGTGCAGAGTTACTTTTAAGAAAAAATGGTTTTTTAGGAATGGTAGGTGTTACAAATGGTAAATTAAACCAATCTGTAGAAAAATCTGCTATCGGAGATGAGCCTGCAGAAGATGGTAAAAGTGGTGGAGCTTCTTTTTTGGCTAAACTAGGATATGATAAACAAATTAATGAAGATTTAAGAGTAAGATTTACAGGATCTATGTATAATACAGGTTATGTGCCAAATTCTTACTTGTATTCTGCAGACAGAGCTGGTTCTAGATATTATGGAGTTATGATTGCAGAGTCTGCAACTTCTGATAATTTTAGATCAGGTAGATACAATCCTAATTTAAAAAACAGTATTACCGCAATAATGTTTAACCCATTTGTAAAATACAAAGGATTAGAGTTTTTTGGAACAATTGAAACAGCTTCTGGTAAAGCAACAGCAGAGGTAGATGATAGAACAGCAAATCAATTTGCAGGAGAACTTTTATACAGATTTGGTAAAAATGAAAACTTATACATTGGTGGACGTTATAATACTGTAGATTCTGAAGAAATGACAGGAGAAGACATTACTATAAAAAGATCTCAATTAGTTGCAGGTTGGTTCATGACAAAAAACATTTTAATGAAAATGGAATATGTAAACCAAAAATATGAAGGTTTTGCAACAACAAGTACTTTAAACGATGGTAAATTTAACGGAGTTATATTAGAAGCAGCAATTAGTTTTTAATACAGTAAAATAGTAAATTTGCTAGTATTTTAGTAAAATAAACCTCTTATAAGTTAAAAATAAGAGGTTTATTTATTTAAAAAAGTTATATTGTATAAAAAGAAAAACTATGAAAAAAATATTTGTTTTAATAATAGTTTTGTTAACCTTATTTTCCTTTACTAAAAGAAATCTGTTAAAAAAAGATACAGTTATAAAGATTGGTAAAGAAAGTAAGTTAGAAATTATTGGTACCACTAATTTAAATAAATTTAATTGTAATTTTAATTTCTTAGATTTTGATAAAACGATTCCTTTATCTTTTCAAACAAAGGATAATAAGATTTATTTTAAAGATGCTATTTTAAAATTAAAAAACTCTTGTTTTGATTGTGGAAATAAAATGATGAATAAAGATTTTTATAAATTATTAAAATCAGAAAAATTTCCTCAAATATTATTAAATTTAAAAGAAGTAGAAAAAAAAGAAACTACTACAGAGGCTTTAGTAGAAATGACAATTGCAGGTGTCTCTAAAACCTATAAAATTCCGGTAATTACAGAAAATGATAATACAGAGCTTTTAGTTTCTGGAAAATTAAATTTAAATATAGAAGATTATCATTTAGAAGCACCAAAAAAAATGTTAGGTTTAGTTGTTGTTTCAGAAATGATAAATATTCATTTTAATTTAATTTTAAAAGAAAGCTAAATATAAAATAAAAGAGATTACAATATTGTAATCTCTTTTTTATAAGTAGTTTAACCAAGTAGTAAATATTACTAAGCTGTAGTAGATGCTTTCATAGATTTTCTGTAAATAAAAGAATTAAAAATATTTCTTTTACCAAAATTATTCATAGATCTAGCATTTATAAATTTTCCGAAAAGTATTTTACTTACTCCAAAATATTCATATTTATTACCATCTGTAAAAGTAACTTCTAAAAGCATTCCTTTGTGATGCCAATCTGCTACTTGAAATTCTGTTATTGTTTTTTTGTAAGCTTCTAAATTAGCTTCTTTAGTTTCAGGAGCAATACTTACCAAAAAATGATAACCATCTATAATTTCTGTACTTTTTATTTCTGCTAACTCTTTTTCTGCTTCGTCTTGAAACTTATCAGGATGCCATTCTTTAACTAAATTTCTATAAGATTTTTTCAACTCTTTTAAATCGATAGCTCCTTCTACGTTAAAAAGTTTTTTATATTGTTTAATACGTTTCATTTTATTATTTTCAAATTGCGTGCAAAACTACTGATATTTAATTGATTAAAATATATTTTTTATAGGTAAAAAACGTTAAATATTTATTGTAGATAAGTATCGTAATTTTCTATTGATTTAATAATTAATTCTACAGCTTTTATATAAAATTCTTGATTAATATTGTTAAAAGTATCTGTTGCTTTGTGATAATCTTTATGATCTTCTACACCAAAGTAAATAAACGGAATACCTTCTTTATGAAAAACTCTATGATCAGAAGAATTTGTCCAATCATCTTTTGTTTTATCATTAGGATTATCGTGTCCGAATAACAAAGTAATAGGAGATTCTATGTTTTCTAAAGGTTTTTTTAATTGCGGATAATGATAAAGTCCGGAAGCATATAATTGTAAAGAATCATTGTGTGCAATCATATCCATATTAATATTTAGTACAATATTCTCTTTTTGTTTATAGTTTTTTAACCAATAATTTGCACCTAAAGAGCCAATTTCTTCGGCATCTACAGCAGCAAAAATTAAAGTATGTTTTGTAGGGTTCTTTTTAAAGTAATCTGCAATTGCAAATAACGCAGCAGTACCAGAAGCATCATCATCTGCACCGTTATAAATTAATCCTTTTCTTATACCTAAATGATCTAAATGACCTGTAATAACAAAACTTTTTTCTATTTTTCCAGAAATTTTTCCTATCACATTACCACCAATAGCGGTAGTATCTGGTATAATTGTATCTGTTTTTTTTAATCCTTTTATAGGAAACATTCTTAATCTTTTTTTACCAGAAAATGTATACGGAAATTTTTGAATAAATTCTTCTCCATCCATTTTTTCTAAACCAATTTTTTCAAATTGATTTGCTATAAATTTTTGAGCTTTATAATTCCCTTCTTTAGAGAAACCTCTACCTTCTAAAGAATCATGAGATAATATTTTGATACTTTCTAAAAGAATTTTATCATCAATTTTTATTGTCTTTTTAGAATTACAACTAATTGATATTAAAATTATTGATAGGAGAAATAGAATCTTAATTTTCATACTATTTGTTTTTTACTAAATTAAACTTTTTTATTTAATTCAGTTCTATTACATAATTTTAAACATAAAAAACCATCTATTATAGATGGTTTTTTGTAGTTAAATTTCAATATTATTTTGATTATCTATAAAATGTGATAATACTTTTAAAGTGAAAAAATTAAATAGACATCAAAATATTTTTAGAAACAGTATTTATTTTCTGCTTTTACTTTTTCTGCAATTTCGTTACGTAAATCTACAATATCAGGGTAATTAACATATTTAGTAAAACGCTTTAATCCCATTAATAACATACGTTGTTCATCGCCTTCGGCAAAAGAAATGATACTTTCTTTTCCTTTTTCTTCAATAATATCTACTGCGTGATATAAATATAATTTAGACATTGCAATTTGTACAGATTGTGCATCTTTACCAAAATGTTTGGCATTTTTTTCTGTTCTTAAAATTGCAGATTCTGCCATATAAATTTCAATTAAAATATCTGCGGCAGCAATTAGTAATTGTTGATGTTGTTCTAATTCTGTACCAAATTTTTGAATTGCAGCACCAGCTACCATTAAAAAGGTTTTTTTCATTTTAGAAATCATCACTTTTTCTTCAGAAAATAATTCAGAAAAATCTGGTGTTTCAAAAGAAGGAATTCCCATTAAATCTTCTTGTACTTGCATTGCTGGCCCTAATAGATCTAGATGACCTTTCATAGCCTTTTTTACTAACATACCAACAGAAAGCATTCTGTTAATCTCATTAGTTCCTTCGTAAATACGCGCAATTCTAGCATCTCTCCAAGCAGATTCCATAGGTGTTTCTTCAGAAAAGCCCATTCCACCAAAAATTTGAATTCCTTCATCAGCACAATTTTGCACATCTTCAGAAACTGCTACTTTTAAAATAGAACATTCTATAGCATATTCTTCTACACCTTTTAATTCTGCTTCTTGGTGTGTGTTACCTGCTTCTACTCTTAATGCAATTCTATCTTCTATGTTTTTAGAAGCTCTATAAGTAGCAGATTCACCTACATAAGCGTTCGTCGCCATTTCTGCTAATTTAACTTTAATTGCACCAAAATCTGAAATCGGTGTTTTAAATTGTTTACGTTCATTAGCATATTTTACAGCATAAGTTACAATTCTTCTTTCAGAATCTAAACAAGCAGCGGCTAATTTTATGCGCCCTACATTTAAAGCATTCATGGCAATTTTAAAACCTTCACCACGGTTTGCCAACATATTTTCTACGGGTACAATTGTATCATTAAAAAATACTTGTCTAGTAGAAGAAGCTTTAATACCTAATTTATGTTCTTCTTCACCTAAAGTAATTCCGTTTGGGTTTTCTTTGTCATATTCTACAATAAAACCGGTAATATTTTTATCATCTTCTATACGTGCAAAAACAATCATTAAACGACAAAAACCTGCATTAGAAATCCACATTTTTTGTCCGTTAATTTTGTATGATTTTCCATCTGCAGACAACTCTGCAGTTGTTTTACCAGAATTTGCATCAGAACCAGCACCAGGTTCTGTTAAACAATAAGCGCCAAACCATTCTCCTGTAGCTAATTTTGGTACATATTTTTGTTTTTGTTCTTCTGTACCGTACAAAGTAATTGGCATGGTACCAATACCTGTATGAGCCCCAAAAGCGGTACTAAAAGATCCAGTACCAGAAGAAATATAATCGCAAGTTAAAACAGTAGAAACAAATCCCATTCCTAAACCATCATAAGCTTCAGGAACCGCAACTCCTAAAAAACCTAGCTCACCTGCTTTACGCATTACTTCTTCTGTAAGTGCATAATCTTTTGCTTCAAAACGAGCTTTGTGCGGTATAATTTCTCGGTCATTAAATTCTGTTACCGCTTCTTTCATCATTTGTTGCTCCTCAGAAAAATCTTCTGGAGTAAATATATCTTCACAGTTTGTTTCCTTAATAAGGAATTGTCCACCTCTTAATAAATCTGCCATTTTAGTTAATTGTTTAATTTGTTATTAATTAAGGAATTCAAATACACCAGCTGCACCTTGTCCTGTACCCACACACATGGTTACCATTCCATATTTATTTTTCATATTGCGTTTACGCATTTCATCAAATAATTGCACAGATAATTTTGCACCTGTACAACCTAAAGGATGTCCTAATGCAATAGCACCTCCATTTACATTTACAATTTCTTGATTTAAGTTTAGTTCTCTTATTACTGCTAAAGATTGAGAGGCAAAAGCTTCGTTTAATTCAATTAAATCAATATCGTTTTGTTGCAAACCTGCTTGTTTTAAAACTTTTGGTATTGCTGCAACAGGACCAATACCCATAATTCTTGGCTCTACACCAGCAGCAGCGTAATTTACTACTCTTGCAATTGGTTCTATATTTAATTCTTTAACCATTTCTTCGCTCATAACCATTACAAAAGCTGCCCCGTCACTCATTTGAGATGAGTTACCTGCAGTTACGCTTCCGCCAGCAGCAAAAACCGGACGTAATTTATTTAATACAGCTACAGAAGTTCCTGCTCTTGGACCTTCATCTTTGGTTACGGTATATTTTTTTGTTGCTTTTTTTCCGTTTTCATCTAAATAGGTTTGTTCTACTTCAATAGGAACAATTTGGTCTTGAAAACGATTTTCTGCTTGTGCTTTTAAAGCTTTCATGTGAGAATTAAAAGCAAATTCATCTTGGTCTTCTCTAGAAACTTTAAATTGATTGGCTACTGCTTCTGCAGTATTTCCCATTCCCCAATAATAATCTGCATGACCAGATTTTATAGTGTCGTAATTTAATTCTGGTTTAAAACCTGTCATTGGTACAGAACTCATACTTTCTGCTCCACCGGCAATAATACAATCTGCCATTCCAGAACTAATTTTGGCTGCTGCCATTGCTATTGTTTCTAATCCCGAAGAGCAAAACCTGTTTACAGTAACACCAGGTACATCTACAGAATTTAAACCTATTAAAGAAATAAATCTTGCCATGTTTAATCCTTGTGATCCTTCTGGCATTGCGTTACCAACAATAACATCGTCTATACGTTTTACGTCTAAATTAGGTAACTCTTTCATCATGTGTTGGATAGTTTCTGCTCCCAACTCGTCTGCACGTTTAAAGCGAAAAACACCTTTTGGGGCTTTTGCTACTGCAGTTCTATATGCTTTTACTATATATGCTGTTTTCATTTTTTTAAGATTTTTAGATAATTTGATTTTAAGATTTTTGGAAGCCTATAATTATAGAAATCCAGTTTTCTAAGAATCTAATTACGAAGTGGTTTACCTGTTTTTAACATGTGTTGAATTCTTTCTAGCGTTTTACGCTCTGTACAAAGAGATAAAAATGCTTCTCTTTCTAAATCTAACAGATATTGTTCTGTTACCAATGTTGGTTCAGATAAATCTCCACCAGCCATAACATTAGCTAATTTATTGGCTATTTTCATATCATGTTCAGAAATGTATTTAGAGTGTTCCATAGAGTCTGTACCAACTAAAAACATACCTAAAGCTTGTTTTCCTAAAACTTTTACATCTTTACGTTTAACAGGTTGTGTGTAACCACTTTCTGCCATTAATTTAGCATGTGCTTTAGCAGTCGCAATTTGTCTGTCTTTATTAACAACAACTACATCTTTTCCTTTTTGAAGTAAACCTAAATCAAAAGCTTCATAAGCAGAAGTAGATACTTTTGCCATACCAATAGTTAAGAAATATTCTTGTAAAACGTTTAATTCTACATCTCCTTTACTAAAAGAATCTGATGCTCTTAAAGCCATTTCTTTAGATCCACCACCACCAGGAATAACACCAACTCCAAACTCAACCAATCCCATATAGGTTTCTGCAGCAGCTACAACTTTGTCTGCATGTAAAGATAACTCACAACCACCACCTAAAGCCATTCCGTGCGGAGCAGAAATAGTAGGTATAGATGAGTAACGCATACGCATCATGGTGTCTTGAAAGTGTTTAATAGCATAATTTAATTCATCATATTCTTGCTCAACAGCCATCATAAAAATCATACCAATATTTGCACCTACAGAAAAGTTTGCAGCTTGGTTACCAATAACTAAACCTTGAAAATCTTTTTCTGCTAAATCAATACCTTTATTAATTCCGGCTAAAACATCTCCACCAATTGTATTCATTTTAGATTGAAATTCTACATTTAAAATTCCGTCTCCTATATCTTCTATTACAACACCAGAATTTTTAAATACTTCGTTTGATTTTCTGATGTTATCTAAAATTATAAATGATTCTTGACCAGGTTTTTTTGTTGGAGATTTAGAGGTAATATCATAAAAGTAAGTTGCACCTTCTTTAACAGAGTAAAAAGATGAAACACCACTAGTTAACATTTCTGTTACCCAAGTTGCAGGTTCTAAACCTTCGGCTTTCATTAATTCAATTCCTTTTTCTACACCAACAGCATCCCAAATTTCAAAAGGTCCATTTTCCCAACCAAAACCAGCTTTCATTGCATCATCAATCTTGTATAGTTCGTCAGAAATTTCTGGAATTCTATTTTGTACGTATGCGAACATTGCGGCAAAGTTTTTTCTATAAAACTCACCAGCTTTATCCTTACCACCAACTAAAATTTTAAAACGGTCAATTGGCTTATCAATCGTTTTCGTAAGTTCTAATGTTGCGAATTTTGCACGTTTATTAGCACGATATTCTAAAGTATTTAAATCTAAAGTTAAGATTTCGCTTTTACCAGCTTCATTTTTAATTTTTTTGTAAAAACCTTGTCCTGTTTTGCTTCCTAACCATTTGTTTTCCATCATTGTGTTAATGAAATCTGGTAGTTTAAAAAGCTTATGAGCTTCATCATTAGGGCAGTTTTCATAAATACCATTAGCAACATGTACCAAAGTATCTAAACCAACTACATCTACAGTTCTAAAAGTTGCAGATTTAGGACGTCCAATTACAGGACCCGTTAATTTATCAACTTCTTCTACAGTTAATCCTAATTCTTTTACTTGGTGAAATAAAGATTGGATTCCGAAAATACCAATTCTATTACCAATAAATGCAGGAGTATCTTTTGCTAAAACCGATGTTTTACCTAAAAATTTTTCACCATACATCATTAAGAAATCTGTAACCTCTTGTTTACAATCTGGACCAGGAACAACCTCGAAAAGTTTTAAATATCTTGGTGGATTAAAAAAGTGAGTAACGGCAAAGTGCTTTTGAAAATCTTCACTTCTTCCTTCATTCATAAATTTAATAGGAATACCAGAAGTATTAGAAGAAATAATAGTACCAGGAGTTCTATATTTTTCTAATTTTTCAAAAACTATTTTTTTAATATCTAGTCGTTCTACAACAACTTCCATAATCCAATCTACATCAGCAACTTTTGCAATATCATCTTCTAAATTACCAGTGGTAATTCTGTTTGCAAATTTTTGATTATAAATTGGCGAAGGTTTAGATTTTAAAGAAGCTGCAAGTGCATCATTTACCAAACGATTTCTTACTGCTTTATCTTTTAAAGTTAAACCTTTTGCAACTTCTTTGTCGTTTAATTCTCTTGGAACAATGTCCAACAATAGAACTTCTACACCAATGTTTGCGAAATGACATGCAATTCCGCTTCCCATAATTCCGGAGCCAACTATTGCTACTTTTTTAATTCTTCTAATCATTAGTTAATTTGTTTTTTACTGTTTTATTACTAACAGTGCCATAAATATGCCTATCAGCAATTAATTTGTTAATTGTAGATGTAACTTTAAAAAAGCCTGCTAACTCTTCTTCAGAAACATTTTCTTTTACAATTTCATTAAATTGTATAACATAAGCTTTAGAAACTTTACGTTTTTCTATGCCATAATCGGTCAGTTTAATTAAAACACTTCTACCATCTTTTGGGTTTTTTTCTCTAGAAATAACACCTTTGTCTTCCATGTTTTTTAAAATTCTAGACAGACTTGTAGGTTCCATTCCCATTAAAGGACCCAATGCTGTAGAGGGTGTTCCGTTTTGTTTATCAATATTTAATAAAACAAAAGCAGTTGCCATTGTTGTATTATATTTTGTGGCTTGTTCATTATACATCTTTGCAACGGCTTGCCATGTTGCTCTTAATTGATGGTCTATAGATATTTCTTTGCTCATTACATCAAATATATAAAATTTTTACTATGCACGCATAGTAAAATACAAAAAAGTTATGCGTGCATAGTAAAATTAACATAAAATTATATTGTAACGTTTTTATACATTTTATTACTAATACTTATAAAATATGTAAGTTTGTGATTACTGTAAACTTTCAGAAAAACTTTTAAAACTAAATGAAAAATCTATTAGAAATTAATAATGTTGTAAAAAAATATGGAGATTTTACTGCGTTAAATGACGTTTCTTTAAACATACCAAAAGGAAGTGTTTTTGGTTTATTAGGACCAAACGGAGCAGGTAAAACATCATTAATTAGAATAGTTAACCAAATTACCATGCCAGATAGCGGCTCTATTATTTTAGATGGAGAAGCTTTAGCACCACATCATACTGCACAAATTGGGTATTTACCAGAAGAACGTGGCCTTTACAAGTCTATGAAAGTTGGAGAACAAGCTTTGTACTTAGCACAATTAAAAGGTTTGTCTAAAGCAGAAGCTAAAAAACGTTTAAAATATTGGTTTGATAAGTTTGATATTTCTGCTTGGTGGAATAAAAAAATTGAAGAACTTTCTAAAGGAATGGCACAAAAAGTACAGTTTATAGTTACTGTTATGCACAATCCTAAATTATTAATTTTTGATGAACCTTTTTCTGGATTCGATCCTATAAACGCACAATTAATAGCAAAAGAGATTTTACAATTAAGAGATGAAGGAGCAACCATTATATTTTCTACACATAGAATGGAGTCTGTAGAAGAAATGTGTGATGAAATTGCATTGATAAACAAGTCTAATAAGATTCTTGATGGAAAATTAGATGACATTAAGCGTCAATTTAAAACACATACATTTCAAGTAGGATTAAACACAGATAATCCTACAGAAGTAAAAAATAAATTAAAAGAAAATTTTGAAGTTTATCCTTCTAACTTTAAGTTATTAAACGATAGTTTAACAATGAATGTTAAATTAACAGAAGGTAATACTGCAAACAATTTATTATCATTTTTAACAAGTAGAGGAGAGGTGCAACATTTTGTAGAGTTAATACCAAGTGCAAACGATATTTTTATTCAGGCAATAAATAAAAACATTTAAGAAGATGAGCAAGTTAAAACTAATTATACAAAGAGAGTTTATTGCAAAGGTTCGTAATAAATCGTTTATAATGATGACTTTTTTAAGTCCTATTTTAATGATTGGTATGGGATTTTTAGTTGTCTTTTTGATGAAAAAAAACGATGAAAAAATTAAAGATATTGTTTATGTAGACAATTCTGGTATGTTTTCTAAAGAAGATTTTAAAGACACAAAAACGATACATTATGAAGATTATACAGCTTTAGGAGCAGAAGAAACCAAAAAGAAAGTAGAAGACGGTAATTATTACGGAGCTTTAATTATACCAAAACAAGATAGTTTAGAGCTTTTAGCAAAATCGATAGAGTTTTATTCTAAAGACTCTCCAGGAATGTCTTTAATGGAAGCTTTAGAAAATAAAATTGAACAAAAAATTAGAAACTCTAAGTTAACTAATTTTGGTATGGATTTAGATAAAATAGAAGCATCTAAAATTAATACAGATATAAAAATGTTTAATTTTTCTGGAGAAGAATCATCAAAATTAATAAATGGATTAAAAATTGGTTTAGGTTCTATTGCAGGTTATTTGTTAATGATGTTTGTTATTATTTATGGTAACTCTGTAATGCGTAGTGTTATAGAAGAAAAAACGAGTAGAATTATAGAAGTAATTGTATCGTCTGTAAAACCTTTTCAATTAATGATGGGTAAAATTATAGGTAACGCATCTGCAGGTTTATTACAGTTCTTTATTTGGGGTATTTTATTATTGATAATAACAACAATAGCTTCTGCTGTTTTTGGAGTAGATATTGTAGAAATGCAAGCAGCAAGAGTTCCATCAGAACAAGTAGAAGCTGCAAAGCAGGCTATAGAACCAGATAAAATGCAAGTTTTAATTCAAGAAATTTTAAGATTACCTATTTTAAAAATGTTTATATTATTTATATTTTACTTTTTAGGTGGTTTTATGTTATATAGTTCTCTTTTTGCAGCTGTTGGTGCAGCGGTAGATAATGAAACAGATACACAACAGTTTATGTTGCCTATTATGATGCCTTTAATGTTGGGTATTTATGTAGGTTTTGCTACTGTAATGAATGATCCTCATGGTTCTATTGCAGTACTATTTTCTTACATTCCGTTTACAAGTCCAATTGTAATGTTAATGAGAGTTCCGTTTGGTGTTGCTTGGTACGAGTTGGCTATTTCTATGGCAATATTATTAGCAACATTTATATTTATGGTATGGTTAGCAGCAAAAATTTATAGAGTTGGTATATTAATGTACGGTAAAAAACCAACCTATAAAGATTTATACAAATGGTTAAAATATAAAGGGTAAACTTTATGAATGATATAAAGGATTTTTTAAACTATTCTTTTAATTTAAGTGATAATATTCATTTAGATGTAAAAACTATATTGTTTTTAATTATTGTAATATTAATTACAAGCTATATATTAAAATTTGTAAAAAAAATAGTAAACAGAAAACTAAATGAAGAAGATAAAGGTAAGTTTAAAGCCATTTTTTCTTTTCTACAATATTTTATTTATACCATAGTTTTAATAATAGCATTAGAATCTTCTGGTGTAGATGTAAGTGTTTTGTTAGCTGGTTCTGCAGCTTTATTAGTTGGTATTGGTTTAGGATTACAAACCTTATTTCAAGATATTATTTCTGGCGTTTTTATTTTATTAGATAAAACACTTACTGTAAATGATATTGTAGAAGTTGATGGAAAAATTGGCAAGGTTCTTGAAATAAAGTTAAGAACAACTAGAGCAGTTACTATAGATGATAAAGTACTAATTATACCAAATCATAAATTTTTAACTCAAAGTTTATTTAATTGGACACAAAATGGTATACAAACAACAGAAGGAGTAGAAGTAGGTGTAGCATACGGATCAGACGTTCAATTAGTAAAAAAACTATTAATTGAAGCAGCAAAAAAACATGCATTAATTATACAAAATCCAGAACCTAAGGTTTTGTTTACAGATTTTGGAGATAGTGCATTACAATTTAAATTACTTTTTGTTATCAGCAACAGTTATGCTCATAATCAAATAAAAAGCGATTTGCGTTTTGAGATTGATAAAAAATTTAGAGAAAACAATATTTCAATTCCATTTCCACAAAGAGATATTCACCTTATAAAACAAGAATAAAGTATGTCAAAAATACTAATTATAGAAGACGAAGCTGCTATTAGAAGAGTTTTAACAAAAATTATTTCAGAAGAAAACGATACTTATAATGTAGAAGAAGCAGAAGATGGTTTATTAGGAATAGAATTGATAAAAAAAAATGATTACGATTTGGTTTTATGTGATATTAAAATGCCAAAAATGGATGGTGTTGAGGTGTTAGAAAAAGCAAAAAAAATAAAACCAGAAGTACCAATTGTAATGATTTCTGGTCATGGAGATTTAGATACAGCAGTAAATACAATGCGTTTAGGTGCCTTTGATTATATTTCTAAACCGCCAGATTTAAACAGACTTTTAAATACAGTAAGAAATGCTTTAGATAGAAAAACACTTGTTGTAGAAAATAAAAGGCTAAAGAAAAAAGTAAGCAAAAATTACGAAATGATTGGTGAGAGTGATGCTATTACTCATATAAAAGAAATTATAGAAAAAGTGGCAACAACAGATGCAAGAGTTTTAATTACAGGACCAAACGGAACAGGAAAAGAGTTAGTTGCTCATTGGATACACGAAAAATCTGAAAGATCTAAAGCTCCATTAATAGAAGTAAATTGTGCTGCAATACCATCA
The DNA here is from genome assembly GCF_021991835.1 of Polaribacter sargassicola. Lineage (GTDB taxonomy): Bacteria > Bacteroidota > Bacteroidia > Flavobacteriales > Flavobacteriaceae > Polaribacter > Polaribacter sargassicola. The sequence goes on from NZ_JAHDAU010000007.1 coordinate 63,656, forward strand.
GAATTAATAGAAAGCGAACTTTTTGGTCATGTAAAAGGTTCTTTTACAGGAGCAAATAAAGATAGAGCAGGTAAGTTTGAGGCAGCAAACGGAGGAACCATTTTTTTAGATGAAATTGGTGATATGAGTTTGTCTGCACAAGCAAAAGTACTACGTGCTTTACAAGAAAATAAAATTCAGCGTGTTGGTTCAGATAAAGACATAAAAGTAAACGTACGTATTATAGCTGCAACAAACAAAGATTTAAAAACAGAAATTAAGGAAGGTAGATTTAGAGAAGACTTATACCATAGATTAGCTGTTATTTTAATTAAAGTACCTGCATTAAATGATAGAAGAGAAGATATACCTTTGTTAGTAGATTTTTTTACAACTAAAATATCTCAAGAACAAGGCACTCTAAAAAAAGAGTTTTCTGCAGAAGCAATTAAATTACTAAAAAAATATGATTGGACAGGTAACATAAGAGAGTTAAGAAATGTAGTAGAAAGACTAATTATTTTAGGAGAAAAAGAAGTATCTGCAAATGATATAAAACTCTTTGCATCAAAATAGGGTTAAACTATTTTGATTATTAAAAACTATAAATAAAGTTGATGGAAATATAAGAAGTTACCATCAACTTTTTCTGCTTTTTATAACATTGAATTCTATATTTGTGGTGTCAAAAAAAATAAATATAAATAACAAAAGATAAAAAACTATGGCAACAGCAGTAGGGAAAAAATTTCCAGATTTAAATGTAGACGCAATGAATGAAATGGGTGATACATTTAAATTAAATGTATTAGAAGAAGCAGTTAATAACAAAAAGAAAGTGTTATTATTCTGGTATCCAAAAGATTTTACATTTGTTTGTCCAACAGAATTACACGCTTTTCAAGCAGCTTTAGGTGAGTTCGAAAAAAGAAATACAATTGTAATTGGTGCTTCTTGCGATACACCAGAAGTACATTTTGCATGGTTAAGCACATCTAAAGATAACGGTGGTATAGAAGGTGTTACTTACCCAATTTTAGCTGACTCTAACAGAAACTTATCATCTATATTAGGTATTTTAGATATTACTAATGAAACTTTTGATGAAGCTACACAAACTATACAAGTAGAAGGAGATAACGTAACTTATAGAGCTACTTATTTAATTGATGAAGAAGGTACTGTTTTTCATGAAGGAATTAACCACATGCCAGTAGGTAGAAATGTAAATGAATTTTTACGTTTAATTGATGCTTACTCTCACGTACAATCTCATGGAGAGGTTTGTCCTGCAAACTGGGAAGAAGGTAAAGATGCAATGTCTGCAAACGCAAAAGGAACTAAAGAATATTTAGCATCTCATTAATAAAATTATAAATAAAGAGTTCGGGTAAAAATTGTAAAATTTTTATTCGATCTCTTTATCAAAAAATAATATTATGTTACAAGAATTAAGTCAAGACAATTTATCAGAAATAGTTGCTGATAACCAAAAAGTAGTTGTACAATATTCTGCAACTTGGTGTGGAAACTGTAGAATAATGAAACCTAAGTTTAAAAAATTATCTACAGAAAATGAAAACGTAGCATTTGTAATTGCAGATGCAGAAAAGTTTCCAGAAAGTAGACAATTAGCAGATGTAAGTAATTTACCAACTTTCGCAACTTTTGTAGATGGTAAAATTGTAAATCAAACACAAACAAACAAGTTTGATGTATTAAAAGATCTAGTAAACGAAGTTCTTTAATTATGAAACTACCTGTAATAAAACACTTAACTAATTTTATCGAAGAAAACGATCAAGATTATGTTTTAGAAACAATAGAAACTTTAGAGGCTTTAACAGAAGTTCCTTCTTTAAAAGATGAAGAATTAGATGTTATTGGCGAGCTAATTTCTAATATGTACGGTGCTGTAGAAGTAGATAAAATGATAAAAGAAGGCACACCTAAAAAAGAAGCGTTAAATAATTTTATGAAACGTGTTTTAGGTTCTATTGATAAATAATTATTGCATTATTTATAATAAAAAATCCCAAGTTTTTACTTAGGATTTTTTTGCGTTGGTATAAATACATCTTTTTATTTTCTTTTAAATAACCACCAATTCATATCTCGGGTTAACTTATAGCCTAATTTTTGATAAAGAGGTATTGCTTTATTTCCTTTATTAGTGTGTAAAATTGGTAATTTATTTTCATTTATAATTTCTTTAGTAGTATAAGAAATTAGCTGTTTTGCAAAGCCTCTTTTAGTATAATCTGGATGTGTAACTACAGAGCTTACTTCAATAAAATCATCAGTTTGCATTCTCTGACCAGAAATAGCAACTAGTTTATCATCTTTAAAAATACCAAAGAATTTGCCCATTTCAAAACCTCTTTTTTGATAAAAACCAGGCATTACTAGCCAAATTAAATTATAAACTTCATCAATATTTTCTTCAGTTAATAAAACAATTTCTTCTGTAGGTTTAATATCTACAAAGTTTTCTAAAACCATTTGACATCCATCTATTTTTTTTTCTAATAGAATTTTATTGTCATCAATTTTTGGTATTTGATTTTCTGATACTAAAAAAAAACGATCTGTTAGTTTAGAGTATTCGTTTAAAGCATTCTTAGTTTTATCTGTATTAAAAAAAGCACCAAAATTATTAATTTCTGGATTGTAAAAAAGAACACCATCAATTTCTATAAGGTGTTTATTATGAGTTTCTTGTAAAGAAAACCAAACAGGGTTTTTTAACTTCTGTTCTAAGTTTTTCATTTAAATAAAATTATAAACATTATTTTAATTGCAATATAAAAGCAAAAGTGTGTTACTTGGTTTCGTTTGCTTTTTTTATAATTGCTTTTAAACGCATTTTATTCTGCAACTTTTCTAATTTAACCTTCTTAATTTTTCTATTCATTAATTTGGTATGTTTTGTTTTATTTAAAGTGTTTTTTTCTTTTCCTTTTTTAGCCATTAGATTAGATTATTTTGCAAAATTAACAAAATTTAATGACGTATAAATTGTTATCTGTTTGTAAGCTAATAAAGATTTTGGGTTATTAATTTTAGGATTAAAATTAATTAAAAAAAGTAAGCGTCGTTTTGTGTAAAACGACGACTTACCAAGTAAACTAATAAAACCAAGTATTAGTACTAATTATTAGAAGTTAGCTTTCTAATAAGTTTTTATTCGGAAAAAGGTTTATGGTTGTAACTTAAAACCCTTTTTAATTTCCAATGATTGTTTTCTAAAATCCAAAGATGTGTAAAATCTGCAATACCAACAGTTTTCATTTCTCCATCAATTTTTTGTAGAAATGTATGCTTCCCTTTTTGTACAGCTCCATATAATTGGTTGTTGTTTTTCATAGGGAAAACACTCAATGAGTTGTTAACAAGTTGTCTTTTATTTTGTTCTGGTTTAGAACAGATGTTTACCTTTATTGCAGTTATAAATTCTTCTTTATTTTGTATTCCACCAATATCATGGTAAAACTCAAAATCTTCAGAAATCATAGGTATTACTTTTTCTATTTTACATTTATTAAATGCATTGTTAAAAAGAATACTGTCTTTATATTTTAGAACCTTATATAAATCTGAGCTTTCATTTACCTGAGCATTGCTAAACAAACTGTAAAAGAATATAATAATTGCTATTACTATTTTTATTAAATAAGATTCTTTAAAAGGAGTTAAAAAGTCTTCCATAAATAATTTTTTAGAAAACCCTGAGGTTTTTAAACCTCAAGGTTTTAGGTTTGGTTGATTAATTAATTCAAATTATTTAACAGAAATACTTCCGCCAGAAGAAGAGGTTTTATCTACTTTTTTAGGATTTCCTCTAAAATCGATGTCTCCACCACTAGTTGCTTTTGCATTAATTGTTCCTGAAGCAAATACATTAATATCTGCGCCACTTGTTACTTTTGCGGTAACATTTATACTTTTTAAATTATAAGCTTCTATAGACGCACCACTAGTTGCATTAGTAATATGATTGGTAGCAATACCAGAAACCTTTATATCTGCACCGCTAGTTGCACTTGTTTCTATCGTTTTTACATCAACATTAATATCAATATCAGCACCACTAGTTGCGCCAACTATAAGATTATTTAGTTTTAAAGTATCTTCTGTATAAACTTCTGCACCACTTGTAGCACTTAAAGATTCTAAATCTTTTACGGTTACAAAGACTTTTCTAGCTTTAGCTTTCCAGATATTTTTTTCTGCATAAATTTTTAAAACTCCATTATTAACTTCAGTTTTAATAATTTCTTGTAAATTTTCATCGGCTTCTACAATAATTTCACTTTTTGATCCTTGAGAAATGTAAAGGTCTAAACCATTACTAATTTTAATTTCTGTAAAAACTTCTTTTGTTGTTCTGTCTTGGTTTACAACATTTTTGTTGCCGCTAACGCTGTTAAACATTTCTGCAGCACAAGAACTTAAAAGTACTGTTACAAGTAATAATGTGATAATTTTTTTAGTAGCTGTTTTCATAATAGTTGATTTTTTATTTGATTCAAATGTCTTTTAATAGACGCATAAAATGAAACTTTGGTTACCGAGTTGTTACATTTTTATGTTGAGTTGTGTTTTATATAGTTGTTTCTTGCATTTCTTCTTCTATTTCTTCCTCAACTTCATCAAAACAATCTGTACATTTTAAAGTTTCATCTGTCATTATAAAATGATGATTTACCATGTCTTTATCATAAATATTTCCTTCATTTTTAACATCATCTAAAAAGTATTTTACAGAATTATCAAAATAAATAGTTACATCTTCTGGAATAAAAACAGTAATATTTACCTCTTCATTTCTCCACATATTTTTAAAATTTGATAAATAATAAGCATCTAAAACCAATGTATTATCTTCAATTTTATACTTGTAATTTATTTTTTCTGCATTAAAACTAGCATTGCTTTTGTTTTGACCTCTAGATTCTTTTACAATAACCATGTAGCTTTCATCAGAGTTACTTTTTTTAACTTTAATATTTACATTATTACTGTAAACCATTTGTTTGCCGTCTATATAAACTTCTTCTTTTTTAGAAGTTGATCTTAAATTATGTCTGTAAAAAATTTCATCATCATTTACAATTTTTAAGTTAAGCGTATCATTTTTAACAATATCTATACTGTTTCTATCTGATGATTGACCGTGTGTAGAGTGAGATGTACCGTACTCTAAACCTGTAAAAATCATTACCAATAAACAAACAATCCAGATACCTAATAAAGTTAATGAAGTAGGTTTGCTTATTTTTTTAATGTTACTAGATAAGATTCTTAAACCTAAAATAAAAAGGATTAAAAACGGAATACCAATTAGAAAAAAGCCACATAAAGTAAGTAACCAAATAGGTATAACAGAGTCGTAGAAAAATTGTGGATACTGTAAAAAATCTCCTTCAACATTTAACCATTCTAAACTACCTAAAGAAAACCCTCCAATAATTAGAGATAAAATAACAGCAGCAGAAATAAAAATTATAATTACACCAATAAATTTACCTATTATTCTAAAAATAGCAAGTATTATTTTACCCAAGGTGTCTATAAAATCTTGTAATCCGTTATTTTTTTTTGACTTTCCCGTAAAAGTCTGATTCATTTTTTCTGAAAACTCACTAGCACCACCTTTTATTTTTTCTGATGCTTTATTGGCAAACTCCGATACGTTTTCTGATACATTATTAAATTCTTCTCTAATCTTTTTTTCTATGTTATCAATATTTACAGGTTCTCCTTCCATCTGTAATTTTTCTGCAGTTGTTTTAGCTTCTGGTAATAAGATCCATAAGATTATATAAAGAAAAATACCAAAACCAGCACCAAAGAAAAGAGCTAATAAACCAAGACGAACCCAAATTGTATCAATATCAAAATAATGAGCAATACCAGAGGCAACACCACCTAAAAACTTATCATCACCATCTCTAAATAATTTTTTTCCAGAAGCACTATTTCTTTTGTAAGAATAAGCAGATTCGTTATAGCTTTCTTCTGCTTCTGCATAATCTTCTGGTTGTCCCATAATTTTAATGATATCATCAATATCACCTTCATTAACTACCTGTCTTGCATCGGTAATTTTTTCAGATAAAAGCTCGCTAATTCTAGCTTCTATATCTGCAATTATTTCGTTTTTACCTTGAGGATCATCGCTTAACGATTTAGAAATAGATTCTAAATATCGTTTTAATTTTTGATAGGCAATTTCATCTATATGGAAGAAAAATCCGCCTAAATTTATATTAATAGTCTTATTCATTGGTAGTTGATTTTGTGCTAATTACTTGGTTTACTGCGTTTACTAAATTACTCCATGTTTTATCTAATTCTTTTAAAAACATGCTGCCGTTTTCTGTTAATACATAGTATTTTCTTGGTGGTCCAGAGGTTGATTCTTCCCATCTATATGTTAATAATCCTGCGTTTTTTAAACGAGTTAATAACGGATATATGGTACCTTCAACCACAATCATTTCTGCACCTTTTAGCGTAGATAGTATTTCAGAAGTATAAGCATCACCATGTTTTAAGATGGATAAAATGCAATATTCTAAAACACCTTTTCGCATTTGTGCTTTTGTGTTTTCTATCTTCATTTATTGTGGTTTATAATTATTTTATAAATTTTATTGTAAAAGGATATTTGTAATTTTCTCCATCTCTTGCTTTTATAGATGCTATTATTACTAATGCCATTCCTATTAAATAGATTAATCCGGTAATAGAACCTAAGCCTATAAAACCAAAAATATTATCGAAATTTAAATTAAAGTCAAAATCAAAATTAATGTGGTTACCATTAAAAAAATGATTATGATTATTAAATATAGAACCTATTGCAAACGGAATAAAAGCAATTGATAAAAGAAAAACATAAAGTGTGTAGCTAATATTAAAGTTTACAGCTTCTTTACCTTGCTCATCTAAAAATATACTTCTATCCTTTAAAGTTTGCCATGCAATTAATGGTGTTATAATATTACCAAAAGGAAATATAAAACCAGCAAAAGCACAAATATGTATTAAAAAAGCGTTGGTGTTTTCGTTATTTTTTTTCATAATTATTAAATGTATAATACTTTCTTATGCAAATATATGTTCTAAAAAAGGTATTATGCAATACATAGTACTATAATTAACATTTTTTTAACATTTTGTATTTGTTAATTATTTTGATAAAAAAGTGTTAAATTGTGAAGAAATAGGATAGATATGCAGATTACACCAAGAAATATAAATATGTTTATGATGTTTAAATTACCGTTGGGTTTTTTAAGCGGAATGAGGGTTAAAGAAGTTACAGATACTTTTTCTAGTGTAAAAATTAAATATAAATGGATTAATCAAAATCCGTTTAAAAGTATGTTTTGGGCAGCACAAGGTATGGCAGCAGAAATGTGTACAGCTGTTTTGGTGATGAAAGCAATAGAAAAATCGAATAGAAAAATCTCTATGTTAGTTACACATCAAGAAAGCGATTTTTATAAAAAAGCAAAAGGTAAAATTGTATTTACTTGTAGTGAAGGAGATGAAATATCAGCAATTATTAAAAAATCTATAGAAACAAAAGAAGGCCAAACTATTGTTTTAACCTCTGAAGGAAAAAATGAAGAAGGTGTTGTTGTTTCTAGATTTAAATTTCAATGGAGTGTAAAAGTAAAACTATAACTCCGTTTTATTTTTGTTAAATACCTTAGGTCTTTCTTCGTTATAATCACATTCTTGAAAAATACCGCAAGATACATTTGTACGTGCTAAAGATTTTGTAGACTCAAATTTTTTAGATAAAGCTTCTATCTCTGGAGATAAGTATTTCATAATCAATTGTTTTTTTAATTAGTCTTTTAATTAAGTGTTTACTTACAAACACGTCAAAAGTAATTGTTTTTAGAAATAATGTACTATAATTAAAAGTTAAATTAGTTTTATTAAAAGTGTTTTTTAAAATTAACTTCATTGTTTTTTGTAACAAAACACAAACTAAATCATCTAATAAATATAACCATAAAAAAAAATTATGTTTCAAGATAAGATACCAAATTCATCAAATAGAAATGCACACGAAATAGATTATAAAATATTTGGTGAAGAAATGCAGTTTGTAGAGATAGAACTAGATCCAGAAGAAGGAGTTGTTGCAGAAGCAGGAACTTTTATGATGATGGATGACAATATTAAAATGAATACAATTTTAGGTGATGGATCTAACCAAGAAACAGGTATTTTAGGTAAGATTTTTTCTGCAGGAAAAAGAATTTTAACGGGAGAGAGTTTGTTTATGACCGTTTTTACAAATGCAGGAGTTGGTAAAAAACAAATTTCTTTTGCATCGCCTTATCCTGGTAAAATTGTACCTATTGATTTAACAGCATTTGACGGAAAATTTATTTGTCAGAAAGACGCTTTTTTATGTGCAGCTAAAGGAGTTTCTATCGGAATTGAATTTTCTAAAAAATTAGGTAGAGGCTTGTTTGGTGGAGAAGGATTTATTATGCAAAAGATGGAAGGTGATGGTTTAGGATTTATTCATGCAGGAGGAACTTTAGCTAAAAAAGTATTGCAACCAGGAGAGGTTTTAAGAGTAGATACCGGTTGTATTGTTGGTTTTACACAAGGAGTAGATTATGATATAGAGTTTGTTGGTGGAATAAAAAATACTGTGTTTGGTGGAGAAGGAATGTTTTTTGCTACTTTAAGAGGGCCAGGTACTGTTTATATACAATCTTTACCGTTTAGTAGGTTGGCAGGTAGAGTTCTTGCAATGGCACCAAGAACAGGAAGTGGAACAAAAGGAGAAGGAAGTATTTTAGGAGGAATAGGTGATTTATTAGATGGAGATAATCGTTTTTAATATTTAAAAAATACACTTAAAAAACATAAAAAAAGCCTTCATTTTAATTTAATGAAGGCTTTTTAAGTTTTATAAATAAATTTAATTATTGTTCGTTTTCTTTTATGTTTTCTACAAATTCTTGAAAACGTTTACCGTAATCTGTTGTTTTTACTCTTTCGGTTAAAGAGTTGTTTAAGGTATCTAACATTTTTATACTAGCGTCATACATTTCTGTTAAACCAATATAAGGTGCTACTTCAGAATCTGGATTAGAAATGGCAAAATTGGTAGTAAACAAAACTCTTCTTTTAGTTAATTTTAAATAATCTTTTTCTAATTGAGCAACTAATTCTAAATCATTAGCTTGTTTGGCATCAAAATCTTTTTTTATAAACTCTAAACGCTCATTCTGAAATTTACTTTTAACTTTATTAAAACTTTCTAAAATTTCCTGATTTTTAGAACCCGTAATTTCTGGTTTATAACCAAATTGTTCTATTTTATCATTAATGGTAATTGTACCTTCTTCACCAAAGAAAAGAATGCTTTTATTAGTTGTATTACCATCAAAAGTTAAAAAATATACAACAGAAGATTCTATGTTATCGGTTAAAGTAAACTTATCACTACCTAATAATTTTACAGAATCTACAGAAACTAAAATGGTATCTTGCATTTTTTGAAGATATAAAGTTCCTTTTTTAAGACCTTTAATTTGGCCTTGTACAATCATGTTTCCTTCTTTTTTAGAAGAACATGCGCTAATTAAAATTGATACTACTAAAAGAGTAATAATTTTCTTCATAAATCTAAATTTTCGTCTGCAAATATGCTGATTTTTTTATAAAGTTGCTGATAATTCCATTAAAATAGTACATAAAATTGCACCTACTGTGCCAATAGCATATCCAAAAACAGCTAATAAAACACCAACAGTTGCTAAAGATGGATGAAAAGCTTGTGCAACAATTGGTGCAGAAGCAGCGCCACCAACATTTGCTTGGCTACCAACAGATAAAAAGAAATAAGGTGCTTTTATTAATTTAGCGACTAATATTAATAACCCAGCGTGTATAGACATCCAAACAAGACCTATTGCAATTAAGCCTAAATTATCAAAAATCATTGCTAAATCCATTTTCATACCTATTGTAGCTACCAAAACATAAATAAAAATACTACCTAATTTACTTGCTCCGGCTCCTTCGTAATTTTTAGCTTTTGTAAAAGATAAAATAATGGCAACAATTGTAGAAATACTAATTAACCAAAAGAAAGATGAAGTTAAAAAAGTAAATATATTTCTCCATGTTTCAGAGTTTATACCAGATACTAAATTATCAAAAAAAGAAGCCAAGTAAGAAGATACAAAATGGCCAAAACCAACTGTACCAAAAGCAATAGCTAGCATAATCATAAAGTCTGTTAAACTAGGATTTCTTTTTACTTTTAAAGAGAAAGTAGACACTTTTTCTTTTAACTCTTCTATAGCAGTTGTATCTGCACCTAGCCATTTGTCTATTTTATCTTTCTTACCAATACCTATTAATAAAACGGCCATCCAGATATTAGCAATTACAATATCAACAAAAACCATTCCTCCGTATTTCTTAGGATTATATTGATAAATTTCTAACATAGCAGTTTGGTTTGCTCCACCACCAATCCAACTACCAGCAAGTGTAGAAAGACCTCGCCAAACAGCATCAAAATCAGATCCGCCAACAGTTTCTGGCGAAAAAATAGAAATTAATAATATGGCTATTGGCCCACCAATAATTACACCAACAGTTCCTGTAAAAAACATGATTAAGGCTTTAGAACCTAAGTTAAATATTGCTTTTAAATCGATACTTAATGTCATTAACACCAAAGCTGCTGGTAATAAAAAACGACTAGAAACATAATACAATTGAGAACTGTTTTTTACAGTTTCTCCAACAGCATTTGTAGTTTCCCATTCTGGAGAAATAATACCAAAAGTTGTAAATAAAGCAGGTATAAAATATGCCATAAACAAACCTGGAACAATTTTATAAAATTTAGGCCAAAAACCAGTTGTTTTAGATTCTGTGTAGAAAACAAATCCTAAAGAAATCATTAAAAGTCCAAAAACGATGGCATCGTTTGTCAAAAATGGTTCTGTCATTAGATATTAATTTTGTGTAATTTTTATGATGATATTTATAATATGATAAATGTAATAAAACCATTATAAAAATTGAGTGTCAATTATTATAATGGTTTTATTAAAGTAGTTTTAAGTTTTTATTTAATAAAATTTTACTTCTTTAAAAGGAGATATTTTAATACTTTCTGTAGAAGATTTATAAGTACTCCAATCATTTTTAAAGAAAGAATTTGTTTCTAAAACAGCCTTATTAAAAGCTTCTTTAAATTGATTTGTTAATTGTTTTTCGGTAGTTGTTTGGTTACCAAAACGAGAACTAATATATCTGCTTGCAGAACTAAGTCTTTGGCTAACTGTAACTTCTGCATTTCTAATAATACCTTGTCTTTTATCTATTTTACCTAAATAAATAGCTATTAAATCATCTATTTTCTTAATAATTTCTGTTGATGCTTTAATTTCTGCTTTGTATTTCTTTTTGTCTTCTTTAGATAAATCGGTTTTTATAGAAGTAGCTGTATTTTTACTTTCTACTAACTGTTTTACAATGTTAGCCATTTTTTCTTGATAAGTTTCAAGCTCTTTACTAGCAGTATATTTTTGATTGATAGCTTCATCAGAAATTTGTAATCTAGGATCAAATTCTACTTTTATATCTTGCTCAGAAATTACATCACCAAAAGTCATTTTTAGTTTATAAGTTCCTGGTTTTACAGAAACACCTCTTGGCTCTCTTCTAGACGGTCTAGTAGATCTAGATGCTCTTGCAACACCTTTTTCTCTTAATCCCCAAGAAGTTTTATGAATTCCGTTTTCTTTAGGCGCTTTCATTTTTAAAGTTCTTATCAATCTAGCTCCATCAAAAACTTCTAGTTGAATAGAATCGTATTTAATTTTAGCTTTTTTATCAACTTTTGGTTTATTAATATAATAAGAAATAATTGCACCGCCTCTTTTATTTTCTCCTTGATACAAAGCATCTGCTCCAAACCTGCTTGCAGTTGGTTGTTGTGTTGCTGCTTGGTAAGCAGTTGGAGGTGTAAATAATTCTAATTTTTTGTCATTAATATCTCCGTTTGCAATAGCTCTTAGCGGACGAATATCATCTAAAACCCAAACTGCTCTACCAAAAGTACCAATAACTAAATCATTTTCTCTTGGATGAATTACCAAGTCTTTTACAGGAACTGTAGGGAAACTATTTGTCCATTTAGTCCATTTGTTACCAGCATCAATAGAAATGTATAAACCATCATCTGTACCTAAAAAAAGTAAATTTTTATTTTCTGGATCTTCAATAATACTTAAAGTAAAACTTTCTACATCATTTTCATCAACAATACGTTCCCAAGTTTTTCCGTAGTTTTTAGTTCTGTATGCATACGGAGTATAATTAAAACGTCTGTAATCATTAGCAACTAAAAGAGCTTCTCCTTTATTTTTGTTCGATGCTTTTATTTGAGTAATCCAACTGTTTTCTGGTAAACCTTTTATGTTTTTAGAAACATTTGTCCATTCTTTTCCCCCATTTTTTGTAATGTGTACTTGTCCATCATCTGTGGCTGCCCATAAAACATCTTTTTCTAAAACAGTAGGTTCTATAACTAAAATAGTACAGTGGTTTTCTGCACCAGTTGCATCTAAAGTTAAACCACCACTTTCTGATTGTTTTAATTTTTCTGGATTATTAGTTGATAAATCAGGAGAAATAACAGACCAAGTTAAACCTTTGTCTGTAGATTTATGTACAAATTGGCTACCAAAATATAAGGTAGAATTATCAAAAGGATCTATATTAATTGCAGAGTTCCAGTTAAAACGTAATTTAACATTTGGGTCTTTGTGTGTTGGTTTTACAGAGTAGTTGTTTCCTGTTAGGTAATCAAACCTAGAAACAGAACCTTGTTGGCTCATGGTCCATCCGTAACGCGAATCATCTTTATCTGGTACTACATCAAAACCATCACCAAAACTAATTTCTTGCCAATAAGAATTTCTAATTCCTTGTGCTTTCCAAACATAAGCTGGCCCTCTCCAAGAACCATTATCTTGTAAACCACCATAAACGTTATAAGGATATTCGTTATCTACATTTATGTGATAAAATTGAGCAACGGGAATGTTTTCTATAAAGCGCCAAGTTTTACCACCATCTTTAGTAATGTTTAAACCACCGTCATTTCCATCCATCATAAATTTACCATTTTTAGGATGAATCCACCAAGCATGATGATCTGGGTGAATACCATTATTAGCACCATAAGCAGGCATTAGTTGGCTAAAGTTTTTACCACCATCTTCAGAAACATTTACATATGTAAAAACAGTATATAATCTGTTTTCGTTATCTGGAGCTACGTAAATTTCTGAATAATAAAAAGGTCGATTACCAATGCCTGGTTTGTCGTTTATTTTTTTCCATGTAAAACCGCCATCTGTACTTTTATATAAAGCATTTTTTTTAGCTTCTACCAAGGCATAAACTATTTCTGGATTACTAGGTGCAATTGCTACACCAATTCTACCTAATTCTCCTTTAGGTAAACCTTCTTTTTCTGTAATTTTTTTCCAATTATCTCCACCGTCATGTGTAATATATAAACCACTTCCTGTACCTCCAGATTTAAAAAACCATGGATCGCGTTTGTGTTCCCACATTGCGGCAATTATTTTATTAGGATTTTTAGGGTCCATAATTAAATCTGCAGTACCAGATTTATTATTTGTAAATAAAATTTGTTTCCAAGTTTTACCACCATCTGTTGTTTTGTAAACACCACGTTCTTGATGTTCTCCCCATGGAGATCCTATCGCGCCAGCGTAAACTATATCCGGATTTGTAGGGTCTATTAATATTCTGTGTATGTGTCTTGTTTTTTCTAACCCCATAGATGTCCAAGTTTTACCAGCATCTAAAGATTTGTAGATTCCGTAACCACCATTTAAACTATTTCTTGGGTTTCCTTCACCAGTTCCTGCCCAAATAACGCTCGGGTTAGATTGTTGTATTTTAACTGCACCAATAGAAGCAGTAACTTCTTTTTCAAAAATTGGTTCCCATTTAATTCCGCCAGAAGTAGATTTCCAAACACCACCAGAAGCTGTACCAACGTACATAATTTCTGGGTTGTTTTCTACGACATCAATAGCAGTTACACGGCCAGACATTCCTCCAGGACCAATGTTTCTAGGTTTCATGTTTTTTACTAAATCCATAGAAAACTCTTGAGAAAAGAGTAGGGAAGAAGTAAATAAAAAGACAAAAAAGTAGAGTTTTTTCATAATAGAGTAAATTTATTTGAATTTGAAGCCAACAATATACAAAATTGAAGATATCCATTATAAGTGAATGTTTTTTTTAACAATTGATATGTATTAATAAAAGAGGCTTATTTTTATATGTTTAAAGTATTTTACCGATCGTTTGGTAAATGATATTTTTATTATAATTTTGCAATATGAGGCCACAAAAAGTTTTAGATAAAGAAATACTAATTAGTCTAAGCAAAGTTTTTAGAGATAAAGGTTACGAAGGAGCTAGCTTACAGGAGTTAGCAGAAGCTACAGGATTAAAAAAAGCAAGTTTATATCATAGATTTCCAAAAGGAAAATACGAAATGGCTAAAGCTGTTTTTACCCATATTGATCATTGGGTTGAAGAAAATATATTTTTAACTCTAAAAAATGAATCTAACACTCCAGAAAAAAGACTAAAAGATGGGTTAACTAACATTAAAATACTTTATGATGAAGGAAAGGAAACCTGTGTTTTTAATTCGTTTTCAACACAAACGGGCTTGTCTTTATTTGAACAGAGTATTAAGAATAGTATGATAGAATGGATTAATTCTTTTACAGAAATAGGCCTTGCCTTAAACATACCTAGTAAAGAATCAAAAGAATATGCTTTAGAAACCTTAATAGAGATTCAAGGTAGTCTTATTGTAGCAAAAGGATTAAACGATATAAGTGTATTTGCAAAAACTTTAAAAAATATTGAATTAAAATATTTAAGAGGGCAATTATAAAGCTTATCTAACTAAGAATCACATTGTAAATTAAATCATAATAAATAAAACAATCAAATAAATAAAATGAAATTTATTTTTAAAACAACTATACTTTTATTATCAATAGCTATTCTATATCAATCTTGTACAGATGAATCTCAAGTAGAAAAAGTAGAAGAAACTCAAACAATATCTGCAGATTTAACCGAAAAAATAATTGCTTCTGCAACTTTTATTAACGATTATAATTTCTTTGTAAGTAATGCAGCAAAAACTAACTGTAATTTATTATCTATTACTAGTGGGTATTTTAACAATCCGGAAGGAGATTATTTTTCTTTTATTTTTTCGGGTACAGAATCATTAAATATGTGGCATACACAATATAATGAAGCTAAATTACAAGCCTTTAATGAAACAGGAGTAACCTTTTCTAATGATGACTTTTTTATAAGCTATATAAGTAACCCTACTGGGTTTAGCGGTCTATCAAAACGAGAGTCTATGTTAGATTACTTTGAAAATTGTGAATATGGTTTTGGCGACACCTCTGAATATGGTTTGGCTTTTTCTGATATTCCTTCTAATTGTGATATAAATACAGGAGACGTAACTGTTTTTATATACGATAATATAAGTGGTACAGGTGGTTCTGTTGATAATTTTACTACAACAAGTTTATTTTCTGTAGAGAATTTATTAGCTAATTACAATTTACAAAATAACACAAACTACGACTTAGAAAATCTAAAAATATATAGTATTCCATATCTTACTCCTAATGGAGAAGAGGTAGAACTTTATGAGACAAAATATTTGATAAATTATTTTGAAAACTGCATGCTTTCTAGAGATGCTTCTATAAATGATTGTTTAAACTTTGTATATCCATTAGAAATAAAACGTGCCAATTTACAGTTAAATGAAACTATAACGATAGAAAATGATGAAGATTTATTAGCTGTTTTTAGTATACAAGATGATGAGTTAGAGTTTGTGTATCCTATAAATTTAATAGATCTAGATGGGAATACTATAGAAATTAATACGAATGATTCTCTAGATGCTATTTTAGATGATTCTTATAATTATTGCCAATAGGTAATTGTATAAAAATTGTTATGCTTAATATTTAAAAAAGGAAAATTTTAGATCTTATAAAAAACAGTAATATTAAGCATAGCAAAAAAAGCACGCATTTACTCAATAATAAAAAGCTTTAAAAGATTGAAATGCGGCTTAACTTTACTCATCCTTATTTTTAGGTTCTCTTTTTGCTTCTTTTAATTTTTGCATAAGCATCCATTCGATTTGTCCGTTTGTAGAACGAAATTCGTCTGAAGCCCATTTTTCAATGGCTTTTATCATGTCTTCATTTATACGAAGTGCAAAAGCTTTTTTCTTTGCCATTTTTATTTTTTTACAAATTTTATAATGGTTTCTATTAGTTTTTCTGATATAGGATAATCTGCAGAAAAATAAGAAGCCATGTTGTCTGCGTCTTTTTCTATGTTTTTTAATACATGGTTCATATTTTCTATAATAACCAATTCTGATTTAGGATTTGCAGCATGCAATAATTTTGCATCTTCAACTTTTACTTGTAAATCTTTATCACCATTAATAATTAAAATAGGAATAGTTAATTCCTTAATTTTTTCTGTTGGGTTAATTTGCATCCAAGAATATAAAAAAGGTTGATTTTGTTTTGCAAAAACACTCATTAAAAAAGGGTTTACTGTTTCAATTTTACCTTTAGCTTTTAGAGTATCAAATTGTTGTTGAGCAGCTTCACCTAAAGTAGGATTATTTTTACCAACTTGTTTTACAATTGTTTTATCTATTGTTTCTCCTGCGCCGGCAAGAGAAATATATTTGTCAATATTTTTTGATGCTAACATAGCAACTAAAGAACCTTGACTATGACCAATTAAAGTAATTTCTGTAAAACGTTTATCATTTTTAAAATGAGATATTACAGTATCTAAATCTTTACCAAAATCAGTAAATTTTATGTTTTTAGAAAACGCCCAATTAGTTTTATTTGCTGTTCTTTTATCAAAACTAAAAAAAGCAATATTTTCTTTATTTACTGCATCTCTAATTTGTTTAACATAATTAGCGTTTACATTTTGCGCTGGTTGATTTCCGTTTCTATCTACAGGGCCAGAGCCGTGAACCCAAATAATTAAAGGCGATTTTTCTTCAATAAAAGTTAAGGTTCCTGGTAATTGAATTTTATTATTGTGTAAAGTAACTTCTTCTGTTTTTACCTGTGCAGTTGCAAGCGCAATATTTAAAGCATAAAATGTAACGTAAATTATAATTTTAATCATAGTAATTTATTTTCGTAAGTTTTTAGAACATTTATTGCTTCCGTTTTTTTCTGTGTACCTATTAATAGTTTTTCTCCATTTTTTAAATGAAGTTGAATACCAACATCACCAGAAACATTTATTGCTTTTCCTTTTTCGCTATTCCAAAAAGAAGCTCCTTTTAATCCCCAACCACCATATTCTCCTATAGGATCGTAGGTTCTAACTTTTACAGCATCAATCTCTTTCCATGTAATAGTTTTTAATGAAAAATGAAAAGGAAAAAACTGATAATGAATGCCAAATTCATCAATTCTTGTTATCAATTTAAAGAAGAAAATAATTGATACAGAACCTAAAACACCCACTAAAGTTATAATTAAATTATTGGTTGTCATTTTAGAGTTTTCCTCTAAGTATTCTTTTACAACTAGAGTAATTGGTACAATAACACTTACTGCTAAAAGTACAATTAGCCAAGTTTGTGTAAAACGTTGTTCTTCTTTAAAAATTTTCATTTTTAACGATTTTTATCTCTTTCTAAGATAATAGAATTCCAACCATTAGGAACTTCTTTTAAAACCCAACCTTCTCTAGCATATTGGTTTAACAAATCTTCAAAGTTTTGAGTTCTATTTCTAAAACCTAATTTTAACGTAACTACTTTATACTCTTTCATTATTCTGCTTTTTTACTTTTATTAGAATCGTATAAAATTCCAAATACCAGTCCTAAACTAATTCCGATTGCAATGTTATTTAATGCCGTTCCAAGAGCTACACCAATAGCTATGCCTATTGCAATTCCTCTTCCTTTTTTGTATGATTTTTCTTTACTCATTTTAATGACTTAGAGTACCTGCATTTACAACAGGAGAAGCTTCTTTATCACCACATAAAATAACTAATAAATTACTAACCATAGCAGCTTTGCGTTCTTCATCTAACTCAACAATATCTTTTTTATTTAATTCATCTAAAGCCATTTCTACCATTTCTACAGCACCTTGTACAATTTTATGTCTTGCAGCAACAATTGCGGTAGCTTGTTGTCTTTTTAACATGGCAGAAGCAATTTCATTTGCGTAAGCTAAATAACCAATTCTAGCTTCTAGAACTTCAATTCCGGCAATTGTTAAACGCTCATCAATTTCTTTTTCTAAAGCTTCAGAAACTTCGTTTACACTAGAGCGTAAAGTTATATCTTCATCATGTCCTTCATCAGCAAAATTATCATACGGATACATGCTTGCTAATTTTCTAACAGCAGCATCTGTTTGTACTCGTACAAAATTCTCATAATTATCAACATCAAAAGCTGCTTTGTAAGTATTTGTTACACGCCAAACTAGAATAGTAGAAATCATAACAGGGTTACCTAGTTTGTCGTTTACTTTTAAACGCTCGCTATCAAAATTACTTGCACGTAAAGAAATTGTCTTTTTTCTAAATAATGGATTTGCCCAATACAACCCGTTGTCTTTAATGGTACCAACATATTTACCAAAAAGCAAAATAACTTTAGAGGTATTAGGGTTTACTAAAATAAAACCAAAAAAACCAAAGAAACTTATAATTGCAGGAAGTATGTAAATGGCATTTTTTTGAATAAAAGCGAGTGCGATACTGCCAAAAAATAAAAGTAAAACAATTAATAACATTAGATAACCATTGGCAGGTTTAATTATTTTTTCTGATTTCATCGTGATTTATTTATATTGATATTAAAATGATATCACAAAGATATATTATTTTTGTGTTAATTTCCAAACATTTAGATAATTATTTTATATTTTCGCTCAGAATTAATATTATTATTTATAGATGAAAATTAAATTATTTTTAATGATTACAATGTTGTTTTTTTCTAACACATCAGAAGAAAAAGTGGCATTTTGGGGTAAAAATGGTCATAGAGCAACGGGGCAAATTGCAGAAAGTTTTTTAACAAAAAAGGCAAAGAAAAAAATTGATAAAATTTTAAAAGGCCAGAGTTTAGCTTTTGTGTCTACGTTTGCAGACGAAATAAAATCGGATAGAGCTTATAGAGAATATTCTCCTTGGCATTATGTAAATATGGATTTAGATCAGACGTATGAAGAGTCTGAAAAAAATCCGCAAGGAGATTTAGTAACAGGTATTGATACTTGTATTAAAGTTTTAAAGGATGAAAATAGTAGTGAAGAAGACAAGGTTTTTCATTTAAAAATGTTAGTTCATTTTATAGGAGATTTACACCAACCTTTACACATTGGTAGAAAAGAGGATAAAGGTGGTAATGATGTGCAAGTACAATGGTTTGGAAAAGGAACAAACTTACACAGTGTTTGGGATAGTAAAATGATTGATGATTATGGTATGAGTTATTCTGATTTAGCTGATAATGCTAAAGATTTATCAAAAAAACAAATAGAATTAATAGAACAAGGTTCAATAGTAGATTGGGTAAATGAAGTACATCAAATTTCTATTGAAGTTTATAAATCTGCAAAAATTGGAGAAAAATTAAGTTACAGATACAATTACGATCATTTTGAGACTGTAAGAACACAGTTACAAAAAGGAGGTATCCGTTTGGCTAAAGTTTTAAACGAAATATACGGATAATATAGCTTTTTTAAAAAAAAGTAAAACCTCATAAAATTTTTTATGAGGTTTTTTAATGTAATAAATTGGGGGAATTGATTACATATTTTTTTAAGAAACTTTACAAAATAACATTCTGTTATAGAGTGTTTCTATTTTAGTCATTATTTTCTTACAAAGAATAGAGGTTTTTGCATTAACCTCTATGGCAAGGGTTAAATTGTTATAATCAGCTATTTTTATATTAAAATATCCGTTAGGGAAGTATACAGTTAAAAAAGTAGTCTTTTCTTGTAGATAAAGATCAAATTCTGAAGAAATCCAATTAATAAACTGATTATAATTATCTATAGATTTAATAGATTCTAATTTAATTAGCTGAGTTTTATTAGAAAAATTGTTTTTGTTTTCTGTGTTGATATTAAATGACATGTTTTAGTAGTTTAATACTGCGTAATAGCGTTTTCTTTTTTTATAAACTCAATTAAACCATCTATAGGTTTTTGTATAAACTTACCAGCATTTAAACCTTGTTTTTTTAATTGATTAGAAATGTATTCTTGTCCATAAAAAGCTATTGAACCTACAAAATGAAGAGGCACAGTTTTTAACTCGTCAGTATATTGTAAGATGTGATTTTTAATAAAAAGATTAATTACATTATTTATTAAAGTTTCAATAAAAGAATGCTCTTTATTTTCAAAAACAAACGGAGCAAAACTAGCTAAGTATTTATTAGGTGTTTTAGATTGATAAAGTTTTTTAATTACTGTTTTTCCACTTAAATCATAATTGTTTTCAAATAGAGTTCTAAGCTCTTTAGGCATTTGTTTATTGTAATAAGACTTTAAAAGCTCTTTACCAAAATGATTTCCACTTCCTTCATCCATTACAATATATCCTAAAGAAGTAGATTTGTTTATAATTGATTTTCCATCGTAATAACAACAATTAGAACCAGTACCTAAAATACAAACAACGGCGGGTTTAGAGGTTGTGGCATAAACAGCAGCCATTGTGTCTTCTTCTACAACAGAAATTGCGTTTTCAAAGAACGAATTTAAAACAGAATGAACATTATTTTTAGTTTTAGAAGTATTACAACCAGCACCAAAAAAGTAGACTTTTTTTATATCTTTTTTATATTTAAGTAATATGTCATTATCAGATATAATGCTTTTTAACTCCTTCTTTTTTAGGATTGCAGGATTTAATCCTTTTGTTTTTGTGTTTAATTTTTTATCATTTAAGGTATCTAAAAGTACCCAATCACATTTTGTAGAACCACTTTCTGCAATTAGAATCATTTGTTTTATTTTTTTTTATAAAAATAGTATAGACCAAATGTTGGGTATAATTTATTCGACCAAAGACAAAGAAAAAGACATATAAAGCATTCATAAATTTATATAGCTTTAATTAAAAAGTCTTTTTATAAAATAGAATATTTGATGTTTTTTAGGTTTAATTAGTTAATTAAGAATTTATGTTTAATTTATTTGTTTTTAAGTTGCGTAAATTAAGTTTATTATAATGTTTATTAGAGTAGTATTATGGCTGTTAAATAAAGTGTATACTATTGTTTTAGTTTTTAAAATAAACCTGTTTAGGACTTATTAGATGTTATTGGTAG
Source organism: Polaribacter sargassicola (assembly GCF_021991835.1). Classification (GTDB taxonomy): domain Bacteria; phylum Bacteroidota; class Bacteroidia; order Flavobacteriales; family Flavobacteriaceae; genus Polaribacter; species Polaribacter sargassicola. The sequence continues at coordinate 85,172 of NZ_JAHDAU010000007.1, forward strand.
AATTTATTTTGGATATAGTTAGTACATTCTGTACATTTCCCAAGACTTTTAAACTAATTAAAAACTTAATCTAATATTTATGTCTACTACACTTGAGCAATCACCAAAAGCGGAAAAAAATACGCTTATACCTATAATTATTATTGCAGGGTTATTTTTTATCTTCGGGTTTGTAACTTGGATTAACGGAGCTTTAATTCCTTTTATGAAAACAATAAACGAACTTACAGATGCTCAGTCTTATTTAGTAGCATCTGCATCTTATATCTCTTTTGTGGTAATGGCATTGCCAGCATCTTATATTATTAATAAAGTAGGTTACAAACAAGGTATGTCTTTAGGTTTGGTAATTATGGCAATTGGTGCTTTAATTTTTATTCCTGCAGCAGAAGCAAGAACATATTGGTTATTTTTAGTTGCTATATTTATACAAGGTGCCGGTATGACGTTGTTACAAACAGCATCTAACCCTTATATAACAATTATTGGTCCAATAGAAAGTGCTGCAAAACGTATTTCTATTATGGGAATTGCTAATAAAGTAGCAGGGTCTTTAGGTTCTGTAATCTTTGGTGCAATCCTTTTATCTGGTATAGGCGATATAAAAGAAAAATTAAGTGTTGTTGATGATGCAGAAAAAGAAAGCCTTTTAAATACCATGGCAGATAGTGTTGTTACACCTTATATTGTAATGGCTGTTGTTTTATTTTTGTTAGGTATTTTAATTAGAAAAGCGCCATTACCAAATGTAGAAGCAGAAGAAGTAGAAGTTAATGATTCTGATGAAAAAGCTAAAACAAGTATTTTTCAATTTCCACATTTGTGGTTAGGTGTTTTAGCGTTGTTTTTATATGTTGGTGTAGAGGTAGTTGCTGGAGATACGATTATTTCTTACGGGATATCATTAAATATACCAGTAGAAGATGCTAAGTTTTTTACATTATTTACTTTAATGGCTATGGTTGCTACGTATATTTTAGGAGCTATTTTAATTCCGAAATACATGAGTCAATCTTTTGCCTTAAAAGCAAGTGCTATTTTAGGTATTGTACTTTCTGTATGTATTGTGTACACAACAGGGTTTACATCGGTACTTTTTGTTGCTGCTTTAGGTATTGCAAACGCATTGGTTTGGCCAGCAATTTGGCCTTTAGCACTAGATGGTTTGGGTAAATTTACAAAAACAGCATCTGCATTATTAATTATGGCAATTTCAGGAGGAGCAATTATTCCTCCATTATATGGTGCTTTGGTAGATAGTAAAAAAGAAACCTTACTTTCTGCGGGAGTAAATGAAATAAGTGCTTTGGCAGAAGCTTCTTCTTTTGGATATTGGATTTTACTACCTTGTTATTTAATCATTTTATATTATGCCTTTTTAGGGCATAAAGTTGGAAAAAAGAAAGCTTAACTTCTTTTAGTGTTTTTTGAATAGAAAATCATTAATAATCATTACGATTATTAATGATTTTTGCTTTTATAAACTAGCTTTTATCATTCTATCATTGCCAAATAAATCTTTTTTTAGGTTGATGTTTTTAAACCCTTTTTGTTCTAACATTTCTACCGTTTCTTTGCCCAAATATTGATTGATCTCAAAAAATAAAATTCCGTTTTTAGTAAGATGATTTTTAGCTAAATCTGCAATTTTTGAGTAAAATATTAATGGGTTATCATCATCTACAAACAAAGCAAGATGAGGTTCGTTTTGTAAAACATTATTTTTTATTTCTACTTTTTCTAATTCTCTAACATATGGAGGATTAGAAATGATAACATTAAATTGTTGAGGTAATTCTGTAGTTTTTAAAATGTCTTTTTCTATAAAATTGATATCAACCTTGTTTAATGTAGCATTTTGTTTAGCTATTTTTAAAGCTTCTATAGAAACATCAATTGCAGAAATAGTAACTGCATTTAAGTTTTTTGCTAATGCAATTGGTATACAACCTGTTCCGGTACCAATATCAAGAATTGCTAATTTTTCTAGATTTGTTTTTTGCAATTTTTCAACTTCAAAAATTATCCATTCTACTAATTCTTCGGTTTCTGGTCTAGGTATTAATGTGTTTTTATTCACCAAAAAAGGCAAGCTGTAAAACTCGGTATTACCTAATATATATTGTATTGGTTCTTCTTTTTTTAATCGATTAATAATGTTTTTTAATTCTGATAAAATTTCATCAGTAATTAAAAAATCTGGTTTTAAAACAGTGTCTATTCTTTGTAGGTTTAGTTTATCATTTATCAAAATAAAGAAAAATGAATCTATTTCTGTTTTTGGATAAAAGTTGGATAAGGCATCGTTAAAAAAAATACGAAAATCTTTAAGTGTCATAAATAATTTTATAGTAAAGGGCTTAAAAATCGAGCTAAACGTTCTGATGTTTTTTGTTTGTTAGATCTATTTAAAAAATGTTCTAAATTTAATTTGGTAGCTAATTTTTTTCTTTCATTAAATTCATCAGAAATTTCTGAAGTTATTTCTTTATCAAAAATTAATGCATTTAACTCGTAATTGTGTTCAAAACTTCTGCAATCAAAATTTGTAGAACCTATAGAAATAATTTCATCATCAATATATATAACTTTACTATGAGAAAAATCGTTTCTTAAATAAATGTTTACACCGGCTTTTAATAAATCTTCAAAATAAGAATACATGCCATAAGTTGCTATTTTAGAGTCTGTAACTTTAGGTAATAATAAAGTTACTTTTACACCACTTAAAGCTGCAATTTTAAATGCTTCTAAAATTGCTGCGGTAGGTATAAAATACGGATTTAAAACACAAATACTTTTTTCGGCTAAGTTAATAAGACTTAAATATTGTTGCATAACAACAGCTTGGTTGTAATCTGGGCCGCTAGAAACAATTTGAATTTTTTTGTTACTAGAGATATTAGAAACGGTATTGTATTTTTCTTTTTGACTTAAATTAATATCTGATGCATAATAGAAATCTTTTAAAAAAGTATCATGTAAATCTTTTACAGCACAACCTGTAATTTGTACGTGTGTATCTTGCCAAATACCTAAATTGGTATTTTTTGTAATGTATTGATCAGAAATATTAACACCACCAGTAAAACCAATTTTGTTATCTATAATTGCAATTTTTCTATGATTTCTGTAATTTAAAGAAAAAATAAAACTACCAAATTTAAAAGGTGTTTCTGGATAAATTTCTACACCAATTTCTTTCAGCTTTTGTTTAGTTGATTTTTTTAAACTAAAACTTCCAATAGAATCATATAAAACACGTACCTCTACATTTTCTTTTCTTTTTTCTTCTAAAAGAGTAATAATATTCGATAAAATTTCTCCGTCTTCAAAAATGTAATATTGTAAATGGATAAAAGATTTGGCGTTTTTTATAGCCTTATAAAGCGCTTTAAAAGTTTCTTTTCCGTTTTTTAAAACAACTACATCATTGTTTAATTGTAAAGGTAAATTTGTATTATTAAAAACTAAATTAGATATTTTGGTTGCTTTAATATTTTGCAGTTCTGTAACGTTTTTATTGGTTGTATTTGTAAAGTTTTTTTCTATATATTTTTTTCTTTTTTTAGTTTCTTTAAGTTCAAAATATTTTATTTTTCTTCTATTAATACCAAATAAAATAAAAGTAAAAACCCCTACGTAAGGAAACATAAAGGTTATTAAAATCCAACTTAAAGATTTAGAAGGTTTAACGCCAAAATATAAAATATTGTAAAAAGCCCAACTAAATAATAATAAATGAATAGATAAGAGTATTGTGTAAATCAATCTTTATAATTTTTTTATCATCCAAACACTACAAGAATAATGACCTGTATTTCCCATTGGTTTGTCTAGGTTTGTAAAACCATTTTTTTTATACAATGTTTTTGCGGCTTCCATATAAGGCATTGTTTCTAAATAACAGCTTTTATAACCTAATGTTTTTGCTTGTTGTAAACAGGTTTCTATTAGTTTAGATCCTAAACCTTTTCCTCTAATAACAGGCAAAAAATACATTTTTTGTAGTTCGCAAATATTTCCATCAAAGTTATCTAATTTTGCAATACCTGCACCACCAACAACTTTGTTTTTGTGTTCTATTACGTAATAAAAAGAAGTTGGTTTATTAAAGTTTTCAAACATTAAATCTGTAGCTTTGTCTTCATAAGCAGTTCCTATTTTAGGAGCTCCCATTTCTAAAATTACTTCTCTAATAACAATTGCCATTTCTGCATTGTCTTTAGGTTTAATTTCTCTTATTATAAAATCTTTACTTGTCATTTATTACTGTATTTTTGCAAGAGCAATTTAATTATTATTTTAAAGAATTAAGATGAAAAACTTTTTATATTTTACATTTATATTTCTGTTGTTAACTAGTTGTTCTGTTAACGAACAACCAATTTTTATAAAAGTAGATAATGTAGAAGTAGTTAGTTTTACAGGAGGAGAAGTTAACTTAAAGGCAAATGCTCTTTTTGAGAACCCAAATGATGTTGGAGGAAAAATATCTACAGATGAAATTGCAATATTTGTAAACGATATAGAAGTTGCACAAGTTTCTTCTGAAGAGTTTGATGTACCAGCCAAAAATAATTTTACAATTCCTTTAAAAGCAGTAATACCAACTAAGAAAATTTTTGAAGCAAATAAAAATGATGCTTTAGGTGGTTTATTAGGATCTCTACTAACAAATAAAATTAATGTAAGGTTTAAAGGCAGTTTAAAATACGCTGTATTTGGTTTTAAAAGTGAATTTTTAATTGATGAAATTGAAGAAATAAAAATTAAATTTTAAGTTATTACTCATAAAGATTACATAAAACGTTGTTTGCAAATAGCGCAAAAAGGCATTGGTTTTACAAGGCCAAATCCTTCTGTAGGTGCTGTTATTGTTTATAAAGGTAAAATTATAGCAGAAGGTTTTACATCGCCTTACGGCGGAAGTCATGCAGAAGTTAATGCAATTAATGCCGTAAAAGATAAATCGCTTTTAAAAGAAGCTACAATATACGTAACCTTAGAACCTTGTTCTCATTACGGAAAAACGCCGCCTTGTGCAGATTTAATTGTAAAAAACCGATTTAAAAATGTAGTAATTGGTTGTGTAGATTCTAATAGTTTGGTTGCTGGTAAAGGTATAGAAAGGTTAATAAATGCGGGTATTAATGTAACTGTAGGTGTTTTAGAAGAAGAATGTAGAAAGCATCACAAACGTTTTTTTACAGTTCAAGAAAAGAAAAGACCTTATATCATTTTAAAATGGGCAGAAACTTTAGACGGATTTATAGCGCCTAAAGAAAAAGATGAACAGAAACCTGTTTGGATTTCTAATAAATATTCGCAACAATTAGTGCATAAGTTTAGAAGCGAAGAACATGCTATTTTAGTAGGTACAAATACGGTAATTGCAGACAATCCTAAATTAAATGTTAGAAGTTGGTTTGGCCAAAACCCTATAAGAATTGTTCTAGATAAAAATTTTAGAATTGATAAAAAAGCAAATGTTTTTGATAAAAGTGTAAAAACAATTGTTTTTACAGAAAATGAAAATAAAGAGAATACTAAAAATCTTTTTTTTGAAACAATTGATTTTTCTAAAGAGATTGCAAAACAAATTTGTAATGTTTTAAATACATATCAAATTCAATCTGTAATAATAGAAGGAGGTACGCAAACCATACAGACTTTTATTGATGAAAATTTGTGGGACGAAGCCTTTGTTTTTGTTGGTAACGTAAATTTTGTAAATGGTGTAAAAGCACCTCTTTTAAATAAACAAATTAAGCAACAACAAAACATCCAAACAGATGTTTTAAAAATATATAAAAATGATTAAGAATATTATTTTTGATTTTGGAGATATTTTTATCAACTTAGATAAACCTGCTACTTACAGAGAAATGGCGGCTTTAGGTGTTACCAAAATTACAGAAGAAATGGTTGATGTTTATCATCAATATGAACAAGGATTTATTACAACCGATGATTTTGTAAATTTTTATCATAATAAATTTGACTTAAAAAAAGAAGATTTAGTTAACGCTTGGAATGCGGTTTTATTAGATTTTCCGGTAAAACGTTTAGAGTTTTTAAAAGAACTAGCAGCAAGTAAAAAATACAGATTATTTTTATTAAGTAATACAAATGATTTACATATAAGTTGGATTAAAAAATCTTTAGGTGATACTTTTTTTAATGAATTTAAAGATTGTTTTGAGCAATTTTATTTATCACATGAAATTAATTTTAGAAAACCAAATAAAGAAATTTATGAGTTTGTTTTAAAAGAAAATAAATTAATTGCAGAAGAAACTTTGTTTGTAGATGATTTAAAAGAAAATACAGATTCTGCAAATAAATTAGGAATTTATACCTGGAATTTGATTCCGGGAGAAGAAGAGGTGGTAGAGTTATTTTTAAAAAATAAAATGGATTGATTTATTTAGTATTAAGTGTTCTTTTTGCAACTTCATTATTTGTAATATTTAAATATTTTGAAGTTTTTAAAATAGATACATTAAAGGCAATTATTATTAATTATTTAGTTGCTTTTTCTTTTGGTATAGGTTTATCTGAAGTAGAATTTTCTTTTGTAGAAATACCACAAAAGCCTTGGTTTTTTGGAGCAATGATTTTAGGAGCTTTATTTGTTTCTATTTTTTTTGTGATGGCAAATACTGCTCAAAAAAATGGAGTTTCTGTAGCTTCTGTTGCAGGAAAAATGTCTGTAGTAATTCCTATTGTTTTTGGTGTTTTTTTATACGATGAATCTGTAAATTTTTTTAAAGTTTTAGGTATTATTATTGCTTTGTTGGCTGTTTATTTAGCATCGGTTAAAGACCAGAATAGTAATGTAGAAAAAGCCAGTTTATTATTTCCAATATTACTTTTTTTTGGTTCTGGTGCAATAGATACAATTTTAAAATATGTAGAAGTTAATTTTGTGCCAGAAAATGAAGTATCACTTTTTTCTGGAAGTTTATTTGGTTTTGCAGCTTTATTTGGATTGATTGTTTTACTAATAAAAACCATTAAAAAAAGAGAATCGTTTGGTTGTAAAAATATAATAGGAGGTATCGTGTTAGGTATTCCTAATTATTTTACCATTGTTTTTATTATAAAAGCTCTACAAACAAAAGGTTTTGAAAGCTCTACAATTTTTACCATAAATAATGTAGCTGTCGTTATTGTATCTACAATTGTTGGTTTAATTTTATTTAAAGAACAGTTTAGTTTAAAAAATAAAATAGGTGTATTTTTAGCTATTGTAGGTATTATTTTAGTAACCATAGCATCATAATATGTTAGAGGACGTATATAAAACAATAGAAAAACCATCAGAAGAAACCTTATTTAAAGAAAAAGGATCTAAATTTTTTGGTTATGCTTTTCCGGTTTTATCAGAAGAAGATGTAAAGGAATATTTAGAAGCATTAAAGAAGCAACATCATTCTGCAAGACATTGGTGTTATGCGTATCAATTAGGTATTGAAAAAATTAAATTTAGAGTAAATGATGATGGAGAACCTAACAATTCTGCAGGCTTGCCAATTTACGGACAAATACAGTCTTTTGGAGTTACTAACATTTTAATTGTATCTGTACGTTATTTTGGAGGAACAAAATTAGGCGTTGGTGGTTTAATTTCAGCTTATAAAACATCGGCACAATTGGTCTTAGAAGCGTCAGATATTATAGAAAAAACAATTGATATTCATTTTAAATTAACTTTTGATTATGAGTTAATGAATTCTGTACAAAGAATTATCAAAGAAAAAAATATAGACATTATCAATCAGAAATTAGAAATGAATTGCGAGTATGTAATTTCTGTAAGAAAAAAAAATGCAGCATCAATTTTTAAAATCTTTGATAATTTGTACAAAGTTGATATTGTAAAATTAGAGTAGTTTAAAACCCTAAACCTTTTAACAAATAATCTGGGCAACGTGTAGGTTTCATTGTTTTGCTATTAACAAAAACCAAAGCAGTGCTTCCTGTGCAGATTAATTCATCATTTTGATTTGTAATTTCGTAATCAAATTCAATTTTTACCATTGGCTCCTTTTTCAAAATTGTTTTTATGGTTAAAACGTCGTCATAAAATGCAGATTTAATAAAAATACAGTTTAAAGAAATTACCGGTAGCATTATCCCTTTGGTTTCCATATCTTTGTATGTAACGCCTAAAGAACGTAACCACTCGGTTCTTCCTAATTCGAAGAATTGAGAGTAATTTCCGTGGTAAACAACCCCCATTTGGTCGGTTTCAGAGTATCGTATTCTTGTTTTTGTTAAAGAGCTTTTCAAAAGATGTTGATGTTTAAAATTTTAGCATTCTACGTAAAAAATAATTAATAATCAATAGGAATTCCATTTTTTTATACTGAATTTTATTCACACTTTTGTACCACTCAAAAAGGGATGCGGAGTTACCTTTTTTTATTTAATTTAATAACCAAAAAACTGCTTAAAAATAAATGACTATAACTGCTGACTCAGTTTGGAATGAATGCTTGGCTTTCATAAAGGACAATATAAAGCCACAAGCCTATAAGACTTGGTTCGAGCCAATAAAGCCGGTAAAGTTATCAGGAGAAGCTTTAACTATACAAGTACCTAGTAAATTTTTTTACGAATGGTTAGAAGAACATTATATTAAATTATTAAGAGTTGCTTTAGTAAGACAATTAGGTAATGATGCCAAATTGATTTATGACGTTAAAATGGAAAATAATTATAGCAGTAATAGACCGCAAATAGTTAAAATTCCTAGTTCTAATAGAAATCCTCTAAAGCCTCAAAAAGTTAGTGTTTCTTTAGAGTCTGATAAACGAGAATTAAGAAATCCGTTTGTAATACCTGGGTTACAAAAAGTTAAGATAGAATCTCAATTAAACCCTAATTATAGTTTTGCAAACTTTATAGAAGGAGACTCTAATAGGTTAGCACGTTCTGCAGGAATGGCAGTAGCAAATAAACCAGGAGGTACTTCTTTTAACCCATTACTAATTTATGGTGGTGTTGGTTTAGGTAAAACACATATTGCACACGCTATTGGTGTAGATATAAAAGATAAATATCAAGATAAAACAGTTTTATACATTTCTTCAGAGAAATTTACTCAACAATTTATAGACTCTGTAAAATCGAATACAAGAAACGATTTTATCCATTTTTATCAAATGGTTGATGTATTAATTATTGATGATGTACAATTCTTATCTGGTAAAGCAGGTACGCAAGATGTTTTCTTCCATATATTCAATCATTTACATCAAAATGGTAAACAGGTAATTTTAACTTCTGATAAAGCACCTGTAGATATGCAAGACATAGAACAACGTTTATTGTCTCGTTTTAAATGGGGATTATCAGCAGAATTACAAGCGCCAGATTACGAAACTAGAATTTCTATTTTACAAAATAAATTGTATAGAGATGGTGTAGAAATGCCAGAAGAAATTATAGAATATATTGCTAAACATATAAAATCTAATGTTAGAGAATTAGAGGGTGTTATTATTTCTATGATTGCACAAGCTTCTTTTAACAGAAAAGAATTTTCTATAGAATTAGCAAAGCAAATTGTTGATAAGTTTGTAAAGAATACCAAAAAAGAAGTTTCTATAGATTATATACAGAAAGAAGTATCTAAATACTTTGATATGGATGTTGCTACTTTACAATCTAAAACACGTAAGCGTCATATAGTACAAGCAAGACAGTTGGCAATGTATTTTGCAAAAAGGTTAACCAAGTCTTCTTTAGCAAGTATTGGTAGCCAAATTGGGCAAAGAGACCATGCAACAGTATTACATGCTTGTAAAACCGTAGATAATTTAACGGAAACAGATAAACAGTTTAAAAAATATGTAGAAGATTTAACTAAAAAGTTAACTTTCTAAATATTTATTTTAGCTTACAAATTCTAAGATTATTTTTCTCTTTAAAAAGAGATCTAATAAAAACTTTTAAAAAATAAATTTTAACTCTCTTAATTTTTTAAGAGAGTTATTGTTTGATATTTTTAGCAAAAATTATTGTGTATGTATAAAGTATTAATGGTTTGTTTGGGTAATATTTGCAGATCTCCTTTAGCAGAAGGTATTTTAAAATCTAAAGTAAATAAAGCAGATGTTTTTGTAGATTCTGCAGGTACAGGTGCATATCATGTTGGTAATTTGCCAGATCCTCGTTCTATAGATGTTGCTGCTAAACATGGTATTAATATAACAGATCAAAAAGCCAGAAAGTTTGTAGTAAAAGATTTTGATGAGTTTGATGTTATTTATGTGATGGATGATAGCAATTATCAGAACATACTTTTATTAGCTAGAAATAAGGCTGATGAAGAAAAAGTGAAATTAATTTTAAATGAAGCGCATCCTAATAAAAATCTAAATGTTCCAGATCCATATTATGGTGGTGATCAGGGTTTTGAAGATGTATATAAAATGTTAGATGAAGCTTGCAATTTCATCAGTAAAAAAATATAAAATGATTGGTAAACTTTATTTAATACCTACCACATTAGGAGACACAGAACCTTTAGAGGTAATGCCTTTGTCTGTAAAAAAAGTAATTGAAGAAATTGATTATTATATTGTAGAAAATGAAAAATCTGCAAGAAAATTTATAAAAAAAATTGCTCCTAAAAAACCACAACCGTCTTTACAGTTGATGTTGTTAGATAAATATGCAGAAGAAATAGAAACAACAAAATATTTAGATGTTTGTAAAGAGGGTATTAATGTTGGTTTATTATCAGAAGCAGGAGTTCCTGCAATAGCAGATCCAGGTGCAAGTATTGCTAAATTAGCGCACGAAAAAAATATTAGAGTGGTGCCTTTAGTAGGTCCTTCTTCTATTTTAATGGCAATGATGAGTTCTGGAATGAACGGACAGAATTTTGCTTTTAATGGTTATTTACCAATAGATAAATCTGAAAGAAAAAAAACAATAAAAGAATTAGAAAAAATATCTAAGGATAAAAATCAATCTCAAATTTTTATAGAAACACCTTATAGAAATGAGAAGATGTTAGCAGATTTAAAGGCAACTTTATCTCCAACTACAAATTTATGTATTGCTGCAGATATTACTTTACCAAGCGAATATATAAAAACATTTATGGTTAAAGATTGGAAACATCAACAACCAGATTTACATAAAAAACCAGCTATTTTTATTATTCACAAATAAATTTATTTGTAGAAATATTTATAATATAAAAAAGGCTTCATTTATTTAATAAATGAAGCCTTTTTGTAAATTAACGACTAATTTTAATAATAAATCAAACTTTAAACAGTAGCATTCTTTTCTGCTTCTATGTTAGAAAGATCGTAACCAGCAAACTTTTTTAAGTAAGACTGAATTGTAGATCCATAAGCATCAGAAAAGCGAACAGTACCATTACTTCTCAAGAATTTTTTTACATTTCCAGCTCCACTTAAATGTGCTGCTGCTAATATCCCAGATTCTGTAATTTTAATTCCGTTTATAGTTTTACCTACAGAACGTCTAATGTCTTTTCTTAAAATCCATTTATTAACTTTGCATAAAGCTACAAAGGCTTTTTCTTGTAATTCTGGATTTTTAAGAAAGTCTTCTGTGTTATAAATATCTAATCTATGTAAAGTAGTTTTACCAAATTGATATTTTCCTAAATAACCTAATGTGTTTACAACAGTGTATTTCCCTTGAGATTCTTTAAACGCTAACGCTTCTTTAAAACCTACAAAATCTTTTTGTAAATAAGGAATGTTAAAGTCTACAAATTTCGGAAAAGTAATCTTGTTGTTAGTATCTATTTTTTTATCAATACTTGTAGCATTAATAAACCCTAAAAATAAAATACTTAAAAATAAAAACTTTTTGATAAATTTAATTTTTCTGTTTAGCGGGTGCAAATGTATAATCAAATTTTAAATATACTGATAATCAGTGTGTTAAAATTTATTAAAAATATAGATAATGAAGCGATATCCCATTTTTGGTATTAATTTCTAGAGCAGGAGCAGGAATCTTTACGAAATTTATAACAGAAAAGACAGATTTTAAGAATTCCGAATTTGTTCTAATTTTTGTTAAATCTACATCTAAACTAAGGTAAAATTGTCTGTAAGGCTCTTGTATTGTTGAGTTTGCTGCGTTTTGGTTTCCAAAAAGCATGCCTTCTGCTCCATAACCCAAAGCTACATTTAACCACTTAGGAAACGAACTTTTTTTGTTAAAAGACCAAATATTGGCAGATAACCAATAAGTTTGTCCGTTATAATCTTTTAAAGTCTGTTGTAAAAAATTCTCACCTAAAGTATTAGGTCGCTCTTTTGCAAAGTGAGTTTGATGAAAAGAATACTTTACGGTAATTCTTTGTTCATTCCACAATAATTCTTGACCGACTAACAATCCTGTTCCGGTTGCATTTGCAAGAATATCTCCAGGGGAAGCCCCCCATTCTTTAGAAAAACCATCAAAAATTTCTACTGCAGTTAAAAAAGAAAAACCTAAAGTTGCTCCGTAAATTAATTGATTTTTTTTAGAAACACCTGTCCAATCTAAAACTTCCATACCAACTTTACCTATGTAGTAAGAAGTCATAAAATGACCCGCTTTATCCATTTGATTCCAATCATTATTATCATTTTTTAAATGAAAACTAGATTGAGGATAATCTGCATACCAAAGTTGATTTAAAGCTAATAAAGCACCACCAGCTAAAATACTTTCAGAGATTATAACAGCATTTCTTCTTTTTAAATTTAGAGTATCAGATTTTTTATAAAAAGAGGAAGTCTGCGCGTAGTTTGTTATTGTAAAAAGAGAAAATATGAATAAAAATAATTTTTGCATTCTTATCTATTTATTCTCTGTTTATTTATCCATTGGTGATATTTGGCAGCATTTCTATTATGTTGTGCCAAAGTTTTAGCAAAAACATGATAACCTAATTTTTCTACATTAGCACACATATAATAGTAATTGTGTTCTTGTGCATTTAAAACAGCATCAATTGCAGAAATATCTGGCATAGAAATTAAAGTAGGAGGTAAACCAGTATTTTTATATGTGTTATAAGGCGAGTTTATTTCTAAATCTACTGTTAAAACTCTTTTTACAACATAATCTTGTCCTTTATTTTCTTTGATACAATATATAATTGTTGGGTCTGCTTGTAAAGGCCAACCTTTTTTTAATCGATTTAAATATAAACCTGCAACAATTGGTCTTTCTGTAGTTTTAGCCGTTTCTTTTTGTACAATAGAAGCTAAAGTAATTACTTCGCTTTTTGTTAAATTTAAAGCTTCTGCTTTACTAAGTCTATTTTTATTCCAAAAACGATTGTATTCTCTAAGAATTTTATTTCTAAAATTATCTGCAGAAGTTGTCCAATAAAACTCGTAACTATTAGGTATAAATATTTGTAGAACAGATTTTTCTGTTAAATTGTTTTTAGATAAAAACTCTTCGTTTTTAAAAGAATTTAAAAGAGATAAAGAGTCTGTTTCTATTTGCTCTGCAATTCTACCAGCTAATTTTTCTAAAGTATCTTGATTGTTAAAAGAAACAGTTATTGGGTTTTGATTACCGCTTCTTAAAAGATTTATAACATCGTTATTAGACATCCCTTTTTTTAATAGGTATCTACCAGCTTTTGGTTTAGAAAAACTTTTTCTGGCGGCAACAAATAAAAATGAATTTGGGTTTTTAGAAATTTCAGAAATTTTGTCTTTTACATCTAATAATGTATCTGTAGAGTATACATAAAGTACACTTTCTGTTGTAATTGATTCGCCAAATATTTTTTTGTAGAAATTAAAACCAATTATTCCAATAACAAATAAAATGGTAGCAATAACTGCATATATAAATTTTTTACTCAATGTAATTGTTTTTTAAGAATAGCAAAATTAATCTTTTATTAACTGAAATAAAATTTCATCTTTAAATTTTCCTTCAGAAAAAATCCAATCTTTTTTTATTCCTATTTGTTTAAATTGATGTTTAGTAAAAAGAGAAATACTTTTAAGATTATCTGAAGTAATGTTAGCAAAAAGTTGATGTAAATTTAAATGAGAAAAAGAATAATTAATTAAAAGTGATAAAGCTTCTGAAGCATATCCGTTTTTTTGAAAATCTGGATGAATTAATATACCAATTCCTGCACGTTTATGTTGCGGATTAAAATCAAATAAATCAATCATACCAACTTGTTTTTCTGTTGATTTTTCTTCGATAAGTAAACGCAATTGTTTTGCCTCATAAATATCTAAGTGCGCATTTTCTAAATATTGTTTTAAAAGATATTTAGAAAACGGAGCTTGAGTATGACTTATTTCCCAAAAAGATTCATTATTTTCTATCTGATACAAAAATTGTAAATCTTCTGGTTCTAGAGCTCTTAAATTAATTAATTGGCCAGATAGAGACATAGGAAGTATAGTTGTTTTAAATTGATTTTATTTTTTTGATATCCAGGTGTTAGAAAAGTACTGTATAGCTTCTTTTTTGATAGCTTTTATAGGTACTTAGTCAACTGAAATTTCTCCGTTAAAAACAAATTTTGCAGGTCCTTTTAAAAATACATTTGTGTAAACACCATTTTCTTCTGTAAAAGAAACCTCTAAATTACCACCTTCTACTGGTAAAGCAATTAAATTGCTTGTTGTTTTTTTTGTTTTATGCATAGCTATTGCAACAGCAGTTACACCAGTACCACAAGCTAGAGTTTCATCTTCAACACCTTTTTCATAAGTTCTAACTCTAAATGTATTAGAATCTATTTGCTGTGCAAAATTTACATTACTACCAGGGTCTGAATAAGAATATCTAATTTCTTTACCTTTTTTATAAACAGGAAAATTATCTAGATTGTCTACCAATTCTACATGATGTTGAGTACCTGTATAAGCAAAAACAGAATTTTCTTTTACTTCTATATCATTAACATCAATCATTTTTAAAGAAACAATTCCGTTTTCTATTTCTGCAAAATGAGGTCCATCAACAGCAATAAAATTAGTTTTTGTATCTATAATTTTTAACTGTTTAGCAAACGCTACGGCACATCTACCACCATTACCACAAAAAGTTTGGCTTCCATCTGCATTAAAATAAATCATTTTAAAATCGTAGTCATCATCATTTTCAATTAAAATAACACCATCTGCACCAATACCAAAATGTCTGTCAGCCAAATAAGAAATAATGTCAGTATTTTCTTTTGGAAAGATTTTTGTTCTGTTATCTATCATTACAAAATCGTTTCCAGTTCCTTGATATTTATAAAAAGTTATATTCATATAAGGGCAAAGGTAACAATTTATGTAATAAAAAAAGTCTGTTAAAAACCGGTTAAAGTCAGTTAAAAACAAGTTAAACAGATTTTTTAAAAATGTTAAAATTGTATATTTGAGTAGTTAAATTAAAAATTTAGAAACATGAAGAAATTTTTTGGTTTAGTAGGAATGGCTGCACTAGGTGGAGTTCTTACATTAGGTGGCTATAAAATGCTATTTAATAATGAAGTGGTTGTAGAGAGAACAATTTCTCAACCAATAAAAACAATTACAGCAAATTATAACCCAGTTTTAGATAAAGTAAATTCAGTTGCAAATTCTATAGATTTTACTGTAGCTGCAGAAAATTCTGTACATGCAGTTGTACATGTTAAAAATACAGCAATAAGGACACAAACTAATCCTTGGGCAGAGTTATTTTACGGAGGCGGAAGTGGAACAAGAAAGTATGAACAAGTAGGTACAGGGAGTGGTGTAATTATTTCGCCAGATGGTTACATTGTAACTAATAATCATGTAATTGATGGAGCATCAGAATTAGAAGTAACATTAAATAATCAACATAAATTAAAAGCAGAATTAATAGGTACAGATACAGAAAATGATATTGCTTTATTAAAAATAGATACAGATATAGATTTACCATACATACCATTTGCAGATTCTGATAATATAAAAATAGGAGAATGGGTTTTGGCCGTTGGTAACCCATACAATTTAACGTCTACTGTAACTGCAGGTATTGTAAGCGCAAAAGGTAGAGATTTAGAAGGTAATACAGCAATAGATTCTTTTATTCAAACAGATGCAGCTGTAAACCCAGGTAATAGTGGTGGAGCTTTAGTAAACTCTAAAGGAGAGTTAGTAGGTATTAATACTGCTATTAGCTCTAAAACAGGTTCTTTTGTAGGATATTCTTTTGCAGTACCATCTAATATTGCTAAAAAAATTGTAGACGATTTAATAGAGTTTGGTAAAGTGCAACAAGCAATTTTAGGTATTACTGTTGATACAAGATACCAAGAAGAAGGTGTAAAAGTTGCAGGAGTAACAGAAGAAGTAGAAGGAGCAAAAAAATCTGGTTTAAAGGCTGGTGATATTATTAAAAAAGTAAATAGTGTAAAAATTACTAAGTTTTCTGATTTAAAAGGGCAGTTAACAGCAAAAAGACCAGGGGAGTTTGTAAATGTAACTATAGATAGAGATGGCGAAACATTGGTTAAAAAAGTAGAATTATCAAAATCTATAGAAAGATATATTTCTTCTGTTTTTCAATGGGAATTAAAAGATTTATCTAAAGATGAAATTAAGAAGAAAGACATTTCTAAAGGTGTAAAAATTATTAGAACTGGTAAAGATGAAGATGAAGAGAATTTAAAAAACTACATTATTACTAAAATAAATAATAAAGAAGTTGGCAGTGCTAAAGAAACAGCACAACTTTTAGATAATTTAGTAAGCAATAGATATAGAGTGGCAATAGAAATGATAAACCTAGATGGAGAGATAGAAAGATATATCTATAGATAAATAGTAGTTAATATTGTTAATAATGAAGATCCTGATAGAAATATCAGGATTTTTTTATTTACGAAAATTCTACGAAATCGATTTCGTAATTCTAAAAAAAGAAATACTTTTACTCAAAATTTTAAAATAGGTTATGTTAAAAAACGTAAATTACGAAGAAGAGGTATTAGCACAGGCTAAAAATAAAAGAGTAGTTGTAGAGTTTATAAACATTGTTAATGATTTATGGTACGATAAATCTATAGAGTTGGTTTTGTTTAGAAACTCTTTAGTAAATAAAAGAGCAAGCGAAATTTTAAATTTAATAAATTACGCAAAAGAGTTTGTTGGTAAAAAAATTACTATAGCAGATACTTTAGAAATAGCTAAAGCAATACAGCAATTAGATTTGCCTTCATCTAAACTAGATATTGGTAAATTGGCTTATGAGTGTCAATTAAATATTACAAAATGTAACGATAAATTAGCTTTTGTTAAAGGTAAATTAAAGGATGCAACAACATCTAAAAATATAAAACCTAAAGATGTTGTTTTATATGGTTTTGGTAGAATAGGTCGTTTATTAGCTAGAGAATTAATGACTAAAATGGGTAAAGGTTCTCAATTAAGATTAAGAGCAATTGTAACTCGTGGAGAAATTACAGAAAATGTTTTAGAAAAAAGAGCTTCATTACTAAGAATAGATTCTGTACATGGCGATTTTTTAGGAACTGTAGAAACAGATATAGATAATAATGCACTAATTATTAACGGAACAACTGTTTACATGATTTCTGCTAAACAACCAGAAGATATTGATTATACAGAATACGGAATTTCGGATGCCTTAATAATAGACAATACAGGTGCTTTTAGAGACAATGTTGCTTTGGCAAGACATTTAAAAGCAAAAGGTGCAAGCAAAGTTTTATTAACGGCGCCAGGTAAAGGTGTTCCTAATATTGTACACGGTGTTAATCATAAACAAAATAACCCAGATAATGTAGATATTTTTTCTGCAGCATCTTGTACAACAAATGCAATTACACCAATTTTAAAGGTTTTAGAAGACAATTTCGGAATTAAAAAAGGTCATTTAGAAACCATTCATGCATACACGAACGATCAAAATTTGGTAGACAATATGCATAGCAAAAACAGACGTGGTAGAGCTGCAGCTTTAAACATGGTAATTACAGAAACTGGCGCAGGTAAAGCTGTTTCCAAAGCAATTCCGGCATTAGAAGGCAAGTTAACATCTAATGCAATTAGAGTTCCGGTACCAAATGGTTCTTTGGCAATTTTAAACTTACAATTAAACACACCGGTATCAAAAGAAGCTATAAACTCTACAATAAAAAAGTATGCTATAGAAGGCAATTTGGTAGAGCAAATTAAATATTCTTTAGATAGTGAGTTGGTTTCTTCAGATATTGTTGGTACAACAGCACCATCAATTTTTGATAGTAAATCTACAATTGTAGATAAAGAAACTATTGTCATTTATGTTTGGTATGATAATGAATATGGTTATTCTCATCAAGTAATTAGATTGGCAAAATACATTGCAAAAGTTAGACGATATACTTATTATTAAAATCTCTTAGTGCAAATTCATTCAATACAAATTGAGTGTAAAAACCTCGGAATATTTATATTTCGAGGTTTATTTTTTAGAAGCTATTTCCTGCTTTCACTACTCGCTTTTTTTTCGCTTCGCTAGATTGGTTTCATAAAAAATATCTTTTTATAAAACCAATCTAAAAAAGAGCTCAAACACGCCGTTCAATCAGGGCTAAACCTATTTGCCTGCTTTTAGACAACTTAAAATTATAGAAAACAATTGTTTCATGTACTGTTTTTAGTATTTTTACAATTGCAAATAAGTCCTTTTTTTTAAGATGAATTCACAAGAAAAACTACCATATTATCAAATACCAGAACCATCAACAGAATATACAGCAGGTACAAGCACTAGCAGAATGGTAGATGGTTTAGGTTTTAGATATTATTGGGCAACAGAAGGTTTATCAGAATTAGATTTGGCATTTAAGCCAAATGCAGAAGCAAGAACAACAGAAGAAACAATAGATCATATTTATCATTTATCAATAAGAATTTTAAACGCAACATTGATAAAAGTAAATGGATCTAAAGAACCAAGTATGACTTTTGCAGAAAAAAGAAAAAAAACATTAGAAAACTTATTGCAAGCCAGTACTATTCTTAGAGAAAGTAAAGACGTTTCTAAATACAAAATTATATTTCCAGAAAAAGAATTTTCTTTTTGGTGTGTAATTAATGGGCCAATAGCAGATGCTATTTGGCACGTAGGTCAATTAGTATCGTTTAGAAGGTCATCTGGTAATCCTTTTCCAAAAGGAGTTAGTGTTTTAACAGGTACAAAACAAGATTAATTTTTCTAATTAAGAAATGACAAATCAACAAAAAATACAATCACTACGTGATGAGTTAAATACGCATAATTATAATTATTATGTATTAGATAATGCTTCAATTTCAGATTACGATTTTGATGTAAAACTTAAAGAATTAGAAAAGTTAGAGAAAGAAAATCCAGAATTTTTCGATCCAAACTCGCCAACACAAAGAGTAGGAGGTAGCATTACCAAAAATTTTGAAACCGTAGTACATAAAAATAGAATGTATTCTTTAGATAATTCTTATTCTAAAGAAGATTTGTTAGATTGGGAAAAAAGAGTTCAAAAAGTATTAGGCACAACAGAAACCGAATATACTTGTGAGTTAAAATTTGATGGAGCTTCTATTAATTTAACTTATCAAAACGGTCAGTTTGTTAAAGCTGTTACTCGTGGTGATGGTTTTCAAGGAGATGAAGTAACTAATAATATTAAAACAATTCGTTCAATTCCGTTAAGTATAAAAGAAGACTTTGTTTCTAATTTTGAGATGCGAGGAGAAATTATTTTGCCAATTGATGGGTTTAATAAAATGAATGAAGAGCGAGTAGAAAATGGAGAAGAAGCATACAGAAATCCAAGAAATACCGCAAGCGGAAGTTTAAAATTACAAGACAGCACAGAAGTAGCAAAACGTCCTTTAGATTGTTTATTATATCAAGTTGTTACAGAAGAACGTAAGTACAAAACACATTTTGAAAGTTTAGAAAATGCTAGAAAAGTTGGTTTTAAAGTGCCAGAAACAATTACGTTAGCAAAATCTATTGATGAAGTTTTTGAGTTTGTAAATCATTGGGATACTCATAGACATGATTTGCCTTACGAAACAGACGGAATTGTAATAAAAGTAAATAATCTTCAGCAACAAGAAGAATTAGGTTACACATCTAAAGCACCAAGATGGGCAATTGCTTATAAGTTTAAAGCAGAGCAAGTTTCAACAAAACTAAACGAAATTACATATCAAGTAGGTAGAACAGGTGCAATTACGCCTGTTGCAAATTTAGAACCTGTGCAATTAGCAGGTACAACTGTAAAAAGAGCATCTTTACACAATGCAGATCAAATTGCAAAATTAGATATTAGAGTTGGCGATACTGTTTTTGTAGAAAAAGGTGGCGAAATTATTCCTAAAATTATTGCAGTAGATTTTGCTAAGCGTCCAAAAAACTCCGAACATACAATTTACGCAACTCATTGCCCAGAATGTAATACAGAATTGGTAAGAACAGAAGGAGATGCAAAACATTATTGTCCAAATGAATTTGGATGTGCACCACAAATTACCGGAAGAATTCAGCATTTTATTTCTAGAAAAGCCATGGATATTGATGGTTTAGGAGGAGAAACAGTAGATTTATTACGTAAAGAAGGATTGATTACCAATTATGCAGATTTGTACGATTTAAAAGTTGAGCAAGTTATTCCGTTAGAAAGAATGGCAGAAAAATCTGCTCAAAATATGATTGAAGGAATAGAAAAATCAAAAGAAATTCCGTTTGAAAAAGTATTATTTGCACTTGGTATTCGTTTTGTAGGAGAAACAGTTGCTAAAAAACTAGCCAAGCATTTTAAATCGATAGACAATTTAATGGTAGCAGATTTTGAAACCTTAATTGCTGTAGATGAAATAGGAGACAGAATAGCGCAAAGTATTATCGATTTTTCATCAAATTTGGGTAACATTCAGCTTATTAATCGCTTAAAAGCATCTGGAGTTCAATTAGAGGTTTCTGCAGAAAGTTTAGAAAATCAAACTAATAAATTAGAAGGGCAAATTTTTGTAGTTTCAGGTGTTTTTCATCAAATGTCTAGAAACGAATTAAAAAAAGCAATTGAAGATAATGGCGGAAAAGTAAGTTCTTCAATTTCTAAAAAGACAAACTTTATTGTTGCTGGTGATAATATGGGCCCATCAAAATTAGCAAAAGCAGAAAATTTAGGAATTGCAATAATTTCTGAACAAGATTTTATTGATAAAATTTCTTAAAAAGGGCAATATTTGGCTTAATTAATGATTATTATTTTAAGATTTGAAAAAACTAATTTACATATATTTTATAATGAGTTCTTTTCTTTCTTTTTCTCAAAAGAAAGAAACAGATTCTCTACCTGTAAATATAGATGATTATGTGTTTGTAAAACCTGGCGATACATTAACCGTAAATCTTAATGAGTTTTCTTTAATACCAAAACCTAAATTTAAATCTAGAAACGATATTCGTTATTATTTATGGTTTAGAAGAAAAGTTTTTAAGGCTTATCCTTATGCGCAATTAGCTTCAGAAAGGTTAGATTCTTTAGATGCCAGAATAGAGAAAATTGAATCTAAAAGTAAACGAAAAAAGTATATTAAATTAGTTCAGAAATATATTGAAGGAGAGTTTACAGAGCAAATAAAAAAAATGACGACTACAGAAGGGCGTATTTTAATAAAACTAATTCATAGACAAACAGGGCAAACAGCCTTTGATAATATAAAAGTTTTAAGAAGTGGTTGGAAAGCTTTTTGGTACAACACAACCGCAAATGTTTTTAAACTTTCATTAAAAACAGAATATCATCCAGAATCTGTTAACGAAGATTTTTTAATTGAAAATATTTTGCAAACAGCTTTTCAGAATAATAAATTAAAACACCAACCAACAAGATTAGATTTCGATTTTACTAAAATTTTAGTAGAAAGAAAATCTATGATTGATGTTGAAGAATATAAATTAATGTTTGCAAAAAACAGTAAGAAAAATAAGAAGAAAAAAGATAAAAAATAAGTTACTTTAATTCTTTAAAACGTTTTCTGCCTAAAACAAAATACTGCCAAACAACACTAGTGTGTTTATTATAATCTAATTTCTTTTTAAGTTTTTTTCGTTTTTTTAAGAATTTTAAAAAATTTCTATAAAAACTAAAATGAGCTTTTATAATAGCAAAAGTATGTATTGGTCTTAATTCTATTAAGAACTTTAAACCTGCAATTCCGTCTAAGATTAAACGAGAAAAAACAACAAAAAGAAACCATTTTTTTGGGATGTTTTTTACAACATTTAATAAACTGTTTCTAAAATTTAAAAAAGTTTTATGTGGGTTTGTTTCTTGTAAAGTAGCGCCACCAACATGGTAAACCGTAGATGCACCAACATATTTAATAGAATAATTGTTGTTTTGAACACGCCAACATAAATCTATTTCTTCTTGATGCGCAAAGTAATCTTCATCAAAACCACCTAGTTGGTGATAAATTTTAGAACGGATAAATAAACAAGCTCCAGAGGCCCAAAAAATATCAGTTGTGTCATTAAATTGCCCTTTATCAGTTTCTAAATTATTAAAAACACGTCCTCTACAATAAGGATATCCATATAAATCTACATAACCACCACCTGCGCCAGCATATTCAAACTTTGTTTTGTCTTTAAAATCTAATAATTTAGGTTGTATAATTGCGGTGTTTTTATTCTTTTTAAAAACATCAATAATTGGGTTTAACCAATTTTTAGTAACTTCAACATCAGAATTTAATAAACAATAAATATCTGTATCTAAGTTTTTTAAAGCATCATTATAACCTTTTGCATATCCACCATTTGTGGTGTTTTTTATGATTTTAACAGACGGAAAATATTCTTGCACATATTTAATTGAGTCATCTGTAGAGGCGTTGTCTGCAATATAAATATCTGCCTGTGTAGTACTAAATTCTACTACAGATGGTAAAAACTGTTGTAAAAGTTTTTGCCCATTCCAATTTAATATGACGATTGCTATTTTCAAGTTGGCAAATTTACATTTAATAAATTACTTAACACCTAAAAGTGTAGCTAATAAAAGATGTTTTTGTTATTTGTAATTAGGTATTTCTCTTAAGAAAATGTAGGTTTCATTCTCAAAATCCATTTTGCAATAAAAATGTTGTAATCCGTTGGTAACAATTAAAAAATTAGCTTTTAATTTTAAATTATAACGCGCAATTTGATCAAAAGTGTCTTGAGTAATTTTAATAGAAGGTGCTTTGCATTCTACAATAATATCTGGTTTTCCGTTTGCATTAAAAACCAAGATATCAGTTCTTTTTTTTCTGTTATTTATTGTTAGTTGTTTTTCTAAAGCAATTAAAGAGATTGGATATTTTTTTTCTTCAATTAAAAAGTAAACATAATGCTGTCTAACCCATTCTTCTGGTGTTAAAACCAAATATTTTTTTCTTAGTTTATCAAAAATAAGCGTCTTATTTTCGCTACTTTTGAGCTTAAAATTATAGTTAGGTAGATTCAGTTTTTGCATCAATCAAAAGTAAATAAAAAATCAGATATGATACATTTAATAGTGGGTAATACTGGAGCGGGAAAATCTACCTATGCAAATAGTTTAAAATCTGATAATAACGGAATTATTTTTACTTTAGATAAATGGAATAAAGTATTGTTTTTTGCAGATAAAACAGAAAATGATGGTTTAGATTGGTTTTTAGAAAGAATAGAAAGAGCAGAAACTTTAATGCAAGATTTAATTTTACAATTAGAAAGCTCTAAAGTAGATAGTATTTTAGATGTTGGGCTTTCTAAATATTCTCATAGAGAAAAATATAGAAAATTTGCATTAGATAATAATTTAGAAGTTAAAATTCATTTTTTAGATATTCCTAAAAAAATAAGAAAAGAAAGAGTTTTAAAAAGAAATTTAGAAAAAGGTAAAACTTTTGAGTTTGAAGTAAGTGAAAATGATTTTGAATTTATGGAAAAATGGTTTGAAAAACCTACAAAATCAGAATTAGAAAATGCAATAGTTATAAAAGAGTAAATGAACGAGATTAGAAGCATTGTTGCAAATATTAAAAACGGAGATATAAAACCAGTTTATTTTTTAATGGGTGATGAGCCTTATTATATAGATAAACTTTCTGACTTTATAGAAAATAATATCTTGGATGAATCAGAGAAAGGATTTAATCAGCAAATTATTTACGGTAGAGATACAAGTATAGAAGATATTGTTTCTTCAGCAAAGCGTTACCCAATGATGGCAGAAAAACAGGTTATCATTGTAAAAGAAGCACAAGATTTAAGTAGAACCATAGAAAAATTGGTTTCTTATGCAGAAAATCCGCAGCCAACAACCGTTTTAGTTATAAATTATAAGTATAAAAAATTAGATAAAAGGAAAAAACTACATAAAGTAATTTCTAAATCTGGATTGGTTTTTGAAAGCAAAAAACTGTATGAAAACCAAGTTTCTGATTGGATTCGTAGAGTTTTAAGTGGTAAAAAATATCAAATAGAACCAAAAGCAGCTTTAATGTTGGTAGAGTTTTTAGGTACAGATTTAAGTAAAATATCTAAAGAATTAGATAAATTAACGCTTATTTTACCTAAAGAAACAATTATAAATGATACTCATATAGAAGAGAATATTGGTATATCTAAAGATTTTAATAATTTTGAATTAAAGAAAGCTGTAGGAGAAAAAAATATAGTTAAAGCAAATAGAATTATTAATTATTTTGCAGAAAACCCTAAAAACAATCCTTTAGTATTAACAGTTTCTTTGTTAAATAGTTTTTTTACGCAATTGCTTTTATTTCATGGTTTAAAAGATAAATCTAAAGGTTCTGTAGCAAAAAACTTAGGTGTAAGTCCGTATTTTGTAGACGAATATTTTGCTGCAGCAAGAAATTATCCAATGCGTAAAGTATCGCAAGTAATAGCTACTTTAAGAGATGCAGATGTTAAAAGTAAGGGAGTTGGCGCTAATCAATCAGATAAAGATATTTTAAAAGAATTATTATTTAAAATTTTACATTAAAATGGATGATAGAAAGGTCTTGTTTGAAGAATTGGGTACAATTGGTTTAACAACTGATGAATTTGAAAACCTTATAAAAGGATATCAAAAAATAACAATTAAAAAAGGAGATCTTTTAATAAAAAGCGGTACAGTAGTTAAAGGGTATTATTTTGTGATCAGTGGTTTTTTACGTTCTTTTATCATTGATTTTGAAGGTAATGAGGTAACAACAAATTTTTATGGTAAAGATGCTTTAATTTTAGAAGGACATTCTTTTTTTATGCAAATACCAACAAAAGAAGACATACAAGCTGTTGAAGATTGTGAGTTATGGGTAAAAAAACTAGAAACTTTTAATAAAGATTTTAATTTGTACAAAGAGTATAGAGATTGGGGAAGATCTCGTTTAGCAAGTGATTTTTTTAGCTTAAAAGAAAGAACTTTAAGTATGATTACAGATAAGGCTTCTTCTAGATATAAAAAGTTGATTAAAAATAATCCAGAAATTATAAAGAAAGCATCATTAAAACACATTGCTTCTTTTTTAGGAATTACAGATACATCTCTAAGTAGAATTAGAAAAGAAATTTCATAATTGTATTTTCTTGTCTTATGACAAGAATAAGAATATAAATGAATAGTATTTTTATCGAAAATAATTAATATTTAAAGCATTACATTAAAATGAAAAACATTTTTAAAAAAGAAGTTACAGAAGAGGTAATAGCAAGAATTAATAATTTATCTACAACATCTCAAGCCAGTTGGGGTAAAATGTCTGTGTCGCAAATGTTGGCTCACTGTTCGGTAACTTACGAGATGGTTTATACAGACAAACATGTAAAACCTAATGCTTTTACAAGATGGATTTTAAAAACATTTGTTAAAAATATTGTTGTATCAGAAAAACCGTATGCTAAAAACGGAAAAACAGCACCACAATTTATAATTTCTGATGAAAGAGATTTTGAAAAAGAAAAACAACAATTAGTAGCTTACATTGTAAAAACCCAAGAATTAGGTGAGTCTTATTTTGATGGTAAAGAGTCTCATTCTTTTGGTAAATTAACTATTAAAGAATGGAATAATTCTTTTTACAAGCACTTAGATCATCATTTAACTCAGTTTGGAGTTTAATTTTTTTATTTGCTAAAATAACTTAATACCAACGTTTTTTATTCTTTTTAGAAGCTTCAGATTTTCTACCTTTACTATGTTTGCTAATAGTATTTGGTTGTTTTTTCTTATGTTTTGGTTTACTAATAGGATAAGGATGTTCTGTAATAACTTTAATTTGTTTTTCAATTAAATTTTCAATTAACTTAATGTAAGCATTTTCGTCTGGAGAACAGAAAGAAAATGCTATTCCAGATTTACCAGCTCTACCGGTTCTACCAATTCTATGCACATAAGTTTCTGGTATATTAGGTATATCAAAATTAATAATTGCATCTACATTTGTAATATCTATACCACGTGCA
Source organism: Polaribacter sargassicola (assembly GCF_021991835.1). GTDB lineage: Bacteria > Bacteroidota > Bacteroidia > Flavobacteriales > Flavobacteriaceae > Polaribacter > Polaribacter sargassicola. The sequence continues at coordinate 111,677 of NZ_JAHDAU010000007.1, forward strand.
GCAACATCTGTAGCAATTAAAATATTTGCTTTTTTATCTTTAAAACTTTCAATAGCTTTATTTCTTATCGCTTGTGTTTTATCACCATGAATACTAGTTACTTTATAGCCGTTTTTAATTAAGGTTTGTTCTAGTTTATCAACACCAAATTTTGTGCGTCTAAAAATTATAATCTTACCATTTATTGTATTTCTTAATAAATGTAAACATAAATCGGTTTTGTTTTTTTTAGGTAAATAATACAATAACTGACCAATGTTTTTTGCTGTAGTTTCTTCTGGATTAATTTCTACTTTTGTAGGATTTCTTATAATGCTTTTTGCCAAATCATTAATCTTTTCTGGTATAGTTGCAGAAAAAAGTAAGGTTTGTTTTTTCTTTGGGCAAAGCGCTTCTATTTTTTTTACATCAGCAATAAAACCCATATCTAACATTAAATCAGCTTCATCTAAAACAAAAATTTCTATAGCACTTAAATCAATATTACCTTGTAATTGTAAATCAATCAATCTACCAGGAGTTGCAATTAAAACATCTACACCTTTTGCTAAAATTTCTTTTTGTGGTTCTAAAGAAACACCACCAAAAACAGCAGTAGTTTTTAAATTTGTGTATTTACTGTAATTAGAAAAGTTTTCTAAAATTTGTATGGCTAACTCTCTGGTTGGTGTAACAATTAAAGATTTTATTTTTTTGTTTTCTTCTTCAGTATTTTGTCTATCTAACAAAAGTTGAATAATAGGTAAGGCAAAAGAAGCTGTTTTACCTGTACCAGTTTGTGCAGAAACAATTACATTTTTTTTAGCTAAAACTAAAGGTATTGCTTTTTCTTGTACTAAAGTTGGTCTATGAAACCTTGCTTCGGCAACAGCTTTTAATATGTTTAAGTCTAAAGGTAAATCAGAAAATTGCATTAGTTATTTTTTTACAAAGGTAGTTGAAAAGAAATTATAGTTTTTACTGAATTTACTTTTTATAAAAAAAGCGATTTTAACTTTTATTTAACGTATTTATTTTAAACTACATAAAATATTTTATGTCCAACATACTCAAACCCAAACTTAAAAGAAATTGAAAAGAATTTTACTATTACTCTCGTTATTTATTTCTACATCATTATTCTCTCAAGTATTTACTGTAGAAGGTATTTTAAAAGACCAAGATTCTATTTTATTAAATGGAGCCACTGTGTATTTACAAAGTATAAAAGATAGTGTTCCTATTGCTTACGGAATTACTAATGACAATGGACATTTTTCTTTAAAAGTAAACCCTGGAACAGACTCTAAAGTTATATTTAATATTGCGTCTTTGGGTTATGAGCCTTATATGAAAGACATAAATGTACCATCTACCGGTAAATTAAATATGGGTTATATTGTTTTAAAAAACCTTACAGAACAGTTAGATGTTGTTACAATTATAGCACGTGCTCCGCCTGTTTTAATTAAAAAAGATACTGTAGAATATAATGCAGATAGTTTTAAAACTTTACCCAATGATAAAGCCGAAGACTTATTAAAAAAATTACCAGGTGTAGATATAGATATAGATGGAAACATAACTGTAAATGGTATAGAAGTAGAAGCCATAAATGTTGATGGTATGAAATTTTTTGGAGAAAAAAGTGGTGATATTGCTTTAAAAAACTTGCCAAGTAATGTTATTAGTAAAGTACAGGTTACAGATTATAAGACAGATAATCAAAAATTTACTGGTGAAGAATCTGATTCTGGTACTAAAGAAATTAATTTAAAAATTAAAAAAGGAAAAAATAGAGCTAGTTTTGGAGATGTTAAATTAGGTTATGGTACTGATGATAAATATCAAGTAAATGCAAACATTTTTAAATTGATAGATGGTAAACAAATAGGTCTTATTGCAGGAACTAACAATATAAATTTATCTAGAGGTTTTAATGCTTTGCCAGATACAGATACAAGTAATGGGTATATAGAGTCTGATTTTGTTGGTGCTAATTACACAAAAGGTAAATGGAATGAAACAAGAGTAAATGGTAATTATAGGTATAGTTCTCAAAATAGAGATTTTGATCAAGAAAGCCATAAAGAAACTTTTTTACCAGATTTTAATTATATAACAGATTCTAATAGTGATAGTTTTACAGATTCTGAGAACCATACAGCAGGTGCAGATTTAAAATTTATTATAGATTCTAAAGAAAAAAGATCTAAAAAGAAAATAGAAATTTCTAACGAAGCAAATTTTAAAAGTTCTAATGAAGAGTCTGGTTCTATGGTAGAAAGAGAGTCTTTTTATGACAACGGAGATTTAGTGAGCGATTATAATTCTAACAACGATTCTTCATCTTCTAATAGCGAGTTTAATAACGTAATTGGTATAACTTCTGTTTTAAATAACAAAAGCGATTATTTAAGAGTAAGATTAACTACAGATTTTACTAAAGAAGAGTCTGATAGTAAAAATTATTCAGAAAATACGCTTTTTAACAATGATGAAACAATAGTACAAGATCAAATAAATACAGCAGACAGTAATAGTAGTAACATTAATTTAAATGCTTTTTGGAGCAAAGAATTATTTGAAAATTTTAGATTGATGCCTAGTTATAGCGCAACGTTTTACTCAGAAAAAAATCAAAAAGATATTTATGATTTTAATAGTGAAACAGAAGAGTATGATAGCTTTAATGATGTTTTAAGTTTAAAAAGTAAATACTTAACAACTACATTAAAACCAGCTTTAAAATTAAGATATCAATATAAAGATTTTCGTTTTGAGTTTGAAGGTGCTTATATAAACACATCTAGAGACTACGAAGATAAGTTGGTTACAGAAAGAAATTTTAAGGCAGATTTTGATTATTTAACTTATTCTGGTAGAATACGTTATAGAGATGAAAACGGATATAAAAATATCACTTTAAACTATAATCAAAATGTAGATTTACCGTCTGTAAGTCAATTACAGCCAGTAGAAGATGTAAGTGATATTACTCATGTAATTGTTGGTAATCCTTTATTAGAGCCAGGTGTTAGCCATAATATACGTTTTCAATATCAAAATAATTTAGCTTATAATAACATTAATATTTCAGGAAACGCAAGAGCTCAATTTGTTCAAGATAAAATTATCAATTCAACAATTACAGATTCAAATTTAAATAGATACACAACTTATAGTAACATAGATGGTGATTATTCTTATTCGGGTAATTTAGCGGTTTCTAAATCTTTTTATAATAGAAAAACAAACATCAACTTAAATGCTGGTTTTAACGGAAGTTATAGTAATAGTTTGTCTATTCAGAATAACGTAAAATTTACAGCAAAAACAACAGTTTTAAAACCATCGGTTTCTTTTAGATATTCTTATGATAATAAGATTGATATAAGTACGGCTTATAGTTATTCTAAAAACAAAAGTATTTATGATACAGATGCTTTTAATGATAATAATTATTTTGTACAAAACTTAAATGTAGATACAAATGTATTTTTTCTAAAGAATGCTTTTTTATCTAATAAAGTAGCTTATCGTTACAATAGTAGAGTAGGAGATGAATTTGATGGAGATGCTGTTTTTTGGAATGCAGGTTTAGGTGTAGAGCTTTGGAATAATCAAGCTACGTTTTCTATAGTTGCTTATGATATGTTAGGTAAAAATAATGGTTATAGAAGAACAGTAACAGAAACATATATACAAGATGTAGAAAATAGAATTTTAGAACAATATTTTATGGCAACATTTGTATATAAATTCGGAAGTTTTGCTGGTCAAAAAATGAATGTTCCTGCTAATAGAATAGGTGGCGGTAGAGGCCGTTCTAGAAGAAATTAATGATAAAACTTTATTAAATATTTTTTACTTATTAAAGTTAAAAAACAAAACCTAATTAATGAGTTGTTATAAAGCTCAGTAATTAGGTTTTTTTATTTTTTAGAAAGATTTAATTCATCAATTTTAATTCTTTTCTTTTAATTTCATCAGATACTTTTTTCTGGTTCCAATAAGGTTCTTTTAAACTTTTTTTAAGAATAGCTTCGGTTATCAATCCATCTCCATTATCTTCTGTCCAAGATAATATTTTATAAGGAAATTCTTTTTCTACATTAATTGTAAGAGTTCTATTGTATTTTAAATAATCAATTTTATAATTTAATGTAGTATTAGTTTCTGTTTTGCTAATTTTAGCTTTTGTAGCTTGTAAATCTTTATAAGCAAAACGGCTGTATATTGTAGAGAAAATTAAATCGATTTCACCTAAAGGTAATTGTCCTTTATTTAAACGAATACGTGTCATAAGTTCATCTTCTAAAAGAGCTTTAGAAATATTCTTTTTTGTGTCTCCGTCTTTTTCAAAATAAGAAAATTGTTGAAATTGATAGTTATTTTCTTTTAAGTTTAATTGTGTAAAAGTATGACCACACCATTCTTGAATACTAGTGTTTAATTTTAAAGTATAAGGATGTTTATCTGTGTTAACAGGTGTAAAAGTAGAGCTTACAATAGAGTAATCGTAAATACCTGTTGTAAATTTTCTAACATTATTCAATTTCATTACAGAAACATTATCGTTTCCTGCTTTTTTAGCATTGTCTAATTTAACTTGTTTGCTTAAAGAAAAAGGTTCTGTTACAAATACTAAAACTACTTCACCTTTACGGATTTCTCCGTATCTAGATTGTTTTAGTTCGTAACTATTTAATTCTGCTTTTCCAGAATACCAATAATCATTAAATTGTTTTTCTTTAGTAAAAACTTCGGTTTTTTTAATAGATGTTGTTTCTGTTTTTTGAGGTTCTTTGTCAGATTTACAAGCAATGATGAAACATATGTATGGAAAAATAAATATTTTTAAAATTGAATTCATAATTTTTTAGATTTATTTAATAGATAAAACTTTTACAAAACTTCAATTTTTTCGTCGTATTAAATAGATAGTACTTACTTATGTTATAATTAAAAAATGAGAAGATTTAAGAGAGCTTTATAAGCGTTCTTCAATCCATTTTTTAAAACTGAAAAAGTTTTGTGGTGCAACTCCATGACCTACAGGATACTCAGAATACGTGCTGTTAAAACCTAAATTATCTAAAAAAGGTTTGCTTTTTCTTGCCCATTCTATCGGTAAAACTTGGTCTACAGTTCCGTGAGAAGAATAATAATTAGTTTTAATTTCTTTAGAAATTGATTCTGGTAGCAATTCATCATTAATATAACCGCTTAAAGCAATTACATTTTGTACTTTATTAGGATAGAAAAAGCTTAGAGAGTAACTTAAAATAGCACCTTGGCTAAAACCTAATAAAAATGTTTTATCAGGATCGGTTTTGTACTTTTCTTTTATTTCATCAATAAAAAGAGCAATCATATCTAAAGATTCTTTTGCTTGTTTTAAATCAGAAAATTTACCATTTATTTCATCAAAATTAATAGCAAACCAAGCGTAACTATTAAAACCTAAAGAATGAGGTGCTTGTGCACTTACAATTAAAAAATCATCTGGTAATTCTTCTGCAAAAGAAAACAAATCTTGTTCATTACTTCCGTATCCGTGTAATAAAATTAATAAAGGTGGATTTTCTATTGTTTTTTTAGGTTTTCTAACTAAATATTGTAAATCGCTCATTTTTGTACTTTGTTTTAAATTTTATGAAATATTTTTAAACCACTCTTGAAATTGTTCTCCTACAACTGGAGCCAATTTTTCTTCGCCTTTAAAAGCACCAATTAAAGAAATAATCCATAAAATAAATAGAAGAAAACTTACAATACTACCAGCAGTAGAACCAAAGAATTTATAAATTATCAATCCATTTAAAAATTGAAAAATATTTAAACCAACCATTTGTCTAATGTAAAAACTGGTAAAATAATTCTTTTTACTGTTATTCATAACAAAAGCAACTAGCAAACCAATAACCCAAAAATGACTAATAATTGCTGCTGTTTTACCTTCTTTAACTGTGTAATTTTCCATTAGATTTAGTTTATAACAAGTTGGTTGTTCGCAAAAATTCCGTATACAATTCCTTTTAATTTTTTATCTAAAAAAGCACTGTTTTTAGAAGTTGATAAAATATGAGATTTTGTAAAGACATATTTTTCATCAGGATTAAATAAGGTAATTTCTGCTTTGTTATTTTCTTTAATTGTATGGTTTTCTAAACCAAAAATAGCTTTAGGTTTGCTTGTTAAATTATCTATAAAGTCATTTATATTTAAAACCGTGTTAATTGCGCCAAAAGCACTTTCTAAACCAATGGTTCCATCTTTAGCTTCACTAAATTCTAGTTTTTTATTTTCTATATCAATAGGGTTGTGGTCAGATGTAATAATATCTATTACTCCAGATTTTATTCCTTTTTGTAAAGCTTCTATATCTGTTTTTGTTCTTAAAGGAGGTGTTACTTTAAAGTTACTATCAAACCCGTGTAATTCGTCATCAGAAAGCGTTAAATGATGCACAGCAACGCTACAAGTTACTTGTAAACCTTTCTTTTTTGCTTCTTCTATTAAAGTTAAAGATTTTGCGGTAGATATAGTAGGTATGTGTAGTTTTCCGCCAGTATATTCTAATAAAAATAAATCTCTTGCAATTTGTATGTGTTCTGCTAAATCAGGTACTCCTTTTAAACCAAGTTTTGTGCTGTTTATACCTTCATTTACAATTCCTTCTCCCGCAATCGCTTTATTTTTAGGAAAACTAAAAACCAAACCATCAAAGTTTTGAGCGTATAAAAGTGCAATTTTCATCAAATTATCATTGGCAACAGGTTTGTTGTAGTCCGCAAAAGCAATTGCACCAGATTGTTTCATGTCAAATAATTCTGCCATTTCTACACCTTCGCTATTTTGAGTTAAAGCCGCAATAGGGTATAAGTTGGTTGCAAATCCGTTAGCTTTGTTTATTAAAAACTCTACCGAAGATTTATTATCAATTACAGGGTTAGAGTTTGCATTAACAGCAACAGCAGTAAAACCGCTTTTTGCAGCAACGTCTAATCCTTTTTTTATTGTTTCTCTTTCCTCGTAACCAGGTTCGCCAAAAGAAACACTTGTATCAAACCAACCGCAAGAAACATGTAAATTATCTAACTCTACAATTGTATAGTTTTCTTTTGTTTCTATAGAATCTTCTATTTTATCGATGATTCCGTTAGTAATTAATATGTCTTTTTGTTGATTGTGATAAGGACTTGAAGAGTCTATAATCGTTGCCGATTTTATAAGAGTGGTCATTTTTTTAAGAATTTTAAAATCAAAATTTCTAAAAACAAAGATACAATTGCCAACGTTAAAAACCATTTCCAAAGTGAATGAACTTCGTTTTTTTTGTTTATTTCTTTAAAAACATTTTTTACAGAGTTAGAAATTGTAACATTTTTATTGGTTTTTTTAATTTCGTTTAGGTCTAAAAAGTTAAGTAAGCTTTCTTCTTTTGGATAATTGTAAGCTAATTTTTGAATTGTATCTACATTTTTTACGATGTTATAAAAACCAGATTTTAAAGGTTGATCATTTGTGGTGATGCTAACTTTATTTTTAAATTTTTGTTGCATCGGAATAAATGAATTTTGATGATTGGTAATTTTTAGAACATTGTCTTTTTTTAGATTTGTTTCTACATCAATTTTGTTTTCTAAACCAATTCTGTAAAATAATTTTGATTGTTGAAAACTCCATTTTCCGATGTTGTAAAAAACAGGAACTATAAGAGGAGAATTTGTAAAATTACTGCTGTTTTTATTTAGCGGACTTGCTACCCAATAAACCTTATTTTTTTCGTTTTTTATTTCAGAAATGAAAGCAATATTATTTTCTAAAGAAATTATTTTACTTTCATTTTTTGATGAAATTGCAAAGTAACTTTTTACAAAAGGATATTGAAAATTTGTAATTTTTTTAGAGAAAACATTTTTAAAAATTGGATGACTAAAATTGATGTCTGTAATTTTTAAACTATCTGTTTTTTTAGAAATTATTTTACCTAAATCTAACTTATTTAAAAGTAAATTATAAGTGTCTTTTTTTGAATTTTCAGCCGGAATAATAATTACATTTCCACCATTATTAGAGAAGTCAATAATTTTATTTATTAAAATTTCAGGTATGTTTTCAAGCTCATTTAATATTATTAATTGTTGTTTATCTATGATGTTATAATTGATGTTTTTTACAAAATTATGAGTAAAGTTAAACTCGTTTTTTGTGTAGATTTTTGGTAGAAAATCAGACCTGTTTCCTATTGATAAAATGTTTGTTTTTTGATTGTTTTTTATACTGAAATAAAAGGTATTGTCAAAACTAAAAATGTCGCTAAAAATTATTTCTATTTTCCCGTTAAATTCTTCTTGACTTTGAATGGTGACTTCAATTGTTTTAGTAGAGTCTTTCTCAAAAGAAGATGAGAGTTTGTTAACCAATTTTGTGTTGTTGTAAATAGCTAACGGAATGTTCTTTTTTTGTTCTCCTTGGTTTTTAACAACAATATTTAGCGTAAAATTAAGACCGTTTTTATTTGTGGTAAATACACTGTCTATAGATAAGTTGTTTTTTAAAGTACTTTTTAGTTTTATAAAGGAAAAAGTGGGTGTTACATTTGTAAACTCACTTTTGTAAGTATTCTGAAAATCAGAAATTAATATAGTTTTATATAAACTAATAGTTTTATTATTTTTCTTTGTGTTAAAATTGAGTAAAACATTTGATAAATCTACTTTTTTTGAAGTTTCTTTAGTGTTTAGTAGAATATTTTTTAACTCACTTTTTGTAATTTCAGAATAAAAATCAGAATTTGTTTGCAGCGAATATACATCTTTTTCTGATGTGTATTCTATAATTTCTTGTATAGTATTTTGTAATAAATTTCCTTTCTCTCCTTTAGTGTTTGTACTTAAAGAATTGTCTAAATAAATAAAATTATGTTGTTTTTTATTAATGTTTTTATTACTAATATATGGTTGAGAAAAAGCAAAAAGTATCGCTAAAAATAATAGTAGTCTTGTTGCTAAAATTAACCATTTTTTTATAGTAGAACTCTTACGGTTTTGTTGTGTTATTTTTTTTAAAAATGCAACGTTTGTAAAAGGTGTTTTTACAAACTTTTGTAACTGAAAAAGGTGTACTAAAATTGGTATAATTAGTAGTGCTAAAAAATATAAAATTTCAGGATTTTTAAATTGCATTTATTTTTTTTAGAGATTTATTTATAACTAATTTATTACAAAAATTAGAAATAGAAAAGAGGTTGTTAATTACTAATTAAAACTTTTCGAAAACACCTAAACCAAACAAAGCAAAATCGTATTTTACAGGATCTTTTTTATCTAATTTTCGTAAGTTATTATCGAGTTCAGAAAGTGCTTTCCAGTCGTTTTGTTTTCTTAAAAGTAGTTTTAATTTTCGTGCTACATTACCAGAATGTACATCTAAAGGACAAGATAAATTGGCTGCTTTATGTGTTTTCCAAATGCCAAAATCTACTCCAAAATTATCATTTCTGACCATCCATCTTAAAAACATATTTATACGTTTTGCAGCAGAATTTTTTAACGGATCAGACACGTGTTTTTGTGTTCTTTGTTGATGAGGAATTTCAAAAAAAACTTCTTTAAAATGGTGAATTGAGTTCTTATAATCGGTCTCTTTTTCATCAACTTTTAAAACATTTTCTAACCCTTTATGTTGCGTATAAATATGTTTTAAAGAGCTAATAAATTGCTGTAAATCGACAGAATTAAATGTTCTATGCACAAAATTTTCGAGTGATTTTAATTCTTTTTCAGAGTGATTCAACACAAAATCGTAAGGAGAATTATCTAGTAAACCCATCATTTTAGATGCATTTTTAATAATCATTTTTCTGTTTCCCCAAGAAATGGTAGCGGTTAAAAAACCAGCAATTTCAATATCTTCTTTTATAGAAAATAGATGAGGAATTTGTATGGGGTCAGATTCTATAAATTTAGGATTGTTGTATAAAATTACCTTTTCATCTAAAAATTCTTTAAGCTCAGATTTTTTCATTATTTGTTATTCTAAGATAAAACTCATTAAATATAAAGTGCAGTTATAAGCACCATGTAAATAGATAGACCAAATTAAACCGAACTTAATTCTAATGTATCCAAAATAAAAACCGACAAGTAATTGTGGTAAAATTAATATAGGAGAAAGTAAAAGTACGTTTGTAGTAATTTGATAATTAGTAATATGTATAAAACCAAAAATTATAGAAAAAAAATAAAAACCATACTTAAATAAAATTGGTTTTTTAAACAACGTCATAGGTGCTCTAAAAAGAAGTTCTTCTATAATTGGGCCAACAACAGCGGTTATTAACAAAGTTTCAAGAACGCCCATGTTCTTAAACATTTCTTCTAATTTATGTGTATTAAAATCTACAAGCTGTAGTTCTTCTATAACAGAGTATATTGGAGTTAAGAATAAACTTGTTAAAATTGAAATGATTAATAATTGAAATAATATTTTAAGCTTATATGAAGTTTTTTTAGAAGTCTCTTTTTGTAAAACAGGATTTTTTAAATAATTAATTAAAAGGAAAAAGGTTTCTTTCATATTAATTTTTATTTATTTTTTTTTAAAAGAGTAAAATTTAATGAGCAATAATACCGTCTTTCATTGTTAGTTTTCTATCTGCCATATTTGCCAAATCTTCATTATGAGTTATAATAACAAAAGTTTGCCCAAATTGATCACGAAGTTTAAAAAACAACTCATGTAAATTTTTGGCAGATTCACTGTCTAAATTTCCACTAGGTTCATCAGCTAAAATAACAGAAGGGTTGTTTATTAGAGCTCTTGCTACTGCAACTCTTTGTTGTTCTCCACCAGAAAGTTCGTTGGGTTTGTGGTTTATTCTATGCGATAATCCTAAAAAATCTAACAGCTCTTTAGCTCTTTTTTCGGTTTCTTTTTTAGATTTTTTAGCAATATAAGCAGGTATACAAACGTTTTCTAAAGCAGTAAATTCTGGTAAAAGTTGATGAAACTGAAAAATAAAACCAATATGATTGTTTCTAAAAGAAGAAAGCTCTTTATCTGCTAAGTTTTTTAAAGAAGTATTGTTAAGTTTTAGCTCGAAGTTTTTTTCTTTTAAAGGTTTATCTAAAGTACCTAAAATTTGAAGTAAAGTTGTTTTTCCTGCTCCAGATGGGCCAACAATAGCAACTATTTCTCCTTTTTTAATATCTAAATCTACACCCTTTAAAACTTCTACATCCCCATAATATTTGTGAATGTTTTTACCAATTATCATACTTATAACTTTGTAACGAATGTATAAAAAAGAAATCAGAAAAACTGTTAAGCTTTTCTGATTTCTTAAATTGATATTAAGTAGATAATTGATTAAAAAATGTTTTTTAATTTATTGTAATCTATAAAGTAAACCAATCTCATAGAAAATGTATGATTTTGAGATTGATCAAATAAATTATCTAAGTTTTTAAAGAAAGTTTGGTTTGCTTGGTTGTTTTCGTTAAAAATAGAATTTCTATAAAAAGCAATTAATTGACTACCAGGTGCAAATTGCCAAATGTAATTTAAATCTAAATTCCAGCTGTTAAAGTTTAAGTTTTCTCCGGTATAAGCGTTGTTTTCTGTTAAAGTTCCATTAGAGTTTAAATTATGATAACTATTATAATTTACGTCTCCCCAATAATGTCTAAAGCTTAAAGATAGAGAAGAATTTGTGCTAAAACTATATTTACCAGCAATAGTGTTTGTGTAATTTTTTCGATCTCTAATACCAAAAATAATGTTGTTATTAGTTTGATCTACATAACCTTGATCGTTATTAAATTTATTGAAATTTAAATTATACTGTAAAGAAAACTTATTGGTAAAACGATAACGAGGTGCTACGCCAAAACCATAACCCACTTTAGGGTTTTTAGAGTAAGCAGTATACCAGATATCTGCATCTAATTGAAACTTTTTTTGAGAGTTTGTAGAAATCCAGCCATTAATGTTTTTTCGTTCTGGTTGTAAAAAATAAATGCCGCTTGTAGAACCTTGCCTAGGTTCAAAAAAGTCTTTGCTTTCTGTTTCGTAATTTAAATTTCCACCAAAATAAAAACGATTTATTGTTTGTGCGCTTGCTCCAAAACTAGCTTGATAACCTGTGTAAATACCAGAATAATGTTGAAACTCTGCATCATTATAAAAATAAAAATTATAACTGTTAAATTTTTTTGTAGGTTGTAATGTTGTCCAGCCTGCGCTACCATAAATAGCTTGTTCGTTATTACTAAATAAGATACCTAAATCGTTAGGGTTAAAATCTTTATTTTCTAGATAATAACCTATTTCCCAGTTCCAATGACCAGAATTATATCCAAAACTATTATCAAAAGTATAACCTGTATTTGGGTTATTAATATCATCAGAAATATTACTCATTTTTACTGAACCATCTGCATTATACTTACTGTTTTTAGTTTCTATATGCCAATCTAAAGCGGTAACATTAGCGTCTCTAAAACGTCCGTTTCTAGTAACATTTGTATTTATAAGAGAAATTGTAGAGTTTTGGTTAAATTGTTGATCTAATACTAAAATGTTATAATTAGTAAAAGGCGAGATTACCTCTTTTCTAATATCACCAGTTTCATTATTAATAATTGTAGCTTCTGTTTTTTCTGTAATTGCATTAAAAATACCAATACCCAAACCACTTTTTGTTCTACCAGATACTTTTATGGCGTTTAACATATTTACTTTGCTAGGGTAATCTGTAATTTCTTCGTTACTATTTAGTGTTGATGAAACATTAAATTGATCTATAGGGTTAGAGCCGATTCTTCTAGAATAAAAAAGGTTGGCAATATTAAATAGCTCGGTTCCTTCTGTAAAAAATTGTCTTTGCTCTGTAAACTGTTGTTCAAACGGACCTAGATTTAGTTCTACATCATCAAAACCAACTTGGCTAAAATCAGGGATTAATGTAGCATCTAATGTAAAGTTATCTGTTAAACCATATTTTATGTCCATACCAACACTCCAATCATAATCTGTATTTCCATCAAAAGTAGTTGCTGTTGCAGAAGCGTAAGGGTATAAATTTAAGCGAGTAGGAGGTTTTATGTTTTTAAAACCGGTAATTAAACCATCGTATTGTGTCCATCTACCTACAGAGTTGTCAATATGTGTCCAGGTATGTTGTGCATTTAATTTTTCTAACCTTCTATGAAAATTAAATCCCCAAGATTGTATGGGTCTGTTTGCAAAACGCAAAGCTCTGTAAGGAATTTTTATTTCTGCATTCCAACCTTTTTCATCAGTAGAAACAGCACTTTCCCAAACAGCACTCCAGTCAAAATCTTCATTACCGTTAGAAACTTTAGCATCACCTTGGTTTCCTGTAGCTTGTACTATAAATTCAAATGGGTTTTGGCCATCATCATTAGGGTTTATAGTAACTAAAAAGAAATCTGCAATACTAAAATTATCTCTTGTAGAAAATTCTTTGGGTATTCCTTCAGGATCAGGATCATTCATTTGAGCAGAAATATAGATTGCATTATCATCATAAACTACTTTTACGGTAGTTTGATATTCTTTACTAACTACTTTACCATTAGATGGTCTAAGTTCAATAAAATCTGTAATTAACTCTGCATTTTTCCAAGACTCATCGTTTAGATATCCGTCAATTTTTGGAGGTTTAGTTATTCTAGTGGTTTTAATTACTCTTCTATTTTTTTTACTCTGTGCATTTGTTTGTTTAATTGATAAAAAAACAACAATTAATAAAAAGGCTTTTTTAAACATGTAATTTTGGTTGATTAATAGTAAGATGTTGTTTGTGTTAACTTGTTTAAGTTAGTTAATACACCTACAAAGACTTTGGTAGAATTAAAATGTTACACTTTTTAAAAAATTAAACTTTTTATGTTAAAATGATAAATAAAATGTATTAATAAATTTTTAATGAAAACTATGCGAAATTTTATATATGAATTTGTATTTTTGAATCCGTTAATAAAATTTTACAAATGAATTTACACGAATATCAAGGAAAAGAAATTTTAAACAGTTTTGGAGTTAGAATTCAACGAGGAATTGTTGCAAGTACTCCTGCTGAGGCAGTTGATGCTGCAAAAAAGCTTACAGAAGAAACTGGAACAGGTTGGCATGTAATTAAAGCTCAAGTACACGCAGGTGGTCGTGGAAAAGGTGGTGGTGTTAAGTTGGCAAAAAACTTAGACGAAGTAAAATCTATTTCTGATGATATTTTAGGAATGATGTTAGTTACGCCTCAAACATCTGCAGAAGGAAAATTAGTAAATCAGGTATTAATTGCTGAGGATGTATATTATCCTGGTGATTCTGAACCAGATGAATATTATATGTCTGTTTTATTAAACAGAGCAACTGGTAAAAACATGATTATGTATTCTACAGAAGGTGGAATGGATATTGAAACTGTTGCAGAAGAAACTCCACACTTAATTTTTACAGAAGAAATAGATCCTTTATTAGGGTTAATGCCTTTTCAAGCACGTAAAGTTGCTTTTAACTTAGGTTTATCTGGTGTAGCTTTTAAAGAAATGACAAAATTTGTTACTGCTTTATATACAGCTTACATTAAATCAGACTCTTCTATGTTTGAAATTAACCCAGTATTAAAAACATCAGATTCTAAAATAATGGCTGTTGATGCTAAAGTATCTTTAGATGAAAATGCATTATACAGACATAAAGATTATGCAGCAATGCGTGATTTAAGAGAAGAAAACCCAATTGAAGTTGAAGCTAAAGCTGCTGGATTAAACTATGTAGATTTAGATGGAAACGTTGGATGTATGGTAAACGGAGCTGGATTAGCAATGGGAACTATGGATTTAATTAAAGAATCTGGAGGAGAGCCAGCTAACTTTTTAGATGTTGGTGGTACTGCAGATGCTGCTAGAGTAGAAACTGCTTTTGGTATTATTTTAAAAGATCCAGAAGTTAAAGCTATTTTGGTAAATATCTTTGGTGGTATTGTACGTTGTGATAGAGTTGCACAAGGTGTTGTAGATGCATACAAAAATATGGGAGACAAAATTACTGTGCCTATTATTTGTAGATTACAAGGTACTAATGCAAAAGAAGCAAAAGAGTTAATTGACAATTCTGGTATGGAAATTATTTCTGCTACAGAATTTCAAGAAGCTGCAGATAAAGTACAAGAAGTTTTAAGTGCTTAATTTGTAACTTACAATTACATTATATTAAAAGCCTCGCAATTTGCGAGGCTTTTTTTGTTTCTAGTTTTTAAGTAAGATTAGCATTTGCGTTCACTTTTTAATGTTATGCGTTAATAACAACGTTTCTTATCCTGTAGTTTTGTGTAAATCAAAAAAACAAAATACAATGGATACAGATTTTATTTTGCAACCATTTAATAATATAGATGGATTGCATTTAAGTAATAGAGTAGTAATGGCGCCTATGACAAGAAGTAGAGCTAATAATGAAGAGAGAAAACCAACAGAAGAATTAGAAGCATTGTATTATAAGCAAAGAGCTTCGGCTGGATTAATTATTACAGAAGGATCTCAAGTTTCTAAAAAAGCTATTGGATATATAAATACACCAGGAATACATTCTAAAGCTCAGGTAGAAGGTTGGAAAAAAGTAACTGAAAACGTGCATGAGCAAGGAGGTAAAATTTTTATACAATTATGGCATGTAGGTAGAATTTCTCATCCAGATTTTCATAACGGAGAGTTACCACTTGCACCTTCTGCATTAAACCCAAATACAGAAGTATATACTGCAGAAGGTCGTAAAAATACTGTTACGCCTAAAGCAATGACTCAAGAAGAGATTAATCAAACAATATTAGATTTTAAAAATGCAGCTAAAAATGCAATAGAAGCTGGTTTTGATGGAGTAGAAATTCATTCTTCTAACGGATATTTATTTCATCAGTTTTTTAATAGAACCTCTAATAAAAGAACCGATAAATATGGAGGAAGTATAGAAAATAGAGCTCGCTTTTTCTTTGAAGTTTTAGATGCTGTAAAAGAAGTTTTACCAGAGCAGAAAATAGGAGCAAGGTTTAACCCGTCTCTAAATAATATTTTTGGGATGGAAATGGATGAAGAAACCATACCAACATTTGAATATATCATCAAAAAATTAAACGATTATAACTTGGCTTACATTCATTTATCAGAACCTTTTAATGATGTTTCAGATATACCTTATGCCGTAACCAATATTGCAGAGCATTTTAGACCAATCTATAACGGTACAATAATTATTAATTCAGGTTTTGATAAAGAATCTGCAAATAAAGTTATAAAAGAAGGTAATGCAGATTTAGTAGCTTTTGGTAAACCTTATATTTCTAATCCGGATTTAGTAAAGCGTTTTAAATATAATGTAGCATTAACCGAATGGAATGAAGAAACTTTTTACACTCCAGGAAAAAAAGGATATGTAGATTATTCAAAATCAAAAATAGTACCTGTATAAACTTGTTGCAAATAGTCTTAAAAAACAATTTTGTAATTATTATTAACAATTAAAAAAAATCATAAAATGATTAAACCAACACAGAAAGCACCCAATTTAAAGATAAATTTAGTAAACGGAAAAGTATGGAATTTAGAAGACCAAAATCCAGAAAATTTCACTTTAGTTTTATTTTACAGAGGAAAACACTGTCCTGTTTGTAAAATGCAATTAGAAGATTTAGAAAAGAAAATGAAAGACTTTTCAGAAAGAGGAGTAAATGTAATTGCAGTAAGTGTAAATACGGAAGAAGTTGCTAAAGAAACTCATGAAAAATGGGATATAAAAAATGTACCTTTAGGATACGGATTATCTATTGATGAAGGTAGAAAATGGGGATTATTAGTAAGTAATGCTATTTCTGATAAAGAACCAGAACAGTTTGTAGAACCAGGCTTATTTATATTAGATAAAGAAGGTAAGATTTATTGGGAATCTATACAATCTATGCCATTTGGTAGACCAGAATTTAAAGATGTTTTAAAAGGAATAGATTATATTTTAAAAGAAGGTTACCCAGCAAGAGGAGGAGCTTAATAAAATACTTAGTCTATTTATAAACTTTAAAATTTAGTATTATGGAAATTAATTTTGAATACAAAGATGTAACGGTAAGTGATCTTTTAGAACTATATACAATTGAAAAATTAAATGATTTAGACAAAAAATATAATTTTTTAATTAGTGCAGATGTTTATTTTAAAACAGAAAATACAACTTCAGATGAAACAGGATTGATTTGCGGTATCCGTATTTATGGAAACGGAATTACCTTTTTTGCAGAATCTAATAAAGATAATTTTGAAAATGCGGTATCAGAAACTGTTCATCAATTAGAGCCGCAGCTCAAGAAAAAGAAAAGTAAATTATTATCACATTATTAACAAAAAAGAAGCCATCATTTATTTGATGGTTTTTTTTTTGAAAGGCTATAATTATTTAAGAATAATAGATATGAATAACATTTCAATTTATAAGATTTTTTGTTCAAAAAATAAATGAATGAATATTTATTCATAAATTTGTATTCCAAAATAATAATAGATGGCTCGTAAAATTGATGAAGATAAAATAGCAAGAATTAAAGAAGCAACAATGCAAACAATTGTAGAAAAAGGTATAGAATCTACAACAATAGCAATGATTGCCAAAAATGCCAATGTAAGCGGTGGTTATTTGTACAGAACTTATGCTGGTAAACAAGAGTTAATTAATGAAATGTATCATGATAAAGTAAATTCTGTTTACAAAGAATTAGAAAATTTGTTGTCTTTAAATAAAACTAGCATAAAACCATTAATAGAAACATTTATAAAAAATAGAATTACTTATTTTTTAGATAATCCAAATGCTTCTAAGTTTTTTTATCAATTACTACACAATGAGAATTTTTTTGCATCAGAAGAAATTAAAGTAAAAAGTGCTGAGTTGATGCAGAGTATTAAAAGTATTGGAGTTAAATCTGGTGAAATATCAAAAGATACTACTGTTTATCAACTACATTATCACATTTTGGTATACGCTGTAGACTATATAAACTTTACAAGAAGAAATATTTTTGAAGAACAAGAAGTAACTATAAATGATGTTAAGAAGTTAACCGAAAATATTTTAAATATTTTAAAATAAATGAAAATCAATTTAAATTTTAATTCGATGAAATTGAACAAGGTAAATATAAAAATATTCTTGTTTTTATGTTTTATAACAACGCTTTCTAATGCACAAAACATAACTTTAAAAGAAGCTTATAATTTGATGTTGTCTAAAAATGGAGAAGCAAAAGCTTCTAGTTTTGAGGTAAAAGCAATGGAAGAAGAACATAAAGCAACAAAAGGTTTACGCTTACCAACTATTGGGGTTTCTGGTACATATATGCATTTAGATAATGATATTACAGTAGATTTAAATGAAGAAAGAAACATGGTTGGTGGTTTATTAAGTATTACAAATCCGGCAGATGTTTTAGGTGATTGGAATTTTGAGTTACAAGAAAAAAACTTAGGGTTTGCAACAGCAGATATATCGATGCCAATTTTTGCTGGAGGAAAAATTAATGCAGCAACAAAAGCATCAGAAATAAAATTAGCAATAACAGAAACAAAACATAAAATTAAAGAGGATGAATTAACT
This sequence comes from Polaribacter sargassicola, assembly GCF_021991835.1. Lineage (GTDB taxonomy): Bacteria > Bacteroidota > Bacteroidia > Flavobacteriales > Flavobacteriaceae > Polaribacter > Polaribacter sargassicola. Next base: position 130,328 of record NZ_JAHDAU010000007.1, read on the forward strand.
ATAAACCTAATCAACTACTTTTTTAAATTAAAATTAGCGCAAGAAGCTGTTAAGTTAAGACAAGATGTTTATAACGTTATTTTGCTACATAATGATCAAGCAAATAAACTTTTTAAAAACGGATTAATTCCGGAAGTAGAAACTTTAAATGCCAAAGTGGCTTTGTCTAATGCCAAAAGAGAATTGTTAGGTGCAGAAAAAGATGTAGAATTAGCTAAAACTGCTGTTAAAAATTTAATAGGCATAAACTCTTTAGAAGGATTAAAAAGCAATTTTAATAAACCAACAATTGTAAAGTCTGTAGAAGAATTTAAAGAAGAAATGTTAACCGAAAACAATCAGTTAAAAACAATTGAAAAGAATCAAGAATTAGCAGGTATAGGTTTAAAAGTAGAAAAGAGCGATTATTTTCCGAAAGTAGGTATTTCTGGTACTTATATATTAGGTACAGATAATTTACCACTTGTAGATACAAAATGGTTTGTTGGTCTTGGTGTAGAGTGGGAAATTTTTAATGGTTTTCAAAGAGAGCATAAGATAAAAGCATCTAAATATAAAATTTCTCAAGTAGAACAATTTGATAAACAAGCACGATTAAATTTAAGTACTTATACAGAAAAATTGTACAATACAATGCAAAAAGAACTAGAACAGTACGAAAGTTTAAATGCTGATGAAGAATTTGCAAAGAAATTAAAGTTTATGAGAACGCGTGCTTTTGAAGAAGGAACCGGAACTTCTTTAGAAGTAGTAGATGCAACTTTAAAACTATCAGAAATTAAAATTCATAAAATAAAAGCTTTGTGTGAGTATAATATAGCTTACGGAGAGTTAATGGTACTTACAGGTAAAACAAGATCTTTCTTAAATCAAAATTAATATAAAAATGAGAAATCCAAAATTTATAAAATCATTAATAGGTATTGTAATTATTGCAACTTTAGTACTTACAGGTATATGGTTTATAACAAAGCATAAAGCAATTATTTTACAAGGTAGAATAGAGGCCAAAGAAATTTACTTGTCTTCTAAATTGCCTACACGTATTAATTCTTTTGAAGTAAAAGAAGGAGAAAGTGTAAAAAAAGGACAATTATTAGCAACACTCTCTAGTCCAGAAATAATGGCAAAAGAGCAACAAGCTTTGGCTTTAAGAGAGGCTGCAAATGCTCAAAAAAATAAAGCACAAAATGGTGCAAGAGCAGAAGAGATTAGAGGAGCAAAAAGTGTTTACGAAAAAGCAACTGCAGCTGTAAATGTTATGAATAAGACTTACACAAGAATAGAAAATTTATATAAAGATGGTGTAGTTTCAGAACAAAAAAGAGATGAGGTTTTTGCAAAAAGAGAAGTTGCATTAAAAGACCAAGAAGCTGCATTAAGTGTTTATCAAATGGCTAAAAAAGGTGCTAGAAACGAAGATATAGAAGCAGCAACAGCAATGGTTAAACAAGCAGATGGAGCTCTAATAGAACTAGAAGGTTATAAAAACGAAAGAAATATTATTGCACCAATTGATGCTGAGGTTCTTAATTTTTTACCAGAAGAAGGAGAGTTAATTGGTGCTGGTTATCCAGTGGCACACTTGGTAGATTTATCTAATAGCTATGCTATTATAAATGTAAAAGAAACAAGTCTTTTTAATTTTAAAAAGGATCAAACTTTTATGGCTACAATTCCGGCTTTAAATAATAAAGAAGTAGAATTTAAAATTTATTATATAGCTGCTTTAGGTGATTATGCTACTTGGAATGCTGCAAAAGCCACCGGAGATTTTGATATTAGAACTTTTGAAATTAAAGCATCACCAGTAACAAAAGATGTAGAATTAAGACCAGGAATGAGTATTCTAATCGATTATTCTCAATTTAATGAGTAAAATGAAACCTTCTTTAAGAATTGCAAAAAGAGAGATTGCTTTGTTATTTAATACAAAGTCTACTTTTGTGCTTGCAATTATTTTACCGTTTGTATTTATATTGTTTTTCAACTCGCTATTAAGTAAGGGAGTTGCAAGAGATTTGCCCGTTGCTGTGGTAGATTTAGATCAATCGGCTACATCAAGAAATATAATTGCTCAATTAGATGCGGCTCCAGAAATAGAAATTGGTTTTTTTCCTGTGAATCAACAAAAAGGAGAAGAGTTAATTCGTTTAGGTAAAGTTTATGGATTGGTTACAATTCCTAAAAATATAGAGGCAGATTTAAAAAGTGGAAAGCAAGTAACCATTGTTAATCAATATAATAGTAATTTATTGTTGGCAGGTGGTTTAGAAAACAAAGCTTTTAGAAAAGTTATTGGTACAATTTCTGCGGGTATAAATATAGAAAAACAGCGTAAGCAAGGCGTTTCTAAGCAACAAGCTATTATTAATTATGTACCAATTATAGCAAATAATCATACGTTATCAAATCCTTATACAAATTATTCATACTATTTAAATACAGGATTTTTAACCATGTTTTTGCAATTATTTGTAATGTTAACTACTATTTATTGTTTTGGTGCAGATTTAAAATATAGTAAAGGAGGTAAATTATTAAATATTACAAAAGGTAGTTTACTAACAATTATTTTAGGTAAAGTTTTACCATATACAGTTTGGTTTTTTCTAGTAGGTATTGTTACATTATTAAGTATGTATGTGTGGCAAGATTTTCCTTTTTTTGGAAGTAAATTAACCGTTTTAGCCGGTTTACTTTTATTAATTGTAGCCAACCAATGTTATGCTTTGTATTTTGTTTCTGTTAGTAATAGTTTTAGAGAAGCATTAACTTTTGGTTCTGGTTTTGCAGCTGTTAGTTTGTCTTTTTCTGGAGTAACATATCCAATTTTTGGAATGCCAACTGTATTGCAATGGTTGAGTCAAATTTTTCCTTTCACACATTTTTTTGAATTATTGTTAGATCAATCTCAAAGAGGATTTCCTGTATTTTATTCTCTTAAATCTATTATTATTTTAGTTGTTTTAAGTATTGTATCTATATCGTTAAGTTGGTTTAAATTAAAAAGATTGTTTTTAAAAGGGAGTTTTAATCATAATATTTAAAAAAGATGAAGAATTTATTTAAACTATTTTATAGAGGAACAATTTCTTTTAAAAATGCCTTTATTACAGAATGGAATTCTATTAAATCTGATAAAGCAGTTTCTAGTACTTTCTTATCGGTTACATTTATTATTTTAATTGTTTATACATACATATATTCTAATCAAGTAATAAAAGAAGTACCTGTTGCTATTGTAAATCAAGACGGTACAAAAATGAGTAGAGATTATATTGCTATGCTAGAATCTACCGAAGGTACCAAAACGATTACTTCTTTTACAGATTTAAAAGAAGCAAAAAAAGCTTATTACTCTAAAGAAGTAGAGGGTATTGTTATAGTGCCAAAGAATTTCGAAAAAAATATTAGAAGAGGTAAACAAACCACAATTACCACTTTTGCAGATGCAGCAAATATGTTGTTTTATAAACGTGTTTTAGGTGATGTAAGCGTTGTTAACGGATATTTTAGTGCAGGTATTTCTATAAAAAAAGAATTAGCTAAAGGTATTTCTTATGATCAGGCTCAAAAGAATTATTCTCCTATAAAAACAATTTCTAATAGTTTATTTAACACCACATCTGGTTACGCAACGTATTTAATACCCATGTTAACAGCTTTAATTATTCAATTAGTTTTGTTGATGGGAATTGGGCTTTTAAGTGGATCTAGAAGAGAAGTAATTTCTACACATACAGAGTTTCCTAGAATATTACATAAAGGCGGAGTAATATCTGTTTTACTAGCAAAAGCTTGTCTTTATACTTTAATTTACATGATTATTATTCCTGTTCAAGTAGGTGTAATATATGCTTTATTTGGTATTCCTGTTCGTTCTTCTTTGCTTTCAATATATATATTTATCATTCCTTATGTATTTTCTGTAGTGTTTTTAGGAATCTCAATTAGTTCATTTTTTAAGAGAAGAGAAGATTCTATTGTTTTTTTAGTGTTGCTCTCAATTCCATCATTAATGTTAAGTGGATTGTCTTTTCCGGTAGAAGGATTTACGTTATTTTACAATTTTATATCAGAGTTAATACCATCAACACCAGGTATTCTAGGTTTTGTTAAGTTAACACAAATGGAAGCATCATTTTTAGAAGTTTTAAATCAATGGAACCACTTATGGATATTGACTTTTATTTATTTTATAATTGCTGCTATATCACTAAAAATTAGAGCAAAAAAAGAATTTAAATTAAAGAAAGCATAAAAATATTTAAAACTTATTAGTTTTTAAAATCCTTATTTATAAAAATAACAAATCCTTTTTTCTTTAAAATTATTTTATCTTCGTTTTTTAAAATAAAATAGAAGAATGAAAAGAACAATTAAAGATTACGTTGTTATTGGTTTAAAAGGTATGGCAATGGGAGCAGCAGATGTTGTTCCGGGAGTTTCTGGTGGTACAATAGCTTTTATATCTGGTATTTACGAAGAATTGTTAGGTTCTATAAGTAATATAAAATTAGGGTTATTTAAAACTTTAAAAGAGCAAGGTTTTAAAGCTGCTTGGCAAGAATTAAATGGTGGTTTTTTAGCGGCTTTATTTATAGGTATTTTTACTAGCGTTATTTCTTTAGCAAAAGCAATAAAATATCTTTTAGAAAATCAACCAATTTTATTGTGGTCTTTCTTTTTTGGTTTGGTGTTGGCAAGTATTATTTACATAGCTAAACAAATTACTAAATGGAATTTTGCTTCTGTAATAATTTTAATATTAGGTGCTTTTTTAGCTTATTATATAACTACATTAAACCCTCTTGTAACAGAAAATTCTTCTCCATTTTTTATTTTAATAGCGGGTGCAATTGCAATTTGTGCAATGATTTTACCAGGTATTTCTGGATCTTTTATCTTAGTATTATTAGGTGCTTATAAACCTGTTTTAGATGCTGTAAATAATAAAGATTTTAAAACAATTTTAGTGTTTTTAGTTGGTGCAGTTGTTGGTTTATTAACTTTTTCTCGCGTATTAAAATGGTTATTTAAACACTATAAAAACCTAACATTAGCAGGTTTAACAGGCTTTATAATTGGTTCTTTAAATAAAATTTGGCCTTGGAAAGAAACTTTAACTTGGCGTACAAATTCTCACGGAATAGAAGTTCCTTTTAATCAACAAAGTGTAAGTCCTTTTTCTTTTGATGGAGATGCTCAGTTAACAATGGCAATTATATTGTCTGTTGTTGGTTTTGTAGTTATTTTAGGAATGGAAAAATTTGCGAGTCAAAAAAAATAAATGCAATTAGAAAGAACTTTTTTACAAAAACTTAGCCTTTTTTTTAAAGGATTAGCAATGGGAGCTGCAAATAAAGTTCCTGGAGTTTCTGGAGGAACAGTTTCTTTTGTTTTGGGTTTTTACGAAGAATTAATTTATTCTTTTAGAAAAGTTAATTTAAAGGCTTTTAAACTTCTTTTTAGAGGTCGTTTTAAAAGCTTTTATCAATATATAAATGGTAGTTTTCTTCTTTTAATTATGGGAGGAAGTATCTTTAGCTACTTTAGTATTTCTTTGGTTTTAGATTATTTTCTAGAAAACTTTGAACTTTATGTTTGGAGTTGGTTTTTTGGGATGATAATTGGCTCTATCTATTATATTAGTAAAGATTTTGGTGATTGGAATACAAAGAATGTAGTTTCTTTAATGATAGGTGTTTCTATTGGAGTAGGAATTAGTTTTTTAACACCAGCAAAAGAAAATGATAATCTTTGGTTTGTTTTTATTTGTGGTATTATTGGTGTTTCTGGTATGACGCTTCCTGGGCTTTCTGGATCTTTTATTTTAATACTTTTAGGTAATTATGTTCTGTTATTAGTAGATTCTGTAAACATATTATTTAATGTAATTACAAGCCTTTTTTCGGGAGATTTTAAAGTTTTATCAGATCCAATTAAAATAAGATATTTAAAAATAATTGGTGTTTTTACATTTGGTTCTGCCTTTGGCTTGGTTTCTATAAGCCATGTTTTAGGCTATGTTTTAAAAAGATGGTATCAAATAGTAAATGCTGTTATTATTGGTTTTATAACAGGTTCTTTGGGTATTGTTTGGCCTTGGAAAAAAGAAATTTATATTAAAGAAGATTCAAGTTTTTTAATAGATAATGAAGGAAATAAAATTATAGAAAATTACGAACGATTTATTCCAGACTTTTCTAGTCTAGAAACTTGGGTTGCTATTTTATTTATTTCTATAGGTATTGGTTTAATTTTGATGATAGATTATTATGAAAGAAAGAAAAAATAAAGTTTTTGGTCTTTTAGGAAAAGATATTTCTTATTCATTTTCTCGTGGATATTTTACAGAGAAATTTAAAAAAATAGGACTTAAAAATTTTAAGTATGTTAATTTTGATATTCCAAAAATAGAAGATTTTCCTTCTATTGTAGAAGATAATAAAGACGTTAGTGGTATAAATGTTACTATTCCGTACAAAGAAGTAGTAATGCAATATTTAGATAAAATTGACAAAACCGCTAAAGAAATAGGAGCCGTAAATACTATTAAAATTACAAAAAGAGGAAATCTTAAAGGTTATAATTCTGATGTAGTAGGTTTTGAAAATTCAATTTTTCCGTTGATAAAAAAACACCATAAAAAAGCTTTAATATTAGGTACAGGTGGCGCATCTAAAGCTATTGCTTATGCTTTAAAAAAGAATGGCATTAAGTTTAAGTTTGTTTCTAGAAATCCTAAAGGGAAAAAAGAAATTTCTTATCAAGATTTATCACAAGAAATAATGGAAAAGTACCTTATTATTATTAACTCAACACCAGTTGGTACTTCGCCTAATGTAGATCAATCACCAAATATTCCTTACCAATACATTACAAATAAGCATCTTTTGTATGATTTAATTTACAACCCAGAAATAACCGCTTTTTTAGCTAAAGGTAAAGAAAAAGGAGCCATTATTAAAAACGGATACGAAATGCTAGAACTGCAAGCAGAAGAATCTTGGAGAATTTGGAATGAGTAAATTGAGATTCTTTTTTTATTTAATGTTTTAGATTTGTAGCTTTAAATAGTTGTCTGTATCTTTATAAGCAAATTATAAGGCCCTTAAACATTGTAGATATGTTAGATAAAAATGAAGTGAACGCTGAAGACGTTAAAAAAAGTGAAACAGAAGTTACAAACACTGTAGAGATACAAGAAACTTCTAATAATACAGTTGATGAAACTACAGAAGCTGTTAATGAAATAGAGAAATCTGTAGCAGAAAATGCGGAAGAAGCAAATGACGAAAACAAAGATGAAGAAAATAGTGTAGATTATTCTACTTTATCATTAGAAGAGTTAGTTAAAGAGCTTAAAAAAACATTAACTAGCAACGCTATACAAAAGGTTAAACCACAGGTAGATGGCATTAAAAATGCTTTCAATCAAAAATTTGGAGAGCTATTAGCAGAAAAAAAAGCAGCCTTTTTAGAAGCTGGTGGTAACTCAATAGATTTTCAATTTTCTAGCCCAATAAAATCAGAATATAACAAGTTACTTTCTGAGTATAAAAAGCAAAGAGATGCTTATTATGCAGATTTAGAAAAACAATTAAAACTAAATTTAGAAAAAAGGTTGTTAGTTATAGAAAACTTAAAAAACTTAATACAAGAAGCAGATACGGCTACTATGTATAAAGAATTTAAAAGTTTACAAGATGATTGGCGAGCAATTGGTCCTGTGTCTAAAACATATTATAATGATACTTGGAAAACATACCATCATCATGTAGAGCGTTTTTATGATTTATTACACCTAAGCAATGATTTTAGAGACTTAGATTTTAAACATAATTTAGAAGAAAAATTAAAAATTATTGAAAAAGCAGAAGCTTTAGCAGAACACAATGATGTAAATTTTGCTTTTAAAGAATTACAAGATTTACATAAAATCTGGAAAGAAGATATTGGTCCTGTTTCTCAAGAAATGAGAGAAGAAGTATGGAAAAGATTTAGTGTAGTAACTAAAAAAATTCATGATAAAAGACACGAGCATTTTAGAGAGTTACGTTCTAAGTTTCAAGAAATTATTGATGTTAAATTAGCCGTTGTTGCAGAAATTAATGCTTTTGATACTTCTGGGAATAAAACACATAATGATTGGCAAAAAAGTATTAAAGAAATAGAAGCTTTAAGGCAAAAATATTTTGAAGCTGGTAAATTACCTTACGCTAAAAGCGAAGAAGTTTGGCAAAAATTTAAACAAGCTACAAAGAAATTTAATACAGCTAAAAACGTTTTTTATAAGCAAGAAAAAAGCGAACAACAAGATAATTTAAAAAAGAAAATTGCTTTAATAGAATTAGCAGAATCTTTAAAAGAAAGTGATGATTGGGAATCTGCAACAAATACAATGAAAAAAGTACAAGCAGATTGGAAAAAAATAGGTCATGTTCCGCGTAAATTTTCTGATGATATTTGGAAACGTTTTAAAAATGCTTGTAACCATTATTTTGATAGATATCATCAACAAAAAAATTCTTTAAATAAAGAGCAACAAGTTGTTGTAGACAAGAAAAAAGAATATTTAGATTCTTTAAAAGAATTAAAAACACCTACAAAAGAGTTTGTTTTAGGTGCTATTGATAAATGGAGAGAGTTAGGTAGTTTGCCAAGAAATGCACGTCATTTAGAAGGTAAATTTAATAAACAGATAGATCGTTTGTTAGAGGGATTATCTTTGGATAAGAACGAAGTTGCAATGTTAAAATTTACAAATGTTGTAGACGGTTTATATGCAGAAAATGATGTTAGAAAATTAGATTCTGAGCAAATGTTTGTTAGAAAGAAAATTGATGAAATTGTTAGAGAAATACAACAATTAGAAAATAATTTAGGATTTTTCTCTAATGCAAAAGCAGATAATCCTCTAGTTTTAAATGTAAAAAAACAAGTAGCTAAGTTTAAAGAAGATTTATCTATTTGGAAAGAGAAACTAAGTTACATTAAGAAATTAGATTACTAGAATAAAAATTACAACATAAAAAAAAGCGAAACTTATTAAGTTTCGCTTTTTTTTATGTTTTTAAAAAATACTAAGAAAATAACTTATTCATTTTTTCTTTTTCTTCTTCAGCTAAAGCACTATCAACTAATATACGTCCACTGTGCTCATCAATAGTAATTTTCTTTCTATTAGCTATCTCTAATTGCACCTGTGGCGGAATTGTGAAATAAGAACCACCAGAAGCTCCACGCTCTATAGCAACAACAGCTAAACCATTTTTAACTTTAGTTCTAATTCTTGTGTAAGCAGCAAATAAATGTGGATCTAAAGATTCAGAAAATTCAGCAGATTTTTTAATTAATAATTCTTCTTCTTTTTCTGTTTCTTTTAAAATAGCATCTAATTCTGCTTTTTTATGAGCTAAATGTTGTTCTTGTTTTGCTAACTTTTCTTTTGTAGCATCAATAACTTGCATTTTTTGAGCAATTTTAGCTTTGTACTCATTAATTCTTTTTTCTGATAATTGAATTTCTAAATCTTGGTATTCAATTTCTTTAGATAAAGAGTCAAATTCTCTGTTATTTCTAACTTTCTTTTGTTGCTCCTCATACTTTTTCATTAAAGAATTAGACTCTTCAATAGCTAATTTTTTATTGCTAATGTCAGTTTCTAAATTAGTAACATCTTGGTTAAGTTTACCAATACGTGTGTTTAATCCGGCAACTTCATCTTCTAAATCTTCAACCTCTAGAGGTAATTCTCCTCTTACGTTTCTAATTTCGTCAATTCTAGAGTCAATTAATTGTAAATCGTATAAAGCTCTTAATTTTTCTTCAACCGAAATTTCTTTCTTCTTTGCCATGATTATATATAATATATAGGATTTGTACTTTTTTCTGATAAAATGATTGCAAAATTACTAAATTTTTTCTTAAGATAATCAACCAAAAGGTTTTTTGTAAACTGTTCGCTTTCATAATGGCCAATATCTGCTAAAAGAATACTGTTTTCTGCCTTAAAAAACTCGTGATATTTAAAATCTGCACTAATATATGCGTCTGCACCTGCTCTTTTTGCATTAGAAATTGCAAAACTTCCAGAGCCACCTAAAACAGCTACTTTTTTAATTTTTTTATTAATTAATTTAGAATGTCTAACACAATCTGTTTTCATTGTTTTTTTTAAGTATAAAAGAAACTCTTTTTCTTCCATCTCTAAAGGAAATTCACCAATCATTCCCATTCCAATATCTTGATGAATATTTTCTAATGTTACAACTTCAAAAGAAACTTCTTCATACGGATGATTTTCTTTTAAAGCTTTTAAAATATTTCCTTCATCTTTACTTTCAAAAATAACAGAAATTTGCGTTTCTTTTTCTGTATGATTTTTGTTTTTTTCTCCTAAAGTAGGATTAGAACTAGAGTTACCTTTAAAAGTTCCTTCTCCTAAAATATTAAAAGAGCAATTATCATAATTACCTATATTTCCTGCGTTAGCAGAAAACAAAGCATATCTTAATTGTTCTGCATTTTTATTAGGTACATAAGTAGTCAGTTTTTTGATGATTCCTTTTTTAGGAATTAAAATTTTAGAGTTTATTAAGCCTAAAACTTCACACATTTTTGCAGAAACGCCATTTTTAGAATTGTCTAAAGCAGTATGAGTTGCGTAAATAGCAATATCATTTTTTATCGCTTTTAATACAACACGCTCTACATAAGAGTTACCGTTTAGCTTTTTTAAACCACCAAAAATAATAGGATGAAAACTAACAATTAAATTACAGTTTTTAGAAATAGCTTCGTCTACAGTTTCTTCTAAAGTATCTAAAGTAACTAATATATTTGTTACTTCTGTTTGATAATTACCTACCAATAAACCTACATTATCAAAATCTTCAGCATAATTTAAAGGTGCTAATTCTTCTATATAATTAGTAATGTTTTTAATTGTCATTTTAAATTTATTGAAATTCAAAGTTAACAATTTTAATGTATTTTTACACAGATGAAATTAGTAAGATTTTTATTTTTTCCCTTTGCTATTATTTATGATTTGATAACTTCAATTCGTAATTTTTTCTTTAATATAGGTATCTTTAAAGAAACCTCTTTTAAAACTCCTATAATAGTTGTTGGTAATTTAAGTGTTGGTGGTACAGGGAAAACCCCGCAAATAGAATATTTAATTAGACTTTTAAAAGACACTTTTAAGACGGCTGTTTTAAGTAGAGGTTATAAACGTCAAACAGAAGGTTTTGTGCTTTTAAACGACTCTCATTCTGCTTTAGATGTTGGCGATGAACCTTTACAGTATCATAAAAAATTTTCTAATATTAATATTGCTGTTGATGCAAATAGGGTAAACGGAATTACTAAGTTACTTACAGATAAAAGTTTAGACGTTATTCTTTTAGATGATGCGTATCAACATAGAAAAGTAAAAGGAAGTTTTTATATTTTACTTACAAAATATGATGACTTATTTACAGATGATTTTTTGTTACCAACAGGAAATTTAAGAGAGAGTAGAAGAGGAGCAAAAAGATCTGATGTTATTGTGGTTACAAAATGTCCTGTAGGTTTAGATGAAATCTCTAGGGAAAAAATCACTAAAAAATTAGAAAAGTATAACAAAAAAATATTCTTTACCACTATTTCTTATGATGAAAAAGTTTCTGGTAAAAAAAATATACCTGTAGCTGATTTAAAATTATATGAAGTTTTATTAATAACTGGTATTGCAAATCCAAACCCATTTCTTTCATTTTTAAAAAATAATGAAGTTAATTTTAAGCATTTAAAATTTTCTGATCATCATAATTTTTCAAGTAAAGAGATAGATCTTATTAAAGAGGAATATGCTAAATTAAAATCTACTAAGAAAATTATTTTAACTACAGAAAAAGATTTTGTTAGGCTAGAGAGTAGACTTGATAACATTTCTTTTTTAGGAATAAAAACTTTGTTTTTTGATAAGCAAGAATTAGAATTTAATTCAATAATTAAATCTCATATAAAACAAAACCAACGTTTTTAGGTATTATTATCTCTTTATCATAAATAAATACTTTTTTATAAATTAAATAATAGATTTTTGTTTGGTATTATTTTTGATATTTTTGAATAAATTAGTTTACATGAAAAAAAATATAATAACTATTATATCTTGTTTTTTATTGATTGGTTCTACGTTTTCTCAAGAATTAGCAGATACAGATAATAATGTTTTGCCAAATTGGGAACCAACTTATAAAGGAGCTTTAAAAAAAGCAAAAGAAGAAAATAAACCTGTTTTAATTTATTTTACAGGATCCGATTGGTGTGGACCTTGCATTGTTTTAGATAAAAAACTATTTCATTCTACAAAGTTTAAAGAAATAGCCGATAAGGATTTGGTTTTATATCAGGCAGATATGCCAAGAAATAAAGATATATTATTACCAAATCAATTAGAAGATAATAACGATTTAATAAAAAAGTTTAAAATTAAATCTTTTCCTACATTAGTTTTTGTAAATCATAAAGGTAAAATGTTAGCTTACAAAAAAGGCTTAATTTTAACGGAGTATTATTATCCTTTTATACAATCTGTAATAGATAGTTATTAAAATAAAAAAAGAACCGAAGCAAATTTGCTTCGGTTCTTTTTTTATTGATTTTTTGTTAGAAGAATATTCTTATTGATTAATTACTCTAAAAGTTGTTCTTCTATTAGCTCTATGCTCTGCTTCTGTACAAGAAACTCCATCAGAACATCTGTTTGTTAATTTAGTTTCTCCGTAACCATTACCTGTTAATTTACTAGCATTAACTCCTTTAGAAATTAAATAGTTAGTTACAGCTAAAGCTCTTCTTTCAGATAAATCTTGGTTGTTAGCTTTAGTTCCTCTAGAATCTGTGTGAGACTCAATAGCAATAGCTACACCTGTTTTTAAAACTGGTAACAATCTAGCATCTATAATTTTTTTAGCTCCAGCAGTTAAAGTAGCACTTCCTAAATTCCAGTTTATTGGTAATGGAGTACTTACAGTTAATTCACATTCAACTTCTTTCCAAGTAGTTAATCCACCTTTACTTACTAAAATTTCTTTAGTAACAGTTTTGTATTGTGCAGGTACAGTAACTTCTTCTTGCCAAGCATCTTTAACTAAAACTGTTTTTTTAACACTACCATAAACAGCAGGAATTTCAATAGTTTTTGTAGTTGGTGGCGTTACCATTACTCTTTTAGTGTAAGTTTTTTCGTAACCAGGAACTGGTGTAGAAGTAGTAGAAGCATCTGCATTTAACTTAGTTAAAGGTACAGTTACAAATTGTGCAGGTACAGGAACAAAACACCAGTATCTACAATCGTTAGGATCGCTAGATTCACAATCAGGTGCTTTTTCACTCATTTGCCAGTTTGCAGAAGCAGCTTTAGTTTCTATTGTTTTAGAATCTTGACTAAATGTAGCAGCAATAACGCTTAATTTGTTAGCGTCTTCTTTTGCAGTATAAGATACTTCTTTGTTTTCCCATACAGCAGGTACAATTACTAATTGTTGACCAGCTTCTTTAGTTAAAACTCTTTCGGTTACAGTTTTGTATTCTGCAGGATGAGTTATAATTTTTTTGTATGCAGGTGCAATTTCGATAGTTACATCTTCGTTTTTCCAAACTTCAGGAGTAGTACAACGTACATAACATTTTCCTGGCTCTGGGTTTTGTGGTAAATCTTGGGCAAAGGCTACTGCACCAAACATTAAAAGCATTCCGCTAAATAAAATTTTTTTCATAATTAATCTATTTTTAGTCTTTGTTAACTAATTTTAAGACACAGTATTATTCTGCAAGTCACAAGCAATCTACAAAAAAGTTAAAAAAAAGTTAAAAAGAGAAAATTAAATTAATGTTATGATTATAATTTGTTGTAAAATAAGCTTTTAATAATACCATCGGAAAGACCAATTTTTGGAACATATATTTTTTTTGCTCCACTCCATTTCATGGCAGAAATATAAATTTTAGTTGCAGGTATAATTACGTCGGCTCTATCTGGGTTTAAACTTAATTCAGAAACTCTATCATTAAAAGACATTTGTTTTAAGAATTGATATTGAGCATTTAAATAGATGTAAGAAATAGGTTTGCCTTCTGTTCTGCCAGACATTTTAAATAACTTGTTAATGTTACCACCAGAACCAATTAAAGAAATGTTTTTTAGGTTACTTGTATTCTTTTTAATCCATTTTTCTACATCGGCAAAAATTTCTTTGTTTTTAGATTTTTTGTTGTTTAGTAAACGAACAGTACCCATCTTAAAAGATTTTGATGTAATTATTTTACCTTCAGAAAATAAAGTAAATTCTGTACTACCTCCACCAACATCAACGTATAAATAAGAGTTATTACCTTCTATTAATTGGTTTAAATCTGTTGATGATATTATTGCAGCTTCTTCTTTACCCCCAATAATATCAATTTTAACACCTGTTTTGTCTAAAATTTGTTTTACAACTTCTTGTCCGTTTTTTGCTTCTCGCATAGCTGAAGTTGCACAAGCTTTGTACCTTTCTACATTGTGGACATTCATAAGCAATTTAAATGCTTCCATGGCATTTATCATTCTAGCAACGTTTTGCTCACTTATTATTCCTTGTCCAACAAAAGCATCTGCTCCTAAACGAATAGGAACACGAACTAAAGAAGATTTTTTAAATTGAGGATCTTTATCTTCTGAAACAATTACATTAGATATTAGAAGTCTAATTGCATTTGATCCAATATCTATTGCTCCGTATTTTTTAATTTCTAACAAACTTATTATTTATGATTTTTAGGAAAGTCTACAATAAAAGTTTTTCCTTTTTTGATGTTTTTCCAGTGTTTTTCTTCAAATTGAATACCTATAACTCCACAAGTTGGTACATGAGAAATTGGTTTGTTACCAAATTTGTTTACAAAGGTATTTATACCATGATCGTGACTAAAAATAATGGCAGAATTAAAACCATCGTCTAAAGCATTTACTGTTTTTACTAAATATCCATCACTAAAACTATAAAGTTGTCTTTTTATTTTTAGGTTTGATAAAGGATACTCGAAATTTTCGCAAAAAATGACAGCAGTATGTAAAGCTCTGTTAGCACTACTAGATACAAATACGTCTGGTCTATCTATTTTTTTAGATAAATATTTAGACATAATATGAGAATCTTTAATTCCACGCTTTTTTAAAGGTCTGTCAATATCTTCAATACCAGAGTATTCCCAAGAAGATTTTGCATGTCTAACAATGTATAAAGTTTTCATTTAAATTTAAATGTTGTTTTGTAAATATAAAAATTTATGGAGCTAATCGTTCTATTTTCCAAGAAAAATCACTTTCTAGTGTATATCTTATTCTATCATGCATTCTATTTGGCCTACCTTGCCAAAATTCTAAAGAAATAGGTTTTACTAAATAACCACCCCAATGTTTTGGTCTTGTTATCTCTTTACCTTCAAATTTTTTTTCAAAAGATAATAAATTTTTGTCTAATTCTTTTCTTGATGCAACTATAGAACTTTGGTTAGACGCCCAAGCACCTAATTTGCTACCGTCTGGTCTAGATTCAAAATAACCATCAGATAAATTTTCTGGTAATTTTTCTGCTTTACCTTTAATAATAATTTGTTGTTCTAAAGCTGGCCAAAAGAAAGATAAACAAATATTATTATTTGCTTCTATTGCTTTTCCTTTTTCAGAATTATAATTGGTATAAAAAACAAAACCTTCCCAAGTGTATTTTTTTAAAAGAACAACTCTACTTTTAGGAAAACCATCTAATCCTATAGATGAAATTGTCATGGCATTACTTTCATCTACCATATTAGAATTATCTGCATTTAAAAACCATGTTTGAAATAATTCTAACGGATTTTCTGGGCAAGTACTTTCTAAAAGTTCTTGCTTTTCGTAAGATTTTCTATAGTTACTTAAGTCTTTAGACATATAGCTAATTTGATTGTGTAAAAATACAAATGTTAATTGAATATTATCCAACAAAAAAGACTGCTTTTTAGCAGTCTTTTTTTATTTTAAAAAAGGAGGTTTTTATTACTCTATAACAACCTTTTTAGAAATAGAATTGTTAATCTTAAAAATATAAGTTCCTTTAGATAAATTAGGAATTTGTAATGATTTTACATCACTTTTTTCTAAGATTTTTCTTCCTCTTATGTCAAATAAAATAGCATTTATTTTTTCGTTAAAAAATACTGTTTGATTTGCTTTTACAGGGTTTGGGTACATAGAAATTGTTTTTTTAACGGTAGAAAAATCATCTGTATCTAAAACATTGTCTAAAGAATATACACTTATTGTAGCACTAACTTCGTTAGATAATACAACTAAACCTTTTTCTGTAGGGCTTTTGTCTGCTGATATATAAATAATACCTTCTGGCCCTAAATCTCCACCTTCATCATCGCCTAAAGTTCTATTATTAATATATTTTTCGAAAACAGGATTTGTAGGATCTGTAATGTCATAAGTCATAAATCCACCAACTCTTTCTAAAGTAATAAAAGCATATACTTTATTATTAATAGTAGCAATTGTTACTCCTTCTGGCTCTGGACCTTTGTTATCACTTCTGTTCTTAAGAGTATTGTTACTATTACTAGCGTTAAATAAAGAAGCATAAGTAGGATCGTTTGCTGTAATTCTTTCAAAATCGTCTCCACTATCATAAACTAGAGTTTGTGTTGTAGCATTAAAAATACTGAAAGATCTTCCTCCAAAAACATGAATTTCATCAAAATCACCATCATTATCAATATCACCACTTTGGTTTGTAATAGATAATTTACCTAAATTACTGTCTAATTTTAAATACGCTGCATTTGGAAAAACCGTAGGGTCTAATTCGTAATCAGAATCGCCAACGCTAACTTCTTCTTCTAAAGCATCATATTCTCTTGCATCACCTTCGTTAGCTGTAACAATATAAGTAGTTCCGTTTACTGTGTAAGAAGCAATTGCATCTGGCATAAACATACCTTTTATTGGCCAATTTGCATGAAAAATAAAATCTGTATCGTTAGATGTATCAATTGTATTATTAGGTAAAGTATGGTCTTTTAATCCTAAAGGAAAAACACTAGTAATTGTGTTGTTTGTTAAATCTATTTCTGCAATTGCATTGTTTTCTTGTAAAGAAACCCAAGCTGTTTTAGAATCTTCTGAATAAGTAATGTATTCTGGTTCTAAATCTTGAGATACAGAAGAACCAGGACCAAAAATTCTAATATTAGAAGCTCTCATTGCATCAATATCTGCATCAAAAGCATTAAAGTTAATGTTTATTACATCACTTTGAGTAACATTACCAAAACCAGCTGTTACATCTATTATAGAAATACTTCCTTCTGGGTCAATTGAATAATCAGAGTTTGGTTGACCTTCATTTGCAACAACTACCTTTGTTCCGTCTGGAGTAAAACTTGCATTATCAGGTAAATTACCAACAGTAACAGAAGAAATGTTGTTACCATTTTTATCCATAAAAACAACAACACCATCGGCTTCTGGACCGTTAGAAACAGCAGCAACAACAAAATCACCAAAAGTAGCAACGCTTGTAGGACCTTCTGTACCATAAGAAGAAAGGTCTATAGAAGAAATTTCTGAAATTGCATTTGGATTAGAAAAATCTAAGATGTTTATTTTTTTAGCAATAGAGTTTAAAACATATAAACGCTTTACGTCTTCTGCATAAGCAGAAATTTCTGCAGAACCACTTGCATCTACAAGATAGCTTGTTAAGAAAGAAATACCTAACTCATTTGTTGCTGTTGGTATTGCGGTATCATTATCTAAAATATAAACTGCTGCATTTGTGTTATCATCTAAAACGGCATTTGTTGGGTTTACCAATTCTAAAATAAACATTTCATCTGCTTCTGCATCACTATCATTACTAATTGTAATTGTAATTTCTGTTGATGTAGAACCAGCAGTAATTGTAGCTGTTTGGTTGGTAAAAGTAAAATCTGAACCTTCTGTTGCTGTTAAAAGGCTAGAAATTAAATTTACATCTACAGTAACATCAGAAGTTGTAATAGAAGAAGTTTCTAAAGTTATGGTTACAGAGTCGTTTTCTTCAGAAACATTGTAAACAGTATTTTTAAAACCTAAATTAGGTGTTACAGTAGTTATAGGAGTGTAAATACCAGGAGAAGCATATACATTATCACCTAAAGATTGTCCTACTAAATTTGTTGAAGCAACCCAGTTATTTCCATCATTTACATCTGCATCAGGATTTAATAATTCAATTGAAGGTCCATCACCATCAGCTGCAGTTGTCCAACCGTTATCTTTATCGTCATATTCTACTTCAAAAATAGAAGTTGCATCAGAATTGATGATTTTTATTAATTCACCACCGTTACCTAAAGCATTAGAAATTTCTTGAGGCATGTCTAAAAATGTAACACCGTAAAAAGCATCTGCGGTAGTTTTATCTGTAGCTAATAAAACAATTTCTTTAGAAGCTAAAGTTTGTTGAGGAAATGTAAATGTAAAATCACCTTCATCTAAAACCTGAATTCCACCTAATTCTATAGAAGAATCTGAGTTGTTATAAATTTCTAAAAATTCTAAAGCATCAGAATCATCAGAAGGAGCATTATACATTATTTCTGTAATTATTAAACCAGAAGTAGTGTTGTTGTAAAAAAGAGTATCACTAACAAAAGTAGTTTCTTGTGTGTTGTTTGCTAAATCTACGCTATTATTTACAGTAATTGTGTAAGCTGTACCTACTGTAAATCCGCTATGTGTTATTGTTGATGTTTTTGTAGCATTATCATAATTAATTTCAGAAATAGTTAAACCGTTATCTAAAATGTAGTTTGCTATGTTTTCTGCTGATGCTTGAGTAATTTCTTCAGAAAAAGTAACTTGTATCGTATTTTGAGAAGTTACAATTGCATTAGATACAGAAGGAGCACTAAGATCATTAGTAGAAATAACAAAAGCAGTTGTATTAAAAGGTAAATCTGGTACTATACCGTCTGCACTTTGGTCTCCACTACCAGATTGTAAATTGTAGTTATCCATGTTATTTAATGCGGCTAAATATCCGTTAGCATCTAAACCTGTTTTAACGCCATTATATTGAGCAATATCTGTACTAGAAGGATACGTAATAGCCGTAGAACCATCTACCAAACCTGTTCCTGTTAAATCTCCATAAGCAGAAGATGAGTTTGCAACTGCCGCAATAAAAGTAGTAGGAGTTCTAGGTGCTGTACCTAAAAAAGCAAAAATAGCTTCAGAAGTTGCCGATGCTCCACCAGGTTCTCCTGTAATTGTACCAATAGAAACAGAAGGAACATCTGCGCTAATTGTATTAAATGTAATTACTGTTCCTGCAGCAATTACATCGTTGCCAGAGTTCCAAGAAAAATCATTTTCATCATCACCAAAAGATGTTCCGTTCCATTCAGAATCTGTAAAATAAATTGTTGTATTTGCAGGGATTTCTACAAAAGTAACCATTGCAAAATCATCATCTGCATCTGCATTAAATGCAATAAATGCCATGTCTCCTGTAGTAATCTGAGCAGACAAGATAAAAGTGAATAATGTAAAATAAATTAAAAGTAGTGTTTTTTTCATGATTTAAATTAGTTTTTTAAATGCATGAAATTACAATCTAAGGTGTTTTATTGGATTAAATTAGAATTGTTTAAATGTTAATTAAAGGTTTTTAATTTTTATAAAAAAGACAAATATTGATGTTAAATTTTTAAAATACTTAACAATTAAGAGTGGTTTTATAAACAATTGCTTTATAATTTAGTAGATTTCTTTATTTTAAGTAAGTGTAAACCTATAAAGGTTAGAAATCCGTTTAAAATTAAGACGAAAAAACCAAAATCGAAGCCTAATTTTTCTTTAGAGTAAAAACTAATTAAATAAGTTAAAATTGGTGAAGCAATACACAAATAAGGTACTAACTTGTCTTTTACTTTTAATTTAGTAAATAAGCCAAAAGCATATAAACCTAATAAAGGACCATAAGTATAACCCGCAAAGGTGAATATTTTGGCAATTACACTTGCGTCTGCAATAAAATATTTAAAAACTAAAATGGTAGCAATTAATACTAAAGAAAAAATAACATGAATTTTCTTTCTTATCTTTTCTTGTTCTACAACATCTTTCTTTTTATCAATTTCTAATATATCTATGCTAAAAGAAGTGGTTAAAGAGGTTAAAGCAGAATCTGCACTAGAATAAGCAGCAGCAATTAATCCTAAAAGAAAAAATAAAGCGGTTGCTAAACCTAAATTACCTTGTGTAGCAATAATAGGAAAAAGTTCGTCTTTGTGAGCGTCTATACCGTTTTGTTGTGCAAAATCTGTTAATAAAACACCTAAAGCTAAAAAGAAAAAGTTTACAAAAACTAATACAATAGTAAACCAAAACATGTTTTTTTGTGCATCTTTTAAATTTCTACAGGTTAAGTTTTTTTGCATCATATCTTGGTCTAAACCAGTCATTACAACAGCAATAAAAGCACCAGATAAAAATTGTTTCCAGAAGTAATTTCCTGCATTTATATCATCAAAAAAGAATGTTTTAGAGAGTTTACTATCTGCAACATAAGTAAATAAATTGTCTATTTCCATTTTATCAGAAATTGTATAAATACAAACTCCAACGGCAATTAACATAAATAAAGTTTGTAAAGTATCTGTCCAAACTATTGTTTTTATTCCACCTTTAAATGTGTATAACCAAATTAATAAAATGGTTATAGAAACGGTAGCCCAAAACGGAATTCCGTATGCATCAAACAAAATAGCTTGCAATACATTGGCAACTAAAAACAATCTAAAAGCCGCACCAACTACTCTAGATAGTAAGAAAAAACTAGCACCTGTTTTGTATGAGTAATTACCAAATCGGTCTTGTAAATAGGTGTAAATTGATGTTAAATTTAGTTTGTAATAGAGTGGCAGTAGCACCAAACCAATAACAGCATAACCAACTACATAGCCTAAAACCATTTGAAAATAACTCATATTTTGGGCTTCTACCCAACCCGGTACAGAAATAAATGTAACGCCAGATAGCGAAGCGCCAATCATACCAAAAGCCACTAAATACCAAGGTGATGAGTTGTTTGCTTTAAAAAATGTTTTGTTGTTTGCAGATTTTCCTGTGATATATGAAATAAGAATTAGTACTGTAAAGTAAGCGATAATTAATAATAATATATGTAGTGGTTGCATGTAGTAATTAAGGATTAATAATTTTGAAATACGAAGATATACTTTTTAAAAATTTTAATAGATTAATTCGTAATTCAAAATTGATAATTAGTAATTTTGCAAACTATGGATTTTTCATCAAAACTTTTAGAAAATGCAGTAAACGAAGTTTCTCGATTACCAGGAATTGGTAAAAGAACTGCATTACGTTTGGTCTTACATTTATTAAAACAACCTTCTGATAATACTAAGTTTTTAACAGAAGCTTTGTTGCATTTAAGAAATGATGTAAAAACTTGTGAAAAATGCCATAATATTTCTGATACTGTTTTATGTGATATTTGTAATAATCCTAAAAGAAATTCAGAAATTGTTTGTGTTGTAGAAGATATTAGAGATGTAATGGCAATAGAAAGTACATCGCAATTTAATGGATTGTACCATGTATTAGGTGGTAAAATATCGCCAATAGAAGGGATTGGTCCTCAAAACTTACAAATAGATTCTCTAGTACGTAAAGTAGATGAAGGTGAGGTAAAAGAATTAATTTTTGCGCTAAGTTCTACTATGGAAGGTGATACGACTAACTTTTATATTTTTAAACAAATAGAAAAGTTTGAAATAAAAACAAGTACAATAGCGCGCGGAATTTCTGTTGGAGATGAGCTAGAATATGCAGATGAAGTTACTTTAGGAAGATCTATAGTTAATAGAATTCCTTTTGAACAAAGTATAAGTAGGTAATTGTTTACAGTACTTTACTTGTTGATTAAAATTTATAAACCTGTAAGTTTTTTTATTTTACTTTTTTATCTTCTAAAGCTTCTTTTTCAGCTTTTTCCCAACTTCTTTTTTCTCTAATTTTTTTGTAGAGTCTAATACCTAGCATTAGTAAAATTCCAAAAAGTATAATACCAACAACTCCCCAAATCCAATTGATAGCGCTTTGTAGTGTTACTAAAAAAACAATTGCGAATAAAATAATTGTAGCTACTTCATTCCAAATTCTAAGTTTTAGAGCAGAATATTTTATGATGTCTTTTTGCAGTTGAGAAAAAATTCTTTGACAAGAATAATGGTAAAAATACAAAGCAAGAACAAATGTAAGTTTTACATGCATCCAAGGCATTTCTAAATAATAAGGATTTTTTACAAGCATCCATATAGCAAAAAAACTAGCTAAAATAGCAGAAGGCCAAGTAATTATGTACCATAATCTTTTGCTCATTAATTTGTATTGAGTTTGTAAGATTTCTTTTGCAGGTTCTGGTTTTTTTTCTGCTTCTACATGGTAAATAAACAAACGAATAATATAAAATAAACCAGCAAACCAGGTAATTACAAAAATAATGTGTAATGCTTTTATGTATAAAAAATCCATAATTTGTATAAGTTTTTATATTGTACTATTCGTTTGCAAATAAGCTTACCCTTTATTGAAGCGCATTTTTTCTGTCAGTTCGAGTGAATTTGCTTTTAACAAATTTGTATCGAGAATAGAAGAAAAAAATATTGCGAAAATATAGGAAATAACTTTTAATTATTTTTCCAATTATTAATCCATTTTACCATTACATCTACCCAGTCATCATTGTCATTCATACAAGGAATGTGTTTGTAATCTGTACCACCAAATTTTAAAAACTCGTCTTTACCTTCCATGGCAATCTCCTCTAAAGTTTCTAAACAATCAGCAACAAAAGCAGGTGTAATAACAGCTATTTTTTTCTTTCCTTCTGATGGAAATTTTTCTAGTTCAAAATCTGTATAAGGTTTTAACCAAGGATCCTTTAATAAACGAGATTGAAAAGAATTGCTATATGTTCCTTCTTTTAAATTTAACGATTTTGCAATTTCTTTAGTGGTTTCAAAACATTGATGACGATAACAAGTTTTATGAGCAATAGAAGCAGTTTCGCAACAAGAACCATCTATTTTACAATGAGATTTTGTTGGGTCAGATTTTTTGATGTGACGTTCTGGAATTCCGTGATATGAAAATAAAATATGATCGTAATCAAAACCATCTAAATGATTTTTTAGATTATCACTCATCGCTTTTATATAATCTTCATTGTTATAAAAAGAATCTATTTGAGATGTTTTGATATTCGGAAAATGTTTTGCTCTAACTTCTTCTGCTTTTACTAAAACAGTTTCTGTAGAAGACATGGCAAAATGCGGGTATAAAGGCACTAATAAAACTTCATCTACGCCTTGTTTTGCAAGTTGCTCAAAACCTTTTTTAATAGTTCTAGATCCGTAACGCATTGCTAATGCAACAGGATTATCTATTTTTTTACTCACTTTTTCGGTAAATCTTTCTGAAATTACTTCTAAAGGAGAACCTTCTTTCCACCAGATTTTTTTGTAAGCGGCGGCAGATTTTTTAGGTCTTGTTCTTAATATTATTCCTTTAATTAACAAAAAACGTTTCCAATACGGTATGTCTATAACGCGTTCGTCCATTAAAAATTCTCCTAAATATTTTTTTACATCTTTTGTTTCTGTAGAGTCTGGAGAACCTAGGTTAATAAGTAAAATTCCTTTCATTATTGTCTTGTCTTAATTGTAAAAATGTCTTTAAAAACTATTGTTATTTTGCTAATTGATTTGTGGTTTCGTAGAGTGTAATGGCTAAACTATGTATTACATTCATAGAAGAGTTTCTGCCAAACATTGGTATTGCAACCGTATAATCTACTAAATCTACATTTTCAATTCCGTTTCTTTCACTACCCAAAAGTAGTACGATTTTCTCATGATTTTTAAAATTAAAATCTTGAATATTGATACTTTTATCAGTAATTTCTATGCCTATAATTGTATTTCCTTCACTTTTTAATTTATTGATTGTTGTAGAAAAATCACTATAAAAATCATGTTCTATTTGGTTGATAGTGTTTCTGGCTGTTTTAATTACTTTTCGGTTTTCTAGAGAAGGAGAGTTTTCATGAAAATAAATTTTTTCAACACCAAAACTTTCAGAAATACGAAAACACATACCAATATTTTCTGGCGTTCTAATGGCATCGCAAACAATAGTTATCGGAAACTTTTGTTGCTTGTTTTCTATGTTGTAATGTGTAAGTTGTTCCAATTTTAATTTTGATTACTGATTCAAACTCATAACATATTTTTTTGGTGTAGTACCAAACTTCTTTTTAAAAGCAGCTATAAAATGACTTGCTGTGCTGTAACCAATTTTTACACCAACTTCATTAACATTAAATTGATTGCTTTCTAGTAATCTTCTTGCATGTTCCATTTTATAATCTAACAAAAAACTATAAACGGTGTCACCATAAATTTGTTTAAATCCTTCTTTTAGTTTTTTTAGATTTAAGCCAATTTCATTAGATAATTCTTGTAAACTTGGCGGTTCTGCCATTCTTGCAATTATAATTTCTTTGGCTTTTCTAATCTTTAATACATTTTGTTCATCTACTAAAAACGGACAATATTCTCCGTTTGTGCTTTCTTCTTGCTGAAAATGTAAGCTTAACAACTCGTAAACTTTACCTTTTACGTACAATTCTCTAATAGAACTATTGATGGTAGAGTTTATAATTTGCTGTAAAACAATTAATACAGTTGGTTTAATCTCTGTATCGTCATAATATTTTTTGTTGCTGTTTTCATCACTTAAAAAAGGAATATAACCAGATTCTTTAGAGAATAAAGAATGAAATTTTTCAATAGAAATCAATAAAGAAACCAATGTAGTTTTTGGTTGAATTTCTAAATTGATAGGCAAAACTCTTTGCGGATTATATAAAAGTATAGATCTGTTGTCTAAAACATCAAAAGAATAAGAGCCGTTATTAAATAGAAATTTAGCTTTACCGCGTAAACAGAAATGAATTTGTATAAATGTACTATTTATTTCTCTTTCAAAATTTTGCATATCTAAGCTTTCGTTCTGAAAATGAAGTACATAAAAACCTTTACCTAAAGAAATTTCTTCAAAAGTACTTTCTCCGACATTTTTAATCATATGCATTCTTGTTAATTAAGATGTTTTTATTTAGAATGATTCTATATTGCTTAATTGTAAAGCCTTTATATTGCTGCAAAAATAAGGTTTTTGTACCTTTTTAAGGATAAAAACAAGTAAAAAACTGATATCGTTATTAAAAATACTTTTAGCGATACTTTTTTTTAACTGAAGTTTTTACTTTTGACCCACTTTTTACAACAAGATGCAAGAGGACAGGCAAGAGCACTTTTACAATATTGGGGTTAGTTATAAAAAAGCTGATGCTAAAACACGTGGAAAATTTTCTTTATCCAAAGAAAATCAAACTGCGTTGTTAAAACTTTCTAAAGAAAAAGGTTTTAGCGGAGTTTTTATTATTTCTACATGTAACAGAACCGAGATTAGCGGTTTTGCAGAACGACCATGTCAATTAATAGAATTATTATGTGAGTTTTCAGAAGGAACCATACAAGAATTTGCAAAGGTTTCTAATGTTTATAAAAACCAAGAAGCAATTCAACAATTATTTAGAATTGGTACAGGTTTAGAAAGTCAGATTTTAGGCGATTATGAGATTGTAGGTCAATTAAGACAATCATTTAAATTAGCAAAATCTTTAAATACAACCAATGCGTATTTAGAAAGATTAATAAACAGTGTTTTACAAGCAAGCAAACGTGTAAAAAACGAAACAAGATTAAGTTCTGGTACAACTTCTGTTTCTTATGCTGCGGTACAATATATTGTTAAGAATTTACCAAATTACAATTCTAAAAATATTTTAGTTTTTGGTTTGGGTAAAATGGGTAAACATACTTGTAAAAATTTAGCAGAGTATACCCAAAATAAATCTGTGTGTTTAATTAACAGAACAGAAGAAAAAGCAATTAACTTTGTAAAAGAACATACTTCTATAAGAAACTCTAAAATAGAAAACTTAAAAGAAGAAATTAAAAATGCAGATGTTTTAATTGTTTCTACAGGTGCAGATAAACCTACAATAACAAAAGAGCACGTTAAAGAAAATAAAGATTTATTAATTTTAGATTTATCAATGCCAGAAAATGTTGCTAAAAACGTAACAGATTACAAAGGTATATCAATAGTAAATGTTGATAAATTATCTAAAATTACAGACGAAACTTTAGCTGTAAGACAACAAGAAATTCCTTTAGCAGAAGCAATTATAGAAACTCATAAAGCAGAGTTTAACGAATGGTTAAACCATAGAAGATTTACACCAGCTATTGCGGCTTTAAAAAAATCATTAGAAAATATAAAAAACGACGAAATTAATTTTCAAAAGAAAAAGATTTCAGATTTTGATGAAAATCAAGCAGAAATCTTAACTTCTCGTTTTATACAAAAGATAACCACACAATTTGTGAAACATTTAAAAGATGAAAACACATCTGTTTCGCAAAGTCTACAAGTAATTAATAAGGTTTTTCAATCTTAAAATAAACTCCATGCAAAAAGTAATAAGAATAGGAACTCGCGATAGCCAATTAGCGCTTTGGCAAGCAAACAAAGTGCGCAAAGAATTAATGGAATTAGGCTATGAGTCTGTTTTGGTTCCTATAAAATCTTTAGGAGATATTGTTTTAGATAAACCTTTATATGAGTTAGGTGTAACAGGTGTATTTACTAAAAATTTAGATGTTGCTATGCTAAATGGCGATATTGATATTGCTGTACATTCTTTAAAAGATGTACCAACTGTTTTACCTAAAGGTATTGTACAAGCTGCAGTTTTAAAACGTGCTAATTATACAGATTTGTTAGTTTTAAAAAACAACGAAGAATTTTTTGGACAACCAGAAGGAATTATAGCAACGGGTAGTTTGCGTAGAAAAGCCATGTGGTTAAATCGTTATCCTACTCATAAAGTAGAAGATTTACGAGGTAATGTAAATACACGTCTACAAAAATTAGAAGATAGCGAAACTTGGGATGGAGCAATTTTTGCAGCAGCAGGTTTAGAGCGATTAGGTATAAGAGATAAAGGTGCAATACCTTTAACTTGGATGACTCCTGCACCTGCACAAGGTGCAATTATGGTTACAGCTTTAGAAAAAGATGATTATGTTTTAGATGCTTGTGATCAGATTAACCATTATCAAACAAAGGTTTGTGTTGGTATAGAACGCGAATTTTTAAACCTTTTAGAAGGTGGTTGTACAGCGCCAATTGGTGCTTTGGCTTACGTTGATGATAAAACAGAAGAAATTAATTTTCAAGGAGTTTTATTAAAAAAAGACGGTTCTAAAAAAATTACAGTTAAAAAAACTGCAAAAATGGGTAGTCATAGATATTTAGCTAAAGATTGTGCAGATTATATAATAAATAGAGGTGGTAAAGAATTGATGTTAGAAGATGAAGAAATTTCTTTAGTAAGACATTCAATTTATTCAACAAAAAAATTATCCGAAGCACAAAAGAAAATTTTACCTCATACATTTGGTATAACAGATAGCGATTTTATTAAAATTCGTTTTAATAGAATTGCGCCAAAGGTGATGAAAAACGAAATTGAAAACGTAGTCATTACCAGTCAAAATGGAGTAGAGGCACTTTTAAACTCTTTTACTAAAAACGAAATGAATTTTAAAAACATTTATTGCGTTGGTAGAAGAACAAAAAAATTAATAGAAAACAGAATTGGTAAAGTTACACATGTAGCTAAAAATGCTAAAAAATTAGCAGATTACTTAGCAAAAGAAATAGCTGTAAAAGAAGTAACTTATTTTTGTAGTGATGTAAGGTTAGATGTTTTGCCAGCATTTTTAAAAGCACATGAAGTTGTTGTAAATGAAGTAGAAGCTTATAAAACAATGCTAAGTCCAGAAAAATTAGATGATGCTGTTAGTGCAGTTATTTTTTACAGTCCTTCTGGTATAGAAAGTTATTTACAAAAAAATAATACAGATAAAATTGCATTTTGTATTGGAGAAACTACTGCAAAAGAAGCAAGAAAACATTTTGATAAAGTAGAAGTTGCAAACTTACCAAGTGTAGACAGCGTTTTAGAATTGGTTAAAGAATATTACTCAGAAGAATAAAAGTCATTATTCCTTATAATGACATAAACTAAAATTTATGTTTCGTACAAGAAGATTAAGAAAACACGAAGGAATAAGAAGATTAGTAAGAGAAACTAAATTGTCTGTAGACGATTTTGTTTACCCTCTTTTTATTGAAGAAGGAGAAAATATAGAAACAGAAATTGTTTCTATGCCAGGTATTAAACGTTTTTCTTTAGATACTATTTCTAAAGAATTAGATGAGGTTGTAGCGTTAAAGATTCCTGCGGTTTTATTATTCGGAATTCCATCAGAAAAAGATGATGAAGGAACAGAAACTTGGAATGATAACGGAATTATGCAACAAGCAATTCGTTTTATCAAAAAAAACTATCCGAGTTTATATGTAATTACTGATGTTTGTTTTTGCGAATACACTTCTCACGGACATTGTGGAATTATCTGTGATAATGATGTTGATAATGATGCTACTTTAGTAAATATTGCAAAGCAAACTATTTCTCATGCAAAAGCAGGAGTAGATATGGTAGCGCCATCTGGTATGATGGACGGGACGATTGATATGATGCGTCAAGCATTAGATAATTCAGGATTTCCAAATTTACCAATTATGGGTTATTCAGTAAAATATGCCTCTGCATTTTACGGTCCATTTAGAGATGCGGCAGACTCTGCACCAACTTTTGGAGATAGAAGAACTTATCAAATGGATCCATCAAATAGAGATGAAGGAATGAGAGAAGCTACTTTTGATGACCAAGAAGGAGCTGATATTTTAATGGTAAAACCAGCTTTGTCTTATTTAGATATTATTAGAGATTTAAAAAATAATTTTGACAGACCAATTGCTTGCTATAATGTAAGTGGAGAATATGCTATGGTAAAAGCTGCAGCAGAAAAAGGTTGGATTGATGGAGAAAGAGTAATGATGGAAAGCTTACTTTCTATGAAAAGAGCAGGAGCAGATATTATAATTACTTATTTTGCAAAAGAAGCAGCGAAAGTTTTATTAAAAAAATAAAATTAAAATGTTTCCTCGAGCGCAATCGAGAGGTTATAGTGGTTCTCAACTGAGATCAAACGAACAAAAAAGCCAAAGAAATGAAATTCAAAAAATCAGAAAAATTATATAAAAAAGGTTTAAAAAACTTAGTTGGGGCAGTAAACTCTCCTGTAAGAGCCTTTTCATCAGTAGGTGGTAATCCGCTGTTTATTAAAAAAGCAAAGGGAACTAAAATTACAGATGTTGATGATAATGAATATGTAGATTTAGTACTTTCTTATGGTCCAATGATATTGGGGCACAGACATAAAAAAGTACAAAAAGCAGTAGAAAAAGCCTTAGAAAATGGATATTCTTTTGGAGCATCAACAGAAAACGAAATAAAACTAGCAAAAATAGTTTGTGACGCTTTTCCTGAGATGGATAAAGTTCGTTTTGTAAACTCTGGTACAGAAGCTGTTTTAAGCGGAATTCGTTTAGCAAGAGCATATACAGGTAAAGATAAAATTATAAAATTTTCTGGTTGTTATCATGGGCATCAAGATGCATTATTAGTAGCTGCTGGTTCTGGTTTGGCAACATTAAGTTTACCAGGTTCTAAAGGTGTACCAGAAGGTGCTGTAAAAAACACATTAATTGCAGAGTATA
This sequence comes from Polaribacter sargassicola, assembly GCF_021991835.1. Taxonomy (GTDB): domain Bacteria; phylum Bacteroidota; class Bacteroidia; order Flavobacteriales; family Flavobacteriaceae; genus Polaribacter; species Polaribacter sargassicola. The sequence continues at coordinate 160,257 of NZ_JAHDAU010000007.1, forward strand.
ATAATTTAGAAAGCGTAAAAAAACATTTTGAAACGCATAATGATATTGCAGGTGTAATTATAGAGCCAGTTGGTGGTAATATGGGAGTTGTAATTCCGCAGAATAATTTCTTGGTAGAGTTAAAAGCTTATTTAGAATCTAAAGGAGCGTTATTAATTGTAGATGAGGTAATGACAGGTTTCCGTTCTAAATTTGGTGGTGCACAAGAATTGTTAGGTGTTACTGCAGATATTACTTGTTTAGGAAAAGTAATTGGTGGTGGTTTCCCGGTAGGAGCTTACGGAGCAAGAAATGAAATTATGGAAAACGTTGCGCCTTTGGGCGGAATGTATCAAGCAGGAACTTTAAGCGGAAATCCTATTGCAATGGCTGGTGGAATTGCTACTTTAACAGAGTTGAAAAAACAAAATCCGTATGATCAATTTGAAGAAACAGGAAGCATTTTAGAAGTAATTTTATTAGAAACTGCTAAAAAATACAATGTAGATATTACGGTAAACAGATTTGGATCTATGTTAAATCCGTTTTTTACAAAAACTAAAGTTACCAATTTTGAAGAAGCACAAACATCAGATACAGAAAAGTTTGCAGTTTTCTTTTGGGAAATGATAAAAAATGGAGTGTTTTTACCTCCAAGTCAATTTGAAGCTTGGTTTTTATCATCAGCATTAAAAGATAAAGACATCAAAAAAGTTGCAAAAGCAATTGAAGCAGGAATGTTAGCTGTTTCTAAAATGTAAGTATGAAAACGATTAAAATTTTAAGTATTCTATCAATATCATTGCAATTTCTTTCTTTTTGGTTAGCAGCTCCAGAAATTTTAGGTGGCGAATGGTTAAAGAAGACTGAAAGTTTTATAAGATCAGGAATAATGGTTATTCCTTCCATAATACTTGGAATAATAGGAATGATTATAGGCTTTTTATTAGATGAAGGTGTTGGTAGTTTAAATTTAAAATTATTAATTCCGATTATATTATTTTTTATATTAATAATTATCTTTTATAAAAAAATAAAAGTTTGGTTAGATCAAAAAATATCAAAGCCAATTTTAAATAAGCTAATTATAAACGATAGTTTTAGGTTTACGTTATTAAGGTTTGCTGCAATTTTATTTACTCTAGGTTTTTTCCTACAAATTATTACAATTATTTACCAATGATAAAAAACGATTTATTTTTAAGAGCATTAAAAGGAGAAGCTGTAGAACGTCCACCAGTTTGGATGATGCGCCAAGCAGGACGTTATTTACCAGAATTTCAAGAAATAAAAAAGAAATACGATTTCTTTACACGTTGTCAAACACCAGAATTGGCATCAGAAATAACAGTACAACCAATCCGTAGATATGGTATGGATGCGGCCATTTTATTTTCAGACATTTTGGTAATTCCACAAGCAATGAATATTGAGGTGCAAATGAAACCTAATTTTGGCCCATATTTGCCAAATCCTATTCGTACACAAAAAGATTTAGATTCTGTAATTATTCCAGATATTCAAGACTCTTTAGGTTATGTAATGGATGCAATTAAAGCAACCAAAGAAAAGTTGAATGATGAAATTCCGTTAATAGGTTTTGCAGGTTCACCTTGGACTATTTTGTGTTATTGTGTACAAGGGCAAGGTTCTAAAAACTTTGACAAAGCCAAAGAATTATGCTTTACAAACCCTATTGTAGCACATAGTTTATTACAAAAAATTACAGATACAACAATTGCATATTTAAAAGCAAAAGTTGCCGCTGGTGTAAATGCAGTACAAGTTTTTGATTCTTGGGGAGGAATGTTGTCTCCGGTAGATTATCAAGAATTTTCTTGGCAATACATTCAGCAAATTATAGATGCTTTAAAAGAAGAAATTCCTGTAATTGCATTTGGTAAAGGTTGTTGGTTTGCTTTAAACGAAATGTCTAAATCTGGCGCTTCTGCCTTAGGTGTAGATTGGACGTGTTCTCCAAGAAATGCACGTTATTTATCTGGCGGAAATATTACTTTACAAGGTAATTTCGATCCTACAAGATTATTTTCTCCACCAGCAGTTATCAAAAAAATGGTTACCCAAATGATTAACGAATTTGGAAAAGACAAATTAGTTGTAAACCTTGGTCATGGTATTTTACCAAACATTCCATTAGAAAATGCAAAAGCATTTATAGATGCTGTAAAAGAATACAAAGCCAATTAAAAAAAGAAGAATTTGGGCGTTACCTAAAGGTCGCGCTTTCCATTATATCTTTTTGCAGAAAAAGCAAAAAGGATGTCATTTCAATCGCTAACGCAAGCCAACGCTAATGATTAAAAATATATTTTCAGCAATAAAAGCCTATTCTGGCTCTTTACGTTTAATTTCACAATTAAAACTCTGGAAATATTTTGCAATTCCTATGCTAATTAGTGTTGTTACAGCAATAATTATTGGTTCTGTGGCATATGGTTTGTCAGACAATATTGGTGTTTTTTTAGCTAAAATCTGGATTTGGGATTGGGGTAAAGAAGCATTTACAACATTTACATCAGTTATAGGAGCCATCTTTGTTTTAGTAATTGGTTTAATTTTGTATAAACATATTATTTTAGCACTATCATCGCCATTTATGAGTCCTGTTTCCGAAAAGATAGAAGCACATATTAATGGTAATTTAAAACATCAACATAGAAAAACCTCTTTTCAAGAACAATTATGGAGAGGAATTAGAATTAATATCAGAAATTTATCAAAAGAATTATTAATAACAATTCCTATTTTATTATTAAAGTTTATACCTATAGTTAACATTTTTTCTACTGTTTTATTATTTTTAGTACAATCTTATTATGCCGGTTTTGGTAATATGGATTATACTTTAGAAAGGCATTTTAATTATAGAGAAAGTGTTGATTTTGTAGGTGAAAACAAAGGTTTTTCTATAGGAAACGGAATTGTTTTTATGTTGTGTTTATTAATTCCTGTAATCGGAATTGTTATTGTTTTACCACTTTCTGTAACTGCAGCCTCTGTAAATACAGTAGCCTTATTAAATAAAGAAAATGAAAGATAAGTTTTATAAATATATAGAGAATTTACAAAATACAATTACAGCTAAATTAGAAGAAGTAGATGGAGGTGCTAAGTTTAAAGAAGATCTTTGGCAGCGTAAAGAAGGTGGTGGCGGAAGAACGCGTGTTATAGAAAATGGTGCTGTTTTTGAAAAAGGAGGTGTAAATATTTCTAAAGTTTTTGGAGAATTACCAGAAGCGTTAAGAAAACAATTTAAAGTAAAAGAAGGTAATTTTTTTGCTTGTGGTTTAAGTTTGGTTTTGCATCCAAAAAATCCTTTTGTACCAACTGTACATGCAAATTGGCGTTATTTTGAAATGTATGATGATGCAGGAAATATTGTTACTCAATGGTTTGGTGGCGGACAAGATTTAACACCTTATTATTTGTTTGATGAAGATGCAATTCATTTTCATACTGTGTGTAAGTCCGCTTGCGATAAACATAATTTAGAATTTTATCCGAAGTTTAAAAAAGTATGTGATGAGTATTTTTGGAATGCTCACAGAAATGAAGCTCGTGGAATTGGAGGTTTATTTTTCGATTATTTAAAAGAAACAGAAGAATTTTCTGTAGAAGATAGATACAATTTTGTAACAGAAGTTGGTAATAGCTTTTTAGAAAGTTATGTGCCAATTGTAGAAAAGAGAAAAGAAATTCAGTTTACAAAAGAAAACAAAGATTGGCAAGAAGTAAGGCGTGGTCGTTATGTAGAGTTTAATTTAGTACATGATAGAGGCACTTTATTTGGTTTAAAAACAAACGGAAGGATAGAGAGTATTTTAATGAGTTTACCGCCAATTGTACAATGGAAATACAACCATCAAGCAGAAGAAAACTCAGAAGAAGAAAGATTAATTAAGATATTAGAAAATCCTAAAGAATGGGTTTCTTAAAAATCAACAAAAAAGGCAAAACAATTCGTTTTGCCTTTTTTGTTTTTATATTAATTATACTTTGCGCCAAAATTTTAGTAAATTAGTTTTTTATGGACCTGTTTTCCATTAAAAATGAATTTTTTAAATAATGTATTATAAATTTATAACACTTTTTTTACTTCTTACTTCCTTTATCATTAATGCTCAGGATATAGACTCTATTTTTGCAGCAAAAAAAGAAATTGTTAAAACAATAGAAACAGATGAAAATAAAGTTCTGTTTTTGTACGATTGCGGAGAGTACTTTTACACAAAAAGTGTGTCTAAATCAGAATATTTTTATAGTGAGGCTTTGTCTTTAAATAACGGTAAAGATAAAACTATGAAAGGTAGAGCTTTGTTTAAATTAGGCTTGATAGAAAAGAAAAAAGGAAATTTAAGCACTAGTTTAAGATATTTAAATAATGCCAAAGATATATTTAAACAGACAAATGATTCAGAGAGGTTAGCGTCTATTACTTATGATATTGCTTCTGTTTATAGATACAAAAATCAAGAAGAAAAAGAGTTTGAATATTATAAAGAGGCATTTAAACTTACTAAAAAGGAAGATAAAAAAAATTTAGCTAAAGGTTATTTATATTTAGGTAATTATTATACAAGACTTAAAAAATTAGACTCTTCAATTTATTTTTATGAAAAAGCCTTAGATATTTTTAAAATATTAAATAGAGATGATAGGGTTCATAATGTTTATAATAATTTAGCAAACACTTATTATAAACAAGGTGAATATCAAAAAATTATAGATTTAAGAAGTTTAGTTTTAAAATATGCAAAAAGAGAAAAAAAACAATTATTAATTACAGTTAATTACCATAATATAGCTGCTGCATATGTTAAAATGAGGCAATTTAAACTTGCTAAAAAATATTTAGATTCTGCAATAATGGTAGCAAAAAAAGAGAATTTAAAGCTAAGGTTGTCTAAATCTTATAATTCACTTGCTAAGGTAGAGTTCGACTTAAAAAATTATAAAGAGTCTTATTTAAATTTACAAAAGCATAAAATTTATTCAGATTCAATTTTTACATCACAAACAAAAAATACAATTAAAGAAAGAGAGCTAGAAAATAATCTTAAAATAAAAGATAAAAATCTAGAAATCTTAAATAACGAAAGAGCTTTTGAAAAGAAATTATATTTAATTACAATTATCGTTATTTTATTATTAGGTATTCCTCTTGTTATTTTATTTTATAGAAACTCAATTAATAAAAACAAAATAATTCAAGGAAATTTAGAAAAAGAAAAAATTAAAAAGGAAGCTTTATCACAACAAATAAAAAGATCTGAAACAGAAATAAAAAGTTTAGTGGCAGAAAACTCTATGAAATTAGAGTTCTTAAAACAACTTTTAATACAACTAAAAAGCCATAGAAATTCAATTAAATCAACCGAGGTTAAAAATTATATTAAAGATTTAATTTTTAAGATTCAACAACAAATAGTAACCGATAGTAAATTAACATTTCTCAATAAAAAAATAGATTCAGTTAACATTGGTTTCGATAAAATGTTAATTAGTAATTATAATGATCTTACAAAAACAGAAAGAGAAGTATGTGCTTTGTTAAGGTTAAATTTATCAATTAAAGAAATTGCATCAATTAGAAACTCAAGTTCAGATGCAATAAAAGTAACTCGTTATAGGATTAGAAAAAAAATGAATGTACCTAAAGGTGAAAAATTAGAGATATTTATTCAAAACTTAACTTTTTAACATAGTTATCTATTGTCTAGTGTTAAATAATTTGTTTTTAGTGATTTAAAGTTGTGTTTGTTACTTAATTTCGGTTTATTTTTATTAATTGTTACCTTTTGTTACCAGTAATTTTACAGGGTAAAGTGTTTAAAAATGTATTTTTGTTTAAAATTATAAAATAAGTGCTTTCCTCAAAGTGTTTAATTAGTCCCCCAAAATGTTTTTTCAATAAGCATTAATAAAAGTAGCTTTAATAAGGCTACTTTTATTATTTTAAAAATGATTATTTTTTTAAATTGTAAATAAATAATTTTTTTAGAATGAAAATTAGCTTCATACTTATTACATTTTGTTTTAGTTTTTATTGTTGTTCTCAAAATAACGCTCATAGTTATTATCAAATTAAAGAAGATTATAACAAGATAATTCAAGATTTATCCCGTTACTATATTTACTTAAACGACAAAAATGTAGATTTTGATTGTATTAAAAATAGGTACTCTAAAAAAATACATCAACTTAAAAATAATTTAGAAAAAACTCTTTTTTTTGAATATTTATTAGATGAGTTTTATGACAGTCATTTAATATTAAATATTTCTACAAACAATTCTTATCGATTACATTCTCCTTTGTATGTTACTATAAAAGATAATAAAGTATTTGTGGAAAACGTATGGGTTTCACAAATAGAAAATGCTGATACAAATATCATAGGAGCAGAAATTTTAAAGTTAAACGGTATTAATTTTAAAAACGCAATCAATAATTTTCCAACGGAATGTAATAATAAAAACCAAAAAGAAGTTAAAGAATGGATTGCGAATAAAATTATCTCTGGTCGTTATAATCAACCAAGAATTTTAACTTTAAAGTTAAAGAATGATAAAATTATTACACTTGATGTTGATAAAATAAAAATAAGGAAAGAAACTAATCTTTTATCTAGTTATACTGTAAATAACATAGGTGTTATCAAAATAAATAATTCTTTAGGTAACAATAACTTAATTAATGCTTTTGACATAGAGTTGGATAAATTATTTAATACGAAAGCTTTAATTTTAGATTTAAGAAATACAGTTGATGGAGGAAATACATATGTAGCAAGAGCAATAATGGGTAGGTTTATTGATAAAGAATTGCCTTATCAAAAACATGTGTCTAAAGAGCAGTATGGTAATAACCCAACAATTGTACAAAGTTGGTTAGAGTTTGTATCGCCAAGAGGAAAACAATATAAAAAACCAATTATTGTTATAGTTGGCAGATGGACAGGTAGTATGGGAGAGGGTTTAGCAATTGGTTTAGATGGTATGCAAAGAGCAAAAATTGTAGGTACAGAAATGGAAAGATTGGCAGGGTCTATGAAAAGTTTTTATTTTAAAAATAGAAATTATGGATACAGAATTGCTATCGATAAATTGTTTCATGTAAATGGTATTGTAAGAGAAAATTATATTCCATGGTATTACGTTAAGCAACAAAACAGTAAGTTTAAAGATGATGTTTTATCAAAAGCGCTTCAATTGTTAGATTAGTACTCTCTTATAATTACTTCAAACAGATTTTTTTAGATCTTAATTCATTTTCTTTTAATGTGTATGATATTTTACCGTTTTTATGAGAAAAGTTGCAAAGCAACTATTCTTATTGTAGTTAAAATTTATTGCACAAATTACATGTGTTTTTAATATTTAAAATAAATAAATTGTTAATCAGGTTATTTGTTAAGTTAAATAAACTCAAGAGTATATAAGTTAATAATACTACAATTAAAATTATTTTATATAAATGTTATCAAAATTATTTTTTTATTGAATTTTATTTATAATTTTTATAAATTAATCCTGTTTTGTTGATGATAATGTAAAAAGGTTTTTATTTTTAATTTTTTTTAATAGTTAAAAATATAGAAAACTCAACCATTTTTACTATTTTTGTTTCTGAAAAAAGAGATAAAAAAATGGCAAAATTTGAATTGAAGTTACCAAAAATGGGAGAAAGTGTTGCAGAAGCAACGATAACTTCTTGGTTAAAAGAAGTTGGTGATACCATTGAGTTAGATGAGGCTGTAGTAGAAATAGCTACTGATAAGGTAGATTCTGAAGTGCCATCTGAAGTAGAAGGAACTTTAATTGAAATACTTTACAAAAAAGATGATGTTGTAGCTGTTGGAGAAGTAATTGCTGTAATTGAAACAGAAGGATCAAATGAGGTACCTGTTTTAGAAACAAAAACTTTACAACCAGAAGTAGAAGAAGTAAACAAAACAATTGAAAAAGCAAAAGAAGTAATTGATACACCAATTCTTAAAACATCAGAATCTGGTAAATTTTACTCTCCTTTGGTAAGAAATATTGCTCAAACTGAAGGCGTTTCTATGGATGAACTAGAAACAATTGTTGGTACAGGTAAAGATTCTAGAGTAACAAAAGAAGATATTCTTAGTTATGTAGAAAATAGAGGTAAAGAATCTATAAAAATAGAGACTCCTAAAAATGTACAACAAAAAGTTGCTGATAAAGTAGTAATACCTGTTAACACAAAAGACGGAGATGAAATTATAGAGATTAGTAGAATGGGTAAACTAGTTTCTAAGCATATGATAGATTCTTTGCAAACATCTGCTCATGTACAATCTTTTATAGAAATAGATGTTACAAATATCGTAAAATGGAGAAATAAAGTTAAAGATGCTTTCTTAAAGAGAGAGGGAGAAAAGTTAACTTTTACACCAATTTTTATGCAAGCAATTGCTAGTACTATTAAAAAATATCCATTAATTAATATTTCTGTAAACGGAGATAAAATTATAAAAAAGAAAAATATAAATTTAGGTATGGCTGCGGCGCTACCAGACGGAAATTTAATTGTACCTGTTATTAAAAATGCAGATCAACTAAGTTTAGTTGGTATTACTAAATCTGTAAATGATTTAGCTAACAGAGCAAGAGGCAATAATTTAAAACCAGATGAAATACAAGGTGGTACTTATACGGTTACAAATGTAGGTAGTTTTGGTTCTATTACAGGTACACCAATAATAAATCAACCACAAGTAGCTATTTTAGCATTAGGTGCAATTAGAAAACTACCATCTGTAATAGAAACACCAGAAGGAGATTTTATAGGAATAAGACATAAAATGATAGTTTCTCATTCTTATGATCATAGAGTTGTAAATGGTGCTTTAGGTGGTATGTTTATAAAAACATTAAAAGATATTTTAGAATCTTGGGATGTGAATCAAGATTATTAAAAAGATTTCTTATAAATAATTAAAACGCTTAGAATTTTCTAAGCGTTTTTTATTTTAAACTATTATATTCGTAGTATAATAATTAAATATAATATAATGAAAAAATTGTTAGTACTGTTTTTAGTAGTTTCTTCTACTATTACTTTTAGTCAAGAATCTGTATTACTTAGGTTAAACTATAAAAAAGGAGAGGTTTATACAGGTAAAATGTCTATGAACCAAGATATGGGATCAATTATGTCTATGGCTATGAATGTAGATTTAAATATGGATATAACAGAGGTTAGTGGAGATAATTTTACTAGTCAAATGAAATTTACCAAATTAACAATGAATATGTTACAAGGTGGTGTTTCTATGTCTTTTGATTCTTCTAAAAGTGCAGATGAGCTAGATGAAACAGGTAAAATGATGAAAGCTCAAATGGATCCGATGTTAAAAGCTACAATAGTGCTAGAAGGTAATAATTTGGGTGAAGTTAATAATGTTAGTGTTACGCCATCTGTACCTGGAGTAGAAGATATGGCAAAACAGTACAGTAGTGTTGTTTATCCTAAAGAAGCTGTAAAAGTTGGTGAAACTTGGACAATGAGCCAAGAGCAAAAAGGGATGAAAATGGATTATACTTATACTGTAAAATCGATATCTAAAGATATAGTTGTGTTAGATGTTAGTGGTGATGTATCTGGAATGGGAGCTGGTAAGATTACAGGAGAAATGACTATTGATGTAAAATCTGGTGTTCCTACTAAATCAAAAATAGATATGAAAATGTCAGTACAAGGTCAAGAAATGCTTACTACAGTTTCTATGAGCTTTACAAAAAGTTAATCATAGTCAATAATATAAATATAAATAAAAAGCCTCACATTTATTGTGAGGCTTTTTATTTATTAAAGAGTAAAAAAACTTATTTAGTTTCTTTCGGAATTTCAATACCTAATTTAGACATTACTAATTCTGTAAGGTCAAATTTACTATCAATGTAAGCAAATTGATTTCCAGAAATTGTTAATATTTGAGTGTATTTTTCTGCTTTTGCAACTTCTTGTATTACATCATTTAATTTTTTATACAACGGTCTCATTAACTCTTCTTGTTTTAATTGTAGTAATTTTTGTCCGTTTTGCTGATATCTATTAATATCTGCCTCCATTTCTGTAAGTTCTTGTATAGTTGTTTTTTTAGCTAATACACCAAGAGTTTCTTCATTTTTTTTATAATCGTCTACTTTTGTTTTGTATTCTGCTAGTTTTATGTTAAAAGTAGAGTCTAATTTAGCACCATAATCTTGTGTTCTTTCTAATACAATTTTAGACTCTGGCATTAAACCAATAATATAATCAGTATCTATTGTACCTACTTTTGTTTGTGCAAAAGAAATTGTGCTTAAAAAAGCAATTAAAATAAATATAATTCTAGATTTCATGTGTTTGTTTTAGATTTTTACAAATATATAAAAGTGGATTAATTACAAAAGATGGTTAGCTATTTAAAAAGTTAATTTTATCAGAAACTTTAGAAATAATTGTTTTTATGTCTGTTTGATAATCAAACCAAAGAGTTTCTTCGTCTTTTTTAAACCAAGTTAATTGTCTTTTTGCAAATCTTCTTGTGTTTTTTTTGATTTCAGAAATTGCAAATTCTTGAGTGAAATCTCCTTCAAAATAAGAGAATAACTCTCTATACCCTACTGTTTGTAATGCATTTAATTTTTTATTAGGATATAATTTTTTTGCTTCTTCTAGTAAACCATTTTCAATCATAATTTCTACACGCTTATTTATTCGGTCATAAATAATCTCCCTTTCGGCTTTTAATCCAATTTTAATTGAATGAAAATTCCTTGGTGATTTTGGTTTGTTTTTAAAAGTAGAAAATGGAACCCCAGAAGCAATACAGACTTCTAAAGCTCTTAAAACTCTGTTTGGGTTTTCTAATTCTATAACGTTGTAAGTTTCTAAATCTAATTCTTTAAGTTGTTTTTTTAAAACATCTAAACCTTCTGTTTCTAATTTAGAAATTAGATTATTTCTAATTTCTAGAGGAACTTTAGGAAAATAATCTAAACCTTTTAAAACAGCATCAACATACAAACCGCTTCCGCCAACCATTATCTGAATTGGATTTTCTTTAAAAAGCACATCTAATTTTGCAAGTGCATCTCTTTCAAAAGAACCTACATTGTAATCATCAAAAATACTTCTGTTTTGAATAAAATGATGTTTAGCAGCTGCAAGTTCATCATCTTCTGGTACAGCAGTTCCTATTTTCATTTCTTTATAAAACTGACGAGAATCACAAGAAATAATATCACTTTTAAAATGATTTGCTAATTGTATACTTAATGCAGTTTTACCAATTGCAGTAGGACCAACAATGGTTATTAAAATATTTTTCGGAATCATTTAGTTTAATTTACAACCACAATTATAGCAATACTTTGCTTTATCTTTATGTTTTTCTGCTGCACAACAAGGGCAGGTTTGTGTGTTAATATCTAAATTGGTTTTAGCCATTTCTGCAGTTACAATTCCTGTTGGTATTGCAATAACACCATAACCTAAAATCATAATAGCACTTGCTACTAATTGACCAAAAGCAGTTTGAGGCGCAATATCTCCGTAACCAACAGTTGTTAGTGTTACAATTGCCCAATATACACTTCTTGGTATGCTTGTAAAACCATTTTCTTCGCCTTCTATCATGTACATAAGTGTACCTAATATTAGGCAAATGATAACTACAAAATAAAGAAAAACAGAAATTTTTACTCTACTAGCTTTTAATGCCACCATTAATTTGTTTGATGCGCCAATATATCTTGCAAGTTTTAATACTCTAAATACTCTTAATAAACGCAAAGCTCTTAATGCAATTAAGTGATGAGAGCCAATAAAAACAAATGATAAATATTTAGGGATTGTAGAAAGTAAATCTATAATTCCGTAAAAACTGAAAATATATTTAAACGGTTTTCTTATGGTAAAAACTCTTAAAATATATTCTGCAGAAAATAATATAGTAATAAACCATTCGGCAATATTTAAAAAAGTATGATATTTTTGATCAAAACTTTTAACACTTTCTAACATTACCAATATAACACTTGTTATAATTGCAAAAAGTAATATAATATCAAATAGTTTACCTTGTTTTGTATCTGCTTCATAAATTATTTCATGAAGTTTTTCTTTCCAAGAAGTTTTATTATTTGTTTTATTCAAATTTTTAAAAATTAATCTTATACAATACTACAATTATTTAATGAATTTTTAATTTTTTAGAGAGATTTTCTCTTTAATGTAAGTATTGCTTAAATAAAAAAAACCTCACAAAAGTGAGGTTTTTATATTTTTATAAAAAGGAAAAATTATTTAGATTTTTCTTCTTTAGTTACTGCTTTATCAGCAATTATTCTTGTTTCTTGATTTGCAACTACCCAAGCAGTATGAAAAACTAAACGAGTTCTATTTTCTAGTAAATCGTAACTAATTTTGTCTGGTGTATCTGTTGGTTTGTGGTAATCTGCATGTGTACCATTAAAGTAGAAAATAATTGGCACATTATGTTTTGCAAAGTTGTAATGGTCAGATCTGTAGTAAAAACGATTTGGGTCGTTTTCATCATTATACTTATAATCTAAGTTAATGTTCATGTATTTTGTGTTTACAGCTTCAGATATATTATGTAATTCTGTACTTAATTTATCAGAACCAATTAAATATACATAATTAGGATCTTCTGTATGTCTTTCATCAATTCTACCAACCATATCAATATTTAAATCACAAACAGTATTTGCAATAGGAAAAATAGGGTTTTCTGTATAGTATTTAGAACCTAATAATCCTTTTTCTTCTCCCGTAACATGTAAAAATAAAATAGATCTTTTTGGCCCTTTTCCTTCTTTTTCAGCCATTTTAAAAGCTTCAGCTATTTCTAAAATAGCAACAGTTCCAGATCCATCATCATCTGCACCATTATAAATTTCACCATTTTTTATTCCTTCGTGATCTAAGTGAGCAGAAATAACTACAATTTCATCTGGTTTTTCAGAACCTTTTATAAAAGCAACTACATTTTCAGAGTCTTTTAAAGGTGTTCTTCTTTTACGTTTATTTAAAAACTCTGCTGGTACTTCTTGAAAATAATCATCATCACCTAAAGGAGAAGAAATGTTTTGAGAAACATAAAAATTCTTTAAATATTCTACAGCTTTTTTTTGTCCAGGTTCACCTGTGTTTCTTCCTTCAAATTCGTCAGAAGCATAAGTGTATAAATGTTTACTTAAATCTTCTGCGGTAATAGAGGCTGCATATTTAGCAGCTTGGTCTACATTTGCATCTTCTTTAGAAGAATTTTTGCTAGAACCACAAGCCATAAAAGCTAATGCACCAGCAACATAAAGTATTTTTTTCATTGATTAGAAAAGTGTTTAAATTAATTTTGATTAAGAGTTTAAAAGTAATGGTTATTACAATTTCCTCAAAATTACTTTTTGTTTATGATAAACTGTTGTAAATTTCTGTTAAAATTAACAATTTCTTTAGGGAATAAATTGTCAAAAGCATTGTTGTCTATTAAATAAGGTAAGTTACCTGTAAAAATAGTATTATCTGTAAATAAGATTATTTCATTAGCAAAGTTAATAGATAAATTTATTTCATGAGAAGATAAAATTATTGTTTTTGATGTAGTTTCTACCAGTTTTTTTAACAAAGAAAAAATCTTAATAGTATGATGTAAATCTAAATGAGCTGTTGGTTCATCAAGAATAATTATTTCTGTGTCTTGGGCTAAAGCTCTGGCAATTAAAACTCTTTGTAATTGGCCGTCGCTTAATTCATAAAATCGATTATCTTTAAGATCTTCAATTTCTGTTTGCTTTATTGCTGTTTCTATTTTTTCTACATCTTTACTAGAAAGTTTGTCAAGCCAATTAGTGTAAGGTTGTCTTCCTAAAGCAATTAGTTCATAAACAGTTAATTGACTTTCGGGTAGTCTTTCTGTTAAAACTAAACTTAATTGAGTAGAAAGCTCTTTTTCTGTTATTTGTTCTATATTTTTTTGATTGATAAATATATTACCTGAAATTGGCTTTTGTACTTTAGAAATTGTTCTTAAAAGTGTAGATTTTCCAATTCCGTTTTTACCTAAAACAGTAATTAATTGTCCTTTTTCAATTTCAAAATTGATATTTTCTGCGACAACTTTAGATGTCTTTTTTTGCTGATAACCAATTGTTAGATTTTCTGCCTTTAGAATAATATGTTTTTTAGAACTACTCATTTATACAAATATTCTCTTTTTTCTTACCAATAACCAAATAACAATAGGTGCACCAAATAATGATGTTATTGCATTTATTGGTAGCGTAAATTCGCTAGTTGGTAGTTGTGCAATTGTATCACAAATTAATAAAACTATAGCTCCTATAGTAGCAACAGCTGGTAAAAGTATTTTATGGTTAGAGCTAAAAAATAGCATTCTTGCAATATGTGGTACTGCTAAGCCAACAAATGCAATAGGACCAGAAAAAGCAGTAATTACACCTGTTAAAACACTTGTAATTAATAACGTAATATTTCTACTTTTTTTAATATTAATACCTAAACTTTTTGCATAATTTTCGCCTAATAAAAAACTGTTTAAAGGCTTTAAAATAGTTAAAGTAGCTAGCATTGCTATTGCATAAATAATAATAAAAACAGATAATTCTGCCCAAGAAAGATTACCTAAACTACCAAAGCTCCAAAATAAATATTGTTGAATTTGATCTGCTTCAGAAAAGTAAGCTAAAACACTAATAATTGCAGCAGTAAAAGAGCCAAACATTAAGCCAATAATTAAAATAGACATGGTGTTTTTAACTCTATTTGCAGCTATAATTACTGCAGATAAAACTAAAAAAGAACCCAAACTTGCGGCAATTGGCAAAGACCAATTAGACACAGAAGTTGTTAATAAAAATCCACCAAAAATAGATGAGCCTAAAAGTAAAATAGCAACACCTAAGCTTGCTCCTGATGAAATACCTAAAACAAAAGGACCAGCTAACGGATTTCTAAATAATGTTTGCATTAATAAACCACATACAGATAAACCAGAACCAACTAAAATAGCAGTTATTGCTTTTGGTAATCTAAAATTTACAATAATTGTTTGCCAACTTTCTTTAGTAACATTACCATTAAAAAGGCTATTAAAAATATCTTTAAAAGGAATACTTACAGAGCCAAAACTTATGTTTATAAAAAACAAAATTATCAGTAAAATTAATAATAAAATAAAGTGTTTTGTGTAAGATTTGTTTTCCATTTAATGTTTTTGGTTGGTTTTAATAGAAAACTATATTTTATAATTAGATAAAAAATTAACTAATTTTTCAATAGCGATTCCTCTGTGAGAAATTTTATTTTTTTCTTCAGAACTCATTTCTGCAAAAGATAAATTATATCCTTTTGGTTTAAAAATAGGATCGTAACCAAAACCTTTTTCGCCATGTTTTTTAGTTAAAATTTCTCCTTTACAAATACCTTCAAAAAGAAAATTATCATCATTTATATTTAAAGCTACAGCAGTTCTAAATTGTGCTTTTCTGTTTGTTTTATTACTTAAGTCTGTCAATAATTTTTGCATATTATTTTCAGAATTACTTGGTTCTCCTGCAAAACGAGCAGAATAAACTCCGGGTTTGCCATTTAAACTTTCTACTTCTAAACCTGTATCATCTGCAAAGCAATTAAAACCAAATTTATTGGTAATATAATCTGCTTTTAATTTTGCATTGCCTTGTAAAGTAGTTTCTGTTTCTTCAATTTCATCAAAACAATTAATGTCTTTTAAACTCAATAATTCAATTGAACTTGGTAACATTTTTTGAACTTCAGCAAGTTTGTTAAGATTGTTTGTAGCAAATACTAGTTTCATTAAAATATATTGATTTTAAGCAAATGTAAACAATTTAAAAATGTAAGTTTATTGACTTTGGCAATATTAATTAAAAAAATATGCTGTAAATTGCAAAAACAAAAAAACGCTGTAACTACTGATATTGTTGAATTGTCGTGAAAATGTCGGGTTGAAAATGCCTTTAAAAATTTGTAATCTTATTTAACTGAATTAACATTGTATGGAATTTAAAAAACAACATATTATGAAACAACCAGAATTAGGTAAGAAAATTTTAGAGCTAAGAAAACAAAAAGGTTTTACCCAAGAAGAATTGGTAGAACAATGTAATATTAATGTACGTACAATTCAAAGAATAGAGGCAGGAGATGTGTCTCCTAGAAGTTATACTATAAAAGCTATTTTAGAAGTTTTAGGTTTTGATTATGAAGAAGTTTTTGATAAAAAATATACTCCAGGAAAGTTTGATGCTGTTTTAGCAATAGATCAAAATAAAATTTACAAGCAATTAAATATTGCAATGATTTTTGGAATCATTTATTTTATTGCAGGTTTTTTTGAAATAGGTGTAGAATTTATAGATCTAGAAAAAGAAAATTTACTCTTTAAAAGCATTTACATTATCATTAAAACAATTTCTTTAGTTGCGTTATTTTTCTTTTTTAGAGGATTTGTAATAGTTGGTAGTTTTTTTAATAATTATTTGTTACAAATAAGTGCATTTTTAGTTATTGTATTTACCTTTTTCTTCTCAATTTTAGATGTTACATCTTTGTTTGTTTTTAAAGATTTTATAGGTGTTTTTGGCGTATCAAAACTAATTTCTTATGGTGTTTTAAGTATTTTAATAGGTATTGGAATTAAAAGGTTATTAGATTTTGGAGGTTTGGCAAAATGGACAGGAATCTTAGAAATTATAACAGGAATTTGTTTTTTAGCAATTATTCTATCTCCTATTGGAGTTGTAACACAAGCTGTTGTAGAAATTTTTGAAATAATTTTAATTTATAGAATAGGATCGGAATTAAAGAAAACAATTTAAAAATTCTAAAAAACAATTACAGAATTATTCATGATGATAAGGCTCATTCTTTAAAATAGTAAAACCTCTGTACAATTGTTCAACAATAAAAAGACGAATCATTTGATGAGAAAACGTCATTTTAGATAAAGAAATTTTTCCTGTAGATTTTTTGTAAACAGCCTCAGAAAAACCGTAAGGTCCGCCAATTACTAACACCAATTGTTTAATACCAGAATTCATTTTTTTCTGTAAATATTGGCTAAATTCAATAGAAGTAAAGTGCTTGCCCTTATCATCTAACAAAACTAGTTGGTCTGTGTTTTGCAGTTTTGATAAAATTAAATTCCCTTCTTTTTCTTTTTGCTGAAGTTCACTTAAATTCTTTACATTTTTAATATCCGGAATAATTTCTAATTCGAATTTTATATAATGTTTTAATCGATTTTGATATTCATCAATCAATTGGATAAGTTGTTTATTATCCGTTTTACCAATAGCGAGTAATTTAATTTTCATGCCGCAAAATTATGAATTATGTATTACGAATTACTATTTTTACATCAGAATTAAAGAATTATGATATCAAAAGAACAGTTTGAAAAAGAATTAGAGCTTATAATTACAAATGCAATTCGCGAAGATATTGGCGATGGAGACCATACATCACTTTCTTGCATACCTTCGGATGCGAAAGGAAAAGCAAAATTATTGGTAAAAGATGATGGAATAATTGCCGGAGTAGCTTTTGCAAAACAAGTTTTTTCTTATGTTGATGCAGATTTAGAAGTAGAAACTTTTATAAATGATGGAGAAAAAGTAAAATTTGGAGACGTAGTTTTTCATGTTTCAGGGAAATCTCAATCCATTTTAATGGCAGAACGTTTGGTGTTAAATGCAATGCAAAGAATGAGTGCAATTGCTACTAAAACAGCATTTTTTGCAGATTTATTAAAAGGTACAAAAACTAAAGTTTTAGATACAAGAAAAACTACGCCAGGAATTAGAGCTTTAGAAAAATGGGCAGTAAAAATTGGTGGTGGAGAAAACCACAGATTTGCTTTGTATGATATGGTAATGATTAAAGACAATCATATAGATTTTGCTGGCGGAATTACTGCTGCAATTACTAAAACAAAAAAATATTTAGCCGATAATAATATTGATATTAAAATTATTGTAGAAGCTAGAAGTTTGGGAGAAATTGAAGAAATTTTATCTGTTGATGGTGTTTACAGAATTTTAATAGACAATTTTAATTATGAAGATACACGCAAAGCAGTTGCTTTAATTGGTGATAAATGTTTAACAGAATCTTCTGGTGGAATTAATGAAGAAACTATAAGAAAATATGCCGAGTGTGGTGTAGATTTTATTTCTTCTGGCGCTTTAACACATTCTGTTTATAATATGGATTTGAGTTTAAAAGCCATTTAAATGATAAAAAAAGTAGTTATTACCGTAAGTTTATTTCTTATAATTTTTGCTTCTTGTACAAGTAAAAAAATAGATGTTGTTGGTTTTTATAAAGGGGTTTTGCCTTGTGCTAGTTGCAGCGGTATTGATAATGAATTAACATTAAATAAAGACAAAACATTTAAATTACAAACTGTTTATTTGGGGAAAGGAGAAGAAAAACCTTTTACAAAAACAGGAACTTATAAAGTAGAGAATAATCAACTAGAATTATTGACTAAAAGTGGTTTTAAATATCAAATAAATGATGATTATTTAGAGCTTTTAGATATTGCTGGTAACAAAATAGAAAGTCAATTAAATTATAAATTGATTAAGCAAAAGTAGATTTTACGTTTATGACTGATAATTATTTTGATAGCGAAGATTTTTCTAAAATAGATTTTACCAAAACAAAAATTAAAAAAGGAGAATATGATAATTGCACATTTTTAAATTGCAATTTCGAGAATGTTGAGGCAACAAATATTCAGTTTATAGAATGCGAGTTTATAGATTGTAATTTTAGTAATACCAATGTAAAAAATACCGCTTTTAAAGATGTAAATT
Source organism: Polaribacter sargassicola (assembly GCF_021991835.1). Taxonomy (GTDB): domain Bacteria; phylum Bacteroidota; class Bacteroidia; order Flavobacteriales; family Flavobacteriaceae; genus Polaribacter; species Polaribacter sargassicola. The sequence goes on from NZ_JAHDAU010000007.1 coordinate 179,162, forward strand.
TTATTAACTGTAAAATGATTGGTGTAAAATTTAATGGTTGCGATACTTTTTTATTACAGTTTTCTTTTAAAGATTGTTTTTTAAATTATGCTTCTTTTTATCAACTTAAAATACCAAAAACAAGTTTTAAAAATTGTAATTTACAAGAAGTAGATTTTACAGAAACTAATTTATCAAGTTCAATTTTTGATAATTGCGATTTAAAATTAACTGTTTTTGATAGAACAAATTTAGAAAAGGCAGATTTTACAAGTGCTTTTAATTTTAATATCAACCCAGAACAAAATAGTTTAAAAAGCGCAAAGTTTAGTAGAGAGAATTTAGAAGGTTTACTATCTGTTTATAAAATTATTGTCGACTAAAAATTACCATTTAGTATTGAAATAGATTCACATAAAAAGAGTTAGAAATTATATATAATATAAGAGAAACATTATCAAAAATTGAAATCGAAATTATTTTTAAAAAGCTAATTTAACTTTGCAACTTTAATTAATGACAAAAGAAATAGAAGACAAACTAGATAAAATACCAATTGTAAATCTTTTGGTAAAACTCGGAAAAAACATTAAAATTCCGGGTTTAGAAGGTATGTCTTTGTATGATATTTTAGAAATGTATTTTATAGGCATTATAAAAGGAGCTTTAACCACAAGAGCTGGTGGTATTGCTTATAGTTTTTTTATGTCTATTTTTCCTTTTTTATTATTTATACTAACGTTAATTCCTTTTTTACCAATAGATGGTGCGCAAGAAGGTTTGTTATCTATTATTGCAGATGTTTTACCACCAAAAACATTTGAAGCTGTAGATTCTGTTTTAGTAGATATTATTAAAAATCAGTATGGAGGTTTACTTTCTTTTGGTTTTGTAGGGTCTATTTTTTTAATGACAAACGGTGTAAATGCAATTTTTGGAGGTTTTGAGCATTCTTATCACGTAAAAATTGTTAGAAATGTTTTTAGAGGCTATTTTATTGCAATGTTAGTTTCTATTGTTATTGTATTTTTTCTTTTAATAACAGTTGTTTTAATTATCTTTTTTGAGCTTTTTTTAAAGAATTTAGTGTCTATGGGTTGGTTAGAAGATAATTTAATTTGGCTGCAATTGGGTAGAGGCTTTATATTTTTATCTATGATATTTTTAACAGTATCTATGCTATATCATTACGGAGTAAAAGAGGGTAAACATTCTCGCTTTTTTTCTCCAGGAGCTGTTTTTACAACCATTTTATCTATTTTAACTTTTTATTTATTTGGTTATTATGTAAATGAATTTGCTAAATATAACGAGCTATACGGTTCTATAGGTACACTTTTAATCTTAATGTTATTTATTTGGCTAAATGCAATTATTTTATTGTTGGGTTTTGAGTTAAATGCATCTATTTACTCTTTAAGAAGAAGAAATAAAACCTTTACAACACCCAAAAAATTATAACTTTTTCACGATATTTGCACTCGCAAAAAAAGTAATTATCATTTATCTATTGTCAATTTTCTGATTTATTAATAAATGGTTACAAAATATTGATAATTAATTTATATGAAACCAAGTATCCCAAAAGGAACAAGAGATTTTTCGCCAACAGAAGTAGCAAACAGAACGTATATAATAAATACAATAAAATCTGCTTTTGAAACCTTTGGCTTTGCACCAATAGAAACACCAAGTTTTGAAAACTCATCAACGTTAATGGGTAAATATGGTGAAGAAGGAGATCGTTTGATTTTTAAGATTTTAAATTCTGGAGACTTTTTAAAGAAAGCAGAAGATAAATTATTATCAGAAAAAAATAGTTTAAAAGTTACTTCTCAAATTTCAGAAAAAGCATTGCGTTACGATTTAACAGTGCCTTTTGCACGTTACGTAGTACAACATCAAAACGAGATTACTTTTCCGTTTAAAAGATATCAAATACAACCAGTTTGGAGAGCAGACAGACCACAAAAAGGACGTTTTAGAGAGTTTTTTCAGTGCGATGCAGATGTTGTAGGTAGCAAATCACTTTGTCAAGAAGTAGAATTTATTCAACTTTATGATGCTGTTTTTACTAAATTAGGTTTAGCAGGCACAACAATTAAAATCAACAATAGAAAAATTTTATCTGGTATAGCAGAAGTTATTGGCGCATCAGATAAATTAATAGATTTTACAGTTGCTTTAGATAAGTTAGATAAAATAGGTAAAGATGGTGTTGTAAAAGAAATGTTATCTAAAGAAATTACCGAAGAAGCTATAGAAAAAGTACAACCTTTGTTTGATTTTACAGGATCTAATTTAGATAAATTATCTTCATTAGAAAATATGTTATCAACATCAGAAGAAGGAAAAAAAGGAGTAGAAGAATTACGTTTTGTAATTAACACAATAGAAGAGTTAGGTTTAGAAACAACTAATTTAGAAGTAGATGTTACTTTGGCTAGAGGTTTAAACTATTATACAGGTGCAATTTTTGAAGTTGCAGCACCAGAAGGTGTAAAAATGGGCTCTATCGGTGGTGGTGGAAGATATGATGATTTAACAGGTATTTTTGGTTTAAAAGATGTGTCTGGTGTTGGTGTTTCTTTTGGATTAGATAGAATTTATTTAGTTTTAGAAGAGTTAAACTTATTTAAAACAGTAGAGTTACCTAAACCTAAAGTTGTTTTCTTAAATTTTGATGCAAATACAGACATTATAAAGCTAAAAGCAATAAAAGAATTAAGAGAAAACGGTGTTAAATCTGAATTTTATCCAGATTTAGCAGAAAGTAATAAGGCGCAGAAACGACAATGGAAATATATAACTAATAGAGCAATAGAATTTGTAGTTTCTAAAGTAGAAAATGATGTTTTTACTTTAAAAAATATGAGTTCTGGTGAGCAAACAAATTGCACATTAGTAGACTTAATAAATACGTTAAAAGTATAAAAAACTATACTTTTATAGTTTTTATTGATTAGTAAATTAAAATAATACGTTGCAAACACGTAAATTTGCAGCCTTAAATAAGATTGAAATGTTTGAATTAAGCAGCAAAATGAATGACGAAAGAATAGACGAAATAGGAGAAAATCATATCGGAACATCAGCAACAACACCTTTAAGAGCAGATGCTTTTGATATTTCTGATGAAGAAAAAATTTATAAAATCCAAGAAAGTGTAAAAGATATTTTAGAAACTTTAGGAATGGATTTAACAGATGATAGTTTGCAAGGAACTCCTAAAAGAGTAGCAAAAGCTTTTGTAAAAGAATTATTTATGGGATTAGATCCTAAAAATATGCCAAAGGCTTCTACATTTGATAATAACTATAATTATGGTGAAATGTTAGTAGAGAGAAACATCGTAGTTTACTCTACTTGCGAACATCATTTATTACCAATAGTGGGTAGAGCACATGTTGCTTACATATCTGGCGGTAAGGTAATTGGCCTTTCTAAAATGAATAGAATTGTTGAGTATTTCTCTAAAAGACCTCAAGTACAAGAGCGTTTAACAATGCAAATTGTACAAGCAATGCAAGAGGCTTTAGGTGTAGAAGATGTTGCATGTGTTATAGATGCAAAGCATTTATGTGTAAATTCTAGAGGAATTAAAGATATAGAAAGCTCTACCGTTACTGCAGAATTTGGTGGTAAATTTAAAGAAAAAGAAACAAAAAGAGAGTTTTTAGGATATCTAAAAATGAATACAAGTTTCGAGTAAAATACAATATACTATTGTTGTTTAAATAAAATTAAACATTTTTATAATAATAATTAAAAACTCATCAGAATCTATTAATTTAGATTTTGATGAGTTTTTTTATGGATAAAATTTTTAAATTTATCATTAATTTATATTGTTGATAAATAGATGCTTAATCTTGTTGTTGTTGTTGTTTAAAATAGAATTTTAATTAATTTTTTTTTATTAAAAGCAACCTTTTTAAAAGTTGTGTAGTCTATATATTTGTAAGGCAGTAAAAACAGAACCAAGAGGCTTGAAAATTATAAAATTGCATAACAAAGAAAAATCGCTCATAAAAAAAGCGATTGATAATAATAGAGAAGCGCAACAACAATTGTTTGAGCAATTTTCTCCTAAAATGTTGGGTGTTTGTAGGCAGTATGTAAAAGATTTACATCATGCAGAAGATTTATTATTACAAGGCTTTTTAAAAGTTTTTACCAACTTACATAAGTTTAAACATGAAGGTAGTTTTGAAGGATGGATTCGTAGAATTATGGTAAATACGTGTATTTCTTATTTACGAAAAAAAAATATAGTTGATCTGTCTGATGAAGATTTTGTTTTTAATGATGCAGCTACAGAAAGTTTAGAAAATACAACTGTAGAAGACATTCAATTATTAATAGATCAATTACCAGAAGGTTATAAAATGGTATTTAATTTATTTGCAATAGAAGGTTACAAACACTCAGAAATTGCTTTACAATTAGGTATTTCAGAAAGTACATCAAAATCGCAATTATTTAAAGCACGTAAATTATTGCAACAGAATTATATTAAAACGAATAAGTTTATTAATGAAGACAAATAATTTAGATAAAAATATAAAAGAAAAGTTAGCAAATAGAACTTTTCAACCTTCAGCATCTGCTTGGGAACGTTTGTCTGTTCAGTTAGATGATCAACCCCAACAAAAGAAAAAAGGGTGGTTTTTTTATATAGGCGCAGCAGCAAGTATTTTACTTTTAATTAGTGTTGGTTACATGGTTTTTAATAAAAATGAAAAAGTAAAACCATTAGAAATTATTGTAGAAACCGTAATTGATACGCTTACAATTAATAAAAAATTAGATCAATTTATAAATGAAATTCCAGTTAAGAAAGCACTAGTTAAAAATAATGAAATAGAAACGGAGAAACTTATAAAACCAAGTGTTATATCATCAAAAGAACTAAAAAACAATCAAAATAAAAAAATCAATATTGAAAAAAAAGAAGAAAAAATTATTATAGCAAAAGTTGATGAAAATGAATCTAAAAACGATAAAGATTCGTCAATGAGTAATGAAATAAAATTTACAAAAGAAATTTTACAACAGAACCCAAATAGTAGCATAAAAATAAATAGTGATGATTTATTGTATGCTGTTACACATACTCCTAAAGAAGTAAAAGCTTATTATGCTAAATACAATGTAAGTAGAGAAGATGTTTTAAAGACGATTAAAAGTGAGCTCAAAAAATCGAATTTAAAAATCAACCCAAACACTATTTTAGCAGAAGTAGAGCGCACAATTGATGATGAAGCTTTTCAGAATAACTTTATAAAAACCTTAAAAATTAAAGTGTCTGATATTGCTACTGCCATTGCAAGTAGAAATGATTAAAAGTTAAAAATCATTTCTAAAAAAACAAGAATAATAAAATTTTAAAATATTAAAGATGAAAAGAATACTACTAATTTTAGTGTTGTTTAGCACAACTATTGCCTTATCTCAAGAGAAAAAAACGTTTGAAAAAGAAGTAATTAAAATTTCTAAAAGAATAGAGATTATTACAAAACAACAAAAAGATTCTCTAAAAGAAAAAGTGATAGATATTGATAAAAGACTTGAAAAAGGAGAAATTACTGCAGAAACATCTACAGGTTTAAAAAAGGAAGTTGCTGCATATCATGCAAGAAGAATAGAGGCGTTAGTTAGTGAACAAGAACGTTTATTGCAATTGTTAGTACAAGATAAAACAAACGGAAAGATCGCAAGTTCAGACGAAGGAGAATTAGGTGAAGATGATAATGTGTTTACAATTGGTAATACAACGTTTCGTTTTGATTTTGATGCAAAAGACGGAAAAGATGGTGAGGACGGAGCAGATGGATATGATAATAGGAGAGCAGAAAGAGACCATAAAGTAATAAGAAATAGAAAGACTACATCTCAATTTGTATTTGTAATGGGAGTAAATAATGTTTTAAATAGTAATAATTTAAACTCTTTAAATGATTCTGAGTATAAGTTTTGGCAATCTCATTTTTATGAATTGGGTTGGACATGGAAAACACGTTTAAGTAATAAGCCATCTCAATTATATGTAAAATACGGAATGTCTTTTCTTTGGAATAATTTACGTTTAAAAGGGAATAGAATTCATGTTAAAAACGGAGAATTTACCGAAATAGAAACATTTTCTAACGATTTATCAGAAAGTAGATTACGTCATGTACAAATGAATTTTCCTGTGCATTTAGAGTGGGATTTATCTAAAAACAGAGTGTATTCAGATGGAGATGTTTCTGATAGAACAAATAGATCTGTTCGTTTAGGTGTTGGTGGTTTTTTAGGTTTTAAACTAGGAACTAGACAATATTTAGAATATAAAGATACAGATAGAGTAGATGTGGAAGAAGTTCAGTTTGATAATTTTAATATGAATACTATTAATTACGGTGTAAGTGCATATTTAGGTTATAGATCTACAAGTTTTTACGTAAAGTACGATTTAAATTCTTTGTTTAAAAATACAGAAACAAGAAACATTTCTTTAGGAGTTCGTTTAGATTTAGATTAAAAAATTAACATTTAACATTAAAATATAATGTTAAATGTCAATTTTTTGTGATTATATATTCTTTATTATTTAAAAAGTAAGTTTAAACTTAAGAATTATATTTTTTTTTAAAAATATTTTTGGGTTATTCATAAAAATTAAAAACGTCAATTTTTATTCATAAATCATAAAAAAAAGCTTTTAAATTTACGTGCTTAATAAATCAATTAAGTACAATGAAAATCGGAATTCCTAAAGAAATCAAAAACAACGAAAGTAGAGTAGGTATGACACCGGCAGGTGTTTTTGCCCTAACAAAAAGAAATCATACTGTTTTTATTCAATCTACTGCAGGTGAGGGTAGTGGTTTTTTTGATGCAGATTACATTAAAGTTGGTGCAACTATTTTACCAACTATAGAAGATGTTTACAGTCAGAGTGAAATGATTGTAAAAGTTAAAGAGCCTATTGAAGAGGAATACCCTTTGATAAAAGAAAATCAAATAGTGTTTACTTATTTTCATTTTGCATCTAGTGAGGCACTAACAAAAGCAATGATTGCAAGTAAAGCAATTTGTATTGCTTATGAAACTGTAGAAGATGCAGATGGTACTTTACCGTTATTAACTCCAATGTCAGAAGTTGCAGGTAGAATGGCAATTCAGCAAGGAGCAAAGTATTTAGAAAAACCAATTAGAGGACGAGGTATTTTATTAGGAGGAGTACCAGGTGTACAACCAGGGAAAGTTCTAATTTTAGGAGCAGGAGTTGTAGGTGTGCAAGCAGCTAAAATGGCTGCAGGTTTAGGAGCTCATGTAACTATTATGGATATTAATATGAAACGTTTACGTTATGTAAATGATGTTTTACCAAACCATGTTACAACTGCTTTTTCTAGTGAATATAGCATAAGACAACTAATACAAACACATGATTTAATTGTTGGTGGAGTTTTAGTAAAAGGAGGTAAAGCTCCAAAACTAATAACTAAAGATATGCTAAAAGATATGAGACCAGGTACAGTTATTGTAGATGTAGCAGTAGATCAAGGAGGATGTTTTGAAACCACAAAAGCAACAACGCATCAAGACCCAACATATATTATTGATGATGTAGTACATTATTGTGTTGCTAATATGCCAGGTGCTGTACCTTACACATCAACTATTGCACTTACAAATGTTACACTTAATTATATTTTAAAGTTAGCTAATTTAGGTTATGAAAAAGCTTGTGAAAGTGACAAAAGTTTAGCTAAAGGATTAAATATTGTAAAAGGAGAAATTGTTTATAAAGAGCTAGAAGGACTTTTCGATTAAGTTTTAATTTTTAATATTAATTAGAGTGAAATTGTTTTTTTTTCAATTTCACTCTTTTTTTGTTTTTACTACCTTAAAAGTAATTGTTTAATACATATTTATAGTATACGTTTTAAGTACAAATAAAATATTAAAAATGATAAAACAGAAAAGATGCTATTATATAAAAAAAAGTATGTATATTTGCACCCTCAAAAATAAACAATAAATATTTAATTATGAATCATTACGAAACTGTTTTCATTTTGAATCCCGTTTTATCTGATACTCAGATAAAGGAAACAGTACAAAAGTTTGAGGACTATTTGGTTTCTAAAGGTGCCGAAATGATTTCTAAAGAAGATTGGGGCTTAAAAAAATTAGCTTACCCAATTCAAAAGAAAAAAAGTGGATTTTACCACTTACTAGAGTACAAAGTAGCTGGAGAAGAAATTGCTGCGTTTGAATTAGAGTTTAGAAGAGATGATAGCGTTATGCGTTACCTTTCTGTTAAATTAGACAAACATGCTGCAGCTTGGGCTAAAGTAAGAAGCGAACGTGTTAAATCTACAAAAAAATAAGAAATGGCATCAATAGAACAACAAGCAAAAGGAGGTAAATCTGCTGACGTTAGATATTTAACGCCATTAGATATAGACACTAAGAAAGAAGCAAAATACTGTAGATTTAAAAAGAAAGGTATTAAGTATATCGATTATAAAGATGCAGATTTCTTAATGTATTTAGTAAACGAACAAGGTAAAATTTTACCAAGACGTTTAACAGGAACTTCATTAAAATATCAACGTAAAGTTGCACAAGCAATTAAAAGAGCACGTCATTTAGCGCTAATGCCTTACGTTGGAGATATGTTAAAATAATAAAGAAGTAGAGACATGGAATTGATATTAAGACAAGACGTAGAAAATTTAGGATTTAAAGACGATATCGTAGACGTTAAAAACGGATATGGTAGAAACTTTTTAATCCCTACAGGACAAGCGATTTTAGCTACTTCATCTGCAAAGAAAGTTTTAGCAGAGAATTTAAAACAAAGAGCTTTTAAAGAAGCTAAATTAATTGAAGATGCAAATGCAATTGCAGAAACAATTAAAGGATATGAAATTAAAATAGCATCTAAAACTGGTTCAGGAGACAAATTATTTGGTTCTGTAAACAATATAGATTTAGCTGCAGCACTTGCAAAAGCAGGTACAGAATTAGACAAGAAATTTATTAAAGTTGTTGGTGGTTCTGTAAAAAGATTAGGAAAATACGAAGCATCTGTAAGATTACACAGAGCTGTAGTAGCAGATATTACTTTTGAAGTTATTGCTGAGTAATATTATTGTTAACTAATTGTTAAAAAAAGAACATCTACTTTTATAGTAGATGTTTTTTTTTGCTCTATTTTTGATTTACTTAACCGTAAATCAAAAAAAATGAAAAGAAAATTACTTTTATTACTACTGTTCTTTGTTTTTAGTATAGTAAAGGCACAAGTTACAACGTCAAAAATTAAAGGAATAGTAACAGATGTTGCAGGAGAACCTTTGTTTGGTGCAACTATTTCTGTATTACACACACCTACAGGAACTTTAACAGGTACAACAGCTCAAGAAAATGGTAGGTTTACTGTTTTAAATTTAAGAGTTGGTGGTCCTTATAAAATTACTTTTAGTTATTTGGGTTTTAAATCTCAAGAAGTAAATGATGTTTTTTTATCATTAGGTAAAACCTTTAATGTAAATGGTAAATTATCTGAAGAAGGAGAATCATTAGAAGAAATAGTAATTTCATCATCTAAAAATTCAACTTTTAATAGCGATAGAACAGGTGCGCAAACTAGTGTTTCTGCTGTACAATTAAAAACATTACCAACAATTTCTAGAGCAGCATCAGATTTTACAAGACTAGAACCTTCTGCAAGTGGAAACTCTTTTGGAGGTAGAAATGATCAGTTTAATAATTTCTCTTTAGATGGAGCAATATTTAATAATCCTTTTGGATTGGATTCTCCAACACCAGGTGGACAAACAGGAGCTCAACCAATATCTTTAGATGCAATAGAACAAATATCTGTCTCTATTGCTCCTTATGATGTAACTCAATCTGGTTTTACTGGCGCTTCTGTTAATGCAGTTACCAAAAGTGGAACAAATGAATTTAAAGGAACTGTTTATGGATTTTTTAGAAATGAAGATTTAACAGGAGGTAAAATTAAAGGAGAAGATGTTATAAAGCCAGATTTAAGTCAAAAACAATTTGGTTTTAGTATTGGTGGACCTATCATAAAAAACAAATTATTTTTCTTTGCAAACTATGAGAAAGATGATAGAACAGATTTAGGTACTGCTGGTTGGATACCTAATAATAATGATGGAACACTTTCTATTAATGAGTCTAGTGTTTTAGAATCAGATTTAATAACTGTACAAAATGCACTTTCTAGTTTAGGTTATGACACTGGTAGATACCAAGGTTTTAACTATGGTTCTAAATCATCTAAAGGTATTTTTAAATTAGATTTAAATATCAATCAAGATCATAGGTTGTCTTTAATTTATAACTTTTTAAATGCTTCTAAAGAAAATCCTGCGCATCCAACAGCTTTAGGAACTAGAGGTCCTAATTTTCAAACTTTACAATTCGAAAATTCTGGTTATGAAATTAATAACAATATAAATTCTTTTCAACTAGAATTAAATTCTACTTTTTCAGATAAAATTACTAATAAATTTCAGACAGGTTATACTCATTTTGATGATTTTAGAACACCATTATCAACTCCAATTCCTGCGATTACAATTCAAGACGGAAGCGGAAGTAATTATATTATAACTGGTCACGAACCATTTTCTATCAATAATAAATTAGATCAAAAAGTATTTCAAATAACAAATAATACTAATTTCTTATTAGAAAATCACACCATAACAGCAGGTGTATCTTTTGAAAAATTTCAGTTTGATAATTCTTTTAATTTAGGAGCTTATGGGTATGGAGACGCTAGAGGATATATTGGTGCTTTTGGTTCTTATGCTAGTATTGCAGATTTTGAAGCTGCTGTAAATAACGGTTTTCTTGCAGATGCAATAGCAAATGCAGAATCTCTTTACAATACAAATAATAATTTACCAACCGGGGAAGGTTGGGCTTTAGCAGAAACAAATGTTGGGCAAGTTGCATTTTATGTTCAAGATGAATGGAATGTAAATGACAATTTTAAATTGACTTATGGTATTCGTTTTGATAAACCTTTATATTTTGATACTCAAGATAAAATTGATGAAAATATTGCTAGAAAGCCATTTACTTTTGATCCTAGTATAGAGTATTATAACCCAAATACAAATGAAACAACTACATTAGACTCTAGACAATTACCAGATAATAGTTTTCTATTCTCACCGAGATTTGGTTTTAATTGGGATGCTAATGGAGATGGTACAACGCAAGTTAGAGGAGGAAGTGGTGTTTTTACAGGACGTTTCCCTTTTGTATGGTTGGGTAATCAAGTACAAGGTTTAGATAGTTTTTTCTATCAAATTGTAGACCCAGAATTTAAATGGCCACAAGTGTGGAGAACCAATTTAGGTGTAGATCACAGATTAGAAAATGGATTAATTGTTACTACAGATATATCTTATACTAAAGATATTAATGGAGCTCATGTTCAAAACTGGGGATTAAGAAACCCTTCAGGAACTTTAAATGCGCCAGGAGATAATAGACCAATTTATTTAGATTCAGATAAAGGAAATAATGCTTACGTATTTACAAATTCTGATAAAGGTAGAGTTTGGAATGCTTCTTTAAAATTGCAAAAAACTTTTGATAATGGTTTATATACAAGCGTAGCATATAATTATTTAAATGCTAAAGATGTAAATTCAATTGAAGCAGAGATTACAGGAGATGCGTTTGATTTTAACCCAAATTTAGGAGATGCAAATGAAGATGTATTATCATATTCTAAATATGGAGATACACACAGATTTATTGGTGTAGCTTCTAAAAAGTTTAATTTCTTCGGAGAAAATTCTCCAACAACTTTTTCTACTTTCTTTGAGTATGCAAGAGGAGGAAGATTTAATTATACTTATGCTGGTAATATAAATGGAGATTCTTCTTTTCAAAACAATGATTTATTATATGTGCCAACTGCAACAGAATTAAACCAAATGCAATTTACAGGAGCAGGACAAGCAGAAGCATTTGAAGCATATATTAATCAAGATGATTATTTAAGTGAAAGAAGAGGAGAGTATGTAGAGCGTTACGGAGCTTTATCTCCATGGAGATCTCGTTGGGATTTTAAAGTATTACAAGATATTAATTTTAAAGTTTCAGAAAGTAAAGAACATACTGTTCAGATTAGTTTAGATGTTTTAAATATTGGAAATTTAATTAACTCAGATTGGGGAGTTGTGCAAGAACCTAGAGACTTACAACCATTATCTGTAACGGTAGATCCAACAACTAATACACCTACTTATACTTTTAATACAGATTTAACAGAAACATTTACGCCAGTTTCAGATTTAAGATCTCGTTGGCAAGCACAAATAGGTTTGCGTTATATTTTCTAAATCATTTTAAAAATTAGATATTTGAGCCGCTCAATTTTTTTTTGAGCGGTTTTTCTTATAATATAGTTATGAAATACAGACAACTTACTAAAGAACAATTTGAAGGTTTACACGAAGAATTTGCACGTTTTTTGGCATCACAAAGTATAGATGTAAAAGAATGGAATCAAATAAAAAAAGAAAAACCACAAATAGCAGAAGAAGAAATGAATGTTTTTTCTGATGTTGTTTGGGATGATGTTTTATCAAAAACAAAATATTTAGAACATTTTTCTAAATCTTCAATAAATTTGTTTAAATTTGAGAATAGTGTAATTTTAAGGATTGCAATTAAGATTAATTGGGATATTAATTTATTAGAACAAGAAGGTTTTGAGTGGTTAATGAAAAATCCTTTAGATAATTCTGTAGAAATTTTTAGAGGCACTAAAGAGTATAGTTTAGAAAGAAATACAGAAATTTTTGATTTAATTGAAAAAGGAAGTGTTATCTCTAAAGGCGAAATTTTTGAATATTTTAATCAATTAATAACTGTTTAAAAAAAAGGAATTCTTTACAAAAATCATCTTTTTAACAAATCATCTATGGTTTTATGTATTTAAACTATACTTAATAAAAGGTGAACAAAATTATTTAACCAACAATGAAAAAAAAAATACATTTGTTCTTAAAATAAAAATCTGATAAGATGGATAGAAAATTAAAAATTTTGTTAATTGAAGATAATCTAATTGAAATAATGAAGATGAAGAGAACTATTTCATTATTAAAATTAGAACATACAATTCAAGAAGCTAAGAACGGTGAAGAAGCTTTAAAGGTCTTAGAAGATAAAAGTAATTTTCCTGATTTAATTTTATTAGATTTAAATATGCCAAAAATGAGTGGTATAGAGTTTTTAGATATAATAAAAAAGACGGATGATTTTAAACATATTCCTACTGTTATTTTAACTACATCAGACAATCAAAAAGATTTGTTTGAATGTTATAAAATAGGAATTTCTGGTTATATCTTAAAGCCATTAAAGTATGATGACTACGTTAAAAAAATTGAAGCAGTTTTAACTTATTGGAGTACAAATGAATTAAAGCAGTTATAAATGAAATAAAGAAGAAAAATGAAAGGTATTGTTTTTACAGAATTTTTAGATTTAGTAGAAGAAAAATTTGGATTAGAAATGGTTGATAAAATTATTTCTCAATCTAAGTTAGAATCAGAAGGAGTATATACTTCGATAGGTACTTATAGTTTTTCCGAAATGTTACAATTAGTAACAAATTTAAGTAATAATACAGGTATTTCTACAGATGATTTACTGCTAGTATATGCAGAACACTTCTTTTCTGTTATAGAGTCTAGTTATCCAGGCCTTTTAGCTACTTACAACGATCCAATAGAAATGCTAGCCTCAATTGAAAATCATATTCATATAGAGGTACAAAAAATTTATCCAGACGCAGAGTTACCTACTTTTATTATAGAAGAGAAAACAGAAAACTCTCTAATAATGATCTACAAATCTAGCAGAGCAATGCATCATTTTGGTTTAGGTTTAATGAATAAAACTTTTGAACATTTTAATAGCTCAGCATCAATTGTTTTAGAAAAAATTAAAGAAGATGGCACAGAAGTTAAGTTTATTGTTAAGAAAAACTAATGAGCCAAGAAGATATAGAAATACTACAGAGAGCTCTAAAGCGAGAAAGAGCTGCACGTAAAGCAGCCGAAAAAATTCTAGAAGATAAATCTAGAGAATTATATTCCATATCTAAACAATTAAAAGAACATTTAGAAGAAAAAACAAATACTTTAAACAGTGTTTTTAAAAACATTAACGATGCATATATTGTTATGGATTTGTTTGGTAATGTTTTAAAAATGAATGATGTTGCTGTAGAGGTTTTTGGTTTTGATATAAAAGAAGAATCATTTAATGTTTCAGAACTTGTTTACAAAGAAGATGTAGAATATACAGTAGAAGCTTTTAAAGAACTTTATGACAAAGGTTTTTTTAAAGATTATACTGCCAGAATTGTAGATAAACATAATAATATAAAATGGATTGAAGTTAATTCTTCAATAATCTACGATAAAGAAAATAAACCTATTGCTGCCCAGGGTATTATTAGAGATATTACAGAGTGGGTAACAATGAAAGAGTTGTTAGAAGAGCAAAAAAACCAATTAAGTATCATTATTAATAACTCACCAATAGGTATTACCCTTTCTAAGGTAAGTGAAGATGGGGTTTTATTAGTAAATAACTCTTTGGTGAATATGTTGGGGTACAACTCAGAAGATTTTGACAATATTAAAGTAGATAGTTTAACTCACCCAGACGATATAGAGAAATCTAAAGAATTATCAAACAAACTAAATAGCGGTAAAATAAATACTTTTAATTTAGAGAAAAGATATCTGAAAAAAAATGGAGATATACTATGGGCAAAAACTACCGTTACTGCAGTTAAAGATAAAAATAATATTATCAAATATCACTTAGCTACTATAGAAGATATACACAAGGAAATATTAGATAAAGAAAAACTTATAGAATCAGAAAATAGGTTATCTGCCTTAGTGTTAAACCTTAATAGTGGTATTGTTTTAGAAGATGAGAATAGAAAAATAATTTTAAGTAATAGAAAGTTTTGTGAATTATTAAATATTAATGAAAATCCAAATGATTTAATTGGTATTGATAGTAAATTGTTTGCAGAACAAAACAAATCACTTTTTAAAACGTCATCTACTTTTGTTCAAAGAATGGATGAGATAGTTAAAAATAAAACAGCTGTTTTTGATGAAGAATTAGAAATGGTTGATGGTAAAACTTTATCGAGAAGCTATACTCCTGTAATTGTAAAGGGTAATATTAAAGGTTTCTTATGGAAATTTAATGATATCACTCTTGAGAAAAATTATAAAATTAGTTTAGAAGTTCAAAGAACAAAATATAGTAGCATTATTGCTAATATGAACTTAGGTTTGGTTGAGCTAGACAACGATAGTAAGATTTTGATGATTAATCAAAGTTTTAGTGATATGTCTGGCTATAAAGAAAGTGAATTAATTGGTAAAGTAGGATCAGATGTTTTCACAGAAGGAGAATCAAAAGAAAAATTAGAAAAAGAAAGAGAAAAAAGACTTAATGGAAACCCAGGGTCTTTTGAAGTAGAAGTAAAAAATAGAAAAGGAGAAACTAAATATTGGATGCTTAGTGCTGCTTCTAATTATAATTTATTAGGAGACATTATTGGTACAATAGCTATTGTTTATGATATTACAGAGTTTAAAAAGCTACAACTGCAAAAAGAGATAATTCTAAATGAATTAAAAGAAAAAAATGAAGAATTATATGAATACGCACATATTGTTTCTCATGATTTAAAATCTCCATTAAGAAGTATTCAAGCTTTGGTATCTTGGATTAAAACCGACAACCAAGATGGATTTGATGAAATGACAAATCAAAACTTCGATCTTATAGACTCTACAATAGAAACTATGGAAACCTTAATATCTAATGTTTTAGAATATTCTAGTATAGGAGCAGGTGAAATAGAAGTTGTAGATGTAGATTTAAATGAATTGGTAAAAGATTTAAAACAGTTTTTATACTTACCAAGTAATATTTCTATAAACATTAAAAATACCTTACCTGTTGTTCTTGGAGACAAAACAAAGTTGCAACAAGTATTTCAAAATTTTATTAGTAATGCTATTAAATTTTGTGATAAAGAAGAGGGTATTATAGAGGTTGGTTCATTAGAAAAAGAAGAACATTATCAATTTTACATTAAAGATAATGGTATAGGTATAGAAAAAAAGTATCACGATAAAATTTTTAAGGTATTTCATTCGTTAAATAAAAGAGAAGATTCTACAGGTATAGGTTTGTCTATAATTAAAAAAATTATTGATTTATATGGTGGTAAAATTTGGCTAGAAAGTGAGCCAACAGTAGGAACAACTTTTTATTTTACCATAAAAAAGCAATAAAAACTATTATGAAAACAGTACAATTAAAAAAATATAAAAATTCTGATTGGCAATATTTATCAAAGAATATAGAGTTAAAAGAACCTCTAGTTCTTGTTTTTGGTAATAGATTTTTATTAGAAGACAAGAATATATACAAAGATGTTAAATCTATCTTTAAAGATGGTCATATAGTTTTTGGTTCTACATCAGGAGACATTACTTCTCATTCTGTAGATGATGAAAGTGTTACTATTACAGCTATAGAGTTTGAAAAAAGTAAATATATTATAAAGACAACCAGTGTTTTAAATGAAGATGTAGATAGTTTTTCTATTGGTAAAAATATAATTAGTCAATTACCAGAAGAAGGATTAAAACATGTTTTTATAATTTCTGAAGGTAGTTTTATAAATGGTAGTCAGTTAACAAAAGGTATGAATGCTGCTACCAAAGATAATTTACTTATAACTGGTGCTTTATGTGGAGATTCTGCAAGGTTTGAAAAAACAATTTCTTCATATAATGAAAACCCTAAACCAGGTGAGGTAATTGCAATTGGTCTATACGGAGAATCTTTAGAGGTTACTTTTTCGATTAACGGTGGTTGGACTCCTTTTGGACCAGAAAGAATTGTAACTAAATCTAAAGGTAATGTATTATATGAATTAGATGATTTACCAGCATTAGATTTGTATAAAAAATATTTAGGAGAAAAATCTAAAGAATTACCAGGAGCAGCATTGTTATATCCATTAAATGTAAAAACAAAAGAAGAAAATAACTCAATAGTAAGAACTATATTAAATATTGATGAAGAAGAAAACTCTATGATTTTGGCTGGTGATATTTTTGAAGAGTCAAGAGTTCAATTAATGATGACTAATGTAGATAATATTGTAAACGCAGCAGAAAAAGCAGCAATAAATGCATCAGAGTATAGAGAAAAAGAACCAGAATTAGCTATTTTGGTTAGTTGTATTGGTAGAAAACTAGTTTTAGACCAAAGAGTAGAAGAAGAAGTAGAAGAAGTAATAGATGTTATAGGTGATACCGCAACAATTACTGGTCTATATTCTTATGGAGAAATAGCTCCTTTTATAGGAGAAAATAACTGTCAATTGCATAATCAAACTATGACAATTACATTAATTAGCGAATAATGAATTCTCTTTTAAAAAGACAAATAAGAAAGTTTTTACCAGAAGATTTACAATCTGATGATCGTTTAGATGATTTTTTTAAGGCAATAGATAGCTCTTATACAACATCAGAAGAACAATTTATAATGTTACAACGAGCTACAGCAATTAGTTCTGATGAACTTTATAAAGCTAATAAACAATTAAAAAAGGAAACAGAATCTCAAAAAAAGGTAATTCAAAAGCTAGAGAGCGTTATAGATAGATTACAGATTTATGATTTAAAAGAAGATCGTCCTATAGAGAGTACAGATTCTTTAAAGTTAGTAGATTTTATTGATAATCAAACAAAAGAAATCATACGTATAAATCAACAAAAAGATAGACTTTTAAAGAATTTAGAACGTCAAAATGAAGAGTTAAAAGATTACACACATATGTTTTCTCACGACTTAAGATCTCCATTACAAAGTGTAGAAGCTTTAACTACTTGGTTACAAGAAGATTATTTAGATTTAATAGATGAAAGCGGTAACGAAAAGTTAGAGCTAATTAGGCAAAACGTAGAAAGAATGGATATACTGGTTAAAGGTATATTAGAGTATTCTAAAATAGGAAGTAATTTTGGTGATTTATGTGATGTTGATTTAGATGATTTAGTTCATCAAATTACAACAGATTTAGACAAAACAGATAATTTACAACTTAAAATTGATAAAAAATTACCTATTGTAAGGGGAGATAAATTTAGATTAGAAAAATTATTTTCACATTTAATTAATAATGCAATTAAATTTAACGATAAAAAGGAGATTATTATTGAAATTGGATTTAAAGAAGAATCCGGTTTTTGGAAGTTTTATATAAAAGATAACGGAAAAGGAATAAAAGAAAGATATTTTGACAAAATTTTTGTAGCCTTTCAAAAGTTAGAAGATGATTATTTATCATCAGGAATAGGATTATCTATTGTAAAAAAAATAATTACACTATATAAAGGTGAAATTTACTTAGAATCTATACCAAATGTGGAAACAACTTTTTATTTTAGCATAAAAAAAATAAAATGGAAAAACCTAACTTAGATTACATAAATCAATTGGCAAATGGAGATGAATCTATTAAAAATGAGTTAATTAGTGTAATAAAATCTGAATTCCCAATAGAAAAAGAAGAGTACTACAATTTCTTAAAAAACAAAGAGTTTAAAAAAATTGAAGAAAATGTTCATAAAATTAAACATAAAATTAGTATTTTGGGCCTTGAAAACAGCTACGGAATAGCTAATGAGTTTGAACATAATCTTCGAAACCTAAGTTTACACAGACAAGAAGATTTTGATAAAATCTTAATAGTAATTTCAGACTATATAGAAACTATATAAGTTTTATGAATTGTATTATTATTGATGATGAAAAAATGGCAAGGGTTATCATCAAATCCCTGTGTAATCAGATAGAATCTTTAAATATATTAGAAGAATTTTCTAATGCAATAGATGCTATAAAATATTTAATAGATGTTAAAGTAGATTTAATATTCTTAGATATACACATGCCTGGATTTTCGGGTGTAGATTTTATAAAAGCCTTAAAATCACCACCAAAAATAATATTTACAACTTCAGACCCTAAATTTGCTCTAGAAGCTTTTGAATACGATTTTATTGTAGACTACTTATTAAAGCCTATAGAATTATCTCGTTTTCAATTGGCCATAGAAAAGGCAAAAAAGAAAGTAATTTCAACAGATTTACCTGCACAAAATACAACAACTCCTGTTGCGTCTAAAAAGGTAGAAGAAAATGATTTTTATGTAAATATAGATCGAAGATTAATTAAAATAGACGTTCCTAGTATTTATTTAGTTGAAGCAAAGGGAGATTATATTAAAATTAAAACAGAAGATAAAGATTACATTGTTCATTCTACGCTTAAAAAGGTTGAAGAAAAATTACCAGAATCATTATTTCTAAAAATACATCGTTCTTATATTATTAATATTAAAAAGATTATTGATATAGAAGATAATAGTGTATTGATAAAAAAAGATGTAGTTCCTGTTAGTCGATCAAAAAGACCTCTATTAATGAAACGTTTAGATTTACTATAATTATATAAATAAAAACACTTTAACTACTACAGTTAAAGTGTTTTTATTTATATAATGAAGAAATTTTCAACCAATACAATTTTATATTAACAATTACTTTACTTTTTGTGAAAAAACATGTCATTACTTCAGAATTTATGTTTTTTCAGTATATTTTTTACGTTAAATATTTGTTATTTATGATAAAAAACTTAAACCTAAATTTTATTTAACTACGTAAAAACGCAGCTTAACGACAGTTAGATGCATTTCAACGATGAAAAATGATTATTTGTCTATTTGTTGACTAAATTAGCATCGAAATTTTTACTACTTATGAGAAAAATATTCTTGCTGTTATTACTACTTATTACTCCTGCCGTTATTAGTGCACAAACTACTTCAAGTACAATAAAAGAAAAGAAAATTGAGATTATAACAAAAAAACAATTAGATTTAGATTCTATTCTACTAGAAGTAGGTGAAACAAATTTTGTAGAAAATACAGAATTTAACAATTTAAATAAAAAAAGGAAAAACACAGTTATTGAAATAGCTATTTATAGGAGTGCATATAAGAAAATTCTTTCTAAACGAGTGAAATTAATGTACTGCTAATAAATAATTAAAGTTTTATATTTTATAAAAAAGGTAAAAGATTTTTCTTTTGCCTTTTTTTATGGATTCTATTTTTATAAAACTTAGGTAAACTACTTTATCTAATAATATATTACAACTCATCTACAGTTAGAGTGCATATAACGAAAAAGGCAGCAAATCACTTAGAATGATAATTACCTTTGAAGTGTAAAACAAATATTATGAAAAAAATACTTCTTCTTTTAGTTATTACATTCTCTATCTCAGCAACAGTTAATGCACAAACAAGTTCTAGTTTGGTAAAGGATAGTAAAGTAGAATTGTTAAAACAAGAAGTGTCTTTAAAATCTCTTTTAGAAGTTTCTGAAGATGAAAAAGAAGAGGTTACAAAAGAAGAAGAAAATAAAAGATCTTTAGTTATAGATACTGTAGCTTATAATGTTTATAAAAAGTTACTTTCTAGAAGATCTAAATTAATGTACTGTTAATAGTTTAAATTTGATTTATACACATTTAAAGGTAAAAGATTTTTCTTTTACCTTTTTTTATGAATTCTATTTTTATAAAATTTAGGCAAACTACTTTATCTAATAATATATTACAACTCATCTACAGTTAGAGTGCATATAACGAAAAAGGCAGCAAATCACTTAGAATGATAATTACCTTTGAAGTGTAAAACAAATATTATGAAAAAAATACTTCTTCTTTTAGTTATTACATTCTCTATCTCAGC
>NZ_JAHDAU010000080.1 GCF_021991835.1 Polaribacter sargassicola
CCTCGTAGATGCAGTCCACGGGACACTCGTCGATGCAGGCGCGGTCCTTCACATCCACGCACGGCAGCGCGATGACGTAGGTCATCGCGCGAGCGCCTCATCGCGCGACAGGGCGACCTGCTCCTCGCGGGGGACGACCTTGACGCGCTCTCGAGTGTGCTGGTGGGTCTCGCCGAGCTGCCGCTCGTGGGCATCCAGCGCCAGCCAGCCGTCCCACGTGGTGTACTCGGTGCCTCGCTCGTCGAGCAGGTCGAGGATGTCGGCAGCCGGACGGATCGACGACAGCAGTCCCGCTTCGGCATCCGCCACGAGGTTCGTCACCGTCTCCAGCGCGTCCGACTTCGTGTGCCCGATCAGGCCGACGG
>NZ_JAHDAU010000081.1 GCF_021991835.1 Polaribacter sargassicola
GGACCCGAAGGTGCGCGGGTTGTCGTACTCGAGGATGAGGAACGTCAGAGCTCCCGCGACGAACAGCAGCACCGTGGTCGCCAGAGTGAGCTTCGTGTGCAGAGACCAGCGCTTGATGTGCCACACGTGCTTGGCGAGCGTGTAGATCACCGGGAATCCGATGCTGCCCAGGAACACGCTGATCATGAGGACCGACAGGACCAGGTAGTCGTCGGCGAAGATGCTCACTCCGCCGGTGTTCGGAGTGAAACCGGTGTTCGTGAAGGACATCGCCGCGTAGTACGGCGCCTCCCACAGGGCCGCCAGGGGGTCGATTCCTGCCCACACCAGTGCGGGATAGAGGACAAGTGCCACTACGCCTTC
>NZ_JAHDAU010000082.1 GCF_021991835.1 Polaribacter sargassicola
GGCTGAACGCGCAGCTTCGTCCGTACCAGAAGCAGGGGTTCGACTGGCTGGCGTTCCTCTGGGGTCACAGCCTGGGCGGTGTGCTCGCGGATGACATGGGCCTCGGCAAGACGCTGCAGCTGCTCGCGCTGATCGCGCACGCGCGAGAGGCAGGGGAGACGCGCCCGTTCCTGGTGATCGCCCCGACCTCGGTTCTCGGCACCTGGCGCAGCGAGGCGGCCCGGTTCGTGCCGGGTCTGCGGATGCGGATCATCGAGGGCACCGCGTCGCGCCGGGACGAGCGCATCGCTGACGCCGTGCAGCGGGCCGACGTCGTCGTCACCTCGTACACGCTGCTGCGTCTCGACGACAGCGAGTATGCG
>NZ_JAHDAU010000083.1 GCF_021991835.1 Polaribacter sargassicola
GCACGCGCCGCCGGGTTCACCGACGTCACCGCCACGGCATCCACCTGGTGCTACGCCACGCCCGCGGAGCGCGAGTGGTGGGGAGGGATGTGGGCCGACCGCATCCTGGAGTCCGCTCTCGCCCGCCAGCTCACCGCATCCGGAATGGCGACGGAAGCCGATCTGCGGCGCATCAGCGACGCCTGGCGTACGTGGGCCGCAGACGGCGACGGCTGGTACCTGGTCCCGCACGGCGAGATCCTCGCCCGGGTCTGAGGCGCCTCGCGGCCACAACTCCGGAGAAGCCTGTCGCTGGACGCACCGGGAGGCCGAATTCCCGCGCCCACGCCTCAGATCTCCGGAGTTGTGGCGCACAGCCCTC
>NZ_JAHDAU010000084.1 GCF_021991835.1 Polaribacter sargassicola
GGTGCGGTGCCCGCGCAGGCCGCGGAGGTCACGTGGAGTGGTTGCCGCTTCTACCCAGAGCAAGTCAACGCGTACATCGTCGGGACAACGAACGTCACCTGCGACCAGACGCAGGCAGTCATGAAGCGATTCCTTGTGTCCAACGGTACATATTCGACGTATCGGAGCGGCTGGGTCGGCATGTCGAACTCCGCGTTTGCCGAGAATCACACGGGCTACCTCACCAACAGGGGCAACGCCGTCCACTCAAGCAGCAATATCTACTGGTTCTGAGATGGCGGCGCGAGCCACTCTCGCAGCCGCATCGCTGGTCTTGTCTCTGTGTGCGCTCACTTCGTGTGCGGGGACAGGCACCGGCG
>NZ_JAHDAU010000085.1 GCF_021991835.1 Polaribacter sargassicola
TACGCCGGGCTTCCGACAACGGTCAGCCCCACTCCGGAGCGTCCAGGTCCGGACGGTAGAATCGGCCCAATGACCGATGACCCTTCGACAAGCTCAGGGACCCAGGAGGGGTCAGGGACCGCGGAAGCCGAGCCGCTCGTGCCTTCCGGCATCGACCCCGCTGAGCTCGCCATCGCGCTCAAGGTGCTCGCCGAGCTCGATCAGGTCGATCAGCAGCATCCGGACTACATCGCCGTCCGTCGGGCCACCGGCAAGATGTTCCGCGCCGTCAAGCGCGCCCGCCGCAAGGAGATCCGGGACGCCATCGCCGAGGCCGACAGGGCCGTGGTCGCGCGCACCGCGACCGGCGCCCCCGACCG
>NZ_JAHDAU010000086.1 GCF_021991835.1 Polaribacter sargassicola
GAGGACGAGAGGTCCAAGCGCGATCTGGTGGTGCTGCTGACCGGCGCCCTCGGCTTCCTCACGGTTCGCCACGGCGATGACTTCTCGATCATCTACGGCGATTCCGCCCGTGTGCGCCGGCTGCCCCCTGGCGGCACCGAGGGCGCGCTCGAGCACGCCCTGCGCACCATCCGCCAGGCCATCGACGACAGCGACGCCCCGAGCGACCGGGACGCCCTGCTCCGCTACACGGCGCACAACATCTCGCGACGCTCCATCGTCGTGATCGTCACCGATGAGACGCCGATGTCGGATGACACCGACCGGCTGCTGCGCCGGCTCAAGGTGCAGCACGACGTGCTGTGGCTGACGGTGCG
>NZ_JAHDAU010000087.1 GCF_021991835.1 Polaribacter sargassicola
TGGGTCCAGGTGAGGATGCGCTCCCCGTCGGGCTTCGCGGAATCGAGCTCGCGCGGCGATGCGCCCACCGAGACGACGATGGTATCGGCCTCGATGCGGTCGAAGTCCGTGCCTCCAGGCCCGGTGGCCACGACGATCGCGTTCGGGCCCTCCAGGCGGCCGTGGCCGGAGAGGATGCGCACGCCGGCCTCGAGCAGCGTGGCGCGCATGTCCTCGGACTGCTGTCCGGCCAGCGCCACCAGGCGCTTGTTGACGGCGGCGAGGTTGATGGCGATCTCGGGCTTGAGCGGCTTGCCGTGCGCACCCTTCGCGTAGAACTGCACGCCCAGGTCGCTGGCCTCGGAGATCGCGACGG
>NZ_JAHDAU010000088.1 GCF_021991835.1 Polaribacter sargassicola
CTGCGGCCCATGGCGCGCTGCGCGAACGAGCTGAAGGCGCCCGAACTGGGCCGCGCGGCCACCATCTCGGCGAGCATCGACATCACCAGGATGACGATGGTGCCCGCGACGAGGTACGACACGAGCACGGCGGGACCCGCGATGCTGATCGCCTCGCCCGATCCCACGAAGAGGCCGGCGCCGATCGCGCCGCCGAGGCCCATCATCGAGATCTGCCGACGCGTGAGGCCGGGATGCAGCCCCTGTGTCGTCGTCGTGATCGCGGGAACCTCGGTCATGGGGACCTCCTCGTCCGATGGCGCTACGACTCCGACGGCCGCTCGCTCCGAACGGCCACATTAGAACCATGCGCAG
>NZ_JAHDAU010000089.1 GCF_021991835.1 Polaribacter sargassicola
GATTGAAAATGGATTGAAAGGGGTTAATGGCATGGTTGAATATCCAAAAGAATTTTACGAATAAAATAGAGCTAATGGATAAAAATCTTAGTAAAATAAAAACAGAAATTTATGACACATGCTGTCTTGACATTTCGAGTTTTCAAACTGAAGTGGAAAGCAAAGCATATAGTGCCTGTCGTTTTCAACTCAATGGTTTAAATATTTTGAGTAGAAATGCCAAAATAACACCAAAAAAAGCTGGACAATTTGTTACGTTTTGGAAACGAATAGGAAATGGATCAATTGAACCATTTAATGAGAATGACCGAATTGATTTTTGTACTGTAAATGTGCAGACTGAAAATAAGTTT
>NZ_JAHDAU010000008.1 GCF_021991835.1 Polaribacter sargassicola
TACTCGTATTTCCGTTAGCGGGTGCAAATATACACCTCTTTTTAATAATCACAACACCTTTTTTAACTTTTTTATCCCAAAATGAAATATAAATGTATAAGGTGTTGGAATTGAAATCCTTATAGATAGAAGTTTTTTTATAGAAATTAGTTTTCAAACATAATTAATACATAAATCACAGAATTTATAAATAAATACCATTAACATCAAACAGATATATGGAACTCTTACATTCTTTTGATATAATTAGTATTCTAAAAAACTAATAAAAACACACCTACTTTTAAAGATTTTATCAAAAAACTTAAAAACATTCATAATCTATAATTAATTTTCATCTTATTATAAATTGAATAACAAACAAATCAAAACTGACTGAAAAATAATTCAAATATTTAAACCAGAATCAATAACTAATCTAGTATCCAAAAAAAACCTCTTAACAAAAATATTTTTTCAGAAACTTCACACAACAAACAACACTGAAATTAAATTTCTATCATAGAAAAAACATACCCAAAAACTAATAACAAATACTATTAATAGCATAATTATCAATCTATTTTTGTAAAAAGGGATCTATTATTATTATTAGGGTATTAAAATTACGTAGACAAAAAAAAGATATCTACCTCCATTTAATCATCAATCAAATACTACTTATATGAAATTAAAAAAAAGTACAGAAATAAAGATTGTAACACACCTCTTTTACAGCAACTAAACAATCTAAAATATTCAGCACAAAAAAAAGCTCTGAATATGAATTCAGAGCTTTTAAATTTTATTTAAAAAAGAAGATTTTACAAAGCAGCTACATGCTTAGTTAACTTTGATTTTAAGTTAGAAGCTTTATTCTTGTGAATAATATTGTTCTTAGCCAACTTATCTAACATAGAAATAACCTTAACTAATTTTCCTTCAGCCTCAACTTTATCCTCTACAACACGTAAATCTCTAACAGCATTACGAGTAGTTTTATGCTGATATTTATTACGTAACCTTTTAGCTTCGTTACTTCTGATTCTTTTTAAAGCTGACTTATGATTTGCCATAATTGTTAATTTATTACTTCTTTTTTTAAACTTGTAGTCCGTACGGGAATCGAACCCGTGTTACATGGATGAAAACCATGCGTCCTAACCCCTAGACGAACGGACCAAATCAATTAAGAATATCTCAATTGCGGGTGCAAATATACAATGTTTTTTAATTTGTACAAGAAATTATTAAAAATAAATCAACTTTTTTATAAAAAATTAGATATCGCCAAACAACAACCACATTAAAACATTTAAAATCAACAAATTATAACAATAACTAATTTTTAATTTTAATTAAAAAAATATTAACCTACGTATTAAAATCTACATACTATTTTACACTAAACTCTAAAGATTGTTTTTTTACAAATCAAAATCAAGATACAATAACAGCATTTAAATTAATAACAAAAAAAACTCCGAATATAAAATATTCAGAGTTTTAAATTTCTTTAGAACTAAAATCTTACAATGCAGCAACGTGCTTTGTTAATTTAGATTTTAAATTAGATGCTTTATTTTTATGAATAATGTTGTTCTTAGCTAACTTATCTAACATAGAAATAACTTTTACTAATTTAGTTTCTGCTTCAGCTTTATCTTCAACAATACGTAAATCCCTAACAGCATTACGTGTAGTTTTATGCTGATACTTATTACGCAACCTTTTAGCTTCGTTGCTTCTAATTCTTTTTAACGCTGACTTATGATTTGCCATAATACTTTAATTTGTTTTTTCAATAAAACATTGTAGTCCGTACGGGAATCGAACCCGTGTTACATGGATGAAAACCATGCGTCCTAACCCCTAGACGAACGGACCAAATCAATTAAGAATATCCTAATTGCGGGTGCAAATATACAATGTTTTTTAATTCTCACAATTTTTTTTAGAAAAAAAATGTTTTTTTTCTAAATTAATATGCTTTTGCAAAAAGAACTCTTCTGTAAGACGGTTTACCAGTTAAAATACATACACCTTCCTCTTCTACTGCATCGTTAGGTATACACCTAATGGTTGCCTTAGTAATTTCTTTTATTTTATCTTCTGTTTCTTCAGTTCCATCCCAGTGAGCAGAAACAAAACCACCTTTATTCTCTATTGTATTTTTAAACTCTTCGAACGTATTTACAATTGTTGTATGATTGTTTCTATAACTAACTGCCTTTACAAACAAGTTCTTTTGTATTTCTTCTAACAGGTTTTCAATAAAAGAAACTGCTTCTTTTTGAGGTACTGTTTGTTTCTCTAAAGTATCTCTCCTTGCAATTTCTAATGTTCCATTTTCTAAATCTCTTTTCCCTATTGCTACTCTAACCGGAACTCCTTTTAATTCATACTCTGCAAATTTTGCTCCTGGTCTATAAGTATCTCTTGTATCAAACTTAACAGATATACCTTTTTTGCGTAGATCTTTTACAATTACATCAACTTTCTCTGAAATTGCATCTAATTGTTCTTCTCCTTTATAAATAGGAACTATAGCAACTTGTATTGGCGCCAGTTTAGGAGGGAGCACTAGACCTAAATCATCAGAATGCGTCATTATCAACCCACCTATTAAACGCGTAGAAACACCCCAAGAAGTGGCCCACACATATTCTTGCTTACCTTCTTTAGAAGTATATTTAACATCAAACGCCTTTGCAAAATTCTGCCCTAAAAAGTGACTTGTACCAGCTTGTAATGCCTTACCATCTTGCATTAAAGCTTCTATTGTATAGGTTTCATCTGCACCTGCAAAACGCTCACTATCTGATTTAACACCTTTAACAACTGGCATAGCCATAAAATTTTCTGCAAACTCAGCATAAACATCTTGCATCTGTTTTGATTCTGCTATAGCTTCTGCTTTTGTTGCATGTGCCGTGTGCCCTTCTTGCCATAAGAACTCTGCTGTTCTTAAAAATAAACGCGTACGCATTTCCCAACGAACCACATTTGCCCATTGGTTTATTAATAAAGGTAAATCTCTGTAAGATTCTATCCAGCCTTTATAAGTATTCCATATAATTGCTTCTGAAGTTGGCCTAACAACCAACTCTTCTTCTAACTTAGCTTCAGGATCTACACGTAATTTACCTGGCTTATCAGGATCATTTTGTAATCTATAATGTGTTACTACAGCACATTCTTTAGCAAAACCTTCTGCATTTTTTTCTTCAGCTTCAAACAAACTCTTAGGGACAAATAGCGGAAAATAAGCATTCTCGTGCCCAGTTTCTTTAAACATTCTATCTAATTCTGCTTGCATTTTTTCCCAAATAGCAAAACCATATGGCTTTATAACCATACAACCTCTAACTGCAGAATTTTCGGCTAAATCAGCTTTCACTACCAATTCATTATACCATTTAGAATAATCGTCCTCTCGTTTTGTTAAATGTTTACTCATAGTCATTAGTTTGGCACAAAAATTGTTACCTTTAAAGTGAAATATTTGTTAAAAATTAATACTCGTCTTATAAAAACATCGCAAAATTACTATAATTTAGAGAGTTTTTAGCAAGAATTTAGTATTTTAAATAGAATACAACCATCAAAATTTATTCATTATGAAACTACGTTATATAAATATCAACTTAAATCAACTATTATTACTCCTTGCAGCTAACTTAATATTAGTGTCTTGTGGTACTTACCAAAGTGCATATAATGACGATGGAATTTATGGTGATGAAACAAAAGTTACTGTTGTTAATGAAGAAGAATATCAAGATTATGAGGACAATTATTACACTAATAAATTAAGTAATATAGAAGGTTTAAATGATGATGACATTTTTACCGATGTAGAAAACTACAATTCTGACGATCAAAATATTGATGA
Source organism: Polaribacter sargassicola (assembly GCF_021991835.1). Classification (GTDB taxonomy): domain Bacteria; phylum Bacteroidota; class Bacteroidia; order Flavobacteriales; family Flavobacteriaceae; genus Polaribacter; species Polaribacter sargassicola. Next base: position 3,875 of record NZ_JAHDAU010000008.1, read on the forward strand.
AGAAATATACGACCAAAATGAACCTTGGGGAGAAACTAATAACGTAGTTGTACATTTAAACATGAACAATGATCCATATTGGGATAATTACTTTGGTTTTGGATATTATAATTCTTGGAATTACAGAGGATTTAACAACTGGCACAATCGTTGGGGATATAATAATTGGGGATATAATGGTTGGGGTTACGGCTACAATTCTTATTGGCACCCTTACCACAATTACTATGGTTGGAATATTGGTTTTTACAATCCTTTTATTAATTATTACAACTATGGTTATGCGTACAACAGATTTAGTAATAATCGCTATTTTAGAAACACAAACTACACTAGAAGACCTACTACTACCAATAACTTTAGAAGAAATTACACAACAAATTCTAAGTACAGAAACCTTATAACAAGCAAAAGAAATAGTGTTACAAAAAATTCTTCTAACACAACAACCAGAAGAAGAACCACCACTACTTCTAACACATCAAAATCTACAAATAGAAATACGAGATCTACAACTACTAGAAAAACTACAACACCTACTAGATCAACTAGATCATCTTCTTCTAACAACAATTATAGTAGAAGAACTTATAACACATCTTCTAGCAGAAGTTCATCTTCTACCAGAAGCTCTGGAACAATATCTAGAAGTAGCGGAACATCATCTAGAAGATCTACTTCTTCTAGAAGAGGCATGTAATTTGTTATTTAAAAATATTAAAAGATTTCAATAAGAATTTTATGAAAAAAATTTTAACATTCGTAATTTTTACTTTAATTACACTAACATCTTATTCTCAATCATTAGGATACCAAGATTTAGGAATTCTTTTTTCTAAAGACGATGAAAACGGAACTGCTCGTTTTAAAGCTATGAGTGGTGCATTTGGCGCATTAGGAGGAGATATTTCTGCCATTAATGTAAACCCTGCGGGTATTGCTGTATTTAAAAACAGCATTTTCTCTGGTAGTGTAAACTCTAGAAACTCTGACATTACTAGTAATTATTACGGCAACTCAATTAAAACTAATGATAATTTTATAAATATATCTAGTGCAGGTGCTGTATTGGTTTTTGATTCTGCTTACAAATCTCAATGGAGCAAATTTGCAATTGGTTTTAACTATAGAATTACAAAAGATTTTACAGACAGCTTTTTAGTACAAGGTAATAGTGGTGTTGCAACTTTTATAGACTTCCCTTTAGATAGTAATACAACACCTATTATATATGACACGGCAGACCAACAATTTTTTACCAATAATTATACAGGTGAAACAACAGAATTTAACATTGCATTCTCTTCGGTACATCAAAATAAATTATATGTTGGTGCGTCTTTAAATTTTTACGATTTAAATTTTAGCCAAAAAAATGAACTTGTAGAATTTAATAGCGATGGAAATGGAAATGAATTGGATGCTTATCTTTATCAAGAAAACATAACAACAGGAACTGGTTTTTCTGCAAATCTTGGTTTTATTTATAAAGCAAATCAAAATTTTAGATTTGGTTTATCTTATCAAACACCAACTTGGTATTCAGAAATTATAGAATCTACTAACATACTTAATAATGATGGTTATTTTGGAGACACAGAAATATCTGTTAGTGAAGATAATATTACATACTCTAATAATGTAGATAATAACGGTAACTACTATTATCCGTATCAAGAATTTTTATACAAATTAAAAACACCTAGTAAAATTACTGCAAGTACTGCTTATATTTTTGGAAAAAGTGGTTTAATTAGTATAGACTACATTAATAAAGCATATGAAAACACCAAATTAAGTAATTCTAATTTTAATACTGAAAATCAGTTTTTTCAAAACGAATTAAGAAGTACTCATTCTTTTAATGTTGGTACTGAGTGGCGTTTAAACAACTTTAGCGTAAGAGGTGGTTACAAATTTGAACAAAATCCAGACAAACTAGCGTTAGATTCAGACAATTTAGAAGGTTATTCTATAGGAGGTGGTTACAATTTTGGCCACATAAAATTAGATTTTGCTTTTAACAACTCTAACAGAACAGCTGCTTATAACTTTTATTCTGGATTTAATGTAAATTCTGCCGAACTAGAAATAGACAACAGAACATTTACAACCACAATTTCTATAAATCTATAACACATAAAAGAGAAACACATAATTCCACTAGAAGAAAACTATTATTTCTTTTCTAGTGGATTTTTTATTTATCACACTAAAACAATTCTGTTTTCCTTTTTTTGCATTAATTTTGCAAATCAATTTTTAGCACATGCAAGACGTAAAAATTACCATACAAGAAACTACAAACAATACCATTATAAAATTTAACACAAATAAAATTTTAATAAATGGTGGAAGTTATGAATACAACAATATAGACGAAGCAAAAAACTCTCCTCTAGCACAACAATTATTTTATTTACCTTTTGTAAAAAAAATATTTATTACAGCTAACTTTATTGCCATACAACGTTTTGACATTATAGAGTGGCCAGACGTGCAAGAAGAAGTTGCAGAGCAAATAGAAGCTTACTTAAATAGTGAAGGACTTGTTGTTAATGAAAACACTAACACTTCTAAGAAAGAAGCTATAGAAGTTTATGCAGAGGTTACACCAAACCCATCTGTAATGAAATTTGGCACAAATAAAGCATTAACACAAACAGATGTTGAGTTTAAGAATATTGATGAAGCCAGCAAATCATCTCCTTTAGCGCAAGCAATTTTTAATTTTCCTTTTGTAAAAGAAGTTTTTATTTCTGATAATTATATTTCTGTTACAAAGTATGACATGGTAGAATGGAATGAAGTTTTTGCTGAAGTTAGAAATTTTATTCGCGAATATCTTGTAGAAGGTAAAACGATTATTAAAGAATTACCTAACCAAGAAAAAGCTACATCAACAGAAACAATTAAAGAACCAGAAGTACAATTAGAAGGTATTTCTGCACAAATTTCTGACATTTTAGACGAATATATTAAACCTGCAGTTGCTGGTGATGGTGGTAATATTGCTTTTCGTTCTTATGATGAAAAAAATAAAATAGTAAATGTTGTTTTACAAGGAGCTTGCAGCGGATGCCCTTCTTCTACAGCAACATTAAAAAACGGAATAGAAAGCTTATTACAAGAAATGCTACCTAATCAAATTAATCAAGTAATTGCAATAAACGGATAAAAATGTCAAAAATCATCAAACCTTATAAAGATTCAGAACTTGGTAAAAAAGAACAAGTTGCACAAATGTTTGATAATATATCTAAAAACTACGACGGCTTAAATAGAGTTATTTCTTTAGGAATTGATGTAAAATGGCGTAAAAAAGTTGTACAAATTGTTGGGCAAAATAATCCTAAACAAATTTTAGACATTGCAACAGGTACTGGTGATTTAGCTTTAATGATGTCTGCTCTAAAACCAGATAAAATTGTTGGATTAGACATTTCTGAAGGAATGTTAGAGGTAGGAAAACAAAAAATTGCGAAAGCAAATCTTTCTGATAAAATAGAAATGATTGTTGGAGACTCTGAAGAAATGCCTTTTGCAGACAATACTTTTGATGCAATAACTGTTTCTTTTGGTGTACGTAATTTTGCTAATTTAGAAAAAGGTATTAGAGAAATTGCTAGAGTTTTAAAACCGACAGGGGTTTTAGTTATTTTAGAAACTTCTAACCCAACAAAATTTCCTTTTAAACAAGGCTACAAATTATATACTAATTTATTTTTACCTTTTGTTGGCAAGTTATTCTCTAAAGATAAAGTTGCTTATTCTTATTTATCTGAATCTGCAAATTCTTTTCCTTTCGGTAAAGCTTTCAACAATATTTTACAAAAAAACGGGTTTACTACTACAGAAGACAAACCTGTAACTTTTGGAGTTGCTACAATATATACAGCACGTAAATAAAATGAGTAAAAAATTAATAATATTCGGTTTTTTTATTTTCACTTCTGTAACTTTTTTTTCACAAAGTAACAGAGTAGACTATTTACCCACTTTTGATAAAAGAAAAATACATTATGGTTTTTACCTTGGTTTAAATCAAAATGATTTTAAATATAGTTTAAAAACCGATTCTGAAACACAAGGAACAACTATAGATATTGAACCTTCTGCCGGATTTAATGTTGGATTAATTACTGATTTGCGTTTACATAAAAATTTAAATCTACGTTTAGAACCAGGTTTAATGACTAACACTAAACAAATTACTTTTAATAACAGCTTAGATTCTAATATATTTACAAACGGAAATACTAGAGAAGTTAACTCTACATTTTTACACGTACCTCTTCTACTTAAATTTAGTACAGATAGATTAAAAAATATTCGTCCTTATGTTATAGGAGGAGTTTCATACAATTATAATTTTTCTAGTAATGAAGATGGAGATGATAATACTCAAGGACAATTTAGAACTAAAACACATAATTATATGTATGAAGTTGGCTTAGGTATTGATATTTATTTATACTACTTTAAATTTTCACCATCTATTCGTGGTGTGTTTGCTATACCTAGCGAACTAAAGTATGATAATGATGTTAACAGCCCTTATACTTCTCAAATAAACTATCTTGGAACCAGAGGAGTTTTTCTAACATTTGCTTTTGAGTAAACTAACAACTTCTTTTAAATTCGCTAAGTAAAATAGCAGTTGCTGTTGCTACGTTTAAACTTTCTGTTTCTTGAGTTATTCCAAATCTTGGAATAGAAATTTTATTAGAAATCAGTTTTTTTAAGTTATCGGAAACTCCATTTGCTTCATTTCCCATAATTAAAATACCTTCTTTAGGTAAAGTAGATTTATAAACATTTTCACCATCCATATCTGCAATAAATGTTGGTAAATTTGTTTTTGTTAAGTAATCTGCTAAATCTAAATACTTAATAGAAATTCTTTTTAAAGATCCCATGCTAGCTTGCACAACTTTTTGATTATAACAATCTACAGTATCTTTAGAACAAATTAACTCATCTACACCAAACCAATCGCACAAACGTATAATTGTTCCCAAATTACCAGGATCATTTATTGCATCTAAAGCAACTACTAATCCTTTATCTTTAAGCAACTCTTCATCAGGAATTTTAAAAAGACCTAAAACTTTATTTGGTGTTTTTAAACTACTTATTTTTTTTAAATCAATTTCAGAAATTGTGCTAATTTTATCCTTAGAAAAATCAGAAACAAAATCTTCTGTACAAAAAAGTGTTTCAACCTCAAAAGAAGAGTTTAAAAGTTCTTCCACAACCTTTACTCCTTCTGCAATAAATAATTTATGCTTTTGTCTATACTTTTTTTGAGATAAACTTGTTATTAATTTTAATTGATTTTTTGATATATTCATTAATTGATTGTAAATAAAAATAAACCGTCGAAAAATACTATTTTTGACTTTGATAGCATTGCTAAATTAATGAAAAAACTCTTTTTATCATTTTTATTCTTACTCATTTTAATTTCATGTAACTCTACAAAACATGTTATTGATGGAGAACATATGCTTACTCATAACTATATTTTTGTAGATAGTGTTAAAAATAAAAATAGTGAGCTACAAAAATATGTGCTACAAAAACCAAATCCTCGTTTTTTAAACATGCCTTTTGGACTGTATTTTCATAATATAGGAAATCATAACAACCCAAAAACACCTTCTGAATGGGGAAAGAAAAATATTAGGTCTTATAATTTTATTAAAACTATCTTCTCTGAAAAACAAAGCATTGCTTATGCTAAATATTTTATCGGTTTAAACGAATGGTTTTTAGATTATGATAAACCAGTTATTATTAACACTACTAAAATTAAAAACACTGCAAACAACCTATCTTCTTTTTATAAAAATGAAGGATATTTTAAATCTACCGTAGATTACAAAATAAATACAGATTCTTTAAATAAAAAAGCTACTGTAGAATATCATATTAAAAAAGGGAAACCAACCCTTTTAGACACAATTACTTTTAAAATAGAATCTCCGGTTTTAGATTCTATTTACACATCTTCTAAAACAAAATCACTATTAAAAAAAGGCAATCAATACAATGATAAAACGTTTAGAAACGAAGCCGATAGAATTGTAAAACTTTTTAGAAATAATGGTATTTCTAATTTTAATGAAGCTGCTTTGGGTTTTTACGTAGATTCTACAAGAACAGATTACAAAACAAATGTAGACTTATTAATTTCTGGTAGCAGATTAGAAGAAGTACAAGGGCAATACATAAACAAACCATACCAAGTACAAAAAATAACAAAAGTAAATGTTACTACAGACTACTCTTTTACACAAAAAGATAAAACACCATTAGATACTATTAATTACCAAGGCATAAATTTTTTAGCACGTAGAAAAATTAAATACAATCCTAAATATTTAGCTGAATCTATTTTTCTAAAACCAGGAAATATCTATCAAGATACTTTAAGAAATTTAACAAGAAATCATTTAAAAGCTCTTAAAAACTTTAAATCTACCAATTTAAGTTTTTCTCAAGTACCAAATAAAAGTGATGAGTTAGTAATGGATATTTTTTTAGCTCCTTTAGAAAAATTTACCTTAGGTTTTGAAACTGAAATAACACACTCTAACATTAGAAACATAGGTAGTTCTGCAAAATTTTCTATTACAAATAGAAATGCTTTTAGAGGGGCAGAACTCTTAAAATTATCTTTTTTAGGATCTTATTTTAATTCTACAAGTGGTCCTGGTTGGGAAATTGGTGCAGATGCATCTTTAGAATTTCCTAGACTTATAGCTCCTTTTGGTCTTAGTAATTTAGTACCAAAAGAAATGTCTCCTAGAACGTTATTTTCTATTGGTTCTAGTTTTCAAAAAAATATTGGTTTAGACAGACAAACTTTCACCTTTCAATCTGATTATAAATGGCAGTATAATTCAAAAAAAACAATACAGCTAGAAATTTTTAACACCCAATATATTCAAAACTTAAACATTGATAGATATTTTGATATTTATAGCTCTGAATTTACAAGTCTTAACGAAGTTGCAGAAACCTATGACCAAGTAAATAGCTCTAGCACAAACTATCCCTTATCCGAAGATTTAGACACGCAAGTTACAGAAGCATTAAGTTTTATGAATACTGTATCTAATGATACTAGTTTTAAAACTACCAATACAGACGATTATAATACTGCATTAGACATATTAAATAGATATAAAATAATAACATCAGATTTTCTTATACCAACCTTAGCATATTCCTTTACATACAATAATCAAATCAATTTTAATGATAATAATTTTTCATTCTTTAAAATAAGACTTGCAAACTCTGGTAATGTTTTAGGCTTAATTTCAAAAGAAACAAATGCTGATGATAAAAAAACTTTTGCAAAAATACCACTTGCACAATATTTTAAAACCGATATAGAATATAAAAAGTTTTGGAATATAGGGTCTAATGATGTTTTTGGTATTAGAACATTCTTTGGCGCTATTCTACCTTATGATAATTCTGACATTCCATTTACCAAAAGTTATTTTGCCGGAGGTTCTAACGACATTAGAGCATGGCAAACCTACGAACTAGGACCTGGAAGCAGAAATACAGGATTAGAATTTAACGTTGGTAGTCTTAAACTTCTTACAAGTGCAGAATATCGTTTTGATGTAGTTAGCAAACTAAAAGGCGCGCTATTTATTGATGCTGGTAATATTTGGGATATAACAGGCTCAGAATTTGTTGATGATGATGCCAGCTTTAATGGTTTTTCATCTTTACAAGATATAGCTGTTGGCTCTGGATTTGGAGCAAGATTAGATTTTAGTTTTTTAATTTTAAGACTAGATATTGGCTTTAAAACCTACGAACCTTATTTAACTGGTAATAAATGGCTTAAAAACTACAACTTTAACGATGCTGTTTATAATATAGGTATTAATTATCCTTTCTAAATTTTACATCAAACTTACAACGTTTTCGCTTTTTATATCAATATTAAGCAGTATTTTTAGTATTTTTGATGAGTAAATTAATGAATAAAAAAATTAAATATGAGTCACAATATCAAACCAGGTGTAGCAACTGGACAAGAAGTTCAAAACATTTTTAATCTTGCAAAAGAAAAAGGATTTGCATTGCCAGCAGTAAACGTTGTTGGATCTAACACAATTAACAGTGTTTTAGAAACTGCTAGAGACTTAAACTCACCTGTAATCATTCAATTTTCAAATGGTGGAGCTCAATTTAACGCTGGTAAAGGGTTATCTAATGAAGGACAAAAATCTGCCATTGCTGGTGGTATTGCTGGTGCAAAACATATTCATGAATTAGCTGTAGCTTATGGTGTTCCTGTAATTTTACATACAGATCACTGTGCTAAAAAATTATTACCTTGGATAGACGGTTTATTAGATGCTTCAGAAAAACATTTCGAAGAAACAGGTAAACCTCTTTATAGTTCTCATATGATAGATTTATCTGAAGAACCATTAGAAGAAAATATAGAAATCTGTAAAACTTATTTAGCTCGTATGAGTAAAATGGGTATGACTTTAGAAATTGAGTTAGGAATTACAGGAGGTGAAGAAGATGGAGTTGATAATTCTGATGTAGATGACTCTAAATTATACACGCAACCAGAAGAAGTTGCTTACGCTTATGAAGAGTTATCTAAAGTTTCTCCTCAATTTACAATTGCAGCAGCTTTTGGTAATGTACATGGTGTTTATAAACCAGGAAACGTAAAATTAACTCCAAAAATTTTAAAGAATTCTCAAGAATTTATAACTAAAAAATATGGAGTAGAAGAAAATCATATAGATTTTGTATTCCACGGAGGATCTGGTTCTACTTTAGAAGAAATTAGAGAAGCAATTGGTTACGGTGTTGTTAAAATGAATATTGATACAGATTTACAATTTGCATTTACAGAAGGTATTAGAGATTATATGCAAGGTAAAGCAGATTATTTAGCTACTCAAATTGGTAATCCTGACGGAGCAGACCAACCTAACAAAAAATTCTACGACCCAAGAAAATGGTTAAGAGAAGGAGAAGAAACTTTTAAAGTTCGTTTAAAACAAGCTTTTACAGATTTAAATAATGTAGATACATTATAGTTTTCTCACATAAAAAACTAAAGCACTTTGATAACCTCAAAGTGCTTTTTTTTATCACTTTAAGTTTCTAAAAGTAAACTTTAAAAAAAAACTTTTACATTTGTCAATCTAATTTATTTTCTATTTCTAAAAATAGAGCTAAAAACAACCTAAAAACTAAATAACTATAATGGATTGGTTTAAAAGAAAGGATAAAGGAATACAGACTTCTACAGAAGACAAAAAAGACACTCCAAGAGGTTTATGGTACAAAACTCCTAGTGGAAAAATAATAGATACAGAAGAATTAAAAAGAAATTTATATGTAAGCCCAGAAGATGGTTATCATGTAAGAATTGGAAGTAAGCATTATTTTGAGCTTTTCTTTGACAACAATAAATTTGAAGAACTAGATGTTAACCTTACAGCTAAAGATCCTTTAAAATTTGAAGACACTAAAAAATATCCAGAAAGATTAAAAGCTGCTCAAGAAAAAACAAAACTTAAAGACGCTATTAGAACGGCCGTTGGTAAATCTTTAGGAAAAGATATTGTAATTGCTGCAATGGATTTTGCTTTTATTGGTGGATCTATGGGGTCTGTAGTAGGAGAAAAAATTGCAAGAGCTATTGATTATGCTATAAAAAACAACCTGCCATTTTTAATGATTTCTAAATCTGGAGGAGCAAGAATGATGGAAGCATCATTATCATTAATGCAAATGGTAAAAACATCTGCAAAACTAGCACAATTAGCAGAATCTAAACTACCATATATTTCTTTATGTACAGATCCAACAACAGGTGGTACAACAGCTTCTTATGCAATGTTAGGTGATATTAATATTGCAGAACCAAATGCTTTAATTGCTTTTGCAGGACCAAGAGTTGTAAAAGACACAACCGGTAAAGATTTACCAGAAGGTTTTCAAAGATCTGAGTTTGTTTTAGAACATGGATTTTTAGATGCAATTTATGAGCGTAAAGAATTAAAAAAGCAAGTAAATCTATATATAGATTTAATACAAAACATACCTGTTAGAGCCTAACAATAAAAGCCAGCAATTGCTGGCTTTTTTATTTTCCTTAAAAAAGGAGAAAAGAACAAGTCTACTAAAGTTTTAATTACAAAAAATAATTATATATTTGCAGCTTCAATGAAAAACTCATTGATATACATAATAATCATTTAAATAATATTGGAATGTATTTAACTAAAGAAGTAAAAGAAAGCATCTTTGAAAAACACGGTAAAAGCAAAAACGATACTGGTTCTTCAGAAGGGCAAATTGCGTTATTTACGCACAGAATTAACCACTTAACAGAGCACTTAAAAAGAAATCGTAAAGATTTTAATACAGAGCGTTCATTAGTAAGGTTAGTTGGTAAACGTAGAAGTTTATTAGATTATCTTAAGAAAACAGAAATCAATAGATATCGTGCAATTATTAAAGAATTAGGAATTAGAAAATAATTCTTACAAAAAGAGGCTCTATAAACGTGCCTCTTTTTATTTTTTAAAAAGTATTTAGTTCTGATTAACAAACAGAATCTTAATAAAAAAATCGAAAGAAGTAACAACTCTTTTGAATTTCCATTTTAACAACAAACAACAACACAACAACAAACAAATTAAAAAAATTAGAATTAAAATTTTATGATTCCAAAAGTATTTAGAGAAGTAATAGACCTTGGTGATGGAAGAACTATTTCATTAGAAACTGGTAAATTAGCAAAACAAGCACACGGTTCTGTTGTTGTTCAAATGGGTAAAGCAATGTTGTTATGTACAGTAGTATCTAACTATAAACAATCTGACGTTGATTTTTTACCACTTACAGTAGATTATAGAGAAAAATTTGCTGCTGCTGGTCGTTATCCAGGAGGTTTTTTCAAAAGAGAAGCAAAACCTAGTGATGGAGAAGTATTAACAATGCGTTTAGTAGACCGTGTTTTACGTCCATTATTCCCAAAAGATTACCACGCAGAAACACAAGTTATGATACAATTAATGTCTCATGACGAAGATGTAATGCCAGATGCATTAGCTGGTTTAGCTGCATCAACAGTTATACAATTATCAGACATTCCTTTCGAAACTCCAATATCAGAAGCACGTGTAGGAAGAGTTAATGGAGAATTTATAATCAACCCTAACAGAGCTCAATTAGCAGAATCAGACATAGACATGATGATTGGTGCTTCTATGGACTCAGTAATGATGGTTGAGGGTGAAATGGATGAAATTTCTGAAGAAGAAATGGCAGATGCAATTAAATTTGCACACGAAGCTATTAAAGTACAATGTGCTGCTCAAATAAAATTAGCAGAAGCTTTTGGTAAAAAAGCTACTCGTGAGTACGAACCAGAAAGAGAAGATGAAGAGTTAGCTAAAAAAATTAATGATTTAGCTTACGATAAATGTTATGAAATTGCTAAAAAAGGAACTTCTAAAGTAGAACGTACAAACGCATTTTCTGAAGTAAAAGAAGAAATTATAGCTACTTTTTCTGAAGAAGAATTAGAAGATTTTGGTGATTTAATCTCAAAATATTTTAGTAAATCTCAAAAAAATGCTGTTAGAGAATTAATTTTAGCAGAAGGTATACGTTTAGACGGACGTAAAACTACAGATATAAGACCAATTTGGTGTGAAGTTGATTACTTACCATCTACTCATGGTTCTTCAATTTTTACTCGTGGAGAAACTCAAGCATTAGCAACAGTTACTTTAGGTACTTCTAGAGAAGCAAATCAAATTGATATGGCTTCTTATGAAGGAGAAGAAACATTTTATTTACACTACAACTTCCCTCCTTTTTGTACAGGAGAAGCACGTCCTTTAAGAGGTACATCTCGTAGAGAAGTTGGTCATGGTAACTTAGCACAAAGAGCATTAAAAGGAATGATTCCTGCAGATTGTCCTTATACAGTAAGAGTTGTATCAGAAGTATTAGAGTCTAATGGTTCTTCTTCTATGGCAACTGTTTGCTCTGGTACAATGGCGTTAATGGATGCTGGTGTACAATTAAAGAAACCTGTTTCTGGTATTGCTATGGGATTAATTTCTGATGGAGATCGTTATGCTGTTTTATCTGATATTTTAGGTGATGAAGATCACTTAGGAGATATGGACTTTAAAGTAACAGGTACAGAAGACGGAATTACTGCTTGCCAAATGGATATTAAAGTAAAAGGTCTTTCTTATGAAATATTAGTAAATGCCTTAAAACAAGCAAGAGAAGGTCGTTTACATATTTTAGAAAAATTAACAGATACTATTGCTACTCCTAATGCAGATGTAAAAGCGCATGCTCCTAAAATGATTAACAGAAGAATACCAAATGAATTAATTGGTGCTTTTATTGGTCCTGGAGGAAAACATATTCAAGAATTACAAAAAGAAACAGAAACTACTATTGTAATTACAGAAGACCCTGTTACGGAAGAAGGAATTATTGAAATTTTAGGTACTAAACCTGCAGGAATTGAAGCTGTAATTACAAAAATTGAGTCTATGTTATTTAAACCACAAGTTGGTAGCATTTACGAAGTTAAAGTAATTAAAATGTTAGATTTTGGTGCAGTTGTAGAATATACAGAAGCTCCTGGTAACGAAGTTTTATTACATGTAAGTGAATTAGCTTGGGAACGCACAGACAATGTATCTGATGTTGTAAAAATGGGAGATGTTTTAGATGTAAAATATTTTGGTTTAGATCCTAGAACTAAAAAAGAAAAAGTATCTAGAAAAGCAATTTTACCAAAACCAGAAGGTTATGTTGCAAGACCACCAAGAGATAACAATCGTGGTAGAGACAATAATAGAGGTAGAGATAATCGCGGAAGAGATAATAGACGTGATGACAGAAAACCAAGACAAGAGAAAAAAGAAGATTAATTCTTTTTTAAAATATTTTTAAAAAATCGCCAAAATTATTTGGCGATTTTTTTTGTTTGAAAGGCTTTTATATAAATGCTTTTATTTTCTTTGTAAACTTTATGAAGAATCAAAAAGTTACATATTTATCATTAGGTACAAACCAAGGAAATAAACTTGAAAATCTGCAAAATGCAATTAACTTAATTGCAGATAAAGTAGGTACTATTCAGAAAATATCATCTGTATATAAAACCTCTTCATGGGGATTTAATAGTGATGATTTTTTTAATATTTGTTTACAAACTACCACTTACCTTCTACCTGAAGAATTGATGAGTACTCTTTTAGATATTGAAAATAAATTAGGAAGAGAACGAAGTAATTCATCTGAATACACAGCCAGAAATATAGATATTGATGTTTTACTTTTTGATAATGAAATTATCTTATCAAAAACTTTGATAGTTCCACACCCTAAAATGTTAGAGCGTAAGTTTGTTTTAGTCCCTTTAGTAGAAATCGCCGGAAACACTTATCATCCAACTGCAAAAACAACACTAACTGCTTGTTTACAAAACTGTATAGACACTTCTAAAATTACTAAAACTGAACTCCAATTAGAAAGACCTATACCTATTACAGAAAAATATAACTATATTGCTATAGAAGGTAATATTGGTGCAGGAAAAACATCTTTAACCAAAATGATGGCTGAAGATTTTAATGCAAAACTTGTTTTAGAACGTTTTGCTGACAATCCTTTTTTACCAAAATTTTATAAAGATAAAGAACGATATGCATTTCCATTAGAGATGAGTTTCTTAGCAGATAGATATCAACAATTAACCGATGATTTAGCTCAGTTCGACTTATTTAAAAATTTTATTATATCAGATTATTATATCTTTAAATCTTTAATTTTCGCACAGGTTACTTTACAAAAAGAAGAGTATCAATTATATAGAAAGATGTTTGATTTGATGTACAAAGAAATTACAAAACCAGATTTATACATCTATTTATATCAAAATACTGAAAGATTATTAGAAAACATAAAAAAAAGGGGCAGGAAATACGAACAAAACATCGAAATTTCTTATCTAAAAAAGATACATAATGGATATAAAAGCTTTATTAATACAGAAAAAAATCTCAATATATTAATTATTGATGTTTCAGAATTAGATTTTGTTAAAAATTGTGATGATTACAAATACATTCTTAATAAAATTAAGCTTTTTAAAAAAAATAATATACCTTTGCTTAGATAAATACCTCCCCCAAATTGTTAAAACGAAAAACATTATAATATGAGGAGATTTTTTTTACTTTTAGTACTTACCATTTTTTTTGCTGCTAATTCATTCGCTCAATTTACTACAAATGAGATTACTTATGCAAAAACTATTAATTTAGAAAACAGTAATAGTTGGGCTGTTGGTGGAGGTTTTAGCAACTTTATTATGCATGGAGATATGCGTTCTATTGGAACTAGTGATGATACTCAATACTTAAACTTTGGAGTATTTGCATATGTAGACAAAATGTTTAACCCTTTATTAGGTTTAGAACTTAAAGCTACCTATTCAAAAATTTCAGGAGGTGCACAATATTTCTCTGATGTCTATGAACTTTTATATGTTGATAACACAGTTATTAGAGACAATATGAGATTCGAAGGAAAAGCTTTAGGAGCTGAGTTAAACTTAATCTTAAACTTTACAAACTTATATCAAACATCAACCAGAAATTGGAATGCTGCAGGATATTTTGGGTTGGGATATCATCAATATGACTCTGCCTTATATGAGATAAATCCAACAGGAGAAGATAATCTTTTAGTAGATTTTGGTTATAATAAAGCTAGAAATAGTGTTAATAAGGCTAGTTCTATATATTTATCTGGTCAATTTGGTCTTAAAAGAAGAATTAGTAAGCGAGTAGATTTAGAATTTAGAACTGGTATTTATTTTAATTACGAAGATCATTTAGATGCTGCAATATCTAATAAACAAGACTGGGAAACATTCTTTGTTACTAGTCTTGGTGCAGTTGTAAAATTAGGTAAGAAAAAAGTATTTGCTATTTGGGGAGATGATACCCTAGGTCAACAAAGTAACCCTGGCCTTAGAATTAGTGACACAGATAAAGATGGGGTAATGGACCAACTAGATATAGAACCTAATACACCTGCAGGAGTATTGGTTTATGGTAACGGTAAAGCTATTGATTCTGATCAAGATGGATTACCAGATTATAAAGATAAATGCCCATTAGTTTATGGTCCTATCTCTAATGAAGGTTGTCCTGTACTTGTTGATTCTGATAAAGATGGAATTACCGATGATAAAGATGCTTGCCCTGATACACCAGGAGTTATCGAAAATAATGGTTGTCCTAAACAAGTAACTACAGTCAATAACAATATTACTCAACAAATTAATTTATTAGCAGCTAGTATTAATTTTAATACTAATAGTGATAAAATTAAACCTGTTTCTTATACAACTATTGATGAGATTATATCTCTAATGAAAAAAATTCCTGAAATTAAATTTATAATTGAAGGACATACAGATAACGTAGGAAACGACAACTATAATTTAGATTTATCTCAAAGAAGAGCTACAAGTGTAGTTAATTATATGATTAAACAAGGTATTTCTAACGACCGACTAGAGTCTGAAGGTTTTGGAGAAACTAGACCTAAGTTTTCTAACAATACTGAAGGTGGAAGACAATTAAATAGAAGAGTGGAAATAAAACCAAAGCAATAAAATAAAGCTTATTATATAAAAGAAAAGAGACTACAAAATTGTAGTCTCTTTTCTTTTATATTTATACTTTCTTAAAAGTATAAAACTATATCATTTACTTTTTAAGTTCTAACTTTTCCGCAAAGTATTCACAGAAATCTCTCATAGTTGCACTCATTTTTTGGTCATCTGTTGCTCTTTCAAAACTGTCTGCCATAGACATTAATGTTTGATGATAAAACTGCTTCATTTCATCTATAGGCATATCTTTTGTCCATAGATCCATGCGCAATGTATCTTTTTGCTTATGATCCCAAACAGAAATCATAACAGCTTTTGACTCTGCTTTATCTATACCACCATCTATTGCTGTCCAAAAGATTTCTTCTGGAACCTTATTTTCATCTAACCCAATTTCGAAATTAACTTGTGAATTATGTTTTACTGACATTATTTTTTAGGCTTATATTTTGATTTATTGAACAATTCTTGCGAATCAATTATTAATAACTCTTGCAAAGATACATCATTATTTTGCATAAAAGATTTTACTATTTGCCAACCAAACCAAACACCAATTCTACCAGGTGATTGACTATCTTGCTGTAAATAAAATTTAGAAAAAGGTGCTATATCTAAAAACCTTTTATTAAGCTTGGTATCTGTACTAAATAGTAATTTTTTTTCTATAAAATACTTCCAAACTTTATCTTCATTATCAATACTCCATTTTAATTTGTCTTCAGAATATCCAATTTTTAGTTTGTCTGAAATCTTAGGTAAATACAAATCTAATAAGTACATCTTTTTTCCTTCAAAAACCATCTTTTCTACAAAGGTTCTACTTGTTGTTGTTGATAATTGTTTTTCTATGATAGCATTTGCTACATCAACAACTATATTTTCTTTTGTATTATTTTCTTTAATATATTTTGGATAATCAGAGTAAAACTTATGATTCTTCCCCAAATAAACATCCAAAGAAATTAACAATAAACTATCTGCATAAATAACTCTACTATTATAATCTATATTAGATAACATAGTTACTATTTTAGGCGCTTTAAAATTAGGGTTATAGTATTTAACATGCTTAAACAAAGAAATTAATTCTTCTTTATTTTTAGAAAAATCTTTATATAATTTCTGTGTTTCTAAAAATAATTCTTGTTCATCTTTATTATTAATCTTACTTATAGCAACACTATCTGTAATATTTTTTGGGAATAAATATGGATACTTATTTTTTACCTGATTTAAAGTTGTTTTATTTGAAGTATAAAAATCGACATCAAATCTATCTACTTGTAAACTTACCCCTACATCTGATACATTAACATCTTTTAATTTTTCTTTATTACAAGAAAAAAAAACAAATAAAACCACCAATACTATTAAAAAAAATCTCATAAACTTTGTATCTTGCTATTCTGAATATAAAACGATAAAAATACTAAAATAGTTTGTCCATGAAGACTGAAATAGTTGCAAAATATATAATAGATTGGTTAAAAGATTATGCTGTAAACGCTAAAGTAAATGGATTTGTTGTTGGTGTTTCTGGAGGTATAGATTCTGCTTTAACATCTACATTATGTGCTAAAACAGGTTTACCTACATTATGTGTAGAAATGCCTATACACCAAGCAGAAAACCAAGTAACAAGAGCAAACGAACATATAGAACAATTAAAAAAACGTTTTACAAATGTTTTAAGCACTAAAGTAGATTTAACTTCTACGTTTGAGGGTTTTAAAAAAGTGGTTCCTAATGTAGAACCTTCTCCTAAAGTAGATCTTTCTCTTGCTAATACTAGAGCTAGATTAAGAATGACAACATTATATTATTTAGCAGGTTTACATGGATATTTAGTTGCTGGAACAGGGAATAAAGTTGAAGATTTTGGAGTAGGTTTTTACACAAAATATGGTGATGGAGGTGTAGATTTAAGTCCTATTGCAGATTTAATGAAATCGGAAGTATATGAATTAGCTGCTTTTTTAGAAGTACCAAATTCTATTCAAAAAGCACAACCTACAGATGGTTTGTTTGGAGACAGCAGAACAGACGAAGACCAATTAGGAGCCTCTTATGACGAGCTAGAATGGGCGATGAATATGCAAGATGAAGGAAAAGTTTTAAGTGATTTTTCTGGCAGAGAACAAGAAGTTTTTAAGATATATACCAGATTAAATACAATTAATCAACATAAAATGTTACCAATTCCTGTTTGCGAAATACCTAAAGAAATCAAATAAAATTATATAAAAAAAGCCTTAATTTAAAAATTAAGGCTTTTTTTATATAATGTCTACAATAAATTTGCAGCTACCATTACTTTTTTAATTTGCATATAAGCTCTTTTTTTAGAACCTTTAGAAATTTCAAATGGTAACAAAATAAATAATTGGACGATTTTTAATAATTGTAATGTTCTTTTCATAGTTGTTTGTTTTTCTTAGCGCTTGCAATGTACAAAAAAACAAACTAAAATTGATACCTATAAATAAGTAAAAATACTTGTATTTACAATTTGTTAATATTAAACTACTCTATTAAGCTTTTCATACAACCTCATTTTTAAACTTGTATAGTTTTTTATAACCTCTAAATCTATAGACATATCTTGGTTTAGACTAGCTTCACTCATTAATTCTTCTATTTTTTCTCCTATTAAAACTCTTCGTAAATTAAAAATTGCATCATTCACAGCCTTTCTTAAAACCTCTAATGCACCTGTAACATAGATATTTTGTCTTTCCCAATCACTAAGTCTCATATTTGGATTTTCTTCATCCATTAAAATGGATGTAACAATATTTCTAATTTCTGGATTTTTATGATTTACCAAACCATCCATTTCTAATTTTTCGTATTGATTTAGCTGATGTATGATTTCTGCATAAATCTCTTGAAAAACTTCATTAGAAAATTCTATTTCATCATCTTGTAAATGCACATAAATTTCTGCTGAAACTAAATTTTGATATTTCCTGGTAGTTATTTCTTCTTTACCAGAATCATTAACCTCAATAACCTCTTCTAAAAACTCTACCTCTTCATTACCATATAAAAGTAAAATTCTTATTATTTCTGTTTCTAAGATAGAAAGTTGATCTATTTTTTGTGTAGATATTTTACCTCCTTTAACAACTCCCATTTTTGTTTGCTCTTGTTCAGCAAAATATTCTGGTGGTGGTTGATTAGGATCTTGTTGCGTACTATTTAATTGCGTTTTTTGTGCTCTTTTACTTTTCTCTTGTAATCCTTTTTTTAATAATTGAGCCAACTCACTAAATAAAACTCGTTCTGAAATGTCCATAATTCTAGAACATTCTTGCACATAAACTTCTCTTTGAATACCATCAGGAATTTTAGAAATACTAGTTACGATATCTCTAATTACTCCTGCTTTTTTTATTGGATCGTTATTAGAATCCTTTAATAAAAGTGATACTTTAAAATTGATAAAATCTTGAGTAGAATTCTCTAAATACTCTTTTAATTCTGTATTAGAATGGCTTTTAGCAAAACTATCTGGATCTTCCCCATCAGGAAATTGAACTACTTTTACGTTCATTCCTTGTTCTAGAATTAAATCGATTCCACGAATAGAAGCTCTAATTCCCGCTGCATCACCATCAAATAAAACAGTAATATTTTTTGTTAACCTATTTATTAAACGTATTTGATCTGATGTTAAAGCAGTACCAGAAGAAGCTACTACATTTTCTACACCAGATTGATTAAAAGAAATTACATCTGTATAACCTTCTACCAAAAAACAATTGTCTTGTTTGGCAATCTCTTTTTTAGCTTGATAAATACCATATAAAATTTTACTCTTATGGTAAATATCACTCTCTGGAGAGTTTAAATATTTGGCTGCTTTTTTATCCGCAGTTAAAATACGACCACCAAAACCTAAAATTCTACCAGACATAGAGTGAATAGGAAACATTACACGACCTTTAAAACGATCGAACTGTTTGTTTTCTTTTACAATTGTTAAACCTGTAGATGCTAAATATTTTAAATCATATCCTTTAGCTAAGGCAGCATTTGTAAAATTATCCCACTCATCAATACAATAACCTAAATCAAATTTTTTAATAGTTTCGTCTGTAAAACCACGTTCTTTAAAATAACTTAAACCTATTGCTTTTCCTTTATTGGTATTAAGCATAACATTATTAAAGTAATCTTTGGCAAAGTTAGAAACCATAAACATACTTTCTCGCTCATTCATCTGTTCTTTTTCTTCAGATGTTTGCTCGGTTTCTTCAATTTCTATATTGTACTTTTTTGCCAACCACCTTAGAGCTTCTGGATACGAATAATGCTCATGCTCCATTAGAAAAGAAACAGAATTACCTCCTTTACCTGTAGAAAAATCTTTCCAGATTTGTTTTACTGGAGACACCATAAATGATGGTGATTTTTCATCTGTAAACGGACTTAATCCTTTAAAATTACTTCCGGCTTTTTTAAGCTGAACAAATTCGCCAATAACCTCCTCTACTCTTGCAGATTCGAAAATACGGTCTATAGAACTTCTTGATATCATTAAATGATTTTATTTAAAAAAGGATAGCAAATATAAGAATTACATATTTTATTAATTTAATAAAAAAACCTCATTAAATTAATAATGAGGTTTTAATTTTTATTTTTAAAATTCTAAGAAGCTGCTTTTAATTTTTTTAATGTAGAATTAGACAGTTTTTCTTCTGCATATTCTTTGGTCACATTAAATTCTTTAACATTAGAACTTGGTAAATCAAACATTGCGTCTGTAAAAATAGCTTCGCAAAGAGACCTTAAACCTCTTGCTCCTAATTTATATTCTACCGCTTTATCTACAATATAATTTAAAGCATCTTCATCTATACTAAAAGAAACACCATCCATACTAAATAACTTTGCATATTGCTTAATAATAGAGTTTTTAGGCTCTGTTAAAATAGCTCGTAAAGTTTTAGCATCTAAAGGATTCATGTAACTTAAAACTGGCAAACGACCAATAATTTCTGGAATTAAACCAAATGCTTTTAAATCTGAAGGAATAATGTATTGTAATAAATTTTCTTCATCTACATTATCATCTTCTAAAGAAGCTCCAAACCCAACAGCTTGCATATTTAAACGCTTACTTATAGATCTTTCTATACCAGAAAATGCGCCACCGGCAATAAATAAAATCTCTTTAGTATCTACTTCTATAAATTTTTGATCTGGATGTTTTCTTCCTCCTTTTGGAGCAACATTTACAACAGTTCCTTCCAATAATTTTAATAAAGCTTGCTGCACACCTTCACCAGAAACATCTCTAGTTATTGAAGGATTATCTCCTTTTCTGGCAATTTTATCTATCTCATCAATAAAAATAATACCTCTTTGTGCTTTTTCTACATCGTAATCTGCAGCTTGTAATAATTTACTTAAAATACTTTCTACATCTTCTCCTACATAACCAGCTTGTGTTAAAACTGTTGCATCTACAATAGCAAAAGGTACATTTAGCATTCTTGCAATTGTTTTAGCTACAAGGGTTTTTCCGGTTCCGGTTTCTCCTACTAAAACAATATTAGATTTTTCTATTTCTACATCATCTTTATCGTCTTTTGTCTGTAATAATCTTTTATAATGATTATAAACAGCAACAGACATCGCTCTTTTTGTTTCTAATTGACCAATTATATATTGATCTAGAAATTCTTTAATTTCAAGAGGTTTTTTTAAAATTAAATCTTCAGATAAAGAACTAGATTTTGCTTCAGAAATTTCTTCTTGTACAATACCGTGTGCTTGTTCTATACATTTATCACAGATATGAGCATCCATACCTGCAATTAACATATCTGTTTCTGCTTTTTTACGTCCGCAAAACGAACATTCTAAATTTTCTTCTTTCGACATTATTTACCTGGCTTTTCACCTTTTACTCTTAACAATAAATGTATTGTTAAAAACTAATTTTTATTTTCTTGCTAAAACTTCATCAATCATTCCGTAAGCTTTTGCCTCATCTGCTTTCATCCAATAATCTCTATCAGAATCATTATGTACTTTTTCTATTGTTTGACCAGAATGATTTGCTATAATAGCATACAACTCGTCTTTTAACTTTAAAATTTCTCTTGCAGTAATCTCAATATCAGAAGCTTGCCCTTGAGCACCACCTAACGGTTGATGAATCATTACTCTAGAATGTGGTAATGCAGAACGTTTACCAGCAGCACCAGCACACATTAAAACTGCTCCCATAGAAGCTGCCATACCTGTACAAATAGTAGCAACATCTGGCTTTATAAATTGCATTGTATCATAAATACCTAAACCTGCATAAACACCTCCTCCTGGAGAATTTATATAAATTGAAATATCTTTATTAGCATCTACACTTTCTAAAAACAATAATTGAGCTTGAATAACATTTGCTACTTGGTCATTAATCCCTGTTCCTAAAAAGATAATTCTATCCATCATTAAACGAGAAAAAACATCCATTTGTGTAATGTTCATTTGTCGTTCTTCCATAATATATGGCGTTAAACTACTTGTTATTTTACCAAAATATGTACTGCTTATTCCTTGATGTTTTGTTGCGTATTTTTCGAACTCTTTTCCGTAATCCATTTCGTGATTCTGTTTTAAGTTTATTATTGTAAATATAAGAACTATTCTCTTAATATTTTGTTACAGTTAGTTGCTAAAAAAAACCCGAATCTTACAATTCAGGTTTTTTTGATTATGATATTTTTTACTTAAATAAATATATTTTAATTAGCTTAAGTAAAGTGCTATAACAATCTTAGACTGTTATTTATTTGTAAACTTCTTTGATAAAATCTTCGTAAGAAACTTCTTTTGTTTTAAAATTGATGTTCTCTTTATAAAAAGCCAATAATTTTTGACTAATTAATTGAGTTTGTAATTTTTGAGCTTCTTCTTGGTTTTGTAAAATTCTACCAGCAATATCATCTAACTCTTTTTCTTCTGGGTTCATGTTACCAAATTGAGCCATTTGCTGACGGATAAAAACCTTAGCGTAATCTACTAATTCTTTATAATCAATTTTAATATCGTTATCTTTCATAATCTTACCTTCGATTAATTGATAACGCAAACCTTTTTCTGATTTCTCGTATTCTGCAGCAGCTTCTTCTTCTGTTAATGGTTTTTCACCAGCAGTTGCTAACCATTTTTTTAAGAAATCTGCAGGTAAATCAAACTTTGTATTTTCTACTAAATACTCTATTACAGAGTTTAATAACTGTTGGTCTCCTTGTTGTAAGAATTGCTTTTCTGCGTCTTCTTTAATTTTTTCTTTTAATTCTGTTACAGAAGTTACACTACCATCAGCAAATAATTTATCAAATAATTCTTTATCTAAATCTGCTGGTTCTGTTTTAGTAATTTCTTCTACAGTTAAAGTTACTGTAACATCTAAATCATGAATTGCATCATGATCTACACCTAAAATGTTCTGTAATTTATGGTCGTCTTCAAATAATTTTTTAGTTTCTAACTCAATTACATCTCCAACTTTAGCTCCTATTACTTTCTTTTCGTTTTTCTTCCCTTTAAGGTCATTTACTAAGAAAGTAGATTTTTTGTTGATTCCTTTTTCTTCATTAACAAAAGTACCTGTTACGTTAGAGTGTTCAGTAGCTTCATCTATAGCGCTCATTTTTCCGTAACGTGTCTGAATATTCTTAACTTCTTCGTCAAGTAACTCATCAGTAGCAACAATATTATATTGTTTTATTTTGTTTTTCTGACTTAAATCTATTTCGAATTCTGGCACTAAACCTAATTCAAATTCAAAAGAAAAAGCTTCTGCATCCCAATTAAAATCTTCTTGTACTCTAGGTAAAGGATTACCTAATATATCTAATTTTTCTTCTGTAATATATTTATTTAAAGAATCTTGTAAAAGCTTGTTAACCTCATCTATCATTATAGATTTACCATATTGCTTTTTAATCATCCCCATAGGTACATGACCTTTTCTAAACCCAGGTACATCTGCTTTTTTACGATAATCTGTTAATAATTTTGTTACCTTTGGTTGATAGTCTTCTGCAACTATATCTACTTTTACAACTGCGTTTAACGCATCAATGTTTTCTTTTGTAATATTCATTTCTTAGTCTCTTATTCTTTAAAAAATCGAGTGCAAAATTAATCATTTTAATTGATTGCACAAATGTTAAATACTTCTATTTCAGTTATGTTATTTAGCTCTTTGTAAAGTCCTTATCCTCTTTTAATAATGAAAATAACACCGATCTAAAAAAGGAGAGTAAAATACTAAAAAATAATGCTGTAAAGAAGCCGGAAACAGCAAAACCATCTATTAATTTATCTGCTAGTAATATTATAAATGCATTTATTACAAAAAGAAATAATCCTAAAGTTACTATGGTTGCAGGTAAAGTAAAAAAAATTAAAAGTGGCTTAACAAACATATTTAATAATGCAATAACTACAGCCACAATAATTGCAGAACTATAACCAGCTACAGAAACACCTGGTAAAATATTAGCCAAAACTACAACTGCTAAGGCCGTTAATAAAATTTTTAAAAATGTTTTCATACTATTATAATTTAATAAACTAAAAGCGAAAACTATACCAAGTTAAAGAACCTGCTTTTTTGTCAGACTTTATTATTGAGAAATTTATTTTAATAAGACAGTATTTATAAACAACATACTTAATGTCTTCTATTAAAATAAAAAAACCTAGTAATCTAATGATTACTAGGTTTTGCGGTCTGGACGGGACTACCCGTTTACACCTATTTCCCTTATATACAGTTATTTAAAACCTAACAATAATAAACTCCTCCGAATAACACACCTATTAATACAATAGTTGTTTAATATTTTAATGAACGATTTGCGTTTGATTGCATTGTAAAGATACAAAAAATAACCACCATAACTAACTCATTATCAATATATAAAAACAAAAAAAAACCGTTACTAAATTAATAGAAACGGTTTTTAAAATGTATTTAAACCTAAAAAATTTAAGCAGCCGTACCAGAGCCTAAATACACACTATTAGATACTAGACTACCATCGGCAGAAACAAACGCCATAAATAGCTCTACTGTGTCACCTGCATAGGTATTTGGTATTGTAACCACCTGCGAACCTACAGTTCTATCAGCACCATCCAGAATAGAAATTGATTCTTTTTTACTTGGATTGTAAACCAATACCATTGCTTTGTCTGTTACATTTGCATTACCTTCTGCGGAGTTATCATCCCAATCAAAACTTACTTGTCCTGGTGTTGTTAAATCGGTTGTTCCATTCAATACTCCTGATAAAGAACCTCTACTTAATAAAGCTAAAGAGTAATCAATCGTAAAGTTAGGTGCAGCACCGCCTACCGCATTATTTAACACATAAGACATAGCAGCATTAAATTCCGTTTTCTTGGTCGCAAATGCTTTATAACCAATTTTTATAAAACCTTTGTTAGCCTGTAAGTACTCCAAAGTAATCGTAAATTTATTACGTTGGTTTACTTGTCCTTCTGTTCGTGGGTTTGCCACACTTGATGGTTTGATTCTTAAATAATCAATACCTTTCCAACTACCGCCAATAACGTTACCAACTTTACCAGATAGTCCTCCTAAAATTCCCTGAGATATTTTTCCCATTCTTATATAAATTTAAAATTAATACTTGTTCGAATTTGGTACGGACTTTATATTGCTTTTAAACCTTGTTATTTTAACGAATATAGCTATTATTATACCACTTTGTAAGAGTTTTAGAGGTATATGATACCTTTGCATTAGACTTCTTTATTTTGCATTATTTTGAAAGAATTACGGATATATGCCACTTTTAAAACTGCCATTTTATTAATAAAATTTTGTAACTCTTTTTCTTTTTTAGAAATTACCTCTACTGCTTTTATGTGCTTTTTCATCTGGTTATTATTTTTTTTAGTAGAATTAAAAGTTTTTTTAAGTACATTTCTACAATCATCTATTGAGATAAACGGAATAACACTACCTTTTAAGTAATACGCATAAAAACCACCTATTTGTAGCATCATGGATAAATGAAATAATGTGTTTTTTGTTTCTTCTGTAAAAGTGGTAACAACAAAACAGTTAGCACAGGGATCTGTTAAAGGTTTACCGCTGTTTAGACCTTTGTTTAGAATGAAAAAATGAGGGTTCGAGTAAGTGCGACCAGGTTTGTGTGTTTTTAGTTCAAAAGTTGACATAGTTATCCAAATTAAAATTGCTACGCTACGCTTCGCGAACATTTTTTTGGAAAAGAAAAAAAAGATGTGCTACCCAAAAGGGCCTTAGGAAAAGGCTGTCAAGGTTTTTGGGTAAAAGTTTTTTATATAACCATGTTTATTTAAACGTTTAAAATGATGTGAAAAAAGTTTTATCCAAAACCCGTAGGGCTTGACCTTTACAGCCTGTAAGCGGTGGCTGATGCAAGGCACTTATATTTGCTATCTTTTTATTTATTTTTATGTTACTAAATTTTGTGTTTTAAATAAAAACAACAGTAATAATATGATTGAATTTATTTTTGTATATTTAAGTTCTTTTTTCAAGCCTATTATTTAGGCTTTACATAGCAATTTTACCCATATCATTGATATGGGTTTTTTATTAAAATAAACTTTGTTGATAAGCTACTTTATCTAAAATACTTGGGACATTAGTATTTATTTTATTGGAAAACAAACTTGTAGAAACTGGATAATTAATTATTTCTTGTTTTGTAAATGTGTGTAATAAAATTTTAATTGTTTCATCATCCGTAACATTTAACCAATCATAATAGTCTGAAGGATCTAATATTAAAGGCATTCTATAACTGCCTAACTTATTGGGTGTATTGTGTATTTCTTTAAACATATTATTTGCTTCTGTAGTAATGATAGAAGCAGAATATATTGGTGTTGATTCGTTATCATCAATAACAGAATAAACGCCTGCAAAGGCAATTAAATCGTGGTTTTTTTCTTTAAAATAATAAGGTATTTTATTTTTTATACCAAGTGCAGAATGAGGTTCGAACAAACCATCTGCAAGAATTAAACAACGTTGCTTTCTTATAAATTGACTAAATAAATTGCTATCATACAACCTTTCTTTGGTTGCATTTAAAGTGTTGGTTTTTATTAAAAAATCTTTTCTTTTGGATAAATCATAATTTGTTGGTAACAAACCCCAAAGAGAAAGGTCTATAGTTGCTGATGTACCTTGTTTTATGATTGCCAAATGTTTAGTTTCCCATCCATTAAAATGATAATAAGGCTCAAAAGAGAAAGGTATGTTAAAAAACATTTTTGACTTTTTTTCTATATCTTTTGCTGATTTAGTTAATGAAATATGGAAACACATTTTAGTAATTTTGTATAAAAATATAAAAAAAAATGAATCTTACTAAGCTACATATTGATTGTAAAAAAAATGGTAGAAAAGTCTTTGAAAGTTTTAAACATCATATAAAATACTATCCATTTGAGGGAGAAATAGACATACAAGGCTGTATTGATTATGATATTGAAAAAGAGTTTGGTAGAAGTGTTTTAAAACATCATATTACTGGAAATGAAAGTAGCATTCAATTAAAAACAATGTGTAAAATTGTTGAATCTTACAAAACAATAATTATAAGTACTTGCTGGAAATATGCTGAAAATTTTATTGAAAATAAAAAAAATTAAAGTACCTAGTGCGTTGGCAGCAGCGAGAATAAGTGTATTTTTTTTATTTGTGCTTATCTAATTTATCTTATTGGTTTTCTTAAAAGTAGATTCTTATTTTTTTAGATAGAGCATTATTTTATATTTTGATATTAATTTTATTAATTATACATACATCTACTTTTAGTAAAAACAATCTTACCTAATTGCTTTGCAAATAAAAAAACATACTCTTATTGGCTTTTTTTTGATTTTGTAGGTGCTTTATAAATTGTCTTTAATTTTCTACTCATAATTATATAGTTCTTAAGTTTTATTTAAAGTTGCCACAAGCACTTATAAAAACAATGCATTAAAGTACCGCTTTTGTTAAACTATCTAAATGTTATTATTCATATCGGAATTGAGCGTTGGATGGGCGGCTATTTTACATAATAGCAGTTATAACTACCTGTAGTTTACGAAAGAGTATTATAACTTCTATTATGTAACTTAGCTTTGGGGAGTTTTGTGTTTTATGAAAACAATATTAAAGATTGCTTTTTGTAGTTGTGTTTGAGTTTGCGAAAATACAAGCTATAAAATGCAAGTACCTTTAGAATATTAAAACGCTAAACTTGTGGTGGCGCGCGGAACAACACAAAAGACAGAGGGTTTTTGCTTTTCGCAAAAAACTGGGTTTTGGGTTGTGGGGAGTTGCTAATACTTAAATAATTCTACCTTTTTTAGCTATCATTTTTATTATTTTAATATCTTATCCGTTAAATCTTGGTATGTTTTAACTACATCATATTTTAAATTTTCTGAACCTAATTTTGCAAAATGTTTACGAGCATATTCAATTTTTAACTCTTCTGCTCCTTTTAATTGCATTGTACTCATTGAGCCTTTGGTTTCTGCAATAAAGTAAACGTGTTTTACTTCTTTGGTTTCAAAAACAATTGCCCAATCTGGATTGTAATTCCCTACTGGTGTTGGAATTTTAAAGCCACTTGGTAATTTTGCATAAACAATAGCTCCTGTCTCTAATTCTTGTGCAAATGCTCTTTCTGTTTTTGAATCTGTTTTTACATAATCGTAAATATGTTTTTGGACTTCTAAAACATTTTCTTGCAATGAACCATTAAAATTATTTACTGTAAAAACATCATCAGAATAAGTTTCTTCTGTTTTATGATAGGTAATATTATTGATTAAGGTTGCTGCTTTTTCTTCATTTATAAACCTGGAAACTTCTGTTATAAAATGCTCTGGATTTTCTTTAAACTGAACAAAACTAGTAGGTTTTATTTGCGTAAGAATTGCGGTTGCTGTTTTTCTTGTAATATGTGCATTTTTGGCAATTTCTTTAATTAAATCATAGGTAGTGTTTCCTAAAATACTGGCAGTTTTATAGGTTTGTTGTTTTGTTTTGCTAAAACTACCTCCTGTTTTCAATGTTTCAGCACTCATTCCTTCTCTTTGTTCTCCTGTAGCAATATGAACCGTTACTTTACGTACACTTAACTGATTATCAATAGCTGACACACTCTTTTTAATCAATTCATTCGTATCAAAATCTACATCATACAAGGTTTTTACTTTTATCTTACTCCATAAAGCTTGAAACTCTTTTTTAGCAAAATTTTCATTTACTTTTAATTCTTTAGGTAAATTTTCTGCTTTCGCATTTGAAGATGCTTTAAACGTATCAACCTCGTGTATTTTGGTAATAATCGTCGCAAATTCTTCTTTATGGTTTTCCAGTTCAGGTATGGTTGTAAATGTATTTTTATCTATAGCTTCTACTAAAACTTCAGTTACTTTATAATCTTTATCTATATATCCTTTAACTCTAAAATCTATAATAACATCTGTTGCAATCATTTCATCAAAAGCAAAGGTTTCTCCTGCTTTGTTTGTTAATTCTAAGTCTTTCAAAACAGAAGTTGTTAATCTTGTTGGTCTGCCTGATAAAGAAGCCAAAATTTCGTTTTGTAATTCTTTTGCAAACGTATCATAAGATTCACTTGCTACAACTGTTAAGGTATTGATATCAAAAAACTCTGAATCTAAGGTTTCAACATCCATACGGTTACCGTGTTTGTCTACACAAATACGCAAACCACGACCAATTTCTTGACGTTTAGAAATAGTAGATTGACTATGTTTTAGCGTACAAATTTGAAAAATATTTGGATTATCCCAACCTTCACGTAAAGCAGAGTGTGAAAAAATAAAACGTACAGGTTCTTCTAAACTCAATAAACGTTCTTTGTTTTTCATAATTAAATCATAGGCAGAAATATCATCACTTCCGCCTTGACCACGTGATTCTTTAGAATCTATGGCTTTTCCTTTTTTATCAACAGAAAAATAACCGCTATGTACTTTAGTAACATCGTGTTTTTCTAAATAGGCATTGTAGTCTGCATCAAAAAGTGATTTTTGAGCAATAGCATTGTTATATTCTTCTTCAAAAACCTGTTCGTATTCAGCTTTTATTTGTTCTCCACTTTCGTTGTACGCTCTGTATTTTGCTACTTCATCAATAAAAAATAACGATAAGGTTTTTATGCCTTTTTTAAATAATTCACGTTCTTTTTCTATGTGAGATAATACGGTTTCTCTTATTTGTATGCGCCTAACGTGTTCTTCTGAAACATTACCACTAACTTGACCTACAGAAAGCACTACACCATTGGTAAAACTAACCGTATTTGTTTTGGCATTAATCTCTGAAATTACATAGCCTTTGTATTGCTCTAAGTCGTTTGAAGCAGAAAATATGTCTTCAGTTTGAGAAAAGTTTTTACTTGTTTTCTTTATGCCTGTTTTCTGCTTTATTTCATATTCTATTTTTGCCGTTGGGTATTTATTCTTAGAAACGGTAATTGCATCTAAAAACAAGAAGGAATTTGTACCCGTATTTTCTTTAACTTCAATCCCTTTTACTTTTATCTTTTTTACTAATTTTTGATTAAAAGCATCTACAGCATCTAACCGATATACTTTATTAAAGCGTTCTTTTTCTGTAGTAACCGTTTTACCATGTAGGTTTTTAGATTTCGTTTTTACTTTTTTATGTGTAGCAGAAAAACGAGTGATAAACAACGGATTAAACTCGTGCAACATTTTTTCTGCAGTATCTCCAAAACGTTGTGGCTCATCAATAATTAAAATAGGTCTGGCTCTTTTTATGATATCAATGGGTTTTTCTGACTGTAAAGAATCTAGTTTTTGATAAATTTTACGTGCCTCCTTACCTCTTGTAGCAAAGGCTTGGTAGTTCATAATCAACACCTCAATTTCAGCACTATTACCAAATTGTTTTATGTTTACTAGATTCGATTTATTTTTAGTATCGTAGATATTAAAACGTATCTTTTTACCATAGGTTTCCTGAAAATGTTCTGCCGTAATTTTTAAAGATTTATGTACTCCTTCTCTAATAGCTACAGAAGGCACCATTATGATATATTTGTTCCAGCCATACAACTTGTGCATCTCTAGCATCATTTTGGTGTACACGTAGGTTTTACCCGTACCTGTTTCCATTTCTACGGTAAAATTGTAACCTCCATCTAGTTTTTTTACAGGTTTTATATTTTGTTCACGCTGTAAGTTTTGTACGTTTTTAAGTATGTCTGTATCTGTAAGTTCAATTTTTTTGTTTGAAAAAATTTCTTGTACATACATACCTTCTCTACCCACCACTTCTTTACGTGTTCCTTTGGTTTGCCCATTAAAAACACGCACCAAATTATTGACAGCATTGGTTTGGTATTGCTGTTGTTTAAATTTTAATTTCATATTCGTTTGTGAGCTTTAGTAGTCTACTAATTCTATAAAACTGCGTTGAATTTTAGTTATTCTTGCTTTTCAGCTTTTTCTGATCTTTTTGTTCAACCTTTTTTATGCTTTCTTCTACGGGTAAATCTTCAGGCATTGTTCCACCAATTTCTTCAATTGTTTCTCTTACTTTTTTACCTACTGCAAAGTGCGCTTTGTTAGCATTTTCTTTCCCTTTTATTTTTTCTCTTTTTAATTTTTCTTCGGTTTGCGTGGCACGAAATAAATTTGCAGCTAATTCTGTGCTGCCCATATGGTCAAGGATTTGTTGGCTTTTCTTTAATCCTTTCTTTTTGTGAATTTCTTTTGCACCTAACCCCCCATATAAACCTTGATAACCATGATTTTGAAACACAGCATATTCCCAAGGTTTAATTACACCTGCATCTTTGGCTGCTGCTGCTAGTTGGGTATTATGCTTTTTCATTTCATCTCGTAAAAAAAGTCTTTTTTTCTCTTCTGTATCTAGTTGATTATATTCTTCTAATTGTTGAAGCTCTTGCAAGCGTGTTTGAACTGCGAAATAGGTTTGCCCCAAAGCCACAATTTCTTTTGATGCATCGGCATTTTGAACTATTAAATAGCAAAAGTATCGAGATAACTTATAACTAGACATTTCTCTTTCTGCACCACTTCCTATGGCTACCATCTCGTTGAACTCAACGATATGGTCTGAAAGATTTTGTTCACTTTGTTTACAGGCTATTGACGCTTTTTGTAGGACTTTAGTGAAGTTTCTAAAATCAGAATAATCTAGAGCTTTTGACAATTGTCTTGCTTGCCAATATTCTATACCATTTTCATCTATATGTTTTATTTGTTCAAATAGACTATTGTCTTCGTTATGTATGGATACTTTACTCATCTTTTTTTAATTACTCTTGTTATAAACGAATACCTTTTTATATAACGTGTACTTTAGTATTAGGTGCTAATTGCTTAAAACGAGATTCTACGGTATTAATCAAATCTTTATCATCTTTAAAACAGGCATCTCTAAAAACAGCTCTAAGCGGTTGTAATTGTGCCATTTCTTCTACCACTTGCATATCTATGTTTTTGCTAAAACAAGCAACCAAGGCATTATCATCTACCATAAAAACAGTTGAGCCTGCTACTTTTTTAGTATCTATTGGGTTGTCTAAGGTTAAACCAAAGTCTAAAATTACAGCAGTTAAAATATCCTCGTCTGTAGCGTTTTCTTTTATATTGTCTTCGTCTTTAAACATTTCTGTTTGAGAAACCTCACTTGGGTGTTTTGCTACTTCTTTTAAAATACTTTCTGCTGTTTTATACACTCTAAACCCAACATCTAAAGGAGTTTTTCTTTCTTTTATTTGCTCTGCATTTTCTTCAAGTATCTTTTTTCCTGCTCTACGAATGCGTTCTTTACCAATTTCTGGTATGGTTTTATAGCCTGCTTTATAAGCTTCACTTTTCTCATCTGTTTTTTCTGGCAATTGTACCATAATAAATTTACGGTTTCCTCCATCTTCTGCATTTAATTGCATAGTTGCGTGTGCAGTGGTGGCTGAACCTGAAAAGAAATCTAAAATGACAGAATTATCAGTATCTGACATCTCTAACATTTTATAAATTAATTCTACAGGTTTAGGTGTGTCAAAAATATTAGTATCTAACATTTTTTTTAGTCTACCTGTAGCTGTTGAAGTATAAAGTTTTTCATCCCACCAAGTTGTTGCTGTTCTTCTAGAATCTTTTGCATCTTTTAAGTAATATTTCTGTTGTAGGTTCTTAGGTGTTTTGACTATTAAACCTTTATCAAACATATCTTTCATTCTCTTTTCAGAAAATCTCCAATAACCTGTAACTCCTTCAAAAGTGTAATATGGATTTCCTTTTTTTGCTCCACCTGGTCCATCCACTGGTACTAATTTGTATTTTCCAATTTTGTCTGACAAGTCAAAACCTTCTAATTTTGGATTCAATCCTATTCTCTTTCTTTTTTTAAATACAACTTCTTGATTTTTAGCATAAAATAAAATTACATTGTGATTTGAAGATATAATTTTATCATTAGAAACTGATGCTCTTGCTTTATGGCATATTTGTGATATTAGATTCTCTTCCCCGAAAACTTCATCCGCTATTTTACGTAAATTATGTACTTCATTATCATCAATTGACATAAAAATAATACCATCATCCGTTAATAAATCTCTTGCTATTAATAAACGTTCGTACATCATTGAGAGCCAATCGCTATGAAAACGCCCATTGGTGTCTGTGTTTGGCTTAGGTTTATACTGTTTATTGCCATCTTCATCTATTACACCTATTTCTTCATTATATTCATCTTTATCTTGCGTAAAATTGTCATTATACACAAAATCTTTCCCTGTATTGTAAGGCGGGTCTATGTATATCATTTTAATTTTACTTAAATAACTTTCTTGTAATACTTTTAATACTTCAAAGTTATCGCCTTCAATGTATAGGTTTTCAGTGGTGTCAAAATTTACAGAGCTTTCGCGGTCTGGTTTTAAGGTAGTGGTTATAGGTGTATTTGCTTTTAAAATACTTCTTTTTTTTCCAGGCCAATCTAAACGGTAACGCTCTTCTGAGCCTTCTACAATATCTTTAGATAAGTGTTGTTTAAGCAATTCAAAATCTATAGCTTTTGTTGTGTTGCCATTTTCATCTTCTTTTTCGGTAATCACTTGCGGAAAAAGTTGTGCTATTTTAGCTATATTTTGTTGAGTACTATCTGTAGTTTGTGGGATGATTTTTTTCATAAAAAAGTCTTAATAAGTAAATGTGCTAGTTTAACTTTTCGTTATTGTCTAAATAATCTTTCGCATTTAGTTTGCTTACTATTTTTTTACCTGTTTTTTCTTCAATTTGTTTTCTGGTATTGCCTGCAATAGTACCACCTTGTTTGGCTACTTTTTTATTTTCTGCAAAATTCTTCGGTTTTTTTTCTTTGCTAATTTCTGTAGTAGTGGCTTCTGCTAACATATTAAGTACCAATTCTAGGTTGCTCATATTATCGCGCAGGTTTTCTTTTTTAAGATTTTTGTGTTTTTTATAATCGCCTACAGTAAAACCGCTCCAAGCTTTTGTAATTTCGTTGGTTAATATAGCATACTGTTTACCTTTTTTTACACCTCTGCTATCCCATTCATCTGTTAGGTCTTTACGTACTTCTATACTTTTAAGACGTTGGTTTATCCATTGTTTGCTATAGCCTTTTTTAAGATAGGTTTCCATTAATCTTTCAAAGCCTAGTTCTGGGTCTTCAATTTCATCTATACGCTCTCTTGCTACTTTAGCAATCCACATTTTAAAAGGCTCTGCTTTAGGTGATGGTACAGATTGTATTAGCCTGAATAATTGCTCTGTATCAGCTACATCTGTTTGACGCATTTTGCCATCATCTGCCAACATTTTTAAACGTCCGATATTTTCGGACAGTTCACTGCCTTCCTTTTTTAACTTATTTTTTAAATCACTCCAGTATTTTCTTGGGCGTTCTGATTCTGTTAAAATTTGTATGGTATCTATAATAGAAAAATACCATTTTTCTTCTTGGTCGTTCCAATGTGTACGAACTTTTTGGTTTTCGAATAATTTTATGGAATTTTCTTTCTTCATA
The DNA here is from genome assembly GCF_021991835.1 of Polaribacter sargassicola. Taxonomy (GTDB): domain Bacteria; phylum Bacteroidota; class Bacteroidia; order Flavobacteriales; family Flavobacteriaceae; genus Polaribacter; species Polaribacter sargassicola. Next base: position 38,743 of record NZ_JAHDAU010000008.1, read on the forward strand.
GAATATTAATTATCGTTTTGTAAATTTTCTTTTTCTTTCTGTTTGCTTTTTAACGCTTTATTAAATGCCACTTGCTTGTTAAACTGTTTCTCTGTCCTTACTTTTTTTTGCAAAGTGCTTATTTCTTTTTCTAGGGTAGCTATTTTTTTTTCTTTTTCAAGAAGCTCCTCGAAATTTTGGTTTTTTACAGTTAACCCAGTTTTATTTTTTATAAATAATTTAATTGTTTTTTGGTAAATATGCTCAATGGTATTTCCTGTAAAATCAAAAAGAAGCTCCTGATTCCATTCTGAGAAAAAATAGCGTTGTTCTGCATTTTCCTTGATAGTAATACCATAGGCAAAGTCATCTTCAAACTCAAAAGTATATAAAATTGCAAAAGGAATCGCCTTATCAATCACTTTTAATACGTTTTTTGGAATTGTTTTATTTTTTAATTTCATATTAAAAATCTGCAATTCCTCTACATTCTTTGTTCCAGAAATATTAATGGTGTTTTCTGCCAATTTATAAGCCCACGTAATACGTACAATCGCATCAGAAAACTCTTGTTGTAATTTAGAGTTGACTTGTGCTTTTTCAAAAAACTTCGTTTTAGGTATAAACTTATTTACAAAAGCTCTTGTTGGTAAATTAAATGTTTTCATAGCCACTTTATTTATTTAATAACCAAAAATGTAATTAAATCAAAATCTTCTAAACCCTTTATGTTGCCTAATAAATTGGCTGTACCACCAGTAGAAAATAAGCTATCTATAACAGATTCATCTTTTACAGAAATAATAGATTCGATGGCTTTTTCTAATAACTCAGAATAGGGTTTCATATGCTTACCATCTTTGGTTTCTGCATTAAAAACTTCAAACAATTCTGCAATAGGTTCTGTTCTTCCTTTTGCAATGCCTCGTAAAACATCTAAGGTATTTTTAACGTTTAAATGGTTAGAAATAATGTCTCCATTCTGTTTTATATAGACCAAATAAAATGGATGTAATTGATTGGTATTATCAATATTAATTTCTGCATTGATATTTTTTAGGACAAAAATTACACCTTCATCAATTCCTTTTTCTGGAATTTTCGGACAAACTGCATGCATACCATTTGGTATGCCACTTAAATCGTTTCCTGCATTAATATAGTTTACCAAATCCATTCTAAAATCATTGAGCCCTAAATCTGTAATAGAAATACCAGCATCCATATCTTCTATATCAATAACTTCATCTTTTAGCTTTTCTAGTTGCTTTTTTCTAAAATCAAGGTCAGTTGATTTATTAGTCAAAGGATTGTCTTCGGTTGTTCCTGCAACATCAGCAATTATCATTCTGCCCTCAACTCGTCCTTTTAAATTGATATAATCATCTAAAGAAATTTGAGGCCAAAAATTTATCAATTGAATGTCTGAATTGATAGAACCAATTCTATCTATACGTCCAAAACGCTGTATGATACGCACTGGATTCCAATGAATATCATAATTGATAAGCGTATCACAATCTTGTAAATTTTGCCCTTCAGAAATACAATCTGTGGCAATTAGAATATCAATTTCTAGATTTCCTTTATGCTTCTCGCTTCTCTTTTTAGAACGAGGAGAAAAGTTTATTAATAAATTATTAAACTGTTTGTCTATTTTTAGAGTACAGTCATTAGAACCACTACCAGTAATTTTTGCCGAGTTTAGGTGATGAGTTTTTAATGCCCATTTAGAAATATGCTTGTATAAATAATTGGCTGTATCTGCAAATGCTGTAAAAACAATAATTTTTTTATTGCCTATATTTATAGGGTTTTCAATTTTATGTGTAATACAGTTTTTTAAGTCGGTAAGTTTTGCATCTTCTTTTGGAGTTACCCAATTCATTTCTTCTAACAAATCTTGTGCGATACTTAAATCTAGTTGCAAATCTTGTTTCCAACCGCTTGTATTCATATCTGTTAAATTGATTTTAATTTTTCCGTTAGTACTAAACTCATCATCTAACCAATCATCACTTTCTGTGTCAAAATTTATATCCTCAATTTGAGCCATTTCAGCCAATTGGTTGCTTCCTGTACTTTCAAATTTTTCGATGCTTTTGATATTTTCAGAAACTGCATTTACAAACTTTTCTAATGTTATACGAAAAGAATCTACTGAACTTTCGAGCCTTTTTAATAAATTAACTTTCATTAATTTTTGTAAACTCTTTTCTCTTGTGGTTTGTTTTAAGCTACTTTTTCCTTCTATTTTGGTATCATACACTTCTGAATAAAACCCAATTCTTTCCTCTAAAATATAATCAAATGGTGTATAAATACACATTGAAAGCTTTGATAGTTTACTATAAAGTTCATCAATTTTAATAAAATCTTTTAAATGTGTAATTTCAGACTCTACTGTTTTTGGAGGTAGCCTTTTAGGAAATTTACCAATAGCATTGGTATCATAATATTTAGTGATGTGTTTTCTACTTCTAGAAATAGTGATATTGTCTAAGAGTTTAAAGAAATCGAAATTTTGATTTAGTTCTGTTAATAATTTTTTACTGGTTCTTTCTTCTACTGGTAAGTTAGACCAATCTTTAAAGGTTCTTTGTGCTTTATTTAAAATGGAATCAATTGACTTATCTGTATCTAATTTTTCATCAACTACATTTGTTTTACCTTCATAAGCTAAAGCAATTTGATTTTTTAAATCGGTAAATTTATTATTTACTGGTGTTGCAGAAAGCATTAAAACTTTAGTTTTTACACCTGCTTTCATTACATTATTTAGCAATCTTTTATATCTGGTAATTTTATCTTTACGAGGGTCGTTATTTCTGAAATTGTGTGACTCGTCAATGACCACTAAATCATAATTTCCCCAATTTACTCTTGATAAATCCATATTTCCAGACATTCCCTTTTCTCTAGATAAATCTGTGTGATATAATACATGGTAATTAAGACGGTCTTTAAAAAGAATATTATCATCGTAAGGATTTAAAAATGTTTTCCAGTTATCGCCTAATTTTTTAGGACATAATACCAGGATGCTTTTATTACGTTCTTGATAATACTTAATTACACCAAGTGCTGAGAAGGTTTTTCCTAAACCAACACTATCTGCCAAAATACAGCCATTGTAACGTTCTAATTTATTGATAATTCCAAGAACTGCATCTTTTTGAAAATCATAAAGCGTATTCCAAACCACAGATTCTTTAAAGCCTGTTTGTTCATTAGCTAATTCGTCTTCAGTAATATTTTCTAAAAACTCATCAAAAATATGAAATAGCGTAAGGTAGTATATAAGCTCTGGTGCGTTTTCTTTGTATAAATTATCGATATAAGAACTGACTTCTTTTGTTACATCTTTTAAGATTTTATCATCATTCCAAACATCATCAAAGTGTTTTAAAAATGCCTCAGTAGTAGGGAAATCATCGAATCTTGTTACCATATTTAAAATGGCATTATCTTTTTCATAACCAATCCCTGCACTAGAAAATTCATTTATTCCACTATAGGCAATATTTTCTTCTGAATTATTTACTATGAATTGAGGTTGAATAAAACCATTTTTAGCATTGGTTTTAAATTTCACTTTTTCTTCAATCCATTTTCTGCATTCTTTTGCAATTGCTTTTCCTTTTAATTCATTCTTTAAATTAATTTCAAAACGAGAACCACCAATAGATTTCTTTCTATCATTAGCTAAAATCTCAAACATTTTTTCCTGACGATTCTTTTTATCCATTTCAATAAACGTAGGGTCTGTAAAAATGAAACGTAATTCGTCGATATTTTTCAGTTCTTTCTTTAGACTCTCAAATCCATAAATAGAAAAAATTGCAGCTGCAATACTTATTTTACTTCCTTTTTCTAATGTTTCCTTTAAATCGTCTCCTACCTTTTGAGTTTTGTTATTGAAGTGTTTAATCATTTTCTTTTTGTATTCTTTTTGCTCTGGCAATTTTAGAACCTTAAAAATAGCAATATTTCAAGAAATAAAAACTAATCTGATAAGATATGTTTTAATTCTTGAAGCCTTCTTAAATAAGGTAAGTAGATTGGCTTGCCATTATTTGCTTTAACTATTGCTAAATGACTTTTTAAAAACTGCGTTACATTAGTTATTTTAGTTGCTTGGTTTAGTAAACAATTATTTTTAGGTATGTTTATTTTATTAAAAAAGGATTCTAATTCGTCTATTTCTTCATTCCAATTATCTGTCTGTTTTTCTTGAAAAATAAGATTTTCTTCGAGTTGTATTTTTGTGGTTTTCGGTTGTATTTCTTTGGATTGACTAATAGCCTTTTTACTATTTGTACTGTTGCTATCTTCTTCAATTATTTTGGTCTGTTCAGTTACTTTTTTAGGTGCTTCTTGAAGACTGTTTTTATTTTTTTCTTTTCTGAATTTATGCCAGTCTAATTTTATGAGATAATCTGCAATATCTTTTCCTTCTTCTTTGTCTTGGTTTGGTGCTAGTTCTTCCAATAAATCAGAAACTTTAAAAAAAGAATCTTCTATTTGTTGTTGAATTTTCTGTGCTTTACTACTCCACAAATTGAAGGCTTTACCCTCTTTGGATAGATCTGGAAATAAATACACGTTTCTACCTTTTAATGCTTTACACTTATTAATATTTAAACTACTTAAATTATAAACTGCTAACCACAATAAGTTTTTAGGATTGTTAGGAAAACCGAAATATAATGTACCATAAATTGCTGTTTTAGGTGCTTCTACTAACGCTATGGGATTGTATGGATATTTGCTCAATAGGTGTTCACCGAATAAGCAAGATACTTTAGTTTCGTTGTTGTTATAATCTTTTAGCCAATTTGGTATTTTCCTTTGGTTTTGTGTATGATGTTTAGTTATAATAGAATGTAAAAAATTTGTGTTTTTAGTATGATTTGATTTATTAAAAGTTTTAACCTGTATTGCTCTTATATTATTATTAATATCAATAAATGGAAATGTTGTTCCACCTTTACAATACCCTTTTGTTACAGTACCTAAATGATATTGTGCTATGATTTTTTCAATATCTTCTGACTCAAATGGGAATGCTATATTATTTAGTAAATTCTGTATAAATGTATTTTCTTCATACGCTTTTCTTGTTTTATAAAATACATCTTTTGGAATACATACTCTTTTTGGTTTTACTTTTGGTCTATTAATTTGATAGTTAAATTCATTCTTAATCGTGTTGTCTTTTGCATATCCATTTTTATAGGGATTAAGATGATAACCGCAATTCATTTCTCGGTCGCATTTGCCATATATTTCTGGAAGATATTCTTTTGTTTGAACATCAATATACTTTACAAAGCGTTTTTTATGACAGGCAGGACATTGGTGTTTTTTGCTACCTTTTTCAAAAGTGTATCTGTATTGGCTCATAAAAAAGTTTTCTCTAGAGGGTAATTTTAATAACTTTAGTAACTCATACTGTTACTTTAGTTATTTTAATTACCGCTTTTAAACATCTTTTTTTAGTAGGGAATTTCATTTGTTATAAATGCTGCTAATTTGTTGCCTGCAACACGTTCAACTATGATATTTAAGTTCTTTAGACGTTTAGAGAAATTAACTTTGCTTACAGGTCTATAACCATCTTCTGAACAATATTGTCGATAACGTGGATATATTTCTTTTATTAAAGTGTACTCATTTGGCGAAATAACATAATCGTTTTCGTCTACAAACATTTTAACGCTATCTGATTGTTTTTTATAACTTTCGACCGCTTTTTCTGCTGCGGCACATTTTGAAAAGCCTTTTTGTTCCAATAAACGATTTAAGCCTTCTAAAACCCAATTAAAAACACCTGATAATTCGGTTTCTATAATTTTATTATGTAGGTTTTTATCTTGCTTTTCTGGTGGAATGGTAACATCAAAAGGAATAATTAAAAAACGTCTGAAATATGCGTTTGTTTGTTCTACTTCTTTTGGTAGATCATTACAATTAAATATTAATTTTGCATATTGTTTTAAAGTAAAAGGTTCGCCATAAGGTAAACGAGCTTCAACAGGTTCACCAGAAACTAATTGCTTAAAAACTGAACTTTCTAGTTTGCCATTAATTTCACTTGCATAATTGACTAATTTGTTAGCTAATTTTGCTCTGAAATATCCGTTTTCATTGGTAAGACTTTGTAAAGAATAGTTACTTATGTTTTCCTCCCCTAGCAACGCACTTACTATTTCAAAAAATACAGATTTACCATTTGCTCCTGTACCATAAAGTATTAATGCTTTTTCTTCTTTTAATCTATTACTGTTATGTTTTATGAATACAAAACCTAAATATTCTGCCAACACATTTTGACGTTCTTTATCTGGCAATACTTCGTTTAAATATGCCTGAAAAACAGGTGCTTTAGCATCTGGATTATATTCAAATGGTAATTGGTATGTAATAAAATCTTTGGGGCTATAAGGCCTTAATTGTGTTCCTTTTGCATTAATTTCAAAAGTTCCATTTTTCAGATTAATTAAAACATTGTCTGCTGATGGTGGTATAGCATCTAGGTATGCAGTTGCCAAAAATTGTTCGTATAATTCCTTTTTGAATTTATAATATTTCGCAGAGAAAAAAGGCACACCCATTTTTTCGGCTGTTTTTCCTAAAAATTTCTGAAAAGCTTCTTTATCTATTTCACTCCAATAAGAACCATTGTACAAATAAATGAAACTATGATTTTTACATAAACCCCAATTATTATTTTTAGCGATTCTTAAAACATTGTCTATTGAAATAATTGAATAGTGTTTATTTAAAAGTTTAAAATTATCGTGAACACTTGGATTCGCTATTTTTTCAAAATCAATAGGTTTAAATTCTTTTAATAATTTAGATAAGATACTATCGTGTTTAATTTCTTCATTTTCTATTAATTCCTTAATGTGCTGAATAATGGTATCAGGCTCTTCTAAACTTTCAAATTTCGGTTTAATTGGTACAGCTTTTTTCATAACTTTTTACATTTTAGGGTTAATACTTACGTTTGTTTGAAAATGCTGCTTTGTAGTTTTTGTCTAAAAGCTTCTGTACATCACTCATTTTGTAATAGATTTTTGAACCTATTTGAGAAAAAGATACGATACCATCATCCCTCCAAGTTTGGGCTGTACGTTTGCTAATATTCATTAGCTGAATAAATTCTTGATTGTCTAGAAAAATGTCTTGAGGTTTCTTTTGTTTTTCCTCTAGTTTTTCGCTTAATACATCTAAACGATTTACTAATTCTGTGTACTGTTTTGAGCTTAAAATAATTGCTTCCATAACGATATATGTTTTTAATTTATACCGCAAGATTGCTCTATAGATAACTACTTATAAGACTGTCCTTATAAAACCTTATAAATAATGCATTTTAATGAAATGGGTTATCAACTATGTATTTTTTCGCTTCGTTATGTATTTTTTTGGCCGTATCATGATAGTCAAGTTTTGATTTTAACTCTAAACCAATATCTTTTGCTATAATTAAACATAAATTGTGCAAACCAAATTCTGGTAGAACATTTTTATCAATTAAAGCTTCTACAACTCCTCTAAGAACACCTTTCTTACGCTGTGTTAAAGTAGATTTTCTATTACTATTTATAGCCCCAAAATACTCAAGAATTCTATAAACATAATCTCTTTTATTAATATCTGTAATGAATGATTCAAAATCAATTATATCACCTTCTTTTATATTTTTTACCAAATCATTATTAATAAAAAAAAGCAATGATTTTTTTATCTCTTTTAAGTAAATTAACTTTAATTCTGTTAGATGATTCACACTAACTTCATCTGTAATGTTTTTATATTTTTCATTAATAAAAGACATTTTAAAATATAAATTATCTTCACTTTTAATAGATAACCATTGATTTATTGATTCTTCAACTAAAGCTAATAATCGTTTTAAAAAATCAAAATTCCCTTCTAAAAATTTTGCTTTAATATCTGTCTTTAATTCGTCTGTATAAACAGAATACTTATAATTAATTTCGTCTGAAAGTTTATTTATTTCGACTTTATTATCATCAATATTTAATAAGAATTCAAACTTGGTTAGATCTTCAATTTTTTTTACAATATCATTTACTTTAGAATTTGTTTTAATTTTCTGAATTGGATTATTTACACTTATCACTTTTAAACTTTCTTCTATTTTTATTAAGTACTTAATAAAAAAAGCAGCTACAAAATAATCTGTATATTTTCTTACATAATTAAAATCATAAATACAATATTCAAATGCATTATAAGAATTACTCTTTTTTAATTGGTCATAAGCTAAAATTAATTTCTTTGGTTTCGAAAAATTTATCATTTTTTTTAATCTATCAACAGTAAGTTTTGATAAGTCTCCATTAAAAAAACCATTAATTAAAATTAATTCTTTTTCTATTTGCTCTATTTGTTGTTTTATATTCAACTCTTCTATATCACTAAAAGCAACTAACACTTCTGAATCTATATTTTCATAAAAAAGAATTTCCTGGTGTTTTTCTATTTTTTGAATTTGATTACTGTCTAAATTCAAATCTAATATTTCACTCCAATAATCGATTTTTTTATTTCTTCTTAGTTCACTTAAAGTTACAGTACAATCAACCCATTTATTTATATATTCTTTTTTATAATCGGTAATTAATAAGAGTTCTTGAGTATAGGTAATCTCTGGTTTATCAAAGATTAAAAAAACATCATAAAACAATATTTCTTCTATATAATTAATAATTGCATTAAAATATTTTTTTAATACCTCAAGTAATTCTTTTTTAGATAAATTATCAATGCTTAAATGTTTATTTAACTCTACTATTTCCTCACTTTTCATTGAACTCATAAAGTACAAACCTAAAAGTAGAGATTGATTTTTAAGTGTTATTGTTTGACGTAAATTAATTAAATCTTCTGATATGTCATTTTTAACTAAATTGACTAAATCATTATATATTACTTTAACTTCTATTTTTGATTTTTCTACTTTCTTTTTATTTTTAGATGTAGATATTTTATGTTTTAAAGTAATATGATTTGTAATAGATTCTGCAAAAATATTTAAACTACTAAAACTAGAAAAAAGTAAATCTCTAGCTTCTGTTACACCTTGTTTTAAGTCCTCTTTAGTTGATTTTTCTTTTAAAATGAGTAAATTTAAAAGATGTAAGCTTTTTAGAGTGCTTTTAAAACTATCTAAAATAATTTTTTTCATAGTAGTATATTTCTTTTTTTAGCAATAAAAAAGAAATATACTACTTTTAGAAATATTTAACTAGCAGTACTGTTCATTAACATTGCCATATCTTTTCTAATCTTAGAGTCTAATACTTTTGCATAAATCTGAGTTGTAGCAATTTTTTTATGCCCTAAAAGCTTTGAAACAGTTTCCATTGGAACTCCATTAGATAAGGTTATAGTTGTTGCATACGTATGACGTGCTAAATGTGTATGAAGCTTTTTATCAATTTCACATAAATCAGCGACCTCTTTTAAATACGCGTTCATTTTTTGATTACTTGGTACTGGAAGTAAAGTTTCTTTTATCTGATGACAAGGATTTTTTTTGTATTTTTTCAATATCTTTTCTGCAGTTGGTAAGAGTGGTATTCTGCATTCTGAACCTGTTTTTGTTCTATTCATAATTATCCATTTGTAGCCATCAATACCAATATTAATATGGTTTTTTGATAACTTTTCTAAATCACGATAAGACAAACCCGTATAACATTGAAAAACAAATAAATCTCTTACTATTTCAATTCGCTCGATACTAAAATCTTTATCTATTAATTTTTGTATTTCCTGTTGAGTTAAACATTCTCTTTCTGTTTTCTTCTGGATAATCTTATAATTTACAAAAGGGTCTTTTCTTATATAGTCATTTGCAATTGCTATTAATATTATTTTCTTTAATGCCTTTATATGTTTCATTGCAGAATTATGTTGACATTTTGCAGTTGTTTTTAAATAGAATTCAAATGCTGCTATAAATTTATGATTGACTTCTGATAAAGAGAAGTTTTCATTATTGTATTGAGATCTACAGAAAACAGTAATGTGATTTAGTGCTGCTTGATATCTTTGATAGGTTAAAGGGGAGTATTCTTTACCAATCAAACGATTCATATTTTCGTTGTGTTCTTGAAATAATTCTAGTAAGGTCCATTGTTTTTCTCCTTTTCCTAAAAATGCATTGGTTAGGGTTTTTGGGGTTATGGTTTTTCTATCTTCTTGCAACATTTGTTGATGCCTAAACATTTGCCCTCTAACACTATTTAAATACTCGTTTAAGTCTTTGGAGTCTGTTGAATTTCCTTTTACTTTGTTTCTTACGGTGTCCCATAATTTAGGCAAAATGCTTCTTTTTAAAGACACTTCAGAACGCTTTCCATTAACAGTGATACGCATATAAATTGGTGCTGTTCCGTTTTTTAATAATTTGCTTTTTTTGATAAAAAATAAAATGTTAAATGTTGCTCTTTTCATACTGAAATATTTAAGTGTAAAATTATAGCAAACCTTTCAAAAAGTATTATGCAAAATATTGAATATCAGCGTAAAAGAATTAAATAGGTGGACTTTATTTTTGAATAAAAAGTCCTCCGAATAAGACACTTGCATTCGGGTGAAATTGGAAGAAATGAAAACTATAGAAAATAAAAAAGCCCCATTTTAGTGGGGCTTACGTCAATTTGCTTTGACTTTCTTTTTAAAATGCGGTCTGGACGGGACTCGAACCCGCGACCCCCTGCGTGACAGGCAGGTATTCTAACCAGCTGAACTACCAGACCGTTGCTTTAAGCGGATGCAAATATAACATTTATTTTATTAATACTGCATTAATAAGAAATGTTTTTTTAATAAAACATTAAACTACTTGTTAAAATTAGACACCCCTTCTTTTAACCACTCTAAATATTCTTGAGTATCTGGTGTGTAACCTACTGGTTTATTTAAATTTTGTTCCTTTTGTCCTACAAGAACATAAAAAGGTTGCGTGTTTGTTTTGTACTTTATCGTCTGAAATTCACTCCACTTTTGACCAATATATTTTAATTTCTTGCCTGGTTTTAACTTAGAATCTACTATTTCATCATCTACAAGTTTTCTTTTATCATCAACATAAAGCGATATTAATACCACTTCATTTTTAAGAATATTTAATACTTGATTATTTGGCCAAACATTTTGTTCCATTTTTCTACAATTTACACATGCCCAACCTGTAAAATCTAGCATAACTGGTTTATTAACCTTTTTTGCATAAGCCATACCTTTATCATAATCATTAAAAGCCAATATTTGATGAGGAGCTAAAAGATGTGCTCCTTCTGGTAAATCTTGATGATTATTATTAGAAACACTTTGTACTTCTGCCTTAAAGTGACCAACACCATAAGGAGATTCTGAATAATCTATAGGTGGAGGAAAAGCACTTATTAAATTAAGCGGTGCTCCCCAAAGACCTGGTATCATATAAATAGTAAAACTTAATACAATTAACCCAAAACTTAAACGTCCTACAGAAATATGATTTAACGGAGAGTCGTGAGGTAATTTAATTTTTCCGAAAAGATAAAATGCTAAAGCTCCAAAAACAGCTATCCAAATGGCAATAAACACTTCTCTTTCTATAATATGAAGTTGTAAAACTAAATCTGCTTGCGATAAAAATTTAAAAGCTAAAGCCAATTCTAAGAAACCTAAAACAACTTTTACTGTATTTAACCAACCACCAGATTTTGGTAATGAATTTAACCAACCAGGAAATGCTGCAAATAAAGCAAACGGTAAAGCCAATGCTAATGAAAAACCTAACATACCTACCATAGGTGCTAACCCTCCTTTGGTTGCAGACAATACAATAATATTTCCTACAAAAGGTCCTGTACAAGAAAAAGAAACTATAGCTAGCGCCAAAGCCATAAAAAAGATTCCTAAATAACCTCCTTTATCTGCTTTACTATCTATTTTATTTGCCCAAGAATTTGGCAACATAATCTCAAAAGCACCTAAAAAAGATAATGCAAAAATAATTAGGATTACAAAAAACACTAGATTAAACACTACACTTGTAGAAAACTCGTTAATTGCACTTGCCCCAAAAATAGCTACAACACCTGTACCTAAAATTACATATATTACAACAATACATAAACCATAAATAAGTGCATTTTTTATACCTTTTGCTTTGTTTTCGCTTTGTTTTGTAAAAAAACTAACTGTCATTGGTATTAAAGGAAAAACACACGGCGTAAATAATGCTATAAATCCAGCTCCTAATCCTAGAATAAAAATAGTCCAAAGCCCTGTGTTTCCTTCTTCTTTTTCTTCTTCTTTTTCTGTCTCTAAAAATACATTTGTTGTACTAACTTCTTCTGATACTTTGTTTAATTCTTGAGGTTCTGTAGTTAAGTTAAATACTAAATCTACCTCTGTTGGTGGCAAACATTTTTCATCATCACAAACCATAAATTCTACCGTAGCATTTATAGTTTTTTGAGGATTATTAAGAATTATTTTCTGTTTAAACACTGCTGATTCTTCAAAATAAGTAATCATCATTTTAAAAACTGGATCATCAACTGTATGACCTTCTTCTTCTATCGTAGCTCCATCTATTGTAAAAGATTTATCTTGATTCTCATAAACAAAAGTAGTAGCAATTGGTCCGTCTTCTGGAACTATTTGTGAATATAAATGCCAACCTTCTTCAATAGTAGCTTCACTAATTAGGTAATACTCATTATCTGATAATTTTTCTACAGATGTAGTCCATGATACTGGATCATAAATTTGTGCATTTATAAACCATGTTACAAATAATGCAAAAAATAGAGATGTATATTTCATTAATTTATTTTTTAAAGAGGGCTATTTTTAATAGCCCTCACTCTTTTACTTTTTTAATAAATCCAAATTATATAGTACAAAGTTTAGTAAAAGAAAATTTAATAATTGTTTTTTAACTTATCGGTCTAACTATAATTTCAGCCTTTTTTCCTCCTTTAATTATCTTACTAGTTATTTCTTTCAGATCTTTTATTGAAATATTATTTACAATGTTTTCAAAATTTTTAGGATCATTCATATCATAACCTTCAATAAAAAAATTAGTTAAAACATCCATTTTATATTCATTAGAATTCTTTTGTTGTTTGTGCTTTTTTAAAGTATTAGTTATTGATTTTAAAAAGTCATTTTGGTTAATATTACCATCTGCTATTTTATAAATTTCATCATATACAATACTTGTTAATTTATCTGCTTTCTCTGGATTACAATCAAAACTAACCGTAAGATTTGCAGTTTCTACTGGTCTTTTAGATAAAATTGCTGTAGTACGACTTCCGTAAGTTCCACCTTCTTGTTCTCTTAATGTTTCTGTATATCTAAGCTGAAGAACATCGCTTAAAATTGTCATCAACAATTCATTCTTAAGAGTATATTTTAATTCATTTTCAAAAGTAACCCTAACTGTACTTTTCGGGTTTTCCATTTTAAAAAATAAATTTTTATTTATATCTCTACTCACCCATTCTACAGAATTATCTTTATATGTTTCTGGTTTTGTAATAGTTGGTATACTTCCTATGTACTTTTCTAATAATGGTTTTATATTTTCTTTTGGTACACCACCAACAAAAAAGAATTCGAAATCTGAAGCATTTTTAAAACGATCTTTATAAATTTCTTTTATGGTTTCAAAAGAAACAGACTCTACGTATTCTTTTGTAAATAGGGGTTTCTTAATATTATTATCGCCATAAAAAGCTACATTAATACTGTCTTTAATTTTCTGACCAAGATTGTTTTTTCTTCTAATTAACTGGTTATTTAACCTTGCTTTAAATATAGCAAACACATCTTTATCAAACCTTGGTTTTACAAATCTTAGATGAACCATTTTTAACATGGTTTCTATATCTTTTGTAGATGAATTACCTGTTACAGATTCTGTAATATCAGAAATAGAAATATTAGTTCTTGCTGTTTTTCCTGCTAAAATTTTTGATAAATCATTCATAGAATAATCTCCCAAACCAGAACCTGAAACTACATTGTTTATATAAGCAGCCGATGCCAAGTCTGAATCTTTAATTAAAGAAAGACCTCCATAACTTATCGCTTTTAAAGTTACATTACTTTTATCTGCAAATTTATAGTGAACCTTAACACCATTACTTAATATGTATGTGGTTGAATTTGTTACCTCGTCTTCTTTTTCTGAAACAATTTTTCCTTCGTCTATTTTTACTGTTCCTAGTAATGTTTTACCTTCAAAGTTATCTTTATAAGCTATAAGTGTTGCATCATTTTCAACATCAGAAACAATTTGTAAAACTTCTTTCTCTGTAATATTTTTTTCTGATTTTACTGCTGTTGCTGTTGTATATCTATTTTTTACTGTATAGAGTTCTTTTAATTTTAAATGTACTTCTTCTTGTGTTATAGTATTAAGAATTTGTTTAGCAATTGCCTTTTCTTTATTAACATCTTTTATTACAGTATTCTCTAGATAATTGCTTTGTATTAAATCTTTTATAGATTGATGAGAACTGCTATTAGCTCTGTTAACCTGAATTGCATATTTACTAATAGTTCTTTCTAATTCTCCTTCGGTAAAACCAAATTTAATAGCACGAATTAATTCTTTAAAAGCCATTTTAAAAGCTTCTTGTTGTTTATTTACTTTAGGAAATATTGATAACGTTAAAACATCTGTACTTCTAGAAATACTAGAATAATTAACAGAAGCTCTTCTTAAAGGAGAATCTTTATCATCATTTAACTCACCTAATCTACCAGAAAGCATCATGGTTGCTAGTTTTGTTAACAAATCTGACTTTAAATCTGCAATGATTCTATTTTCTGTTTTCTTTGGATGTCTTATTCCGAACTCTATAGAAGAAGATTTAATCTCAGCATCCATTACAGACACAAAAGTTAATTTATCGTTTTCTGGTATTTTTACAACAAAACGTTCTCTTGGGTTTTTAACAGCAGGTATAGATGAAAATAATTTTTCTATTTTAGTTTTAACTTCATCTTCATTTATATCTCCAATAACAGCGATAGCCTGTAAATCTGTTCTATACCAATCATAATAAAAATCTCTTAAAGTTTTATATTTAAAATTATCTACAACATCCATTAACCCTATAGGCATACGTTTTGTGTAAATATTATTATTAAATAAGGCTGGCATTTTTTTCTCATAAACCCTCATATAGCTAGTTTGTCGGGTTCTCCATTCTTCTTTAACGACACCTCTTTCTAAATCAATTTCTTCTTCTTTTAGAGATAAAAAATTTGCCCAGTCATGTAATATTAGTAAACTAGTATCTATAAGTTCTGGCGTAGTAGGAACATTGTTTATATTATACACAGTTTCTTCAAAGTTGGTTATGGCATTTATATCTCTACCATATGCAACTCCATTTTTTTCTAGTGTATTAATAATACCTTTATCAGGAAAATTTTTGGTTCCGTTAAAAGCCATATGTTCTAAAAAATGAGCCAAACCTTGCTGATCTTCATTTTCTAATATAGACCCTACGTTTTGAATAATATAATAGCTTGCAGCATTTTTAACAGCACCCGTTTTATATATATAATACGTAAACCCATTAGACAACACGCCCTTTATAACTTTCTTGTTTTCTGGCAACGGGTTATTTAATTTAATATCCTGTGCAAAAAAATTAACTGTAAATAGAAAGGCAAGTAGAACTGTATTTTTTTTCATTAAATTGATTGGTTGTTACTATAAACAAATTGTTTATATTATTTACTTCTATTACGGAGTTATATATTTTAACCCTTAGTTAAAAAATGTTAAAAGAAAAAAATCTGCATATAAATTAAAACACCATGTAAACCAGAGTCTTACATAAAAAAAACACGTACAAATCCTCATCTAATAGTTTAATACTAATAGATGTTTATTAATGTTTAAAAAAAATGATGTTTTTAAAATTATAAAAAAATAGTTCCTGTTTTTTACCTTTTAATTTTCTATTACAAAACTTAACAGGAACTATTTTTTTTGATTTTTTGTTAGTATTTATATACCTGAGTATTTTATAGATTTAACTCATTAAATAAATCGATTAATTCTGGATTTGATGGAGCTGGCGCATGTTGTGTAACAATTACTCCATTTGGATCAATTAATATAAAACGAGGAATAGATCTTATATTATAATCTAAAATAAATTGAGAATTAAAAGCTTTATCTGCCAAAACATGGGTTCCGCCTAACTTATTATTTTTTATCATATTTTTCCATTTGTCATGATCCTTTGGCTCATCAATAGAAATACTTAAAAAACTAATGTTTTTTCCATGATACATTTTTTCTACACGTCTAAGATCTGGTATTTCTCTAATACAAGGACCGCACCAAGTTGCCCAAATATCTATATATAAATACTTTCCTTTAAAATCGTCTAAAGACAATGTACCACCTGCATTATTTTCATAATCTACAAATTTAGGTGATGGATTACCTTTACCAACCTTAGCTAAAATGTTATAAATTTTTGTAATTTTTGCGTTGTTCTCTTCGTCTGTAGATGCATTCATAAAAATTTTATAATACTCATCTAATTTTGTTGTATTATAGATTTCAAACTCCGCTTTATTAAAAATTAATTTATTTTTAATGTACTGGTTTTCTACTTCAGAATAAACAGACACTTTTACCAAACCATACTCCATAACACCTTCATTAATCAAGTATTTGATTTTTTCGTTGTAATGACGATTAACAATCTCTCTATATGCACTTGAAAATTGATAATCCAATTCATTATTTAAATCTACTTCATCTAATTCTTCTAAAAACGTTTCTGAAGTTTTATAAGCTTTATTTTTAGCCCAATGCCTATGATAACCACCTGCATAACGAGATAATTCATTTAAATATTCGTAATTAAGATTACGTTTCTCTAAATTTTTATAAGTAGCACTAACACCTTGTAAAGTATCTATAACCGAAGTTAGATATGTTTTAATTTCATTAAATTTCTTTTTAAAATCTGGCTCTGTCAACTTATAAAGTTCCTTACCCTTAATTCTAAATTCTGAAACTTTTTTGTTTTTGAAAAAAAAGTAATTTGTAACTTCTGCCCCTTCACCAGAAACATCAATAGAATTAACCAACTTTTTTGCATCTGCAGTTAGATTAATATCATTTCCTTCTTCTAAATAAATATCAACTTTTTTTCTTTTACCAACATTAAGTGCATATAACCCTGATGGATTTTTTATTGTATCAGAGAAATACCCATTAGTATCTGTAGTAATTTTTTTACTAAATGAATTATCTTCTTTAAGTAAAGTAATTTCATTTTTATCTAAATTATCAATTTTACCAGTTAATAACGCGTAGTCTACTGGTGCTTTTTCTGAACAAGAAACCAAACATGTTGCTAGCCCTATGCTAAAAATTACTTTTTTAATTTTATTAATTGTCATATTTTATTTTTATAAAAATTGAGGGGTTATAGTTTATTATCTATATGATAGAATAATTAATCAGGTAAATTAAACCCATTGTATATTTTATTTAAAGTCTCTTTAGTATTTGTATTTAAATTAACTGCTATAAGAAATATACAATGGGATAAATTTTTAAATATTTAACTCATTAAAAAGTTCTATCAATTCTGGATTTGAAGGAAGGGGTGCTTTTTTATCTATAATTAATCCGTTTGGATCTATTAAAATAAAACGCGGAATAGATGTAATAAAATATTCTTGTGCAAATTGTGATTTAGTTGACTTATCTGCAATTACTTGAATTCCGCCTAAATCTTTATCTGCAATCATTTTCTTCCACTTATCATGATCTTTTGGATTGTCTATAGAAATACTTAAAAAATTAATATTCTTACCATGATATGCCTTTTCTATTTTTTTTAAGAAAGGTACTTGCGCTAAACAAGGTGCACACCAAGTTGCCCAAAGATCTATATAAGTATACTTCCCTTTAAGATCATCTAAAGACAATGTTCCGCCTGCATTGTTCTCATAATTAAAAAACTTAGGAGAAACTTGACCTCTATTAAGCTTTGATAATTTATTATAAACAGCAGTTATTTTAGCATTATTACTCTCATTAGTAGAAGCACTTATAAAAGTTTGATAATATTCCTCAAAGTTTTCTATTTTAATCATTGCATATTCTGCTCCAGAAAAAAGGAGCTCGTTTTTGATATATTCATTCGGTATTTTTGAATGTACCTTAACTTTAGCAACCATAAAATCTATAGAATCTTTTTCAGATAAATCACGAATTTCATTAACATAATAATTTACAACTAATTGTTTATATAAACTAGAACGTTTAAACTCTACCTCATTATTAAGATTTAAAGTATCAAATTCTGCTAAAAATTCTTTAGATGCTTTATAATTAGGATTATTAACCCTTGCTTTATGGTAACCACTAGCATATTTTGATAGGTCTAATAAATAATTATAATCAAATCCTTTCTTTTCTAGTGCTTTAAATTCTGGTTTTATTCCTTTAATAGTATCAATTACATTAGATAATGTTTCTCTAATATTTTTAACCTTCTTCTTAAATTCAACCTCTTCTAAAGCATAAAACTCTGCGCTCTTTCCCTTTAATTCTGCAATTTTCTTGTTCTTAAATTTAACATAGTTTGTAATTTCTGATCCTTCACCAGAAAATTTAAGAGAACCATAAAAATCCTTATTATCTACTGTTAAATTAATTTTATTGCCAGCATCTAAATAAACAAGAGCTTTATTTCTTCCCACATTAACCAAATAAAAACCTGGCTTAGTCTTAATTGTATCTATAAAGGTACCGTCTGGCTTAACAACAATTTCTTTTTTTAAAGGCTGCCCTTCTTTATTTATTGTTATTACCTTGGTATCAATATTTTCAATTTTACCAGTTAATAAGGCATAGTCTATTGAAGTTTTTTCTGAACAAGCCATTAGACTCAAGAACAATCCAAAACTTAATATTATTTTTTTCATATGATTAAATATTGTGAAAATACTTTTTTAGTTTAAATTCCAATAGACTGCCACTTTGTAGAAAGAGCCTCTAAATCCATTCCATAATCTGTAGCCATTTTTTCTATAACTATATCATACTTTGCTTTAACTTTAGGTTTTGTAGTTAAATAAACATCTCTACTTTCTTTTGGTCTAGAAATAATCCAAACTACAAAAGACTCCCAATCTGCATAAGGATTTGTCACAATAGCATATGTACCCCAAGGATGAACAAACCCTCCATTAGAAGCTGCGCCCGCATTATAACTTGATGTAGATAAATATGAAAATTTACCAGTACGTAATCTTTGAAATCTATAATTTCCGTTAGATATACTAGTAAACTCTGAAGGAACAGAAAAATGATATCTAAAAAACCCATTAAAATAAGTAAACAAAAGCATCTCTTTAGTTAGAAACTCATTATATTCAAATGAATTATTTATGTTTGATAGAATTTGTGTTCCTTGAATATTATAAGATGTAAAATCTCTATTATAGTTATACTTATCATATAAAGCTGTTACAGAGCTAGAAAACTCAGTATTACCTAACAATACCATTCTTCTGTAAACTTGCATTTCTCTATAATCACTAAAAAATTCATACATCTGTCTGATTAATTTTAAAACAATTATAGTTCTTTCTTCTTCTGCTTTTATAGGCGTAAAAGAACTTAACAATCTCATAGAACCATACTCAGACGATAAAGCTTCATCTCCTTCTAGATCATAATAACAATGTAAATCATAATCTTCATAAATACTATATGCAAGCTGACTAACTTCTGATGTTCCTTTTTCGATCATTGGAAATGGATCTTTACCATTAAAATCTGATACCAAAGCTCCTTCATCTTCACATGACGTAAATATAGATATCAGTAAAATAAACGACATTAATTTTATTATATATTTCATGATTTTTATTTTTTTAAATTAATAATTACCTAGGTGCTGCAACAATATTTGGGTTTACACTAAGCTCATCTTCTGGAATTTGTAATACATAACGTGGATCATCTTTTAAAATATGAGCCTCACGTCCGTTATAACCTACTCTAAACATTTCTGGCCTAGTAGTTCTCTTTAAATCAAACCAACGTTGTCCCTCAAAGCAAAGCTCTCTTCTTCTTTCATCATATATATAATTAATAAGTGTTTCTTGGGTAAAGTTTGCTTCTATTAAATCTTCATAATAATTAGGGTCAAACTTTTTAACTCTTATTGTATTAAGATCGTTTATGGCTAATGCTAACTCTCCTTTTTGAGCATAAGCTTCTGCTCTGTTTAGTAAAACCTCTTCTACTCTAAGCACTCTACTATATCCTTGAAAAGTTCTGTAGGCAGCATTTGTTGCTATAGGTGTGTTTTCTTTATTTTTTATTAATGATAATTTAGAACTAGTAACACCGTATAACACTCTTTCATGTGTTCCAATAAAATAATATCTTCTTATATCTCCTTCTTCATATATATCTGCTAAATCTTTACTTACTGAAAAAGTAGTAGCAGTTGGCCAAATTGATAATATTGGAATATTTTCTGTTGCACCGCTACAAAAAATTACGTTATCATTACTGATATCTAAATAATCTGTACCATATCTAAATATATCAAAATTGTAATCATTAGATAAATTGTATAAATATCCTAGGTTTGATAAATTAAAAACTGAAGAATTAGAATCTAATAATTTAGTAGCAGTTTCTATAGTACTGTCCCATTCTTGCATATACAACGCTACTCTTGATTGTAATGCTAAAGTGTTTTGTAAATTAAATAATAACTTATTAGTTTTGTTTATTGGATTAGCTTCCATTAAACTTACAGCCTCTTCTAGATCTGCTTTAATCATGTCATACACCTCTTTTACTGTAGATCTTGGGTATGCTTTATCTTCTGTATTTGTATCTGTTATTATTGGCACACCAAAATCTGTACTAGCTGTTGCAGGATCAAAATGTTGCCCGTATAAATTTACAAGATAGAAATATGAAAAAGCTCTTAAAGCATAAGCTTCTCCTTTATAATTATCTTTATACTCTTGCATATCATCAGTAATAATAACAGATAAAGAGTTTTCTATATTATTTATTACCAAATTAGCATAATAAATACTTTGGTAGAAATTACTAAACGCTACATCAGACCCTAAACTTTCTTCGTGCGAAAGATCATACATATAAGCACTTATGTATAAATCACCTGCATCTGGCACAGTTGTTCCACTATTTAAACCTGCCATTTTATCTTCTTCAAAGAAACCAACATCGTCTCCTAAAGCCTCTATATATGGCATTATTCTTTTATCTGTTATATAACCAAAATTTAAAAGCTCTCTATAGTCTGTTACTGTAGATGGTTTTAATTTATTTTGAGGAACTTCTTCTAGATAACTATCACATGAGAATGTTACAAATATGAAAAGTAACATTGCGAATATTTTATATATATATTTCATTTTATTTTCGTTTTTCATCATTAGAAATTTAAGCTTAAACCAATTGTAAAAGTTTTAGGTAAAGGCAATGATCCTCCAGAAAACGAAGTATTGTAGTTTGCCGTTTCTGGGTCCATACCTTTTAATCTCTTATTTGCCCATACATAAAGATTATCTGCTTGAAATTTTAATAAAGCATTGTTTATCCCTAATTTTTCTGTAACATCTTTAGGTAATGAATATTGAAGTAATACATTTCTTAATCTTAAATAATCTCCGTCAACTACCTGAGCATCACTTTCGTTAAACATAGATGCTTGTGTAAAAGAAGCTGTAGACGACTTTAACCAAGGAATAGTTGCCGTATTCTCATCACCTGGTTTTCTCCATCTATCTGTTACACCTCTACGCATATTATACTCATCTTCTATATATTCTGAGTTAAATGCTAAGTTTTGAAGTCTAATTTTATAATTTAAACCTGCAGCTAATAAAAATGATAATTGAAATCCTTTGTAGTTAAATCTGTTTGTTATACCTACAGTTGAAGTTGGTACTCTAGAACCTTCGTATTTTAAAGCACTTGTACTATTTTGTACATTAGTAGAAAAATCTGGATCAAGAGCATCATATTCATTTCCATTTTCATCTAAAAACAATGCATATCCGTCTTCATCTAATCTTGAAAAACGATAAGAATACATAGAGTTAATAGGTTTACCTTCTACAACCTCTCCTACTTTATAAGTAGATGATAAAAGACTAGATATAGATGGCTGTATAAAAGATTTTGTAACCTTACTACTTGTTATAGATGCATTTACACCCAAACTATATGTAAAATCTTTAGTGTCAACAATTTTAGCATTTAAACCAATATCTATACCTTGGTTAGTTACATTAGCAAAATTTACTGCTTTAGTTGTAAAACCTGTTACTGCAGAAACATTTTTATGTGCAATTAAATCATCTCCTAAATCTTTATATACATCAAAAGTACCAGATAATCTTCTATTAAAGAATGAAAAGTCTACTCCTAAATTTATTGTTGTTGTAGTTTCCCATTTTAATTCTGGGTTAGCTGGTTGTTGAATTTGTTGCTCTGGTAAAAGTGTAAATTGGTTTGGTGCTAATGCTGTAGATATAATTTGAGGTGAAGATTCTTCTACAATATTACCTCTTAAACCGTAAGACGCTCTAATTGATAATGCATCAATAAATTTAGCAGAATTTAAAAAAGATTCTTGGTCAATATGCCATTTACCAGAAATAGACCATAATGGAAGATATCTATAAGCAGGATTAGAACCAAAAATATTTGAACCATCAAAACGAATATTAGCATTTATTACATATTTGTTTTTAAACATAGAAGAATAAGTAGCAAAATAAGAAATAAACGATCTGTCATAAAGAGTTCTTTCTGCTACATTTCTTAGTATATGACCTTCATCTGAAGTTGCTTGCGGAGTATAAAATATTTTACCTCTATCATGTAAATAACCATAATTAATAGTATTTGTACCATCATATACATTATTTCTAAACTCAGTTCCTGCCATTAAATCCATATCTAAATCTTTTAAAGCTTCAAATCTTGCATTTACAGAGTTTCTAATTAAATAAGATTCTTGATTAAATGTTGCCTCGTTAAATTGACCTCCAAAAGGAAGTTCTGATTCTGCTATTTGAGTTTGTGTACCTTGACCTAGGTTATAACCACGCTGTCTAGTTATAAAATTACTAGCCTCTGTAGCATATTGTTGAGTTGTATTACCTGAATAAGTGTAACTAAAAAGAGAATTATAAGTTAACCATTTAGCTATATCATAATCAAGCCTAATAGTTGTTCTAATCTCTTGTTGTTTAGAAGTTTGATTTGTATTTTCTTGTTCATGTAAAATATTAAAATCATAATTACCATAAAAATAATAGCTTCCATCGTCATTAAATGCAGGTAAAGATCTTGATGATGAGTATGCGTGATTAAATGCTTGTGTTTGATAATTTTGCTCTCTATCTCTTTTTGATGTATTTAAAATAACTCCAAGGCTAAGTCTATCTGTTAACTCTGTAGATATTTTTGTCATTAAGCTATAACTCTTATAACCTGTTACTTTGTCTAATCCTTGATCGTTAGTATAACTTATAGATGCATAATAATTACTTTTTTCTGACCCTCCAGAAATGCTAAAATCAGCAATATTTCTTACAGCATCACGAAATAAGATATCAAACCAATCTACATTCATTTCAGAAACCTCTCTTATTCCTGCTATATATTCTTCTTTTGAAATTCCACCTCTAGTATAAAGACCATCATAGTAAGCTACACCAACTCCTCCGTTAACTCCAATACCATCTTCTAATAAAGACAAAGAAAATTCTGCTCTTTCTTTAGAGTTCATTAAATCAAAATCTTCATAACGTGGTCTTGGCTTTATTGCTGTAGTATAATTAAAAGAAATTCTTGGTTTTCCTTTTATCCCTTTTTTAGTTGTAACCACAACAACTCCATTTGCTGCTCTAGTCCCGTAAATTGCGGTAGCTGATGCATCTTTTAATATTGTTAAAGATTCTATATCACTTGGGTTTAACCCACCAATTGAACTATTAAATGATTTTAAAAAATCTGGATCATTAAGTTGTTGCGGTGTTGCTGGTACTCCGTTTTCTAACATTACACCATCTACTACCCAAATAGGCTCTGCATTACCACTAAGTGTTGCTGTTCCTCTAATTCTAATTCTAGGCGCTGCCCCTGGAGCCGCACTAGTATTTACAACATCTACACCCGCTATTTGACCTTGCATCATACTCTCTATACTAGTATTACCTACAACATCTATATCTTTCATTTTAATTACAGACACCGCACTACTTGTTTCTCGTTTACTTTTAACTTGATAACCAGTAATTACAACCTCATCTAAGCTTTTTAAATCTTCTTCTAATTGAACATTGATAACTTTTTTATTACCTATCAATATTTCTTGAGGTTTATAACCTAAGCTAGAAAAAATTAACACAGTAGATGCGTCTTGGCTTTTTAAAGTATATTTTCCTTCAAAATCTGTAACAACTCCTTTATTAGTACCTTTTATAACAACACTAGCTCCTGGCAAAGGTGTATTAAATTGGTCTGTAACTTGACCTGTAATTATTTCTTGTATATTTTTATTTGAGACTTCAGGTTTTTCCTCAATAACAATCATGTGATCGTCTAAAAGTTCAAAATTATAGTCTTCTTTTGGAATTGAACTTAATAATAAATCATTTAGTTTAATAATGCTTTTCTTTAAAGATATTGCAGGAAAATCTTTAAACATATCTGATCTATAAATAAAAGTATAGTCTGTTTGAGATTTTATTATATCAAATATCTCGTCAATAGTAACTGTTTTATTCTCTTCTATAACAATGTTTACATTTTGAGAAACGATATTGTTAGATGTAAAACTAAATGAAATAAAGCAAAACAATAGGAGTAATGTTCTCATAATAAATGTTTGAATTTTTTTTCTTATAAAGAAAAAATCTTTGGTAAAATTAATATTCATAAATTTGTAAAGTGTTGGTTAATTATTTAATTAATGCGCGTTGAATTCTTAGGGGTGAAAGCTAGAGTACTTTGAGCGGTATAAAACTTCATCCCTTTTTTTTATTTTAATATTATTTTCTTATCATATACTACATAGTTTAGGTTAATATTTCTTTTAATAGGAACTAAAATCTCTTCTAAATTTAGTTTCTTACTTAAGACTCCATTAAACTGTATGTCTTCAAGTTTCTTATTTTCAATAATTATATCTATATCATACCATCTAGATAAAGCTTTCATAATTTCTTTTAATGATTTGCCTTTAAAAGAAAAAATTCCTTTTCTCCAAGCAGTTTCATTATAAACATTAACTGTTTTAATTTTAATTTTATCTTTTACATCACTTATAATAGATTGTTCATTTACTTTTAGCACCTCTTTAAACGCTTCGTTATTTACAGCCACTTTTCCTTCAGCCAAAGTGGTATAAACACTAGCATCGTCTTTATAAGCTTTTATATTAAATTCAGTACCTAACACTTCTACTTCTTGCAGATTAGAAACCACTTTAAATTTTGCTCCATTATGGTTTTCACTAGAAGATACATCAAAATAAGCCTCTCCATACACAAGTTCTACTTTACGCGTTTCTCCTTGCTTAAAGTGTACTGGATATTTTAATTTCGATTCAGAATTTAACCAAACCTTTGTGCCATCTGCCAAAATTATTTCAAATTTACCTCCTCTTGGCACAGTAAGGTAGTTGTATGAAATACGAGTATCTTCTTTTTTATTATATACTAATTGCTCTCCATTACTAGTAACATCTTCTGTATTATAATGTTTACCTTTTTCTAACGAAACACTTAATCCATCATCAAAAGTTAAAATAGCTTTATCTCCACCAGGCTCTACGGCTTCTACAAAGGTGTTTAAAACCTCTGTTGGTTTCTGATTTTGCACAAAATAATACGATAGTGAGAACATAAAAACCACTACAGCTGCCGCTGCATATTTAGACCAAATTGGTAAAATACGTCTCTTTGGTTTTTCTTGTTTCTCTATAGCGCTCCATAATTTTTCATACGCTACATCAACATCTGGTTTACTTAATAAGGTGTTAACATCATAATAATCTTTTACATATTCTTTAAATATTTCTTGATTTTCTTTTTTTCTTAACAATTCCTTAAGATCACTTAACTCTTGTGACGATATTGTATCTGTTAAGTATTTTACGGTTATTTTTTTCAACACTTTTTGCATTTTTTTAAACTTTATATTACCAATACGTTAATTTATTGTTTTACCCTTAGTCAAATTTTGTTTTTTTTTTGTCATATTTGCGTTTTAATTGAAAAAAACGAAAACATTTTGGAAGTTTTTATTAACGATTCTATACTTGCTAAAAAAATTAAAAAGGGCGATAGGAGATCATTTAGGCTTTTATTTGATCGTTATTACAAGAAACTTTTAGATTACGCAACAACTTACACCAACGATACTCAAGAAGCAGAAGACATCGTACAACAAACTTTTATAATACTCTGGACTAACAGACTAAAAATAAATACTGAAAAATCCATAAAAAGTTATTTATACAGAATAACACACAACACTTATATTGACACTTACAGAAAACAAAAAAATAGAGATGCTTTTTTTGATGAGTTTAAAGAAAAAGCACTTAGAGATAGAATTGCAACAGATCCTGATGCTTTAGAACAACGTACCAAAAAATTAAAAAAAGTAATTGAAACACTACCAGAAAAATGTAAAGAGATTTTGTATATGAATAAGTTTGAAGGACTTAAATACAAAGAAATTTCAGAAAAACTAGGTATTTCTATAAAAACGGTAGAGTCTCATATTTACACAGCTTATAAAAAAATACGTGAAGCATTTAAAGATGATGACTTATTCTTATTTTTCTTGTATAAATTTATAAAAGACACTAAAAAATAAACTCTTTAAATTTAGTTCAAAAAAAAAGCATCTCATAATTGAGATGCTTTTTGCGGTCTGGACGGGACTCGAACCCGCGACCCCCTGCGTGACAGGCAGGTATTCTAACCAGCTGAACTACCAGACCGTTGCTTTTAGCGGTTGCAAATATAATACTTTTTATAATATCTGCAAGTTTAAAATAAAAAAAATTAAATATTTTTTCTTCTACTAATTAAATAAGCCATTAAAACATCATTAAAACCTTTATTTATATCTACAGAAACGTAATCTATTTTAAACTGTAAACACCTCTTTTTTAAATTACTAAAATAATCTCCTACAGATTTTTCATATTCTTTTTTAATATTTTCTGCAAAAACATTTATTTCTTCACCTGTTTCTACATCAACAAATTTTTTAGGTGTATTTTCAAAATTGAGGTTCAATTCTGTTTTCCCATCAAAAGTATGAAACAAAACCACTTCGTGTTTATTATATTTTAAATGACGTAAAGCTTCAAATAACTCATCATTATTTTTTGAAGTTTGAAACATATCTGTAAATAAAAAAATTAAAGATCGCCTATGCATCTTTTCTGCAATTTCATGTAAATATTTATATGTTTCTGTTTTTGCATCAGAATTAGAAATCAACAATTGATCTAATTGATGTAACAACATTTTTCTATGACGCTCACTTCCTTTTTCTGGCGCATAATATTCATAAGTATCAGAATAAATACTTAACCCTACCGCATCTCTTTGTCTTTTTAAAATTTCCATTAAAGAAGCCGCAGCAACAGCAGAAAAACCAACTTTATTTAAACTGTTTAAAGTTTGCTTTTTAACCAAAGGATAATGCATAGATGCAGAATTATCTATAATTATATGGCAACGTAAATTGGTTTCTTCTTCGTATTTTTTGGTATAAAGCTTTTCTGTTTTAGCAAATAATTTCCAATCTATATGCCTAGTACTTTCTCCTTTATTGTATAATTTATGCTCAGAAAACTCCACAGAAAATCCATGAAACGGACTTTTATGAATACCTGTTACAAAACCTTCTACAACTTGTTTTGCAAGTATGTCTAAATTTTTTATTTCTGATGATTGTACTTCAGATAAATTCATACTATTTTTTAATGCTTTGAGCTCGTGTTAAATTATCTGTAGTTTGTAATAATTTTGTCAACAAAATTGGATTATAATCTTGGTTTTCACTTAAAAATTCTTCTAAAATAGCGTATGCTTCTTTAGATGAATATTTACCAATAGAACTTGCCAACCATCCTTTAGGAAAGAAAATATCACCTGTTAATTGTACTTCTTCTAATTTTTCTAAAACAGATTTTAAATGTTTTACAGATGTTTTTTGCCTTAACGGATGATGTATATTACTCAAAGCTGTTTGCACCCAAGATTCATTTGCTCTGTTTTCTTTTTGTAAAAGTGATGTCATAAAAGCATCTCTTACATTTTTATTTGTAGATAAAGAAGGTAACAACCACTTAAAACGATCTAATCTATCATTATTAGTGATTTTAGTTTGTTGTTCTTGTAAAATTTCTACTGTTTTTGGATGCTCTAAAATAGCCAACTTCATTGCTAAAGAAGTAAAATTATTCTCATTTAAAAACAAATTTTCAATCTGTTTAGTTTTACTCCAAATTGCATATAAATTTTCTTTTCCTGCTTCTGAAATCACTATAGATTGATACAAACCAAACAGGGTTCTTTTTATATTTTTAGGTTGATTACTTTCTAACAATTGCAACACTTCTTTTTCTGTATTTTCTGCAATTTCTGTTTGCTGTTTTTCTGTTAAAAATGTCCAAAAAACAGCTTGAATTCTACCTGACAAATAACTTGTTATCAATTCGTTTTTTTCCTCTTTAATTGCTGATAAAAATATTTGAAATGTTTCTAGCGGACTAACCTCACCAATTAACATATTTTCATACAAATTGATAAATTGATACCCTCTAGAAACCTCATCATTAATATGTTGATAGGTATCAATATCTTTTTTATAAATAGGAAAAACTCCGTAACCAAATCCGTTTGTATTGTATAAAACCTGACCCGGTTTAAAGTCTTTTGTTGCGGATGTAATATCAAAAGATTTACCCATATTTTTAATATTGATATTTTTTTGATATCCTCTTTCATCAATCAATTTTATCTTAAAAGATTGTGTCCAAACTTTTTCTGAACCGTCTTCTGCTTTTTGATGAATTACAAACTTGGTTACATTTCCTTTTTCATTCAACTCTATTTCTTCATAAAAAATAGGTCTTCCGGCAGAATTTACCCAAACATCAGACCAATTTTTAATATTTCCTTCAGATTTCTCATCAAAAATACCAACCAATTCACTCCAATCGGCATTTGAGTTTTTATAGGTTTTTATGTATTCTTGAATGCCTGATTGAAAAACTTCTTCACCTAAAAGTGCTTCTAACTGACGCATCATAATTGGTGCTTTATTGTAAATAATTCTTCCGTATAAAGAACCTGCGTCTTTTAAATTCCCTAAATATTGACGAATAGCATTTGTGCCTTTTGTTCTGTCTTCAGAATAAGCGCTTGGGTAATGCGTCATCATAAAATTTAAATCATGATTTATTTCTGGAAAAACCGGATTCATAATTTTATCTGCCATAAAATTGGCAAAAACTTCTTTCATCCAAACATCATTAAACCAACGCATGGTTACCAAATCTCCAAACCACATGTGCGATGTTTCATGTGCAATTAATTTTGCTCTACTTAGCTTTCTATTTTCTGTAGCATTTTTATCTAAAAACAAAGACGATTGTCTGTACTGAATTGCACCAACATGTTCCATACCTCCATACTGAAAAGGTGGAATAGCAGCAAAATCCATTTTTTGAAATGGAAATTTTACTTGCGTATAATCCTCTAAAAAATCTAATGATTTTTGATGAATTTTAAACACTTCATCTACACTTTCTGCAATTTTTTCTTTATCATTTTCTCTATATAAAAAACGCATATCAAAAGCACCTGGATTTTTTATTTCTTCAGTAAATTTACCTGCTACAAAAGAAAATAAATAGGTACTCATTAAGTCTGATGTCTTAAAAGTATGTTCTATAAAATCATCTATTTCTAAACTACTTTCTTTAAAACCACCTGCCAAAACTTGCCAATCTTTAGGTGCTGTTATTCTTAAATTATACTTGGCTTTTATGTCTGGTTGATCAAAACAAGGAAATAACGTGCTTGCTCTATCTGGCACCAATAAAGTATATAAAAATTCTTCATTTCTATTTAAAGATTGTTCTCCTGCATCAAAAAGTATTTCTACAGAATTAACACCTAAAACCAATGCTGATTTATCTATAATAACATGTTCTTTTTGATGATTAATTACAGCCGTTTTGTTGTTAATTTTTATTGATTTTAATTTAGAAGCTTCTTCATTAAAATCTAAATACACATCATTTTTTAAATCGTTAACTGTAAAATCTACCACTAATTTAGACGGGATTGGGCTTTGTTTTTCTTTAGGAATTTTAAAATCTAAATTATAAACAACATCGGCAATTTGTTGTTTTCTATATGTTGCCAACTCATAAGAAATTCCTTTTTCTAGGGTTAATTTTTCTTCTTGTTTATTACAAGATATTAAAAGGAAAAAGCATAAAATTAATGATACATAGAATTTCATATAAAAAAATTTAGATTTTTTAAAAATAAAAAAAGGTTTGACGTTAGCCAAACCTTTAACTTATTTAAAATGTTAATACTACTTATTATATAGCAGCATCAATTTTACCTGTGTAAACATTTTTAGGCGCAACACCTACTTGTTTATCTACAACTTCTCCGTCTTTAAAGATTAAAACAGTTGGTATATTTCTAACACCATACTTAGCTGCAAATTCTTGATTAGCATCTACATCTACTTTACCAACAACAGCTTTACCTTCGTATTCTGCATGAATTTCATCTACAATTGGTCCTACCATTCTACAAGGTCCACACCAAGCAGCCCAAAAATCTACTAATACTGGTTTGTCTGATTTTAATACTACTTCATCAAAATTTGCGTCTGTTATCTCTAATGCCATTTTTTATATTTTAAAATTGTTTTTTTCCGTTTTAAGCTACAAAAGTAAACAATTTATTTACTTTCTAGATTTCAAAAAAATTACTTTTTACTATTTGTCTATAAATTGTACTTATGCTTACAACTAAAAATTCATCAAAAAAGAAGCTTTTTAAATCTTTTTTCTGATGAATTCTTAAAAATAAACTTATAAAAAAATTACTTTCTTAAAATAATTCTGATGCAATTGCATGTATATTATCACTTTTCCCCATAGAATAGTAATGTAAAAATGGCACACCTGCTTCTTTTAATTCTTTAGATTGCTGTATAGCAAACTCAATACCAACTTGTCTTACCGCTTTATTGTCTTTACAACCTTCTACAGCTTCTATTAAATCTTCTGGCAAATCTATCTTAAAAACTTGCGGTAAAATTTGCAGATGTCTTTTTACTGCCAAAGGTTTAATACCTGGTATAATAGGTACTGTAATACCCATTTCTCTTGCTTTTTTAACAAATTCAAAATATTTTTTATTATCAAAAAACATCTGTGTTACCACATAATCTGCACCGGCATCTACCTTTTGTTTTAAACGTTTTAAATCTGTATTTAAAGACGGAGATTCCATATGCTTTTCTGGGTAACCAGCAACACCAATACAAAAATCGTAATTGTGTTCTACCTTAATATCATCATGCAAATATTTTCCTTTATTTAAATTAGATATTTGCGTTACTAAATCGCTTGCAAAAGCATTACCACCTTGTGTTGGTTTAAAATAAGGTTCGTCTTTTCTTGCGTCTCCTCTTAAAGCCACCACATTATCTAACCCTAAATAATGGCAATCTACCAAAACATACTCTGTTTCTTCTTTTGTAAACCCACCACACAATAAATGCGGAATAGCATCTACTTTATATTTATGCATGATAGAAGCACAAATACCAACAGTTCCTGGACGCATTCGGGTAATTCTTTTATCTAAAAGTCCGTTTCCTTTATCTACGTATACATACTCTTCTCTAGAAGTTGTTACGTCTATAAATGGCGGATTAAATTCCATTAACGGATCTATATTATTATATAAATCTTGAATATTTTTTCCTTTTTGAGGCGGAATTACCTCAAAAGAAAACAATGTTTTTCCGTTTGCCTTTTTTATATGGTCTGTAACTTTCATTAATACTTAATTATTGCTGTATTTAATAGAAATAGGCAACAATTAAAGCGGTAATCGATAACAATAAAAATTGTAGAAGAAATTTTAACTCAATTCTATATTTTTTCATCTTTTTAAATTTTCCGCAAAAATGTACTTTTCTATTATATTATTTATGATTTTAAATCTAATAAATTGTTAATTTAATGTTTTCTATTCTTTTAGCGTTACCACAAGGGTCACGCTTTACACTATATCTTTTTTGAAAAAAACAAAAAAGGATGCCGTTTCAATCGTTAACGCACGCTTGTTTATTTACTCTGTGCAAAAGTAAAACTCTTTACGAATCTGCAATATTAGGATGCAACCATTTTCTTGCTTTTTCTTTCTTAATTCCCTTACGCTTAGAATAATCTGTAACTTGGTCATCAGTAATTTTACCCAAACCAAAATACTTTGCTTCTTTATTGGCAAAATAATATCCAGAAACTGCAGCTGCTGGCCACATTGCCAAACTTTCTGTTAGTTTTACACCTATTTGATTTTCTACATCTAACAAATCCCAAATAGTTTCTTTTTCTAAATGATCTGGACAAGCAGGGTAACCTGGCGCAGGACGAATACCTTTATAACTTTCTTTAATTAAATCATCGTTAGATAAATTTTCATCAGCAGCATATCCCCAATGTTTGGTTCTTATTTGCTTATGTAAATATTCTGCAAATGCTTCTGCAAAACGGTCTGCAATAGCTTGTGCCATAATTCCGTTATAATCATCTTCTTTTGCTCTATAGCTATCTGCTAATTCTTGTGCACCAAAAATACCCACACAAAAAGCACCTATATAATCTGTTTTACCAGTTTCTTTTGGCGCAATAAAATCTGATAAAGCATGATTAGGAATCCCTTCTCTTTTCTTTAATTGCTGACGTAAAGTTCTAAAAATAAATTCTTCTCCTCCTTTTTTCTGTACAGCAATATCATCTTCATTAATAGAATTTGCTTTAAACAATCCAAAAATGGCTTTTGGTTTTAAAGATTGATTTGCAATAATTTCTTTAATCATTACTTGCGCCTCTTCATACATAATAGAAGCTTGTTCACCAACAACTTTGTCTGTTAAAATATCAGGAAATTTTCCATGTAGATCCCAACTTCTAAAAAACGGGCTCCAATCTATAAAAGGCAATAATTCTTTTAAACTTAATTGCTCTAATGTCTGAATTCCTAATTCTCTAGGTTTAACAATTTCAGAAGTTTCCCAATCAATTTTATATTTACGTTTACGAGCTTCAATAATAGAAATGTATGATTTTTCTTTACCTCGTTTTAAAAACTTGGTTCTAAACTCATCATAATTTTTCTTTAGTTCGGCAACATATTCATGCGATGTTTTTTTGTTTAATAAATCACCAACAACCGTTACTGCTCTTGATGCATCGTTAACATGCACAACTGCATTTTTATATTGGGTATCTATTTTAACAGCTGTATGTGCTTTAGATGTTGTTGCACCACCAATTAACAATGGTAATTCAAAATTTTGACGTTGCATTTCTTTTGCCAAATAAACCATTTCATCTAAAGAAGGAGTAATTAAACCACTTAAGCCAATTGCATCTACACGTTCTTCTATAGCGGTTTGAATTATTTTTTCTGGCGGAACCATTACACCTAAATCTACAATTTCGTAATTATTACAAGCTAAAACAACACTTACAATATTTTTACCTATGTCATGCACATCTCCTTTTACTGTTGCCATTAAAATTTTACCAACAGGTTCTTGCTTATCTCCTTTTTCTGCTTCTATAAACGGATTTAAATATCCTACCGCTTTTTTCATCACACGTGCAGACTTTACTACTTGTGGTAAAAACATTTTTCCGGCTCCAAATAAATCTCCAACAACATTCATCCCTGCCATTAAATTACCTTCAATAACTTCAATAGGTTTTTCTGCTTGTAATCTTGCTTCTTCTACATCTTCTATAATAAAAGCATCAATTCCTTTTACCAATGCATGTGTAATTCTATCTTGTAAAGGATTTTCTCTCCAAGATAAATCTACCGTTTTTTCTTTTTTTGTTCCTTTTACAGTTTCTGCAAAATCTAACAAACGCTCTGTTGCATCATCTCTTCTATCAAGAATTACATCTTCTATATGTTCTAATAAGTCTTTAGGAATATCATCATAAACCTCTAACATTGCAGGATTTACAATTCCCATATTCATACCTGCTTGTATTGCATAATATAAAAAAACAGAGTGCATTGCTTCTCTTACTGTATTATTTCCTCTAAAAGAAAATGATACATTACTTACACCACCACTTACAGAAACGTTTTCTAAGTTTTCTCTAACCCAACGTGTTGCTTCTATAAAATCGATTGCATTTTTTCTGTGTTCATCCATCCCTGTAGCAACAGGAAATATATTTAAATCGAATATAATATCTTCTGATGGAAACCCAACTTGATTTACTAAAACATCATAAGAACGTTGTGCTATTTCTATTCTTCTATCATAAGTATCTGCCTGCCCAACCTCATCAAAAGCCATAACAATTACAGCTGCTCCGTAACGTTTTATAAGTTTTGCTTCTCTTATAAATTTTTCTTCTCCTTCTTTTAAAGAAATAGAATTTACCACACATTTACCTTGCACAACTTGTAAACCAGCTTCTATAATTTCCCATTTAGAACTGTCTATCATCATTGGCACGCGACAAATATCTGGTTCTGCAGCAATCAAATTTAAAAAACGAACCATGGCTTCTTTTCCGTCAAGAAGTCCATCATCCATATTAATATCTACAATTTGCGCTCCTCCATCTACTTGATGACGTGCAATATCTAATGCTTCATCAAATTTTTCTTCTTTAATTAATCGTAAAAATTTACGTGATCCGGCAACATTTGTACGCTCACCAACATTGATAAAATTGCTATTTTCGTTTAGAATTAATGGCTCTAAACCAGACAATTTCATGTATTTTGTTTGTTTTATTTTCATTACTTGTAATGTTCTACTGTTGGAAAAGGTTCATAAAAATGATGCAATAAACTTTTCCATTTTTGATATTCGTCTGATTTTCTAAATCCGATTTCGTGATCTTCTAAAGTTTCCCAATTGACTAATAAAATATATTTATTTTCATCTTCAATACATTTTTTTAAATCATGAGAAATATATCCTTTAACGGATCTTATACTCTTTTCTGCTTCTATAAAATTATTTTCAAATTCTTTAGATAAACCTTCTTTTACATTTAAAATTGCAACTTCTAAAATCATATAAAATTATCTAATTTCTAGAGCAATTTCAGCATGTGGTCTTGGCTTATATTTTGCAGCAATATTTGCAATTACATTAATATGATCTGGACTTGTACCACAACATCCACCAATAATATTAATTAAATTTTTCTTTAGATATTCTTCTATTTGCTCTCCCATTTCTTCTGGAGTTTCATCATATTCTCCAAAAGCATTTGGCAACCCTGCATTTGGATGCGCAGAAATAGCAAAATCTGTTTTATTTGCAATTGCCTCTAAATGTGGTTGTAATAAATTGGCACCTAAAGCGCAATTAAATCCTATTGATAAAAGCGGAATGTGGGAAACTGAGATTAAAAAAGCTTCTGCTGTTTGACCAGATAAAGTTCTACCAGAAGCATCAGTAATTGTTCCACTTAACATTGTTGGTATTTCAATATTTCTTTCGTCTTTAACTTCTTCTATTGCAAACAAAGCTGCTTTAGCATTTAAAGTGTCAAATACTGTTTCTACCAATAGTAAATCTACTCCGCCATCAACTAAAGCTTCTATTTGCTGTTTGTAAGCAATTCTTAATTCATCAAAAGTTACAGCTCTATAACCTGGGTCATTTACATCAGGAGACATACTTGCAGTTCTGTTTGTAGGACCAATAGAACCTGCTACAAAACGCGGTTTGTGAGGTTCTTTTGCCGTAAATTGATCTGCAACTTCTTTGGCTATTTTTGCTGATTGATAATTTAGCTCGTACACTAAATCTTCCATCTGGTAATCTGCCATGGCAATTGTAGTACCAGAAAAAGTATTGGTTTCTATAATATCTGCACCAGCTTCAAAGTATTTACCATGTATAGTTTTTATGGCTTCTGGCTGGGTTATCGATAATAAATCGTTGTTACCTTGTAAAGGTGTTGGGTAATCTTTAAAGCGTTCTCCTCTAAAATCTTCTTCAGTAAATTTATAAGCTTGTAGCATGGTACCCATTGCACCATCTAAAACTAAAATTCTTTCTTGTAAAGCTTTGTATATATTTGACATTCCTGAAAATTAAATTTGCTTGTTATCAGGAAAAGAAGAATTAATACTCTTTCCGTTATCTCTCTGTTTTCTTGCAGTAGAATTTAGCACCTTCTTTAAAATTAAAGGGTTGCCAAGGTTTCCTTGGGTCTATTCCCTCAACCTTTCTTGATAACAATATAAAATAAATGAACTATGTTCGCTGCAAATTAACGAACTTTTTTTTTGTTTTTATAATTTATTCGTAGATATCTGATGATAAGTAACGGTCTCCTCTATCGCAAATAATTGCAACAACAACACCTTTATCTATAGAATTTGCTACTTTTAATGCTGTTGCTACAGCACCTCCACTACTCATTCCTGCAAAGATACCTTCTTCTTTTGCTAATCTTATAGTCATTTCTTTAGCTTCCTCTTCGCTAACTTCTATAACCTGATCTATTTTTTTAGGTTTAAAAATAGCCGGTAAATACTCTTCTGGCCATTTTCTAATTCCTGGTATTTTAGCACCATCTTTGGGTTGTGCACCAACAATAGTAATATCTTTATTTTGTTCTTTTAAAAAATCTGAAACTCCTGTAATTGTACCTGTAGTTCCCATTGCTGATACAAAATGAGTTACTTGTCCTTCTGTATCTCTCCAAATTTCTGGCCCAGTAGTATTGTAATGCGCTTTAGGATTGTCAAAATTATCAAACTGATTTAATCTAAAATATCCTTTTTTATATTTTAATTTTAAAGCGTAATCTATAGCACCTTCCATACCTTTTTCTGCAGGTGTTAAAATTACTTTTGCACCATAAGCACGCATTGTTTTAACTCTTTCTATAGTTGAGTTTTCTGGCATTGTAATTACCATATTCACGCCTAAAACTTTTGCCATTAAAGCTAACGCAATACCTGTATTTCCACTAGTTGCCTCTACTAAAGTATCACCTTTCTTAATGTTATTTTTTTTGATAGCTTCAGAAATCATATAATAAGCAGCTCTATCTTTAACACTACCTCCAGGATTATTACCTTCTAACTTTAATAACAGTGTAACACCCTCTTTTTTTATAATGTTTTGAGCTTCTACTAATGGAGTATTCCCTACAAAATCTATGATACTTTTAGTCTTCATCTTAATTTCTTTTTTGAAAAATATTATTTTCTGATTGCACTGTTACTATTGAGTTTTCTGGTATAGATTCTGTTACACAAACATTTGCACCAATAACAGAATTTTTACCAATAACTACATTACCGCCTAAGATTGTTGCATTGGCATAAATAACAACATTATTTTCTATTGTTGGATGTCTTTTTGTAGAAGCTAAACTTTTTTTAACTCTAATACCTCCTAAAGTTACTCCTTGATAAATACACACATTTTCTTTGATAATTGTTGTTTCTCCAATTACAATTCCCGTTGCATGATCTATAAAAAAAGAATCTCCTATTTCTGCCCCTGGATGAATATCTGTACCTGTTTTGGTATGTGCAAATTCACTCATCATTCTAGGTAAAACATCAATATTTTGCTTTAGCAATTGATGACTTAAACGATATACTGCAATGGCATAAAAACCTGGATATGCTAAATAAATTTCTTCTAAACTTTTAGCCGCAGGATCATTTCTTTCTGCAGCAATAGCATCTAAATCTAACTTAGTTCTTATATAAGAAAATTTATTTTCAAAATTACTCCAATGATTTTCTGCTTCTTTTATAGATAATCTATTTAAAATAGTAAGAAATGTCTTTTTTATTTCTTTTTTATTTTTTTGCTGATATTCACTATCAAACAAACTATGGATTAATTTTTTAGTAAACGTTTCTACAGTGTCTTTTAAACAGACACTGTAGTTTTTAAACGTAACTTTTTCTTTTATATTTTCCATTATTGAGTTTAATCTTCCGGAGCTAACTCAACTTCAAGTCCTTCTAACTCTGGTGTAATTTGTATTTGACAACCTAACCTACTATTATCTTCCACATTAAAAGCTTCTGCTAACATTGCATCTTCATCATCCGTCATTTCTGGCAACTCGTGGTCTGATTTTACGTAACACTGACAAGAAGCACACATTGCCATACCTCCACAAATACCAATTGTTCCTTCTTCGGCTAATTCGTAAGAACGAATAACCTCCATTAAATTCATTGCCATATCTGTAGGAGCTACTATTTCATGTTCAACTCCATTTCTATCAGTTACTTTAATGTTTACGTCTTGCATTATATTATTTATTATTTGTCTTAAGTTTGTTTAAGAACTTACAAATGTACTACTCAATTGCTTTAACTACTGCTTTTGGAGCTTCTTTTTTTGTTCCATCAAAACCTTCTACACCACCAACAGTTGTGTATTTCATTACATATTTCTTATCTGGAAAAATTCTTTGAAAAGCACTTTGACACATTAAAGTAGCTTCATGAAATCCACATAAAATTAATTTTAATTTCCCCGGATATGTATTTACATCACCAATTGCATAAATACCAGGTATATTTGTTTGATAATCTAACGCATTATTTACTTTAATTGCATTTTTTTCTATCTCTAAGCCCCAATTAGCTATTGGGCCTAATTTAGGAGACAATCCAAACAAAGGAATAAAGTGGTCTGTAGCTAACTCAAAAGGTTCTTCTCCTTTCTTTTCAATTAAAACTCCAGTAACTTTATCTTCTCCTAAAATTCCTTTAATTTCTGCAGGTGTAATTAAGTTTATTTTACCAGCATCTTTTAATTCTTGTACTTTTTCTACAGAATCTAAAGCTCCTCTAAATTCATTTCTTCTGTGCACTAATGTTACTGATTTTGCAACATCCGACAAGAAAATAGACCAATCTAAAGCAGAATCTCCTCCACCAGCAATTACTACATTTTTATCTCTGTATAATTCTGGCTCTTTAATAATATATTCTACTCCGTTATCTTCAAATTTTGTAATATTTTCTAACTTAGGTTTTCTTGGCTCAAAAGACCCCAAACCACCTGCTATTGCTACAACAGGAGCTTTATGTTTTGTACCTTTATTTGTAGTTACTACAAATGTACCATCTTCTTGTTTTTCTATAGTATCGGCACGTTCTCCTAAAGTAAAACCTGGTTCAAATTGTTTAATTTGTTCCATTAGGTTTGTTGTAAGGTCTCCTGCTAAAATTTCTGGATATGCAGGAATATCATAAATAGGTTTCTTTGGATATATTTCTGAACATTGCCCACCTGGTTGTGGTAATGCATCTATTAAATGGCATTTTAATTTTAACAATCCTGCTTCAAATACTGTAAATAACCCTGTAGGTCCCGCTCCAATAATTAGTATATCTGTGGTAATCATTTTAAGATTCTTTTTTTTCTATTAATCCTTTGGTGAATTCGTTTAGTGTTTCTACTTTTTCTTCGAAATCTCCTTTTATTGTTTTTCTAAACTCGTTTAAATTTTTTACTAAATCGTCTATATTTTCTGGTAATACTTCCTCGAAAAACTGACGTAATCTTTTGGCTGTTGTTGGTGATTTTCCGTTAGTAGAAATAGCTACCTTTACATTTCCTTTAGTTACAATTCCGCCCATATAAAAATCGCAATATGGTGGGTTATCTGCAACGTTTACCAATTTTGCTTGTGCCCTGCAATCTTCCCAAACTTTAACATTAACTTCTGGTATATCTGTAGTGGCTACAACTATATGTTTGCCCTCTAAATATTTTTTATCATACACATCTTCTACCAAACTAACATTGCCTTTTTTTGACAAATTTACGGTACCAGATCTAAACATTGGTGATACCATTGTTACACAAGCATCTGGACTTGATTTTAATAAAAAAGTCAATTTTTCTTCTGCAACAAAACCTCCGCCAACAATTAAGACTTGTAAGTTTTTAGTTTTTAAAAAAATGGGGTATAAATTATTTCTCTCCACAACACTATTGCTACTTAGGTTCATTTGCAAATTGATTTTTAATCTCTAAAATTAATTCGCGATGTTTAACAACTTCTCCTAAAACAATAATTGCTGGGTTTTTAAGTTCTTTTTCTAAAACTACATTCTCTATAGTATCTACAGTACCAATTCCTATTTTTTCATTTTTTGTTGTACCTTCTTGAATAATAGCAACTGGTAAATTATTTTTACTTTGGGCTTGAAATAGTTTTACAATTTGTGGTAATTTACTCATACCCATTAAAACAACAACAGTTGCATTAGATTTTGCTGCTAACTCAATATCATTAGATATTTTATGTTCTTTTGTAGTACCTGTAATAACCCAAAAACTTTCTGCAGAACCTCGTTTTGTTAAAGGTATATTTTGATATGCTGCAACTGCTAAAGAAGACGAAATTCCCGGAACAACGGCTACTTCTAACCCATTACTTGCTGCATATTCCATTTCTTCTGCTCCCCTACCAAAAATAAAAGGATCTCCACCCTTTAAACGAACTACATGCCCAGAAACCTTAGCTCTACCAACAATTAACTCATTAATTTGTTCTTGTTGATAACGATAACAACCTCTTCTTTTTCCAACAAAAATTTGTTCTGCTTCTGGGTTTATGTAGTCTAATAATTCTTCATTTACCAAAGCATCATATAAAACAACATCTGCACTCTTAAGGGCTTTAATTGCTTTTAAAGTAATTAAATCTACGTCTCCTGGGCCCGCGCCTACAACTGTTAACTTTGGTATTTTAAAACTCATCTTTTATTATTTTTTATGCAATTGTAGTTTCTGCTTCTCTATAAGCTCTTACTTTTTGCAAGAATGTATTTGCATCGCTAATATACTTATTTGCAAATTCTTCTGTAGGTGCAAATTTATTAATTTGATAAATTAAATCTGTAAAAGAAGTTCCTAAATCTATTTTTTCTGATTTTACAAAAAACTCATCAAATTGAGAAATGATACTTGCATGTGTATTTGTTTTTTTATTTTCTGCTAATAATGATGCTTTTGCAGAGTTTACAATAGATTGATATGCATAATAAATAGCACCAGAGTATACTTTATTCTCTAAAGCTTCTTTTGCATTGTCAATTTTTTCTTCACTTTCAAAAAACAACGTCGCAATTAAATCAATAACAACACCAGCACACTCTCCAACACCAATTTCTTTAACATACTTTTCTGTCTCTCCCCAATCTATAAAATCTTCTTGTGTTAAATTGGTTGCATCTTGTAAATCATTTAAGAAATTGTAAAAATATTTTTCTCCTTTTTCTTTATAATAATCTACAAATTGTTTTCCGTTTGCATTTGCCTCAAAATCGTTTAAAATTCTACGTAATGCTTCTGGACCTCTTCTACTTGGCACTTTTACTACTTTATCTGCAAAAACTCCGTTTCCATCACCTAAATTTCCTCCTCCTAATAAAACCTGTAAAGCTGGCGCAATTAATTTATCTGGCGTTCTTACCGTCATCCCTTGAAAACCAATATTTGCCATATTGTGTTGTCCACAAGCATTCATACAACCGCTAATCTTAATTACAAGATCTTCGTTTTTTAAATACTGAGGATATTCTGCCGCAATAACTTTTTCTAACTCTTCTGCAATACCTGTACTACTAGCAATACCCAAATTACAAGTATCTGTACCTGGACAAGCTGTAATATCTACTGCTTTATTATAACCTGCTTCTACAAATCCTAATTTTTCTAATTCTTGATAGAAATATGGTACTAAATCTTCCTTTACAAAAGGGATTACAATATTTTGACGCAAGGTTAATCTAATTTCTCCTGCTGCATAATTTTCTACTAAATCTGCTAACAAACGTGCTTTATCTGTATAAAAATCACCTAATAAAACCTTTATCCCTATAGCAACATAACCTTGTTGTTTTTGCGGAATTAAGTTTGTAGACTTCCATAATTCAAATGCTTCTTGGTCTTTAATTTCAACCTGAGGAACATCAACTGAAACTGGAGTTGAAGCTACATAAGCA
Source organism: Polaribacter sargassicola (assembly GCF_021991835.1). Taxonomy (GTDB): domain Bacteria; phylum Bacteroidota; class Bacteroidia; order Flavobacteriales; family Flavobacteriaceae; genus Polaribacter; species Polaribacter sargassicola. Next base: position 81,178 of record NZ_JAHDAU010000008.1, read on the forward strand.
TCTGCATCAATTGCAACCGTTTTTAATTCTATAGCTTTTTGTTCTTGAGCAATTAAATCTCTAAAAGCCTCTAAACCGATGTCTTTTAATAAGAATTTCATTCTTGCTTTGGCTCTACTTTTACGCTCGCCATAACGATCAAAAATTCTTAAAACACCTTCCATTACCGGAATAATTTTATCTGTAGGTAAAAAATCATACAATACTTCTGCATGTCTTGGCTGAGATCCTAATCCTCCTGCAACCATCACTTTAAAACCTCTAACATCATCTTTTATTTTAGCAATAAATCCTAAATCATGCAAATAAGACAAACCTGTATCTTCATCTGTAGATGAAAAAGAAACTTTAAATTTACGTCCCATTTCTTGACAAATTGGGTTACGTAAAAAGAATTTATACAAAGCATCTGCATAAGGCGAAACATCAAAAGGTTCATTTACATCTATCCCTGCAGTTTCAGAAGCAGTTACATTTCTTACTACGTTACCACAAGCTTCTCTTAAAGTAACATCATCACGCTCTAATTCTGCCCATAATTCTGGGGTTCTATTTAGATCTACATAATGAATTTGTATGTCTTGACGTGTTGTAATATGCAACCTTCCTCTAGAATATTCATCAGAAACTTCAGAAATTCTGCGTAATTGATTGCTTTTTACTTTACCATATGGTAATTTTATACGTATCATTTGTACGCCTTCTTGACGCTGACCGTAAACACCTCGTGCTAAACGTAAACTCCTAAACTTTTCTTCGTCTATTTGTAGATTATTAAATGCTGCAATTTTATCTGCTAATTCAATAATATCTTTTTCAACAACCGGATTTTCTATTTCTGTTCTAAAACTTTGCATAAAAAAAGCCCATCCTAACCTTCCCTAAAAAGGGAAGGAACTCTTACTCGGGCAATAAGAATATTGTTAATTAATTTCTTTTTATTTCTCTTATCTGCTAATTTTCTTGTTTTCTTTTTTACAGGTTTAAAGAATTTTACCTTATAAAACCAACACCAACTGTACTATTAGTTTTTGGGTTGATTAAAATAAATGACCCATTAGATTTATTGTCTTTATAAGAATCTACCAATAATGGTTTGCTCAATTTTAATTGGATGTCACCAATTTGATTTAACTCTAATGCCGATGGATTTTCTTCTATACCAGAAAAATCTGTTTTTATAATACTAGATAATTGTGTAATTTTTGCTTGTGCATCATTTACACCATGTTTAATGTAATATTTTTGAGACGCTTGTAACGGCTCTTTATCCATCCAACAAATAGTTGCATCTAACTGTTTTGTAATTTTTGGTTCTTCAGTTACTTTAACCAACATATCTCCTCTACTTACATTTACATTATCTTCTAAAGTAACGGTAATAGAACTTCCTCTTTTTGCTTCTTGAAACTCTTTATCAAAGAAATTAATACTCTTAATTTTAGATTTTGTTTGCGATGGCAATACAGCTACTTCATCTCCAACTGCTAAATTTCCTCCATAAATTTTACCAGCATAACCTCTAAAATCATGATATTCTTCTGTTTTTGGTCTAATAACAGTTTGCACAGGAAAACGTGTTTGAGAAACATCATCTATATCATCTAAATCTAATCTTTCTAAATGATGCATTAAAGTTTCTCCTTTATACCAAGGTGTATTTTCAGATTTTTCTACAACATTATCTCCTTGTAAAGCAGATAATGGTATAAATGTTAAATTCTGACCTTTATACTCACTTTTACTTGCCAAATATTCTATCTCACCTTTAATTTGATTAAATTTTTCTTCAGAAAAATCTACCAAATCCATTTTATTTACAGCAATTACAACGTCTTTAATTCTTAACAAGTTATTGATAAAAAAATGACGGTATGTTTGCTCTACAACTCCGTTTCTTGCATCAATTAAAACAATAGAAGCCTGCGCTGTAGAAGCACCTGTAACCATATTTCTTGTATACTCTATATGACCTGGAGTATCTGCTATAATGAAACTTTTTGATGGAGTTGAAAAATAAATATGGGCTACATCAATTGTAATTCCTTGTTCTCTTTCTGCCACTAAACCATCTGTAGCTAAAGAAAAATCTAAATAATCAAAACCACGTTGTCTACTCTTTTCTTCTATTGCTTCTAACTTATCATCAGTTAATGATTTTGTATCGTATAAAATACGACCGATTAAGGTACTTTTACCATCATCTACACTTCCTGCTGTTGCTATTTTTAATACTTTCATGTTGTTTTCTTTTGGTAATTAGATTTTAGAAATACCCTTGTTGTTTTCTTTTTTCCATTGCTGCTTCCGATCGTTTGTCATCTATTCTTGCCCCTCTTTCAGAAATGGAAGAATCTCTAATTTCTTCTACTACTTTTACAATATCTACCGCATCAGACAATACTGCTGCTGTACAACTCATGTCTCCAACAGTTCTAAAACGCACCATTCTTTCTACCACTTCTTCTTCTTCATCTCTATAAACTACATCATCATCGGCAGACCAAATCATACCATCTCTAACAAATGTTTTTCTTTTATGTGCAAAATAAATTGATGGTATTTCTATACCTTCTTGTTCTATATAAGACCAAACATCTAATTCTGTCCAATTTGATATTGGAAAAACACGCACATTCTGCCCTAAATCTATTCTTCCGTTTAACATATCAAACACTTCCGGGCGTTGGTTTTTTTCATCCCATTGTCCAAAATCATCTCTTACAGAAAAGATTCTTTCTTTAGCCCTTGCTTTTTCTTCATCACGTCTTGCACCACCAATACATGCATCAAAACCAAACTCTTCTATAGCATCTAACAACGTTTCTGTTTGCAACATGTTTCTACTTGCATATCTACCTGTTTCTTCTTTAACACGACCAGAATCTATATTGTCTTGTACATTTCTTACAATTAGCTCTACACCTAACTCTTTTGTTAACCTGTCTCTAAACTCAATTGTTTCTGGAAAGTTATGACCAGTATCTATATGCATTAATGGAAAAGGAATTTTTGCAGGGTAAAATGCTTTTTGAGCTAATCTTACCAAAGTTATACTGTCTTTTCCTCCAGAAAAAAGTAACACAGGTTTTTCAAATTGTGCTACAACTTCTCTAAAAATATAAATCGCTTCACTTTCTAAAGCATCTACTTGTATCGTTTTATTACTCATAATTATTTTTTTAGATGTGTAAACCACATTCTCTATTACTTTCTACTTTTGTTGGATCGAAATATGTAAACTCGTTTGGCAAACCTTTTTCTTCTAAATAAACATCTAACTGCTCATCAGACCAATTGTAAAAAGGACTTACTTTTACAATTCCGTCTTTACTTACAGAAACAACATCAATACTATTTCTAAATGCTGTTTGCCCTTTTCTAAGGTTTGTAAACCACACATCTGGTTGATGCTCTTTCATAGCTCTAGCAAAAGGCTCTAACTTTACCTGCTCTGTAAAGATTGCATGTTTTGGATCTTCTATTGACGGAACACCTAACACCACATTTCTATGAGCAACCGTTTGTTTTGGCACATATAATTGAATATTTAAATTCAATTTTTCTATAATTTCTTCTGCATGCTTATAAGTTTGCACAGTATTGTAACCTGTATCGCACCAAATTACTTTAATGTCTTTTTTTACTTCTGTAACTGCATTTAAAATTGCAACTTCATAAGGTCTAAAGTTGGTTGTAATCACTGCATTTTTTGCAAAAGAAATTGCCCAAGAAATAATTTCTGATGGACTCTTGTCTTTTAATTCTTTGTTTATTTTTTCTAAATCTAGGTTCATTATTTTCCCCATTTTATTTTGTTCCAAATTCTTTCATGAAAAAAGTATAGAACTAATTTTGTTAAAAAATCTACAGAGGCTATTGATGTTGCCAATGCAATTTCGCCTGTTAATATGTAAGATACTACTAACGTATCTATTGTACCTATAAGGCGCCAGCTTAAAGCTTTCAACACACTTCGCAAAGGTTTTTCTGATTTCTTGTCGTCTTCAAAACCTTTACTTTGTGCTTTTTTACTAAAAATGATTTGTTTTAAAATCATAAAAATCAATTCAAATATTTACCCCACTTCTTTAGTAGGGTATGCAAACATACTTCTTTTTAATAGATTAAATAAAGATTCCAACCTAAAAATTACTTAAACCCTATAGATTTAGTAGATTATTAATAAAAAGGCATAAATATTATGAATTTTTAATCACTACAAGGATATAGTAATTAAAATACTTGGTACTTTTTTATAAGTAAATTAGGCTTTTAGCAATTACACAGATCTGCTAACGTAGTATTTTTAAATATTTTAAGGGAACTATCCCTAACCTGAACCATTAATTTATTTACTGCACATACATTTTCATCCGGACAATCATCGCATTTTTCATAAAAATTTAAACTTACACAAGGCACCATAGCAATTGGCCCTTCTAAGATTCTCATTACAGTAGTCATTTGAATTTCATTAGATTCTTTTAAAAGGTAATAACCACCACCTTTTCCTTTTTTAGAACCTAATAATCCATTTTTACGAAGCGTTAGTAAAATGCTTTCTAAGAATTTTAGTGAAATATTTTCACTCTCTGATATAGTAGCAATAGCAACAGGAGTTTTATCTTTCTGCCTTGCTAAATAAGTAAGTGCTTTTATTCCGTATTTTGTCTTTTTTGATAGCATATAGCAAAAATACATAATTTTAAATAATTACTATACTAAAATAGTAGGACAATATTTAAAACTAAATAGTTTGCTAAATTCTATTAATTAGCTGTATGAGATTTTTCTAAAGAATAAAAAGTAGCTTGCACATAATCATCTGCATCACCAGAATTATTTTGATTATAAACTCCTGCTTTAAAGTACATATATTGCCCACTTACATTAAATCCGCTGTCTTTCATGTCAACCGTTTCAACAACATCTTCTTTTCCTTCTCTAATTATTGTCACCGTTAAAAGATCTCCAACAACTTTAATTGTGTAGCTAAATTTTTCGTCAAGCGCAATTCCGTCAGATGGATTAGAAGCACTGCTACTTCTAGAACCAATCATTTCATACCATTGCTCGCTTCCATTACCGTCTGTAGGTTCATGAGCAAAATAAATTGACCCTAAAGTATTATTAGCTAATTTTCTATAATAAAGACGAATAGGTTCATCATCATTTGCGTGAATTTGCCCAACAATAACACGTCCTTGCTGACTAGAATCGCCTGTTGTAGTTACATGATTTACAGAAAGTGTTGCAGACATTTCTCCATCATAAGCAGCAGCAGCAGCAATATCCGCTTGCGGTGCAGTACCAAAAACCCAATTGTTTTTATTTACACCTTGCGTACTAATACTTGTATCAGTTCCCCTTAACATTTCTCTAAATTCTACTCTGGTATAACTTGTGTTTTCTGAAGTTTTAAAACCATCAACTGGGCATTTAAAGACCATTCCTCCATCATCTGCTGTATAAAAATAATTACTATTTTCATACGCACTATTAATTTCACTTACAGTAATTGTTGTTGCTGTTCCATTGCCTTTATCAACAGGAATACTTAGATTCCAAGTAGATAAATCAAAATTTTGTGAAGGTGCTTTATCAGGATCTAACTCTCCTGTAACCTCTTCTTTTGCGGCTTGTGTTATTATTAAATCTTCAGATAAACTACCTCCAATAAAAGTAATTGTACCTGTTCTTTTATTAAAATCTGTGTTTGCAGATACAGAAATTTCTACAGTTTTATTGTTTGTTCCATTAGTTGGCGTAACGGTAATCCAATTTGTAGTATTACGTGTGTACCAGTACATATTTGCAGTTACATCTACTGATTGTGTTTCTTGATTTGCAGAAAACTCTGTAATAGTAGATAAAGATAAAACTTCTAATTCTTCTTCAGAATCATTAGAACCACAAGAAAAAAGGGATAAAAATAAAGACCCAAGAAATAATAATCTGAAAGAGATTTTCATAAAATAAATAATAACATTAATAATTTAGTTTTTAAAAATACAAAATTGGTTAACCAATTTACCGTAATTATAAATAAAATTATTATATAACTATATATAAACCTTATAATTACTTTATTACTTAACTTAAAACTGCTATTAATTATTTAAGGCTTGCTCTAAATCTGCAATAATATCTTCTGCATTTTCTAATCCTACAGAAACTCTTACTAAACCATTTGTAATACCAACTTCTAAACGATCTTCTTCTGATAAACGCCCGTGAGTTGTAGATGATGGATGCGTAACAATAGTTCTAGTATCGCCTAAATTTGCTGATAAAGAACACATTTTTATAGCATCTAAAAACTTTCTTCCGGCTTCAATTCCTCCTTTAATTTCAAAAGCAACAATGTTACCTCCTAATTTCATTTGGTTTTTAGCAACTTCGTATTGTGGATGCGATTTTAAAAACGGATATTTTACAAACTCAACATTTTTATTTCCTTCTAAAAACTCAGCTATTTTTAACGCATTTTCACAATGTTTTTCTACTCTTATAGATAAAGTTTCTAAACTTTTAGATAAAACCCATGCATTAAATGGAGACATTGCCGGACCAGTATTTCTAGCAAATAAATAAATTTCTCTAATTAAATCTGCTTTACCCACTGCAACTCCTCCTAAAACACGTCCTTGTCCGTCTATTAATTTTGTTGCAGAATGCACTACTAAATCTGCTCCAAATTTAATTGGTTGTTGAATGTATGGTGTTGCAAAACAATTATCTACAATAAAAATAAGATTGTGTTTTTTTGCAATTTTACCAATTAACTCTAAATCTAAAATATCTACAGCAGGGTTTGTTGGCGTTTCTATATAAAGAATTTTTGTATTTTCCTTAATCAAACTTTCTACCAAATCTACCTCATCAACTTTAAAATAAGAAGTTTCAATATTCCATTTTGGCAAATATTTGGTAAACATACTATGTGTAGAACCAAAAACAGAACGACAAGAAACAATATGATCGCCAGCATTTAATAATGCAGCAAATGAAGAAAATATAGCAGACATACCTGTTGCAAAAGCATAACCTGCCTCTGCACCTTCCATTGTTACAATTTTATCAACAAACTCTGTGGTATTTGGGTTTGTAAATCTGCTGTATAAATTACGTTCTTTTTCTTCTGCGAAGGATGAACGCATGTCTTCTGCATCATCAAAAACAAAACTAGACGTTAAATATAAAGGTGTAGAATGCTCAGAAAACTGACTTCTTTCTGTTTGACTTCTTATGGCTTGTGTTTCGAAATGTTTACTCATTATTATGGTTTTTGGTTGATGGTTTTTGGTTGATAAATTATACTAATAATCAACAGCTAAAAACCAAAAACTTTTTAATTATTATGTTTTGCTAATCTTAAGATATCTCCAAAAACACCTCTAGCAGTTACACTTGCTCCTGCTCCTGCTCCCTGTATTACAATTGGTTGTTCTCCATAAGATTCTGTATAAATTTCAAAAATTGCATCAGAACCTTTTAAAGAACCTAATGGTGTACTTTCTGGTGTTGATACTAATTTTACTTCTAAAGTACCTTTATTTTTTGATAAATCTCCACTTAATTCGCCAATATAACGTAAAACATGATTTGCTTCTTGGTTTTCTTTTAGTGTTTTATATTCATCATTTAACAACTCTAAATTACTTAAAAAATCAGTAACATTCCCTTCTCTTAAATTTTCTGGAATTAGATTTTTAATTTTAACTTCATCAAATTCATTTTCTAACTCTAATTCTCTTGCTAAAATTAATAATTTTCTAGCAACATCATTTCCTCCTAAATCTTCTCTTGGATCTGGTTCTGTAAATCCTTTTTCGATTGCTTCTTTTAAAACCTCTGAAAAAGAAACATTTTTAGCTGAAAAATTATTAAACAGATAACTTAAACTTCCAGAAAAAACACCTCTAATTTTAGTGATATTTTCTCCTGACTCATGCAGTAAACGAATTGTATCTATTAACGGTAAACCTGCTCCTACATTGGTTTCATACAAATATTGCTTTTTGTATTCTTTTAATTTTGCTCTTACTTCTTTATAAAAATCAAAAGATAAAGTATTGGCAATTTTATTACACGAAACTAAATCGAAACCAGCTTCTATAAACGGAATATAATTTGCAACAAAATTTACGCTTGCAGTATTATCTACAGCTATTAGATTTTCAAAATGATTCGCTTTTGCAAAAGCTATAACATCATTAACAGTTGCATTTTCATCGCCCTTTTCTAATAAATTTTCTTTCCAATCTTTGGTAACTCCATCTTTCTTTAACAATACTTTTTTAGAGTTTGCTACAGCAAAAACATTCAATTGTAATTTTCTTCTTTCTAAAACAGATTGTGTATTTTCTATAATTTGATCTATCAGTGTTCCGCCAACCAAACCTTTTCCAAAAATGGCAATATTTATTTTCTTGGTAACACCAAAAACCTGACCATGAATTACATTTACAGCCTTGTATAATTCTGTTTTTTTAACTACCAAACTTACATTTTTACCCGTAACTGTATTATTAAATAATAGTGGCACAATTTGGTTTTTTATTAACGCATTATAAGGATGATGAAACTGACTTAAATCTTGTCCAATAATAGAAATTACAGAAACGTCATCAAAAACAGCAATATGATTTACATCTTGTGCATGAAAATCGTTTTCAAATTCTTCTTCTAATGCATTAACTGCTCGCAAAGTATTTTCGGCATTAATTACCAAACCAACTCCACGTTCTGAAGAACCTTGTGCAATAATATTTACACTAATATTTTCTTTACTTAACGCGTTAAAAATACGAGCATCAATACCTACCTTACCCAATAAACCTCTACCTTCAAAATTAATCATTGCCATATTTTCTATGGTAGAAATTGTTTTAATTCCTTTGGATGCCGATGTTGATGAAATTAAAGTTCCTTTATCTTTAAGATTAAAAGTATTTAAAATTCTAAGGTTAATGTTTTTTTCAATTAACGGAATAATTGTTTTTGCATGTAACAAGTTTGTACCAAAAGTTGCCAACTCATTTGCCTCATTAAAAGAAAGTTGATCTATTTTTTTAGCATCTGCAACTAATTTTGGATCGGCTGTAAAAATACCACTAACATGTGTATAATTTTGCAACTCATCTGCATCTAAATAATTTGCCAATAAAGCTGCTGTATAATTACTACCATTTCTACCCAAAGTAGTCGTTTCTCCTTTTTTATTAGAAGCTATAAAACCAGAAACGATATTTATTTTTGAATTATTTTCTTTAAAATAAGAAATTACATTTTCTTTAGAAACCACAGTTATTGGTTGTGCATTTCCAAAATTTTCATCAGTAATTATTAACGATCTAGAATCTACAGCATTTGCAGAAATATTTTCTTTTTCTAACAAACTTGCCAACATTTTTACCGATAATAATTCTCCTTGCGCTAAAACTTCGTCTTTAATTTTCTGACTGTAATCACCCAATAAAGAAACGCCTTCAAAAATGGTTTCTAATTTTAAAAACTCATTAGAAAAATCTACATTTTTATTAGGTTCTAATTGATATTCTTTAAATTGATTAAACTTCTTTTTATATTCTTTTTTAGCTGCTGCTTTTTGCAAAATAGCCTCTAACTCGTTAGTTGCGTTTCCTCTAGCAGAAGCAACAATGGTCATTTTTTCTTTGTCTTTAAACTTACTTGCAATAATTGCAATCACATTTTCTAAGCCTAAACCATTGGCTAAAGATTTTCCTCCAAACTTTAAAACTTTCATCTTCTTTTCTCTGTAATCTTTGTTAAAAATTGATTCTATAATTTTTTGTAACTGATCATATTCCATTAAAAATGCATCATGCCCATGCACCGAATTTATCTCATTATACGTAACATTATCTTTTGTTAATGCCAATTTTTTATGAGTTTCTCTATTTTCTTCGGCAGTAAAAAACAAATCAGAATCCACACCAATTACGTGAATATTGGCATCAATTTTATCTAAAATTTCATCAGATTTTACGCCTCCTTTTGTAACATCAATTGTTTTTAATAATTGATTCATTAGTTTATAAGACGATAATTGATAACGTTCTTGCAGTGATTTACCATGATGCAACAACCAACTTTCTACATTAAAAATATCTGAATCTTCTTTTTTAGATCGATGAAAACGTTCTTTAAAACTTTCTGGTGTTCTGTAACACAACATCGCGTGCATTCTTGCATCGTGAACAGGATTGCTAGAATTCACCAAAAATTGTTCTTGAATTTGGCAATTGGCAATTAACCAATCTGTAGATTTCCAATCGGTTGCAATTGGCAAAAAATGTTGGGTTAATTTATTATTTAAAACCATCATTTCCCACGCAATTCCACCGCCTAAAGAACCACCAATTAATGCAAACAACCTATCAATTTTTAAAATTGATAAACCTTGCAAAAAGATTCTTGCAATATCTCTAGCTATAAAATCTTTGTAATTATCAATTAAAAATCCATCAAAACCATTACCAGGAATATTAAAAGATAAAATGGTGTAATTTTTAGTATTTATGGCTTTTTCATCACCAACAATATCTTTCCACCAACCTTTTTCTCCTGCTACATATGAGTTTCCTGTAAGTGCATGATTTATCAAAATAACAGGTGCTGTACCTAAGTTTTGACCAAAAATTTGATAACTTAAATTTAGCTCTGCAATTAACACACCTATTTCTGTAGTAAAATTGTGTATTTTAATATGTTGTAATGGATGTTCCAATTTTTGACATTTATTGTTTATCTGTTTAAGCGCAGTAAAGAACTTTTGATTTACCAAAGTTAATTAAACCTTTCGACTACGCTCAAAAAGACAATTGTTTTATATTTCTGAAAAAGCCTTTTTTAAATCTGCTTTTAGATCCTCAATATCCTCTATACCAACAGACAATCTAATTAAATCTTGACTAACTCCGGCACTTTCTTGTGCTTTTTCGTCTAATTGTTGATGCGTTGTACTTGCTGGATGAATTATTAATGATTTAGTATCACCTATATTTGCTAACAAAGAAAATATTTCTGTCTTATCTGCAATTGTTTTTGCTGCTTCAAAACCTCCTTTTGGTCCAAAAGTTACAATTCCGCTTTGTCCTTTTGGTAAATATTTATCTGCTAAAGTTTTGTATGTACTACTTTCTAAACCAGGATAATTAACCCAAGCAACCTCATCTTGCGCTTCTAACCATTTTGCCAACTCTAGAGCATTTTTAGAATGTTGCTGAATTCTAACAGGTAAAGTTTCTAAACCTTGAATAATATTAAATGCGTTTGTAGGACTTAAAGCGCCACCAAAATCACGCAAACCTTCTAAAATTAATTTAAAAGTATATGAAGCTGCACCTAAAGCTTCGTGATATTTTAACCCATGATAACCTGCAGAAGGCTCTGTAAATTCTGGGAATTTACCATTTGCCCAATTAAAAGTTCCTGAATCTACAATTGCTCCTCCTAAAGAAGTTCCTTGTCCACCAATATATTTTGTTAAAGAATGAATTACAATATTTGCACCATGTTTAATTGGGTTCAATAAAGCAGGAGTCGCCACAGTATTATCAACAATAAAAGGAACTTCTGCTTTTTTAGAATGTGCTGCAATAGCTTCTAAATCTAAAACATCTAACTTAGGGTTTCCTAAAGACTCTACAAAAAATGCTCTTGTGTTATCTTTTACAGCATCAGCAAAATTATCAGGATTTGAAGCATCTACAAATGTTGTTGTAATTCCGAATCTTGGTAAAGTTACACTTAATAAATTGTACGTTCCTCCATACAAACTACTAGAAGCCACAATATGATCTCCTGCTTTTAATAAAGTTAATAACCCTGTAGATATTGCTGCTGTACCAGACGCAAAAACTACTGCTCCAATTCCGCCTTCTACAGCCGCTAAACGATCTTGTAAAATTTGATTTGTTGGGTTGTTTAAGCGTGTGTAAATAAAACCTAATTCTTTTAATGAAAAAAGGTTTGCCGCGTGTTCTGAATTGTTAAAAACATAAGACGAAGTCTGATAAATAGGAACTGCTCTTGTACCTCCGTTTTGTGTTACGTCATGCCCAGCATGTAATGCGTTTGTTGCTAATTTTTGAGTACTCATTTTTCTATTTTTTTTGAGTTAATAAATAATTAAACCAAAAGTCAAATGCATCAATCTTTATTGATGTACTTACTAGAAAAATGTTATTAAGAATTACACAAGTACACAGAATGTGTATTTGTTTTTGGGTTATCTATCCAATTTCTGATAAATGAATCTGAAATTAAGTAGAATTTAGCACCTTCTTTTCCTCGCGAAAAGGGTTGCTAAGGCTTCAGCGGGTCTAATCCCTCCACCTTTCTTGATAACATTTCAATAAGTTATTGAACTTTGTGAATGCAAATATATGTTTAGAAAAATTTAATATCCAAGAAAAAATGAAAATATTTTTATTAAAATACAAATATCACATTTAAAACAACATTTTTTATGATTACCATATAATTTAAAAAACAACATTTTATTTTTTTTGATGATACCATAACAAAATTTTATGATTTAAAACTATGCTATTAAAATTTAAGATGTACCTTTGCAGAGAATTTAGAGGAAAAATTTGAACTGATTGCAACCTCATAAAAAAAATGCTAAAGCAGTAATTTCCTACTACTTTTCGCGACTCTTGCAATCTCTTTTCATTTTTCAATAACAAAAAGAAGATTTATTATGTCATATTTATTTACCTCAGAAAGTGTTTCTGAAGGACACCCAGACAAAATTGCCGATCAAATATCTGATGCTTTAATCGATAATTTTTTAGCATTTGATAAAAGCAGTAAAGTTGCTTGTGAAACTTTAGTTACTACCGGTCAAGTAGTTTTAGCAGGAGAAGTAAAATCTAAAACATATTTAGATGTACAACAAATTGCTAGAGATGTAATTAACAAAATAGGTTACACTAAAGGAGAGTACATGTTTGATGGAAACTCTTGTGGAGTTTTATCTGCAATTCATGAACAATCACCAGATATTAATCAAGGTGTAGACAGAGCTAAACCAGAAGATCAAGGTGCAGGAGACCAAGGTATGATGTTTGGTTATGCTACTGATGAAACCGAAAACTACATGCCTTTGGCATTAGAATTATCGCATAGACTTTTAATAGAATTAGCTCTTTTACGTAGAGAAAACAAAGACATTACTTACTTACGTCCAGATGCAAAATCTCAAGTAACTATAGAGTATTCTGATGACAATGTTCCGCAAAGAATTGATGCTATTGTAATTTCTACACAACATGATGATTTTGATTCTTCTGAAGAAGTTATGTTAGCAAAAATTAAAAAAGATATTGTAGAAATTTTAATTCCTAGAGTAGTTGCTAAACTTCCGGCTCATCTTCAAAAATTATTTACAGATAGTATTACTTACCACATAAATCCTACAGGAATTTTTGTAATTGGTGGACCTCATGGAGATGCTGGTTTAACAGGTAGAAAAATTATTGTTGATACTTATGGTGGCAAAGGAGCTCACGGTGGTGGTGCTTTTTCTGGTAAAGACCCTAGTAAAGTTGATAGATCTGGTGCTTACGCAACAAGACATATTGCTAAAAATTTAGTTGCTGCTGGGCTTTGTAAAGAAGTATTAGTACAAGTTTCTTATGCAATTGGTGTTGCAAAACCTACAAGTATTAATGTTGATACTTACGGAACATCTACTGTAGACTTAACAGATGGAGAAATTAGTAAAATAGTAGAAACTATTTTTGATATGCGCCCTTATTTTATTGAACAACGTTTAAAATTAAGAGCACCTATTTATTCTGAAACTGCTGCTTACGGACATATGGGAAGAACTTCTGAAGTTAAAACCGTAACTTTTACAAACCCTATGGGAGAAACAATTTCTGAAGAAGTAGAAACTTTTACTTGGGAGAAACTAGATTATGTAGATAAAATTAAAGAAGCTTTTAAGCTATAAAAGCTAAATATCTTTATTAAAAACTGTTTAAAACGACATCAAATTAAATTTGATGTCGTTTTTTATTATTAAAAAAACAATTATTATCAAAAAACGATATCAATAAAGCAATAAATTAACATGTTTTTTTTCAACATAAGACACTCTTTTTCTTTAACATAAATTTAAGATATCAACTTTTTGAGTTTATGTAATTTCGAGCAAATTCAAATCAAATATTTATGACAACAAAAAAACTTATTTCGCATCTTTTTGTAGTTGCGTTAGTTTTTGGATTTTCTTTAGAAACTGAAGCTCAGTTTTGGAAAAAGAAAAAAAAAGAAACACCAAAAAAAGTAGCTCCTAAACCAAAAAAAGGTGATATGCAACCTTATGCTAAGGTAGTTACCAAAGACCACAAAACTGATGATGGTCTTTTTAAAGTTCATTCGAAAGATGATACATATCTTTTCGAAATCCCAGATTCTCTTATAAATAGAGAAATGTTAATGGTTACTAGAATTGCTAAAACTGCCAGTGGAATTGGTTTTGGTGGAGGAAAAACAAACACTCAAGTTTTACGTTGGGAACGTAAAAAGAAAAACATTTTATTGCGTGTAGTTTCTCATAATGTTGTTGCAGACACTATTTTACCTGTACATGAAGCTGTAGTAAATTCTAACTTAGAACCTATCTTATTCTCTTTTCCTATAAAAGCAATAAGTAAAGATAGTACCGCTACTGTTATAGATGCAACAGAATTATTTTCTACAGACATAAAACCTTTAGGTTTACCAGATAGAAATAGAAAAGCTTACCAAGCAACTAGAATGGATAAAACTCGTTCTTATATAGATAGAATAAGTAGTTACCCACAAAATATAGAAATAAGACACGTAAAAACTTACTTCTCTAATAAACCACCGTCTAACAGAAGCCTTGGTTCTATTACTATAGAAATGAGTAACTCTATGGTATTACTACCTAAAGTACCTATGAAACGTCGTTATTTTGATGAAAGAGTTGGTTGGTTTACAAGCAGACAAACAGATTACGGTTTAAGTGATCAAAAAAGTAAAACAGTTACTTATTTAGACAGATATCGTTTAGAAGTAAAAGACGAAGATATTGAAAAGTTTAAAAGAGGTGAATTAGTTGAGCCTAAAAAACAAATTGTATACTATGTAGATAGAGCTACACCTAAAGAATGGGTACCTTATATTATACAAGGTGTAAACGATTGGCAAGTTGCATTTGAAGCTGCTGGTTTTAAAAATGCAATTGTTGGTAAAATGGCTCCAACCAAAGAAGAAGATCCAGAATATAGCCCAGAAGACATACGTTATTCTGTAATTAGATATTTAGCATCTCCAATACCAAATGCAAACGGACCTCATGTTAGTGACCCAAGATCTGGAGAAATTTTAGAATCTGATATTAATTGGTATCACAACGTAATGACATTATTACACAACTGGTTCTTTATACAAACTGCAGCTATAAATCCTGATGCAAGAAGTAACAACTTTAAAACAGAGACTATGGGACGTTTAATTCGTTTTGTATCTTCTCATGAGTTAGGACACACTTTAGGGTTACCACATAACATGGGTAGTTCTGCAGCTTATCCTGTAGATTCTTTACGTTCTGCTAGTTTTACTAAAAAATATGGTACAGCACCTTCTATTATGGATTATGCTCGTTTTAATTATGTTGCTCAACCAGAAGATAAAGGTGTTGCTTTAATGCCAAACATTGGTACTTATGATAAATATTCTATCTCTTGGGGATATAGACCTATTTTAGATAAAACAGCAGAAGAAGAAAAACCAATTTTAGATTCTTGGATTTTAGAACATGCTGGTGACCCAATGTATCGTTTTGGTCGTCAACAATTTGGTGTTGTAGATCCTAGTTCTCAAACAGAAGATTTAGGAGATGATGCTGTAAAAGCTAGTACTTATGGTATTAAAAATTTAAAAAGAATTTTACCTAAGTTACATGAGTGGACAACAGAAGATGGTAAAACGTATGATGATATGGCAGAAATGTATAGCCAATTAGTAGGACAGTTTAACAGATACATGGGCCATGTTTCTTCTAATGTTGGTGGTGTTTACGAAAACTACAAAACAACAGACCAAGAAGGCGCAGTATATACTCACGTAGACAAAGCACGCCAAAAAGAATCTTTAAAGTTTGTTATTGATGAATTATTTAAAACTCCTACTTGGTTATTAGACAAAGACCTTTTCTCTAAAGTACAATCTAGTGGTGCTGTAGAAAACATTAGATCTTTACAAGCAAGAACTTTAGGTACTCTTTTAAGCTCTAGCAGAATGAAACGTATGATTGAAAATGAGACGTTAAACGGATCTAATGCTTACAGCTTAATCTCTATGTTCTCTGACCTTAGAAAAGGAATTTGGACAGAGCTTTATAATGGTAGAAGCATCGATACATACAGAAGAAATCTACAAAAAAGTCACGTAGAAATTTTAGGTGAATTATTATCTGGTAGTTCTGATATTAAATCTGTTGCAAGAGGAGAATTAAAACGTTTACAAAAAGATGCTAAAGCAGCTTCTTACAGAGGAAACACTCTTACTCGTTACCATTTACAAGATGTTGTAGACAGAATTGATGCAATATTAGATCCTAAATAATTTAAGTTTAAATTATATAATTTTAAAAACCACGTCAATTAATTGACGTGGTTTTTCATTTAAAAGAAATATATAAAAAACGTCTTATTCAACTTTTTATCATCTCAAAAAAAATATAGACACAAACAAATTTCTATAAAAAGCCAAAAGCATTTATAACCGATAAAACAACATTAAATTAACTGTAACAGTATACTAATAGTAAAATAATCAATCTTTTTTTCATATTTTTAACTATAATCTTTTTTCGTAAATATTCTAAATAAGAAACTATTTTTTAACTATTTTTGACTCTTAAGCCAACAATAATGACACTTTTAATAATTTACGCTACAATATCTATTTTCTTTTCTTTTTTATGCTCTATTTTAGAAGCTGTTTTACTTAGTATTACACCTACTTTTATCAACTTAAAAAAAAATGAGGGGCATGAATTTGCATCAACTTTAGAAACTTTAAAAAAAGATGTTGACAAACCTTTAATTGCCATTTTAACAATTAATACAATTGCACATACTGTTGGTGCAATTTTAGTTGGTGTACAAGCTAAAGTTGCCTATGCAGAAATGTATGGATCTACAACAAAGAGTGTTTTTGGAATAGAAATGACCGAAGATGTAATGGTAGGTATTGTATCTACAATTATGACTATTTTAATCTTAGTTGCTTCAGAAATTATCCCTAAAACTATTGGCGCAACCTACTGGAAACAACTAGCAAACTTTACTTCTAAAGCTTTAAATATTATGATTTTCCCTTTAAAATACACTGGTATTTTATGGATTTTACAGTTAACAACAAAGTTAATTGGCGGTAAAGGACACGGAAGCATTTTAAGTAGAGAAAGTTTTTTAGTGATGACAGAAATGGCCGAGAAAGATGGTGTTTTTCAAAAAAATGAAGGTAAAGTTATTAGAAACCTTTTAGGTTTTAAAGAAATAAAAGTTAGTGATGTAATGACACCTAGATCTGTTTTAGAAATTGCTGATGAAAGTTTAACTATTCAAGAATTTTACAATCTGCATAAAGATTTACGCTTTTCTAGAATTCCTGTTTTTGCAAAAAATCCTGATGAAATAACAGGTTATTTCTTAAAAGACCACTTACTAGACGCCATGATTAAAGGTAATACAGATGTTTCTTTAGCTTCTATAAAAAGAAATATTATTGTTACAGAAAGAGACTTGTCTATTGCTAATTTATTTGACCAATTAATTAAAGAGAAAGAACAAATTGCTTTAGTGGTTGATGAATATGGTTCTGTTAGCGGTTTAGTTTCTCAAGAAGATGTAATAGAAACTTTACTTGGTTTAGAAATTATGGACGAAAGTGATTCTGTTGCAGATTTACAAGATCATGCTAAAAAATCATGGAAAAACAGAGTTAAAAAAATGGGACTTACAGGCGATAAAAAAGAAGAGTAACCTTCTTTTTTATTCATTTATAACTTTTTTTCGATTGAAATGAAACCAAATAACAGTTATGGTAATAACTTGTGCTATAATTGCTAAATAAGAACCTTCAAAACCAAAAGCTCCTCCGTTTAATAAATTAGGTTGGTTTGTCACTTCAAACACAATTAAAGAATAGTTTTCATGCCCGCTTACATTAAATCCAAAAAGAGCCTGAAAAAGATTCCAACTTAAGTGTAATGCTATCGAAAACCATAAATTTTTTGTATAAATGTATGGCAAACCTAAAAGAATTCCTGCTAAAAATAAATTAAACAAGGCAAACAAATCAACATGATCATTAAAACCATGTATCAAAGAAAATAATATTGAAGAAACAATAAGAGCTACGTATTTATTAAAAGAAAATAGTAAATTTTTTAGAATATATCCTCTTAAAATAACCTCTTCTCCAACTGCAACAACTATAAAAATTAAAACTAGAATTATTAATTCTGTTAGATTAAAATTTGTTTTTAGAAAAGTAATCTCTTTAAGACCAATTAAAGTTACGTAACCTAAAGACATTATAATTAAACCAATTACAATACCTATAACAAATTCTTTAAGTCTATTTTTTGTTTGAAAGCCTAACTTTACAAAAGGTTCTTTATCTACAAATTTCATAAAAACCCAAAGAGCAAAAAAAGTACCTACTAATCCAGAAAAGTTAATTATTAAATCTTCTAACGATGATCTTTTCTCTAAACTCGTAAAATCTACGCCAAGAAAAAATCCGCCAATAAGTTGAAAAATTCCTGTAATAAAAAAAATAGGAATAAAAAGTAAGAAAACTCTTAACCAACCTCTATATTTAAATTCCTGATTTTCCAATTTTATATAAACTAATTACTCTTCTTCTTTGTATTCGTAGTATAAAAAGTCATTATAAGGAAAACGCTGAATGTGAATTTTCTTTACTTCTTCATATACTTTTTCTTTAAAGTCTTCTAGATTTTCTTTGTTTAGTGCAGAAATAAAGATAGATTCTACTTCTTTATCATTCATCCAAGTTTTTTTCCAATCTTGTAAAGTATAATGTTCTTTCCCTTTTTCTGTAACAAGATCATCTTCATCTATAACTTCATGTTCATAGGCATCAATCTTATTAAAAACCATCAACACAGGTTTGTCTGCACATTTTATATCATCTAAAATTGTATTTACAGAAGCAATATGATCTTCAAAGTTAGGGTGAGAAATATCTACAACGTGTAATAATAAATCTGCTTCGCGAACCTCATCTAAGGTAGATTTAAAAGATTCTACTAATTGTGTTGGTAATTTTCTAATAAAACCAACCGTATCTGTCATTAAAAAAGGAATATTTTTAATAACCACTTTACGTACTGTAGTATCTAAAGTTGCAAATAGTTTGTTTTCTGCAAAAACATCACTTTTACTAATTACATTCATTAAAGTAGATTTACCAACGTTTGTGTAACCAACCAAAGCAACTCTTACCATTTTACCACGGTTTTTACGTTGCACAGCCATTTGTTTATCAATCGTTAATAATCGTTTTTTTAATACGGCAATTTTATCACGAATTATACGTCTATCTGTTTCTATTTCTGTTTCTCCAGGACCACGCATACCAATACCCCCTTTTTGTTTATCAAGGTGTGTCCAAAGTCTTGTTAAACGAGGTAATAAATATTCGCTTTGTGCTAATTCTACTTGTGTTTTTGCAGAACTTGTTTGTGCTCTTTGTGCAAAAATATCTAAGATAAGATTGGTTCTGTCTAAAATTTTACAATCTAAAATCTTTTCTATATTTCGTAATTGCGCGGGTGATAACTCATCATCAAAAATAGCGGTTCCAATATGGTTAGATTCTATAAACGCTTTTACTTCATCTAATTTTCCTGTTCCTAAAAAAGTTTTAGGATTGGGTCTTTCCATTTTTTGGACAAAACGTTTTACGGTAACTCCACCAGCTGTTGAAGTTAAAAACTCTAATTCATCTAAATATTCTTCAGATTTAGTTTCATCTTGCTGTTGTGTAATAATACCTATTAAAACAGCTTTTTCTGATATGGCTTCTTTTTGATCTATCATAGATTACAAAAGTACAAACAAATCTTGTGTTATAAACAGAAAAAACCTCAATAGAAATTGAGGTTTTTTTTATTAATTCAAATTCAAATTCAACAAATTTTCTTCTTATAACAAAGGTTTTTATATTTATATTCTATTTCTTTCTTTAACTGCCGCTAAATTAATATTACAAAAACCAATTGTTTACACCTTAATGTTAACAAATCATATATTTTAAGTTATCTGTTTAAAAACTATATTTTATTACATTTACCAATAAATTTTACAATGATTTCTTTAGAAAATGATAAAAATATTTTTACTGTCGCTTTTTACAATGTAGAAAATCTTTTTGATACAATTGATAATCCTAACACTTATGATGATGATTATACTTCTGACGGAAAACTAAAATGGAACAAAAAACGTTACAACAATAAAATAAAAAAACTAAGTTCTGTTATCTCTCAAATAGGCAACAAAAAATCTAATTACGCCCCAGCAATTGTAGGTTTAGTAGAAGTAGAAAATGAAAAAGTTGTTGCAGATATTGCTAATTCTACTTACTTAAAAAAACACGATTACAAATATGTACATTATAACTCTCCTGATGAAAGAGGTATTGATGTGGCTCTTTTGTATAATAAACAATTATTCGAGTTAATAGACTCAGAACATTTTCCGTTATACTTAGAGGATGAAAATGGAGAACAAGATTACACTAGAGATATTTTGGTTGTTTCTGGTTACTTAAAAGGAGAAATGGTACATATTTTAGTTAACCATTGGCCTTCTAGAAGAGAAGGTATAGAGGAATCTGAACTAAAAAGAATTGCTGCTGCACAATTAGCAAGAACAATTATTAACGGAATACAAGCTAAAAATTATGATGCTAAAATTATAATTATGGGTGATTTTAATGATGACCCAAACAGTAAAAGCATTAAAGAATATCTAGTAAAAGAAGATTTTTACAACCCGATGGAAAAAATCTTAAATAGAGACAATAAAGGTTCTTTAACCTATGATGGAAAATGGAATTTATTTGATCAGATTATATTTTCTAAAAACTTTTTAGAAAAAGAAAAAGGCAAACTATATTTTACAAGTGCCGAAATTTTTAATAAAGATTGGCTAAAAATATTTAAAGGAAAATTAAAAGGAAGTCCGTTTAGAACTTATATTGGTCCTTGGTATCAAGGTGGGTTTTCTGATCATTTTCCTGTGTATGCTTTTTTAAAAAAAGAAGATTAATCTTTTCCCATATTTTTAAATGCATTTTTTAGTTTTTCATCATTTAAAATATATTTCTTGTATTTACCATCTCTGTATCTGTAATAAATAAAGAAAGGCATAAATAAAAATGAAAAATAAAACACACCTAACCCCATTACAATTTGTGCTTTTTGGTGTTCTGTATTTACCAAGTACATTCCTATTGCCATCCAAATTAAAAAGATAACAAACATTATTTTTAACGCTATTTTCATACTACAAAATTACAAAAGTTATATCTTTAATATATAATTTAAAACAAATGAAATCAAAAATAGTTATTGCACACAGAGGCGCTTCTGGTTATTTACCAGAACATACTATAGAAGCAAAAGCAATGGCTTATGCCATGAATCCAGATTTTATTGAGCAAGATTTGGCACTAAGTAAAGACAATGTACCTATTGTTATACATGATATTTATTTGGATGATGTAACCGATGTTGCTACAAAATTTGCTGATAGAAAAAGAGAAGACAATCGGTTTTATGTAATCGATTTTACATTTAAAGAATTAAAAACATTACAAGTTACAGAGCGTTTTAATCCTAAAACAGGTAAGCAAGTTTACAAAAATCGTTTTCCTATCTGGAAAGGAAATTTTAAACTACATTCTTTACAAGAAGAAATAGATTTGATACAAGGTTTAAACGCATCAACAGGAAAAAATATTGGAATTTATCCTGAAATTAAAGAGCCAGAATTTCATAAAAAAGAAGGAAAAGATTTAACCAAAGTAGTTTTAAAAATTCTTGCCGATTTTGGTTACAAAACAAAAAAAGACAATTGTATTTTACAATGTTTTGATGCCAAAGAGTTAGAAAAAATAAGAAAAGAACTAAAGTCCGATTTATTTTTAGTTCAGTTAATCGAATTTCCTGAAGAAGTAAAAAAATTACCACATTTTGCAACTTATGCAAATGGAGTTGGGCCTTGGTATAAACAGATTTTATCTAAAAAAAATGGTAATAATTGGCAGCTTACATCATTAGTTACAAACGCTCATAAATTGGGTTTAAAAGTACATCCATA
This sequence comes from Polaribacter sargassicola, assembly GCF_021991835.1. GTDB lineage: Bacteria > Bacteroidota > Bacteroidia > Flavobacteriales > Flavobacteriaceae > Polaribacter > Polaribacter sargassicola. Next base: position 103,614 of record NZ_JAHDAU010000008.1, read on the forward strand.
TACATTTAGGGCAGACAGTTTAGATGAGTTTTCTAGCTTTGAAGAAATGATGCAAACACTTTTTATTGATGCAAATATTGATGGAGCTTTTACAGATTTTCCGGATAAAGTTGTATCGTTTTTAAAAGAAAAAAAAAGACATAAATAAGTTGATTTTCTATTTAGTTACAGTATTTTTATTTTTACAAACAACTATTTTATGAGTACAAAATTATTTACAATAAAACACTTTAATAACAGTTTAGATGTTTTTGATTTAGAAAACAAAATTTATAGTTCTAAATGGTTTATGGACTTTGGTAAAATGGGTGCTGAAGTTTTTAATGCCGATGAAGAAAAGATTTATTTTATTACAAAGAAGTTTAAATTTTGGAAATGGAAAATGGTTTTTACCATTAAAGACACCAAAGGTAATTTAACCGAATTTACATCTCAAAACAATAAAAAAACAATTTATTCTATTGATGTAAATGAGATAACTTACGAGTTAAAAATTCATCATAAGAAGAAAAAATCTATTTTTAAAAACAGACATAAAATAGCCGAATTTGATGAATCTTTTATTTTTAAAGACCCTAATGAACCTGTAAAAGTGCAACTTTTAGATAAAAAAGATTTAGAAATTTGTTTCCTATTGTTTTCATGTTTAAAAATAGGAGATACAGAACTAAATGGAAAATCTATTTTAGCAAGTCAAAAACAACTAGAACCTAACGAAGACCCTTGGAGTTAAACACTTTGTTCTCCCATTAACTGTGGTAAAAATTGAATAAAAACTAAAAGTAACACAACTAAAAAAGAAATTAATAAAGGTTTTGTAATTCCTTTTTTGGTGTATCTAATGTTTTTTCCTAAATTTTTATTCCAGAAATATTCAATTAAAACAAGAGATCCAAGAACATTAAAAGCTAAACTTAAAAACATCATTGTAGGAAAAGCACTTAACACCAAATAAGTTATTATTGTATATAAAATTACAAATAGTAAAACTTGATTTCTTGCTTTCTGCTTCTTTTGTGCTTTTAGATTAGACATTAAAAGAATGGCTCCAAAAAATGGACTAAAAAAAATTGTAAAACCTTGTATTGCAGATTTAGAATACAATAAAGGCTGCTCAAATTCTTCAAAACTAGGTTCTTTATTTATTTTAATTTCTACTTTTTCTTCTACTATATTAGAAACTCCTTCTATTACAATTTCATCTTTTTGCAACAAACCTCTATCTTCTAATAACCAAACTACAGCTTGTAAAGCTTCATTTGTATACTTATCTTTTTGTTGAATAATTTCTTCTAACTCTTTGTTAGATTTTTTACTCATATTATTGGTAAAGCTATTCGTTCTCATTTTTAATACTTCTAAGTAATTAGGCAGTTACCTCAATTAATTTATTTCTGTAAGCTGTTAATAATTTAGATTTAGAAATAAATCCTAAATAAACACCATCATTAACTACAGGTAAATTCCAAGCACCACTTTCTTTAAATTTCTGCATAACAACTTCCATAGAATCATCATGAAAAATAATTGCTGGAGCTCCTTTCATAAAGTCTGATACATAGGTTTCTTTATACTGACTTTGATCAAACATAATCGGTCTAATATCATCTAATAAAATAATTCCTAAAAATTGTTGCTTACTATCTAAAACGGGAAATATATTTCTTTTAGATTTAGCAACCGATTTTTTTAACATTTCACCTAAAGTCATTTTTGGTGTAATGGTTTTAAAATTAGTTTCTATCAAACTATCAATCCTCATTAACATCAATACATTTTTATCTTTATTATGCGTAATCAATTGTCCTTTTTTAGCCAACTCTATTGTATAAATAGAATTAGAAACAAAGTATTTTGTAAACGCATAAGAGATTGCAGAAACTAGCATTAAAGGTACAAACAACTCATATCCACCGGTTATTTCTGCAATTAAGAAAATTGCTGTTAATGGCGCATGTAATACACCTGCCATTAAACCTGTCATACCAATTAATGTAAAATTAGATTCTGACACGCTAAACCCTAAATGATTAATAACTTTTGCAATGGCATTACCCAGAGCACTACCCATAAATATTGTAGGTATAAAAATACCTCCTACTCCACCTGCAGCAAAAGTAGTTGTCATAGCAATTGCCTTAAATATTGCAATTAATATTAACATTACAACAACAACGTATACATTTTCTAAATCTAAATTATAAGGTATGTCTTTTAAAGCTGCTGCCGTATTCCCTTTTAATAAATTATTTATTAATCCGTAACCCTCACCATATAATGGCGGAATTAAATATAACATAATGCCTATAGCACCTCCACCAATTAACAGTCTTTTAAAAGGACTATCAAATTTTTCAAAAAAGTTAATAATCTTAAAGTACATTTTAGAGAAATAAACAGAAGCATTACCAGTTACAAATGCTAAAAAAATATAAAAAGGAATATCGTTTATCTCAAAAACATCAACTAATTTAAATCTAAATAAAACATCTGTACCTACTAAAAAATAAGATGAAATAACCGCAGAAACCGACGCTAATAACAAAGGTACCAAAGAAACAAAAGCCATATCTAAACTAAATATTTCTACAGCAAAAATAATAGCTGCAATTGGTGCCTGAAACATAGAAGACATTGCACCAGCTGTTGCACAACCTATTAACAACATTCTTGTTTTAGAATTCATATGAAAAAACCTAGCAACATTAGATCCTAAAGCTGCTCCCGTACTTACAGCTGGGCCTTGTAATCCGGCAGAACCTCCAAAACCTACAGTTATTGGTGCGGTAATTAAAGATGCAAAAATTTTATACCTTTTTATAATTCCGTTTCTTCTAGAAATAGCATGTAATGTAGTAGAAATACCATGCCCAATATTTCTTTTAATAACAAACTTTTTAATTAAAAACACTATAAACAATCCAATAATTGGAAAGACAAAATAAAGTGTATAATGATAATCTTTTATAAGATTACCTTGCAATAAACCTTCTATAAAAAAGGTTAAATCTTTTAAAATAAAAGTACCCAAACCAGCCAAAAAGCCAACTAAAATACTAAGAACATAAACAAACTGACGTTCAGAAATATATTTATATCTCCAAATTAGAATTTTTTTATATAATTTATTACTTTTTGGCATTATTCTTTAGCAATACTTTTTAAAATATCGGTACCTAAATAACCATCATTTTTATTGTAATACCAAGCTCTATTTTTTGGCATTTTAATATCATTGATAGTTTCTAAACCAGAAAGTAAAATATACTCTCCGCTGTCTTTTGCTTCTTTAAAAAACTGATACACTTCCATAGCATACGTTTCTGGATTAAAATAAAAATACCAAGTATCTTTACCAACTTCTTTGTTATAAGTAGCTTTTAAAACCAAGTAGTCTTTTCCTTTGAAATTCTTTTTTTCTACTTTTTGATGAATTATAGTTCCTTCATCTTTTAATTTCATTGGCAAACCATACAAATAAGTATAATAATTTTTATACAAACTAGCTCGCTCTTCTGTTAAACCGTATTTTTTCTTTGTTGTTTCAGATGGATTTTTATCGTCATTAAAAGAAATTGTTATTACTTCTTTATCAAGAATATATTCTGTTGTAATTGTATCTCTTTTTGCAGTAACAGAAAAATATTCTTTAGGTAAATCAATAGTAATTTTACTTTCTCTAGGAGCACCTTTAGGAGTTTCCATAATTACAAAAAGGTCTCCTTTAAAAGTAGCCCAATTGTTATTTGGATCGTGAAAATTGATTGATTTTGCTAACAATTCATCTCCTGTAAGTTCTTGAGAAAATGAAATGAATGCCGTAAAAAGTAATAAAAGTGTCGTAATTTTTTTCATACTCTAAATTTAATAAAAAATCCCGCTTCTGCGGGATTTAAAATCTTTATGATTGAATATCAAGTTTTAAACTTAATTCTTTTAATTGTTCATCATCAACAAATGCAGGTGCATCAATCATAACATCTCGTCCAGAATTGTTTTTTGGAAAAGCAATAAAATCTCTAATTGTTTCTTGTCCGCCTAAAATAGCAACCAATCTGTCCAATCCAAAAGCCAATCCACCGTGAGGTGGCGCACCGTATTCAAAAGCATCCATTAAGAAACCAAATTGTGCTTTTGCTTCTTCTTCAGAAAAACCTAAATGCTTTAACATGGTAGCTTGTATTTGTTTATCGTGAATTCTAATAGAACCTCCACCAATTTCGTTTCCGTTTAAAACTAAATCGTACGCATTTGCTTTTACTTCTCCTGGTTTAGAATCTAACAACTCTAACTGACCTGGTTTTGGTGATGTAAAAGGGTGGTGCATTGCGTGGTAATGCCCTGTTTCTTCATCTAACTCTAATAAAGGGAAATCTATTACCCAAAGTGGTGCAAATACTTTAGGATCTCTTAAGCCTAAACGTTCTGCTAATTCCATACGTAAAGCTGACATTTGTGTTCTTACTTTATTAGTATCACCAGATAAAACACAAATTAAATCGCCAGGTTTTGCACCTGTAACTTCTGCCCATTTTGCTAAATCTTCTTGATCGTAAAATTTATCTACAGAAGATTTAAATGTTCCATCTTCGTTAACACGAGCATAAATCATACCTAAAGCACCAACTTGCGGACGCTTTACCCACTTAATAATATTGTCTATTTCTTTTCTTGTGTATGCGTTTCCGCCAGGAACCGCAATACCAATTACTAATTCTGCTGAGTTAAAAACACCAAAATCTTTATGTTGTGTAACTTCGTTTAACTCGCCAAACTCCATTCCAAAACGGATGTCTGGTTTGTCATTTCCATATAAACGCATAGCATCATCAAACAACATTCTTGGAAATTTATCAACCTCTACACCATTTACTTCTTTTAGTAAATGACGTGTTAATCCTTCAAAAATATTTAAAATATCTTCTTGCTCTACAAACGCCATTTCACAGTCTATTTGTGTAAATTCTGGCTGTCTGTCTGCACGTAAATCTTCGTCTCTAAAACATTTTACAATCTGAAAATATTTATCCATTCCACCAACCATTAATAGTTGTTTAAATGTTTGTGGAGATTGAGGCAATGCGTAAAACTGACCTTCGTTCATACGAGAAGGAACTACAAAATCTCTTGCACCTTCTGGTGTAGATTTAATTAAATATGGAGTTTCTACTTCTATAAATTCTTGATCAGACAAGTATTTACGAACCTCCATTGCTACTTTATGACGGAAAATTAAACTGTCTTTTACAGGATTTCTACGGATATCTAGATATCTATATTTCATTCTAATATCTTCACCACCATCCGTTTTATCTTCAATAGTAAAAGGAGGTAATTTTGCAGCGTTTAAAATTTCTAATTTAGAAACCAAAACCTCAACTTCTCCGGTAGAGATGTTTGTGTTTTTAGATTCTCGCTCAATTACAGTACCAGTTACTTGTATTACAAACTCTCTACCAAGAGATTTTGCTTTGTCCATCATTTCTTTAGGTGTACGTTCTTCATCAAAAATTAACTGTGTAATTCCGTATCTATCACGTAAATCTACCCAAACCATAAATCCTTTATCACGGCTTTTTTGTACCCAACCAGCTAAGGTTACTTCTGTATTTATGTGTGATGCTCTTAACTCACCACAAGAATGACTTCTATACATTTCTTTTGAAAATTTAAGCTGCAAAATTAAACATTTTCTATTTAATATGCGTTTTTTGGGCATTCATTTCTTATCAGAAATACCCCGCTTTTCGCACTCGCTTTTTTTATTCTGAAAAAGAATAAAAAAGAGCTCAAACAAATGCTACAATCGGTAATGCAAAATCCGTCTTATTCTTTGTAAATTTGCAGCATAAGCATTTTTTTACATGAGCAAATTATATTTAGTGCCTACACCTATTGGTAATTTAGAAGATATTACTTTTAGAGCAATTCGTATTTTAAAAGAAGTAGATTTTATTTTAGCAGAAGACACTCGTACAAGTGGTAAACTTTTAAAACATTTTGAAATTGCTACACAAATGCACAGCCATCATATGCATAATGAGCATAAATCTGTAAAAGGTGTTGTACAAAGAATACAAAACGGAGAAACCTGCGCATTAATTTCTGATGCTGGAACACCAGCAATTTCTGACCCTGGTTTTTTACTAACCAGAGCTTGTGTAGAAAATAATGTTGAGGTTGAGTGTTTGCCTGGCGCAACGGCTTTTGTACCTGCTTTGGTAAACTCTGGCTTGCCAAACGACAAATTTGTTTTTGAAGGTTTTTTACCTGTTAAAAAAGGAAGACAGACACGTTTATTACTTTTAGCCGAAGAAAAAAGAACCATGATTTTTTATGAATCTCCTCATAAATTAATAAAAACATTGGGGCATTTTGTAGAATATTTTGGAGGAGACAGAAAAGTTTCGGTTTCTAGAGAATTGACAAAAATGTTTGAAGAAACTAAAAGAGGAACCGCAACAGAAGTATTAGAGTATTATACTGCAAAACCTCCAAAAGGTGAAATTGTGGTAATTGTTGAGGGAAAATCTTCTAAATAAATTGATAGACAAATTCCCAACAAATAGCATTTTTATTTATTGGGAATTTCATCAAATTTAATTTATTAACGTCTTTGTTGTAATAATTACAACTCCATTTGGCGCACCGTATAATTTTAAAGCCTCTTCGCCTTTTAGAACTTGCATTTTTTTTATTTGATATGTTTCTAGCTTATCTAATACTTTTCTATCAGTAACTTTACCATCTACAATGATCATTGGTTGCTTTTTATCATCTACTTCTTTATCATTTTCTTTTATTTGTAATTTTGTTTTAGCTCCTATTTTTAAATTTGTTACTTCTAATTTAGAGGTAATTGCCGCATCTGAGTCTTTTGTCTTTATCAAAATAACTCCATTTGGTGCGTTGTATTTTTTCATGGCTTCTTCTCCTTTTACAACAAATACAGATGCAATTCTGTCTTGGTCAATTAATTCCATAGGAAAATCAAATATTTTATCATCTACATAAATTATAGGTTTAGCACCTTCTTTTAGTTGTACATATAATTTTTCTTTTTCTTCCTTTTTATCTTCTTGAGCATTAATTATTGTTGTAAAAAACAACATTGTTAAGGCAATTAATAATACTTTTTTCATCTTTTTGTATTTAAAATTTGTGATTATTTTTAATGGATATTTTATTCTGTTTTAGTGTAAACTATCAATAAATCACTCTCTACTAAAACATTATATTTTGGTTTAGATTTATCAAACTCTATAAACATATTTTTTGCTTCGTTAAGTAAAGCTTCTTTTTCTTCATTACTTAAACTTTCATTTTTTATGTTATTCATAAAAAGTGTACTTATAAATAAAACAGACGCAGCAACGGAAATTAAGCCGATTTTAAATCGATTGTTTTTTGATGTTTTTTTATCAAAAGATTCCCATAACTTATCATTAAAATTGTCCGGAGCAACCTTTTTATTTTTCTTTACAAAAGAAGCCCAAGTTTTAATTTCGGGTTCTGATTCGTTAACATTATCAAACAACTCTTTTTCCTCTTCTAAAGAACTTGTACCCGATTTATATTTATCCATCAAATTTTTAATATTCTCCTCGCTCATAATTGTATGTTTTTTCTAATGTTACACCTATAAACTTTCTTGCTCTAGATACTAAAACTCTAGCATGTTCTATCTTTATTTCTAGCGCTGCTGCAATTTCTACAAACTCATAACCATCAAGATCACGCATTATAAAAACTTCTTTTTGTTGTTTTGGTAATTGCTTTAAAATGTTTTTAATTATGCTGTTTAATTCTTGCCACTCTATATCTGTATGATTATTTGTAGACTTTACTACACTTAAAGCCCCTAAAGAATCCTCTAACAATACTTTCTTTTTTCTTAATACATCTAAACAATAATTACGAGCCGTTAAAATAACAAAACCTTTAATGTTTGGATGTTTATCTAACTCTTTACGTTTATTCCAAAGTTTTATCATTATTTCTTGTATGGCATCTTCTGCTTTCGGTTTACTACCAAGCATACGAGCAACCATGGGATAAATAAATCCTGATAATGAAAATACTTTGTTTTTAAAGTCTTCTTTGATCATTCTATATATATAACGTTAAAGTATCTATATTTATAACAGCTAATTGAATTTTTATTTTTCAAATATTTAAAATTTCTATTTCACTTGTATTATTTTTACCTTTTTAATAGAAGACTATTTTAAATAATAAATATGACAATTCAAGAATTTAAAACCAAATTAAAATCAAATACTTCAGAAATTGCCTTTGCAGAAACCATGCAAGTAATAGAAGACAATTATAATTTTACACCAACTGCTTTTACAAACGGAGAAATAGAAAATAAAGCTGGAGAAAACTCTGGTTCTTGTAAATTGTTTGCTTTTGCTAAACTTGAAAACTTAACAGAAGACGAAACTTTAACTTGTTTTGGTGAACATTATAAAAATGTTTTAGAAGATGAAAACGGTAATTCTCATCAAAATATTAGAAATTTTATGAAAACTGGTTTTAAAGGTTTAAGTTTTGATGGAGAAGCGTTAGTTTTAATTTAAAAACGTCAATATTTATTTCATAAGGGCTCATTTCTGTTTGTTTTCTATTTTATTTTTGATAAAAATCAAAAAATTATGGAATCTAAACATTATGATGTTTTTGTAATTGGAAGTGGAGTTGCAGGACAAACAGCTGCCAAAGTTTGTGCAAAAAACAACCTTAAAGTTGCAATTGCAGATAAAAGAGAATTTGGCGGTACTTGTTCTAATAGAGGTTGCGATCCTAAAAAAATCTTATTACAATTTGCTGATTTAGTAAAAAAATCAAAACAATTAAAAGGTTTAGGTGTAAAAAAAATACCTAAAATAAACTGGGGAAAAATTCAAGAATTCAAATCGAATTACACAAATAGAATTCCTAAAGCTACCGAAGAAAATTTAACCGAATTAGAAATTGATCTATATCATCAATCTCCAAAATTCATTACAAAAAATGAAATTACAGTTGAAGGCAAAAAAATTACTGCAGATAAATTTGTAATTGCATCTGGTTTAGTTCCTAGAAAATTATCTTTTGATGGCGCAGAATTTCTTGAAACAAGTGATGATATTCTTAAGCTGAAAAAAATACCTAAATCTGCAATTTTTATTGGTTCTGGTTATGTTGGTATGGAGTTCTGCTATTTATTATCAACTCTAGGTTGTAAAGTTACCATGATTGATAAAGGTAGCAATGCTCTTTCTCTGTTTGATAATTTTTTAACGAGTAAATTAGTAGAAGATTTAGAAAAAAATGGTGTAGAATTTATTTTTGATGCAACTATTAAATCTGTACAAAAACTAAAAAAGAATAAAAAAATTACCTTTAAAACTGAAGGAAAAACGAAATCTATAAAAGCTAGAAAAATTATAAATACTTCTGGTAGAGTTCCGGCAATAGAATTATTAAACTTAAAAAAAGCAGGTATTAATGCTGATAAGACAGGCGTAATTGTTGATAATTTTTTAAATAGCAAAACCAACAAAAACGTATATGCTTGTGGTGATGTTTCTAGCAAATCTTTACCATTAACACCGCTTTCTGGTTTACAAGGTTATATTGTTGGCAATAATATTGTTAACAGCAATACAAAGAAATTTACAGATCCTTTAGTACCATCTGTAGTTTTTACAAATCCTAATTTGGCAAGTGTTGGTTATTCAGAAAACGAAGCCAAAAACAGATACAAAGACATAATTGTTTACAAAGGTGATGCAAAAGAATGGTATAGCGCTAAAAAAGAAAATGCTGATACTTATGCATATAAAATCATTATAAATAAAAGAACAAAAGAAATTATTGGAGCTCATTTATTAAGTGCTCAAGCCTCAGAAACCATCAATATTTTTGCAACTGCAATTAACAATAACATGACGGCAGATGAATTTAAAAAAATGATTTTTACCTACCCTACATATTCTAATGATTTAAAAAACATGTTTAAAAACGAATTATAAGCTTTACATTAACTACTTTATAAATGTATATTTTATAAAATAACGATTCTTTTTGTAGTACATAAACAACTATAAAACTCATTAAAAGTATGCTATATTTGCATAACTTTATTATTTATGAATCAGACACTTTTATCTTCTCCTTTACAAGGTTTTACCGATTATAAATTTAGAAACGCTTTTAATCATTTCTTTGGTGGTATAGACACTTTCTACTCTCCGTATATTAGGTTGAATGGTAAATTTGTGATCAAAAATTCCTATCAAAAAGACATTATAGCAGAAAACAATACTGATTTAGAAGTTATTCCACAAGTAATAACCAATGATGTTGATGAGTTTTTGTTTGTTTCTAAATATGTGCAAGAGTTAGGTTACAAAGAGTTAAATTGGAATTTAGGTTGCCCTTATCCAATGGTTGCAAAACGCGGCATGGGTTCTGGTTTAATAAATGATGCTGAAAAAATAAATAGCATTCTTCATAAAATTCATAACGAATCTGATATTTTAGTTTCTATGAAAATGAGAATGGGTTATGACAATCCGGAAGAAATTTTAGATGTTTTACCTATTTTAGACAAATATCCATTAAAAAACATTGCCATCCATGCAAGAATAGGAAAGCAACTTTATAAAGGAGGAACAGATTTAGATGCTTTTCAAAAATGTTTAGATAATACAAAACATAAAATGTATTACAACGGAGATATAACTTCTGTTGCCGCTTTTAAAAAACTACAAGAACGTTTTCCTTCTATAGATCATTGGATGATTGGTAGAGGATTAATTGCAGATCCTTTTTTACCAAGTATGATTAAAAAAAACACTACTGAATATCCTAAAAACAGATTTCACTTATTTAATGATTTTCACGATCGTATTTATCAAGAATATGATGCAGCTCTTTCTGGTCCAACACCAATTAAAATGAAAATGTTAGGCTTTTGGGAATATTTTTCTCAAAGTTTTTCTAATCCTCATAAAACATATAAGAAAATTAAAAAAGCAAGTAACAAAAAAGCTTATGAAATTGCTGTAAGAGAAATTTTTAAAGAAGCTACAACATAAGCTTCCTTAAAAAGCAAGCAATATTATTCCTTTTTTACTTTTATTTTTTTAACTCCTTTAAACCTCTTTGATAAATTATTAACATCGGTTAAATTCTTAGGTTAAATTTTCATCAAATAGTTAATATTTTTTCTTTTTTGCGATAAAATCACTATTTTAGATACCTAAAAATTAACACATTAATAAACAAAACTCAAATCTTATACTTTTTTAATTTAAATAAATTTTTACAATAATATAAAAAAACTATGTAAATTTATTTTTAATAGATAATTACTATTCGATTATAAAACAAGAGAATTATATTATTGATCAATCGAAGAACAAAAAGAATAGATTTGTAAAATAAAATTAAACATACAATCTCATATATCTTATAAAAATGGAAAATCAAAAACACACAAATTCATCTAACGATGAAAGCAAATGCCCATATCATCAAGCTCAACAAGATCAGGCATCTCCAATTTCTAAAGAAAATGAAGAACAATCAAATAGCACATCTTCTTCAGGAAAATGCCCTGTAATGCATGGCGCAAATACTTCTAATAAAGATACTGTTATGGAGTGGTGGCCTAATGCACTTAATTTAGATATTTTACACCAACACGATACTAAAACAAATCCTTTAGGAGAAGAGTTTGATTATCATGAAGAATTAAAAAAATTAGATATAGAATCATTAAAGAAAGACATGCATGCTTTAATGACAGACAGTCAAGATTGGTGGCCTGCAGATTGGGGTCATTATGGCGGTTTGTTTATTAGACTTTCTTGGCACTCTGCAGGATCTTACCGTATTTCTGATGGACGTGGTGGTGCAGGATCTGGTAATATTCGTTTTGCTCCTTTAAACTCTTGGCCAGACAACGTTAGTTTAGATAAAGCGAAACGCTTATTATGGCCTATTAAAAAGAAATATGGAAACAAAGTTAGTTGGGCCGATTTAATAGCATTAGCTGGTACAATTGCTTATGAAAGTATGGGCTTAAAAACATATGGTTTTGCTTTTGGACGTAAAGATATTTGGCATCCAGAAAAAGACACATATTGGGGTTCTGAAAAAGAATGGTTAGCTCCTAGTGATGAACGTTATGATGATGTAGAAAGTCCATCAACAATGGAAAATCCTTTAGCTGCAGTGCAAATGGGATTAATTTACGTAAACCCAGAAGGTGTTAACGGAAAACAAGACCCTTTAAAAACAGCTGCACATATTAGAGAAACTTTTGCTCGTATGGCAATGAATGATGAAGAAACAGTTGCTTTAACCGCAGGTGGACATACAGTTGGTAAAACTCACGGTAATGGAGATGCTGGTCTTTTAGGACCAGAACCAGAAGCTGCTAATGTAGAAGAACAAGGTTTAGGATGGACAAACCCAAGTAACTCTGGTAAAGGACGTTACACAGTAACAAGTGGTCTTGAAGGTGCTTGGACAACAAACCCAACAAAATGGGATGGAGGATTTTTCGAAATGTTATTTAATCATGAATGGGAATCTGTTAAGAGTCCTGCAGGAGCTTTACAATGGGAACCTGTATCAATTAAAGATGAAGATAAACCTGTAGATGTAGAAGATGCAAGTATTCGTCACAACCCTATGATGACGGATGCAGATATGGCAATGAAAGTAGACCCTATTTATAGAGAAATTTCATTAAAGTTTATGAATGACCAAGAGTATTTCTCTGAAACTTTTGCTCGTGCATGGTTTAAATTAACACACAGAGATATGGGACCAAAAGAAAATTATTTTGGACCTGATGCTCCTAAAGAAGATTTAATTTGGCAAGACCCTGTGCCGGCAGGAAAAACTGATTATGATGTAGAAGCAGTAAAAGCAAAAATAGCATCATCTGGTTTGTCTATTTCAGAAATGGTAAATACTGCTTGGGACAGTGCTCGTACATACCGTGGATCTGATATGCGTGGTGGAGCAAACGGAGCTCGTATTCGTTTAGCACCACAAAAAGATTGGGAAGGTAACGAACCAAAACGTTTAGCATATGTATTGTCTGTTTTAGAGCCAATTGCTGCAGAATTTAATATTAGTATTGCAGATACCATTGTTTTAGCTGGTAATGTAGGTATAGAACAAGCTATTAAAGCTGCTGGTTTCAACACTACGGTTCCGTTTACTCCAGGAAGAGGTGACGCTACAGATGAAATGACAGATGCTGATTCTTTTGCTCCTTTAGAGCCTTTGGCTGACGGATATCGTAATTGGGTTAAAAAAGATTATGTAGTTAGCCCAGAAGAATTAATGTTAGACCGAACTCAATTAATGGGCTTAACTGCTCCAGAAATGACAGTTCTAGTAGGAGGAATGAGAATGTTAGGTACAAATTACGACAATACTAAACATGGTGTTTTTACTGATAAAATTGGTGCTTTAACAAATGATTTCTTTGTAAACTTAACTGATATGGGTAACACATGGAAACCTATAGAAAACGGATTATATGAAATTAGAGACCGTAAAACAGGAACTGTAAAATGGACTGCTACACGAATGGATTTAGTTTTTGGCTCTAACTCTATTTTACGTTCTTATTCAGAAATTTATGCTCAAGATGATAATAAAGAAAAGTTTATAAATGATTTTGTAAAAGCATGGACAAAAGTTATGAATGCAGATAGATTTGATTTAAAATAAACAAATAGTATTTTTTTGAAAAAAAAGAAGCTTTGATAAATTATCAAAGCTTTTTTTGTTTTAATAATTTATATTCTAAAAGTAGATTTTAATAATAACTCCATAAAAAATATTACTTTTAAAATATAAATCAATCCTTATTATGTTTAAAAAAAGAATTCTTTTTTTCCTATGTCTATTAGTACTTACAAATTGCACCAATAAACAGCCTCTAAAATTATCTAAAAACAATTACTCTAATGAAATAAATAAAGATTTTACAGGTAATTTAGCTTACAAAACAACTTCTTTTGTAGAAAAATATTGGCGAGTTGTAGGTAATAATGGCTTTAATAAAAGTATTTATAAAATAGCTGAAGAACTCGAAAATGCAGGTTATGTTTTAGAAAAAAATGCTACAGAAAGAGATATTTTAACGTACAGAATTGAAAAAAGGCCTCTTATAAAACCCACATGGGAATCTGTTGATGCAACGGTTACTATAAACAAAGAAAAAGAACCTTTATTGCAACACACAACTAATAGAAATATGATTGCTTTAAACTCTTACAGCACTCCTAAAGAAGGAATTACTGCAGAAGTAGTTTACATAAAAGATCTTAAAAACATTTCTAACATAAATATAAAAGGAAAAATAGTTTTTGCAGAAACAAGTCCTTACAGAATATTTAAAGCTGCTATTATTGAAGGAAAAGCAGCAGGGATTATGACGTATAATAATCCTGATTATTTACAACCAGAAAAAAACACAACTTCTATTCAGTTTCGTTCTATACCTTTAGACACCGTAAATAAGCCTTGGACAATTGCATTGTCTTATGCTGCAAAAGAGCAACTAAAAAAATCTATAGCAAAAGGAAAAACGATTTTAAATGTAAAAATTGAAACCAATATTTATCCATCAGAAGAATTAACAATTATTGCCGATATTAAAGGAAGTGAAAAACCAAAAGAACGTTTAGTTTTTAGTGCTCATGTACAAGAACCTGGCGCAAATGATAATGCTACTGGAGTAGGTGTTGCTTTAGAAATGGCTTGTTTAACATCAAAATATATTCAAGAAAGAAGATATCAACCAAAAAGAACTTTAACTTTTTTATGGGGAGACGAAATTGTATCTACCAGAAGATATGTACAAGAAGATTCTATTAGAGCAAAAGACATTAAATGGGGAATTTCTTTAGATATGGTTGGTGAAGACACCGAAAAAACCGGAGGTACTTTTTTAATTGAAAAAATGCCAGATCCTAGTGCTATTTGGACTCGCGGAAATGACAAGCATACAGAATGGGGTGGTTCTAAGATGAGTTTAGAGCAAATGAAACCACATTATTTAAATGATTTTTTAATTGATAAATTTAAAGAACAAGGCAAAAAATTTAATTGGATTGTAAATACAAATCCGTTTGAAGGAGGTAGCGATCACGTTCCTTTTTTAAGAGAAAACATACCTAGTGTTTTATTTTGGCATTTTACAGATCAGTTTTATCATACAGATAATGATCGAATTGATAAAGTTTCTAAAAGCACATTAAAAAATGTAGGAACTACTGCTTTAATAGCGGCTTATACACTTTTAAATGCTGATGAAAATACAGCTAAATCTATTTTAAAAGACTTAGAAAAATCTGCCATAAATCGTTTAAACGAAGAATTAAAGCAAAGTACAATTGCTTTAAGTAAAGGAGATTCTTTATCAACACAAATAAAAATAATTACAGCTTGGAAAGATTGGTATTTAAAATCTTTTGAAACAACTTCTGATATGGTTTCAGATAAAAAACTTATCAATACTGAAATTAAAAACTCAAAAAAGAAAATAGATTCTATTTCTTTATCTATCATTAAAGTATTAAATAAAAAAGATCCTTTTTAAGACAGATATTAAATAAATTTAACCTTACATAACGTTAATATTTAAGATAGATAAACGGATTTCGTATCACATTTTTGCCTCAAAAATTGTAAACAAAATCTGTTCTAACTCTAGAGGTATTACTAATTAGATATTTTTATATTTTTAATAAAATATCATAATCTAATTTTATAACTTTACGATAAATATAACTTTTATAAATGGAAATTAAACTACATTCTTTTAACCTAGAATTAAAACATACATTTACTATTTCTAGAGAATCTCACGATTTTCAACCTTCTTTAGTAGTGGAATTAATTGATGATAATATTAGTGGTTTTGGTGAAGCAACTTCTAACCCTTATTACAACATTACTGTTGATAACATGATGGCTATCATCCAAAAAAACTTATCTTTTATAAAATCTTTATCAGAAGAAAAACCTGCTGATTTTTGGGCAAAACTAAAACCTTTATTTACAGAAAACATGTTTGCTTTATGTGCTTTAGACATGGCTTTTAATGATTTAAATGCACGCAAACAAAACAAAAAGTTATACGAAGTTTGGGGTTTTAATATCAATAAAAATCCTATGACAGATTATACCATTGGTATAGATTCTGTAGAAAAAATGGTTGCTAAAATGCAAGAATTACCTTGGCCAATTTATAAAATAAAATTAGGAACCAAAAACGATATAGAAATTGTAACGGAGCTTAGAAAACATTCTGATGCAATTTTTAGAATTGATGCTAATTGTGGATGGACGGCTGATGAAGCAATTGAAAACTCTTACAAATTAAAAGAATTAGGTGTAGAGTTTTTAGAGCAACCTTTAAAAGCAAATGATATTGAAGGCGCTAAAAAACTATACAAAAATTCTGCTTTGCCAATTATAGCCGATGAAAGTTGTATTATAGAAAGTGATGTAGAAAAATGTGCAGGCTTATTTCATGGTGTAAATGTAAAACTCACAAAATGTGGTGGTTTAACACCCGGAAAAAGAATGCTAGAAAAGGCAAAATCTTTAGGCATGAAAACCATGGTAGGTTGTATGACAGAATCTACAATTGGTATTTCTGCAATTGCACACCTTTTACCTCTTTTAGATTATGTAGATATGGACGGAGGTTTACTTCTTAAAAAAGATATTGCAGAAGGAATTACAATAAAAGACGGAGTAATTTCTTATGCTGATAGAAATGGAATTGGAGCTTCTTTATTATAATTATGCAATTAGACAAAACCCCCAACACAACTGCATTTTTAAACCGAAAAGAGTATTTATATTTTAGCGGAACTTCTTATTTAGGCGTTGGTGCATTAACAGATTTTCAAGAATTAGTTGCAAAAGCAATTAAAAAATGGGGAACTTCTTACGGCAGTTCTAGAAACGCAAATATAAAATTATCTATTTATGAAAAAGCTGAAATTTATTTGGCCAATTTTTTAAATACAGAAACTAGTGTTAGTGTTTCTTCAGGAACTTTGGCTGGTCATTTTACAATTAAAGCATTAAAAAATCTTGTAGATGCTTTTTATTTTATGCCCAAAACTCATCCTGCAATTTTACCTGAAAATGCATTTCCTATTTTTGAAAACTTGGAAATAAATAAGGAGTTAAAATCTATAAAAAACAAGAAAATTAGTATTCTTTTAGACGGTATTGCCGCATTTGAAACAAAACCTTTTTCTTTAAATTTCTTAGAAGAAATAGATCCTTCTAATACTATTTATTTAGTAATTGATGAATCTCACAGTTTAGGCATATTAGGAGATAATGGAAATGGAGTTTCAAACTTAATTCCTAAAAAGAAAAACCTAAAAGTAATTATTACCTCTTCTTTGGGTAAGGCATTCGGAATTAATGGTGGTGTTATTGCTGGAGATTTAAGTTTTATAAACCTTATTAAAAAAGACAATCTTTTTATTGGTTGTGCAGGTATGAGTCCGGCTTTTTTAGAAGTATTTTTAAGCGCACAAGAAATCTATAAAAAACAATTAGTAAAACTTAAAAATAATATTGATTATGTTTTTGAAAAATTAAAAGGAAATTCTTTAATATCTATTGATAAATCATATCCTGTTTTCTTTCATTCTGATGAAAAAATAGAACAAATTTTATTAGATAAAAACATTCTAATTACTTCTTTTTACTATGCAACGAGTTCTAAAAAATTTAATAGAATAGTTTTAAATGCAAATCATACAAAAGAACAATTAGACTTCTTAGTTAACGCTATTAACAAATAATCTAAATCTATTAATTATGAAAACAAAACTATATTTTCTATTATTACTTGGTATTATATCATGCAATAAAGAACCTAAAATTATAGATAAACCAATAGAATTTGGAGAATTAAGAGAACAATTAACTTTAGATTACATGAAATCTCATTATGGTATTGTACAAGATTCTCCAATAATTGATCCTAAGATGATTGTAATACATTGGACAGCAATACCTACACTAGAAAATTCTTTTAAAGCTTTTGTAAACACAAAAATAGGAAGCCACAGAACCAAAATTAATACTGCCAGTCAATTAAATGTTTCATCACAATTTATGATTGATCTTGACGGAACTATTTATAGATTAATGCCAGAAAATTATATGGCAAGACATGTTATTGGGTTAAACCATTGTGCAATTGGTATAGAAAATGTAGGTGGAACAACCGATATTCCTTTAACAGAAAAACAACTAAAAGCTAACATTTGGCTTGTTAAATACCTAAAAAATAAATACGATATTGATTATGTTATTGGACATTATGAATATACTAATTTTGAAAACCATAAACTATGGTTAGAAAAAGATAAAGGCTACAGAACTAAAAAAACAGATCCAGGTAAAGATTTTCTTTTTAAAGTTAAAAATGCCACTAAAGATTTAGGTTTTAAAGAAACACCAAATTAAAATTACTAAAACAAAACCCAGTAGAAATTAACTAACTTCCACTGGGTTTTTAATAAATAAAAAACAAATACAATAATTTTATTCTTCTACATTCCACCACAGTGGTGTTGTTAATCTAACACTTGCAGTATTATCTGGCATGTTTTCATAATTTCTATCTTCTTCATTATACTCATACATCATTGCTTGAATCCAATCATCTTCTCCCGGGAAAATAGTTAAATTCACATTTACAGGTCTTTCTAATCCTGGGTAAATTTCATCACTATAATCCATTCTTCTCATATCAACCCATGTTTCTGGATCAAAAAGTAATGTTATATATTTCTGAATCATTATATGGGATAATGTTATACCAGATACACCTATTTCTTCATCCATTTTAGCTAAATAAGCAGCTGTTTCAGATGCTGTTGCTTCTGCTTTTTCAAAATCTGCTTCAACCCCCGCTTTTAAAGCCGTATAAGCTCCTGTGTTATCTCCTTTTCTTAATCTAGCTTCTGCTTCTATATATTTAACCTCACTATAAGTCATCATGTAAGTTGGCGCTGTTGGACTTGTGTAAAAACCACCATTTCCTACAGAATAATTGTCTCCACCAGTTGCATTATCTGGCAACGGACCTTCACCAATTTTTACACCTTGATAACCTCCGTTTACCGCTTCTGGCACAATAATTTTAAGACGAGGATCTTCATAAGGAGAATCTAGATTTAGTGAATTTTTTAATAACTCTACAAAAAAGTGTGAAAAGTAATCTACCCTAGAGCTTCCATAACCTCCTACAGAAAATGGTTGACGATCATTTTCTGCTTCACCTCCACCATAAGATCTAAAAGCATTATCTGCATTAGATTGTAATGCTAAAGAACAAGCTTCTATAATTGCATCTGCATCATAAGCCATGTCGCCAGAACTCTTTTTACTTAAGTGATTTAAATAACGCGCCTTTAAAGCATAAGCTAATCTAATCCATTGTTCTTTATTTCCATTATAAAAAACATCACCACCATTTGCATTTAATTCAATATCACTTGGCTCGTTAATTTGCTCAATTGCCTCATCTAACATTTCTAAAATACCTTGATAAACGGCTTCTTGAGTTTCAAATTTTGGAGTTAAATTTAATGACGATACTCCATCATAAGTTTCTGTAAAAACAATATCTCCGTATTGGTCTGTTGTAGTACCAAAACCATATGCTCTTAAAATTTTACCTACAGCTATAAAGTTTGGCGAATTATGTTTTTCTCCTAAAACAATTAAATCTGCTGTATTTGGTAAAGAATATACATATGCGTTTTGCCATAAAAAGTAACTCCCTGTAGTTAAATAACTACTCCAAGTTTCTGAGTAATAATTAGCTACATTTTGAGCTCCGTGTTGTGTAATACCCAAAACCTCTCTACTACCTCTATAAATAACACCCGTAAACATATTTTCTATGGCTCCTTTTATACGGTATTGTGGGTCTAACGATTGTGTTGTTGGCGCTGTTTCTGAACTATTTACATCAAAATAGTCATCGGAACATGATAAAAACACTATACTAACTAATAGTATAAAAATTGTATATTTTAAATGTTTCATTTTTTATATTTTAAAAAGTTAATTTAAGACCGATATCAAAACCTTTAGTATTTGGTGTACCTAGGTTATCAACACCTACAGACCCTGCTCCAGGAACTCCACCACCAAAAGCATTAATCTCTGGATCTACACCACTATAATTTGTAAATGTTAATAGATTTCTACCCGTTAAAGAAATTTCTAAATTAGAAATTGGTAGACGATCTAATAAACCTTGACCTAATCTATAGTTTAAACTAACATATCTTAAACGAGTATAAGAACCATCTTCAACAAAATTTTCTGAATTTAAAGCATAATAATTTTGATAATATTCTTGGTTTTTTGTTACTGCAATATCATTTGGTGTTCCATCTGCTTTTACACCAGATATAATTGTTGTTTCTCCTCTATCTAAAGTTGTAGCACCTACACCGTAATAAGCTAAGGCTGATGCTGTAGCGTTATAAACTGTATTACCTTCTACAATATCTAATAAAAATGATAATCCAAAGTTTTTATATCTTAATGTACTAGAAATACCTAATGTAAAATCTGGTTGTCTGTCTATATCTGCATAAGTTTCATCTGTTAGTGTTGGGTATCCATTATCACCAATTAAAACTTCTCCATTTTCATTTTTTATTGCTCTTTTTCCTCTAAGTGAAAATAAAGAAGCATCTAAAACTCCTGCACCTGCAGCAGAGTTTAAGAAAGTCCACGAATCAGATAAATAAACCTCATTAATTTCTCCTGGTAAATCTACTACAGTGGTAACATTACTACCAAAGTTAAAGTTTACATCCCATTGTAACTCAGATGAAATTGGCATTAATTTAATAGATAACAAAGCCTCTATACCTTCGTTTTCTATTTCTCCACCGTTTAAAGTGGCATAAAAAGTACCTGCTGTTGGTGGAACACGTATATCTGTTAATATTTGATTATCTGAAATACTCTTATAATAAGTAGCATTAAAACTTAATCTATCATTTAAAAAACTAGAATCAAAACCAAACTCCCAACTATTTGTAAATTCTGGTTCTAAAGCCGCATTACCAACATCTACTCCATTATATGCATAACCTGTACTACCTAACCCATTAATTTGAGTAACTAAATAACTCTCTAATTGACCAATAGGAGCATCTTTACCAACTTGCGCCCAAGTACTTCTTAATTTTAAATAACTTAAACCATTGTTTTCTGATTTAATATCAAATAAATCTGTAAGAACAGCAGATGCACCAACAGAAGGATAAAAGAAAGATCTACTCTTAGAAGGAAGTGTAGAAGACCAATCGTTTCTACCTGTAACATTTAAATATAACGCATTTTTATATCCTACTTTAATTTCTCCGAACACACCAACATTTCTTTTTCTAGCAATACGCTCTAAAATTGTTTGATTTTCTGATGAAACGTTACTTATATTATAAATACCAGGAGCTAAAAACCCATTACCTGTTAAATAATCTGTTCTAACATTACTATCTTCTATAGTATTACCTGCCAATAAATTTAATTCAAAATCTTCTGATAAGGCTTTTGTATAAGTTGCTATAAAGTTTGAGGTATATTTTTTATATAATCTTTCGTACTGAGAAATATATCCCTCACTTCTAGATTCATTTAAAGATCCATTTGCTGTTACTCTTTTACTATGTTGATCATAAATATCTGCACCAAACTTATAAGATAGGTTTAAGTTAGCATTAATAGCATAATCTAAACCGATAGAACCAATAAATCTGTTTAACTCATTTGTATTAGGGCTATTTTCTAAACTCCAATAAACATTATCAAACTGTTGCCCTGTATAAAATTGTTTTTGAGTACCATCTACATCAATATAATCTTTAATATCAACATTAGAAGGATAATTTAATAAACTTGTAATACTTCCTCCTGTAGCATTTCCTTGACGCGTACTGTTAATATTAGTTCTTATATAATTACCTAATATAGATAATGTAAGCTTATCTGAAAGTTTAGAATTTTGTGTAATTCTAAAAGTAGTTTTTTTGTAAGAAGTAGTAGGTATTACTCCTTCATTATTTAAATTTCCTAAAGAAAAATAAGTATTCCCTTTAGCATTACCACCTGTATAACTTGCAAAGTAGTTTTGAGAAACTCCTGTTTTATAAAAATCTTTTATATGGTTATATGTTTTTGTACCAGAAGAAATTGCTTCTCCCCAAGAAAGTGGACTTTCTAAATTATAATTAACACTACCATCTGTTTGAACAATTTGTTCTCCTTGACCGTATACTTGTTGAATATCTGGAGTACCCATTACATTGTCTACAGAAAGAGATGAAGAAACAAACACTTTACTTACACCTTCTTTTCCTTTTTTAGTAGTAATTATTACTGCTCCTTCTGCTGCCTGAATACCATATAATGCTGCTGCAGCTGGCCCTTTAAGCACTGTAATACTTTCAATATCTTCTGGATTTAAGTCTGATGCTCTATTTGTACTAGCAACTTCTGAACTTGAGTCTGTAGAGTTATCTATTGGCAAACCATCTACAATCATAAGAGGCTGATTATTACCTGTTATAGAAGTACCTCCACGAATCATAATTACAGAAGAAGATCCTGGCGCTCCACCAGAACTTGTTATTGTAACACCAGATACTTTACCTTGTAAAGAATTAACCATATTATTTTGGTTACCCTCTAAAAGTTCTTCAGATTTTAATGCTTGTGCCGCATAACCTAAAGATTTTTTTTGTCTTTTAACACCAAAAGAGGTCACAACAACCTCATCTAAAACACTAGAATCTTCTTCTAATGTAACATTTAAAATAGTAGCACTTGCTACAATTTCTTTAGTCTTAAAACCGAGAGAGGAAAAAACTATTGTTTCACCTTTTTTAACTTTAATAGAATACATTCCATCAAAATCTGTACTTGTACCTTTTGATGTACCTTTAATTAATACACTTACACCTGGTAACACTCCTGAAGCATCTGTAACCTTACCTTTTACATTAATTTCTTGAGCTAAAAGCCCCATAGTAAACAATAAGAAAACAGAAACCGAAAAAAAAAGTTTTTTTATCATGAAAACATTTTTATTGATTAATATTTTGCATAAAATTACTTAAAAAAACCATAATAAATGCAAAAAACTAAACAAAACAGCAAAAAACATTAACAAAATAGATTAAATTGCAATAATTATGCAATAAAATATAAAAATATAGACAATTACCCTAAAGGCAATAAAGTCTTAAAAAAATCCATTATTATCACTTTTTGGAGTATAAAACGCTTTTTCACTAAAAACATTCTATTCTTTTTAACGAATAACTAATACTCGTTTTGTTATTTTTGTAAGAATAGCTTAACAACACTTAATTTAAAAAAAATATATAATGGTTAAAAATATAGTTACAACAGTTTGGACAGAAAAGTCTCTATTTGAAACAGACAACCCTAGCGGACATAAATTTACAATGTTTGATAAATCTCAAGATAACGGAGACACAGTCGGTTTTGCCCCAAAAGCTTTAATGTTATCTTCTTTAGCAGGTTGCTCTGGTTTAGATGTAGTTTCTCTATTAACTAAAATGCGTGCAGAAGTAGCAGATTTTAAAATTGAAGTTACTGCCGAATTAACAGATGAACACCCAAAATATTACAACAAAGTAAAAGTAGATTATCATTTTACAGACAGTAATTTACAACCAGAAAAAATACAAAAAGCAGTAAATTTATCTGTAACTAAATATTGTGGAGTTATGGAAATGTTTCGTCAATTTGCAGAAGTTGAAACAGAAATTCACTTACATAAAACAGAAATGTAATCGTAAAAACTACTATGAGATGGACTTTAAAACCAACACCTGCAAATGAAAAAGTAGAAAAACTAGCCAAAGAATTACAAATTAATAAAACATTAGCTACTATTCTTTGCCAAAGAAATATTGAAACTTTTAATGATGCTAAAAAATATTTTCGCCCTAGTTTAGAAGATATTCACAATCCTTTTTTGATGAAAGATATGGATTTGGCTGTTGAAAGGATAGAAAAAGCAATTGCCAATAACGAGAATATTTTAATTTACGGTGATTATGATGTAGATGGAACAACAGCAGTTTCTTTGGTTTCTTCTTATTTAAAGACCATTCACCCAAATATTGCAACTTATATTCCTGATAGATATGCAGAAGGTTACGGTGTATCTTTTATAGGAATCGACTTTGCGCAAGACAATGATTTCTCTTTAATTATAGCCTTAGATTGTGGTATAAAAGCCATTGATAAAGTTGCTTATGCAACCGAAAAAAATATCGATTTTATTATTTGTGACCATCATAAACCTGGAGATGAAATACCCAAAGCAATAGCAGTTTTAAATGCTAAAAGAGAAGATTGTAATTATCCTTTTGATGAGCTTTGCGGTTGTGGTGTTGGTTTTAAATTGATTCAGGCTTTAGGCTCTAAAAGAAATCAAACTATAAAAGATTTTATTCCGTATTTAGATTTAGTTGCTACTGCAATAGCAGCAGATATTGTACCAATGAATGGAGAAAATAGAGTTTTGGCGTATTATGGATTGCAAGTAATTAACAAAAATCCTAGAAACGGAATTAAAGCAATTATTCATCAATCTAAAAAAACAGAACTTACAATTACAGATGTTGTTTTTACAATTGCTCCAAGAATAAATGCAGCCGGAAGAATGAAACATGGTAATTATGCTGTTGAATTATTAACTGAAATGGATTTTGATGCAGCAGTAGATTTTGCTGCTGCTATAGAAATTTTTAATGCAGATAGAAAAGATTTAGACAAAAAAATTACTGATGAAGCTATTATTCAAATAATTGATAACGAAGAAGAAAACCGTTTTACATCAGTAGTTTATCAAGAAGATTGGCACAAAGGTGTTATTGGTATTGTAGCTTCTAGATTAATAGAAAAATATTACAGACCTACTTTAGTTTTTACTAAAAGTGGCGATAAATTAGCAGCTTCTGCGCGTTCTGTAAAAGGTTTTGATGTTTACAATGCTTTACATGCATGTGAAGAATTTATAGAGCAATTTGGCGGACATAAATATGCTGCTGGTTTAACTTTATTGCCAGAAAATTACGAGAAATTTAAAAATAAATTCGAAGAAGTAGTAAAAACAACTATAGATAAAGAGTTGCTAACTCCAGAAATTTCTATCGATGCAGAAATTGATTTATCAGAAATTACACCTAAGTTTTTTAGAATTATTCAACAAATGGCACCTTTTGGCCCCATGAATATGAAACCTGTTTTTAAAAGTACTTGCGTAAGAGACAATGGTTACGGAAAACAAGTTGGTGCAGATAAAACACATTTAAAATTAAGTGTTTTTCAAGGTGATAATAAAAAAACATTTAATTCTATTGGTTTTGGCTTAGGCGAAAAAATGGAATTTGTTAAAAATGATTTTGATATTGTTTATGCCTTAGATGAAAACGAATGGAATGGACATAAATCTATTCAATTAATGTTAAAGGATTTGAAGTAAAAAATCATTAGTATTATTTTTTTCAAATGTCATTCCGAAGGAAGAATGAGGAGGAATCTCTTTTTATATACATTTTGAGAATTCTCAATCGCTGAAAAAGCTCATTTCGAAATGAGAACTCAAAAATTTCTCTTTAATAACTAAACATGTTGATCAATTAAAATAGTATTTCCATCAGGATCTAAAACTACAAAACTTGCAGGTCCCGATGTTGTTTCATCTGCTTCAGAAACCAAGGTTTCACCTTCTTTTTTCAAGTGCTTTTGTATCGTTCTAACATCATCAAATTCTTCCAATTTATTGGCACTTTCATCCCAACCAGGATTAAAAGTCATAATATTATTTTCAAACATTCCTTGAAACAAACCAATTAAGGCATTCCCATTTTTCATAATAAGATAATTCTTCTCTATTTCGCCTGCAAACACAGAAAACCCCAATTTTTCATAAAATGCTTTAGATTTATGAATGTCTTTTACTGCTAAACTGTTAGAAAATGCACCTAATTTCATAATTGATATTTTTAGTTGATGTTTTAAAGTTATGAAATTATTTTTTTAATAAAAAACCCACTCCTAAATTAGAAGTGGGAAAATTGCTATGAAAAAGAAAAATGATAAGATGTCTCTTATCACATTTATTTAGACGTAATTTTTTAAAAAAACTTGCGCTTAATTTTATTTTTTTTTGAAATTAATTTTCCATTGACAACAAAGCCATACGTAACTCCATATAACTAAAAGATTTATCTACTTTTTCTTTTAGTTCTGTTAAGCTTTTAAATTCAGTTTCTTCTATTTGATTTATCAGTTTTTTATATTTTTCTAGCGGAATTAATTCTAAAATATCAACATCTCCAGACGGAATATAACTTGCCAAATGACTCTCTATAGTTCCAGTTGTTAAACTACGTTCTTTGGCAATTTCTTTAATAGAAAGTCCAGATTTAAAGAGCTCTAATGTAATTTGTTTAGTTGATTTTTTGTCTTCTTTTTTTTGTTCGTTTTGTTTATTAATTCCGTTTTCTTTGCAATATTTTTCTATAACCTCTAATATTTCTTCTCCGTATTTAGAAAAACGTACTTTTCCCATTCCTTTGACCTTTAACAGTTCTTTTTCTGTTCTTGGCAAAGCATCGCAAATAGCATATAAAGTTTCTTGTGTAAAAATTTGAAATGCAGGAATATTTTCTGCAATTCTAATTTCATCTCTTAATTCGCGTAACTTTAAAGCTAAAATAGGATCTTTTCTAGTAGACAATTTTTTCTTTTTAGTAGTTGGTGCAGATTTTTGTAAAACAGCATTAGCTCTTACTTTTAAATATTCTTGCACCTTAAAACCATTCGTCATTTTGTTTAAAGCAAATAACTTTTCTAACAATTTTTCTTGTAAAGCATCAAACTGAGTAGTAAAATCTTTCTTTACAGCTTTGTTATCCGAAGAAAACTCAATTGTATTTAAAGGTTTTAAAATGTTGTTTTTAGTCTGATTTAAAAAATAATCTACAGCTTTTGTAAAACGTTCTTGAATTTGAGAACTATTTTCTGGTAAAATACTATTCTCAGAAATATTGTTTAACTGGTTTTTAAAACTGTTAGCAACTTTCATTAAAGCAACAACGCCATCATCTTTTATAGTTTGTAAATGATCTATAACATCACCTTTTATACTTGTTTTATTTTTGTAAAAAATGTCAATTAATCTAGAAGTTGGATACAAAAAAGGTTGATAATCGAATAATTCTGCCATTAAATTTAATTGAAATTTTTTCTCAGAATCGTTTAAAACACTTTCATCCGGATGATTTTCTTCTACACTTTCATTAAAAACGCTTACAGTTCTATCATTAATAATAGCATTGCTAGTAATTGGGGTTTTTAAAACCAAACCTTCTAAAGAAGTACATCTACTTAAAGCAACATACGTTTGTCCATGCGCAAAAGAAGCTTCTGCATCTATAATTGCTTTTTCAAAAGTTAAACCTTGGCTTTTATGAATTGTAATTGCCCAAGCTAAGCGTAACGGAATCTGAGAAAAAGAACCAGAAATATCTTCTTTTATTTCTTTAGTTTCTTCGTTAATAGAATAATTTATGTTTTCCCAAGTTTCTTTTTCGGTAACAATTTCGTCAATTTCATTGGCACATTGTACGGTTACATTTTCTGATGAAATATCGGTTACAATTCCTATTTTCCCGTTGTAATATCTTTTTTCTGGTGATGAATCATTTTTAATGAACATTACTTGTGCACCAATTTTTAACTCTAATTTTTCTGAATTTGGATACGAGTTTTCATTAAACTTACCAGATACTTCTGCGTTAAAATAATAGCTTTTATTTTTAAGTTTATTCAGCTCAGAATTGTTAATTAAATTTGCTCTATTATTGTGTGTTGTTAATGTAATATAACCATCATCTTTTGTAGGAGAAAAAGAAGGGTTATAACTTTTATTTAATATTTCTGCAGATTTTTCTGATAACGTATCTGTTCTTATTTCATTTAAAATGGTAATAAAATCTTCGTTTTTCTGACGATAAATATGTTTTAATTCTATAGAAACCACATTGGCTTCTTGGTATGCTTTACTGCTAAAAAAGTAAGCTGTATTGTAATGTTGTTGTAATAAACTCCACTCATTTGGCCTAACTACGGGTGCTAATTGTTGCAAATCTCCAATCATTAAAACTTGTGCACCACCAAATACTTTGTTTCGGTTTTTGTAACGACGCATTACTTGATCTATACCATCTAACAAATCTGCACGAACCATAGAAATCTCATCAATAATTACCAAATCTAACGATTTTATAATATCAATTTTTGTTTTAGAAAACTTACGCTGTTGGTTTGTATTTGCTATTTGATCTGGTAAAATAGGACCAAAAGGCATCTGAAAAAAAGAATGAATAGTAACACCTTTTGCATTAATTGCTGCGACACCAGTTGGCGCAACAATAACCATTCTTTTTAATGATTCTTTTTTTATTTGATGTAAAAAAGTAGTTTTTCCT
The DNA here is from genome assembly GCF_021991835.1 of Polaribacter sargassicola. Classification (GTDB taxonomy): domain Bacteria; phylum Bacteroidota; class Bacteroidia; order Flavobacteriales; family Flavobacteriaceae; genus Polaribacter; species Polaribacter sargassicola. The sequence continues at coordinate 132,239 of NZ_JAHDAU010000008.1, forward strand.
GTACCTGCTTTACCGGTAATAAAAAGATTTCTATCTGTTTTTTCTATAAAGTTTAAAGCAAGTTCTAATTCAGGATTTTTTGGCATTTTTCAATTTTTGTTGCAAGGTAAATAATTAAATAAATTGAAAAAGAAAAAACAATCTAATATTTAAGAGCGTAATATCTTTTCCATTTTTCTACCTTTTGCTAATTCATCAACAAGTTTTTCCATTTGTCTGCATTGCTTGTAAACTTCGAACTCATCTTCAATTTCTTCAATTCTATAACCACAAACAACGCCTTTAATCATATCTGCATTTGGATGCATTTTTGCTTGCTTAAAAAACTCTCTAAAAGTTACTTTTTCTTCTATAAGAGATGCTATTTTAGCTTCATTAAAACCCGTTAACCATTCTAATACTTGATGAAACTCTTCTTTTGTTCTACCATTCTTTTCTAATCTATTCCAATAATGAGGATAAATAGATGCAAAAATCATATTAGCAACTTTTTCATTTTTTTCTGCTGTAACCTTCATTTTTTATGATTTTTTAATTTGATTTAAAGTTACTATTTTTTTGCAATTTTTATGACACAGACTATTCTTTATTCATTTTCATAATCATGTATAAATGTAATGTAAGGACTACTAGCCATTAAGTTAGGGTTTGTCCCTTCAACTCCTTCTGGAATTGGCTGATTATATTTTTTATAATAATTAACCCAACTAACCATTGGTTTACCGGTTTTATCATTAAAAGTCATTGGATGTGTAGCAAACGGAATATCAACCTTTAAATCTTGATAAGAAAACATTTTATAAACTAATTCTGAACAGTAATAGGAATTATCATCCCACAAAAAAACAGCATCATATGGTATATTTAATCTTTCAATTCCGTAATCAATTGCTTTAGAAATGTAAGGTTGATAAACTTTATCTAATCTTGCAACTGTAGTTTGCGATTTGTTGTACTTATTTTTATGCCTATTTAAAAACTCTTTTAAAGGAGTTTTACTAATGCCTTTTTTAGGAATGGCTTCTATAACAAACCATTTTTCATCATCTTCCATTGCAATACCAACATGCGAATAGTTTTTAGAAACTGAAGTTGCTGTTACATCTTTTATAGCATTGTCTATTTCATCTGTACCTGTATTTTGAAATAGTAAGTCTCCTTGTTTTAGTTTAAAAGCATTATTTTTTTGTTTATTGCAACTAAATAAAACAAGGGTGAATATAAAAATTGCACAAGTTTGATTTAATATTTTATTCATAATACTTTTATTTTAGGGTTTTCAAAGTTCGTGTTTTTTGTTGAATTGTTACTAAAGTGAATTGTTACAAATAAAAAAATCCCAAGCAAAAGCCTAGGATTTTAATATTTTTATGAAAAACTTTGACAAGCTCAGTTTTACATATTTATGAACCCAGATTCTGAGTTACATTTCTAATGCTTTTGCTGGGTTACCATCCATTAATAACTCAACAGGGTTTTCTAATGCTTCTTTTACAGCAACTAAGAAACCAACAGATTCTCTACCATCTACAATTCTATGATCGTAAGATAAAGCAACATACATGATTGGTTGGATTACAATTCCGCCATTTACAGCCATCGGTCTATTAACAATGTTGTGCATTCCTAAAATTCCACTTTGTGGAGGATTAATAATTGGCGTTGATAACATAGATCCAAATACACCACCGTTAGTAATTGTAAATGTACCACCAGTCATTTCATCAATAGTAATTTGACCATCTCTAGCTCTTAAAGCTAATCTTTTAACCTCTGCTTCTACACCTCTAAAAGTTAAGTTTTCTGCATTTCTAATTACAGGAACCATTAAACCTTTTGGTCCGGAAACGGCAATAGAAATATCTTGAAAATCGTGCTTAATTTGAAAATCTCCATCAATCATAGAGTTTACATCTGGATACATCTTTAAAGCTCTAACAACAGCTAAAGTAAAGAAAGACATAAAACCTAAACCAACACCATGTCTTGCTTTAAAGTCTTCTTTAAATTGAGAACGTAAATCAAAAATTGGCTGCATATTTACTTCATTAAAAGTAGTTAACATGGCAGTTTCGTTTTTAACAGTAACTAAACGCTCTGCTACTTTTCTACGTAACATAGACATTTTTTTACGCTCTGTTCTTCTAGAACCACTTGCAGGTTGAGTTCCCATAGAAGGTACTGCTTTTACAGCATCATCTTTAGTAATTCTACCATCTTTTCCAGTTCCTTTTACAGCAGAAGTAGCAATTCCTTTTTCTGCTAATACTTTTTTAGCTGCAGGAGAAGCTGTACCTGTTGCATATGTATCTGCTTTTGGTGCTTCTTTTACCTCTTCTTTCTTTTCTTCTTTTGGTGCCTCTGTTTTTGCTGGTGCATCACCTTCTGGTTTTGCAGCATCCATATCAATTAAACAAACAACTGCACCAACAGCAACTGCATCTCCTTCTTCTGCTTTTAAAGTGATAATTCCACTTTCTTCAGCAGGTAATTCTAAGGTTGCTTTGTCAGAATCTACTTCTGCAATTGGTTGATCTTTTTCTACGTAATCTCCATCTTCAACTAACCAAGTTGCAATTTCTACTTCTGTAATCGATTCTCCTGGAGAAGGAACTTTCATTTCTAAAACACTCATGGTTTCTTTTTTTTATTTTTCTGATTATTAATCAGCTTTTAATTTTATATTGGTTTTATTACTTTTTGCGCTTTAAAAGGCTCTCTATTATTTTATCTAACGAATAAAATAACATTCGCCTAAATGCACCTAATCGTTACTAAAAACACTGTCTATAACAGCTTTGTGACGTTTTTTAAATCTTGTACTTGAACCCGCTGCAGGTACTGCATAATATTTACGAGAACGTAAGTTTAATTTCACTAATTCAAATCTTTCTAACATAAAGCTCCACGCTCCCATATTTCTAGGCTCTTCTTGTGCCCAGATATATTCTTTTACATTTGGATATTTATCTATTACTTTTTGAATTTTTTCTAAATGTAAAGGGAATAATTGCTCTATTCTAACTAAAGCAACATCCTCTCTTTTATTTTCTTCTCTTTCTGCTAATAAATCATAATAAAATTTACCCATACAGAAAACTAATTTTTTAACACCTTTTGGGTTTACAGTATCATCTATTACTTCTTGGAACTCTCCATTAGCTAAATCTTGTATTGTATTTACCGCTTTTGGATGACGTAATAAACTCTTAGGAGTAAACACAATTAAAGGCTTTCTATACTTACGTTTCATATGTCTACGTAATAAATGATAGAAATTTGCAGGAGTTGTACAGTTTGCAACCGTCATATTATCTACGGCACATAATTGTAAATAACGCTCTATTCTTGCTGAAGAGTGCTCTGATCCTTGTCCTTCATAACCGTGAGGCAATAAAACAACAATTCCGTTTTGTAATTTCCATTTATCTTCTGCTGCAGATATATATTGATCAAACATTATCTGTGCCCCGTTAGAGAAATCTCCAAACTGTGCTTCCCAAATAGTTAAAGTATTTGGATTTGCCATGGCATAACCATAATCAAAACCTAGTACACCATATTCAGACAACAACGAGTTATATATCGTCATTTGTCCTTTATTTTTTGGGTTTGTATTTAATAAGTTTATTCTTTCTTCTGTAACTTCATCTCTTAAAATAGCATGTCTGTGAGAAAAAGTTCCTCTTTCTACATCTTGTCCAGAAATTCTTACATTATAACCTTCTTCCATTAAAGAACCATAAGCAAGATTTTCTGCCATACCCCAATCTAACTGATTTATTTCAAAAGCCATTTTAGCTCTACCCGCTAAAATACGTTCTGCTTTTCTAACAAACTTTACGTTTTCTGGCACTGTAGAAACAACTTTTGCAATTCCCTTTAGACTTTCTTCATCATACTTGGTATCATCAGTAAGTAGCATTGCTTCTAAATCCTGACGTTCAAATCCTTCCCAAGTAGACTCCATAAATTCTCTTACTTTAGAAGTTTCTTCTTTCTTAGCTTCTTCAAATTCTCTTTCGAGCATTTCTTTAAACTCAGTAGTAATTTCGTTTAAGTAAGATTTATCTATAGAACCTTCTGTTAGCAGTTGATTAGCATAAATATCTTTTGGATTTTGATGCTTAGATATTGCTTTATATAGTTTAGGCTGTGTAAAACGAGGTTCATCACCTTCATTATGTCCGTATTTACGGTAACCTAATAAATCAATAAAAATATCTTGCTTAAATTTCATTCTAAACTCTAAAGCCATTTCCATTGCATGACAAACAGCTTCTGTATCATCTGCATTAACGTGTAATACTGGAGATAAAGTTACCTTTGCTACATCTGTACAATAAGTACTAGAACGAGCGTCTAAATAGTTAGTTGTAAAACCAATTTGATTATTTACAACAATATGTATTGTACCACCAGTTTTATAACCATTTAATTTTGCCATTTGAGTAACCTCATAAGCAATACCTTGACCTGCAATTGCAGCATCTCCATGAATTATAATTGGCAATATTTTACTTTCATCGCCATCATATTTTCTATCAATTTTGGCTCTAGTAATACCTTCTGCAACAGCAGCTACAGTTTCTAAGTGAGATGGGTTAGGTACTAAATTCATCTTAATTTCATTACCATCTCTATAAGTTTTACTTAAAGTTAAACCTAAATGGTATTTTACATCACCATCAATATCTTCATCTTCAAAATCTTTTCCTTCAAACTCGCTAAATAAATCTCTAACAGGTTTTTTAAAGATATTTACTAATGTGTTTAAACGACCTCTGTGTGCCATACCGATAACACATTCTTTAACCCCATATATTTCTGCAGCATCTCTTAAGATAACACTCATACCAGGAATTAAAGTCTCTCCACCTTCTAAAGAAAAACGTTTTTGACCAACATATTTTGTTTGTAAAAAACTTTCAAAAGTAACAGCTTGATTTAATTTACCTAGAATATACTTTTTAGCTTCTGTAGAGTAATTAGGATGATTATCATTTTTATTGAACCTTTCATGCCACCATTTTAATTTTTCTGGATTACGCATATACATATATTCAACCCCTATAGAGTCGCAATAAATGCGTTTTAAATTCTCAATGATTTTAGAAAGAGTTGTTTTACCTAAACCTAACAATTCTCCTGCAGAAAACTCTACTTCTAAATCGTTTTCGGATAAACCAAAATTTTCGATATCTAAAGTAGGTTGATATTGTCTTCTGTCCCTAACTGGGTTTGTTTTAGTAAATAAGTGTCCACGTGTTCTGTAACCATTTATTAAGTCGACTACAAAAAACTCTTTTCTTACTTCTTGTGGTATTTCTGTAGAAACTTCTTCCTCTTCTTTAAAAGAGTATTTCTCATTAGCTAAGTCATATCCTTGAAAAAAACTTCTCCAACTAGGTTCTACCGTATCTGGATTTACCAAATACTTATCATATAAATCAGCTATAAAGCCTGTATGTGCTGCGTTTAAAAACGAAAATTTATCCATATTATAGTTACTATTTTTTTATAAGTATCTAAAGTAGACAAAAATACAATTTTTGATAAAAACAATGATTTATTTCAGCAATTAAAATTTTTAATTTTTTTTAAAAAAAATTAAAAAAAAACTTGCAGGAACTAAAATAAGCTTTATATTTGCACTCGCTAATCACAATTAGTGATGCAAACTCCTCCTTAGCTCAGTTGGTTAGAGCATCTGACTGTTAATCAGAGGGTCCTTGGTTCGAGTCCAAGAGGGGGAGCAAAAAGCCTTATCATTTTATGATAAGGCTTTTTTATTTACAATAAACTTTCATAAAAATAAAAAAAACTGCTTTGTAAATTATACAAAACAGTTTTTATAAATATTGATATAAAACTAGCTTTTAGATACCTAAAGCTTGTCCTCCTCCAATTTGAATAGTTTCTGCAGTAATAAAAGCTGCATCCTTAGAAGCTAAGAATGATACAACACCTGCAACATCTTCTGGCTGACCTAATCTACCTAATAAAATGTTATTTGCCCAAGAAGCAAAAACTTCTGGTTTTGTAGATTTAATTTGAGCATGGAAAGGTGTATCAATAGTTCCAGGAGATACAGCATTTACTCTAATGCTATATTCTGCTAAATCTTTTGCTAATGCTCTTGTAATTGCATGAACTCCTGCTTTAGAAGTACCATAAATACCAGCACCAGGTCCACCTGCATTCCAAGCAGCATTTGATGTATAGTTTATAATTGATGGGTTAGAACTTTTCTTAAGAAAAGGTATTGCAGCTCTTGAAGCAAAAAATACTGAATCAAGGTTTAAAGCCATAACGAATCTGTAAAACTCAGTAGTCATTTCTTCAAATCTAGATCTTCCACCTAAACCACCTGCATTATTTACTAATACGTCTATTTGACCATACTTTTCTCCAATTGCAGTAATATTTTTAGTTACTTCTTCATCTTTAGTAACGTCAAAACCATAGTATTCTGCAGTAATTCCTTCTGCTTCTAATTCTTTTACTCTACCTGCACCTGCTTCATCTTCAATACCATTTAAAATAACAGTATAACCATCTTTACCTAATCTTTTTGCTACTTCAAATCCTATCCCTCCTGTAGCACCTGTTACTACAGCAATCTTTTTGTCTAATGCACTCATTTTAATTATGTTTATTTATTATTGATTTTTAATTAGTATAATTTAAAATATTTGTTCTATTCTACTGATTTAATTTCTTTAGCAAAATAATAGATTGCTCCTAAGCCTAAAGGTACAAATGCAGCAATAGCAACAAAAATTGGTGTATAAGAAAACTTTGCCTGTATTATAGGGACTAAAAAGTTCATAAGTATTACAGAGAATACACCTACCATACCTGCCAAACCAGCTAAAGACCCTACAGATTTACCGCTAAATAAATCACTTGGTAATGTTTGTACATTTCCAATTGAAAATTGGAAACCAAATAATACAAAAAATACAATGGCAACAAAACGTTCTGGTGAATCACCAAACATAACTGTGGCAACTAAACCTAAAAACATAATTACACCACCTATTAAAATCGTATATTTTCTACCTTTATCAATTGAATTTGTTTTAGATATTATTTGTCCAGAAACATAACCTCCTACAATACTTCCTAAAGCAGCACCTACATAAGGAACCCAAGCAAACATACCAACTTCTTTTACATTAAAACCATAAACGTCTGCTAAATAAAGAGGCATCCAACCTACAAATAACCACCAAATTGGCTCTAAAAAGAAACGACCAACTACAATTGCCCAAGACTCTTTATATGATAAAATTTGTTTAAGAGTTAAACCTTTAGTTTCTTCTGTAGCTTCTTGATCTGCTTTACTTTGACCTTCTGATATATACTTTTGCTCTTCTGGTGTAATCCAAGGGTGTTTTTTTGGTCCTGCTTTATTAATTAATAACCAAGGAATGATCCAAATTAACCCAAAAGAACCAACAACCATAAAAGTTGTTCTCCAACCATAAGCTACAAATAATGTTGCAATAAATGGTGGCGCAATAACAGAACCAATAGAAGCACCTGCATTAAATAAACCTTGTGCAATGGCTCTTTCTTTTATTGGAAACCATTCTGCATTACTCTTTACACCTCCTGGCCAGTTACCTGCTTCTGATATACCTAACGTACTTCTAAAAAAAGTAAGACCAACTAATCCTCTAACTGTTGAATGTAAGAAAGATGATAATCCCCAAACACCAATACTAATTACATAACCTATTCTTGTACCTACTTTATCAAATAATTTACCAGAAAACAATTGACCAAGCGCATAAAATACCATGAAAATATTTAGAATTAAACCATAATCACTTTTCGTTAGATCTAATGACCCTGAAATTGAATTGGGTTGATCGTTACTTCCCCACATAATAGCCAGAGCACTTCGATCAATATAATTGATTACTGTTGCTATAAAGATTAGTCCAATAATAAACCACCTTAATCCTTTTACTTTCATACTTAGTATATTTAAAAATGTTAATTAATTTCTATGTTGTAACAATATTTGTAGAGCTCTCTAAAGTGCTCTTTCATTTTTTGTTTTGCTAATTGCGGACTTCTATTTTTTATTGCATCAAAAATAGCTTGATGTTCTTCAATTCTTGAATGTGCTTGTCCTACATCACACACATGATATTTTTCGAAATTAGTTATAATTTCTGGTGTTATAATCAACATAAAAGTATTCATTGAGCTATTACCACTTGCTTTTGCAATTGCTAAATGAAATAACAAATCTTCTTGCACAGCTTCTTCACCGTTTAATATCTTTTCTTTATGAGCTTTTAATGCTTTACTTATTTGATCTAGATCTTCTTCTGTTCTTCTTAATGCAGCTAATCTTGCTGTTTTTAGTTCTAAAAGAATTCTTGTTTCTACTAATGATTTAAAATCTGGTTCATCTAATCTTAAAATATCTTCAACCATTCCGTTTAGAGCAGTAATACCAATATTTGCTATAAAGGTTCCACTTTGTGGTCTTGATTTTAATAGACCATATAATTCTAATTTTTGAATAGCATCTCTAACAACATTTCTAGAAACCTTAAATTTTTCTGAGAGCATTCTTTCTGATGGCAACTTATCTCCAGGCTCTAAATTCTTAAAATTTATTAAATCTCTTATTTGAGAAATAATATTTTTTTGAATATTAAAATTTTCAGGTTTTGTAGTCACCTCTATCTTCATTTATTTTAATTTATGATTGGTAAACCAAATCTTCATTGCAAATATTAATAAAAAATATTTAAAAACCGATTTATTTTATAAATTAAGGTTTTATCCAACCTTTATAATAGTTGGCAGGACAAAACCTTAACAAAACTTAATATACTCTACCTATAATTTAGTACCCAGGATTCTGTGGTAATAAATTAGGATTTCTTTCTAACTCATCTTCTGGTAATGGTAATAAGTAATCATTAGAATCAAAGCTAGCTTTTAATCCTTCTAAACCAGAAGCACCAAAAACCTCTGAACCTATTTGTCTTCTAACAATATCATACCATCTTTTACCTTCAAAGGCAAGTTCTAATCTACGCTCTTCTAATACATCATCAACAGTAACAGTTCCTGTAAGATCTGCAGGCACACTACTTGCTTCAAAAACATATTCTTCATCTGCTCCTGTTTTAGTTGCACCACCTTTTCTTGCTCTTTCTCTTACTTGGTTTATGTAAGTAAGTGCAGATGCATTATCTCCTATTTCAACTGCTGCCTCTGCTGCTATTAAAAGCACTTCTGCATAACGCATCATAGAATAATTATGGCTTGTTGCTCTTGCATTTGCACGCGCAAATAAACCTGGGTAACGCATATATTTTGCAATATAAGGATTGTTTTTAGCAAATTGATGACCACTAATATCAAACTCTGTATAATCTACAACAGTACCTCCAATAGAAGCTCTATCATCTAAACTTACAGCTCTTCTGTAATCTCCAGCATCCCAAGTTGTATACACTTCAAGAGTAGGTACAGCTACAGACCATCCTCCTCCTAAGTTTCTATCATCTCCTCTAATACCTGTCATAGGAGCTGTTTGATCATAAGCATTATCTGCTGCTTCAAAATTATTGTAATCTAAAGCAAAAATTGGTTCTTTAGAAGCATCTATTACATCTGCATTAAATAAATTTTGATAGTTGTCATCTAAAGCTAAATCATAAGTTCCTGCATTATTGATAACTTCTGTTGCTTCTGTAAAAGCTTCTTGATAATTACCCATTGTTAAATGAACCAAAGCTAAATATGAGCTTGCAGCTGCTTTAGAAGGTGTTGCTCTAGACGTTTGCGTGTTTGGCAACCATGTTTTTGCATATTCTAAATCTGCAATAATATTTGCATAAATTTCTGACACTGATGATTTACTCATAGATGTTGCTGCATCAATATCTGTTACAGGCTCATCTATATAAGGAACTTCTCCGAATAATCTTACTAAATGAAAGTAGTAAAATGCTCTTGCAAAATAAGCTTGTGCTGTTACTGGGTTTTTAAGTTCATCATCTACATCTACGTCTGCTGCACCTGCAATTGCTTGATTAGCTGCTGCGATACCTTGATATGTTTTTGGCCAAAATTCACTAATCATACCATTACTAGCTAATGTAGTAAAGTCATTCATTTCTACCCTTCTTGTTTCGTTAGAAGCAAGACTAACCATATCTGAGCGTAACATTAACGCTATAGAAAGTTTTCTTCCCCAAAACTTTTCATTAATTGCATGTGTTAAAGATCCATCTACTGCTGTTTGTATATCTGAAGTAGATTGAAAAAAACCATCTGGTGCTAATAAACCTACAGGCTCTTCTTCTAAGTCTGAACATCCTACTATTGAAAAACTTAACAGTAGTAAGAATAAATATTTATATGTTGTTTTCATGTTTTTTTATATTTTTTGATTAAAATTTAACGTTAAGGCTGAAACTAACAGACTTTACTGTTGGATAACTACCAAAATCAAACCCTTGTGCAGTGTTTGCTGATGTGTTGTTATCACCTCCACGTCCAACGTAATTTACTTCAGGATCTAAACCTGAATAGTTTGTAAAAGTCAATAAGTTTTGTGCACTTATTGAAAATCTAACTCTATCTATTCCTATTTTCTCTAGAGTTTCTCCTGGTAAATTATAACCAATTGCTATATTTTTTAATCTTACATAACTTCCATCTTCAACAAAACGAGAAGAAATTTCTCTGTTAGAATTATTTCCTACTCTTGGCGCATCTGTATCTGTATTAGTTGACGTCCAAGCGTTGTTATAATAATCTACTGTTGTATTAGCATCTCCATTAGTTAACTGCACATTAGTCATGTTAAAAATTTCTCCACCTTGAGATCCTTGAAGAAAAATACTTAAATCAAAATCTTTATATGTAAAACTATTTGTTAAACCAAAAGTATAATCAGGATTAGGATTACCTATAACACCTCTATCATCTGTTGTAATATCTCCACTTCCATCTAAGTCTCTAAATAAAGGGTCTCCAGCTACACCACCTGCTAAAGTTGCAGTGCCATCAGGTAATGTACCTCCTTGATAAACACCTGCATAATCATATCCGTAGAAAAGTCCTACCTCTTCACCAACTCTTAATACATAACTTCTATCATTACTAAAGTAAGAAGGAGCTGCATCAAAGTATAAATCTGCGTCGTTTACTAAGCTTACTACCTCATTTTTATTAAAAGCAATATTAAAATCTGTATTCCAACTAAAGTTGTCTGTAGATATATTTCTAGTACTTACAGAAAACTCAAAACCTCTATTATTTATCTGTCCTACATTTGCTAAAATATCATCAGCTGTATAACCTAAATACTCTGTAATACTGTTATCTGTTAAAATTAAATCTTTAGTATCTATATTATAGTAATCTAAAGAAACTGTAACTCTATTATTATACAAACCTAAATCTATACCTAAGTTTGTTTGATAAGAAGATTCCCACTTTAAGTTTGGATTTTCTGGCTGCTCTGGAGTAATTGCACTTACAGACTCTCCATTACTAGAAGCGTAAAGAGTTTCAAATCTTGCTAAAGACTCATAAGCACCTATTGATGGGTTACCTGTAACACCATAACTTAATCTTAATTTCAAATTAGAAATAGACTCACTTTCTTCTAAGAATTTTTCATTTGATATTTTCCATCCAAAAGCTGCTGAAGGGAAGATTGCGTATTTTTCATTAGCCGCAAAGTTAGAAGCACCATCTCTTCTTACTGTTGCTGTTAATAAGTACTTATCATCCCAGTCATAATTTAATCTACCAAATTGAGATTGAATTTCTACCTCTGAGATTGAAGAATCTGGCTGTAAAATATTAGTAGCAGAACCTAAACCATAGTAAGAGAAAGAATCTGAAATAAATCCTGTAGCCTCAGCATAGAAGTTTTCTGAAACAGTTTTTTGATAAGAAAAACCTGCTAATAATGTTAAATTACCTTTTCCTATTTCTTTTTTGTACGTTAAATAGTTTTCGTTTAATAAAGTTGTTTCTCTATCTGTTTCAACCTCTGCTCTACCGCTATCTCCACCTGCAGTCTGTGTTAATAAAGCTGGTAAATAAATCCCTCTAGTTGAATTTTCTGTACTAAAACCAAATGTAGTTTTAAAAGTAAGATTTTCTAAAATATCATAATTACCATAGAAGTTTGCTCTAAAGTTATCTGTTTTAGTTTCATCTATTCTTTCTTTTGCAACAGCATATGGGTTATCTACAGGGTCACCAACTGTGTTACCAAAATTGTAACTTCCATCTTCATTATATACTGGTTGATCTGGAGCATATCTTAGAGCTAGAGTAATAACATCATCACCACCTGCAGAAACAGAACCATTAGATTGAGTTGCAGAACCATTTTTAATACCTCTACTCCCAAAAAGGTTCATTCCTAATTTTAACTTATCAGTCATTTGAGCATCAATGTTAGATAAGAAAGTTGCTCTTTCAAAACCAGAATTAATTATAATACCATCTTGTTTAAAATAGTTACCAGAAGCATAAAAGTTAATTTTATCTGTACCTCCTGAAAAAGAAACTTGATGATTTTGAGTATTACCACTTCTATAAATTAAATCTTGCCAATCTGTATCTGCTGTCCCTTGACTATAAGCAGCAGTTACTCCATTATTAGCTCTTATTTGATTTTGATAATCAGCAAATTCATCTGCACCTAATAAGTCTAATCTATTTGAGATGTTTTGAACAGCATAAGTACTATTTACTTCAATAGATAATCTACCACTCTTACCTTTTTTAGTAGTTACTAACACAACTCCATTAGAACCTCTAGAACCATAAATAGCAGTAGCAGAAGCATCTTTTAAAATTTCCATAGATTGTATGTCATTTGCTTGTGGCATAGTAGCACCCACAAATCCATCTACAACAATTAAAGGAGAACTACTTGCATTAATAGAAGTATTACCTCTAATTTTTATACTAACAGGCGCACCTGGCTCACCACCATTATTAGACTGCACAACAACACCCGCTGCACGCCCTTGTAAAGCTTGGCTTGCATCTAAAACAGGAAATGCTGTTAATTCTTCTGACTTTACAGAAGAAACAGAACCAGTAATATCACTTTTCTTTGCAGAACCGTAACCTACTACAACGATTTCCTCTAAAACACCAGTATCTTCTACTAACTCTACGTTAATAGTTTTTTGATCTGTATATGTAACTGTTTTTGTTACAAAGCCTAAATATGAGAATTGTAAAACAGCACCGCTAGTTACTTTAATCTCATAATTTCCATCAAAATCGGTACTTGTACCATTTGTTGTCCCTTTAATAATAATATTGGCACCTAAAATAGGTTCTCCATCTGTTTGGGATGTAACAGTTCCTTTTATTGTAACACTGTCTTGTGCGTAGTTTGTTAAACTCAAGAGAAGCATTGCAATAAATACTAACTTAATTTTTAAGTTCATAGTTAATTGTTTTGAATTGTTTTTGAATTGTTTCTATTAATAATCAATAACCAAACCCACAATAAAAAGCTAATAATCAACACTTAAGATTTAACACTGCTAAATATAAACCTTAAAATTACTAGTTTTTATGAAAATTTGGTAAACCAAATTGGTAAACCAATCTGACTCTCCAAATATATACGTTTTTTTTTACAAAAAAAAAGATTTGTTAATTAATTCATAAAAAAAAATAACCCTATTCATTATATAATGAATAGGGCTATTTTTTTTTATGAATTATATAATAAGGTATTCTAAAAAATTAAAAACCTGGAGTTATAATATCTATATTATCAATAAATACCTCATTACTACTATCTACAGCATTTATAGCTCTAGCGTATATTACAACAATATCTGATGTTGCTTCAAACGTAAATGTAGTAGTTGTAAAAGTATTTTCTGATGCAGAACCTTTACTTGGGTTAAAATCGTTTGTAATGTTATAATAAGCATCTACATTACTATTATTTTCTGGATCAGTATTTATATCTTCCTCTGTAGTTATTTCATTATTTAAAATAAAAACTTCAGTATTAATACCTTCTGCTTCAGATCTAGTATCTATAGTAAATGTATATACAACACCTGGCTCTACTTTTACTAATTGATACAAACGTCTAGAACTATTAGATAATTTAACGGCTCTAGTTTTAACTCCGTTAACGTAAGAACCATCACTAGATGAACCTGGTTGCTCATTAGTACCAAAAGCACCATCTATATAACTATTTAATTCTGAATTATACCAAAGAGCTCTATAAGGACTATCAATTTCACCAGCAACATCATCTTTTACAGTGCTATTAGGCGTCATATCCCAAGCATCTGCGTTATCTCCTGTTTCTCCTTGAAAATCATCTGCCGTTCCATTTTGTACAATTGCCTTAAAAGTAGCTTTTACCGCACCTACTGGCACTGATTTTGTAACACTTCTAGAAACACCTGCATCATTAGTTGTTGTTAAAGTTACCTGATAAGTTCCTTCTGCAGAGAATGTATGCATAGGACTCGCTTCTGATGAAGTAGTTCCATCTCCAAAATCCCAATCCCAAGAAACAGCATAAAGAGATGCATCTGTAAATTGAACCTCTAAACCATTTACATCAAAAGTAAAATCTGGCACTGTAGATAAAACCAATCCTTCTATGTTTTTACTTACAGAAATTTCTGTTCCTAAAAAGTTTGTTGCTGTTAATGTAGCTACAAAAATATCGGCAGTTTTATAAGAATAAACAGGGTTAAAATCTGCATCATCAACTGTATCTTCAGCCTCCCAACCTAAAGTTGTTCCGTCTCCAAAACTCCATTCTAGAGTACTTACTCCAGAACTCAAGTTTTCAAAAGTTACTTGAGAATCTACACTTGAAAAATTAAAATCTACAAAAATAGGTGAAACATAAGCTGAATCTACAGCTACTAAACCATCAGAACTTGTAGTAGTTAATTTAACATTATACAAACCACCTTCGCTATATGTATAATCTGGATTTGCTTCTGTAGAAGAATTTCCGTCACCAAAATCCCATAAATAAGATTCTGCTTCTGTAGAATAACTTCTAAAAACAATTGACATACTATCATCTGCATCTGTACTTGTTGTAAATATTGTACTTGGCTGTATGTTATTTACATTTCCTGTTGGTGGTACAAATTCTTCGTAACCATCATCATAACAAGACACAAAACCTAAAAGCATAAAAGATATTAGAAAAATACTTTTAGTTATTTTTTTTATTAATTTATGTATCATAATATATTTTTTTAGACTATTGTTTAACTATTATATCAAATGCATCAACCCTAACTTCATCATTTGCATTTCGCCCATAAATAATTACAGACTCGTTTTCTCCTGCTTCAAAAGTAATTGCATGCTTTTTAAACACCTCTGCAACTCTACCAACACTAGTATCTGTTCTTGTTGCTATAATATTAGCTTCTAACAATGATTCTTCGTAAGAACTTGTTGTTGGTTTTAAAATAGATACTCTCATTTCTCCTCCTTCGCTATCTAAATTAAAAGCACTAAAATATGTTAACACATAAGTTGCTCCTGGTGTAACTTCTATTTCTTGATACATAGATCTTGTTCCATCTGAAGGGAATTTTGCAGCTTGTATACCGTCAGGAAGAATTCCTTCTTCTGATTTAGAATTGATTTGGAAAACAGAACCCCAAACAGAAGAACTTGGTGCTCTCCAAGAATCTCTACCATCACCTGATCCATCAAAAAGACTATTATCTTCAAAACTAGGCTCTCCTATTTCTGGTACAGGAATTGTTGGCACAGCTTGGGTAACAGTTATTAATTTTTCAGTAGTTTCTGATTTACCGAGATTATCAGTTACAGTTAAACTAACAGAATAATCTCCTGGACCAGGAAAAGAAAATATTAATTCTTGATCTTCATAAGTTGCATCTGGTAAAGCAGCAATTTGAGCTTCTAAATCTGCAACATTTTGTAATGTTTCATCAGAAATTTCTGCTAAAGCACTTTCTAATTGAACTTCTAAATCAGCAATCTGAGCTTCTAAAACTGCTTTTTTTGCATCGTCAGACTCACAAGGTAATTTAAATTCTAATTTTGCAATTTCATCTTCTAAAGCAACCGTTGTAGCTAATTCTGCATCTATTAATTGCTCTAAAATTGGTAAATCTTTGTTGATTAATGTTACACCTTCTGAAGGAGTAACAGACCAAAGATATTGTGTACCATTTACTGCTAAATTAGAACCAGCCTGAAAACTATATTCATATTTAGCCCATAATTCTACATCATTACAATCAAACTCTGATGATGTAATATCTGTTGAATTATAGAATGGTGTTGGATTTGTAAAATCTTCTAAATCTCCTACATCTGGTAGGTCATCATTAACACACGATGCTAGAGATATCATTGCCCCTAACACAATATATTTTAAACTGTATATGTACTTATTCATAATTTTGTGTTTTTTAATATCCACTGTTTTGTGAATAAAAATTAGGTAAATTGTCTATTTCTCTTTGTGGGAAAGGAAGGTATTTCTTTTCGCTTGTATAATTTAAGCTATTTGCAGTTGAAAATTCTCTTAAAACCTCATCTGCAACACCAAATCTTATTAAATCATATAAACGTTGGTTTTCATACACAAACTCAACTCTTCTTTCAGCTAAAAGATCTTCTTTAGTAACATTAGCAACTTCCTCAAGACCAGCTCTTCTTCTTACTTGGTTAAAAGCATCAATCGCTCTTGTATCTGTAGTACTATCTCCACTACCTATAATAGCCTCTACATACAGTAATAATACGTCTGCATATCTTAAAACAATCCAATCATTATCTCCAATTTCTCCATCTGTAGGAAACTTAGCGTTAAATGTATCGTTAGTAATATTTGTAGGATCATAAGACAATGCATCTATACTTGCATAAAATCTAACTGGTTGTAATTCTGGTGTCATTACTTCTAAAAATTCTAAAGTTGCAATGTTAACCCCATTAGAAGGACCTTGTAAAGTCATTGCAAAACTAAACGACTCTGAATCTGTTTCCACCTGATCATCTAAACCACTATCACTAGTTGTATAATTATCACTACTTACTAAATCATAAGCAATAGAAAATATAACTTCATTATTAATCTCATATCCAGAGTTGTTAGACCAAGAACCATCTAAAACTCCATCTGTATATCCTGCAGAAATCTCATTACCAAAAACGTGTCCGAAATCTACAACTAAATTTGCAAGATACTCTGCATCTGTTATTTCATCAGGGTTTTCATCAAAATTAACTGCGCTAGATCTATCTGTATAAAGTAAGTTATAACCATAAGAACCGCTATTTTCTACAACTGAAGCTAATAAAAGTTCTGCCTCACTATAATTAGGGTTTGGCTGACTTAAATATGCTTTTGCCGCTAAAGCGATAGCCGCACCTTTAGATGGACGATATCTATTTTGTTCTGCATTATCTAAATAAGCAATAGAAGTTTTAAAATCATCAATAATTTTTTCATAAACTTCTGCTTCTGGTAACTGAGGATAATCTAATGCTTCTTCTTCTGTAATGTCTAAAACTTTATCGATAAAAGGAACATTTTGATATGCTCTTACTAGATTAAAGTGACATAAAGCTCTCATAAAATAAGCTTCACCAACAGTATATTGTTGACTTTCGGGAGCTAAGAAACGGTTATCTATAATTGTATTTGCATGTTTAATAGTGTGCATATTATTAGAATAATACGTAGCAACATCTCCATTATTTGCATCTACATTATATGCATTAAATGCAGGGAAGTTTCCATTTTCTGAATTAGCCCTAACATTGTCTGATCTTAATTCTGTTAAATAGAATTCATTTGCAGGAATTTTTTGATAAGCATCTAAAACTCCGTTTGATAATGCTATAAAACCATCATCTGTTTGTAACAACTCTTCTAACGAAAGTGCTGTTGGATTACTAAGGTCTAACTCTGTTTCACAACTTGTTAATAAAGCCATGAAAGAAAAACCAACTATTATATTTTTATATATTTTTTTCATAATTATATTAATTAAAATTGGAAGTTAATACCTGCTGAAACTGTTCTAACAACTGGTCCATCACCTCTTTGGTAACCTGCAGTTAACGGTGTATTTGCGTTACTTGATGTTTGTCCTTGTGCTTCTGGATTAAAACCTTCATAACCTTTTGCCATAAAGTAGAATAAATTCTCTCCAGTAACATAAAATCTTAATTTATCAAAATTATATTTTGTAGCTAATGCATCTGGTAATGTGTAACCTAAAGTTATATTTCTTACAGCCACATAAGAAGCATCTTGTATATGATCATCTGTAAATCTTCTATGAACAGTTAAATCTTTATCTGGAAAGTTAGAAACTTCATTTACAGCAGACTCACTTGCATAATATAATTGATCTAAATCTGCAACTCTAACCTCTGCTCCATGAGAACCTTGTAATTGGAAAGAAAAATCAAAGTCATATAATGTAAAGTCTGAATTGAAACCCCATTCGAAATCTGGATAAGGACTTCCTAATTCTGTTCTATCATCAGCATCAATAATACCGTCTCCATTTAAATCTTTTACATATACATCTGCAAAATCATTATTAAATCTATTAAAAGGATTATCTACCCATTCTAATGGAATTTCTTTGTCGTAAACCCATCCATAGAAAGATGTAATTGGTTGACCTACTTTTGCTATAAATTCTGTTGGTCTTGTGTCTTGATCAATTCTAGAAATAATTTGTTCATTATTACCTAAACTCTTAACAGTATTTCTATTTAGAGAAAACTGCGCTCCTGCACTCCATCTAAAGTTTTCTTTAGACATAACTCTAGAAGTTAACTCAAGCTCTACACCTTCATTTTGAACTTCTCCAAGGTTTTGTAACCAGTTATCTGTACCATAAGTTGCAGATGACGGTGCAAAAAGTAGTAAGTCTTCACTTGTTCTAATATAATAGTCTGCAGTTAAACTAAATAAATCTCTACCAAATGTAATATCTACACCAGGATTAAATTCTCTTAATTTTTCCCATCCTAATGCTCTATTTGCTAATGTAATTCCTTTTACACCTGTGCTACCATTATAACTAATAGAACTAAAAGATTCTTCAAATCTGTATAATGATTCATATACACTTGTAGATATTTCATTAGATCCAGAAATACCATAACTTGCTCTTACTTTTAAGAAAGATATTAGATTACTATTTTCTAAGAATTTTTCATTAGACATAACCCAACCTAAAGATGCTGCTGGGAAAAAACCAAATCTATTATCTGTACCAAATCTAGTACTACCATCACTACGAGCAGATAATTGAACAAGATATTTTTCATCAAAATTATAATCTAATCTTCCAAAATAAGAAACTAATTTATCAGTTCCGTTATCTGTATAAGTTGTACCTCCGTCTGCAACAGATATATTATTATTAAAATCGTTGCTAAAACCTACTGCTTCAGATTCTTGTCTATAAAAATCTCTTTGTGTAAACTCAAAACCAAGTACTGTATTAAAAGTATGCTTTTTAATAGTTTTATTATACTTAACTAAAGACTCGAAAGCATATTGATTCATTTCATCTCTTCTTTCTAATCTATAAGATTCTTGATCTCTATTTTCTTGACCATATAAGAAATCTGCTTCGTTACTCTTATTATGAGTAAAAACTCCTGAAATTGTCTGTCTAAAATTAAGACCATCTGCTAACTTAAAATCTATATAAGAAGAAGCATTTAAGTTTAATTTTTTCTTTGTTCTTTCTCTCTCTAAGAAATGCACTAAAGGATGTACGTTTTTAGTAGTAGACAAAGTTAAACCACCTGATGTTAAATCGCTTGCCAAAGGAAGACCAGTTTCTGGATCTCTTGCAATGGCTCTTGGATTGTCTGGATCAACTGTAAACACGTGATCAAAAGCTCTTGAAAAACCATAACTACCAACACCTAAGTTTTCAAATAACTTACCAGCATCTGTAGATACACCTACATCTGTAGAAAAATTAGTTACATATTTTAAATGCTCTTCATTTAAATATAAAGGAATATGCCCTAATTGTCTTAATGGATCAGTAAATCTAGCAGGTAATTTCTTTTGATCATTATAGTTAACACGAATACTAGCTCCATATTTTATTTTTTTGTTTTTTGATTTACTATCAATCTTAATTCTTGCGTTGTATTTCTTAAAGTTATCAGTAAGAGCAATTCCTTCATCCTCTAAATAACCTAAAGAAGCAGTAAAACTTGTTAACTCAGAACCTCCTCTTACAGCAAAAGAGTGGCTTTGTATTATACCTCCGTCAAACACTTCATCTTGCCAATTCTTTTCTCCAGTACCTAAAGATGCAATAAAATCCATAGCTTCTAATTCTGCATATGCAGTATTATAATCACCTATAATTCTATCATAATTTATGCTACTAGTAGATATACCATCAATAGTACTTTGTAAACCATCTAATCTTGCTCTTTCTTGAGCAATAGTTGTATTAAAATTACTATTATTTTTAGAATACTTATAACCAGTAAATGTGTTATAAGAAAATTTTGTTTGACCAGCAATACCTTCTTTTAATGTAATTAAAATTACACCATTTGCCCCACGAGAACCGTAAATAGCAACTGAAGATGCATCTTTTAAAACACTTAAAGATTTAATATTATTGTTATCTATAGACGCTAAAATATCAGGATCTGTACCTAATACAACTCCATCAACTACAATTAACGGAGAAGAAGAACCTGTTACAGAACCCGGACCTCTTAATGTAATTTTAGGATCTCCACCTGCTTCTGAAGAAGTTACCTGAATTCTTAAACCAGCAACTCTTCCTTTTAAGGCGTCTTCCACACGAGATACGGCTTGGTTTTGAAGATCATCTCCAGATACTTTAGTTAAAGCACTGGTTACATTTTTTTGTTTCTGATTTCCATAACCAACTACAACAATTTCTTCTAAAACATTAGAATCTTCTTCTAACGCTACGTTAATTGTTGTTTGATCTACATAAGTAATTGTTTTAGATTTGAAACCTAAATAAGAAAATTGAAGAACATCTCCTGACTTCACTTTAATTTTGTAGTTTCCATCAAAATCTGTACTTGTACCTGTTGTTGTTCCTACAATAATAATGTTAGCCCCTAAAATTGGCTCATTATCTGTCACGGACGTAACAGTACCTTTTACCGTAACACTCTCTTGCGCATAACCTAATGCACTAAAAAGTAGTATTCCGATAAATACTAACTTAAACTTTAAATTCATTGTTAATTGTTTTGGGTAATTTTTGTTAATAAAACTTTTTTTGATTTTTTATAGAAATAATTGATGAATTAGCACTGCTATACTGTAATTCTAAAACGCTATCAATTAGTTATATAAAAAAAAATTTGGTAAACCAGTTTGGTTTACCAAATATAATTGTTTTTTTACGACTAAAAAAAAAAAAGTTAATTATTCCTTAAATTCTTATTATACTATGATAATTAACATATTTTTAATCTTTTTGCCTAATTAGGGTAAATTATTTTTGCTTTTTGGATATTATTACTTTTTATCTCCAAAATAAGATGGACCATCACCTGTTAAAAAGTCTTCTCTTACTGGGCTAAATGTATCTATTAATTGTCCTTCTTCTAAACAAACTGCGCTATGCATTAAGTTTGGCTCAATATAAACACCATCTCCAGCTTCTACTATTTGCTTTACACCGTCAATTTCAAATTCAAATTTCCCTGAAACACAATAAGTAGCTTGGGTGTGAAAATGCTGATGTGGAGCACCTAATGCACCTTTATCAAATTTTACACTTACCATCATAATTTGATTATCATAACCCAAGAATTTTCTTGAAACTCCTCCGCCAAGATTTTCCCACTCTATATCTTTTGCGATGACATACTTTTCACTAACTCGTTTCATTTTTTGTTATTTTTAAAATTAATTTATTTGTAATAGTAAGCTCCTGTCCAAGAGTAATTCTTACCATTTATTGTTTCTGAATGTTCTTTATTTTTATCGTTATCAATATTTGATAAAATTAAAACTTTCTCTTTTCCATTTTTAAATTGAATACTAAAAGAAGAATATTTAACATTATCACTCAAAACTTCTATTTTAGAAAAATTACTATATGCGTTATTAGCAACTTCTACTACAGAATCATAACTACCATGAGATTCTATAATTGATGCATAAACCGTATTTTTAGTATTCTTTTTTCTAATTATTATAGAAGGATCTTTTCTTAAATTATACTCTGGATCATTGGCTCCTATTCTTGCAAGAATAACCTCATCTTTTGGATTTGTTGCAGAGGTTATAGAATAAAACCTTTTATTATCTAACCAAGTAAATTGAATACTATTTTCATTTACAATTCCACTTCCCTCTTTCCAGATATGTTGATAACCATAATCATCTCCAAGAGTTTTAAGCGTTGAATAAGAATCGAAATTAAAACTAGTAGAAATAATTTGCCCAAAATAATAATAAGGTAAATCGTATTGATTATTTTTATTAGACTCTACTTTATTAACATCAATAATAAATGGCTTATCTAAATCTTTATCTTTAACCATAATCATGGTTCTATGCAATTTTGTACCAGGATATGCATTTTCTTCTACAGCACTTACAATTTGAAAATTAGGATCATTAACATCAAACAAATATTTATCTGAATGATTTAAACTACCTGTTGCAAAATCGTAATTAAAATGAGAAATTTCATTTTGTGTAATAGTATTATGCGCAATAGTGTGTTTTGCATATGTTTTATTTTCTTTTAAATAACCACCACCATTTTTTTGCTCTACGTTTACAAAACGAGAAAGGCCGTAATCTTGTATAACTTCATCTCCATTTTCATATAAAGAAAAAGATAATTTATCATAATGTCCATGACTTAAACCTTGTCCGGTATATTTCATTACTAAAGCTAAAGTTTCATCTTCTTTCTGGTATCTTAAAATTCCTACACCACCTTCATCACCTTTAGAACCATCTCTTAATTCCATAGATTTTTTTACAAAAGGTTTTTCTTTATTTTCTTTTAGCCCAAGAGCAATACTTAAACCTGTAGCATCTAATTGTACTTTATTTTGCTTTTTTGCTACAGACAATAATTCTGGTTTTTGAGAACCATAATGATAAGCAATATCTACAGCAGACACTAAAGATGCCGTATAATAAGACATTCCTTTTTGTCCGTCATTTAAAGGAAAGAATTCTCCATTTGCATCTGTAAGATTCAATAACGCATCAACTGCTTTTATTAAAACACCATCTTTGTATTCAAAAATCTTTAATTCTGGTCTTTTATTTTCTAATGCTTCTGCAAAAATTAAAAAAGGATACATTGCATAACGTTGGTAATATGGCCCTTCTGTATAAAATCCGTCTGGTGAAAAAGGAGAATCTACATTTGCTAAGAAACCTGCTTTACCATCTTTATCAAAAATAAAACCACCATCATTATCTTTTGCACTTAAATCTACATCATCTTTCTTTAAACCATATAAAGCTCTATTTATTAAAACTTCATCATCCATAACCAAACCAATCATACCTACAGCAACATTACCCCAAGTAGAATGATTATGTACTCTATTAAAAAACTGAGGTGTTTCTATAGATAAAAAATCTGCATATGGTCTAAATAATGTTTTATTTAAATATTCTGATTGTTCTTTTGGCAACCAAGAATAAATACAGTCATAAGCCTGACTAGTAAATGTTAACCAGTTAGAATCGTTTAAACATTGCCAAAAAAGTTTACCTCTAGAGTAACTTCTTTCTTGCGGATGTCTTGGTAAAGTAGGAAACATTTCTGCATACTCTAACAACATGTCTCTAATATAAATTGCATACTTTTCATCGCCTAATAACTGGAATAATACTCCAGCTTTTTGCATTGTAGCATAATTTAATTTATGCTGTGTATGTGTATATCCACCTGCCATATCTTTAGGAATTGGCACATCGATTCCTTTTTCTATTTCTGCATCAACTGCTTCTTTAGCCTCTTGTAGTGTTTTATCAAAAACAGGAATTGTACCTAATTTAGATTTTATCTCTGCAACACTTTTAGTTGTTAAAATTAAATTTGGATGTGTATTTTCTGATTCTGCAACTACTGTATTCTCTTTTTTAGAGCAAGAAAACATTATTAATAAAGCAAGTAAAGGCACTTTGTAAAAACTCATCTTAAGATTTTTTTTTAGACAAAATAAGAACCCAAATTAAATAGGTTCTTATATTCAATCAAATAAATATAATTATTTTATTTTTTTATTAACTTTTTAGAAGCTACCGAGTTTCCACTCGTAATTTTTAACATATAAACTCCTTTTGCTAAGGTAGAAATATCTACGCTGTTTTCAATTAAATTTTTAGAAGAAATAACTTTCTTACCAATTAAATTATAAACATCCACAGTATCAATAGTTTCTAGTGTAGATATTTTTACAAAATCGTTAGCTGGATTAGGATAGATGCTAATTTTTGAAGAAAAAACATCATCTACTGATGCTGTTGATGCATCAAAAAGTTCTATATTATCATAAAAAACTTCATGGCTACTATCTACAGAACTTAAAGATCTAACATAGATAACCACTTTACTTTTAGATGCTGTAAAAGTAATAGTATTTGTTGTAAATGTATTTACATCTGCAGACCCTTTACTTGGGTTGTAATCATTTGTTACTTCTAAATAAGCATCTACACTACTACTTGAACTATCTAATCCTTCTTCAGAAGTAATTTCTTCATTTAAAATAAATATTTCTGAATTTATATTTTCTTCCTCAGATCTAGAATCTATTTTAAAAGTATACTCTAAACCAGGAACAACTGTAACTACCTGATATAAACGACGAGAATTCTCACTTAATTTAACACCTCTTGTTTTTTCTCCATTTACATAAGAACCATCACTAGACGCCCCCGGTTGCTCACTATCATCACTATAAAAACCTTCTAACCAAGAGTCTAAATCTGAGTTATACCAAAGAGCTCTATAAGGGCTATCTAAATTATCATCAATACTACTAGGAGGGGTCATATCCCAAGCATCTGCATTATCGTTTGAATCAAAAACATGTAGATCTGCTGTGCCATTTAAAACTAAATTTGTTTGACTCCATCCATAATTAAAGCAAAAACATAGTAAAAAAAGGCTTAGAAATGTTTTTGTTTTTTTTTCAAAAAGTAATTTTGTTTTCATTTGTAAAATTTTTAGTTAATTGTTTATTCTGCTAAGAATTGGTTTACCAAATTGGTTTACCAAAAATACAAATAAAAACGAATTATCAAAATTTTTTACACATTATTTTTTATTAAAAACCTGAATTTAAATACATTGCAACTCCTAATTAAAAACTAAAATTTCTAAAGGTTTTATCTCTTTTGTTACTAATCTATTCTTAATTAAAAACACATTATCATTTAAAGACTGTACAATAAAGCCATCTTTTGTTATCTCTATAAAAACATCTACTTTGTCTGAAAACTGATATTTTTCTCCTTTAATTTCAACCTCTCTTACATCAAACAACAAACATTTATTTTCTTTAGATAATTTATTCTTTGTATCTGAAATAATTTCTGATGTTGTTTGCCAACCTTTTAAGTTAACAGTTTCACTTGTTTCATTAATTCTTTCGTCATATTTAGAAAAAGGGAATAGAATGGTAATAAAACTAAAGTCTTTTTTATCATTTACAGAAACAACACTCCATTCTTTACCTCTTGCCCCATCTGTAATAACTTTATCTATTTTATTTAATTGATAAATATCTAAACCAGAACCGTTAGAAAAACTAGAACGCAATAAATTTGGTGCATTTTCTAAACTATAATGACCTTGCCAAACCTGCTTATAAATATGGTTTTTATCTGATGAAAAATTATCTTTTACAATCCAAAAATCATTTTCTACATTAATTACTTGTCGCGTATATTTTACATCAATATTTTTAAAACCATCATGAGCACCGATAAAGATTTCTAAATCTTTGTCTTTTTGAAAACCAATTATTGTTGGTTTTGGTAAATCTTTAAACTTACCAAATCCACTTCCTCCTTTATTTGATGTATATTTTTTACCAAGCAATTCATCATCAACCAAAGCAACATTTTTTGTCATAGAATTTTTAAACAACTCTAAATCTTTTAAGGAATAACGAACTTGATAATTTGGTAAAATAACATTTCCGTTAGCAAAAGCCTGAATTCCTAAAACATCTCCATGTTGATGATCTGGCTTTTTCTCATCAACTCCAGCAGAAACAACTAACATCTTATCTTTATCTTCCCAACCTTCTCTTAGAATATAATAACCTGTATCAGAAAAAACATAAGACTTTAAATTCGGTTTTGCTTGCTGAATATTTTTAAGACTTTCTAATTGGGTTTTGCTTGTATACCAATACATTTTTTCACTAATATTTTTATTTGCAAAATATCCATAAGTTGGGTCTTCAAACAATAAAAAACCTAAAGTTAAAGCTTCTGAAATATCATTTTTTTCTGCCCAAGGCGTATCTGTATCATCAGAAAAAACAGGTGCAGATTTATCTGGAAAAGCAATTTTAGTTAAAGTACCAAATAAAGACTCTAGCTTATTAGTCCAAAAATCATCTACTTTTATATTACTGTTTTTCGCTAATTGATATACATAAAAATAGTTACCAATATCACTTATATGATAATGTACCGTTCGTTCGAACTGAAAACCGTCCTCATTTATTTCTTTACGCATATGTTCTGCCAAAAGATTCATAGAATGTTTATACCAAACATCTGTATCTACAAAATCTCTTAATAAAATAGAAACCATTGCCAAAGCAGACAAACCTCTTGTTTGATGATTACCAGATTTAAATTCTTGATTTATTTCATACAAATAAGAAGCGTGTTGCAATAAAGTAGCAATTGTTGTTAATTGATCTTCATCTGAATACGCTTCTTCTCCTAAAAAAAGATTATGGATTTCTAACCAGTTTAAAACCCTGTAACCAGACCTAAAAGCTTCATAAACACCATTACCATCCTCTATAGTTTCAAACTCATTTTGTTTTAAAGCATAATTTAAAGACTGCATTTGATCTGTAAAATAATCTATATATTTTACATCTTTTTTTTGATAAAAATAATAGAGAGCAATATCTATCATTTTATGCTGTCTTGCTAAATGTCTTAAAGCGTACGCATTTACAGGTTCTCCGTTTTGATAATTAAATGGTAATTTCCATTGTGGTTTAGAAGGAAATTTACCCAAATGATCTAGAGCTCTAGATATATGATTTTCTTTTGCATCTGTGTATAATGTTGAATATTCTGCAAAACGATTATCTACTGTTTTATAATTATAATAATAACGCTCAGAAAATTGATCTCTAAAATAACTCGCTAATTTTTCTAACGTAATTTTACCATTTTCAGACAATTGTTTTTTTACATCATCTTTAAGAAACTTGTCTAATTTAGATACTTTTATAATCTTTTTTGATGGTATTTTTTGACCGTAAACGGATATCGAAAAAAATAACAAAAATAATAGTTTGAATAACCTCATAATAATTACAATTCTTTATAAACAAAAAAATCCTACAAAGTATAAGCCTTGTAGGATTTTTTAAAAATATGTTTTATTAATACATTAATTTTAACTTCAAGTTTTCTTCTGTTTTAATCTTACCAGAATTTACTAAAGTATTTTCAGATTCAATATTATTTTTTGCTCCCCATAAAATAGAAACAAACTGAACTCTGTTGTTTTTAAATGTATTTTTAGTAATGTTTACATTTACAATTCCTCTGTGATTAAGTAAAATTCCGTTTTTTTCTTTGCTTCCACAATTTGTAAAAGTACTATTAGCAACCAATAAGTTACCACCTATTGTAGACTCATCATAACCACCTCTATAATAATCAATAACATTTTGCTTAACATTAACAAAATCACAGTTTTCAATTGTTAAATACTCTGTATTATAATCACCTTTATCATTAGTTTCTTCAGACAACTCTATACCGTTTTCACAATTTAAAATTTTAGAATCTTTAAAAGTAATTTCTTCTGCAAAAGTTTGTTTGTAAGCTTTTAAAACATAATCAAAATTATCAACCTCACAACCAACAACTGTTAACCCAAAATGGTTAGACATTTTTTCTTTTAAATTAGAAAAAGCTTGTTGTTTACCGTTTCCTTTAAGAACAACATTTTTAATATTTAAAATTCCGTAAGGATTTAACTCGAATAAAGCAGTGTTATCTCCACCTGTAAAAACTATTTCAGCTTTTTCATTTCCTTTTGATTGAATTGTAATTGTTTTATTAATTACAATAGATTTTGATACAGTATATTTTCCTGCAGATAAAGCAATAATATCTCCTGCATTTGCAGCAGTAATTTTAGCTTCTAACTCACTTTCTGAAGCAACTTCTATAACAGTTGGTTCTTTAGCTTCTACCACATTAGAAAACCACTCTGCACCATACTTTGTTTTATCTAAAATATTAGGATCTGGAAACTCTCCTTTTACAGTTGCTCCAATAGAATTAGAACTTAATCTAGAGTTACCAAAAAGATCTTTTTTAATTGTTTCAAAACCAAAACCATTGTAAATATCAAAATCTTCTGTTAACTTAGGTAAATAAATATTCTCACTTACTTTTGTTAATTCAAAACTAGCTGGTGTAATTCTTTCTTCGTTACCAAAATCTACACCTTGATTGTTAATTATGTTGCTTTTAAACTTAACACCATCTGCCTTATCATGTTCTATAATAATATCTTTATCTCCTTTTGTATTATAGATAACATTGTTAGCTACCACAGTTCTAAGTGCTCTTGCAGAACGAATTTCTGATTTAGGTAAAACATCTGCCTGAGCAATGTTTGTTCCTACTCCAAATTGCCAAGGAGATTTACTATCTACATACGTATTATACGCAACAACAACATCTGTAACTTGGTTATATCTATTTAATGGAGATTTAGGAATACCATTCATTACAGCTAACGGACTTCTAAAGTTCTCTCCAATAATTTTATAAAAATAGTTATTAATTATCCAGTGCCCAGTATTTACAATTCTAATACCACCGTAATTTTTATTTACACCATCACCTATAAAATAATTTCCATCAATAGTTGCATAATTTCCATGACGAGTTACAACAGAACCTTCACTTTTATAAAAAACATTGTTACGGATAATATTAAAGTTTGTTTTACTAGAAATAATTTCTACTTCACCATTACACTCTTCAAATAAGTTATTTGCAATTGTTGTATTACTTGGCGACATAGATGTAAAACTACTACCTAACTGAATTGTTTCTCCTCTTGCACCACCTTTTCTTGGTCTTGGTCCAAAATGATTATTAACAATTTGATGATAGTTTCTAATACTTTGATTTCCTTTTAAATCTACTCTAACCGTTGGCCCTCCATTAGTTTTCCCTGCAAGATAACAGTTTTTTAATGCGTTATGTGTTCCATAAAACTGCACCCAAAGATCATCTTTATCTCTTTGTTCTTGATTAAAATCTAAAATTACACAATTAGAAACAGTAGAATAATTTGCAACTTTTTCACTACCTGTTCTAAAAGCAATAACATCTTTAGTTGGCGTATAACCATTTCTAAAATAAAGGCCGCTTACGTTTAAATAAGAACCTGCAATTTCTAAGTTAGAAACTCCTTCTATATAAACTTGCCCTGGTGTTTCTGCCCTTAAATTAATAGGATTTTCTTTTGTTCCCTCTCCAACAAACTCAATCTCTACGTCTTTATAAGTACCGTTCTTGATAACAATATCATCTCCTGGCTGGGCATTTTTTGCCGCATTAATTAATTCTTCAGGTGTTGTAACAACAATGCTTTGTGTTACTTTTTCGTTACTACAAGATACCACAAGAAGCAACAGTGTAATAATTAATAATGATTTTTTCATTTTTTTAGTTAATATGTTTAAATAATCTGTTCTAAGTTGAGTAAAAAATAAAAGAGGCTGCTAACTCTATAAGATTATTTCTTACTATTATAATTTTAATTGTACTTATCTTTTAATTAAATAAGTGTTTTCTTATTTTTAAAATTTAAATTAAATAAGTGACTTCTATTTATAAGAGAGTAAAGTTGAAAAATAGCATATATATGCAACTTTATGTACAAAACAATAAATTGGTAAACCAATTAATTAAGCCAAATATACTGTTATTATTGAAATCAAAAAAACTATTTTTACTTAAATAAATCTTTTTAAAATGAAATTAATTAAATGGGGGATTATAGGGTGTGGAGATGTTGCAGAAGTTAAAAGCGGACCAGCTTTTAACAAGGTAAATAACTCTAAATTAATTGCTGTAATGAGACGAGATGCAAAAAAAGCAGAAGATTTTGCCATTAGACACAAAGTTTCTCTTTGGTATGATTCTGTTGATAAATTATTAGAAAATAAAGAAATTAATGCTGTTTATATAGCAACTCCGCCTTCTACTCATTTAGAAATAGCTAAAAAATGTTTGCTTGTCAATAAATATCTTTATTTAGAAAAACCGATAACTCTTAATTTTTCTGAAGCAAAAGAATTAAGCGATTTAATAAATAAACAAACAAAACTAGTAGTTGCACATTACAGAAGAAAATTACCTGCATTTTTAAAAGTAAAAGAACTAATTGATTCCGGATCTATAGGGAATATTTTACATGTTGATGTTCAAATTTTACAATCAAAAAATAAAAACGTAATTGTACAAACAGATGATAATTGGAGGTTAAAACCAGAAATATCTGGTGGCGGATATTTTCATGACATAGCACCACATCAAATAGATTTAATGTATTACTTTTTTGGTGATATAAAAAAAGCTGAAGGTTTTTCTACTTCTTTAAAGAATAACAAAGTTGCCGATATTATAAACGGATGTATAGAGTTTAAAAACGGAATTCAATTTAAAGGACTTTGGAATTTTAATGTTTCTGATAAAGACATTAAAGATGAATGTAAAATCTATGGAGAAAAAGGTACAATTAGTTTTTCTTTTTATGGTGAAAGCGTATTCTTATCTACCTTAGAAAAAGAAGAGACCTTTAGCTTTAAAAACCCAAAAAACATTCAAAAACCAATGATAGAAAGTACTGTAAACTATTTTTTAGAAAAAGAGAAAAACCCTTGCCCAATAGAAAGTGGCTTAACCACAATGAAGATTTTAGACTTATTTACTAAAAAGTAAGTACTACTAATTATTTAACATAACACCTTAGTACTTTTACAATCTCACTTTCTTTTTTAAATACAAGAAAATAAAGTCCTTTAGTAAAACCTGAAACATCTAACTTACTATTATCTATCTTATTTTCTATATCAATTTTTCTACCAGAATTATCAAATAATTCAACCAAATTAAAACCATCTACATTCTTAAATTCTATTTCTGAAGATGAGTTAGATGTTAATAAAATTCTTTCTGCTTTTTCTTTTAAAACATCTACAGAATATAAATCTTTAATTTCATTGATGCTAAAATCTGCATATTTTACAATTTCATCTTGTAAATCTTCTTTACTTTTTAAACTTCTATAAATACCCCATTTTGGTCTTGCAAATTCGGCACCATCTTGCCAAGTATCCATTGGACTGTTAGAATAATTAAAAATTTCTTTATTATCAGAAATCGTTTTTATAACCACAGAATAACTACCAACATCATCAAACTTTACGTATTCTGTAACTTCTACCCAATTACCTTTAAATAAGTTTAAATCTACAGTTTTTAGAGTTTTTTGCGATTTAGTAGCCGTATATCTTAACTCTAATTTATCTGGATTTCCTTTTCTAAGCGTAAAAGAAATCATAGGGATAGACGCATAAGGACCACCAACTACTTTTAATTGATGAATATGTGTAAAATTAGAAGATGGTTTAAAATCTTCTGGTAGTTTAAATTTCCATTTATATTCTACTGTTTCTCCTTTTTCTGCTTTTAGGTTTTCTGGTGAATCAGAATATGATTTTATTTCATTTCGTTGTCTATCAAATTTTTTACAACGATCGTTATCTGATGATACATGTATATGAAAACGAAATACATTTTTGTTTAAATCTGTATCAAAAACTTCATCTATATGATCTCCAAAATCTGAATGATTACAATCTGGCACTTCTACAACATTTCTATTTGTATTAGCAAAAACAGAATTTATCAATTGATAAGTATTACCAGGACCATCTGCTGTTAACACAACCTGACCATTTGTAAACTGAAAAACAATTACAAGAAATAGTATATTTAACAAATATTTTCTCATCAATAAAAAATTATTGTTTTAGTCCAATATTTTCAACACCATTATTCGATTTTAATAAATCTGATTTTTCACTTGGTATAAAAAGAATATCATCTTCCCATTTCGGGTTTTTGTATATTAAATTTTCTTTTTCGGCACCGTTACTAACTTTTACAAAACCACTTTTAAATATTAAGCAATTAGAAATTACATTCTTGGTACCTTTTAAAGATATTGGTGTTTCTATTTTATAGCTACCTTCAAAAACCGAATTTGTAATTTCTACATTATGTATTCCTTCAGATCTAATAATTTTTCCTTTTTCATCATTATAAACATTAGAAAAAACCGAATTTTTAATAATTAGATTTCCTCCCGGAAGCTCTGGTGACAAAATTTTTCTATAATAATTAATTGCAGCTTCTTCTATATTTTTAAAAACTGTATTTTCTATAATAATGTTATTTGCATTAAATTTCCCCATTTCATCTTTATCATAAGATAAATTTAACCCTCTATAATTATCTTCGAATCTCGAGTTAATAAAGCTTAACGTATCTGCTTTTGTACCATTATACGCTTTAAAAACACTTCCTCCACTTTTATTTGTAAAGTTTTTAAAGGTTACGTTTTCTACAAATAAATTATAAATTCCTGCTTCTTGTTTATCCGGAGAAACAATTGCATACTTTAAGTTAGAAATTTCTCCATCTAAGATTACATTTTTAATATCTAGAGTAACTTCTTCATTTACTCTAAACATATAGCTAAGTGGTTTTTCTAGATCTTTTTTAGCTGTAATTATTGTAGCTCCACCTTTATCACCAATTATTTTAATATTTTTTGATACTTTAATTGATTTTTCTAAGATATACTCTCCGGTTTTTAACATGAGTATAGAACCTGGGTTCGCTTTATTAATGGCCTTTCTTAAAGTTTCTACACCTGGCTCAACACTAATTTCTTCTGCTTTAGCCACAGGTTTTACAATTTCTACTTTCCAACCTGGCCCAGATCTTAACGTTAAAGCTTTTGGCAACCTGTTAGCATCTAAATTAAAAGCACCAGCATTAAAGGTAACTCTTGAAGAATTTGTAATATCTTTTGTAGCACTTTTATCATTTTTAGAAACTTCTAACAAAGCACTATTATTAGCTGTCGGGATAGGAAAAGAACCTATTTCTTTCCATTCAACTTTTACTCTATTAAAACCATTTAAAGTTTCTGAACCTGGAGCATCTAAGTAATTATTACTAAAAGTTACACCATCTACACTATCTTCAAAAATGATATTTTTATCTGATTTAGTATTAAAAATTAAATTGTTCGAAAAATTAGTACTTACAGGTGCTAAAGTTTTTTCTTCATCTTTACCAGCACCAAAAGTAATTGGACCAGAATTTATAATTGTATTATTCTGAATATCTACATTTTTTACTTGAAGATACCTATTTAATGGAGTATTTGGTACACCATTCATAACCACAATTGGCCCTCTATATCCATCACCTTCTAAACCAATTAGATAATTATTCTTTATAATATGCCCTTGATTGATAACTCTTATTCCTCCTGTATTAGAAACACCATTACCAATAAATACATTTCTTTCTACTAATGCATTATTACCGTGTCTAAGGGTTAATGTACCTTTACTTTCTACAAATAAATTATCTCTAAAAATATTATCGCAAGATTTATTAGACACAATTTCTATTTCTCCATCACAATTTGCGAATATATTTCTCTCTACTAAAGTCTTAGATGATTTCATAGAATTTTCACTTGTACCAATTCTTATTGTCTCGCCACCATTCTTACCTAAATCCTCTCTTTCACCAAAAAAGTTATTATCTATTCTATGATTATTCTCTACATGCTCATCACCTTTTAACCAAACAACTAAAGTTGTACCTTCACTTGTTTTTCCTGTAAAATTATTATGATCTACTCTATTATTTTTACCCCAAATATCTACCCAATGATCTTTTAAACCAGCATTATTTTCAAAATAAGTAATTGCTGAATTAGTTAATCTACAATTGTTTGCAAAAGTTTTAGAATCTTTTTTAAACTGAACAACTGATTTATAAGAAGAACTACCATCTTTAAACCAAAGCCCACTAACAATTACATATTCACCATAAATATTTAAGGTAGAATTACCAGAGACAATTACTTTTCCGGCTGTTTCAGCTTTCACAATAATAGGATTATCTTCTTCTCCGTTACCATAAGCATTTAACTTAACATCTTTCCAAATACCATTTTTTAAGATAATAGTAGTTCCTGGTTTTGCATTTTTTATGGAAGCATTATATTCTACAATATTAGAAACTAACACCTCTTGTGCGTTGACTTTTAATGTGGAAAAAGACAAAACAGAAATAATTATAAAAACTATTTTATTCATGAAATTTAATTTTTTATTTTCATTAAAATGAGCCATTTTTACTTGGTAAAACCTTATCTATTTTTGAAACAACCAAAACTGGTTTACCAATTTGGTAAACCAAATATATAAACATTTGTTGAATAAAAAAAATACCTATTTATTGACTTTTATATAAATTAGATCATTTATAAGAAGATTATAAGCTATAAGGTTACACTAATTTTACACAAGAGAAATTATTTTTTAGAATTTTAAAAAATAATTAAAAAAACACACATAACTAAAACACTCTATAAGAGCAACTTATTTTGAAAACAAAAAGAACAAATAAAAAAAACTAAAAAAAAACTAAAAAAAATTTGCTAGAACCATAAAACATACTATCTTTGCACCGCTCTAAACAATTAGACGTTTACAGCAAAAAGTTCTAAATAAAATAATGACTGCGAAAGTAGCTCAGGGGTAGAGCATCACCTTGCCAAGGTGAGGGTCGCGGGTTCAAATCCCGTCTTTCGCTCTATTTAAAATATACCAATGCTGAAGTGGTGGAATTGGTAGACACGCTGGACTTAAAATCCAG
Source organism: Polaribacter sargassicola (assembly GCF_021991835.1). Classification (GTDB taxonomy): domain Bacteria; phylum Bacteroidota; class Bacteroidia; order Flavobacteriales; family Flavobacteriaceae; genus Polaribacter; species Polaribacter sargassicola. Next base: position 167,544 of record NZ_JAHDAU010000008.1, read on the forward strand.
TGGTCAGTAATGGCCGTATGGGTTCAAGTCCCATCTTCAGTACAATAACCGTTGTTAATCTTATGATTTTCAACGGTTTTTTGATTTTACAAAATATTTTTACACAAATTAATTGTCTATTTTTATATAAGATATTGTCTATCTATTGATTGATTTAAAGAAACCATAGTTTCTATCTTAAAAACACCTTTAATTTTCTTAATCTTGGTTTCTAATACATTTACTAAATCATTATTATTCTTACATATTACTTTTATAAAAATTGCAAAATTTCCGGTAGTATAATGGCATTCTAAAACTTCTGGCATTTCTTTTAACCTTTTTACTACAGAAGATAACAAAACATCATTATCTAAATAAACACCTATAAAAACTGTTGTAGAATAACCTAATACTTCATGATTTATAATCATTTGATAGCTATCAATTAGCTTTGCTTTTTCAAGCTTTCTTAATCTTTGATGAATAGCTGCACCAGATACGCCTATTTCTCTAGCAATACTTAATATTGGAGTTCTAGCGTCTTTTGTTAAGCTTCTAATAATCTTTTTATCAATACCATCTATTTTCATTTTAAAAAACATTTTTATAAATATAAAAAAAGAGAATACATAATCTAATGTATTCTCTTTTTTCCTTTATGATATTTTTATTTCTTATTTCATTTCGAAATCTTCCATAAATTTTGTTGTATAATTTCCAGACACATAATCTGGATGATCCATTAATTGTCTATGAAAAGGAATTGTTGTTTTAACACCTTCTATAACAAACTCATCTAATGCACGTTTCATTTTATTAATTGCCTCTTCTCTTGTTTGAGCTGTGGTAATTAATTTAGCAATCATAGAATCATAATTAGGAGGAATCATATAACCTGCATACACATGCGTATCTACTCTAACTCCATGACCACCTGGTGAGTGAAAAATTGTAATTTTTCCTGGTGCTGGTCTAAAATTATTTGAAGGATCTTCAGCATTAATTCTACACTCTATAGAATGCATTTGTGGAAAATAGTTTTTCCCTGAAATAGGAACTCCTGCTGCAACTAGTATTTGCTCTCTAATTAAATCGTAATTAACAACTTCTTCTGTTATAGGATGCTCTACCTGAATACGAGTATTCATTTCCATAAAGAAAAAGTTTCTATGTTTATCAACCAAAAACTCTACAGTACCAGCTCCTTCATATTTAATATATTCTGCTGCTTTTACAGCAGCATCTCCCATTCTATTTCTTAAATCATCTGTCATAAAAGGAGAAGGAGTTTCTTCTGTTAACTTTTGATGACGTCTCTGAACAGAACAATCTCTTTCAGATAAATGGCAAGCTTTTCCGTAAGAATCTCCAACAATTTGTATCTCTATATGTCTTGGCTCTTCTATAAGCTTCTCCATATACATATCGTCATTTCCAAAAGCTGCTTTACTTTCATGTCTTGCAGAATCCCAAGCATCTTTTAGATCTTCTTCTTTCCAAACTGCACGCATACCTTTACCACCACCTCCGGCTGATGCTTTTAGCATTACAGGGTAACCTATTGTTTTGGCAATTTGTTTACATTCTTCAAAATTTTCAATAACACCCTCACTCCCAGGAACACAAGGCACACCTGCTGCAATCATTGTAGATTTAGCATTTGCTTTATCTCCCATTTGGTTAATCATTACCCCAGTTGCACCAATAAACTTAATATTATGTTCTTCACATAATTTAGAAAATTTAGCATTTTCAGATAAAAAACCATAACCTGGATGAATTGCATCTGCATTTGTTATTTCTGCAGCAGCAATGATATTAGCCATTTTTAAGTAAGATTCAGAACTAGCTGCAGGACCTATACAAACAGCTTCATCTGCAAATCTAACATGTAAACTTGCTTCATCTGCTGTAGAATAAACCGCTACAGTTTTTATGCCCATTTCTTTACAAGTTCTAATAACACGAAGTGCTATTTCTCCTCTATTGGCAATTAATATTTTTTTAAACATAATTGTTTTAATTAGTTTGATTAGTAATTTAGTAAAAAAAAGAAATTTCTATTTCTTATAAATTTGCTAAAAATACTACGATGGATCTACTAAGAATAAAGGTTGATCAAATTCTACAGGAGAAGAATCATCAACTAATACTTTAACAATTTTACCTGAAACTTCAGATTCAATCTCATTAAATAACTTCATTGCTTCGATAACACAAACTGTATCACCAACATTAATTGCGGTACCAACTTCTACAAAATTTGGTTTATCTGGAGATGGTTTTCTATAAAAAGTTCCTATAATAGGAGATTTTATTGTAATGTATTTAGATTCATTACTTTCTACTTTTGTAGCACCAGAATCTACAGGCATAGTTATTTGAGTAGCAACAGGAGCAGCTGGCTGTGGCATATTTGCAATAGGAGCAGCTTGTACAATTGTAGTCTCTGTCTTATCACTACCTGTTCTAATAGTAATTTTAATATCTTCCATTTCTAACTTAACCTCACTTGCGCCAGACTTTGCTACAAATTTTATAAGATTTTGAATTTCTTTAATATCCATACTTCTTATTCTTTAATTATTTGATTTATGAATTATATGCCCATTTTAAGAAAGCAGCTCCCCAAGTGAAACCACCACCAAATGCGGCAAAAATTAAATTATCTCCTTTTTTTAATTGATTTTCGTAATCTGCTAATAAAAGTGGTAATGTTGCAGAAGTTGTATTACCATACTTTTGAATGTTCATCATTACTTTTTCTGATGATACACCAACTCTTTTAGCTGTTGCTTCAATAATTCTTTTATTTGCTTGGTGTGCAACTAACCATTGAATATCTTTCTCTTCTAAATCGTTTCTAGTTAACATTTTTTCAGCAACATCTGCCATATTAGAAACAGCGTATTTAAAAACAGTTTTTCCTTCTTGATAAACAAAATGTCTTTTCTCTTTTACAGTTTGTTCTGTTGTTGGCATCATAGATCCTCCTGCTTCTATTCTTAGAAAATCTCTTCCAACACCATCACTTCGTAAATATTCATCTTGTAAACCTAACCCTTCATTATTTGGCTCAAATAATGCAGCACCTGCTCCATCTCCAAAAATTATACAGGTTGCTCTATCTTCATAATCTATAATTGAAGACATTTTATCTGCTCCAATTAATAATACCTTTTTATATCTACCAGATTCAATATAACTAGCAGAAGTAGACATACCATACAAGAAACTAGAACAAGCCGCTTGTAAATCATAACCAAAAGCGTTTACGGCTCCAATTTCAGAAGCAACATATGCCGCTGTTGATGCAACTAGTAAATCTGGTGTTGCTGTACAAACAATTACTAAATCTATTTCTTTAGGATCTGTATTAGATTTCTTTAATAAATCTTCAGTAGCTTTAATTGCCATATATGAAGTACCTAAACCTTCTCCTTTAAGAATTCTTCTTTCTTTAATACCAGTTCTTGTAGTTATCCACTCATCATTAGTGTCTACGTAGGTTTCTAATTCTTTATTGGTCAAAACATATTCAGGAACATACTTCCCTACTGCTGTAATTGCCGCAGTGATTTTAGTCATATTTCAAGTTATTATCCTAACGTTAAGGAATTTCAAAGAAATGAAAATTATTTCACTTTTAGAGAAAAAAAGTAAAAAACAGTCATTTTTGGTTTGAAAACGCAAAAAAAACCCTCAAAAATGAGGGTTTTTAAAATTATTAGTGTTTTACTTATGCTTCTACAGCAGAAGATTCTAGTACTACTTGTCCTCTGTAGTATAGTTTTCCTTCATGCCAGTGTGCTCTGTGGTATAAATGAGCTTCACCTGTTGTAGGATCTGTAGCAATTTGCTGAGAAGCTGCTTTGTAATGTGTTCTCCTTTTATCTCTTCTAGTTTTAGATATCTTTCTTTTAGGATGTGCCATTTTATGTCTTTTTTTCTGTTATTAAATTCTTTAATTTATCCCACCTAGGGTCTGTCTCTGTTTCCTCAACAGTTTTTTCTACTCTGTTACTATCTAATTCTTTTAACTTACTTAATGTTGCAGACTCTAAACTACCATCTAATACTCCAGGATGAATCCTTTTTAGTGGCACTGCCAACACAATCATTTCATATATATATTGTGCAACATTAAACTCATATGCTTCATGAGGTAAAATTAAAATTTCCTCGTTATCATCGTTAAATTCAATACCAAAATTAACTATTAACGGTAATACCGCGTCTATTTCTTGGTTATATAGTTCTCCTGTAGTGTCACAAGGAACTTCTACATAACCTTTAGCATTAAAAGTTAACTCTAATAACGTACTTTTTTTTACAAAATCTAATGATACTTGAATAGATGAACTTTTAAATTCATCATAATCAAAATAACTAAAGAACGTATTATCAATATCATATGTATATAAATGATTACCTTCTTTTAATCCTACAAACTGGATGTTGAATTCTCTTAAGTCTTTCATTACCAAACATCAATTGAGCGTGCAAAGATATAAAAAAATATTATTTTATCATCTTTTCTTTAAAAAAGAATTAATTTTTAATTAAAAGAGGGTTATTAGATAATTCTTTGAATTCTTTTCTTGTTTTATAAACTTTTATAGCCGTAAATAAAGCTTCTTTAAAAGATGAAGGATCTGCCAAATTTTTACCTGCGATATCAAAACCAGTACCATGATCTGGTGATGTTCTAATTTTACTTAAACCTGCTGTAAAGTTTACACCTTTACCAAAAGATAGTGCTTTAAATGGTGCTAAACCTTGGTCATGATAAGTCGCTAAAACTCCATCAAATTGTTTATATGTTTCAGAACCAAAAAAACCATCTGCTGCATAAGGCCCAAAAACTAATTTACCTGTTTTTCTAATCTCCTCTATAGTTGGTAAAATAACTTCATCATCTTCTTTACCTATAACTCCATTATCTCCACAATGAGGATTTAATGACAAAACAGCAATTTTAGGTTTATTGATACCAAAATCTTCAATTAAGGAAGTATACATTGTTTCAACTTTCTCTTTAATTAATTCTGGAGTGATAGAATCAGCAACTTTAGAAATAGGAATATGACCTGTTATTAATCCAATCTTTAATTCATCAGTCATAAGGATCATTAAACTTTTTCCTGATAAATTTGATTCTAAATATTCTGTATGACCAGGAAAATTAAAACTATCTGATTGGATAGTATCTTTATTTATTGGCGCTGTTAACAAAACATCTATACTTTCATTCTTTAAATATTCAACACTAATTTCTAATGATTTTGCTGAATATTCACCCGATGTTTTAGTAGCTTTTCCTAATTCTATAAAAACATCTTCTTTCCAAATATTTAAAACGTTAATTCTATTATAATTAATTTGTTTTAACGATGAAATTCCAAAAACTTGAGTTTCTATTTTTAATAGCTTTTTATACGCAGTAACAACTTTTGTTGATCCAAAAATAACAGGTGTACAAAATTCTAGCATTCTTTTATCCATAAATGTCTTTAACACCACTTCTAAACCAATTCCATTTAAATCACCTATTGAAATACCTACAATAATTTTATCAGATTTATCCATATTAACTCTTCTATTATTCCTATTTTTGAATACTACAAAAGTAACTAAATTTTACAGATATGTTTACTGGTATAATAGAAACACTTGGTACAATTACAAATATTAAAAAAGAGAAAGATAATATACATCTTACAGTAAAAAGCAATTTTACAAATGAATTAAAAATTGATCAAAGTGTAGCTCACAATGGTGTTTGCCTTACCGTAGTATCAATTAAAGATGACACATATACTGTTACAGCAATTAAAGAAACTTTAGAAAAAACTACTCTTAAAGATTTTGAAATTGGTAATTTAATTAATCTTGAAAGAGGAATGAAGCTTGGTGATAGATTAGACGGTCATATAGTACAAGGTCATGTAGACCACAAAGGAATATGCTCTAACATAAAAACTGAAGAGGGCAGTACTATCTTTACTTTTACTTATGACAGTAAATCAAATAACGTTACAATTGAAAAAGGATCAATAACTATAAATGGTGTTAGCTTAACAGTTATCAATTCTAAAAAAAACGAATTTAGTGTAGCTATAATACCTTATACTTTAGAAAACACAAACTTTAAACTTCTTAAAAAGGGGGATAATGTTAATTTAGAGTTTGATGTTATAGGCAAATATATTAGTAAACTTTCTAATTTCTAACTTTTTTTGTTCCATAAGCTATTCCACATACTAATAAAATAGCCAAACCGCTATCTATTGGTAAGCCCGGTGGTGGTGTTACTGTATCTCCTGTTTGTGGTGGTGGTGGCGGAGTTTTTTGGCTATATATATTGTTAATTCCAATACAGACAAAAAACACTAATAATAAATATTTAATTTTCTTCATTTCCCCTATTTTTTCTCTATTAAGCCACAAATATAAAACTTTATTAATTAATAATTTACAACTTAGCTGTTTTATCAAAAAATCTGTTTAATGAGTCTTGAACTCATCAGTGATTAACTGATGAGTTTTTTGTTTGATATCTAATTTAAAGAGCTTATGAGTTCTTTTTGATTGAGAGTATAGTTTCTACTTTGTTTGCTATGCTACAATCGATTAAAAAGCATAAAACACCTCTATATAATAATCATTACTCTATATTTTATAGCTTCTTCTTTTAATTCTAAGCATAAAAAAAGCCTCAATTCAAAAGAATTGAGGCTTTGATAAAGAAAGGCGGCGACCTACTCTCCCACATAAATGCAGTACCATTGGCGCTATTGGGCTTAACTTCTCTGTTCGAGATGGGAAGAGGTGAGCCCCAATGCAATAACCACCCTAAAATTTTCAGCT
>NZ_JAHDAU010000090.1 GCF_021991835.1 Polaribacter sargassicola
TAAAAGGATGTGTGTTTAGGGTCACCTTTTTATAGTCTTTTTTTAATAGTTTTTCAAGATCATGGGTGATGGTTTGCACCAATCCTATGGGTGCTTCAACCTCTGAACCATTTAGGTTATTAGGGTTTTCTTCACGCGTTTTTATGTTCATCTCAGGGCGAACTCGTTGTCTTGTTATTTGTATCAATCCAAACTTGCTAGGCGGCAATATTTTGTGTTTAGCTCTATCGTCCTTCATTTCATCACGAAGAAAGTTAAAGAGTTTTTGCCTGTTTTCAGCATTGGTCATATCAATGAAGTCTACTACAATAATACCCCCCATATCACGTAAACGCAATTGGCGCGCAATTTC
>NZ_JAHDAU010000091.1 GCF_021991835.1 Polaribacter sargassicola
CCGCGTCTCCGGTTGTGTTCCGTCGTCCCGACGGCAGCTCGGTGTTCCGTCCGAAAAGCTCGACTGTGTTCACCTCCGAGTCCCAGCTTGCTGCGGAGGACAGACTCCTCGAACGAGCCGCCAACCTCGGCGGGCCGACGGTGCCGCTTGCCACGGTCGAGAAGATCACGCGCAGACCCGACGCGGACTGCCGGATGCTCGGCCACGACCAAGCCGACGCCTTGACCCGCATCGCGGTATCAGGACGCCTCCTCGATGTCCTGGTCGGTCCTGCTGGGGCGGGCAAGACCACCGCCATGTCGGCTCTGCGCCGAGTTTGGGAGGCTGAGCACGGAGCGGGGTCCGTTGTCGG
>NZ_JAHDAU010000092.1 GCF_021991835.1 Polaribacter sargassicola
CATCCACCTGTCTTGAGCAATCCTCCTGTTGTCAGGCGCGCATCGCCGAGCTCAGCGCCGGATGACCTTCGTCGCCGCCATCGCCTTCAGCCCCTCGACGCCGAACTCGAGCCCGTAGCCGGAAGCCTTCACACCGCCGAACGGGGTCGACGGGTCGACCCCGCCGTGCTGGTTGATCCACACGGTGCCGGCCTCGAGACGCAGCGCGATCTCCTTCGCCGCCTCCTCGTCGGGCCCCCACACCGATGCGCCGAGGCCCTGGTCCGTGCCGTTCGCGCGGCGGACGGCATCCTCGACATCGCTGTAGCGGACGACCGGAAGCACGGGGCCGAACTGCTCCTCGTCGACGAT
>NZ_JAHDAU010000093.1 GCF_021991835.1 Polaribacter sargassicola
GCTCGCCCAGTCGCCGACGCCGAACGTCGTGGTGTCGGCGACGCCCAGCGTCACGTCATCCGCGCCCGCGAAGAGCACCGGGTTCTCCCCCGCCCGCGACACCGCGAGCTGGGCGGAGAGGGATGCCGGCGGCAGGAGCAGCGCGGCGAGCACGACCGCCGAGGACACGATGCCGCCGGCCACCACGCCCGCCGTCTGCAGCGTCCGGCGGCGGTGCGCCGCAGCATCCGAGCCGGAGGCTCCGTGAGTGTGGTCGTGGTCGCCCTCCACGCCGAGCGGCAGGGTGCACGACCAGACCGCGGCCGCGAGCATCACGACCGCCGCCAGGCACGCGAACCACACGGTGTC
>NZ_JAHDAU010000094.1 GCF_021991835.1 Polaribacter sargassicola
CGTTCGAAGCCGCTGCCAAGCGACTCTCCGCTGATGTGATCAACTTCTCCGCCAAGGGTTCCAGCGTCTCCAAGGGCGAGAGCCTGAAGGACACCGCGCAGACGCTGGAGGCGATGGGAGCGGACGCCGTGGTGATTCGCCACTCGGCATCCGGCGCCCCCCGCACGCTCGCCACCAGCGGCTGGATCTCCGCCGGCGTCGTGAACGCCGGCGACGGCACGCACGAGCACCCCACGCAGGCGCTCCTGGACGCCTTCACGATCCGCAAGCGGCGGTACGGCGCCGACAGCCGCGGCCGCGACCTGAGCGGGCTCCGCGTCGTCATCGTGGGCGACGTGCTGCACTCG
>NZ_JAHDAU010000095.1 GCF_021991835.1 Polaribacter sargassicola
CCGCCCTCGGCGCTCAGCGCGATCGGCATGCCGAACGCCTCCGAGAGCGCCTCCGCCGTGAGCGTCTCGGCGATCGGCCCCTGTGCGACGATGCCGCCCTCGCGCAGCAGCATGACGTGCGTGAAGCCCACCGGGATCTCCTCGACGTGGTGGGTGACCATGATCATCGCCGGAGTGGTCGGCGACGCGGCGTAGCCGCTCAGCAGCTGGAGCAGCTCCTCGCGGGAGCCGAGGTCCAGGCTCGCGGTCGGCTCGTCGAGCAGCAGCAGCTCAGGGTCGGTCATCACCGCACGCGCGATCTGGACGCGCTTCTGCTCTCCGTCGCTGAGCGTGCCGAACAGCCGCTC
>NZ_JAHDAU010000096.1 GCF_021991835.1 Polaribacter sargassicola
CGCCTTCCGCTCGGACTTCTTCGAGTCCGACGTCGCCGTGGGCGATGCGACCTCCGGGGTGCTGGTGATGATGGGCCCGCTGAGCGCCGAGGACCGGCTGGCGACCTTCACGCACGAGTTCGCGCACGGACTGCACTACGCGGCCGCCCCGCTGACCTCGTTCGACGCACCGCCGGTGGCGGTGTACGAGGGGTTCGCGACGTACATCGAGCTGCGCACCGGCATCACCGACATCCGCTGGCTGCAGGAGCAGGAGGTGAAGGATCTCGTCGCGTCCCAGGGCGTGGCGGCGCTGTCCGACCAGGCGCTCACCGAGGGCGACGACGCGTGGCTGTCGTACATCGCGG
>NZ_JAHDAU010000097.1 GCF_021991835.1 Polaribacter sargassicola
TGACCCGCTCGAGGTCGCTGGCGTCGTAGAACTCGAGGTGGCCGGTGAAGCCGAACCTGTCGCGCAGCGGATTGGGCAGCAGGCCGGACCTCGTGGTCGCGCCGACGAGGGTGAAGGGCGCGAGATCCAGCGGGATGCTGGTCGCTCCGGCGCCCTTGCCGACCATGATGTCGATGCGGAAGTCCTCCATCGCCAGATACAGCATCTCCTCGGCGGAGCGCGCCATGCGGTGGATCTCGTCGATGAACAGCACCTCCCCCGGTGTGAGGCTCGACAGCAGCGCGGCCAGGTCGCCGGCGTGCTGGATGGCGGGGCCGCTGCTGAGCCGCAGGGGGCGCCCGCTCTC
>NZ_JAHDAU010000098.1 GCF_021991835.1 Polaribacter sargassicola
CGCAGAGCATGCGGCGTGCGGGTGAAGGCGGGAGTCGAGGTGGTCATGGTCAGTCCTCCGTCAGGGCGGTGAAGGCGGTTTCGAGGGTGGGAGCGGTGATCTCCAGATCATGTGCTCCGGATGCCAGGAGCGCGGCGGCCACGGCATCCGAGTCAGTGGCGCGCAGGGTGAGCCGGTCGGCATCCACGCGCAGCTCGGTGACGTCGTCGCGATCTCGCAGCGAGGAGAGGATGCCGTCGGCGCCGGTCTCCGGCAGGCTCGCGGCGACCGTTCTGGCGCCGAGCCCGACGCGCAGCTGCGCCGTCGGAGCGTCCGCGACCACCCGGCCGTGGTTCATCACGACGGT
>NZ_JAHDAU010000099.1 GCF_021991835.1 Polaribacter sargassicola
TGGTCGCTGGAGCGGAACGGAGTGCCCGCCTCGGTGGCGCCGAACGCGTAACCGCGGTCGCTCCACTCCGGCGAGTTGATGCCCCACACGCCGGCGCCCGTGACCGACGCCGCGAGCGACGGCGAGGCGATGACGTGGTCCAGCGAGCCGAGCTCCCCGTCGAAGGAGTAGGTGTACTGACCCTTCGCCTTGGACGGCACGGTGTCGAGCCAGCCCTGCGACGTGAACACGTCGATCGGGTCCTCCTGGCCGTAGGCGTTGAAGTCACCGATCAGCAGCATGTCGTCGCTGCCGCTGTCGGCCTTCAGCTTCTCCGTGAACGTGAGCAGGGACTTCGCCTGCGCGA
>NZ_JAHDAU010000009.1 GCF_021991835.1 Polaribacter sargassicola
TTTATTTTTATTTTTTCAACCTAAAAAAGAAAACTAATACCCCTTTTTTAAAGCGGACGGCAAAGATACAAACTTTATACCCCTAAAACCTAATTAATTTTTACTTCTTTCTAAAATCAAACAAACTATCAATGAACGATACTAACCTACTCGTATTTCCGTTAGCGGGTGCAAATATACACCTCTTTTTAATAATCACAACACCTTTTTCAACTTTTTTATCCCAAAATGAAATACAAATCCGCAAGGTACTGGAATTGAAATATTTATAGATTAAAATTTTTTATTTACTATTTACCCAAAAAAACATAAAGAGAACAAATAAAGCTTTAGCAGCTCTTTTATCCCTTTTAGATTAAATCATCTATACTTTAAAAATCTTTAATTAGAGTATACAAGTCTTACTAAAAAACAAAACTCATTTATTCAAAATATAGTCTACTGCAGCTTCTGAATGTATTTTAGTAGTATTAAAAATAGGAATCTTTAAATCTTCATCAAAAATCATTAATGGAAATTCTGTACAACCTAAAACCACACCTTCTGCTCCTTTTTCTACCAAATCTTGAATAACATTTAAAACGTACGTTTTAGAAACTGGCTTTATAACCCCATAAGTAAGTTCTTCTTCTATAATTCGCTGTAATTCTATAAGTACTTCCTTTTCTTCTGGCACAAAAACTTCAACACCATTATCTTCAATTCTTTTGGTTATAAAATTAGCTTCCATGGTGTAAATGGTTCCTAAAAAAGCGACACTTTTAACCCCTTTATTTTTTATGGATTTTGCAGTAGCATCTCCTATATGGATGATCGGAAAATCTAATTGGTTTTGCACAACATCAAAAACCTTATGCGGCGTATTAGCACAAAACATAACAGAAGTTGCTCCTCCGTTATGCAAACCAATTGCTGCTTCTTTTAACAATGCAGCAATTACATTCCATTCGTCTATTTTTTGTAAACGATGTACTTCTGCCTGATTAATTGTATACACCAATAAAGGCGGATTTGTATTATTACCATAATAATCGTTGATAGATTGATTAATAGCAGCATAATATTCTATAGTAGAATGCCAAGAAGTTCCGCCAATCAATCCTAATGTATTCATTTTTTGATGTGGTAATTTATTTTGTTCCATTTCTCTTTTGGTACTAATTATTGTTTTTGTTTTATCTACCACTTTGTTACAAGAAATCAAGATAAAAAATAACATAGCGTAACTTATCTTTTTTAAAAATGCTTTTTTCATAAACTTGTTTTTTTATAATCTGGATAAAAAACAGTATTCTTTCTTAGGTTTGATTATAATACACTTTTAGGCAATGCTCCTTTCCATCCTTTAGATAATTGAACTGACAAACTTTTTATTACTTCTACTTTATCAGAATGCCCTGCAATATTTTCGGTTTCGTTTGGATCTATATAATGATCATACAATTCTGTAGCTGCAAAATCTCCTTTTTCTTTTTTAACATTATCCCAATGATACCATTCTATATAATGATATTGTTTTGTTTGCATTGAGTACCCCATATATTCTTGTCCGTCTTTAGATATTCTTGGTCTTCGTCTAAACTGTGTAAAAACAGCATCTTTCCATTCTAAATCTGGATTTTCGAAAACTGGAGTTAAACTTGTTCCTTGAAAATAATCTGCTTTATCCACACCTGTTAAATCACACAATGTTGGAAACATATCTACCAATTCTGAAAGTGCCTCTATTTTTTTTCCTTTTGTTTGATTTGCTCCTTTAATTATTAACGGAACATGAGTATCAATATAAAAATTAGTCATTTTTCCCCAACCATTGTGGTCTCCTAACTTCCAACCATGATCTCCCCAAAGTACAATTACTGTATTTTCATACAAACCACGCTCTTTTAAACCAACTACTAATTTACCCACACAAGCATCAACAAAACTAACACTTGCATAATATCCTCTTTTTAAAGAATCCGTATAAGATTCTGGCAAAGGCTCGTCTTCTGGACGACCAATTTTATGTGGATTTGTATAAGCTCTTAATTCGTAATTTGCATTTGCAGACATTGCAGGCGCATTTTTTGGCAACTTAGGGTTTGCCGCTGGCGATACAGAACCAACAGGATATAAATCCCAATATTTTTTAGGCGCTACAAAAGGTAAATGCGGTCTATACAAACCAAGCCCCATAAAAAAAGGTTCTTTTTTATCCTTAATTCTATCAATGGTTTCTAGTGCTAATTTAGTTTGCATGGCATCATAAAACAAAGAATCTGGCACATCTGCATCTTCAATAGCAGGTCCTCTATTCCATCCATCACCATAAACAACTTTACCCTTTCTTTTTTCTAGAAGAATTTCTCTTTTTTCTTTTTGATCTTTTAAAGAAGCAGGCTTATAATAATAAGTCTCTGCATCTCTCTTTGCATATTCTTCTGTATTATATGGGTAAGGTTTTAAATCAGGTTCATCCCAAGAAATAGAATCTGGCATGTAATTATGAAAAATTTTACCAATATTTACAGTATAATATCCTGCTTTGTTAAAATATTGTGGCATAGTAACCGCATCAGGATTTATCTCTCTAAACTTATCACCTAAATGCCAAACTTTTGTTGAATCTGGCCTGTAACCAAGTAAGGCACTCGCCCTAGATGGTGCACAAACTGCAGCTTGAGAATGCGTATTTAGCATTACCATTGATGTTTCTGCTAAAGCATCTATGTTTGGTGTTTTAATTTCTTTGTTACCATAAACACCTAAATCTGTTCTTAAATCATCTATTGATAAAAAAATGATATTTGGTTTTTGTTGTGATTCTTTTTTATCTTGTTGACTACAAGATATTATTAAAAGAAATAAGGATAGTAATCCTATTAAAATTCTCATGTTCGTTTTTATTTAATTCTTTTTAATATTATAAACTTCCACTTTAATTGCCTTTTCCTAACAACTCTATCCATTGTGTTTTGTAACCTATATTTCTAACACCATCAGAATGTCCTTTTCTACCTTCTGGAACTTTTAAATTAAAAGGATAAATATGATCTTCTGAAATCTCCATAGCTTCATAAGTTTCTTTAATTGTTTTTGCTCTAGGTTCTGTAACGTGATAAGTACCATACCATAAATTAGCAGGCGTTATACTTTTATTAAAATACCAATTTGCTATTTGTCCTTTCTTTGCATAATCCCAACCGCCAGAAAAATCAACAACCCTAGCAACTAAATGTTTTTTTGCAATAAATGCCGCCATTCCTCCTCCTTGCGATTGACCAGAAACAGCAATTTCACTCCATTTAGGCTTGCCATCCTCTAAATAAGCGTCCCAGTTACCCGCTTTATCATTTTCCGATAGATAAACTAACAGTTTTGTTAATCGATTTACAATTGCATCTTGAGATTGATCTGCAATCAAAGAGAAGTTGTTATCTCCAAAAATACGTTTTGTTCTAAATTCTGATGTACACTTAACGTTGTTTACCAAATTTACACCACGACAAATTTGCGCAACTGCAGGTCTGTTGATATAAGAAATATTAATAACATGATAACCTTGCTCTACCGCAGTTGCAAATAATTTTTTGGGTCCTTTTAAAGCGATTCCTCCTGTACCTGGCATAAAAAAAAATAATTTGCCTTGTTTTACTGATGGATTGTAAACCACTAAATGCGGAGTATCTGCATCTGTTATTTTGTCATCTGTATCCGAAGGTTTTATTTTTAATACTTTATACTCTTTAGGAAAAGAAAAAGAAGATTGCGCAAATAAGGTGTTAAAAATGCAAGAAATTAAAAAAAATAAAGACAAAAAAAATTTCATTTGGTATTGATTTTAAATTATAATTAGTATTATTTATGTAATTAATAAATTTTTGCAACAAACCTACTTAATACATTTTATTTAACAAAAACCTTAATTAACTATTCTTTTTTTAAGCTTTTAAAGCAAATATAAATAAATATTACACTTTCTATAACAAATCATTAACTAAATCACATCACAACTTAATAGTATTTTGAAATTTATGTTTAACTTTTTTTAATATTAATTAAACATTTGTTATATTTGATTAAATTATAATACGTTTAATTCTAATACACAAGCATTTAAAATTGATAAGATTAGATTTGAGTTAAGTAATCTATCATAGAATAAATTAAATCTATCTACCGATTAATTAAATGGCACAACAATTGACGGAATACTTAGAAGGATTTTAGGAAAACAGAAGTCCTTTTGAATCAATTAAATTGTGATTCGAGTTAAAAGAACAAGATATTCTTAATTTAATTAGAAAAAAACTAAAATCTTTAAATTAGAATAAAAAAGAGTTCGGAGCAGAAATACAAAACATTTAAAGTTTAAAACCGTTACCAAAAGTAAATTTAAATGTTTTAAACAAAAAGCAATACCTAATAATACTATTGCTAAAATGAAACTAGTATATTAACCAATATAAATAATAAGAAAATGGATTTAATTAACAAGGCAAAAGAATTTGAAACAAGAAAAATGAAGTTTCCAACAACTAGTGATAGAATTATGGCAGCTAGAGAAGCAAAGTCTTTAATATTAAGTTTAAACGAGATTTACAAAAAAAATAAAGATTCTCAAATCATGGATATCATGAAACGTTTAACTGTAATTAAACAAAAAATAGAGAAACGTTTAAAAGGAAAACCATTAACTGCATAATAAAGAAAAGTTTTTACTTGTTTTTCTAACTTTTATAATTATATTCACAAAATTATAGAATAAAAATAGAAGAATTAAGAATGGATTTATTAGAAAGAGCTGTAGAGTTTGAAAATAGAAAATTTTCATTTAAAACTACAAGCGATAGAATTTTAGCATCTAGAGAAGTAAAAGCTTTAATATTAGAGCTTAACCAAGTATACAAACAAGATAAAGATCCAGAAATAATGGATCAAATGAAACGCTTAACAGCTGTAAAACAAAAAATAGAAAAAAGATTAAAAGGAAGGCCTTAATGTTTTAAAATTTATTTTCTCTTTTTTAAGTGTTATAAAATTAGAAAATAAACTTTAAATTTTAACGCTAATTAAGTTTCTTAAAACACTTTTTAATCTTTTTTTATTGACAAAAAAGAATTTTCAAAATACTTACTATTAAAAATTGTAAGTATTTTTTTTATATCTAACTGATAAAAAAGAGATTACATTTTTTAAAATTTTATCATCAATAATTATTACAGAAATTATTTAAAAAAAGTGAATTTTATCTTGCCGTATTTAGATATTTGTATTTAATTTGCGCTCGGAAATTTAAAAGCCGATGTAGCTCAGCTGGCTAGAGCAGCTGATTTGTAATCAGCAGGTCGTGGGTTCGAGTCCCTCCATCGGCTCTTTTTAAAAAAAGTCTCAAAAAAATATTTTTGAGACTTTTTTTTTAAATTAAAAACTATTTAACTTAAAAATGAATTCAACTTTCATTTTTGATAACTCTAATGGTAATAAAACATTTATTAAAATAAAAAAACTTAAATAAGTTTAAAAATCTTTATTATTTTAGTAGATAAATTACCCTAATTATAATTATTATGCTAATTATTGGAATTGCTGGAGGTACAGGATGTGGTAAAACCACTGTTGTAAATAAAATAATTAAAGAACTACCTACAGATGAAGTTTGTGTAATATCACAAGATTCTTATTATAATAAAACTGAAAATTTATCATACGAAGAAAGATCTAAAATTAACTTTGACCATCCTAGAGCTATAGATTTTGATTTAATAGTTAAACACTTAAAAAAATTAAAATCAGGAAAAACAATAGAACAACCTGTGTACTCTTTTGTAACCCATAACAGAACCACAGATACTATTAAAACACATCCTAGAAAAGTTGTTATTGTAGAAGGCATTTTAATTTTAAACAATAAAGAATTAAGAAATTTATTTGATATTAAAATATTTGTACATGCAGATACAGATGAACGCCTAATAAGAAGAATAAGAAGAGATATTACAGAAAGAGGTAGAGATATAGATGAAGTTTTAAGCAGGTACCAAACAACATTAAAACCTATGCATCAACAATTTATAGAGCCAACTAAAAATTATGCAGACATTATTATACCTAATAACAAACACAATACAGTTGCAATTGACGTTGTAAAAACTGTTATAAATGATCGTTTATAATGAACTTTCTTTCTAATTTAAAAAAGAACCCCTATTTTAAAATATTTACAAATATTTATATTTTAATCTTAGTTCCTTTTGTTATTTGGATGCTTTTCTTTGATGATAATTCTTATTTAGTCCATAGAAAATTTGATCAAGAAATTAAAGATTTAGAAAATACAGTTTCTTTTTACGAAAAAAGATTGGCTGAAGACAAAAAAACAATAAAAGACCTGCAAGATTCTCTTTTATTAGAAAAATTTGCCAGAGAAAAATATCTTTTAAAAAAAGAAAACGAAGATATTTATATTATAGAATTTGATACTTTAAAAAACTAAATGAGTACGTCTCTATTTGATGAATTTAAAAAAACTTCACCTTCTGCTTGGAAACAAAAAATTCAGGTAGATTTAAACGGTGCAGATTACAATAATACACTTCTTTGGAAAAGTCCAGAAGGTATTGTTGTAAAACCTTTTTACACATCAGAAGATAGAACAAATCAAAAAATAAAAACCCCAGAACAAGGTTTTAACACCTGCCAATCTATCTTTGTTGGTGATGAAAAAATAGCTAATTTATTAGCTATAGAAGCTTTAAAAAACGGTGTAAATTCAATACAATTTATAGCTAACAACACTTTTGATTATAAGAAACTTTTAATTAATATAAACATTAAAGAAGTTTACTTTTATTTTCAATTTAAATTTATAGATAGTCATTTTCAGGTTCAGTTATCAAAATTTATAAATTCAGAAAAAACATATTTTCAAACTGATATTATTGGCAATTTAGCTGAAACAGGTAATTGGTATAGTAATCTACAATCAGATTTTAATGCGCTAAATAACATTCAAAAAAGCACAACAAATTGTATTTCTGTTTCTGGTGATTTATATCAAAACAGTGGGGCAACAATTACACAGCAACTTGCTTACTCTTTAGCACATGCTAATGAATATTTAAATAAATTTGGTGCTGATGTTGCCAAAAAAATACACTTTTCTTTTTCTGTAGGTAATAATTATTTTTTTGAAATTGCAAAATTAAGAGCTTTTAGAACCTTATGGGCTACACTTATTACAGAATACTCCGTAGATAATTTAGAAGCACATCTTTTTGTAAAACCTAGTTTAAGAAATAAGACTTTATACAATAGCAATCTAAACATTGTAAAAACAACTTCGGAATGTATGAGTGCCATTCTTGGAGGAGCCAATACAATTTGTAATATTTCTTATGATACTATTTATAAAAAATCTAATAAATTTGGAGAACGCATTGCCAGGAATCAACTACTAATTTTACAACAAGAGAGTCTACTAAACAAAGCACAAGACTTTGCAGACGGCTCTTATTATATAGAATCTATAACCCAACAATTAGCTGAAAATGCCCTATTGGTTTTTAAGCAAATAGAAAAAAATGGAGGCTTTTTACATCAACTAAAAACAGGTAATATATATAGAAAAATTAAAGAAAATGCTATTAAAGAAGAAACAAGTTATTTAGAAGAAAACCCTGATTTATTGCTACATAAAGACGAATTGATGCAAGAAAAATTAGAGTTATACCCGTTTCTTAAACAACGAAATATAAAAACTTTAATACAGCCAATACATCTAAACAGAACTTCAGAATCACTTGAAAAAGAATATTTAAATTCTGAAACTAATTTAAATTCTTTTTAAATGAATAATACTAAAAAAATATTGTCGAAGCAGAGAAGACAAAAAAAATTAAAATCTGAGGTTAAAAGAATTAAAAAGAAACTTCCTAGGTTTGTTGTTTGGTTTTTATTTTTCTTTTTTGTGAGTCTTTATTTTTTTAATGATAAATTTTTTCTTTTTTTCGGAAACAGTGTTAATGCCATTATAGCTACTGTTATAATTTTATCTTTGTTTTTATTATTTTACATATTAAGAAGTCTTATTCTCATCAAAAACAAACAGAGAGAAAGTAAAGAGATTGGTTTTGAACTGTACAACCTCATGAAATTAGAATCTGAAGTTAAAAATGAGTAGAAAAAATTTACAAAACATAAAACTTAAAAATAGTATTTTAAAAACAAAACCTTTTTTTAATCAAGAAGGTTTTGTTGCTGGTATCCCTCCTTTTTTAAGAGGTCCTTACTCTACTATGTACATACAAAAACCTTGGGTAACAAGACATTTTTCTGGCTTTTCTACCGCAGAGGACAGTAATTATTTTTATCGTGAACAACTAAAAAAAGGGCAAACAGAATTATCTATCTTATTTGATAATGCCACTAATAAAGGTTACGATTCTGATCATAAAAACGTACAAGAAGTTATAGGTAAAAAAGGTGTTGCAATAGATTCTGTAGAAGATATAAAAGTCCTGTTTTATAAAATACCTTTGGATAAAATATCTGTTTTTATAAAAACAGATATAAACTTTTTACCAATTTTAGCATTTTATATTGCTGCAGCAGAAGAACAAAACATCAATACCAGCGATTTGTCTTTAACAATAGAAAGCAATATTCTAAAAAATTCTAATCTATATTCAGCCTCAATTATTACAGATGTTTTTGAATATAGCAGTAAAAATAAATTAGATTTTAATTACTCTATTTCTGATTATTCTTCATTAGAAACAGTTAATAATCCAGAAAAAACTTTGGCTTTTTCTCTTACAGAAGGTTTAGAATTCTTAAGAAAAGCTATTGAAGCAGGAATAAATATTGATGATATTGCTCCAAAATTATCCTATTCTTGGTCAATTAACATGAATCATTTTGCAGAAATTGCAAAAATTCGTGCAGCTAGAATGTTATGGGCTAAAATGGTAAAACAATTTGATGCTAAAAACTCAGAATCTTTCATTTTAAAATCTCACTGTAAAACCAGTGATTCTTCTTTAACACAACAAGATCCTTTTAATAATATTACAAGAGTAACTACAGAGGCAATGGCAGCTATTTTTGGCGGTACACAAAGTTTGCATACAAATGCTTTAGATGAAACTTTTGCTTTACCATCAGAAGTTTCTGCTCAAGTTGCTAAAGACACGCAGATTTACCTGCAAAAAGAAACTAATATAACACAAACTGTAGATCCTTGGGCAGGAAGTTATCACTTAGAAAATTTAACAGAAGATCTTGCTAATAAAGCTTGGAAATTAATCTGTAAAATAGAAGAAAGTGGTGGTATAAGTAATTTTTTTGAAAACGGAACTCCTAAGACAGAAACTAAAAACACAAATAATGATACTAAAATTGGTGTAAATAAATACCAATTAGAAAAAGAAGATCCTTTAACTTTTTTAGAAATAGACGGTAAAGCTGTACAAGATTTACAAATTAAAAAATTAGACAAATTAAAGCCTATAAGAAATAATTTGGCCGTAAAAGAATCTTTAAATAACATTTCTAAAGCGATAAAACATCAAAAAGGTAATTTATTAGAACTAACAATAATAGCAGCAAAATACAGAGCTACTTTAGAGGAAATATCAAATGCATTGTTAAAAGAATAGATAATTTCCTATTTAAAAATTAACATTTTTTTACTCTTTACCTAAACATACAACTACACAATTTTAACTATTTATGTTTTATGAATGTGGTATATTTGTTTAAATTTTACAAAATATAATTAATGAAAAAACTTAGTCTAGCACTTTTAACAATATTATTAGTAGCTTCTTGCTCTAAAGAACACTCTAAAGATTACATTTCTCTTTCTGGAGAATTAACAAACAACAAAGACTCTTTAGTAACAATATCTAGTAGAACAGGCATTATTAAAACAATTTCTATTGACAAAAATGGTTCTTTTAAAGACACATTAACTGTTACAAATGCAGACATCTACACGCTTCAAACAAACAGTCTACAGAGAATTCCCTTATATTTAAAAAATGGATTTGATATTTCTTTAAAAGGAGATTCTGAAGATTTTATGTCTAGTGTTAAATATTCTGGAACAGGAGCCGATAACTCTCAATTAATAATAGCACATTTAGAACAAAGTAAAAAGATTGGAAATCCTGCAGATATACTTGCTTTAGACAAAGCATCTTTTACCAAAAAAATAGATTTATTAAAAAAATCATACGACAGTATTTTAACGGCTTATAACGATTTAGACAGTTCTTTAGTTAGCTTAATTAAAACTCAAAATAAACAAATGTTTGATTATTTTGATAACACCTACAGTAGTAGTCAAAAAATGGCAAAAGGTAAAGTTTCTCCTAAATTTGAAAACTATACAGACTTTAAAGGTGGTAAAAAATCTTTAGATTCTTTTAAAGGTAAATATGTTTATATAGATGTTTGGGCTACTTGGTGCGGACCATGTATTAGAGAAATCCCTTCTTTAAAAGCGTTAGAAAAAGAATATCATAATAAAAATATAGAATTTATTAGTATCTCTACAGACGAATCTAGAAGAAGCGGTGGTTCTTGGGAAGCTGCAGAAAAAAAATGGAGAGACTTTGTTAAAGACAAACAATTAAGCGGAGTTCAACTTTGGGCTGGACAAGATTTTTCTTTTCAACAAGCATATCAAATTACAGGAATACCAAGATTTATTCTAATTGATACTGAAGGAAAAATTGTAGACTCTAATGCACCTAGACCATCTGATCCTAGATTAAAAACATTATTAAATTCTATTCTATAAAAAGAATTTAAATCACTAAAAAAGCTGAACAATTATAAAATTGTTCAGCTTTTTTTTATTTTAATAATTTTAACTATTAATGTTTTTCTGAGTCCTTTAATAAACTAGGAAATTTAGCTTTAAATGCATTTAATCTTGGTATAGAAACAGCTTTTACATAACCTTGGTTTGGATTCCTTTTTTCAAAATTTTGATGATAATCCTTTGCCTTATAAAATTTAGTAAACTTAGTTACTTCCGTAGCTATTTTACCATCATAAACCTCTTTATTTAATTTTACAATCATATTATTAATAATATTTTTTTCTTCGTCATTAGAATAAAAAGCAATTGAACGATATTGGCTACCATAATCTGGGTGTTGTCCGTTTACTGTTGTAGGATTATGAGATCCATAAAACACCGTTACCAACGTTTTAAAACTTACTATTTTAGGATTATAATATACTGCAACAGTTTCTGCATGGCCTGTTGTTCCTGTTCCTGTAGATTTGTATGTAGGATTATTTGTGTGGCCGCCAGCATAACCAGAAACAGCTTCTTCTACCCCTTTTACACTTTCAAAAATAGCTTCTACACACCAAAAACAGCCACTTGCAAAATAAGCTACTTTTGTTTCTTGAGAAGGTATATATGTAGATTTAGATTTACTTACTTCTTCTTTTTTTGTAAAACTTAAACAAGAAAATAAAAGCAAAAAAGCACTAAGAGAAAAAACAGATTTTATCATATTTATAAATTAAATTAATTATTAAATAAAATTTGCATCAAGCATACATAACTGTTTCTTGATGCAAATTTCTTGACTTTTAATTCGATAATAAACTCGAAATTACAATTTTAGTCGTAAGAAATTAAACACTTATACAATTTGTTTACAACTTTAGCATTTTATTAAGAATCCTAGTTGTGCAAAAGCGAATAGATAATTACTTTTGTTATTCATCAAAAAAAAATAAATGGAGCATTTTGTAGTATCTGCACGTAAATATCGTCCTCAAAATTTTGAAGATGTTGTTGGGCAACAAGCCATAACTAATACGTTAGAAAACGCTATAAAAAACAATCATTTAGCGCAAGCTTTATTATTTACAGGACCACGTGGAGTTGGTAAAACTTCTTGTGCTAGAATCTTAGCAAAAAAAATAAATCAACAAGAAGCTGGTCTTTCTGAAGAAGAAGATTTTGCATTTAATATTTTTGAATTGGATGCTGCTTCTAACAACTCTGTTGATGATATTAGAAGTTTAACAGACCAAGTTCGTATTCCGCCACAAACCGGTAAATATAAAGTTTATATTATTGATGAGGTACACATGTTATCTCAGGCAGCTTTTAATGCTTTCTTAAAAACATTAGAAGAACCGCCAGCGCATGCTATATTTATCTTGGCAACTACAGAAAAACATAAAATAATTCCAACTATTTTATCTCGTTGTCAAATTTTCGATTTTAAAAGAATTGGTGTTTTAGATGCTAAAAACTATCTTAAAACAATCTGCGAAAAAGAAAATATAACTACAGATGATGATGCTTTACATATTATAGCTCAAAAAGCTGATGGTGCAATGCGTGACGCTTTATCTATTTTTGATAGAGTTATTAGTTTTTCTGGTAAAAATTTAACTAGAGAAGCTGTTGCAGAAAACTTAAATGTATTAGACTACGATACGTATTTTAATATGACAGATTTATTGTTAACAAACAAAATACCAAACGTTTTAAATGCATTTAATACAATCTTAGCAAAAGGTTTTGAAGGAAATCATTTTATAAACGGATTAGCTAGTCATTTTAGAGATTTATTAGTAGCAAAAGATAAAATAACTATTGATTTATTAGAAGTTGGTGATGCTGCAAAAAAGAAATATTTAGAACAAGCTACAAAAGCAAGTATTCCTTTTTTAATGCAAGCAATTAACAAAGCTAATGATTGCGATTTAAACTATAAAACAAGTAAAAACCAACGACTGCTGGTCGAATTAACATTAATGCAAATTGCCTCTATCACTTTTGATGGAGAAAAAAAAAAGCCAGCTAACTACATAATTCCGGCTACTTTTTTTCAAGCACTTTCTCCTCCTAAAAAAGAGATTGTAAAACCTGTTGAGAAAAAAACAGTAATTGCACAATCAGAAAAAGTAGAAAAACCAAAGCCTAAGTTAGCAAAACCTATTTTAAAATCTGTAGGCCGCAGAGCCTCTTCTTTATCTTTAAAAAGTATTTACGAGAAAAAAGAAGTAAAAAAAGCTGATATTGAAGAAAACTTTGACAATCATCCTAAAGATTTATTTACGGAAAAAGAACTACAAGAACACTGGAAAAAATATGTTGCTCTTTTAAATAAAAAAGGAGAAAGAAGTATGGCTTCTATTGTAGGTACAGATTTACCTAAATTAGGACAAAATTTTAAAATCTACTTTACAGTACCTAATAAATTAATGCAGGATCAATTTAAAAAAGGACGTCCTAAATTATTAAGTTTTTTACGTGAAAACTTAAATAATTACGGTATTGATATTCTTGTAAAATTAAACGAAACTGTAGAAAAAAAGTTTGCTTACACTCCCCAAGAAAAATTTAATAAGATGAAAACAATAAACCCTCTTTTAGATAAATTACGTCAAACTTTTGAGTTAGATATGTAAAAACTAACCTATTAAAACATCAATTTTTCTAATTTTTGTTTATTAAAAAATAGAGTCAAAAAATTATTCTTCTTTTAAAACTCTATCTCTTTACCTAAATAACACAGTTTTAAATTTTCTTTAGGCAGTTCGGCTTTTTCAAACTCTGCAACTAAATAAATTCCTTTACCCTTTTCTATAAATAAAGGTACAGATTTTTCTTCTTTAGCTAATACTTTTAATGCTCTAGAATAAGCTTCTTCATCAGCTATTTTTACCTCATTAATTTCAGGATTTTCTCTATAAGCTTCACTTAAATTTATATAATCATCGTAAGGTGTAAAAAAACGAGATCTGTCTTTTATAGTAGTATCTACACTTTCTTCTGATGAGGCTAACTTATAAGATCCTTGCTCTCCAAAAACATCAGAAAATGTAACTAAAGCATGTTTATTAACAGCATCACTACCAGATAAAGCTATTAAATACCCAACATCATTTAACTCTATATTATTGGTTAACCCATCATCATAAATATCAACTTCAAAAGCTTCTAAATCTTCATCAAGAGCATTTTGCACAAAAAATCTATTAGAATCTATTAAAATAATTCTTTTTCCTTTATCTCTTAAATACTTAGCAATTAATATTGCTGGAAAAGAAGCTCCTACAAATAAAATAGCATCCGATTTTTTTAAAAATACACCAATCATTTTTGCAAACAATCTGGCTGTAGTTGCATTTAATAAAACTGTACCTAAAACAACCATAAATACTAATGGTGTAATATACTCTGCTCCTTCTACACCTTGCTTTAATAATTTACT
Organism: Polaribacter sargassicola; assembly: GCF_021991835.1. GTDB lineage: Bacteria > Bacteroidota > Bacteroidia > Flavobacteriales > Flavobacteriaceae > Polaribacter > Polaribacter sargassicola. The sequence continues at coordinate 14,244 of NZ_JAHDAU010000009.1, forward strand.
TCCAAATAAAGAAGCTATACCTGCAGCCACAATTCCACGTGGACCAACCCAACTAATAAATACCTTTTCATTAAATTTTAGTTTAGATTTACGTGTACTTGCAAAAACAGCCAACGGTCTTATTATAAAAACTACAGATGCAAACAAAGCAGCTGTTTTCCATGTATACAGCAACAACAAATCTTCTATATTAATATTTGCTGCTAATAAAATAAACAGTATAGAAATTAATAAAACACTTAAAGATTCTTTAAAGTATAATAACTCTTTTAGGTTACTTAATTTTCCGTTACCTAAAACCATTCCCATTACAACAACAGCTAATAAACCAGACTCATGTGCAAACATTTCTGATAAAACAAAAACCAATAAAACAGCAGATAATGAAACTACATTTAATAGATAATGTGGAATTAATTTTTTGTTTACTGCATAAGCTAAAGCATGTGCAAACGTAAACCCGAAAGTAGTACCAAAAAGTAAAATTTTTGCAAACTCTATTAATGCTGTTTTAGTAAAACCGCCACCACCACCAACACTTATAAATTCAAAAACCAATACGGCAACTAAAGCCCCTATTGGATCTATCAAAATTCCTTCCCATTTTAATACAGTAGAAATATCTTTTTTTAGAGGTATGTTTCTTAAAATTGGTGTTATTACTGTTGGCCCAGTTACTATTATTAAACCTGCAAAAAGAAAAGAAAGTTCCCAACCTAAATCAAACGTATAATGTGCTACAAAACCAGCTCCGAAAAAAGTAATAGTAGAACCTAATGTTATTAATTTTGTAATTACCGGACCTACATTTTTAATTTCGCTTCGTTTAAGTGTTAAACCACCTTCAAAAAGAATAATACTTATTGCAAGAGACACAAAATAATACAAACTTTCTCCAGGAAAAAGTCCTTTTTCTCCATTCCAAACAGGTTCTATCCATTTAGATCCGTCATCACTTAAAAACTCTGCTGCAATAGGACCAACTAATAGACCTATTAAAATCAAAGGTAAAATTGCAGGAATCTTAAATTTCCAAGCAAACCATTGTGCTAATATTCCTAAAATGATAATTCCAGCTAATTCTATCATATTTTTTATTAAATCTATTAAAAAGTAAATTTAAGAATGTTTAACTCTCATCAAAATAAAATTTATATTTTTTTTCAATTTTATAAATTTTATTTATTTTTTATATTACTTAATTAGTTTAAACCTTATTTTTTTGGTAATTTTTCATAAAAACGACTTAACAGTTTTATAGTTTAATAACTAGTATGCTTTTATTTCTAATAAAAAAGAGAAATAATTAGATATCTTTTAATAGATGAATTAATTTTGTATTCTCTAAAGAACTAATAATTCTTTATAAACATAAAATAACTTCTTCTTTTAAGGTAGAAATCAAAAAAAAAGACAATAAATGTTAGGCTTACAATTTGAAACAGAAACTTCTTGGGCAGACATTGCAAAAGATAATTTACAGCAAATATTAACAGATCATGCTTTTTTAGAGCAAAAAGCAGCTTCTAATGCAGTTTCTATTATCATAAATTATTCTGAAGAAACAGAATTAGTAAAAGAAATGAGCAATATTGCTATTGAAGAAATGCAGCATTTTAAAATGGTACATTTATTAATGGTGAAACGTGGAATGGTTTTAGGTAGAGAACAAAAAAATGATTACGCTGTTCGTTTACAAAAATTCTTTACTAAAACTAAAGATAGAACAAACGCTTTAATACAACGTTTATTAATTGCTGCTTTAATAGAAGCTAGAAGTTGCGAGCGGTTTAAAGTGTTTTCTGAAAACATGGAAGATGAAGAGTTATCTAAATTCTACAAAAATTTAATGATTTCTGAAGCGAACCATTATACCACATTTTTACAATTTGCCAGAAAATACCAAGACAGAGAAATTGTTGACGAAAAATGGAATGCTTTGTTAGCTTTTGAAGCAGAAATGATGCGTGAACGTGGAAAAACTGCTAAAATTCACGGATAGTTTTTGCTTAGTTATTATAATTAAAAAATTACTCTTAGATATCTAGTAAGTTAAGAACCTTATCTTTTAAACTTAAACAAAAAATGTTCTCTAAAGAAGAAGCTGCACTTTTACGTAAAGAATTTTGGACAAGTTTTGGAAAATCTTTTCCAAGAAAATGGTTGTTGTATAACACCAAAATAAAAGGTTTTTCTTTTAAATTTGTTGGAGAAAGAAAACAAGCTATGGTTTGTTTAGATATAGAAAATCCGGATGAATTGGTTAACTTACTTTATTACGACCAAATGCTTTCTTTAAAAACATTGTTAGAAGCAGAATTACCAGAAGTTATTTTTGATGATGATTACTTATTAGAAAGCGGTAAATCTATTCATAGAATTTATGTGCCTTTTGATAAAAAATTTAGTATTTACAACAAAAATTCTTGGAGGGATTGTTTTGAATTTTATGTTGAAACAATGGAAAAATTCGAGCTTTTTTTCTACGAATACGAAGATGTTATAAAAAATATATAACGCTTATTATTGCTATTTGTTTATTAATAAGTTTGCGTTAAGGATTGAAACGGCATCCTTTTTTATTTGGTATTGCTGCCTTAGTAGCAATACCAAATAAAAAAGATATAGTGGAAAGTCTGACCTGAAAGGTAACGCCCTAAAAAAAATCGTTCAAACAAATGAACGATTTTTAATGCACTTTTCCTTCTTTCTTTACTTTATAAATTTTATGCTTAACGGATAATTTGGTTCTTGATTGTTACTTACTTTAATTGCATTAATTATTGGAAAAATTAAATAGAAAAATCCGATTGCAATTAGTCCTAATATTCCTAATCCTAAAAGTAAAATTAGCGGAATACAGATTAATATATAAATGAACATAGATATTCTAAAATTTATAATTGCTTTACCATGCTCATCCATTCCAAAAACTTCGTCTTTTTTAGTTAGCCATAAAATTAATGGAACAATAAAACCACCAATACCTGTTACAAAATCTAATAATTGACTTAAGTGTGTTAGTACTAATAATTGTTTATCTTCTTTCATAAATTATTTAAGTTTGGTTCTATTTATTTGACGACAACTTTCTTTATTTGTTACAATTTATAAAAAAATCTTCATATTTATCTAAAAATAAGCCATTAAGCTTTATATAAAGTATAAATAATGTTAAATGGGTTAATTAACATCCAAATGGGTTAACATCTAATTTATATGAGCAAAGCACTGTTTTACTTAAAAAATATCTTTGTATCAATAATAATTTAAAACCCAAAACAATATGGATTACTTGAATATAGACAATCAAAAAATTTTACCTGTAGTATCAGAATTAAATGTACTACTAGCAGACTATCATGTGTATTATCAAAAATTAAGAAATTTTCATTGGAATATTTTAGGAAAAAACTTCTTTGACTTACATAATAAGTTCGAAAATATGTATAATGATACTAGACTTAAAATTGATGAAATTGCAGAGAGAATTGTAACTCTTAAATACCACCCTATTAGTAAACTATCTGATTATATAGAGGTTTCTAAAATTAAAGAATCTAGCCCGTTATTAACCGATGAAGAAATGGTGGCAGAAATTATTGAAGATCATAGAATATTATTAGAACAACTTAGTAAAGTTATAGATAGATCTGAAAAAGCAAAAGATGAAGGTACAATAGATTTAATTGGTGCTTATATAAGAGAGTTAGAAAAATCTACATGGATGTTAAGTGCATGGTCTAAAGATACTAAAGAAGAACTAAATAGCAGTTTTGTAAAATAGTAATTTCTTTAAAAAAAAAGAAAATAAACATTTATAAAACTTAAAAATCATCATGGATAAAATAATAGAGAAACTACAAAATTGGAAAGACATTTTTATAAAAAACATACCCAACCTTGCTATTGCAATGGTTGTGGTTGTAATTGCATACTTTGCTTCTAGAGCTATAAATAGTTTTATTACTAAAACTTTAAGTAATAAAATAAAACAAGAATCTGTACGGAATCTAGTTTCTAGGGTTGCTTCTGCAATTATCTTTTTAACAGGTTTATATATTGCAATGACGGTTTTAAAGTTTGATGATACTTTAAAAGCAATTGTATCTGCCGCTGGGGTGTCTGGTATTGTTATAGGTTTGGCCTTACAAGGTACTTTATCTAATACTATATCTGGTGTTGTATTATCTTTTAGACAAAATTTAAATATAGGTAATTGGGTAGAAACCAATGGTTATGCAGGTGAAGTTATAGATATAAACCTAAATTATTTTGTTATTAAAGAAGCAGATAATAATATGGTAGTTATACCTAATAAAACCATTTTAGAAAGCCCATTTAAAAACTATTCTTTAACCACAAAAATGAGAGTTGCTTTAGAATGTGGTGTAGAATATGGCGCAGATTTAGAAAGAGTAGAAGAATTAACAAGACAAACAATACAAGATAATTTTGATCAAAAACAATTTGACAAAAGTGTTGAATTCTATTTTACCGAGTTTGGTGATAGTTCAATTAATTTTTTATGCCGATTTTGGATAGAATCTGAAAATGCTCTTGAACGTTTAAAAGGAAAAAGTAAAGCCATTATAGAAATTAAAAAGGCTTTTGATAAAGAAGATATTAATATACCGTTCCCAATAAGAACTTTAGAGTTTACAAACAAATTAAATGTAAACAACGATATTGCTAAAAAGAATATTTCTGCTAATTAATCTTATTTTTATCTTTCAATAAATTTTTAAAAGAAGCTCAACGTAAAATGTTGAGCTTTTTCTTTTGGGATAAAATCTTTATGTATTTTTGCAATATGATTAAAAACGATACTATTATTGCTTTGGCAACGCCTGCTGGGGTTGGTGCTATTTCTGTTATTAGACTTTCTGGTGAAAAATCTATTGATATTGTTGATGCTTTTTTTAAATCGATTAAAAAAGGAAAAACTCTTAAAAGTCAAAAAACACACACCATACATTTAGGACACATTGTACAAAATAATGTTCTTTTAGATGAAGTTTTAGTGTCCGTTTTTAAAAACCCAAACTCTTATACTGGAGAAAATGTGGTAGAAATTTCTTGTCATGGTTCTAGCTTTATTCAACAAGAAATTATTCAGTTGTTTTTACAAAATGGCTGTAGAATGGCCGATAATGGTGAATTTACCATGCGTGCTTTTTTAAATGGTAAAATGGATTTAAGCCAAGCAGAAGCTGTTGCAGATGTTATCGCTTCTAATTCTGCTGCTAGTCATCAAGTTGCCATACAACAAATGCGTGGTGGTATTGCAAATGAACTAAAAGATTTACGTGCTAAATTATTAGATTTTGCCGCTTTAATTGAGCTTGAATTAGATTTTTCTGGTGAAGATGTTGAGTTTGCAGACAGAACTAAATTTAAAGAATTAGTAGCTAAAATTACATTTGTTTTAAAACGTTTAATTGATAGTTTTTCTTTTGGTAATGCCATGAAAAACGGAATTCCGGTTGCTATTATTGGAGAACCTAATGTTGGTAAATCTACTTTATTAAATACACTTTTAAATGAAGAAAAAGCCATTGTTTCTGATATTGCAGGTACAACTAGAGATGCTATAGAAGATGAAATTATTATTGATGGTGTTGCCTTTAGATTTATTGATACTGCCGGAATTAGAGAAACAGAAGATGTTGTAGAAAGTATTGGTATAAAAAAAGCTTATGAAAAAGCAGAAAATGCTCAATTAATTATTTTCTTAATCGATTCTAATAAGTACGCCTACTCTAGTGAGGAATTTTTGGCTGAAATAGAAACCATAAAAAAACGTTTTCCTAACAAACGCTTGCTTGTAATTGCTAATAAAATTGATACTTTGTCTTGCCATGATTCTGCAATTTTACAATCAGAAATTGAGAATCTAATTTTGCTTTCTGCAAAAAATAAAACTGGAATTGAAGAACTAAAAAACGAATTGACTTCTTTAGTTAATATTGGTGCTTTAAGTAATAATGAAACGATTGTGACCAATTCTCGTCATTTTGAGGCTTTAAACAATGCTTTAATTGCCATTACTTCTGTTCAAGAAGGTATCGATTTAGAAATTTCTACTGATTTATTTTCTATTGATATTAGAGAATGTTTACGTCACCTTGGCAACATCACCGGAGAGTACGATATTGATAAAGACATACTTGGACACATATTTGGAAATTTTTGTATCGGAAAATAATCTGGTTTTTATTAAAATAAAGCTAAGAGCTATAGCAAGAATTAATAGACAAAAAACTTATTTATGATATCCTTTTTTTCTAAGGTAGTTTAACAACACTTGTGGTCTGTCAGTTTGTATAATATCTACATTATTATTGATGTACCAATCGTAAACCGAATTATCTAAAACTGCTTTTTCATCATCATGCCCAATATTGTGCTGTTTCCATAAAGCATTTACCCAAACACTTGCTCCTTTAGCACGAATATCATCAAAATAAGATAACAACTCTGTTTCTTCTGGAATTGTAAATTCAAAAGCGATGGCTAATTTATTGTCTAAATAATCATCAATTATCTCTTTAGCTTTTGGGTTTGGCAATCTAACAATAGGCATAAAATGAACTTTATCTAAATACTCTCCAAATTCTTTTTCTACAACATCTCTTGTTTTATTCCCTTTTATAATCACTTGATTTATTGTGCCTGTTTTTTCTAAAAGTGCATAACATTTATCAAAAATAGCATAGCTTTTATCTAAATTGATTAATATTTTATCTTTTGATAAATTTAATACTTCTTCTAAAGTAGGTATTTTATGCGTTGTTTCTACACCTAACCCATCAACTAAATTTAGTTTTTTTAAATCTGATAAAGTCCAATCTTTTACTAAACCTTTGGCTTTTGTTGTTCTATCTATACTCACATCATGTATTACCACCAATTGCCCATCTTTAGTTTCTCTAACATCTATTTCTACCATATCTACTCCCATATCTATACAGTTTTGGATAGCTTGTAAAGAATTTTCTGGAGCATTACGCCAATCTCCTCTATGAGCAACTACAATAATATCTTTGTTGGTTGAGTCTTCTAAATTAGTTAATAATTCTTCTATTGATGTAACTTTTTCTTGATCATTTATTATTCTGTTAGCTTCTTTTTTACAAGAAATTAATAGAGTTAATAACGCTAATATTAAAAAATTTAGTTTCATAATCTTTACCTTTATGTTGTTAATATTAGAAGTACATTTATTTGAAAGCCTAATAACAACATCAACAAAGAAAAAGATATTAATCTCTTTCAGTTTTAAATAATTGTAAAAAAAATATTTTCTTTTTTAACATTCTTAACTTAAAACTTTATTAATATTGATGTTAATTTTAATTACTTAAACAACTAATGTTTTTAACAGTAGTAAAATATATCCCTAAATAAAAAACGAAAAATGAAATGTCCTTGTAATCCTTCTAAATCATATGATGATTGTTGCAAAAAAGCACATTTAAACATACATTCTGTAACTACACCAGAAGTTTTAATGAGGTCTAGATATAGCGCTTTTGTAATGGCTAATATAGATTATCTTCAAAAAAGTCATCATAGTAAAACCAGACCTTCTAAACGTAAAAAAATGAAATACTTGCTTGGACAAAATCTGTAGAATGGATAAAATTAGATGTTTTACAATCTACCAAAAATACAGTTGAGTTTAAAGCTTATTTTTATGAAAAAGGCTCTTTGAATGTAATACACGAAAATTCTTTTTTTGAAAAAGAAAACAATTATTGGGTGTATAAAAATGCCTTATAAATTAAAATAGGAACAATAAAATTCTTTCTTCTAAAAAGTTAGTTTAATGGTGTAATCCTTTACTTCTTAAAAGTTCTAATAACATTTCTGGTTCATCAGTTTGAATTATATTAGCACCATTCTTTATCAATTCTTCAATTACTTTTTCTCCGTTTCCATAACGAATTTCTGCATCTTTTTCTCCTAAGGTATTTATCCAAATTCTGGCATTATTTTCTTTTAAAAAATCGCCTGTTTCTTTAGTGTTAAAATCAGAATCTATATGAATTACTTTTGGACCAAATTTTACCATTGCAGAATCTGCCATTTGTAAAGAATATGCTCTTGGCATTAATTGTGCAGATTCATCTAAACTTTTAATACTGTCTAATTGATGGTAATCATTATCAAAATAAAAAACCTCATCTTTATTTCCATATTTATTTACCGCTTTTACCAACCCGTCTACATTATCAGTTTTCATATCTACATCAACCATAATTTTACCTTTTACTACCTTTAAAAATTCTTTAAAAGTTGGTACAGATTCTTTACTAACTCTTCCATATGGTGCTTTTAATTTAAAAGCTTTAATTTCGGCTAAGGTTAAGTCTTCTACTTTTCCACTGCCCGTTGTTGTACGATCTATTGTATTATCATGCATTAATACAAGGTAACCATCCTTGGTAGTTTTTACATCAACTTCTATAATATCTACACCTAATTCAATTGATTTTAAAGTAGATGCTATAGAATTTTCAAAATTACCCATATGTGCTCCTCTATGAGCTGCTACTAAAACATTTTTAGAATTAGCATTTTTAAATTCATTTAAAGTCTTTGTTATATTAGTTGCTGTTTTAGGTAGTTTAGCAACTGAAACTTCTTTTTCTTTTACACAAGATATTTCTAAAATAAAAACTAATAAAACAATTATATACTTTGTAATTTTCATTCTTTAATGATTAAAAAAATATTTGAAACGTCTAAGTTAGTTGCCTTTTTCTAAATCTTTCTTTAATCTAATAGCTGTGTCTGGCACTTTATTAATCAACGTTTTTTTACCATCCTTTTTAGTTATCTCAAAAGCATCATATAATGTACCAATAGGTGTATAAGCACCATATTTAATAGTATCTTTTGATACTGTTATAATTTGAAAAAGCTGAGTATATTCACCTCTTCTAACCATCCATTCTTGATCTTTAGATTCGTACATTTTTGGTCCACTTACAGAAACTGCATATATAGTACCTGCATCTTCTACAACCGTTAATCCTTTACCTTCATTTTTAGGAAATCCTCTTGCATACGTATGATCATGACCTTGTAAAACCAAATCAACTTTATATTTATCTATTAAAGGCTTTATAGCTTCTCTTAATTCTTTGTTATCACGCCCTTTTGCAGTAGAGTATACTGGGTAATGTGTTGTAATTACAGTCCATTTTTTTGTGTTTGATTGCAATACAGAATCTAGCCACTTTACTTGTGCGTCTCTTGCTTTTTTACTTTCATCAAATCCTTCGCTATCTAAAGAAATTATTTTCATTCCTTGATAATCTATCGCAAAACAAGTTTCTTTTAAAGATTCTATTGGTCCGTTTTCTGGCAAGGTAAATTGTGGTCTCCATAAAGAGGATAAAACACCTTTTCTGTATTCATGATTACCAGGAGTCATCATACTTGGTACCGTTGCATGTATAAAACTACCTGCATAAAACCACTCTCCCCATTCTAAATTTGCATCTCTATCGTTAATTAAATCACCTGCATGTAGCATAAAATCTACTTGAGGAAATTGACGATAAGAATTACGAATAACTCTAGACCATAATGATTTTACGTTATTTTGAGCATCACCAAAATAAATAAAACTAAATGGTTTTTCTTCTCCAACATTAGCTGTTTTATATTGCAACCATTCACTCCAATAAGCATTATCTTTACCTCCATTACCTACTCTATATACATAAATTGTATTTGGTTGTAAATTATTTACAACAGCAGAATGATATGTAGCTTTAACAAGAGGTTCTCTTCTATTTTGATTCTCAAATTTTTGGGATATTGCATTTACTTTTCTTACATCTCTTAATAAAAATTCTGGCCCATCTGTTGCCAAAGCTATTTCTACAACACCATTAGATACTTGTTGATCTGTACGCCAATTTACAGCTAAACTATGTGCTGCATCTGTTGTAAGGTTAGCTATAACTCGATCTGGTGTACTAGATGGAAATATTAATTTATGAGCAACTATAGAATCGTAAGCAGAATAATGTGTATGCTTTGTACCATCTTCATGTGTGTGCTGTGCTTGTAATAAAGAACCAAACATTATTGTTATTACTAAAAAAACTAAACTCCTTTGTATTTTCATTATAGATATTTTTATAATATCAAAATTATTTTATCGCATAATAAAAACCTATTTCCTATTGTCAATTAATAGTTAAGTATTCGTTAGTTTTTTCAATTTTTAACAAAAAAAACGTATTTATTTAAACTACACATTACATTAAATTAAACTCTACATTAAATTAATTATATAGTATTGACACCTTAAACAAACTCCCTTAAACATGCAATTTGTCTTTGAAAAAATTTTTGTACCCAACAATCATACATTTATTTCTAGACAAATAAGAAGTGATAAACGATTTAATAAAAGTCTTTTATTTTCTACATTATTATTTTTTCATTTATCAGTTTTTGCTCAATTAGATAAACTACCTTTAAAAGGTATTTGTGCTCATAGAGGTGCTAATAAAACACATCCAGAAAATACAATTACAGCTTTTAAAGAAGCTATTCGTTTAGGGGTACAAATGATTGAATTTGATGTACAATTAACAAAAGACAAGAAACTTGTTATTATGCATGATGATACAGTTGATAGAACCACTAATGGATCTGGTAAAGTTTCTGAATTAACATTAAATGAAATTAAAGAATTAGATGCTGGATCATGGAAATCTAAAAAATTTACTGATGAAAAAGTACCAACACTAAAAGAAGTTCTACAAATAATGCCAAAAAATATTTGGCTTAACATCCATTTAAAAGGCAATAAAAAAATAGGAATAGAAACTGCTAAAATGATAATTGCAGAAGACAGAGTTCTTCAATCTGTAATTGCTTGTGGTAAAAAAGCTGCTAAAGGGGTATTAAGTATAAATTCTAATATTAAAATATGTAATATGGAACGCCTAGATTCTCGTACAGATTATATTAATAAAACTATCGAGAAAAATTTTGCCTTTTTACAAATAAAAAGTAGTAGAAATAATGACAATATGCTAAGTGATCTAAAAAAGTTAAAACTAAAGGGCATTCGTATTAACTATTTTCATTCTGAAAAAAAAGAGCAAATACAAGAGTTGCTAGATTTAGGTGTTGATTTTATTTTAACGGATAATTTAGCTGAAATGTTAGATGCTTTTTCTGAAATAAAATAATAAGATAAATCCATAATCCTACAACAGAATACAACACAAAATTATTTGATTTTTTTACTTATCCTTTCTCGTATAAAATTTGTTGCGTTTTAGTTATGCTAAAAGTAAGCAATTTATTAAACAACTTTGTGCCTGCGTATTTTTCCGAAGGAAAAATTTAGCAGCAATAAAGTTTATACAGTGTTGTGTATAGTTTTATTCTATTTCATCAGTTACTTCAAGAAAATATTCAGTCAGATTTTGATATTCCTCTTCTCCAGGAATCCAACTGGCAAATTTCCAATATTTCCAACTTTCATTTTCCTTTGTTGGAGGAATTATGAGAAACCACTGTTCTTCATTTTTTCCTCCAATTATTATACTTTTAAATAATTCCTTACTTACTTCTACATTACCTGCTTTTCTCCATATTTCAATTATTTCAGAGTTGAAATTTTTCAAGAACTGAATTTGAGATACTTTTTCAAAACTTGGTTCAACAGCATTATTATAAGTTGGAAAACCATTCGCGATTTTCAAGAATTCTTTATAGTCTTTGGGTAATTCAATTCCAAGTCTTAATTCAGTTTCTTTAATTTCTTCATTTGTTGCAGGAGGGTTTCCAATCCATTTATTTTTCTTCTGTTCTGATGTGAAATTATTATTGTCTTTTGTAGTTAAAGATTTTTCAAAAAGTTCAGTAATAATTTCTTTCATTCCAATTGATTTAAAGGATTTTTGTGAAAACATATTCTCACATTTTCCAATTAATACTAGATTCAATAAAATTCCAAAAGTTAGTTTTTTAATCACTGCTGTCAATTGTACACAACTATTAATAACTAATATTAAATTTATTCTTTTTTAATACTTAAGCTGTTCTAAAAATAATACAAAGCTTTTCTTTATTTAAGATCATTTACATTTTTTTTTTAGCCAAGTTATAAATTGTTCTTTTTTATTAGTATTCTAAATATTACTAATTTTAAAATATAGTTCCCTTTTTAGCACTAAAAAACAATTAGCATAAAACCAATTGCTGTTATAGTCTTTTGCCCTTTAAAATAAGGGAAAATGGGCTATAATTTACACAAATGGAACATAAATTATAGAAAACTACTTGGTTGATTTTTAGATTTACATTTTAAAACCTAACAATTATATTTTTTAATTATATAAAATTTACTATTTAAAAATTATGGAAACAAGTTATACAACCCGCTACGCATCTAGTCCTAAAACTGTAAAAAAATACGATACAGAAGAATTAAGAGAAGAATTTTTAATTCCTGATTTAATGGAAGCAGGAAAAGTAAAATTTACATACACTCATTACGATCGTTATATCGTTGGTGGAGCTGTACCTGTAGAACCTTTAAAATTAGAAACTATAGATCCTTTAAAATCTGATTTCTTTTTAGAAAGAAGAGAAATGGGTATTATAAATGCCGGAGCAAGTGGAACCATTTCTGTTGATGGGGAAGTTTTTAAAATGAATCATAAAGATGCTTTATACATTGGTAAAGGAGCTAAAGAAGTTCTTTTTATGAGTGATGATAAAGATAACCCATCAAAATTTTACATTAACTCTTCTCCTGCTCACACAGCATACCCTACAAAACATGTTACAAAAGAAGCTGCTAATAAAGTTGAATTAGGAAGTTTAGAAACAGCAAACCATAGAACAGTAAACCAAATGATAATTGGCGGAATTGTAACAACTTGTCAATTACAAATGGGAATGACAGAATTAAAAACAGGTTCTGTTTGGAACACAATGCCAGCGCATGTACATGATAGAAGAATGGAAATCTATTATTATTTAGACATTCCACAAGACCAAGCCGTATGTCATTTTATGGGACAACCACAAGAAACTCGTCATATTTGGATGAACAATCATCAAGCAGTAATTTCACCACCATGGTCTATTCACTCAGGAGCAGGAACATCAAACTATACTTTTATTTGGGGAATGGCGGGTGAAAATTTAGATTATAATGATATGGATGTTGCTAAAATTACCGATTTAAAATAAAAAACATGTCACAAACATTATTTAACATACAAGGAAAAATTGCTCTCGTTACAGGATCCACACATGGTTTAGGAATGGCAATGGCAATGGGTTTAGGAAAAGCAGGTGCTACTATTATTGTAAACGGAAATTCATCTCAAGAAAAAATTGATGATGCTATTAAAGAATATCAAAAAGAAGGTATTACTGCATACGGATATAAATTTAATGTGGCAGATGAAAAACAAGTAATAGAAGCTGTTAAAAAAATAGAAACAGAAGTGGGTTCTATAGATATTTTGGTAAACAATGCCGGAATAATTAAAAGAACTCCTTTAGTAGATATGGAAGTAGCAGATTTTAAGCAGGTTGTAGATATAGATTTAGTAAGTCCTTTTATCGTTTCTAAACACGTTGTAAAAGGCATGATGGAAAGAAAAGAAGGAAAAATCATTAATATTTGTTCTATGATGAGTGAGCTAGGTAGAAATACCGTTGGTGCTTACGCTGCAGCAAAAGGTGGTTTAGTAATGCTTACTAAAAATATGGCTACAGAATGGGCTCGTTTTAATATACAAATAAATGGTATTGGCCCTGGTTATTTTGCAACTTCGCAAACAGCACCTATTAGAGTTGATGGACATCCTTTTAACGATTTTATTGTAAACAGAACGCCTGCAAAAAAATGGGGAGATCCTAATGACTTGGCAGGTGCTGCAATTTTCTTATCATCAAAAGCTAGTGATTTTGTAAACGGACATATTTTATATGTAGATGGTGGAATTTTAGCAACTATTGGTAAACCCTCAAACGAAGAATAATGAAAAAAATAATATTCCTTTCTTTTGCACTTGCCGTTTTTATGTCTTGTGATAAAGAAAACAAACCAATTTCTAATATTGTAATTAAAAATAATTTAAATCTCGATAGAGAATTTGAAACTGTAGAAATAGACATTTCTGCAGTTCAATTAAAAGAAAATTCGTCATTTATTATTCTTGATAAAAATACAAATCAAGAAATAATATCTCAAGTAATAGATAATGATTTAGATGGTAAAAATGATATTATTATTTTTCAACCTAAAATAAAGGCAAATTCATCTAAAGAGTATATTTTAACAAGTACAGATATTAAAAAAGATTCTGTACCTGTTTACTGTTATTCTCGTTTTGTGCCAGAAAGAACAGACGATTATACTTGGGAAAACAATAGAGTTGCCTTTAGAACTTATGGGCCTGTTGCTCAAAAAATGGTAGAAGATTCTTTACCTGGTGGTACACTTTCTAGTGGTATAGATGCTTGGTTAAAAAGAGTAGAATATCCTATTATTAATAAGTGGTACAAGAAAAATTCGTTAGATATTGGTGCTTATCATAAAGATTCTGGCGAAGGTTTAGATAACTTTCATGTTGGTTCTAGTCGTGGTGTTGGTGGTACTGCTGTTAAAATTGATACTTCTTTTTATTTTTCTAAAAACTTTACTTCTTACAAAACCATTACAACTGGTCCTATTAGAACAAGTTTTGTATTAACTTATCCAAATTGGGATGCCAACGGAAAAAAAATAACAGAAACAAAACATATTTCTTTAGATTACGGACAAAACTTAACTCGTTTTGAGATTGATGTTAAAGGTACTAACAACATTTCTGTAGGTTTAACTCTACATAAAAAAGACGGTAAAACTTCATCAAGTGATAATTGGATTAGTTACTGGGAACCGTTTGATGATTCTGAATTAGGACAAGGTGTTGTAACCACAGATGAGTATTTTATCAATTCAGAAAAATACCTAACTTCTAAAATAGACCAAAGTAATTACTTTGCTCATTTAAAAGTTATTAATAATAAAATAATTTATTATGCTGGTTTTGGTTGGAAAAAAAGTAATCAGTTTACAACACAAAAAGAATGGGAAAATTATTTAGAAGATTTTTCTAAAAAAATAAATAATCCATTAGAAGTTTTATAAAAAATTATAAACTTAACACATAATTTATTCCGTTTAAGAATTATTAAAAAACAATAACTCTTAGGCGGAATCTATTTACAAGAAAAACGGAATTCTTTAGTAAACTGCTATTACTGTACCCAAAAACTACAAGACAAGTATATTACCTAAATTGTATATAATATTAACAATTTACTAGTGGAAAAAGAAGGAATTCTAGAAATTTATTTGTAATATCGTCTTCTATTAAACTACCTAAAAGGTAGTTATATCGATAAGCAAATAAAAACTAAACTTACTATTTAGATTAATAATTAAAATGAATTTAAAACTCTACATATTCTTCTTCTTTTGTGTAATTTCTAGTGTAACATTTGGGCAATTTAACAACCTTAAATTTGAAAACATCGATACTATAGACGGGCTTTCTAGTAGTACCTGTGTAGAGATTTTTCAAGATAAAGAAGGTTTTATGTGGTTTGGTACCATTGATGGTCTAAACAAATATAATGGTTATGAGTTCGAAATTTTTAGATCTGTTTTGGGTAATTCAGAATCTATAAGTAATAATAGAATTAATGCAATAGAAGAAGATAATGAAGGGAACCTTTGGATAGGAACCAACAATGGTTTAAATTTTTTTAATAAAAGAACCAATAAATTTTCTCAAATAAACCTTTATAAACAGCTTTCTTTATCTAACAGTTCTCAAAAAAATATTAACGATTTATTATACGATAGCATCAACAATATAATTTGGGTAGCAACAAATAATGGCGCTATTAAAATTGTACTTGGTGATGATAATGTAAACACCAAAAACTATCATTTTTCTTACTATATAAACGATCAATCTAATTTAAACTCAATAGATAATAATGGAGTTAATGTAATTTTAAAAGATGATGATAATAAAATATGGATTGGTACAAACGGTAAACATTTAAACCAATACAATCCTTTAAAAGACAACTTTAATCGTGTTTATATTGATCATAAAAAACCATATGAACTAAATCATATACCTAAAAGAATTTTTATAGATGCAGATGGCGATTTTTGGATTGGTAATGATTTAAATAATTTTATTTTATGGAATCGAGAAAGAAATCGATTTAGTCATGTTTCTTTAGCAGAAAATCATACTCCTATTTTTAGTATTTTTCAAGATAATGATGGTTTATTTTGGGTTCCTACAGAAGGTCAAGGTTTGTATTTACTTAATAAAAACGATGAAAATATTAAAATAGAAAAACATCTTAAAAATACAATTTCAGATCCTTTTTCTCTTCCTAATAATAAACCTTCTAAAGTTTTTCAAGATAAAAATGGTATTTATTGGATTGGTAGTTATGATAAAGGTGTAAGCAAATTAGATCTTACAAAACATTCTTTTGGGCATTATTATTACAAACAAGATAATGATAACGGATTAAGTGCTAAAACCGTACAATCTGTTTTACAAGATCATAAAGGAAGAATTTGGATTAGCTCTTATAACGGTGGTTTAAATTTATTTGATGAAGAAAACAATCAATTTAAAAAAGACATACATAATGTTAAAAATAAAAATTCTTTAAGTTCTAATAAAATTCTTTACACGTTTGAAAGCCATGATGGATATATTTGGATTTGTACTTTAGATGGAGGCTTAAACAGGTTTAATCCAGAAACCAATCAAATTAAACAATTTTTACATAGTGATAATGATTCTTTATCAATTGGTCAAAACTCTGTTTGGGCAGGTGTAGAAGATGATAAAAATAGAATCTGGTTTGGCTTAAGAACCGAAGGGTTAAGCATGTATAACCCTAAGAATAATCATTTTACAAATTATAAAAATAATTATGGTAAAAAGAATAATTTAACGAGTAATAATATATTATGTGTTTTTATAGATTCTAACAATAGGTTACTTATTGGTACTTCTTTAGGTGTAAATATGGTCGATTTAAATACACTAGAAGATTTTACACCTAAACATATAGAGTTTACAGAAATTAAAGGTAACGGAATAGAAAATAACGGAATAAATTACATTACAGAAGACCATAATAAAAATATTTGGATAGGTACCGATAGTGGTGTTCATCAACTAGACAACAATTTAAAACTAAAAAAATCGTACACTTCTCAAAACGGATTGCCAAACAATCTTGTAGTAGGTATTGTAGAAGATGATAATTATAATTTTTGGATTACAACCAAAGGTGGTTTGTCTTTTTTAAACTCTAAAACACAAAAATTTAAAAATTTCAATATTCACGATGGTTTACAAGGACCAGAGTTTCAAAGTAAATCTATAGAGAAAACAAAAGATGGACGTATAATTATTGGAGGTATAAACGGATTTAATATTTTTAACCCTAACGATATTAATGCTCCAGAACCGGTATTACTTCAACCTAAAATAACTGCTTTTAAATTAAACAATAAACTTGTTAAAGTTGGCGATTCTATCAACAAAAGAGTTCTCTTAAAAAAGACTATTTCAGAAACAAAAAATTTAGAACTACATTACAATGAAAACTATATTTCATTTGAGTTCTTATCATTATATTTTGAAAATCCAGGGCAAATACAATATGCTTATAAAATGGATGGTATTGATAATGATTTTATTAACATAGGAAACAACAGAGTAGTTAACCATTCTAATTTACAAGCTGGTAACTATACTTTTGAAGTAAAATCTTCTATTGATGGCCAATGGGATAAAGCTAAAATCACTAAAATAAATATAAAAATATTACCACCTATGTGGTTAACCTGGTGGGCATATCTACTATATTTCTTAGTAGGATCATTATTTTTTGGTATAATTTTACATTATTACACACGTAAGGTAAAAGAATCTCAAGAGCACGAATTAGATCAAATGAAACTTAAATTTTTTATTAATGTTTCTCATGAGTTTAGAACACCATTAACTTTAATATTAAATCCTGCAGATAAAATATTATCTAATTTCCACTCAGACAACGAAATAAAAAACTCTGCTATTACCATACAAAGATCTGCTAGAAGACTTTTACATTTAGTAAATCAGCTACTAGATTATAGAAAAATGGATGTTGGTATGGCTCCTTTACAGTACGAAAAAGGTGATATTGTTTCTTTTAGTAGAGAAATTTTTTGCCTTTTTAAAGATTTAGCTGCAAAAAAAGAAATCCATTACGAGTTTAAAACATCTTTTAATGCCATAAATACATTGTTTGACTTTGATAAAGTTGAAAAAATTATTACTAATCTAATTTCTAATGCTATAAAGTTTACAAATAATGATGGACGCATTACAGTATCTATTGATAAAATAAAAGAAGTTAAAACAAAATCTAAATTTTCATTTTTTAAGAAAGAACATTTAACTGATTATGTAGAAATAATTGTAGAAGATACTGGAGTGGGGCTTAATAAACATCAAATTAAAAATGTTTTTTCGCGTTTTTATAACTTAGACATTACAAAGGCTGGTACTGGTATAGGGCTTAATTTTACAAGAGGATTGGTAGAGTTATGTGGTGGAGAAATTTTTATAGAAAGCGAGCAAAAAAAAGGAAGTAAATTTATTGTACGTTTACCATTAAACATTAAAGCTAAAGCAGAAAAAGTTGAAAATATTAAAAATGAATTTTTAATAAACTCTATGAAAGCTGTAGAATATGATATGTTTATTTCTAACGATTCTTTAAAAGACAATAATACTGAAGAACAAAAACCTTCTGCTGATAAAAAATTACCTACAGTATTAATTGTTGAAGACAACATAGAATTAAGGAGACATTTAACAAACGATTTAAAAGATTCTTATATCATTAAAGAAGCTCCTAATGGAGCTTCTGGTTTAAAAATGACGAAAAAATATTATCCAGACATTGTAATAAGTGATGTAATGATGCCTAAAATGGATGGTTTTGAAATGTGTAAAATGATAAAAACAGATTTTGAAACATGTCATATTCCTGTGTTACTTTTAACTGCAAGAACTTTAGATGAAGACAAAATAAACGGTTATGATAATGGTGCTGATGGATATATTTCTAAACCTTTTGTAACAAGTTTATTAAAAGCTAGAGTAAATAATTTACTTGAAACTAAAAAAAGGTTAAGAGATCGTTTTTCTAAAATTGGTGGTTCTATCTTAGCAAATGAGGTTACTACCACTAATATTGATGAAGTTTTTCTTGACAAGGTTACAAAAGTAATTTTAGAAAACATAAGTGATATCGATTTTAAACAAGATCATTTATTAAAAGAAATAGGTATTGGTAAATCTCAATTTTACAGAAAAATTAACGCTTTAACAGGCTTAAATCCTAGTGGTTATATTAGAAATATTAGATTAAAACATGCTTCTGAGTTATTATTACAAAAGCAATACTCTATAAAAGAGGTTACGCATATGTGTGGTTTTAATTCTACTGCTTATTTTAGCAAAACATTTAAAGAATTATTCAATCAAACACCTACACAATACATAGAAAATAAAACTGATACTAATAATAACGATGATTAAAATAAACATCAGACTATCAAATTAAAGTAAAAAAGGTTCATTATTAAATTAATGAACCTTTTTTAATGTAACAGATAAAATACGTTTCTATTTTGGTGATAATTTGTAGACTTTAAAATTATCTACTGTCATGTGATTTTTAACTGTTCTTAAACCAAAATATCCCGAAGTATAAGGGTTTGCATCTTTAAAATCTGCAAACAAAACATCATCTCTGTAATATTGAATAGTACCTTTGTGTGCAACAATTTTAATATGATATTCTTTGTTAGCTTCTAACATAAATTCATCATCTTTTAAATCATGCTCTGGTAATAAAGGTCTTTCTCCGTTACCAACATATCTTCTAAACCTAGTTGTTCCGTTATCATTTCCTCCAACTCCCATATAGTACAATTGAAGACTATCATAATTAGAAAACTTACCTCCTCTTTTTTCAGAATTAGCAAACAAATCATTAGGATTCTTAGGATCTTTTGCCATCCAAAAACAGTTTAAATCAGAAACACGATCATTAGGTCCTTCATTTTGTATCAGAAAAACATCATATTCTATTTGAATTGATCCAGAAAATTTTTCTTTTAACCAAACCGTACAACCAGCAACATCATCAATTTCTAACTTACTATCTAAAATCTTTACAGTTCCTTTTGGCATTTGTTCTATTTGCCAATTTGTTAAACCGTTATTAAAGTCTTCTTCAAAAATTAACTCTTTTTTTAAATCTTCTCCTTTAATAGTTACAGATTTATTGCTTGAAGAACAAGCAGCTATCAACCCTAAAAAAAAGGTTGCTAAGATTAACTTTCTTATTTTTATCCAATTTATTTTCATTTAATTTACTTGTTCTATTAAAACCAAACTCCATGGTGTAATTTGGTGATTTATGGTTAATACTCCTTTTTTATCAGCTTTTACATAAGTAGTTTTCATTGTATTGGCATATTCTTTCATTTCTTTAATTTCTTCTCTTGTTGGTGGCTCTGGTTTTCCCATTGCTTCCCAATAATTATGGATATTTCCGTGGTCTTTATCTAAAATTTCTATTTTAAACATTGTACCAGCATCCAATCCCTTAAGTGTAAAATTTAACTCTTTATTAGTTCCTTTTTCTCTTTTATTACTTCCAGAAGGCACAGCATCTTCATATTCTACAGGATAATTATATGCCAAAGCAACTACATTGCCATTAGAAGATTTTTTACTTACAAACAAATAATCATCTTTATATAATTTTTGATCTCCTAATTGATGTAACATTCTGTATGCATGATAAGATGGTTTTACCAAACCTTGATAATTAATCATACCAAAACCACCATGAAAAATACTTGACGCTCCTCCTTTTTCTTCAAAAATATCAGTAAAAGTCCAAAAAGCCAAAGAATTTGTTAAACCAATACATTCTAAATTAGATTTTACAATATAAGCTGCAGCAGGCAAACGATCATGCATAGCATCTCTACTACTTGGACTTGTATTCCATTCTGTTAAATGAATTTCTACATCTGGATAATCACTCTCTGCAATGGTTTTATTTAACCATTCTAAATCTTCTTTTAAAGATTTTACATACCTTGTTAAACCTCTTCCTTTTCCGGTTTCTGGATTAAATGCATAATCTGTTGGATATGGATGTGTTGTAACAAAATCTACCGGTAAATTTTCTTTTTTACAGTATTTTAAAAAATCTTCAATCCATACGCCATGCCATTTTAATTTATTTATATCTTTTACGGTAAATATTGCTTCCGAAACTTCATTATTAATAATTTCTTCATCAAAACGAGCATCTGGCACAAAATTACTTGTAGACGGTCCTCCTATTTTTAATCTCTCATCAACAGATTTTACAGCCAATGCAGATTGTTTGTACATTTCAAAATATTGCGATTTTGTACCGTGCCAAAAAAACGGATATAAGTTAGGTTCGTTCCAAACTTCAAAATACCAAGTTAAAACTTCTTCAATACCATACCTGTCTACACAATGTTGGGTAAAAGCTTTTATCAAATTATGCCATTGTTCAAAAGTATCTTCTTTAGGAGTAACTTTTGCTTTCCACCAAAAAACAGTTTTAGAATTTTCTGCTGCCATACTAGAAGGTAAAAATGCCAACTCTACAAATGGTTTTACATTTAAATCTAACAATCTATCAAAAACATCATCTATATATTGCCAATTGTACACTAATTCTCCTTTTTCTTCTACTATAGGAAACATATCATCATGGAACAAACCATGAAAACGTACGTACTCAAACCCTAAATTTTCTTGTACTTGCTGCATTTGCTCTAACCAACCAGCTCTTAAAGCTTCATTTGCACGTCCTGCACCAACCATTTTACTCCAATAATGCTCAAAAACTTCTCCCTTTTTCTTAACATCAATTTTGATATCATTTTGTGCATTTAAACTTAAAACACATCCAAAAATTAATCCGTAAATTATTTTTTTTATCATATTCATCCTTCTTTTATTTTTAGTTAGTTGTTTTATTAATATTCTTAAAAAACAAGAGTATTTATCGATTTTGCAGTTAACTCTATTGAAACGTTTTTATCATCAACTTTTACACTTACTGTATCAGAAGTTTCTTTGGCATTGTACAACATTACAATTACACGTCCGTCTTTTAATTTAAATGCTATATGATTTTTACCTTCGGATGATTTTAAAAAATAATCTCCTGGTTGTATAAAATGAGACAGATGTTTAAATAAATAAAACTCATCTGTATAAGTTACTTTTTTGGTTGTTTTATCTATAACTACCATAGAATTTTGTGGCCATCCCCAAGCACTTTTTCCTGTTTCATCTAAAATCATATTCCAATACATATAAGATCCAGATCCGTTTTTAAAATAATGTACAATGTCTTTCCAAGATCTTTCTACAGATGTCCAATCATTTTCATGCTCACCACACTTATTTTCTGTTTGCATTAATTTTAAATCTGGAAAAGTTTTATGCACAGTTGGTATTGATTTTGCTCCTCCCCATTGAAAACCTGCACCAGAAATATATTGAGCAGTAGATTTGTATTCTAAAATTGTTTTTACATAATTAGGATTTCCAGAATTTACGGTACCTAACCAAATTTCTGTTTCTAAACCGTCTTTTACAAACTGTGGTCCTAAAAAATCATTGATAAAATATGCCATATCTTCTGGTCTCCAAGTACAACTTGGCCAGTTAGGCTGAAAAGCAATCTCGTTTTGAGGCATAATAGCAAATAAAGAAACTCCTGCATTTTTGTAAGCTTGTACAAATTTTGAAAAATACAATGCATACGCTTTTAAATATCTTTCTTGCATTTTAAATGCTGTTGCATTGTTAAGTATTTCTGCTTCAGGATTCATTTTATTTCCTTTTTTAGCATTTTCAAAATCTCCACTTCTCATTGCGTAATGCTCGTTAACTTTCATCCAAGCTGGTGGAGACCAAGGTGATGCCCATATTTGTAAATTAGGTTTTACTTTTAGAGCTTCTTTTAAATACGGAATTAAAATATACTTATCTCTATCAATATTAAAATCTCTCATTTCAAAATCTTCTGGCACATCATTACTAGAATAATAACTTAAAGCATAATCTGATGCTCCAATAGGAATTCTACACATAGAAAAATTTGCTCCTTTTTCTGAAAACAACTCATTAAAAACCTTTTTAGATTCCTCTTTAGGTAATACACTTAATGCATCCCAACCTAACTCGTTAAATGCACCTCCAATACCGTCTACTTTTTGTAATAAACTATCTGTATAAACTGTAATGTCTGGTATATTTGTTTCGGTATTATTCTTTATTTTTTTTGAAGTTTCATCCCATTTTTTTGATGTTGTTGACGAAATAATTTTCACTTTTTGAGAAAAAACTACATTTGATAACATCATCAAACTAAAAAAAATAATTACTCTAAAACTCTTGTTCTTTAATTTATTCATCTATAAAATAATTTACTTTATTGTACTAAAAATTGCTACTCTTAATCCTTCTTTATGATAGAAATTTGCTTTTTCTGTTGTTGCAGATCATTAACATTGCAACCTTAAATATGTATTGTAATTTCTACCAAATCTGTGTGAATATTTCATATTAATTATGCTGTTTTTATTGGGTTAAAGGCATCATCCTTATTTGTCATCAAAAGGATTTGAATGCTTTATAAAAATAAAATTTAGTCTATAATTTTTTTGTAAAATAATATTCAAACTATATAAATTATTAACCTGATGAGATGTTATTTCTAGTTTTTCTATTCTTTTCTAATAAAAAAAGCCCTATTAATATATTAATAGGGCTTTTATCATTTTTTTTTTAATTTATTACTCTTCTGTTGGTTGATTCCATAATCGATATGGATCTTTATGAGCTTTCATTTCCTCTAATAATAAAGCTTCCATTTCTGCTAACTTTTCTGCATATTTTGGATTTTCTGCTAAATCAGTTTCCATTTCACCTTTTTTATGATGTTCTGGTAAATATTCGTTTGGGTTTTCTGCTAAATTAAATAACTGTGTTTCTCTAACAGCTCCATCCATTACATCGTATTTTATTAATTTCCAATCTCCTTTTTTAACAGATCTCATTCCTGGTTTTGTTCCTCCGGCGTAAACACCGTACATTACATCTCTAATTTCTTCTTTTTCTCCATTAATTACAGGTACAAAACTTTTTCCTTCTACAGTTTCTGGAATTTCTATTCCTGCTAAATCACACAAAGTTGGTAATACATCTAAAAGGTAAATATTTCCGTTTACTCTTTTTCCTGATGTTATTCCAGGTCCTTTAATTATAAACGGAACTCGCCATGTATGTTCGTATAAATTTTGTTTTCCCATTAAACCGTGTCTTCCAATAGACATTCCATGGTCTGATGTATAAATAATGTATGTATTATCTAGCTCTCCCATGGCTTCTAATTTGTCTAAAACTTTACCTAATTGTATGTCTATATTTTCTGAACATGCATACTCTCTACCCAATTCATTTCTAACGGTATTTTCATCTCTATTTTTCCAAACACCACTTACACGTTCTTCATCTCTTAAATTTGGGTGTCCGTGAAAAAATGGATGCTCTTCTAAATAATTATCTTGTAATTGTGGTTGTTTTTCATTTAAAACAGGCACGTTATTTTTATCTCTATGATTTACAGAACCGTATTTTTCTAACAATTCTGGTGTTCCATCTCTTTTATCATGAGGATGAGAAAAACCGAAGTAAATTAAAAAAGGATCTTCTTCTTTTGCGGTTTCTCTTTCAGACAAATAGTTTAACACTTGTTTAGAGTGCCATGCACTACCGCTTTCTTCTGTTCCGCCTCTTTTGGTTGCATCTTTAACTACTGTAAATTGTTTATTAGCATTAGGGTAAGAGTTACCTTTTTTACAGGTACGCATTGTTTTATAACCTGCATTATTAAAAACAGCTCCCATTGTAAAGTCTTCTATTTTATTATAAGAAGTATCTTTTTGATTGATTGCACTATTGGGTAAATTCCATAAAGAAACACCACTCATAATCATATGTCTAGATGGTGTACAAACAGCTCCATTCATAGATCCCATATTTCTTGCTTGGTCAAAAACAATTCCGCTTTCTGCTAATTTATCTATGTTTGGCGTTTCTAAAATCGAATTAGGATCGTAAGTTTTTAAATCAAAAGGAGATTGATCATCAACCAAAACAAAAAGAAAATTTGGTCTCTTTTTTTCTTTCTGTTTCGTTTCCGATTTTTTACATCCTAAAAAAAGTAATACTGTTATTATTGATAAAATAAGTCTATTTTTTTTATTTGATAATTTCATTTTCACTGTTTTTTAAATCACTTGTAATAATCTTATTAACAATATTATATCTTTTCAATTTTTGCATAATATGCACCAATTTCTACATTATCTTCTAAAGTAAACCATGTTTGTAAATGAGTTTCTCCTTTTTCTAATTCTACTGTATATTCTACAAATTTTGATGTTAAATCTACTTCTTTAGACAATTCTTTATCTTGTATTTTTATTCTAGAATTTTTAATATTTAAAGCTTTTCCTTTTTTGCTTTCGGTTACACTTGTGCCTTCAAGAGCAGGACGTATAGGTGCTTTATCTCCTAAAGCTAGATGAGTTTCTTCTGGCCAACGAAGTAATTTTATAGAATATGTACCAGATTCTTCTACTTTAACTCGCCAAAAACCATTATTTACTTGCGCTTGTCTTATATGATCTTGTTTCCAAGGTGTAAAGGTTTCACTATGCCAATCATGACAAAACAAAGTGGTTGGATTTTCGGCTTCATTTCCGACGATAAAATAAGGTTTTTCTTCGAAAGTTGGAGAAATTTCTGCCCACCATTTATCATATTCTTCTTTATATTTTTCTACTTTTTCTGGATATTGTTCTGCAATATTTGTACGTTGTTCTGGATCTGTATCTAAATTATAAAGTTCTGTTCCTTCTACTAATCTCCAATTTTTATGCATCAAAGCAGTTCTTTTCCAAGGCACAGGATCTGTAGAAAATTGTGTATTAACATATACTATTCTATCTTTAAATTTAGAGTTATCGCCTTGCATTAAAGGTACCAAACTAGAACCATCAAATTTTAAATCTTCTTTTAACTCTAAATTACATAAGTCTACCAAAGTTGGAAAAACATCGTAATGAGCCGTTAATTCATTGATGTCTTTACCTACATTTATATTGCCATCCTTCCAATGGATAAAAAACGGAACTCGATGTCCGCCTTCATACATACTTGCTTTTACACCGCGCATTCCGGCATTGTTTCCTTTGGCAATAAAACCATCTAATCTATCTTGCCCTTCTCCCATTTTACTTCCTGCAGAAGATCCATTATCTGTAGTAAAAATTAAAATGGTATTATCCATTAAATCAATTTCTTTTAAATATGTTACTAATTTCCCTAGGTTTTCATCAATATTTGCAATCATTCCATAAAATTCTGGATTAGGAATATTCTCATTATTTTTATATTGATCAGAATATTTATCTGCTACCCAATATGGCGAATGTGCTGCATTTGTTGATAAATAACAAAAGAAAGGTTTGTCTTTTTGTTTACTGATGTAATTTTTAGCATTTTCGAACCAAACGTCTGTACAATAACCCTCAAATTTTTCTAATTTACCATTGTGCATATATGTATCATCAAAATAATCGTTATTCCAATAATCCATTGTTTGTCCTACTCCTCCACCGTTATTCATTAAAACCTCATCAAAACCTTTGTCTTGTGGACGAAATGGATAATTATCTCCCAAATGCCATTTACCAAACATGGCCGTATTATATCCATTTTCTTTAAAAACCTGAGCCATTGTTTTTTCTTTTTCTAAAATTAAAGAACGTCCTTTTATGGTAAAAAACACTCCCGTTCTATAATTATGATGCCCTGTCATTATAGCTGCTCTTGTAGGTGCACAAGTAGGGCTTACATGGTAATCTGTAAATCTTGTACTTTTGCTTTGTAAAGCATCTATATTTGGTGTTTTAATTTCTTTATTACCCAAAGCAGCAATGTCTCCATAACCAACATCATCTACCATAATTAAAATTACATTTGGTTTCTTTTTTTGCTGTACTGCTACTTTTTTTTCTTTTGAAGAACATGATAAAAAGAATAAAAGATAACTACATATTATTGTGTAACATGAAACTTTTTTTATTAAACCTAAGTAAGTCATTATTTTTATTTTAAATTTTATATAACAATTCTAATTAAGAGAAAAGCTGCTAACAAAATTAAAAATATTCCATTTTTTACATTAAATACTATATTCATTATTGTTAACTTAAAGCCCATTTTACCCTTAAAAAGGTTTATATTTTTAATCTAATAAAAAAAAGACTGCCTAAAAAGACAGTCTTTTCTACATTCAGCTAAAACTGAATTATCAACAAATAAATAATACACTATTTTAAATTAATTACTCTATAATCTCCTTCAGCAAATTTCTTTTCTTTTTTATTCTGAATAATTATTACCGGTACTTCATTATGTAAAAATAATTGTCCGTTTTTTATCTCTAAAACAACATTACCCAACGTATTTGTAGTAATTGTATAACTTTTTGCTTTTAACAAATTTCCTTTTCCCATAAAGAGAATTAAATCTCCATTTTTTTCTTGTCCTACCAAAGCGTAAGAAGCATCAGAAATCATACTTTTATATGTTGCTTTGTATTTATTTTTAGATGAAAAAATATAATCTTTTCTTTCTGATTTATGTGTGATTTCTAAACCTACAAACTCTTTGTTATTATTTTCATCTTCAAAACTTTTTATACTTTTTATGCTTTTTCCTTCTGTTGATGTAAAAGGCTCATAAACAGATACAAAAGGATGTTCCCAAGCTTCTCCGTGTTGACGAGCCGCTAAAGTTAAGTAAGGAGCTTTCTCTACATCATAAGGTAAATTATGCTTTTTAAAAGCTTTGTTTGGTGGCGATTTTAATGAAAATATTTCACGCCCTTCTGTACCTTTCATCCATAAATTCATAAACACATCTTCTTGTCCTTCTGGTCTATCTATTTTCCATTGTGCTTGATAATCTTTATCACTTTTAATTGATTTTTTATCCCATTGATAGTCAAAAGCATATAAATATCCACCTGCAAAAGCCATTTCTTCACTTGGTGTTAAATCTAATGGTTTTTCTAAAGCATCCATAACTTGCATACTTTGCCCTAAATTATGATAGAAATAATCGTGAAACTTGTCTCCTTTTCGTTGTTTTTTAGAACGAAAAATATCAATATAATAACCTGTTGTTTCTCCTGTTTTAATTGTGCTTAGCAATCTACTTTGATCGCTACGTGTTTCTGGTTCTAAAAAATAAACATCAGAAAAAGTAATATTTTTATAGAATCCTTCTTTTTTTTCTGATTTTGGATATTCTCCCATCAAATCAAATGCATGATTACTAAACATTTCTGTGTATGATGAAACTCCGTCTACCATTACCGTATTATGTGCCGGAAATTGAGAGTAAAACTCAAGGTAAATTGGTTGTAAATAACCCGCTCCTTTACCTGGATCTGCACCTTGCACAAAGCCTTTACCATACAATTCTAAATTAATTCCGTTTGCATGCATGTGGTTACCCAAAGATGCGTTTAAAGATGCCATCATTCCATTTTTACCACTTCCCATTCGTTGTACATGCCAACTTACGTTTGGTGCATAAAATGTTTGAGTGATGTAATCTTTTATATCTGCCGTTTTGTATTTGTCATTTAATTCTAACGGTTTTGCAGCAAAAAAAGAAGAAATATCTGCTTTTGGTTTTTTATTATTTGTTGCTTTTTCTGATTTATCTGTAAACAAACGATACATGCTTGTAAACTCTTCTTCTAATTTTTTATCATCATTTTTCTGCGCAATACGAATCATGTTACTTATTGCATCTGTATAAATTGGACCGTAATACGTATCTCCAAAAGCCACAATTTGTCCGTTTGGAAATAGATATTGTGGTAACATTTTTACAGCTTTATTAATAGTTGGTGTGTAGGGTAAAATGTTATGATCAAATGTATTATCAAAATCATTGATAAAAGTGGTTAAATCTTTAGTTACTCCTTGAGAGTATCCTGGACATTCTGCCCAAACTCCCGTATTTTTATCATAACCAAAATCCATAAATTTAGTAAGAGACCATTGGCGAGCAGAAGTAACGTTTAATATATAATTGATATAGTATTCTCTACCTTTTTTATCTTCATAGTTTTTATCATCTTGTAAAACCATTGCAGCTTTTAAAATGATTTTTGCCTGATGAAGATTCCAATTATTTTGTGGCACACCATTTTTAATAATTTGATCTGTCCATCTCTTTATTGTCTTATCATACATTGCTATATTTTCTGGATGATTTTCTTCTATATATTGATGTAAAAAATCATACAATTCGGCTATATTTTTTAGCGTTCCTTCATGAATTACTTGAAAATTAGTAAAACCTACAAGTGTTTGAATATGACCATTTAATAAATCGATAGGTTCACTTCTATAAGACATACCTTGCATGTATGTGTGAAAAACATCGTAAGAAAACTTAGCAAACTTTTTATCATTTTCTAACCAATATACAAATGCCGCATCACGCGATAAACTAATAATTTGATCATTAATTGCATAAATTGCTCTACCTGTTTTAGAAATTTCTGCCCATTCAAACGGATTTCCTTCTTTGGTTTTATTTGGCAAATACAATCCACGAGGATCATCCATATAAGGTAAAACGTCTTCTAATTTTGGTACTCCATAATTAGACGTATAATCTCTAGAACCTACAAAACGAACTGTTGGTACAGGTGCTTTACCGTCTGCATGAGAATAATTAATGCCGTTGATATAAATGTTTGTAGATTTTGTTTTCCAATACATTTGCAAACGAGAAACCATCCATTCTGGATCGTTTACATGACGCGCTACGTGTTCATCTATTCTATTATGAATTCCGTTTAAAACATCTGTTGCCCAAGATTCTTTTTTAATTGTTTTTTTTAAATCTTTTTTACCAGATTCTGTAATATACAATCTTGGATATCCTTGTTCTAAATTTGTTGGAACAGGAATATCTGCATTTGTTTGTGCTTCTAATTTTATTACTAAAACAAAACTTAAACAAAAAATTAATCTTCCTACCGTTTTATTTCTCACTTTACTTTTATTAAACAATGTGTAAATATTTTTATTGCAATCTAATTAAATAGATAAATTGGTACTATAAACTATTGGTCTATGAGTATAAATTATAATCTAAACTCAAATAAATTAAGAAATCTATTACCTATTTTTTTAAATGCACATAATTGTAATATACAGCTCCTATCATTTTACCAGACACGTCATAAAACCAAGTTTGAATAAAAGCAGGACCTTTTGGTAAGTTCTTTAACGTAAATTTTACCCCGTCTGCTTTTGAGTTTGCTTTTTGAGTTTCATCTACATAAACAGTATCTCCATTCCAAATTTTAATTCGTGCACTTGCAATTGGCAAAGCAACACCAGAACCTGCAGAAGTTAGTGTAGTTTCTTTTTCTATTTCTTTTGGCCAACGTCTTAGATCAAAATTATAAGTGCCTGTTTTTTCAAATTCAACAGCTATAAAACCACTTCCTGTAGCTCCTTTTTTAACAGCATCTTGATCCCAAATTACAGTTCCATGAAAATCCATTGCATGTAAATCTGTTTTTGGTTCTTTATCGCTTCCTAAAATAATTCTTGTATATTCATCTGATCTTTCATCAACAAGCTGCCACCATTTTTCATATTCTTCTTTTAATTCTGATACAATTACTTTATGAGCCGGATTTTTAATTACATCTATTTTTTGCTTTTCATCAACTAAAACATCATACAATTCCCAATCAGAATCTGCACTATTACGAATTAAACGCCATTTATGTATAATTGTGTTTCCTTGCCAAATATCTTTTTTAACTGATAGTTTTTTATATTTTTCTGGAAACTCGGTCCACATATCATTAATTGTTACGGCTCTGTTTTTGTATTCCACAGGATCATTTGATGGATCTGTATCTAAAAAAGGTTTAAAACTTTTTCCTCTAATTTTTAATTTTTCTGGTCTGTTAGGTATATCTTCTAAATCTAAAATATCCATAAATGTTGGCAACCAATCTATATGTGCAGTAAGCGGTGTTACTTCTCTAGCTTTACCAACACCACCAAGTCCACCATTTTTCCATCTTACAAAACTTGGCACACGTGTACCTCCATCATAATTAGAACCTTTGCCACCTCTAAGATGTGTACCTCCACCATTATCTGTTGTAAAAATTAAAATGGTGTTATCAGCTATTCCTCTATCATCTAAAAATTGCATTAAACGTCCCATATTTTTATCAATATTTTCAATAGTACCTGTTTTGGCGTTAACTCCTTCTCTTGTATCTGGTGGTTTTACATGTGGTGCATGCGCAGTACCTAAAGGAAGATAAACGAAAAAAGGTTTTTTCTTTTCTATATTATCGTCCATAAACTCCATAGCACGATTAAAAAAGAAATTATTGGTAAAAGCTCCTTTTATTCCATCATCTTCATCTTCCATTTTAACCAACTTGTCATTTACCCAAATACTCGCATGGTTATTTGTATTATTCCAATAATCGGGTTGTTGTCCTGTTCCTCCTCCTTTTATCCAAGCAACGTATTCGAAACCACGATCTTTAGGTCTAAAAGGATAATTGTCTCCTAAATGCCATTTAAAAAAGAGTCCGGTGGCATATCCATTTGCTTTAAATATATCTGCCATTGTAATTTCATCGGCTCGCATCATATTTCTACCATTAATGGTGTGCCAAACTCCAACCACATCACTCGGTCTACCGGTTAAAAGTGCTGCTCTTGTTGGCGAACAACTAGGTGAAACATGAAAATCTGTTAAACGTACACTTTCTTCTGCTAGCTTATCTATATATGGAGTTTGTGGGCCATTTTTTTTATAATAAGAAAAAGCATTGTGACTAATATCATCTGGCATTACAAAAATAACATTGGGTCTTTCTTGTGCAAAAGTTGTAGCAATTGCCATAAAGCATAAAGTAAATGTTGTTATTAGTTTCATGTTTTTATTTTTTTAAATGAGAAAGAATAAAATTAGTTGCATATTGATTTAAATCTTCCATTGATGGAGAAATATTTGATCCACTAAAACTGTGTCCTGCATTTTTTATGACCAATAATTCTACATTTGCTTTTTTCTTTTTAGCAACTTCAACCATATAAGTAGAGTTAATAAGAGGCAATACAATGTCTTTATCTCCATGAAGTAGTAAAATGGGCGGACTATTTTTTTTCAGCAATTCCGTTGGACTCAATAATTTGGCTAATTTTGGTTTATTCTTTAAACTATCACCTAAAATTCTATCATAAGAATCTTGTTTTTCAAATAACGATCCAGGTACCAACTCTGGGTTTAAAAGTGATGTAGCAGGAAAATAAGAAACTACACATTTAAAATTTAGAGAAAACTTTGCCGTTTCTATATCTCCTTTAAAATCAGAATTTTTACTTAAAGCTGTTACTAAACTTAAATGACCTCCTGCAGAACCTCCCCAAATACCATATTCTTTTGTATCTAATTTATATTTTTCTGCATTTTTTAAGAGAAATTTTGCTGCATCTTTTGCATCTACAACAGCATCATAAGCTGTAGATTTTCCTCGTGTTCTTCTGTACTCTATGGTAACACAAACAACACCTTCTTCTAGTAAAGATTTTAAAGTACCTACAAAAGATTTTCTAAATACCTTGTATCTATCTCCTCCTCTCCATCCTCCTCCATGAACATGTAACATCCATGGATTATTTTTTTTGATTTTATCTGCATTCGGATAATAAATATCCATTTCTAAACTAATACCATCTACTACCTTATAAACAATATCTTTTTTATAATTTAAGGTCTCTATCAACTCTTTAACTTCTGGAGTTTGTCCGTAAATTATAGATTGAAAAAGTAAAAAAAAGACCATTATTACTTTTGTATAAAAACTCATTTTTTATTCTGTTTTTCTTTAATCAATATTAGTTTTCACTTTCAAAAACTTGCTCTAACTCTATATAATCTAAAGCAAATGGTCCTTTTGATGGTTTCCAATTACGTTTAAATATTCTTACTAAATTGTCTCCTTCTTTTAATTCTACAATTCCAAAATCTATTACTGTAAATTCTTTAGATTGTGGAAAAATAAAATTATTGTACTTGTAACTATTGATTAACACATCATGATTTGAATCTCCTTCTGGTGATGCGTATCTTACTTTTAATCTGTATTTTGATTTTTTAGCTACTTGTGCCAACATATAAACATGATCATAAGGATTATCAAAATTTGTTACATAACCTTTACCACTATATCCTTTTATCCAAGTATCTACATTTACATTATATAATTCTCCTCCAGCTGCAAAACCATTTTCTGCTTCTAAATGAAGCGTTGTTTTAGTTCTTTTTGCCAGACCTAAACCTTCTTTTGACGGAACAATAGGAATGATATCTCCATTTTTATCATACTGTAAATAATCTGCCATTACATTTCTGGTTTCACTTAAACCACCAGATAACCAAGCACTGTGATAAAACATTATATCTTTTCCTTTATAAGTAACAGTTCCTCCATGGTTTGTTCCACTTTGCCCTTCAAAATCATCAATAAAAGTGCCTTTAAATTCATAAGGACCTAATGGATTATCTGCAACAGCATAAAACATTTTTTCTGGCCAACGTCTTGGTGTTAATCCTGGATATGTTAAATAATATTTTCCTTTACGTTTGTGTACCCAAGGACCTTCAAACACATATTTTAACTGAGAAGTTAACTCTACATAAGTTTCTGGTTTTATAGACATTAAATCGGCATTTAACTCGGCTGCAAAACATTTACGATCGTGTCCCCAAAACAAATACGGAGTTCCGTCATCATCAATAAAAATTGCAGGATCTTGCCCAAATTCTACACCTTTTACATATCCTAAATCGTTAAAAGGTCCTTGCGGAACATCGCTAACAGCAATGCCTGTTCTAAAAAGTCCTATTCCTGCTTCTTTCATACAATACACTAGGTAATACTTGTCTCTATAATATGCGGCATCCATTGCCCAAGCATGACTTTCTGCCCAGTTTACATTTTCTAAATGTAAAATACGACCATGATCTGTCCAGTTTACTAAATCTGTTGTAGAAAATGCGTGATAACCAGTCATACCATAATGGTTATTAGAACCTGGTTCATCATGACTTGTATAAACCCAAAGTTTATCTGGATCATTTGGCCAAACATGTGGAGAAGGATCTGCTGTAAAAACATGTGTAAAAACTGGATTTTGTGCAAAATTTATTCCTGTAAAACACAAAAAAAAGACGATGATTTTTTTCATTTATTTTTATTTAAAAATTTCTTTTAATTAAACCTAACACCTTTTACAAAATCATTTGTAATTACTTGATTCGCTTTAACTTTATTACCATCTAAAATTACATTTTCAAATGTTACACCTTCAATAGTATGTGTATCATCAAAACCAATTAATTGCATACTTGCATGATCTTTTATAATATAGGGTTTCCAATCTGTACCGTCTTGAAAACCTGTTAACGTAGTATCTATAGGCGCAGAAGTTGCTACAATGTCTTTAAAAATTACGTTACGTACATTTCCACGTTCTTCACTTTCTGTCCATCGTGTTTTTCCTATCCAACAAGAAATTAATCTACGTGCTTCTTCTATTCTTATATCTCTAAAAATAACATCGCTAATTAATGCATCATCGCAATGATAAACTCTTAATGCAGTTTCTCTTCCTTTATCATGAATTACATCACAATCTTCAAAAATTACATTGGTTACATTTTCTTGAATTTCTGCACCAATACTTAAAGAGTGTGCCAACTCATTCCAGATTACACATTTACGCGTATGTATGTTTTTCACTTCTCCTTTTCCTTTAAATGATTTTATTACAACAGCATCATCTAACGTGCGCATAAAACAATTTTCTACCAATGCATTTCTACTGTTAGAAATATCTACTCCATCTGAGTTTCCTCTCCATCCTAAAATTTTAATATTATCTACATGAATATCATCTGTAGCCTGTAAAGGAATCGTCCAATGACTTGGATCTAAAATAGTAACGCCTTCTATGTTGATATTTTTAGAATGTTGGGCAAAAATAGTATAGCGTCTTTTTTTCTTTGGGATAGCAGCCTGATCTATAATTCCGCGACCTCTTATTGTAATATTTTCTCCTTCCATAAAAAATGTAGGAGGTGTTAAATTTTGACTAATCATTTTTTCTATTGGTTGCTCTTCTGCATCCACAATAGCTTTTATATAAGCTCCTCCTGCAATATAAACTGTAGTATTTTCTGGTATTTTAATATGAGTTACCTCGTGTAAACCGGGACCAAAATACATCACTTTTGGATCTTTTGGATCTGGAATATTTGTTTCCATAGGATTTGCAAAAACATGTAAAGATTCATGCCAATCTCCATTAAACTCTATCGTTAATGCACTAGGTTTATTTACCGTAAAAAACACTTTATTATCTTCTATTCTAGCATCAATCTCTAAAGAAGATGGTAGAATTTTTACATCTTTAATTGTTTCTGAATAAGTAACACTTAATTCTACTTCGTCTTTTCCTATATCAAAAGAAGCCAAAGATGCATATCCAAATTTAGAACGTGAATGATTTAAACGAGGAATAGGACTATCTGTAGCCACTTTTGTTTTATAAACAGGTACATTTTGCCCTTCTACTTCTACTATATAAATACTGCTAACATCTACTCCCTCTGGTGCAGCATAAACTTTAAATTCTTTAATTTGTATATCTTCTTTTTTACAAGCTGTAGTTACAATTGCAATACATACAAGCATTAAACTTATTGATAGTATTCTTGTTTTAATCAATTTCATTGCTGTTTATTTTTTATTAACCTTAATACTTTGTCCTTTATTTTCTATAATTTCTCCATCTGTTTCTATGATACTGTTTTTCGCCATTTCTCCGATGGAAATAGGCATTCCTGTTTGGTTTATTAAATGAAGTTTATTTACTTCAGCTTGACTATAGGGAGACATCGATTCTCCATGCATTGGTGGTGTGTAACCCACCAAAATTGGTAATTCTTGTGTTCTCTTTTTTCCTTCAGCAGCTTTTAAAACTACTTTATTATTAGTACCCAAAACAGTAATTAATGAATGTACTTTTCTATCAGATTCTGCTGAATCAACCATCAACTCAACATCTACATTACTACCCTCAACAAACAAAAGAGGTCCGTAATTAGCATCTCCTTTACAGTTAATCATTGTGGTGTTATCTCCAATCCAATACGCACGTTCTGTACCGATAGTTTTGCAATTTTCTAAGCGAGCTTCATTAAAACGAAGTTCAAATCCTCCACGAGTATTTTTTGCTGTACAATTTTTAAAAGTGATATTTTCACACTTGCCATAAGTTCTAAATCCATCTTCGCAAAGCGATTTCATATAACCCGGAGTTACAACATATTCCCCTTTACGGTTTTGCGTCCATGTTTTAAAATTAATCTCAAAAGCTGGACCTGATGTTTCTGCTAATATTTCGTCGGTAGAACGTACTTCGCCTTCTGCATAACAATCTTCAAAATATACATTCTTTGGATGTTGCTGAATAAAAAAACAATGACCAAACGAGCGATTATACACTTTACATCCATACAATTTGGTTTCATTTCCTGTTACCAAAAGTCCACTATGTTTTCTGTGTTTTATAGTAGTTTCTTTTTGTTTTCCTTTCCCAAATAAATCTCCATATCCATAAGGATAAGATCCTGCAACATGCAAAGTAATCTCTTTAAGAGTATTATATGCTCCGGCTACTTGAAGAACAGTACCACCTTTTGAAGTTCCTTGTCCGACACATCTAATTGTTAACCCAAAAAATGTGTTGTTAGAACCTGTAATTAAAAATTCATCAGAATGAATAGGTGGGTTTAATAAGGTTCTAATCTCTGTATCTAATTCTATTTCTACACCTTTTAAATTAAAAATATTGTTACTACCACTAAACGTAATATATTGGTATATTTTACGTGTTTTAATACTATCTAGAGTTAAATAATCCGTTAATTTATATACTCCTGGCTCCATAGTAATGGTATTTCCACTTTCTGCGGCATACTTTGCCAAGGCTTGCAACGAATTAATTTTTATTTTTTTAGCTTCTACTACATAACTAATAAATAGTAAACTGAATAGGAATGCTCTTGATATTATTTTCATTTTCAATGTTATTAAACTTTATTTAGCGATCTATTAAACACCTGTCGTTAACTGAATTCAAACCTCAATGTAGCTCCTTCATTCATTACCAAACCAGCATCAAAAGCAACAACATATTGGTTTGCATCTACTTTAAACGATGTATGAACAAGACTTCCATTCAATGTTACTTTACTATTTATTGCAGAAACTTCTTTTACCCTATCTAGGGTAAACTCTTGCAGTTTTAATTGACCATAACGTACATCTATTTCGGCAATTAATTTACCTGCATCTATTTTTTGAACAAACTGCCCCCAACCTTCTGCTGTGGTAAAGGCTGCTTTAAAATTATCTTGTTGCATACGTGGTCCAAAAGCCAATTTTCCTTCTGGCCCATTGTATTTATAGCCACACATAGCCATAAAAGCACTGTAACTTGCCAATGCACGAGCATAGTGATCTCCACATTCTACTTCGTTATATGGGTTTCGTAAATTGGGTTGATAACGATCGCTAATAGCTTTACCAATAGCCAACCCTTTTTCTAACATTCCCTCCCAAATCATATGAGCGGATACTTGCCATTCAAAACCAGACATACACTCATTGTAGTATTTGTGAAAATGTTTTTTTTGTGCATTCTCTTTTCCAAAAGGCCATGTACACATTACCAATCCTGCATCTCCTTCTGCTGCATACCAACGTCCTTTGGGATGGTCTTTTCTAAAATCTCCAATATTTGGTGAGAAATTATACGTCCAAAGAGACTCTAATGCTTTTCTAACTTTATCTCTTGGTAACACAGAGTCTAACCCTAAATTATATAACCAAAACTCCCCTAGTACTTGATCAATATGACATCCTGTAGTAGAACCACGTGTTTTTTCTGGTTCTAATTCTGGAATATGAATAAAGTATCCATATTCTTCTTTCCACATTAAATCCATCATAGAGCTAACACCTTTATTTACGAGTCTTTCATAACGCTGCGCTACTGCTGGTTCTTTCATTTGTTTGGCCATTACAGCAGATGCTTTAAGGGCTGCATGGTACATGTTTGTTAACCAATGTACTTTTCCAAACCAATTACCATCTAGAGTATTGTGTTGTGCGCCACTCATCACTCCATCTTCATCTTCGTCCCATGTTTTAATCACATAATCCATAGACAATTTGGTACGTTCCCAAATGCCTTCTAAAAAACGATAATCTGTGGTCATTTGACTTTCGCGAAGTACTCTAAGAATGGTACCACATTGCCCATCTGGAGCTTCTCTAAAAGCCTTGGTAGAACAACGGAAATTCATAGCTCCTGAATCATCTTTAAAACTACGATCGAAGTCTACTTGTTCTCTACATTCTTTTTCAATTACTGGAAACAAACGTGCCAATCCTTGAGCATAATGCCATACATGGGTACAGTTACCTTCACAACAAGTAACTCCTTCATCTAAACTATATCGTGCATCTTGCATTCCCATTCGACCTGCCACTTGCGTTTGCATACAATCCACAGGAATAAACGTACGCTCTAAAAACCAATAAGGTAAAGTAGAATCGTACCAAGTGTCTACCCATTTTTTTGTGTTTTCTCTAAGTTCTTTTTCTTGTAAGGCAACTACGTTTGCAGACTCACTTGCACTAGGCCATTGTGTAGCATAGTAATTAATGTCTCTTGTCCACTCCGTCTTTCCAAAACCAGTTACATGTCTTGCATTTGGAAAACGCCATGACAATGTAAAAGAAATGGTTGTACGTTCTCCTGGTTTTAGTTTTACATTACGACCTAATGATGCATATGCTTTATCGCTAAAAGGTCGCTCTTGTATTTTTTTACTTTTTTTATTGGGTTTATCGGCATCAAACAATGCTATTTCTCCAGGTTGAGAACGCATGGTATCTACAAAATCTGGTTTGTCTGCTCCCAATAAACCTAATGCTACTGCTCCAAAATCATTGGCATGATCAAAAGGAACAGTTTCACTATCTTCAGATTGAGTATCATTCAATGGTTTTGTCCAACATTCTACCACAGACAATTCATCAAATTCTTGATACTGACCCAAACGAACTCCGTTGCTATTCTGTTTTCCTGTTCTATAATTCAAAAAATTCTCAATCCAACCTGCAATAGCTACCTCTTGTTCTTCATCAGAAGTATTTTCTAGGGTATATCTCATTACCGTAACAGGATAACTAGAGTCATCTCTATTTAAAGGTATAAACGGAGTATAGGCTTCTAATTGAATAGCCACAGGACATTTATGATCTCGGTAAGTTACCTTACCTATTGGGTATTTATTAGTAAAAACAATGTCTTGAAAACCACTAGCATCAAGCCTAAATACTTGTTTTTCTTTTTTTGAACCAACTTGCAAAGCAAATCCTTGATCTATTGGACTAGAAGGACTAACTGGCTTCATGTACTTATGGCCTTGTCCCATTTCTTTCCAAACCTCGTCTGGTTCTCCATCCAAATTCCAACACCAAAGTCTACCATCTCCACCTAAATATATTTGACCTGTTCCAATACCATTAATTGGCATCCCAATATATTTTAAGTTATCTCCTGTTGCATGCAAAGCTTTTCCTCTTGCATACAAACTATCTATCCATTCTTTGGTTAGTTTTTTATCTGCTGGAATTACGTGATCAAAATCTTCTTTTGAAAAAGGACCTGCCATTAACTTAACAGGATTAATGGCTAACATAGCAGCAGTTAAACTTACCTTTTTTATAAAACTTCGTCTGCTAGTATCTAATACTTTATCATTATCACAACATCCTGAAGTTGAACAACAACCACTTTCCATATTATTTTTTTCCATTACCTAAATTATTTTATTTTTGATAAAAAACTCTTGTACTTCTACTTGTCTTAA
Organism: Polaribacter sargassicola; assembly: GCF_021991835.1. Classification (GTDB taxonomy): domain Bacteria; phylum Bacteroidota; class Bacteroidia; order Flavobacteriales; family Flavobacteriaceae; genus Polaribacter; species Polaribacter sargassicola. Next base: position 54,623 of record NZ_JAHDAU010000009.1, read on the forward strand.
AACTTTTTCATTTTTAAATGATGTGTTTCCAAATTCTTTCAGTTTTATTGATTTTAATAAGATTTCTCCTTATAAAACTTTAATAGCAATATTTTTTCACTTGCATTTTATCGTTTAGTACGATTACTTTTATTTACCTCGTTTTCTAAATCTGTTGCTTCTCTTACTTTACCAACACTCTTTATTTTAACATTTGTTGTTTTTTTAAATTTAATAACTTCTGCATAAGTTTTATTTTCTAATAAAATATCCGTTGCATGCATCTTGGCATTTTCATTAAAATTGCCATAACCTTCCCAAACCGACAACTTAATTGCCATGGTTTCTGGAATAAATTTAGAATCCTTGGTTTTAATAACCACTTCATGCCCTGTTCCATTAATTTTTGCTAGTAAATTATTAGCTAATCCATCTCTACTATCTAATATCGTCATCTCTACTTTGGCGTTTTTAGCATTGGTATACGGAATGCAAAAAGCTTCACCATATCTTGCATTGGCACTACAATTAATCAATGTATCGTTGTTACCTATGTTATAACCCGTAGCCACACAATCCTTTACAACACAATCTATAATTGTATCTCCAGAAGTACTTAATCCGGTACAAATACCTCTTCGCATTTGAGTTACTACACAGCTTTTAATAGTGGTATTTTTAGTTTTATGTCCGTTATATTCTGGATACATGCGTATGCCATCTTCACTAAGTGAAATTATTTCACCAGGTAAAATTTTACCATCTTCTGCAACGATAGTACCTTCTATATAATTGCCTTTAGCTGCATAGAAATTTTTATCGAAACCATAGCCTGATGTTTCTGCCAAGATTGCATCTGTTGTACGAAGTAAACCATCTACCTCACAATTTTCTATAAGAGTATTTTCTGAACCCTGTAAAAAGATTGCATGCCCCATAGCTCGCATATGAACTTTACAACCCAATAATTTTACATTTTTTGCTGGATATCCTACACGAATACCGTTCATTTTACGAACATCTCCTCCTCCTAAACCATACAAATATCCGTAACCCCAAGGATTAGAACCAGCGGTTCTAACTTCTACATCTTTTAAAGTAACATTTTCCCCAACAATATTAAATATCTTATTTTTACTTTGTCTACCTGGTGTATTACCATAAGTTTCGATATACAATACTTCTAAAGTAACATGATTTCCAGAAATTTCTACAGCGCAGTACATACTGTTTCCATCATCACTTTTAATTAAATCGGTACGACTAAACAGCTTGGTATCTACCATAAAACGTGCACCTCTTAAATCGTAATAAGAATTATTAGCGGTAATTTCTAAAAACCTAATTTTCTTAGCATCATCTATTTGATAATTACCAGGACTTAGTTTTACATGAACATTATCTTGTTTTAAATAGGTTTTAAAATCCTTAAGCGTATGTACTTCTATAACTTGTATTTGCTTGTTTATTTTTTGAGCCTGAGTTAAAACTCCCATAAAAAAAACGGCAAATATAGTTAGCATATATTTTTTCATATTCGTTACTTATTTTTAGTTAGTTTGCTCTTCTCTAATTATTTTATCATCTTTTAATTCTTTAACAGTTACTTTTATTTTACCATCTTTACTTTCTAAATTTTCAATAATAAGATGTTGTACACGACCATCTTTTAAGGTAACGGTTAATTCATTTTCGTTTTTAGCTTCTACAGATTTCACCAAAGATTCATTTTCATAAGGTTCTATTACAGAAAGATACCTTGTTTCTTTTCCTTTAGTTCTTACTGCCATCGATTTTAACCTAGAAGTTTCATCACCCAACGGAAAATCTCCACCGATAGTAGCTTCAAACTTTACAGCCCCTAACTGAGAAATATCTATAGTAACTACTGCTTCTTTTTTAGTGTTTATTGGCATTGCAGGAGTAGATTTACTCATTGGTTCTCCTCCTATTTTTATAGGTCCGTTGTAGTAATCTTTGCCTTTGGTTTCTGGTTCTAAAACATTGGTATAAGTAACTGGTAATTCAGATACATATACAACAGAACCATCTGCCTTCACAAACCTTGCATTTCCCCAAAACAAAGTATTGTTGTTGCTTTTTCCTTCTATAAGTGCTTTTAATACTATTTTAGATTTTCCGCTTACCTCTAGACTGATGTCTTGGCTACCTAAAATCCAAGCACCTGTTTTGTCTTTTAACAATTCTTTACCATCAGCAATTACTGAATAGTGTACTTTTTTGTTGACTCCAAAACTCTCTGTAGAAGTACCAAACATTACTTCTGCTTTTTTAGGCCAAGCATTAAATACATCTATTTTTAGAGATCCCTCTAAGCTGTGTGGCAACCTAACTCCTCCGTTATCACAATCATCTCCCCAACACATTTCAAACTTGCTACGGCTAGTTCCTTCTGTTTGATACCAATTACAATCTGTAATAAACTGAGCACTTCCTAAAGGATCTTGGTTCATTTGTTTGGTATGCTTTAAAAACTGAGTGTTTTCTGATTGAATTCCTTTAAATCCTTTTGCTTGAAACATCCAATCAAATTCATGTTCTTTTTCTGCTTTTAAATAATCTGCTAACAATACATAATCATCTAAAACTACCATCAACCTACGTTGATATACGGGTTCTGTAAATCCTGTAACTTCTGAATACGCTGGAGCATTTTCTGGAATAGGAATAGACCTTCCTTCTTCCCACACTTTTTCGGCAAAGGTTTGTTCTTGTTTGTAATTAATCCCTCCATAAGGAGCATAACTCCATTTAGAATTGGTTTCTACCACAGAAGCTTGCATCATTTCTCCTGAATGAAATAGCGAACGTGTGTTAGGTACTGGTTGTTGCATTTTTTGATCTACCACAACCATGTTTTTGTTTAAGGATACTTGTTTCCAAAACTTATACAAGTAGCTTCCGTAACCATACCAAAACATTAAAGTTCCGTAAAAACTACGACCGTAACGACTCATGTGTACCAAGTTGGTTCTATCAAAATGACCATGATATCCACCGTGAGAACCATAATGCATGGCTGCTTGTATTTGTTCTGATTGTTCTCTATCTTTAGCTTGAGAGCGTAATTGTACAATTCCCATATTATCTGCATATGCAGACTCCGTCATTTTTTCTGAAGTTACTTTTGGTAAATCAGGAACACCATACAATAAATCTCTTTTATCTCCTCTATTAATAATAGCTGCATATTCTGGATCTTTATACACATAATAAGCCAATTCATAAGACTGCCCAGACAGTTTTCCTTCTACAGCATCATTTACTGCTAACAACACACCTCTAAAATCCATAAAAGAAATAGAAGCATCCCACATGTCTTTTATTTTTACGTTATTTCGTTCTATTTTTCCCCATTTTTCAAACTCCATTCCCATAATTCCACCTTTACGTCTGCTAGATAATAAAGAGAAATGTTTGGTTGTTCCGATAGGAAAAGTTCTATCTTTAAAATTAATTCCCCAAGGTTCTAAAGCCAATCCTATTTCTGTAAATTCTGTTGCTACCCAAGTGTTATAACCAACCGCACACTCGTACCACCAACCATCATTCATAATACCATGTTCTAGATGTTTGTAAATACCTGTAGAACCATTTAATAGTTGATTAATTAAATTCCAATCTTGTAAATTTAAAGCACAATAAGTAGCTGCTGTAAGTTCTGCCACATTCCAATTACTTATTGCTCCTTTAGTATTTCCTTTTAAGGTTTGATTTACAAACAATCTAAATGTTTCTTCTGTTAACCTTTTATCTTCTATAGTTACTTGTGGACTATTTCTAATTAAATCGTACATTCTACCTACAGCTTGCCAAAATTTACCTTCTCCTACAAAAGAATTACTACCTCCTACCAAAGTTGCCGGATACCCTATTTTAGGATCGATTAATCTTCGTAATAATTTTAGACATTTTGCAGCATATTCTTCGTTTCCTGTAAGCTGATAAGCAATGGCACAAGCGTAAATTTCTTTACCATCTGTTTTAAAAATAGATTGCCCTAAAGGACGTTCTATTGCATTAGAAAAGTCTGTTCCGTCTGGTACTTTCCATTTTTCTGCTTTATCAATATAATCTTGTAGTCCTTCTTTTGCCCAATCATATTTATCCACCTTAGCTCTTACTTTGTCCCAACCTTCTTTGGTAAAAACAATGTTAGGAAAAGGAATACTTACTGCTGTAACAAACTCTATAGTAGCGCTAGATGCTCCTAATCCGTTTGCAACGGCTTTAACAACTTGTGTTTCTATAACTCCTTTAGGTAAATGTTTGGGTATTTTTACTGTTAGAATTGCTTTTTTTATCTCTCCTGGTTGTAAATTTAAATTAGTTGGCTCTATACTAGTTTGCATAGACTCCCATCCTTTTTTTTCTATTTTTAACTGAATTGCCTGTGCTTTTTCTGTTGTGTTACCAACCTCTATTTCATATTTAACCTTACTACCTACGGTAGATGATTTTCCTTTAATACCCGCTGCCAAAAAAGTAGTTGCTCCTTTAGTTATTTGTATATTTTTAATTTGATAAGTAGAATTTTCTTTTGAAGATACAGCTAGTAATACATGTTTTACAGCAAAAAGAGTCGCCGTTTTTTGACCTGCATCTACATCAAACAGATCCCAAGTAATAAATATTTGATGCCAACCTTTTCCTTTTACTTGAATATTGGCCGTATTTATCGGATTTAAATCTCCATAATCTAAAGAATCTACTTTAAAAACAGCTGTTATTTTAGCCAAAGTTTCTTTTTTAAAATACACTTCAAAAGACAAACCTTTGTAGTCTGTCCAATTTGCTGCATCTCCTAAAAAAGGTCTTTTAATTCCCGGAAAATAAATACGATTTTGATTGGAATATGTATAAGAAATAGTATCTCCTTCTGCCACTATTGCAGCATTTTTTTTCACTTTTTCTACACCTTTCCAATCAGAAAAATTTATACTTCCAACATGTTTTGTGGCTTGCCCAAAAACACTACTTACAACAAACACGCACAATACAGCCAAACACTGTAATTCTTTTTTAAATAACATATAAAATTTTATTTTCTAAACTAGATAATAGTCGGTTTTTTATTGATTTAAATATTGGCTACTTTATTAAAAGCCTCTTTATTATTTACTGAATTATCTTTTTATAAAGCTCTTCTGTTTTTTCTCTAAATTCTTTTAATACTTGTTTATGCTCTTTACTATGAGCTAAATTATTTTGTTCTAAAGGATCATTTACAACATCATACAATTCTTCTATTCTAGGATTATGTTCGTAATACACAAAATATTTCCACTTCTTAGTTCTAACTCCTCTTGCTCTGTAAGATTTATTTTCCTCTATTAATTTTTGATTGATTTCATCTGCCTTAGGATTGTTTTTTGCTTTAAACATATCTACCAAAAACAAATCTTCCATAAAGACTATATCTCTCCATTGAGATAGATCTTGCATTTTATTTAAAACACCAGTAATATCTTTACCTTGCATACTTTTAGGAATTTCTAATCCTGCTAAAGAAACAATGGTTGGTGCCATATCTACAGATGAAATTAAGGCATCTTCTCTTCTACTACGCTCGGCGGCAGATTTTCTTCCATCATAAACAATTAATGGCGCTTTTACAGCTTCATCATAAAGCAAACACTTATCAAAAAGTCCATGAGTTCCTTGAAAACGTCCATTATCACTAGTGTAAATAATAATGGTATTATCTAACATGTTTCTTTCTTTAAGTTTTTCCATAAGCTTTCCTACTTGGTCATCTACCGAATAACCTTGTGTAGCAAACCTGCGCACCAAACGTTGATATTGTTCTGGTTTTGCTGTTCGCTGGCGATGTAAATAAACTCCTCTGGCATTCTCTTTTACTACTTTTGGTAGTTTTTCATTTTCTCCTTCTACATAATTCTCTGGCACAGAAAACTCCTCATTTTTAAATTGCTGAAAATGTGGCATAAACATATCATTATTAGAATCATGTTTTACAGCATAAAAACTCACCGATAAACAAAAAGGTTGATTATCTGGCTGTGTTTCTATAAAACGAAGCATTGCTTCTCCTGTTTTTAAAGTTCTTCCAGAATTGGGTCTATCTTCTTTGTAAATTTCTTGCAGATCTAAATCGTTTTCTGGCCATAATTCTAAACCTTTTTCGGGTCTGGTTTCACTGCCAGCAAAAAAATCAAAAGTGTTTCCTAAGTTTTCTTTGTAAAAATGTTGTTTCGGTATACTTGGTCTTTGTGCTTCTTTAGTTACCGTAAAACCAACTTTACCAACAAACCCTGTTCTGTAGCCTGCTTTTTTAAGTATGGCTGGATATCCTTTTGCAAAATCTGCTTGAGATAAAGTATAATCATCCGGAGCAACAAATCCTACACGGTGATTTGAATTGTATCTCCCTGTCATCATGGTTACACGACTTGGCATACAAATGGCTACCGCATAAAAAGCATTGTCAAAAACAACTCCTTCTTTTGCTAATTTATCTAAATTGGGAGTGTAAAATTCTGGACGCCCATAACATCCCATATTATCCCATCTCTGATCATCTGTCATTAAAAAAATAATGTTTGGTTGTTTTGTTATTTTTTTTGTTGAGGATTGACCATTGCATAATTGTAATACCAACAAACAATAAATTAAGAATATGTAAAACTTCATCGTTTTGTTTAAAATTTTGGTTTTTTAAAATTTAATTAAGAGAAGATTCTTTTCAAAAAATCATTCTTAACCTATTTACCTATCAATTATTACAGTAAAAATAATTGATGCTAGTTCATTATGTTATAAGACATGGTTCTTTTAGTATAAAATAAAAACCAAAAAAGGCAATACTAAGAGTCTTGCTCTAGTATTGCCTTTTGGTTTTTAGCTAGTTAAGTTTTATACGTTTTTACTAAAACTGAACTTTTAATTCTTCTCCTAAAAAAGTATGTAACTTTACTTCTTGATCTTTACCAACTACATAAACAGCTAAATCTATTGGAGAAATACTAAAATCAAAATAATCTCCGTTTCCTTTTTTAACGATTAGCTTTTTATCTTTTTCTGAATAAGAAAAAACAACTTCAGAATAAATTCCTTTTTCATATTCATAACTTTCGTTATCATCAAAATATAAAGTAAACTCTGCATCTTTACCTGGATATATACAAATTTTAAGAGGATCTTTGGTTGGCTGATTTGCATATTGAACTTTTGGTCCGAGAGGTAAAATAGTACCTTCTTTTACAAATATTGCTGTTTCTTCTAACTCAGCTTTTACATTAACAGTTTTACCGCCTATAATTTTTTCGTTTGTCCAGTAATTGTACCAAACTCCTTCAGGTAAATACATATTCTTTGTTCTTTGCTGATATTCTGTAACAAAACCTACCATTAAAGATTCTCCAAAAAAGAACTGATCTTTAATACCCCAAGTATTTTTATCATTTGGATAATGATAAACTAACGGACTCATAAGCTGCTTACTGTTGTTGGTAATTTGCCATGCTTGAGAATAAATATATGGCATTAATTGGTAACGTAAATCGATAAACTTGCGTGCAGTACTTTCAAAAGCATCATTATATCTCCAAATTTCTGTTTCTGAGACGTAACCGTGAATTCTAAAAATGGGACTAAAAGCACCAAACTGAAACCAACGAGTTAACAATTCTATGTATTCGGGGTTTGTATATTGATTGTCAAACTGTGGATTGATGGATTTAGAATCTCTAAAAAAACCACCAATATCATGAGTCCAATAAGGTACTCCTGCCATGGTAAAGTTTAAACCTGCTGCTATTTGCTCTGAAAATTGTTCCCAAGAAGCTTCAACATCACCAGACCAAGAAGTTGCTCCGTAACGTTGTTGTCCTGCATAGGCTGAACGAGTTAAATTAAACACACGCTCCATTGGGTATTCCTTTCTTCTCCCTTCGTACATAGTTTTTGTAACCAACAACGAATAAGGATTCTGGACTTCTTTATAAGGTCCTACAGCAGTTCCTACACTAGTATCGTTTACTCCTTCTGGTTCTGTTCCATCTAACCAAATAGATTTTACTCCTTTATGAAACATAGAATCACTTAAAGCTCTATAAAATTGATCGCTTACTTTTTTATCATAAATATCTACGTAATTGCTGCTTTCTATCTTCGTCAATCCGTATTTTTCTTCTAATGCTTTGTTTTTTACCTCTGGCCATACAGAAACCATTAAATTTAAATTCAGTTTTTTTAACTCATCCACCATTGCATTAGGATCTGGGTATTTTGCTCTATCCCACTCAGGTCCTTTGGTTCCTTTTGGCCAATAAAACCAATCTTGCACAATATTGTCTACAGGAATTTTTCTTTCTCTCATTTCACGAGCATTTTCTAGCAACTCCTCCTGATTGTGATATCTTTCTCTACACTGCCAAAATCCGTAAGATTTTTTAGAGAACATGGGTGCTTTTCCTGTTAAATCTTGATAATTAGCAATTGCAGTCCCTGGATTTTCTCCATAAACGAAATAGTAATCTATGGCATTTCCTTTAATACTACTAAAAACAGTTTTGTTAAAATCTGGTTCGTTGTAGAATAACTTCCCTGGTATTTTTGCTCCAGTATTCTGGAAAACAACTTTGTATGTTTTACCCGCTTCTAAATATTTTTTACCAGAATATCTTCTTGGCATCCAAATAGTTGAATAGTTTATAACAGGATCATTGTCTATACTTACATTAATTTCACCTCTCATACGACCTTTATGATCACTCAAAGCTAAAAATGTATACTCTCCTGTTTTAGTGGGGGTAAAAGTAGTTTCTCTAATATTTTTTTTCTTAGCTTCTTTGGCTGCATAAGCGGCTACATTTTCTTTTTCACCATTTGCAGGCACTACTTGTTCTTGTTTGTTTTCTTCTACAACTTCTTCTACAGTTTCAAACTCAATTTCGTTTTCAGGATTGTTAAAATCTGTAAGGCTGTAATTGTGCCAATAGATTCCATATCCTTTGGTAGATACCAAAAACGGAATGGCAATTTCTTGATTGTATTGTTGCAAACGAATAGGTACATTTTTCCAGTTCATAATACCACTTTGAAACTGACCCAATCCATATAAACCTTCATCTCCCGCTACAAAAGCCTGAGAAACACTATGCTCATCTGTAGTGTTAGCTCTTATAAAAGTATTTTTGTTAGTTTCTGCCAATAATGGTTGATTGTCTTTTGTTTGATACTCAATAGTTCCATCACTATTTACAAATACGGTTACATTTTCCGTACTAACGCTTACACTATCTTCAGTTTCCGTAAAATCCCATGCTATATTTTGAGGCTCTAAAACAGTTACATAATCTGGAATGGTGGTTGCCTTACTATCTTCTTTTATTTTGTGTACATGAATGATGGATTCATTAATCACTTCTATTGAAATAAGAGTACTATCTTTTTTAATGGTAATACCATTGTCTAATTTTTCTACTTGATATCTAAATTTTGATTGGCATCCTATTACCATCAACAATAAAATAGACATATGAATAAACCTAAGATTTTGTCTCTTTTTCATAATATCCTTTTTATTCTTCAATAAATTCTAATAAGTTATCAGTGCCATAATTAGAAACCTCTCCTAAAGATTGTCCAAAAATCCCTATACTTTTATCAGATAAAAAAACAGGAAAATTGGTAAGGTTTATCAACTCAAAATCAGATCCTTTAAAATTATTTTGCTTTGGTAAATTCCCATTTTGCAAACGAATATTGTTCTTATCTCCACCAACACTTATTTTTAATCCTTTTTCTACTCCTTGATTAGAACCACGTAAAATAATTTTATGTGTACTACCACCAATATATGCGATATTACCAGAACCATTATAATACTCTTCTGTAGATGATAAAATAGTAATATCTGCATTGTAAGCCACATCTCTTTCGTATGTAGAAGCATAAGCGGGTCCATAAATTACATCTGCTCTACAATTAACTACCGTACCAGAACCTAAAGAAAATCCATTTTCATTACCCAAAGAAGTACAATTTTCTACGTATTTTTTACCTGTTGCATGAGCAATGGTAACACCAGTTCTCATATTTTTTACGACACAATTTTTTACTGTTGGGTTAGAAGTTCCTCTATTATACGTTTTTCCGTCTATTATTGTTTCACCTCCATCATAAGCACGTATACCAGCTTCTCCGGTACTTAACATATATCCTGCGGGTAATTTATATCCCCAAACTGTCATAAAATCAACTTTATCTGCAGGAGAACCTGTACCTGCTTCCGCTAACATATCGTCTGTTTTTCTAACTTCTCCTTCTACATAACATCCTTCTATTAGAGGATTGTTTGCCCCTTGCATAAAAATACAATGCCCATAACTTCTGTGAAAAAATGTTGAATTTTTAAGATGATTCGATTCTCCTCTTATTAAACAAGCACTATGTTTTCTATGTTTTATAACCGATTTACCTCCTTTACCAAAAGCATCTCCATAACCATACGGAAAAGAGCCTTTTGTTGTAACAGTAAAACCTTCAATTCTATTATAAGAACCATCCATTACAATGTTTGTTGCTCTAGCTGTTGGTGCATCATGTACAGAACCATCATCAATAAGTGTTAAATTTTTAAGAACATTATTGTTTCCTATAATTTGAAGCTCATGTACTTGATAATTACCAAAAGATTGATGCACTTTTGTATCAATTTTTATGGTAACTCCAGTAAAATCGTAAGTACTATTGTTTCCTTCAAAAAGTAATAATATTTTACTAACTCTTTTTAAATTCAGTTCTTTTTTATACAATCCCTTTTTTACATCTTCTGCTGTTATTGTATATACTCCTGGTTTCATTTTTACAGTAACATCATCATCATCTAAAAACGGCATTAATTCACTTAATGAGGTTACAATAGTTTGTGCATATAATGTTGAGTTAGCAAGTAAAAACAAACTCAATATTAATAATGGTTTTAAAAATACAGTCTTGTTATTTTTTGATTTTATCATCGTTTTAATTTATTTGGCTACTAAAATAATTTCTTCTCCAATTTTTGTTTTTATATCATATTCAAAGACCTTTTTTAAGTTTACTTTTTCATCTTTTGCTAATTTTGATATTTCTGGTTGCTTAATCTCTGGCAATTGATAAAATGGATTTTTATTTACGCCTTTGGCTAAAGAAAGTTTTTTATCATTCTCTAATTTTAACTCATTATAAGACCTTAATCTAAGTTTACCGCCTAATTTAGATTTTAAGATCGCTTTTACAATTTTTCCTTTTTTCCATTCTAAAGAAACAATTTCAAAACCACCTCTAGCTCGTAAACCTTTTACAAAACCATCTTGCCAAACATCTGGTAAAGCGGGTACTAAATGGATAGCTCCATCATGACTTTGTAGCAACATTTCTGTAACCCCAGATGTAAATCCGAAGTTACCATCTATTTGAAATGGTGGGTGTGCATCTAACATATTTGCATACGTTCCTCCTCCTTTCGGAGAATCTGGACGGCCAACCAACTTAATTTGATCTCCCATTAATTTATACGCATGATTTCCGTCTAGCAATCTTGCCCACAAATTAATTTTCCAATTCATAGACCAACCAGTTGATGGATCTCCTCTTTGAATTAAAGTGTTTTCTGCTCCTTTAAATAATATCGGATTTCTATAAGGAGATATTTGATTTGATGGATACAATCCGTATAAATGAGAAACATGTCTATGATCATCTTCTGGATCATCTAAATCTTCCATCCATTCTTGTATTTGATTGTATTTACCTACTTTATAAGGCGGTAACTTTTCTAGAGTTAATTTCATTTTCTTTATCAACTCTGCATCAACATTTAATATTTTTGCAGCAGCAATTGTCTTTGTTAACATATCAAAAACCAATTGACTATCCATAGCAGCACTTTCTACAATATTTACACTTTTTGGGCGTCCTTTAGGGCCATGTTCTGGAGAAATTGTAGGAGAAATCACCAAATATCCATTTGGATCTTCTGTTAAAAAACTTAAACAAAATTCAGCAGCTCCTTTCATTGCCGGATATACCGATTTTAAATATGCTACATCTCCATTAAACATGTATTTTTCCCATAAATGTTGCGCTAACCACGTTCCTCCTGTGGTCCACATTCCCCAAGTTGCACCATCAACAGGCCCCGCAATACGCCAAAGGTCTGTGTTGTGATGTGTTACCCAACCATCTGCACCATACATTACTTTTGCTGTTTCTTTACCGGTTACAGAAAGGTCTTTTATTAACTGAATTAATGGTTCGTGCATTTCTGATAAATTAGTAACTTCTGCTGGCCAATAATTCATTTGAGTGTTAATATTTACAGTATAAGCACTTTTCCATGGTGGTGTTAAATCTTTGTTCCAAATTCCTTGTAAATTTGCTGCTTGTCCTCCTGGTTGCGAGGAACAAATTAGAAGATAACGTCCAAATTGAAAATACAAAGCGGCCAAACTAGGATCGTTAACAGTACTAAATTCTTTAATTCTAACATCTGTAGGTTTGTCTTCTTGTTCCGATTTTCCTAAATTTAAAGAAACTCTATTAAAATAATTTTGATAAAATTTAGTATGATTTTTTAATAATTGATTGTATTCTTTTTTTTCTGCTTTAACAATGTAATCCGCTGCTTTTTGATGAGCATTTGCACTAACATCTCGATAGTTTACAAAATTAGTAGCAATAGACAAATAAAGTGTTACGCTATCTGCGTTAACAACTTCTAATTGATTATTTTTTGATGAAATACTTCCGCCTTCATTTACAATTTTAAGGCGAGATTCAAATGCTACTTTTCCTTTAATTGGTGCTGCTTTCCCTAATCTTTTATTTAAATTATCGCTACCAAAACCAATCATTTTTAAAATATGATTACCTTCGGTAGACACCGTAACTTTTGCTGGTTCTGGTCTATCCATATCTGCAGTAAAACTCAATTTCCCTTTTTTATCCGCAGTTAATCGCATAACAATAACTTGGTCTGTAAAAGATGTAAATATTTCTCTTTTATAGTTTACACCATCTACAGTATAAGTAGTTGTATTTACAGCATTTTTAATATCTAATGTTCTATGATAATTAGAATATTTTTGATGATTTAAAAAATCTAATCTTAAATTACCCACTGTTTCATAAGGCATTCCGTGGGATGTTTTAGATATAATTTTAGCATTTGCTAAATGATGAGCTTCTTTATATTTACCCTCAAATAATAATTTTCTAATTTCTGAAAGTACCGCTTTCGCATTTGGATTGTCATTTCTATGAGGTCCACCTGCCCAAAGAGTACTTTCATTTAATTGAATATTTTCGTGTTCTGGAATACCATAAACCATTGCGCCTAAACGTCCATTGCCTAATGGCAAAGCTTCATTCCAATCAGCCGCAGGTGCATTATACCAAAGTTGTAAAGGATTTTTTTGTTGTGTAAAAACACTTTCTATCAAAAGAATTGATAGTACAACTATAGAAAATATGGTATTCTTTTTGTTCATTTCTTAGAGTATTGGTGTGTAAATTATTGTAATTGTTCCCTCTTTTAAAGGTTTTATAAAATCGATACCAATTCTCTTGGCATCTTTTCCTTCTCTCAAATATTTTACAGGAACCGGTTCTGGATTAATAGCAACTTTACCTCCAGTACTTTTTATTTCTACTTTTACTTTTTGGTTTTTACCTGTTAAAATTAATGTAGTTGCATTTACTATTTCGTATTTAGAATAGGTCATAATTGCGGTTCCAAAATCAACTTTTTCTGAGGCTTTAAAATCATCCTTTATAGTTATAATTCCGTTTTCAGACTTGTCATTTATCATCGTTCTTTGTAAAGATTCTAGCATTGATAATTCGTAAGCTGGTTTTAAATCCATCACTACTTTATCTATAGTCTCTTTAAAAACAGTTTCTAAAACTTCTCCTTTAAATTGATATCCGTTAGATTGTAATTTTCCATTAATTATAGGAACCGGATGCCCCCAAGAACTTCTTGCTTTATTATTCGGAGAGAAAGAACCAGCTCTGTAAGAAGGTGCACCAATATCTCCCGAAATTAAATCTTCATCTAACACTAAAATATAAGTACCAACATCACTATGGTTATGGTTTTCTGCATTATGACCCGCTTTAACGGCTATCGAAAAAGGAGTTTCTTGTTTTCCTCTAGAAATAACCATTCCAAAATCTTCAAAATACGTGTGATTTTCTAAAGTAGAATTTTGATTATTTTCTGTTGTATTTGGACTAAATAATGCTGGATTATTCCAAGCGATAATTTGTTCTACCGCTTCTTCAAATCTAATTTCATTAGGTTTTATTGCTCCATAATATTTTGATGATAATACCCTAGCAAAATTGCTACCTTTACTTGAGGTATGCGAAACTCCATCTGCAAAAGGAGCACAAGTTCCATTTTGTATTTCAAAATGCTCAGGAAAATTACCTACTCTTTTTAGTTTTTCAAAATCTTCCCCTTCAAATAAATTTATTTTACCATCAGTATATTCGAATATAATTTGCGCTAAATACAAATAATGACCAAAACCATATCCCCAATATCCCAAACCTTCAGAACAATAACCATCGTCTCCAAAACCACTTAAATAATATTTCATTCCGTTTATTGCTGTACCAACTGTTGCCAAACGTTCTTCATATTTTTTTGAATTGGTAATCGTCACAAAAACAGTTCCACTGGTACATACAGAATTCCAATTACTTTGCCCATCAATCCATCTATTATTTTTATCTAATCTTTTGGCACTTTGCAAATAAGAGTCTGTAATTCTTCTCTGTAATTCTGTATTTATTTGACTTTGCAACTCCTTAGAAAGTACATCTCCTAATAAAGATTTTGCTAATACTAAAACAGAACCAAACTTTCTAGCCCCTAAATCAATCGTCATTCTTTTGCCTTCTAAAACAGTATTATTGTCATCATCATGGTTAGGATGTAACCAAGATTTCATTGCTAAAATTGCTTTTGAATAGGTATGAATTTGTGGAATAAATTGCCCTTTATTTTCGATACATTCTGCTAAAATAAAATGTTCTAAACGATCCATTGTTCTGTAATATCTTGGCTTATAAATAGGTCTATTTCCTTCTTTATTAGCTCTTCTATAAATTTCATCTGTAATTGGTACTTCTGGATCTTTAGGTAATAAAGTAATTGCTTTTTCTAAATAAGCTTGTCCAGAGGTAGTTGCTGCTATTTTATTCCAATAAGATCTATCTGTAATATTAGGAGCCGGTTTAAAAGCTTGTTGTGGTATTACTTTTTTTAGCATTTCTATTTGCTTTGCAGAAGGGTATATAGTATCTGCATTGGCTAAGGATAAATACTCTTTAATATTTAGCGGTTTTTGTTGTATGGCAACTTCTTTCTGACAAGAAATTATTAAAAACAAGGTAAAAAAGAAGGTACAATAAAGTAAGTTTGATAAAATATTTTTAGATTTCATTTTCTGTATTTATTTAAATTAAATAAGCTTAAATATAATATTTAAAATTTATTTTGGCCATACCTTTATTTTATTCTCACCCAATTTTAAATCTTTAAAAGGTCCAACCATAGAAGACAATTTATTTCTTTTTTCTCCAAAGAAATCTTTATCTATCCATCTAAAAAATTAACAGGACTTTTATTGATAACTATTACAATTTTAAAAAAACTATTAAATCATTTATATGAAACAAAATTCATTTTATTATAAATAATACCCCTTTTCTATTTTTTAAGGGATATAGGAAGAAAATAACCGGAGACAATTCGTTATAACTAAAGACGTAATTAAAAAATTCGCTTTTAAAAGCGGATACCTCTTTTTTACTACTACTCTAAAAAATGAAAAAATAAGATTTCTTAAAAACTGACTTGTAGTCTATTTTTTACTAAAAATGATTAGAGTTATTTCACATCCATCCAAGTTAATTGTTCCCAATTTTCTTTTACAAATGGTTGTGGTTCTCCTTCTGTAGATCGACCATTTTTTATAATGTTAGTAATTTTTTCTTGAAGCTTTTGTACAACTTCTGGATGTTTAAAATATAAATTAGTTGTTTCTCCTGGATCTTTTTCTAAATCATACAGTTCAAACAATGCTTCTCCTTCTTCGGGTTCTATTAATACAGGTTTTAAAGAACCTCCAGAACCTCTTAACATGTTCAACTTCCATTTACCTTGTCTTATTGCAAAATGTCCTGTAAAAGAATGATGAATAACTGCTCTGT
This sequence comes from Polaribacter sargassicola, assembly GCF_021991835.1. GTDB lineage: Bacteria > Bacteroidota > Bacteroidia > Flavobacteriales > Flavobacteriaceae > Polaribacter > Polaribacter sargassicola. Next base: position 70,856 of record NZ_JAHDAU010000009.1, read on the forward strand.
TTGTATCTAACTCATTTTTTGTATCCTTTAAAACAGGATATAAACTATAACTATCTTCACCTGCATTATCCAGAATTTTAGCTCCTACAATATCTGCAATTGTTGCTAAATAATCTGACTGGCAAACCGGCATATCTACTTTTCCTCCCGCACTAATTACATTAGGCCAACGCATTAAAAATGGCACTCGGTGTCCTCCTTCATAAATATCTCTTTTACCTCCTTTAAAATTCATGCTACTGTAATGATTATAGGTATCTCTTTGATATACGTAATTAGATTCAGCTCCATTATCCGAAGAAAAAATAACCAAAGTATTCTCTTCTAAACCATTTGCTTTTAAAGCATCTAGCACTTGCCCAACACGATAATCTGTTTCTTGCATAAAATCGCCATAATTTCCACAAGTACTTTTTCCTTGAAAATCTGGATGTGTACAATGCGGTAAATGCGGACTAGTTAAAGGCATGTACAAGAAAAAAGGGTTGTCTTCTTTAGCTGCATTGTTAATATATTCTACAGCTTTATTGGTTAAATTTTCTAAAACATATTCATCAATTAAACGACGGTGCTACCTCTACATATCCTTTGGCAATTTCTTCTTGATAAGGCGGTGTCATTCTATATGTACGTGGTGTAATGTCCATTTTCTTTTTAGTAAATAAAATTGGAGGATCAAGCACTTTGTCATTTTCTAAATAGGTTAACACACCATAATTCATAGAGGCTGGTACACCAAAAAAATAATCAAATCCTTTTTCTATGGGGCCATCTGTAAAAGGTTTAGACCAATCTCTACCTTCTCCTCTTTTTCCTTCAAATTCCATTTGAAGATGCCATTTACCAATCATAGCGGTTTTATATCCTTTTTCTTTAAGTAAAGAAGCAATTGTTACTCGTCCATCTTCTATCAAACAAGGTCCATCTGCTCTTAAAACCCCTTTTTTTAAAGATGTTCTCCAACTATATCTACCTGTTAACAAGCTATATCTAGATGGCGTACAAACTGCATCACTACTATGCCCGTCTGTAAAAGTGATTCCTTCGTTAACCAATCGATCCATATTTGGCGTAGAAAACTTGGCTTCTGGATTTAATGCACTTACATCTCCGTAACCTTGATCATCAGTATAAATAATTACAATATTGGGTTTCTTTTCTTCTGATAATTTTTCTGGTTTACAAGAAACCAACGAGAAAACGCTTATAAGAATGGTTATTTTTAATATACTTTTCATTTTTTAATTATCAATTATTATTTTTTACAATTACGTTGGCAACTTCTTTTATTTGATTTAAGGTACTAACAATGTTATTTATTTTTAGCGAAAAACCTGTTAACTCATGGTTCAATCTATATAAACTATTACCTCTAATACAGTTTATTTTACATCTTTTTAATTGTCTTTATCATCATTTTACATCGTAGAATAATCATCTTCTGGTTTTGTTAAACTGAATCTTTAATTTAAATAACTTTCTTTTTATTATTATAAATAAAACAGGCAAACACCTTAAACGATGTTTGCCTGTTTTACAATATTATAAGATCTAAATAATCTATTTTGCTAACTCAATTTTAACGACTGTTACTGTAGCATCTGGTGCTAACATTGGTACATCAACTAAAACCTCTCTAGAAGTTGCCAATGTTGTTAACTCGGTTTTAGGATCTGTTAAAATAGTGGCTTTTTTAACTTTAATATCTTTGTGTAATTTTAAAGTTCCTGATGTTGGCCAGTTAAAAACATGAGCATATAAAACACCATCTTTAGTTGTGTAACGTCCCCATTTTGGTTTTTCGTAAGGACTAGCAGATGCTCCATAAATAGCTTCTCCATTTTTCTTTGTCCATTCTCCCATTGCTTTTAAGCGTCTTATACTTTCTGATGGAAAACGTCCAAATCCATCAGGACCAATATTTAATAAAAAGTTTCCTCCTTTAGATACAATATCTACCAATTTCTCTATTAAATCTTCACTACTTTTCCAATTATTATCCGATGGTTTGTATCCCCAAGAACCATTCATTGTCATACAAGCTTCCCAATCAGAATCTATTCCTGTATCAGGAATTTCTTGTTCTGGTGTACCAAAATCTCCGGCAAACTGTCCTGGTTTGTTGTTCATTCCATCCATTCCTGTTCTACCTTTGTCTACTCTATTATTTACAATTGTATTTGGTTGAATATCTCTTATGTATTTATACAAATCTTTACCCATTTCTGTGGTATAATCAGAAATCCAATCACCATCAAACCAAACTACACCAATATCTCCATAATTTTTTAATAACTCACCAACTTGTGGTTTCATATAATTCTCGTAATACTCTGGGAATTCTGGGTTTACAACCGATGGATCATCATGTTGAGAAATATTATAATTTGGATATAAGTTTCCTTGTGCTTGTGGATGATGCCAATCTACAATTGAATAATAAAAACAAAACACAATACCTTGTTTTTTACACGCTTCAGATAATTCTTTAATAATATCTCGTTTAAAAGGAGAAGCATCCATAACATCATATTTAGATACTTTAGAGTCCCATAAAGCAAAACCTTCGTGATGTTTAGAGGTTAGTACAATATATTTCATACCAGCTTCTTTTGCCATAGTTACCCAAGCATCTGCATCAAACAATTCTGGGTTAAACATTTTTGGATATTTTTCATACTCTTCTATTGTATAATCTAATTTATCCATAGCCCATTCTGCTCCTCCGCCAGCAATTTTAGTTCCGCGTTCTCCACCAATTATAGAGTATGCTCCCCAATGAATAAACATACCAAACTTAGAGTCTCTCCACCACTCCATTCTTTCATCATCAGAAAGCTTTTTTACTTTCGATTTTTTTTGTGCATTTGCATTTCCCAAACAGAAAATAGCTACAAATAATACTAATAAAGATTTTTTTAACATTCTTATTAAATTTTAATTTGGTTTTCTTTTTTACAACACTATAAAAAAATAACATTGCAACCCATTTATCATGTTGTTACAATGTTATCGTTTTTTAATCTTTTTCTGTTTAAATAATGGTTCATCTTCTATAAATTATGATTTATATAGTCCTTTTATCCTATTAAAAACAAGCATTTAATGATTTTTAATCTAAAACCTAAAAATAAAAAAGGTCTTTATTATATCAATTACAAAGATGTTGCAAAATGTTCTTATCTAATTTTATTTTACTCTAATTGTTAATTTTTTTTCTGATTGATTTCTCATCACCACAAGGTCTAAAATATCTGTTTTGTTTTCAACATTTATTTTAAAGAAATCTTGCACATTCTTTACTTTTTTTCCTCCTGCTTGTAAAATAACATCTCCTTTTTTAATTCCGTTATTTTGTACAGCTGGGCTTGGTTTCCAGATACGTAAAATAATAACACCTTCTGGTGTATTTAATCCGTAAGCAGATTGTTCTTGCTCTGAATCTACACTTTTAATATTGTTACGCAACCAAGCAACAACAGGACTACTTTTATTTTCTGATGGATCTTTTATTACAGGAACTTCTGGTGTTTTAGCAATCTTTTTTAAACTTGCTTTTTGAACACCAAATTTATTCATAGGGAAATTCTTAAAACCTATTTTAATTGCTGGTGAATTTTCTGCTACTGTAAAATCTAATTCAGATGGATTTTTAAACATCGGATCTCCATAAATACTATGCAAATCTCTATTATAAATTTGAGGCTTCATCATCGATTCTTCGTTAGGAAACAAATTATAATCTAATTCTTTTCCCCAGCCTAATAAACCAACATCTTGATAGGTATCTGCAACAATATTATGTTTAAAAACATCTCTACTATTGGCAAACCAAACATGCGGATGCAAAGAATTATTTACCATGATATTGTTTTCTGCTACACGGGCAAAACCCTCACGCAGCTTTAAACCACTATTTAACAACAAGTTATTATAAATATGATAATTAGAAGAACCATCATCTAAATCAATATCCCAACCATGATCGCAACGAAAACGGTTGTTTCTAATAATGGTTGTTTTTACGGCATCCCACAAATACATATCTGGATGTTCCGTAGTAATTTCGTTCATTTTACCACGTTGTGGATGCCAAAAACGATCTCTTCCCCAAGAATTAAAAGAGCCATGATCACTGGTTTCTAAAACCGTATTAAACACATCATTAAACTCTAAAATATGTCCTCCCCAAGTTCCATCACCTATATTAATACCCGCTCTTGGTACATCGTATATGCTGTTATAACTTACTGTAATATCCATAGCCATAGATATTTGCACACCTGCTGTTTGTTTTTCTGTACGCCCAATTCTGTGAATTAAATTGTCTTTTACCAAAGATTTTCTAGGATATAATTCATTCTTAGGACCTGTAACAGTATCCATTTCTGAAAGTTCTACAAATTGTCTATAATTAAAAGATGGAGAACGTACTGCAGATGCATCACCTACAAAAGAGACTGCACTTGCTCCGTTATCATGAATATGATTTCCTAACACTTGCAAGCCTTTGTTGTACTTACTTGCCATAATTACATTTCCTCCCAAGTAAACAAACTCATTATCTTTTACCACACAGTTTTCTGTACCTTCAAAAAAGACAACACTTCCTCTATAAATAGACCAATCACTACGCAATAATGGTTCGTATTTTTCCATAAATGTACGTTTTGTGTACTTAAAACTGAGGTTGCTAATCGTTACATTCTTTACCGGTTCTTCTAATGTTCCTAAAACCTGAATTAAATCTTTAAGTACTGCAACCTCTATTGTAGCGGTATTTATACTTACATTTTCTGTAGGCCAATAATACAGTAAATGTGCTTTTTTGTCTAAATACCATTCTCCCGGACTGTCTAGTTCTTCAAAGACATTTTCTACCATTCTAAATTCCTTATGTGGCTTAGAACCTCTGTTGTTTTGTTGACCTCCTTCTAAAGTAACTTCTCCATTTTCATCAACTCCAGTAATCTCGTAATGAAATCCTCCCCATTTACCACTGTGTAAAGCATGAAAAAAACCTCCTTTCGGGTTTTGCCAAGTAGCAACACGTTCTTTTGAAATCGCATCTGCAGCAGAACCTTGCCAATATTGAGAAGCTTCATCATAATTAGGATAACGAGCTAAAATTTGTGGTTGTTCATTTACAATTAATTGATCGAAATCTAAATTTTCAGCAACAGGAGTTACATAAATGGACTTATTGTATTTTTTCCAATTTGAATTGATTTTTACAGAACCTTTTATGGTTACCTCATCAGCATTTGTCCCTTTTATCGTTAATCCGTTTAACAAAGGAGAAATCTTAATAGACCCTTTTAAATGATAAGCTCCTGGAAGAATATTGATATTTACCTTTGCGTTTTCATTTTTTAACTTTAAAGCTCTTGCTTGTTCTACAGCAGATTCTATACTTGAAAATGATTGCCCCTTAGTTCCTTCATTTTTTAGAGAACTTTTAGCAGAAGACACTAACAAGTTTATGGTTTCTGGTTTTTTAAAAGTAGGTTTTCCTTTTACATATCCTAAAGATTCTAAAAACACATCTGCTTCATAAGTGGTTTTTAAATAATGCTCTCTTCCTTCTTTTTTCCATTGATTAAAAAAACCATGAGATTGATTTTTATACACAAATAAATCACACCTACTACCAACAGCTTCCATTTTTGCTTTGTAATTTTCTGCCGTTGCAACAGGAATATGTTGGTCGTTATCGCCTAAAAAGAAAATAGTAGCTGGTGCTCCCTTTTTAATATTATGTAATGGCGAAATCTCTTGATATCTATCGCCAATTCTTTCAAAACCATAACCTTCTTTGCCATTGTCTATAACCGGATTGTATAAAATTAATGCGCTAACTTTTGTTGTTACAGACAAATCTTCGTTAGGCTCGTTTAAACCTTCTAATAAAGTAGTTGCTGCTGCCAAATGTCCTCCAGCAGAACCTCCAGATGCTACTATTTTTTTAGAATCTATATGCAATTCTTTGGCATGTGTTTTTATATATCTTATGGCAGATTTTGCATCTCTTACCGCATCAAATGGTGTTGTTTTATTTCTGTTTTCTACTCTGTAATCTACCAAAATAGCCACCATGCCTCTTGAGGCAAAATACGTTGCTTGATCTTTAAATTGGGTAATACTTCCACCTTTCCAACCTCCTCCAAAATAGAAAACAATAGCGGGTTGTTTTTTCTTTACTTTCTTTGGATAAAAAAGCGTCAGTTTTAAAGTATCGCCATCAATTATTTTGTAAATAAGTTCTTGTGGCAAAGTTTCATTTACATCAATTTTATTTTGACTATTAGTAGTTGTAAATGTCAATAAAAAAAATACTGCTGTAATTAAATTTTTCATCATTTTTCTATACGTTTTAATAAACGATTACTGCTTTTTCATAGGCTTTAGACAATCTAAACTCTAATTGATTTGGGTTAGATCTGTTAATTTGCCCTTGTCTTCTACTTATCAATTTTCCGTTTTCATATACTTTTAATTCTGCTGATTTTTTTCCATTTAAAAACGGAATTCGAATCAATGCTGCATCGCTATTTTCTATTTCAAAACCATTCGCTGTACTTTCAATCGCAATATTTATAGGCAAGCCAGAAGCTATAATTTGCCAACCATCAGATTCGTATTTGTACATGCCAGATAAAAATAGGTAATCTATAGCATTGCTGTCTTTTATTTTTCTTTTAATAGAGAACAATCCTTTTTGATAAAATTCTTTTTCTTCTACCACTTCTTCTTCAGATGCATTTAATATCATATAATCTGTAGTGATTTCATCACTTAACAATACTGCAATTTTTTGAGTACTAAAGTTGTTTGTAGAAGTACCAAAAGATACATTTTTTATAGGATTTTCCTCTCCGTCTATATAAGGATTAAACACCATTGCAAACGGATTGTCCCAAGCCTCTGCCTCTCTTTTAACAATTAAAGTAGCTAAAGAATCTTTTAAGACTTCTATTGGTGCTGTTCCTTTAGAAATGGCATTAGACCTTGGCGATAAGGCTTTGTATATACTTTGTTTTTGGCTTCCTTTTACCCAAATTTTCATTAAATTATCTGACTTATTTTTTTCTTGCAATCTAAAAATAGCTTGTACATCTTTATCTGTGCTTGCTTTCTTTTTACTAGACAAATAATCAAACCCTTTAATATCTCCATGCTTACTTCCAAAATCATCTGTTGCCTGCAACTTTAATGCATTTCCGTTTACACTTAATAACTCTAAAGATTGCCCTAAATTATGATACAAATAATCGTGTCTTTGTATTCCTCCTGCTTGTTTTTTAGATCTAAAAACATCAACAATATAACTTTTAGCTTGGTTTCCCTTTACAATTGCTGTAAACCTTTGTTGCTTCGATTTGGTTTTAGGCTCAAAAAAAGAAACGTTAGAAAAAGTAAGCATCTTAAAATTTGTAACTTCTCCCGATTTAGGGAAACTTTGTTCTAACACAAAAGGATGATATCCTCTCATGGCTTGATAATCGGATTTTCCATCGACGATAACCGTATTGTGTGCTGCAAATTTTGAATAATATTCTTTAAAATCTGAATGCCAATAACTAGACCCTTTTCCAGAATCTGGTCCTAAAACATAATTGTTGGCAAACAACTCTAAAGAAATTCCATTTGCATGAGAATGATTTCCATAAGAACCAACAGTAGCAACCATTGTTGCATCATTTCCTTTTCCTAATCTTTGGTTAAATAAACTTACGTTAGCACTGTAAAAAGTAGGAGAAACCATTTTACTTATATCTGCTTTTGTTTCTTTATCTATCGCTAACTCATCCACATAAAAAAACAGCTCAAACAAACTATTTGCTTTTCTTTTGTATTCTCCTTTTTTAATAATTTCGGCTAATAAGTTGGTAATATTTTCTTCTTTTTCTTTATTCTGATATTTTCGATAATTAGAAATTAACAGCTCAAAATTTTCTGGCGGAATTGATTTGTGCCCAGAATCTCCAAAACCCAATAAATAACCGCTTGGAAACAAATAATTAAAAGATGCCAAAGCTGCTTTTTCAATCATAGGAAAATTAGACAGTTCGTTCCTATTTGTAGCGTTATCTAATAGCGTAAAAATGTCTAAAAGAGTTGTAATTACATGTACAGAATACGAAGGACATTCTGGCCAAATACCACTTTTTTGATCGTACACCAACAAAGATTCTTTTACAGATAATTGCCTAGCTGTAGAAGTATTAAATGTATATTCTAAAAAATATTCTCTTCCTTTTTTATTTTGATAAGCTTTGTTCTCATCTAAAATTAATGCCACATAAGTTAAAAATCTTGCTTGAAACAAATTCCAGTTATTATCTGGTATTCCTTTTTCTATAATTTGATCTCCCCATCTTTGAAAAACTGCTGCTGTTTTTTCTAAATCTACTTTTTCTTCTTTAAAATAATCATACAAAAAATCATACGTAGTAATTAAGTTGATCAATATTTTTTCGTGAATAACTTCAAATGTTGCCAATCCAGAAATTCCTTGCTGATTTCCGTTCTCTAAATCTACAGGTGCTTCTCTGTAATACATGCCAAGTATGTAGGTTTCAAAAACTGGCTTTGCAAATTCTGCATATTTTTTATCTCCGGTTACCCAATATAAAAAAGCAGCATCTTGTACCAAACTCATAATTCTAGCATTTATATTCTCTATCATATGACCTGTTTCAGCAGCTTTAACCCATTCTTTTTGATGCGTTTTTTTATGCGTTACATAAAATCCTCTTTCATCATCTAAATAAGGTATTACCTCTTCTAACTTTGGTGTATTGTAATTTGTTGCCCAATCTCTAGTACCCGAAAAACGAACTGTAGGTACAGGAGCTTTTCCTTCAGAATGATGAAAATCTCCTCCTTTTAAAAAAACTTTATCATGCTTGGTTTTCCAATTCATTTGCAATCTAGACACCAACCAAGTAGCATCTTCTGCAACATAATTTAAATATTTATCTAAGTTTTCTTTTTTCTTATCTAAAAAAAAATTTTTCCAAGGCGTATTGGCTATTCGTTCTAAAAACGCCGTTTTAGAATCATTAGTGGTATAAATTCTTGGATGCTCTAATTGTTGTCCCCATGTAAAAAAAGAGACAAAAAATAGAACTGTAAATATTAAAATTCGTTTCATAGACTACTTAAAAACTATTTTATTTCCAAATCATATCCTGCAGGATATTCTTTTGCTTTTCCTTTTTGTAACTTTATAAATAAGGGCTTATCAGACGAATAAAAATATTTACCATCTTGCATTCTAATTTCTGCTGTAATTGCTTTATCTACAGCTTCTATTTTAACTTTTCCTTTTTGTAGCAATTTTCCCTTTCCTAAATATAAATACTCAATTGCTCCATTTTTTTCGGAAGCAATTGCAAATACTCCTTGAAATTTAAATTTCTTAATCGGTTCATACACCTTGTTATCAATAGCGTTTCCAATAAATTGTGTACTATTTTTAGAAGAAACTTTAATACTTATCATATTTTTAGAAGTATGTAGGCCTTCTATTTTTTCGATACTTTTATTTCCTTTTTCATAGGCTTCAAAAACAGATACAAAAGGATTTTCTTTTGCATTAATGTTATTCTGACGCACAATTAAAGTGTGTGTTACTTGCGGACTTTTATTTATCTGATTAGGTGTAATATCATTTCTTAAAGTGGTTGGTGGGGCTTCTACGGCATAGATTTCTCTATTTTTTTGTCCCATCATCCACATGTTTACTTCTAAATCATTAAGATCCCAAATGGCATTAAAATCATTTGCGTAAGCAACCTTTTTCTGATTTTTAAAGAACGCATAATTTTTATTGTAATCAACGCCCAGATCATTTACCTTTTTTAAATCTAAAGCCGTTTGATTGTTATTTTTAAGCACTACAGAATTCCCCAAATTATGATGAATAAAATCATTATTTGCTTGATCTGATCGAAATACATCTACATAATATCCTGTAGTTTTAGAAGTACGAATCATCGCTACCAAACGGCGTTTTTCATCCGCAGATACATCTGCAAAAGACACTTTTTTTGATGTTGTTTCTGTATTGTAAAAACTGGTTTTGGTATCTACAAAAGGGTCCATTGCATTTACAGTAATTGCTCCTTTTTTATATCCTGGCACAATGGTATTAGAACCTGTTATTCCTCTATGATAACCTGCATCTTTAGACCAATAAGATTCGTATGCAGAAGCATCCGGAGCTAAAGACCATCCTTTTCCGTAAAACTGCATAGCTAAACCATTTTCTCCCAAGTGAGATTGATATCTTCCACCGTATAAAGTAAACATCATTCCATTTTGTTCATCATTTCCATTCTTAAAAATTAGATGTCTATGAAATTCGGAATAAGCTGCTTCTTGAAAAGGCAATTCACTTTCAGAAGCTGGTAAAGGTTGATTTAATATAATTCCTATCCAATCAGATTGCGATCTATCATATTGACCAGATGCCGTATTTTTTCTGATGACAGTAGCCATTTTTTTGGCTGTTTCAGTATCTCCTTCCCAAGTTGCATACGTTAATAAAGACTCAAAAGCAGACATGTTAGCAGGGCCACCACGCATGTCACCAAAAACAACCAAGTTTCCACGAGCATCTAACCAACCTAAATTTGCCAATGCTGCTTTGGTAATTATTGGGTTTCCTTGTAAAGTGTTTACCCCTGCTTTGTACAACTGTAATCCCATATCTAATACAAAAGGAATCATACCAGATGCATAACCTGGAGACTCTGGCCACAAACCTGTTACCTTATTATAATTTGCCATTATTTCTGGCAAACCTGCATAATGATCTCCAGATTTTTCGGTGTAAAACGGAATGTAATATTCTCGTCCTTTTCCGTCTTCATAAAAATCATTCGATTCTAAAACTAACATACTTTTTAAGATGTTTTTGTAACGGTTTACGTTCCAGTTTCCTTTTTTACCACCTCTTACCAATCCTATTTCTATAAAACGTTTAAAAACTGTTCCTGCTACATCTACTGTCTTTTTATTGATGTTTTTTAAATGCTCATTAGGATGTTTGTTTAAATAATCATACAAAAAATCATAAGTAATTGCCATTGGGATTTGTCGATCGTCATGAATTACTTCATAATCATAATATCCTAAAATTCCTCCTGGTTTGTATCCTCCGGGTCCTCCTGCAGATTCTTTTGGGTCTAAAGGCGGATTCATATAATAAACACCCAGTAACCATTTCCAGAAAATATCCGAAGAAAATTGAGCATATTTTTCGTCTTGGGTAATGTAATATGCAAAAGCCGCTTTTTCTGCCAACTTTAAAATTTCCATATTGTTTTGACGAACCATGTGCCCTGTTTCTTTATACGGAATTAAAACTGGTGTTTTATCTGATTTAGAACGGCTAATTCCTAACATGTCTCCGGTTTCGTTATAAGGAATTCTATCTTCTAAAGGTACGTTTACATAATCATTCCATCTACGCATTCCTGGCAAACGTACAGTTGGCACAGGTGCATTTCCTTCTCCATAATCCCAATCTTGCTTTTTAATATAACATTGGGTATATCTTTCTCCTTCTTTCCAATACATAGCCAATCTAGACACCATCCATTCTGGGTCTGATTGATGACGATTTACATGTACCTCTATTTCTGAGAGGATTTTTTTCCATGAAGCTTTTGCCCAATCTTCTTTTTCTATTTTATCTAATAATACAGTTCTATCTTTATTAGTAGCAAACAATCTTGGGTGTGGTACTACTTCTTGAGCCAAACAAGTTGTAATAATAAAGCTAAAAACTAAAAATAAATAAATGTGTTGCTTATACTTCATGTTCAATCTAATAATTGTTTTTTAATGTAACGGTACCGTTTCTATATCTGGATTGTTTTTTGCTTCTAAATATTTTTTCAATATTTCTTGATCTAATTGAGAACTGTCTCCATATTGCGCTCTTAAATCTGCCAATTGTTGTTTTAATTTTACAACAATGTCTGCATACGCAGGATCATCAATTACATTTTTCATTTCATTAGGATCTTTCTTTCTATCATACAATTCCCATTCATCCACATCATAATAAAAATGTGCCAATTTGTATTCTTGCGTAATAATTGCATAATGTCTTTTTACCATGTGTATTCCTGGATATTCGTAATAATGATAATACACCGCATCTCTGGTCCATTCATCATTATTACCTAATAATAACGGAATTAAGCTTTCTCCTTGCATGTCTGATGGAGGCACAATATGTGCTGCTTCTAAAATAGTTTGTGCAAAGTCTAAATTCTGAACCATTTCTGTATTAGTTGTTCCTGGTGTAATTACATTTGGCCATTTAATTAATAATGGTGTTTTAAAAGACTCATCGTAAACAAAACGCTTATCAAACCAACCATGTTCTCCTAAATAAAACCCTTGGTCTGATGTGTAAATGATAATGGTATTTTCATCTAGTTTTGTTTCTTCTAAATAATCTAACAAACGACCTACGTTTTCATCAACAGAGGCAATACAACCTAAATAATCTTGCATATAACGTTGATAACGCCATTTCATTAATTCGGTTTTATTCATAGAAGGATATTTTTCCTTAAATTCTTCCATCATAGGCTTATAAACAGAATCCCACACAGCTCTTTGTTCTTTATTCATTGCTCCTACTTCTCGTTCAAAGGCTTCTAAATCCCAACCAGACATGTCTTTTATACCCAATTCTTTCATCATTTCTGGATATAGTTTAGAATCTCCAGCCCAATTCATATGTGTTAAAAGATTCATTTCTGCAGTTTTTGCTGCAGTTCCTCTTCCTTCATAATCATCAAACAAAGTTGCTGGCTCTACAAACGTTTTCTTTGTATATTCTTTAAAATGACGAGGCGCAGGCAACCACTCTCTATGCGGTGCTTTTTGCATAGAAAACAACATAAATGGTTGATCATCATCTTTGTTTTTTTCTAACCACTCTAAAGTCATGTCCATAATAATATCCGTTACATAACCTTCTACAGTAATTTGTCCATCATTGGTATTAAAAATAGGATTGTAATATCTACCCTGACCCGGTAAAATTTTAAACTCATCTACCCCTTTTGGGTTGTTTCCAAAATGTAATTTACCAAACATTGCTGTTTTATAACCAGCTTGTTGCATAATTTGTGGAAACGTAACTTGAGATTCATCAAACGGAAAAACGTTGTCTACTTTACCGTGAATATGCGTGTGTTTTCCTGTTAGAATTGTTGCTCTAGAAGGTGCACAAATAGAGTTAGAAACACAAGCATTTGTAAACTTAAGTCCCTCATCTGCAATACGATCTATATTGGGCGTTTGAATTAAATGATCGCTATAAGCACTAATAGCTTGATAGGCATGATCATCAGACATCATAAAAATAATGTTTGGGCGTTTGGTTGGTAATTCTTTTTTTGCTGCTTTTTTTTCTTTTGGCTTACATGATATTACAAGTATAGCCAAAAAGAAAAACGATAAAAACCTTAATATTTCTTGTTGATTTTTCATTTATTGTTGAATTATTTGCATTACAAAACCATTGTTGCTTTTTAAACTAAGGTGCTGTTTTGTTTTATTAGACACTTCTATTTCTTCTATTTTAACTTGGGTTCTTGTTTTTACAGTTTCATCATCTGTATACACTTTAGCTATGTATTTTTTGTTTGGTTCTAGAAAAGAAAAATCTACTTCAACCTCATGAGGAGTAGTTCCGTTAATTCCTCCAACAAACCAATCGTTTCCTTTTCTACGAGCAATCACTCCAACTTCACCAATTTCAGCTTTTAACACTTTTGTTTCATCCCAAGTGGTAGGTACATTGTTAAAAAACTCAAGTTCTGGTTCGTTACCAATCGTTTTAGTATCTCCCCATAATCCATCTTCTTTTATTGGAGCTGCAGGTGCTTTATCATACCAATACAAAAATTGTAGCGGACTAAAAATACAGATCGTTTTTGCTAATTGAGATGCATGTGATCCCATTTTATCAACACGTGAGTTATAGTAACAAACTGTGTTATCCGATGCTCCGGCCAATGTTCTGGTAAACATTGTTATTAAAGTATGGTCGTTTGGCACTGATTCTTCATCTCCTCTAATTCCTTCTTGCGTTAACAAGTTAGGGTATGTTCTAGAAAATCCTGTTGGTCTGTACTCATCATGAACATCTACAATCATTCCATATTTAGCAGCTTTTTTAATAGCTTCGTGCATCCATGCAGTTGCATCTTGATCTCCAACTCTTACAAAACCAAACTTAATACCTGCTACTCCCCATTCTTTAAACAATGGCAAAATAACATCTAACTGCTTTTCTAAAGCACGACGATTTACATACAAAATAAGTCCTACTCCTCTTTCTTTTCCGTAGGCTGTAACCGCTTGCATGTCTAAAGGCCCTTTTGATCTTTTAGGATCTAAAGTAACCGTAGTAGCATCAGAACTGTTCTTCATTTCATTTCCATACCAACCCGCATCAAACATAATGTATTGCATGTTGTGGCTTGATACAAAATCTATTGCTGCAAATGCTCCTTGAGTAGTTAAAGTGGTTTCTCTAAGTACTTTTCCTGGTTTAATCCAAGAATCATCAGCAATTTCAGATGGTGGATTTAAGTTCTGTATTAAATAATTATTTTCTAACAATTCGCCATAATTTTCTCCCATCATAACCACTCTCCATGGAGATTGAAAAGGAAGTTTTTTATGTACTCTAGCTCCTGCTACTTTGTTTTCTTCTACAACAGCTCCTGTAATTTCATCTTGCTTTAATGCTTCTGTTTTTCCGTCAAGAGTAGATACAATACTATATTCTGATGAATTTCCTTTATCAAAACTCATTCTAGCATAATCTACCAACTGAGCTTCTGCCAAAGCAATTTTTATATCATCACTTACTTCAATTAATAAAGGTCTGTCTGCTCCTTCTTGTAACTCAGTCATAGGAATTTTACTGTATTTTCCTTGAGCTGTTAATACTCCTTTTTCACGTTTTGGAGTAGACCAAACCGGAAAGTTTTCAGAAAAATTATAATGAATATTTTCACTCAACCCGATTTTTTCTATTCCGTTTTGCTCAGGAATTTCATAAGAAAATGCAACTCCCTCATTATAAGCTCTAGCTATAATATTTAACTTGGCATCTCCTTGCTTTAAGTAAATTTTAGTTTGATTGTAATTGTCCGGAATGGTACTTAACTCACTAAACCTAGAATTCCAACTAGTATTTACAGTTGTATTTTCTATTTGTTCAACAGTTACTTTTCCAGAAAAATTTAATTCTTCTGATAACAATTCTAAGACAGATGTTTGAATTACTTTTTGATTATTGTAATAAACTGAAAACGTAACATTGTTATTATTTTCTCCTTCTAAGAAGATAATTTTTTTAGAAGTATCTGGTGATGATAATTCTATAACATCATTTGATTGATCGCAGCTACTAGATATTACAACCAATACAAGAAAAATGATATACTTTATTCTTAATAAGAACATATTTAATAAGTTTACGTGTAATTTAATTTTCATTTCTTACCCAAACATGACTTCCGTCTAACAAATCTTTGTATTGTAGAGCAAATTCTTTTTTCATTTTCTCGAAAACTACAGGATTCTTTATAGATAAGTCTTCTGATTCTGTTACATCTTCTTGTAAATTAAACAATACGTAATCTGTTAATTTTGCGTTTTTCACCATCTTTTCATTTCCATCATAAAGATTATGAATGTGTGGTAATTCCTCATTATTTTCATCTACCAAACGAGCCATTATTTTCCAATCTCCCATTCTCATTGCAACTCTACGTTTGTTAATTGCATCGTAAAAAGCCCAAATTAAAGGTTTGGTTCTTTCAAATTCTCCTTTATCAAATAACGCTGTAAAAGACTCTCCGTCTAACTTTTTACTTGGTAATTTTGCTCCGGATACTTCTGCAAAAGTTGGTAAAAGATCTAATGCAGATACCACATTGTCTGTAGTACCTGTAAAGGTTTCTTTTCCTATCCAATTTACAATACCAGGTACTCTAAAACCAGCTTCATTAGTCCATAATTTCATTCCTTTTAAATCTCCAGGAGATCCGTAAGAATGTTTTGCTCTATAATATCTCATCAACGTTTCTGGTCCGTTGTCCGAACTAAAAACAATCAATGTATTGTTCATATTGTTCTTTTTAAAGTACTCTATCAAACGTCCTACAGCAATATCTACATTTTCTACATTGGCAAAATATTCTGCTTGTTCTCTATTTTTTGCTTTTGGTAAATATTTTTGCACCAAATCTTCTGGAGACGCAATTGGTTCGTGTGGTTCATGAAAGGTTACCTCTAAAAAGAAAGGCTTGTCGTCTTTTTTATTATCCAACCATTTAATAGCTTCTGATACAATAATCTGACTGCTAAATCCTTCTATTTCTCCTACCTTTTCTCTATTACGTACAAAGTTGGTCGGATTTTTATGAGTAGGTGCTGCATTGTTATGCGTGGCCATCCAATAATCAAAACCAAAATCATCTGGTTGCGGTTGCAAATCGCTATTAAAGCGAGAACTACAGTGCCATTTACCCACCAAACAAGTAGCATATCCGGCCGATTTTAACATGGCAGGAATGGTTTCTTCATCTGCTTGTAAGTGCACCAAATCTCTATTGTCTTCACTCTTTTTTAAACCAGGTATAAAATCATATACTCCAGCTCTATTAGGACTTCTACCTGTTAACAACCCAACTCTAGAAGGAGAACATACTGGGGCTGTAGAATAAAAATTGGTCAATTTAATTCCTGTTTCTGCTAACTTATCTAAATTTTTAGTTTCAATTACAGGATGCCCAAAAGAAGACAAATCCCCATAACCCAAATCATCACACAACAATACTACAATATTGGGTTGTTTGTTTATTTCTGTTATTGTTGTATTTAATTTCTTACTCGCTGTATTGTTAGATTTACACGAAGTAACCAACACCGTTAAGCTAATTAAAACAATTTTTAATATTCTACTATTCATGATATTTTACTTAAAAAACTCGTTAAAAAATAACATTTGATATTTAATGGAATTCTTCCAATATTCATTGGTATGTCCACCTGGTCGTTCTATATAGTCATGCGGTATATTTCTCTGTAATAGCTTTTTATGTAATCTTACATTGGCATCGTAAAAAAAATCATCAACCCCACAATCGAACATTAATTTTAGATTTTTACCATTTAACAAATGCACTAAATTAATCACCGTATTTTGTTCCCAATGTTCTTTATGTTCTGCATAACTGCCTAATCGTTTTGCAAGATCCCATCGCAAAGGAAAAGGTCTAATGTCTACACCGCCACTCATGCTAGCTGCCACACCCCAAATATCGGTATGCTTAAACGCTAAATACAAAGCTCCATGTCCGCCCATACTTAAACCAGAGATTGCTCTATTCTTTTTATTGACGATTGTATTAAATGATTTGTCTATTTCTAAAACAAGTTCTTCTGAAATATAAGTTTCATATTTCATGGTTTCATCAACAGGACTATCAAAATACCAGCTCGTTTTATTTCCATCTGGACAAACAATTATTACATTATATATATCTGCATATTTACCCAATTTTGGTACTTTTTTTAACCAATCTTTATAATCTCCACCAGCTCCATGTAACAAATAAACTACAGAATATGCTTTCCCTTTTTTCGAATATGAATCTGGAGTAATCACAATATTTTTTATATTCTTGTTCATCGATTTACTGTATACATTTAAAGTATCTACTTTAGATGCATAAAGCTGTACAGAACAATAAAAACAAAGTATGAATCCAATGATATTCTTCATATGACACTAATTAACTTCCTATTTTTTTAAAATAATATCTTCTAACTCTTCTAATGTTTTTCCTTTGGTTTCTGGCATTAAAAAAGCCACATATAATAATTGCAATACCATCATAACTGCAAAAACTAAGAAGACCATTCCTCCTCCTATCGCTTTTAACAACAAAGGAAATAAGGATGGAATGATTGCTGCCAACACCCAATGTGTAGAGCTACCAAAAGCTTGCCCGGATGCTCTTAAATGATTTGGGAATATTTCTGAAACAAAAACCCATATTACCGCTCCTTGCCCAACTGCATGTGCACCTATAAATAAAAATAAGAAAAAGGGTACAGCCATACCTGTCCAATCTAAGAAGAAAGCGGCAGACAAAAGACTTAATGAAACAATATATGCCACAGAACCAATATACATTAAAGTTTTTCTACCTAATTTATCGATTAAAAACACCCCTAACAAAGTAAATATCAAATTAGTAACCCCTAAACCAATACTATTTAACAAAGCGGTACTTTCTCCCAAACCAGCTGCTTCAAAAATACGTGGTGCATAATATAAAACGGCATTAATTCCAGAAAATTGATTAAAAAAGGCGATTAAAAAAACCAACATTAATGGGTAACGGTACTTTTTTATAAAAATAGTTTCAGATTTATCGCTACTATCGTTGTGAGAGTTGAATTCGTTAATTTTTTCTTGTACATCTACTGTAGGATCTATAAATGTTAAAATTTCTTTGGCTTCTGCTTCTCTACCCTTAGATAATAACCATCTCGGACTTTTTGGTAATTTTAACGCAAATAACATATACAATACTGCCGGAATTGCTTCTACACCTAACATCCATCTCCAGGCATTTTCGCCAACACCACTCAACAAATAATTAGATAAATAAGCAATCATAATACCAAATACAATATTAAACTGATACATGGCTACCAAACGCCCTCTATCTTTTGCAGGTGCAATTTCTGAAATATAAGCAGGCGCTGCAATGGTAGAAGCTCCTACACCTACACCACCAATAAAACGAGCAAATGCAAACACATAGGGATCATTTGCCAATGCAGACCCAATAGCGGAAACTGCAAACAAAGCACCAATAACCAACAACGTATTTTTTCTACCATATTTATTAGTGGGTATACCTCCAAAAATAGCTCCTAATACAGTTCCCCACAAAGCCATTCCCATTACTACAGAACCATGAAACGAATCTGATGATTGCCATAATGCTTGTAGTTTTTGATCTGCTCCCGAAATGACTACGACGTCAAAACCGAATAAAAACCCTGCCAAAGCAGCTGTTATAGACCACATTAATATTTTTTTATTCCCCATGATTGATGCTGATTATTTTAGTTATTTGTTTGTTTATTCTTCTTTTAATGGGATTACCATATTCCATGTTTTGGTTCCATTTCCAAATCCGCCAGGACCATCCATCGTCGCAAAAAAGAGATGTGTTGGTTTTCCTTTTTCTACCAAAACAAAAGGACGTTCTAACTGCCCCTGTTTAATAGTTTTGCCATTATTCCATTGTACTAATTTTGTATAAGCTCTAGGGGTTTTGTCTATTTCCCAATCAATTCCGTTTTTAGAATGAGCTAAAAGTCCATCACCCATTTCTCCTGTAATTGTACCTCTTTGATCTTTTGCTATCATGTGATAACCTGTTGCATCACTCCACAAATGCGGATCTTCTACTTCGCCAAAATGTTCCATAGAAAATAAAGGCGCATTGCCAACAACTGTATATTTACCATCGTAAGACGGTGCAGTGGCTACTCCAATACTCATGTCACTATTGGTAATACCATCTTTTTTATAACTTCTTCCTTTAAATAATAACACTACAGAACCATCTTCTTTAATTAATGGTGATGGATTAGAGGTTAAAAAACTATAATAAGAATTTGGTTTTACCTCTAAAATAGGACTGTCTAATCTTTTCCATGGTCCGTTTGGGCTTTTAGAAATGGCAATACCTACACGTTTGCCCCAACGTCCTGCAATACACCATTTACTAGACAAATCAAATTCGTTTACATTTTCTTTAGTTACCTCTTCAAACGGATGCGTAGATCCCATATAATAAAGAATGTATGTGTCTTTATATTTTACAATTTTAGGATTGTGGCAAGAGCGTCCATCCCAATATTGTGCTCCTCTTGCTCCCAAAGCCACTTCTTTAAATTGGTAAGGCCCTTCTGGTGTTTTAGAAGTAGCGTGTACAATTTCTGACGCAATCATCCAACCAGGATGAAAAGGCAACATTTTTGGCCACCTAGAAGCGTACATATGATATAACTGATCTTCTCCCTTTATAACCGAACTTCCCCAAACCCAATAACCTTCCATTTCTAAACCACCACCTACTGGTGCTGGTTTAAAATTGCTAATTGAGTTTTGCGCATTACTTATAGCAACACATCCTAATACAAAGAAAAAAATATATTTCATCATCCTTTTACATCACTTTATACTATTTTTCTACTGCTTTTAAACAGTATTTATTCTGCTGCAAAAGCTTCTTGCATTTTATTTAAACGTACTAAGGCTTCCATAAAGTAGTAATCTGCATATACAATTGGCACATCTACTTCTGAGTTGTGTGGAAAATGCCCTGTTGAATGTAATAATAGTGATTGGTTTGTATCGCCGCTTAAATATTTGTCTGATGACAATGCTTTAATATAACTAACTGCCGCATTGTAATATTTTGCTTTTAGTGTTTCATCTTTTACCAACATAGACAACTCTAACATTCCGCAAGCGGCTACACCTGCTGCTGAAGCATCTCTTGGCGCATTCGGAATTTTAGGATCATCAAAATCCCAATAAGGAATTTTATCTTCTGGTAAACGGTTGATATAATGATCTGATAATTTAATTGCCGTATCTAAAAATGCTTGTTCTCCTGTTTCTCTATACGCCATAGAAAAACCATAAATACCCCAAGTTTGACCTCTTGCCCACATAGACTCGTCTGCATAACCTTGGTGTGTATAGCCTCTTAAAAATTCTCCAGTATTTTCATCAAAAGAACCTACATGGTATACAGCACTGTCTTTACGCACAATATATTTCATAGTTGTTTCTGCGTGAGTTTTAGCAATATCATATAATGTTTGACTTCCCCCATTTTTAGCTGCCCAAAAAAGCAACTCTAAATTCATCATATTATCAATAATGGTATTGTGTCTAAATTTATGTACTTGACTTGGCCAAGATAAAATAGAACCAACTTTAGGATTGTATAAAGTAGCCAAAGTATCTGCTGCAGCTAATAATACATTTTTGTATTCTTCATTACCTGTTAATCTGTAAGCGTTTCCGTAACTACCATACACCATAAAACCAATATCATGATTGTCTGCTTTTGTATAAGCAATGGTTTTAATAGGCTCCGTAAATTTTTGTGCTTGTTCTTTTATATATTGATCACCAGAATACTCATAAGCAAACCATAAGGTTCCCGGAAAAAAACCACTACACCAATCTTTTACCCCCACAAAATTCCAGTTTTTACTTCCTTTATCTATATTTCTAGGAAAACTATCTGCATAGACCAATGTTTTGGTTACCTCTTTTTCTTTTAAAAGGTTTGCATCTAGCACCGTTTTAACATTGAATTTATCCAAATCAATTTTGGTTGTTGCTGTCTCTTTTTTTGTTGAATTGCATGAAATTATTGTAAAAATTACTGCTAAAAACAATAGTGGCCTTCTGATCATCATATTTAATATTTTTAAAGTATTCTATTTTTTAATTTTTTGTTTGCTCTAAAAAGAAGTCTGTCTACTAAACTTTTTTTATACAATTATAATAACAATACCATGTAGAAAACATAACTTATAATTCAAAGGCTATAACATATCGTTCTTTTGCCTATTTATCATCCTTTTTTATACTATTTCACCTCTTTTTTAAGACAAAAAAACTCTAAACACATTTGCTTCAATCTCAATAATAACAAGACAAACCAGTCTATTGACATCCATAATTCCTCCAAAAAAATATTGCCTTATTCAGATTTCTTAAAACACTGTTGTTTTTGACTAAAACAAGTAGTTTATAGCTTCTTTTTATAAAGATAAAACTGCTTTTATCTCTTCTAAAAAATGGAATCCCCTTTTAAATTTGCTATCAGTATTTTAAGAATAAGAATCTATATTCTTTTTATTGATTTGATTTTTTAAAATAGCAACCTTTCTTAAAAAAGAAGGGGTTTATACCTATCAAATAATGTTTTTATAAAAAAGCTACACTATTTTTAAATAAAAATAATGCAGCTTAAAATTACTAATTCACTTTTTCAAAAATCGTTTATATACTTTTTAATTCCTTTCTTTTTACACTAAAAAAGAAAGGTGAATTGATTGTAATCGTTATTTTTTCCAAAGGTTTTCCATTTCTTCTAATGTTTTTCCTTTGGTTTCTGGCACGTACTTTTTAATAAATAAAATGGCAATGATGCTCATAATACCATATACCCAATAGGCAAACCCATGATTGAACAACGCTGTTAAATACGAATTATCATTCATCATCGGAAAAGTTAAAGACACCAAATAATTAGAAATCCATTGTGCTGCCACTGCAATTGCAAGTGCTTTTCCTCTAATTTTATTCGGAAAAATTTCGGCCAACAACACCCAAGCAACCGGTCCCCAACTCATGGCAAAACTAGCTACATACAACATCATGCAAAACAATGCCAAATAACCTGTGGCTCCTGTAAAAAAGACAAATCCTAAAGAAATCATTGCTACTCCCATGCCCAAAGCACCAATCATCATTAAAGGTTTTCTACCGTATTTATCTACGGTTTTTACGGCAATAATGGTAAATACAAAATTAACAATACCTACTATAATGGTCATTAACAAGGCACTATCTGTACCTGCGGATATGGTTTTAAAAATTTCTGGCGCATAATATAATACTACATTAATTCCTACAAACTGTTGTAATACAGAAATTAAAATTCCTACAATAATTACCAACCAACCAAAAGACAAAAGATGCCCTGATGTTTTTTGATTGGTAGATGCTTTTATTTCTTCTAAAATAGCAATTCCTTCTTTTTTACCATTTACTTTTATTAAAACCTCTAACGCTTTTTCGGGTTGATTTCTTAGCATTAAAGACCGTGGTGTATCGGGTACAAAAAATAAAAAACCTAAAAACAATCCTGCTGGCACAACCTCAGAAGCAAACATCCATCTCCATCCCACTTCATTCAACCAAACATCAGAACCTCCACTTTTAGAAATAAAATAATTGACAAAATATACCACCATAAAACCACCTACAATTGCCAACTGATTTAAAGACACTAGTTTTCCTCTACTTTTTGCAGGTGCTATTTCTGCAATATAAAGAGGAGATAACATAGATGCTAAACCAACTCCTATACCACCAATAATTCTATAAATGATAAATATGGTAGAAAAGCTATGATCTAATTCGCCAATGGGTGCAATTAACATTTCTGGCATTGCAGAGCCCAAAGCCGAAACTAAAAATAGCATTGCGGCTAAAATAAGTCCTTTTTTTCTTCCTAATTTTTTACTTACTACACCTCCAAAAATACCGCCTATAATACACCCTATCAATGCACTAGATACTAAAAAACCTTTAAACGCACTTGCGGCAGTTTCAGACAATCCTTTGGGTATTACAAAAAAACTATCTAAAGAACCTACGGTTCCGGAAATAACACCGGTATCATACCCAAATAACAAACCACCTAAAGTAGCTACTAAAGTTAGTTTTAAAAGATATCCTGAATTTGTTGCTGTTGCCATAAGTAAAAAGTGTTAATTGCTTTTGTATTAGATAAAGACTGTAAAAAAACTGCTAATCAATTAGATGTATTGGTTGATAATATTCTCAAACAATTCTTGTTTACCACTTTGCAAACTTAATTCGCCGTTTTCTTGGGCAATTTTATACAAGTCTGTCAATTCTAATTTTCCAACTTCAAAATCTTTTCCTTTTCCTATGTCAAAAGAGCTGTATCTTTTTTCTCTTAAAGCGTTGAAAGAAGAAGAAGTTATTATTTTATCTGCTGTAAGTAGAGCTCTTGCAAAGGTATCTGCCCCTCCAATATGTGCATAAAAAACATCTTCTAAATCTGTAGAATTCCTTCTAATTTTTGCATCAAAATTAATACCACCACCTTGCAAACCACCTGCTGCTAAAAAGACCAACATGGCTTCTGTGGTTTCTTGAATGTTGTTAGGAAATTGATCGGTATCCCAACCATTTTGGTAATCTCCTCTGTTGGCATCAATACTACCTAACATACCTGCTTTTGCAGCAACAGCTAACTCGTGCTGCATGGTATGTTGCGCTAAAGTGGCGTGGTTTACCTCTATATTCATTTTAAAATCTTTGTCTAAACCGTATTCTTTTAAAAACCCAATAGCGGTAGCTGAATCAAAATCATATTGATGCTTCATCGGTTCCATTGGTTTAGGTTCAATAAAGAAAGTTCCTTTAAAACCTTGTGCTCTTGCATAATCTCTTGCCATGGTTAAAAATTGTCCCATATGGTCTAACTCACGCCCCATATCTGTATTTAGCAAAGACATGTAACCTTCTCTTCCTCCCCAAAAAACATAATTTTCTCCACCTAATTTAATAGTTGCATCTAAAGCCAATTTTACTTGTCCACCAGCTCTTGCTACTACATTAAAATCTGGGTTGGTAGCCGCTCCATTCATATAACGCGGGTTCGAAAAACAGTTGGCAGTACCCCATAATAATTTTATACCTGTTGCTGCTTGTTTCTCTTTAATATAATCTGTAATCGTCTCTAATCTTTTTTCTGATTCTGCAAAAGTTGCGCCTTCTTGTACTAAATCATAATCATGGAAACAGAAATAATCAAATCCCATTTTGGTAATAAATTCAAAGGCAGCATCTGCTTTGTCTTTTGCTGCTTGTATAGGATCTGAAGATTGATCCCAAGCAAAATTTTGTGTTCCAGGTCCAAAAGGATCGCCTCCTTGTCCGCAGAAAGTATGCCAATACGCAATGGCAAATTTAAAATGTTCTCGCATGGTTTTACCAGCAACTACTTGGTCTGGATTGTAGTATTTAAAAGCGAATGGATTGTCTGATTCTTTTCCTTCAAATTGAATTTTATCAATTCCTTTAAAATATTCTTTATTTGCCATTTTAATATTTTTTATATGTTTTCTTCTATTGTTTTTAATTGGTTTTGCTTTACTAAAACATCTCTTTTATTGATGTTTTAAAACCAATTCTAATTCTTTTTTCCAGTTTTGATATGCTTCTAAATATTTTGTTCGGTCATTTTCAGGTACAAAAGTCATTACATAATCATTGTCCATAATTGCTTTGCTAAAAGATGCCAAATCTCCTTTATAAAGATTTGCTGCTCTTGCCGCACCAATGGCTCCTGTGGTATTGTAGATTTCTATTTCTTGCCCTATTAAAGTTGCTACAGTATTTGCAAAAATTTCTGAACGGAATAAATTATCATTCCCAGCTCTTATTACACTTGGTTGAATGCCGTCTGATGTTAAAATTTCCATACCATACACAAAAGAAAAAGCAATGCCTTCTAAAGCAGCTCTGCATAGATGTCCTTTGTGATGATTGTTCAAATTCATGTTTACAATTCGTGTACCTATTTCTTGGTTGTTTAGCATACGTTCTGCTCCGTTACCAAATGGAATTAAACAAACTCCATCAGAACCAATAGCAATTTCAGATGCCAATTGATTCATTTCTTCATAAGAAGCAACCTCCAAATTATTTAACAACCAACGGTACTGAATGCCAGCTCCATTAATGTTTAATAGTTTTCCAATACTTTTATTTTCTGATGTATAATTTACATGTGCAAAATTGTTGACACGTGTACTTTCTTTACTCGATAAGTTATTGGTTACGGCATAGACCACACCAGAGGTTCCGCCGGTTGCTGCCACTTCACCAGCATTTAATACATTTAAAGAAAGAGCGTTGTTGGGTTGGTCTCCCGCTCGGTAACAGATAGGAGTTCCTACCTCTAGACCACTTTCGGCTGCTCCTTTTTTATCTACCAAAGATTGTACACCAAATGTATCTACAAGGTCAGGTATTAAAGAGGCATCCATTCCGTAATACTCTAAAAGAAAATCGGCGATACTATTCTTTTTAAAATCCCAAATAATGCCTTCAGACAATCCCGAAATTGTGGTGTTTATTTGGTTTGAAAATTTATAAGCAATATAATCTCCGGGTAACATCAATTTATCTACCTGCTCATAAATAGCAGGTTCATTTTCTTGAACCCATTTTAATTTGGATGCTGTAAAATTAGCCGGAGAGTTTAATAAATGATCTCCACATTTTTTTGCTCCAATGTCAGTAAATGCCTTTTGCCCAATTGCTACCGCTCTACTATCGCACCAAATGATGCTTTTTCTAAGTAGTTTCCCTTTTTTATCTACCAATACCAACCCATGCATTTGGTAAGAAATACCAATTCCTTTTATTTGTGTTGCATTAATGTTGTATTGCTTTTTTAAACGGGCAATGGTATTGCAAATATGTATCCACCAATCTTCTGGACTTTGTTCTGCCCATCCATTTTTTAGAGCAAACATGCTCATTTCTTCTTTTGGTTCTTGTACAACTCCTATACATTTACCTGTTGCAATTGTTACCAATGCCGCTTTTATAGAAGAACTTCCAATATCTAATCCTAAGTAATACATGTTTTGTTCTAATGCTCTTTATTTAACTTTATAAAAACAGAACCATCTTGTATAAACAATCGTTTTATACTTTTTAATCAAAAATTTGTTTTTCTACTCATTATTGATTCTATAAAAGAAAATTATTTATTTCATGATTTCTTACACAAGTATAATGAGTATTTTTTCTGTTATGCATAACTTATAATTCAAAGGCTATAACATATATCCCTTTTACCACTTGCTAAAAAAATATTTTTAATAACCACATAAAAGAAATACTTATAATAGCTACTTATTATAGTATAGATAAATAAAACTATGTCATATAGAGTCTTTAAAATCAAAAAACAACTTCTAATAAGGAATATGATATAACCAAAAATGCTCTTAAAATTCCTACTCTAATTGTTAAAATAAGTTCCTATGAATCATCATTTTTCAATATCAATTAAGAGAAACTTCTTCTTTTATGAATAACAGATACGCCTTTTAAAAGAGCTCTACTTTAAACCATAAAACAAAACACAGTATTTTACTGATTTTAAACCTCTTAAAACAAACCTTTTCTTTACTTTTAAAAAGACAGCAAAAACATTGTTATAACAACTCTTAAAACAGTTCTTGATCAACTTAAGTTAAAAAGATTATATTTATTACATTTTTAATAAAAAAAAGAATTTAAAAAAACATATTCATGATTTTGTAGGGTATAATTTATCAAATGAACGATATTTTATGACGTTTGAATATTAATTTATAATCTCTTCTTTCAATAATTTTTAACATTGTATAACGATTTGGACATAAACAAATCAATGAAACATAATTAACTAAAAAAATAATAATTTTATGACTAAACTAAGACAATGTCAGATAAATCTGAAAATTTTCGCAAGTCTATTTTGGATAGTGGGCTTTGTATTATGTGGTTCTTTTACAGAGTTACATGCTGCCACATCAACTTATGATGTAGATAACAACCAAAACAGAACGGTAACTGGAGAAGTTTTGGCTGCAGATGACAACTCCCCATTACCAGGAGTTAATATAATTGTAGAAGGAAAATCTATCGGAGCAACTACAGATTTCGATGGAAAGTATACAATTAACGTGCCAGAAGGTAGCACTTTAGTGTTTTCTTATTTAGGATTTATTTCTAAAAAAGTTGAAGTAGGAAACAAAAGCGTTATTAATGTCTCTTTAAAACCAGATGCTACAACTTTAGATGAAATTGTTGTTGTTGGTTATGGAACAGCAAAAAAAGAAACCCTTACAGGATCTGTTGAACAGGTAAGTGCTAAAGCTTTTGAAGATTTAGCAGTAGGTAGTCCTGCCTTAGCACTTCAAGGTAGAAGTCCAGGTCTTGTAATTACACGTAGTTCTTCTAGACCAGGTAATGAAGGTATAAACTTTCTTGTTAGAGGTGCTTCTTCTGTTAATGGTATTACTCCTTTAATTGTTATTGATGGAATTCCAGCAATCAATACATCATCATTTACAGATATGAACCCAAATGATATAGAGAGTATTAGTGTCTTAAAAGGAGGTTCTGCATCTGTATATGGATCTCGTGCTGCAGGAGGTGTTATTTTAGTGACAACCAAAAAAGGACGAGGAGAAGTTAAGGTAGATATAAGTTCTGTTTCTCGTATAGGAACTATTGGTATTAGACCTCCAACACCAACTATGACAGAATATGGTAGTGTATATCTTGCAGCTGTAGATTCTGATTTAGCAGCAGGAAAAAGTCCTAGATATTTCTTTTGGGACAATCGTGAAACTTTACAGAGAATAGCAAATGGAGAAGAAGGTTATTATGATTTACCTATAAACGGAAGAGTATGGTTAGCAGAGGGTAATAGATTTGATGATCTTTTTGGAAATTCTTTCTCAACTCAACACAATATTAGTGTTTCTGGAGGTAGTGAAAATAGTAATTTCCGTATTTCTGGAGGGTATGATAATAATGTAGGTGGTTTAAAAGTTGCTGACGACTCTTCCGAAAGATACAATTTTTCATTAAACTACAATGTTGATGTTAATGACAAATTAAGCTTATCTACAAACGTTTCTTACTTTCACAGACTTATATCGGGTCCTATAGGCGGGTTAGCAAGAGATGCTGCAGCATATGATGCTCCTTTATTTCCAGCCTATAATGATCAAGGACAATATTATTCTGTATTTGGTGGTGTAGATATTTCTGGTGCAAGAAATGCTATCGCTCAAGTTATAGATGGAGGTAGAACAAATTATATTGATGAACAATTTAAAATATATGCTCAAGCATCTTATAAATTAACAGATCATTTAAACTTAACAGGTTCTTATGCTATTAGTAAACAAAATAGTGAAGATCAAGAATATACATTATCTGTTCCTCTATACAGTTGGCAAGGAGATTTTGCTACCTATATAAACGACCCTAGTAAAACATATATACAAGAAGAAACAAGTAATGTTACCTACAAAAATTATAAATCTACTTTAAGTTATACTAATGCTTTTGGAGACCATAATATAACTGCACTATTAGCTATAGAAGCAGAAAAGAATACCCAAAATGGTCTTAGAGCTAGAAGAACTGGTTTTGTAGATTATGGTGTGTACGATTTAGACTTAGGGGCAACAGATCAAGCAATTCAAACAGAAGGTGGCGGAACTGAATGGGGAGCATATGGTTATGTTGGACGTTTAAATTATAACTATAAAGAAAAATATTTACTAGAACTTCAAGGTAGACGAGATGGCTCTTCTAAATTTGGCGAAGGCTATAAATGGTCTAACTACTTTAGTGCCTCTGGTGGTTGGGTAATAAGTGCAGAAGATTTTCTTAAAGATAACAATATCATATCATTCTTAAAACTTAGAGGTGGTTATGGTGAATTAGGGAGTACTTCTGGTTTTGGTAACTTTGGTTATTTATCTACAGTTGGCTTTGGTACTACTGTTTTTGGTCAAACTTACGCTGGTCAACAAGCAACTACAAGAGCTAGTAGTCTATTTAGTAATACAACAACTTGGGAAAGAATTGCTACAAAAGAAATTGGTTTAGATTTTCAACTTTTAGATGGTAAGATTTTTGGTTCTGTAGATCTTTATGAAAAAGTAAATAGCGATATGTTAATTAATTTAATATACCCAGATTTACTAGGTACTTCTGCTCCATTAACTAATTCTGGTACTTTAGAAACTAATGGTTGGGAAGTTCAATTAGGATGGAATGGTAATATTGGAGATCTTGATATTAGCGTAGGTGCAAATATGAGTGATTCAAGAAATGAGATTGTAAAATTTACAGGTGCAGAAGCCATTGACCCAGGTTTAAATGATGTTGATAACGATAAAATTATAGAAGGTAAACCTATTAACTCTTTTTATCTATACAATACAGATGGATATTTTGCCAATCAAACAGAAGTAGATGAATATTACGCTGCTTACGGAGGAAAAGGTATTATAAGAGATCAAGGAAGTACAGCTGGATTAGTACCTGGTGATACAAGAATTGTAGATACTAATGGTGATGGAACCATAGATACAAACGATTTAACTTATCACGGAGATTCTTCAGCTCATTATGTTTACGGTTTAAATTTTCAATTAAAATATAAAAATTGGGATTTAAGTTCATTTTTTCAAGGAACCTTACAACAATATATTGTTAGAACTGGTTATTTTTCTGCTCCTTTTCAACAAATATGGCAAAATCAGTCAGCAACATGGTTAGGAAGAACATGGACAGCTGAAAACCCTGATGCAGAATTTCCAAGATTATCTACACAGGCCAATGTTGCTAGTTGGAATTATATAAATAAAGATTTCATGAAACAAAATAATAGATACATTAGATTAAAATCTTTAATTATCGGATATACATTTAAAGATGTTAAAATAGCAAATACCCCTCTAAATAATATACGTGTATATTTCTCTGGAAATGATTTATTTGAATTTAGTAAAGTAAATGATGGTTATGATCCTGAAGCTCCTGCTGGTGCTAATAACAATAACGCAACTTACCCTTTTATGCGTACATGGGCATTAGGTGTAAAAGTTTCACTATAAAATATTATAAATTAAAAACACACAAATGAAAAAATTAATATATTTAATACTACCATGTTTTATGGTATTATTTAATTCATGCCAAGATGAATTTTTAGATTTAACACCTCTTTCTGACATTACAGATGATGTGTATTATACAGAAGCAGAACATTTTTTAACAGGTTCTAATAGATTTTATACTTATCTAACTACTTGGAAAGATGACCAAGGTATATTTTCTGATCATGGTTCTGATTTAGTTGGTTATTTTGAAGCAGGTGGTATGCAAGAATATAGTAGAGGAGAAACCCTAAGTCCTATTAATGATAATTATTATTCTGATGCATATACCGCCATTAGAGACATAAACCTTTTAATAGAAAGAGCTGCAGAATATAATGGAGAAGCAAGTATTACTGAATATGTAGCTGCTGCAAAATTTCATAGAGCTTGGCAATATTTCTTTTTAGTACAAAGGTTTGGTGGCGTAACATTAGTTACAAATTCACTAGACGTAAATTCAGAAGAATTGTATGCCCCTAGAAACAGTAGATATGAAGTTGTTGCACAGATTATTGAAGACTTAGATGAAGCAATAGCTGGTTTACCTGATGAATTAAACATATCTTCTGATGACAAAGGGAAATTTAGCAAAGAAGCTGCAATGGCTTTTAAAGCTGATGTTTTATTACATGAAGCTACCTGGATGAAATATGTAGGAACTAGTACAGATGGAGATGGTATTAGCACTGGTGCTGGTAGTGCTGGTTATGATGCTTCAAACATAATAAAATATTTACAAGAAGTAGTTACTTTAACAAAGGCCGTAATGGATTCTGGTACTTTTGAATTGTGGAATTATGATGATGCTCTTGATGGTTTAAGTACTAATTTCTTATTTAATTTAGAAGACTCTGGATCTAACCCTGCTGGTTTAGATAAGGCTACTAATAGAGAATATATTCTTTACTCTAAATATGATTTTACATACAGACAAGCAGGTACTCTTGTAAGTCACGTATATACTGGTAGATTAAGACCAAGTAGAAAGATGATGGATTTATTTTTATGTACAGATGGTTTACCTATAACAGATTCGCCATTATTTGAAGGATATTATAATACTCAAGACGAATTTCAAAATAGAGATAAAAGAATGAGATCTTATTTTACTCATCATCAAAGTTTAGGAGAAATTCCACAGACTGGAGATGTTCTTTTAAATGGTACAAATAACTTTGGTTATTTTAACTCAAAATTTGTAACATGGAATTATGATTTACCAATAGCAAATAGAGCAACACAAACTGAAAGTTATGATATTCCTTTATTGCGTTTAGCTGAAGTGTATTTAATGTATGCAGAAGCTTTATATGAATTAAATGGAGCGTTAACAGATACTGAAATGGATGAGTCTATCAACTTAATTAAAGCTAGAGCAGGTTTACCTCCTATTAGTAATGCTTTTTTAACCGCAAATAACATGGATATAGAAACAGAAATTAGAAGAGAAAGAGCGATTGAACTTTATGCTGAAAGTTCGTCTAGATATACTGATTTAAGACGATGGGGAATTGCAGAAACTATTTTAGGAGAAACTATATATGGTGCTGTTATTGAAGGTACTGTTTATGAAAATAATAGCACATTATACTCTCCTGGATCATATAATTATTCTCCAGAAACTACAACTACTGGAGTAGGTGATTTAGAGTGTCTTGTTGTACAACCAGCATCAATCCGTAATTTTTCTAGAGATAATTATTTATTCCCATTACCTACATCACAAATAGGATTAAATGATAATCTTTTACAAAACCCTGGATATTAAAACATTTTATTTTTAATATTATCAATATAATTTCAGCTGTAGCATATATTTATGCTACAGCTGTTTTTTTATGCCTTCCTTTTACCCTCCTATATAACACCTAACTATTTAAAAAGAAAAACATCTCATTTTTATCCTTGATAGCATAGAGAAACGGTCTTCGAGCGGTGGTTGTTTCGAGTTTTTGTTTTTGTTTATTATAATTGGTCTTCAAGAATAGTCAATAATAACCTCTGAGTACAATTAAGAAGCGCGGTCTTCGAGCGAAGTCGAGAAGCAAGATTTAATCTTCATTACAAGATCTCGACTTACTTCGGCTTACTTAGACTCCGCTCAGCAACCACCGCTCGATCACCCTTGTTTTAAAGTAAATTTGTTAGAACACATTATTAATTTAGAATTCTATTTAAAAAGCAAAAAGGTATCATTTTTATCCTTAATAGCATAAAGAAACGGTCTTCGAGCGGAGTCGAGAAGCAAATACAGCAATTATCTATCAAAAAAAAATCAAACCTCAAAATGTCATATAGAGGTATTCGAGACATCTTATTTAAAGGTTTAGTATAATTACAAGATCTCGACTTACTTCGACTCCGCTCAGCAACCACCGCTCGATCACCGTAGTTGTTTCGAGTTTTTGTTTTTTGCTTATTATAATTGGCCTTCAAGAATAGTCAATAATAATCTCTGAGTATAATTAAGAAGTGGTCTTCGAGCGGAGTCGAGAAGCTGTACTTAGTGCTCATTACAAGATCTCGACTTACTTCGGCTTACTTCGACTCCGCTCTGCAACCACCGCTATGTAACCACCGCTCGATCACCGTAGTTGTTTCGAGTTTTTGTTCTTGTTTATTATAATTGGCCTTCAAGAATAGTCAATAATAATCTCTGAGTATAATTAAGAAGTGGTCTTCGAGCGGAGTCGAGAAGTAATGTTTAATCTTCATTACAAGATCTCGACTCCGCTCGATCACCGTTGTTTTGAGGTAAATTTGTTAGAATACATTATTAATTTAGGATTACAATTAAAAAGAAAAACATATCATCCTTATCCTTGATAGCATAGAGAAGCGGTCTTCGAGCGGAGTCGAGAAGCAAATACAGTAATTATCTATTAAAAAAACAATCAAACCTCCAAATGTCATGTCGAGGTACTCGAGACATCTTATTTAGAGATTTAGTATTTAACTCTAAGATCTCGACTTACTTCGACTCCGCTCTGTAACCATCGCTCGATCACCGTAGTTTTCAGTTAAATTTGTTAGAACACATTATTAATTTAGAATTCTATTTAAAAAGCAAAAACATATCATTCTTATCCCTAATAACATAAAAAAGCGGTCTTCGAGCGGAGTCGAGAAGCAAATACAGCAATTATCTATCAAAAAAACAATCAAACCTTCTTAATGTCATGTTGAGGTATTCGAGACATCTTATTTAAAGTTTTAGTATTTAACTCTAAGATCTCGACTTACTTCGACTCCGCTCTGTAACCACCGCTCGATCACCGTAGTTGTTTCGAGTTTTTGTTCTTGTTTATTATAATTGGTCTTCAAGAATAGTCAATAATAATCTCTGAATATAATTAAGAAGCGGTCTTCGAGCGGAGTCGAGAAGTAGTGCTAATATTTAGTTACTGGATCTCGACTTCGCTCGATCACCGTAGTTTTGAGATAAATTTGTCAGAATACATTTTTAACTCAGGATTCTATTTAAAAAGCAAAAACATATCATTCTTATCCTTAATAACATAAAGTAGCGGTCTTCGAGCGAAGTCGAGAAGCTGTATTTAATGTTCATTACAAAATCTCGACTTACTTCGGCTTACTTCGACTCTGCTATGTAACCATCGCTCGATCACCGTTCTGTTCATCAAATTTTAGTATTCCCATTGTTACTTTTCAGTGATCACCAATAACAAAACAACCAATAAAGAAAACCCAACACATCTTATACAAGATGCATTGAGTTTGCCCCAAAAATCAATTACAAATAAAAAGTTACATCAAATCAAATGTTCTAGGTAACCATAAAGTTAATTCCGGAAAGTAAGTAATTAACAGCAAGACGCCTATCATCATTAAAAACAAAGGCAGTAATGGTTTAATTACTTGTTGTATTTTTAATTCTGCCACACTACACCCAACAAAAAGCACAGAGCCCACAGGTGGTGTACAAAGACCAATACATAAATTCATAATCATTATAATTCCAAAATGTATCGGGTTCATTCCTAACTCCGTTACAATAGGTAAAAAAATCGGTGTAAAAATCAATACTGCCGGAGTAATGTCCATAAATACACCTACAAACAATAAAATTAAATTGATAATGATTAAAATAACTATTGGATTGTCACTAATTGCCAATAAAGTATTGCTAATTTCTTGCGGTATGTTTTCATAACTCATTACCCAAGACATGGCGATAGAAGTGGCTATTAAAAACAATACAATAGCAGATGTTTTAATGGTTTCTATCAATATTGGCGAAAGATCTTTTACCCTTATTTCTTTATACACAAAACCCAAAACCAAGGTATATACTACGGCAATGGCAGAGGCTTCTGTAGCGGTAAAAATTCCGGCTACAATCCCACCAATCACTACTACCAATAACATTAAACTCGGAAAAGCAGCTACAAATCGTTTTATAAATTCTTTAAAAGAAACCAATTTATCTGTTGGGTATTTTTTAATGATCGAGTATATCAGCGCAATTATCATTAACGCTAACCCCATTAATAAACCTGGTACATATCCAGCAATAAACAAAGCGGCGATAGACACACCTCCACTTGCCAAAGAATATACAATTAACACATTGCTTGGCGGAATAATTAATCCGGTAGTAGCACTGGTAATGTTTACGGCCGCACTAAACGATTTGTCGTATCCATCTTTTTCCATCATCGGATTCATAAAACCACCAATGGCAGAGGCTGCTGCTACGGCAGAACCAGAAATGGCTCCGAACAACATGCAAGAAATAATGTTTACAAAGGCCAAACCACCTGGTAGTGGCCCTACAATTGCTTTTGCAAAATTAATCAACCGTACCGCAATACCTCCTCGATTCATTATTTGTCCTGCTAAAATAAAAAAGGGAATTGCAGAAAGCGTAAAACTATCTAAAGAAGTGGCCATTCTTTGTGCCAAAGTAGTTACCGTTGGTAAAAATGGCATTGCACTTAATAAGGTTAATAAAGCGGCTAAACCCACCGCATAAGCTATGGGTACCCTTAAAGATAAAAAAATTAAAAAGCTAGTTACTAAAATTAATACTTCTACTAAATTCATCTCTTTTATGCTTTATGTGCGTTTTTTTTTAAAATTAATGTGTCTATGGTATAATAGCAAATTAAGCTACCAGAAATAGGTACTACCAAATAAACAAGTCCTAACGGAATTTCTAAGGTAGCAGAGGTTTGGCCGAATAGAAAACTCAATTGGCACAATCTGATTCCTCCTATCACCATTACAATAAAAGCAAACACAAACGTAGATAGGTAAACAATACCATCAAACAAACCTTGTTTTTTATTTACAATGTGCTCTGGTATTAAATCGATGGCTAGGTGTAAATGCTTCCCTGTAGCATACGCAGCCCCTAGTAAGCCTATCCAGATTAAAGAAAAACTAGAAATTTCATCTGTAATGGTACTCGGCGATTTTAAGACAAATCTAGAAAACACTTGCCAAACCACACTAAGTAACATCACTGCTAAAATAAGCAGCATCAACTTTTCTAATAGGGTATCTATTTTTGCTCTCATTCGTGTAAATTTTTTATTGCGTTGATCAATCGATTCATTTCTTCATCTTCTTTAAACAGCTCTAATATTCCTTGTGTTTGTGCTTCAAATGCTTTTTTATCTGGATAATAGACCTCAACTCCCGCATTTTTTACAGCTTCTAAAGAAGCCTTTTCAGATTCGGCCCATAATTGTCTTTGTACCTTTGTACTTTCTGCTACTGCTTTTTTTAACCAGCCTCTTTCCTCTTCATTCAAACGACTCCAAGTATCTTTACCTATTAATAAAACATCGGGGATGGAAGTATGCTCATCTAAAGAAAAATACTTACAAACTTCGTAGTGTTTAGAAGAATAAAAACTTGGAGGATTATTTTCTGCACCGTCTACCACTCCTTGTTGCAAAGCGGTGTACAATTCTCCCCAAGAAATAGGAGTAGGCGATCCTCCCAAATCATTGACCATGGCAATGGCCATATTGCTTTTTTGTACTCTTATTTTTTTCCCTTTTAAATCTAAAGGTGTTTTTACAGGGTTTTCTTTCATGTAAAAACTTCTACTTCCTGCATCGTAAAAAGTAAGCCCCCTTAATCTAAATTTTTCTCCTTTTAACAACAGTTCTTCTCCAATACTACTGTCAAAAACATTAAAAAAATGTGCTTTGTCTCTAAACATATAAGGCACACTAAACACTTTGTATTCTGGAATAAAATTTTCTAAAACCGCCGCAGATACTTTGGTAATGTCTAAACTACCTATCTGTAACAACTCTAAACATTCTCTTTCTCCTCCTAATTGACTACTCGGATAAATAGTTACAAGCAGTTGCCCATTGGAGTGTTCTTTTAATTTTTCGCCCAAAATAACCATGGCTTTGTGCACCGGATGTTGGGTATCTAAAGCGTGGGCCAACTTTAAAACTTTTACTGTTTTCTCTGTCTTACATCCTATTAAAAAAAAGAAAGTGAGTATCAGGAAACTGGTAAAAAAAGGACTCTTTTTAATCATTTTGTACAGATTTATATTTCTTGATTCTTTAAAGAATCGATCATTGTAACGTAGGTTATATACTATTACTACTACGTGCTTTAGAAATGTAAATCTAGAAAATCATTGCAGGTTTGTTATATAAAATAATATCCATTGTGTATCACATAATCCCCATTTTAAGGTTTTTTCACTATAAAAATGATTCCTCTTAAAAAGGCTGAAAACAATGGATTCTTTTTAAACAATTATCAAGTCTTTAAATGCTTAAAAAGGCGTAAAGAAAACGTTCTGTAAAAATAATCTGCATAAAAAAACCCTGTTTCTATCAAACAGGGTTTCTTTAAAATATATTATAAAGTATTTTATTACGATTCTCCTTGGCCGTAACCATAACCGTAACCATAACCATAACCATAACCGTAGCCTCTCTCTACATCTACATCATTTAAGATGATAGACATGTTTGGCAAACGTTTGTCTTGATACAATTTGGCCGGTATTTCTAACAAGCGTTTGTCAGAATAATTGGCTCTTACGGTATAAATAAATAAGTCTGCATTTTTACCAATTACCATTGTATCCGTCACTAATTTTATAGGAGCTGTATCAACTATTACAACATCATAATGCTCTTTCCCATAGGCTAAGATTTCTTCAAAACGCCCATTGCTTAACAATTCCGATGGGTTTGGAGCAATGATTCCAGAATGCAGTACATCAAATCTTAAATCGTCTAAAGGCTCTATCAATTCTGAGACTTTTATAGAACTGTCTGTTAGGTAATGCGTAATTCCTTTACCAAGTTTTTTACCTAAATAATCTTCTAAACGTGGTTTTCTAATGTCTGCTCCTATTAACAATACTTTTTTATTAGAAAGTGCCAATACAGAGGCCATATTTACCGCAATAAAAGTCTTACCTTCTCCTGGTAAGGTAGAAGTTACAAAAATAGTTTTTCCTTTTGTTTTATTCCCGGAAAGCATAAAATCTAAATTGGTACGCAACATTCTAAAAGATTCTGCAATACCGCTTCTGTCATCTTTGTTTACCACCACTTTTTTACTATCACTAGCCCTTGGTATCTCCCCTAAAAATGGTGCTTTTACCACCGCTTCTACTTCTTTTACATTCTGTACCTTATTGTCTAATAAAAATATCAGATAAATAATTCCAAAAGGTATTGCCAACCCTAATACAAAAGCTACAATATAAACTAATTTACGTTTTGGGCTCACAGGTAGATCTCCTGCTTGTGCGGTATCAATCAATTTGGCATTGGCTACATTTAAAGACATTGAAATGGCATTTTCTTCTCTTTTTTGCAATAAATACAAATACAAGGTTTCTATAATTTCTTGCTGTCTTTGTATGTCTCTAAACTGTCTTTCTTGTTTGGGTACAGAAGTCATTTTAGTATTCGCTATTTGCTCAGCTTTTTTGGCATCATTTAGAGAAATTTCTAAAGAAGATTTTAAATTGACCAACCCTTGGTATATGCTCGCACGTAATTGTGTAATTTGAGAATTTAAATTTTGTACTACTGGGTTTTTATCACTGGACCCTTTTAAAATTCGGTTGCGTTCTAAAATCAATTCGTTGTATTGGGTACTATTGGCACTCACAGATCCATCATTTAACCCCAAATTAGAAGGAATTAAATTGTCTTTATTTTCCGTAATATAATCCATTACATAATCCGTCAAACGCAATTGGGTATTGATTGATACAATTTTCTTTTCCAGCTCGGCATTGTTATTTAATGCCAAAGAAGCTACCGAAGAAATATCCGTTAAACTGTTGGTTGCCTTAAAATCTTCTACCCCCTTATCTACATCCGATAAATCTTTTTCAATCACTGCCAAACGCTCATTGATAAAATTTTTGGTATTGTTTCCTACCATGTTTTTATCAGCTACTGCATTTTCATTGTATTGTACCACCAATCTATTTAAAATGGCTTTTGCTTTTTCCCTATTTTCCGCAGTCAAACTCAATTCTACAATACTGGACTTGTCATATTTTATACTAACTCCCAATCCACTTCTTAAATTACTAACCACCTTTTTTATAGGTGTTATCTTAACTTTTATTCCCTCTTCTTTGTGTAGTAAAGTTTCATCTCTGGGAGTAATGGTAATATCTCCAAACTCCGTACTGATATTTTCTCCAAAAACATGTGTTGAAACAACACTTTCTCCTAATGTCATTTGAAATTGCGCAGATGATATCGGAACAATCGTAAAAGTTTCATCTAAATCTAATACTGTTTCTTTTTCTGCGAACACCACCTTATAAGGTGGTTGCTCATCATAAATCTCTACATCTCTAACATTGCCTTCTTTGTAAAATGTGATATTGATGCCTAAATCTTTTACTACCGTTTCCATTAGAGAATACGATTTTAAAATCCCGATTTCATTTTCTATGGATTTTTTATCATTTCCCATCATAGCTAAATCTTCAAAAGCTGTCAATTCATTAGACAGACCTCCACTATCTTCATCGTCTATTAAAATAGTAGTCGCTACTTGATATTGATTGGGTGTATAGCGTAAATATAAAAAGGCTATAATAATTGCTATTACTATAGTTACCACAAACCATTTCCAATAATACAAATATTTTTCTAATATAGCCCTTATGTTGATTGTTTCGTCTTCTTCAAAGACATTGTTAAATTCTTGTTGCATAGTTTAGAAATCTTTTTTTAAAATAAAATGGCAATGATGGATAATAAAGATGATATCGCTGAAAATATAACACTCGTATTGGCTCCTACTACCGATGAGTTGATTTGTGCCTTGTTGGGCTCTACATAAATGACATCATTTTGTGCTAAATAAAAATAAGGCGCATTGAATAATTCTCGATTTGTTAAATCAATTGGTATTAATGTACGTTTTCCATTTATTTCTCTAACTAAGGTAATGTTTTTTCGATTTCCCTTGATGGTCAAATCTCCAGCCAAACCAATAGCCTCTAGTACCGTAATTCTTTGATTAGGTATGGTAAATGCCCCAGGTTTATTTACTTCACCAAGTACCGTAACCTTAAAATTAGTGGTTCTTATAGTTACAATCGGATCCGAAAGATATTCTTTTAATTTATCAATTAGATAGACACTCAATTGATTATTGGTCATCCCTTCTACTTTTA
This sequence comes from Polaribacter sargassicola, assembly GCF_021991835.1. GTDB lineage: Bacteria > Bacteroidota > Bacteroidia > Flavobacteriales > Flavobacteriaceae > Polaribacter > Polaribacter sargassicola. Next base: position 111,198 of record NZ_JAHDAU010000009.1, read on the forward strand.
AGCTCCCCAGAATTGGAAAGTTAATTTCTCCTTTGGCATTCACCAAATAAGGCAAAGGCTCTATATTAGCTAGAGAGTTTCCCATCACAGGTGTTTCATAAATATTAAAAGGCAATACAGCCTCAGAATTAGTTGCAGATACATTGATGGTAAGCATGTCATCTTTTTGTATGGTTGTCTCATACTCCTGTAAAACCGCATCAACTTGTAAACTTTCTTTATCCCCAAAATACACCATTTTTTGCTTGGATACACAAGAGGTCATTAATAAAGTTATCAATACAATCCAACTGATCTGTAAATTCTTCATCTTTTTTTGTTTTTTTTTGATTTTGATTATTCTTTGGTTCTTCTTCAGGACATTAAAAAGCATTTTCATCTTTCTTAAAAAACATGGAAAATGCAGTATTAAAGATAATCTTTATATCCAACATAAAACTCCAGTTTTCTAAATACCAAATATCCGCTTCTGCCCTATTTGCCATATCACTCACTTCTTTAGTTTCTCCTCGGTAGCCATTTATTTGTGCCCAACCCGTTACCCCAGGTTTTGCAAAATGACGTACCATAAACTTGTCTACCAACACACGGTATTCTTCGGTATGTTTTAACATGTGGGGTCTTGGGCCTACCAAAGACATGTTGTTAAACAGTACATTTAAAATCTGTGGCAACTCATCAATACTGGTTCTACGCATAAAGGCTCCGAAAGGTGTGACTCTTTTGTCGCCTTTAGTAGCTTGTTTTGCATCACTTTCTTCGTTGACCACCATGCTTCTAAACTTTAAACACTGAAAAGGCTCATCATCTTTACCCGTTCTTAATTGTTTAAAAAACACTGGCCCTTTACTCGTTAACTTAATAATAATAGCAATGATCGGGAATAACCATGAAAAAATTAAAACAACTACTCCTAGAGAAAACACAATGTCAAAAACTCTTTTGATTACTCGGTTAGACAATTTGTTTAAAGGCTCGTTTCTCAATTTCATCACAGGAATGTTCTGTATGTAATTGATGGTAAATACTTGCGATAAATATTCCGAAAACTCTGGAATAATTCTTACACGAATCATGTTATTGTCTGCGTAACGAAACAAATCATTGATCAACTTACTCTGGGTATAAGGCAAACTGATGATGATTTCATCTACTTTGTGATCGTCTAAAAAAGCAGTCACTTCAGACAATTTTCCCTTGTAAAAATCTTTAAAATCGTCGGTAACCTTCGCATCCGTAAGTATTCCTTTTATTTGAAAACCATAACTTTTGTTCTTATATATTTTTTCTATCAGCTTGGTAACGTTTTCATTCATCCCAATAATAACAATGCTACTGCTTCTATTCCCTTTTCGTCGGGTGCTTTTTAACCAATACATGGCTGCCATTCGCCAAGCCGTCATGCTGATTACAAAACCTAATAACACTAATAAAACAAAAGTTCTAGAAAATTCGTATTCTGTGATGATGAAAAACAAACCAGTACTGATAAAAAAGAAAACCAAAAAGGCTTTTAAGTTTTTTGTCACTACTTTGTGCATTTGTATAATTCTTGGTACATCATACAAACCTAGTTTTAAACCAATAATGGCCCACAACAAAGACCAAGATAAAAACAACAATACAAACTCTAGTTTAAAAGAAATCAGTAAGTTGAACATTAGTAACTTTGCAATAATAAAACAGCTTAACAGTAGTACCAAATCTACTGTTAGTAAGATCAAGGAGATTTTCTTATTTTTTGGCTTAAACATTTTTTAAATTCTTTTTAGGGGAAATTGTAGCAATTCTTATTTTTTATGTTGTTTTTACGGGTACTATTTTAGGAATCAAATACTGAGGTATTTTTCTGGCAATTTTAAAAAACAACGTGACATATCCTAATAATTTGTGCTTTTTTATAATTATGAAGTCTTCACTAGATTTTTTCTTTTGCAAACTGGCTGTGGTACTTTTACCACCCAATCGCATGGTAACTACCCAATCGTTCAAAAAGTATTTTTTTATGTTCATCTCTTTAAACCATCTTAAAGAAATGTCATAATCACTGGCTATTCTATAAGATTCATCGTACAAACCATAATCTTTAAACACTTCCTTTTTCACATAAATGGTGGTGTGTAAAGGAATCCAACCAAAATTTAAAAAGCGTTTTTGATAGGGTTTGGCTTTGTAGATTCTTTTTACTTCTTTAATGTTGTCTCTTTCTACATACATGCCATTGGCATACAATAAATCAGCATCAGAGCTGGTAAAAGCATTGGCTATTTTTGCTACCGAAGTTGATTCATAAAATAAATCATCCGAATGCAAAATACCAATGACATCTCCTGTTGCCGCCTTTATTCCTTTATTTAAGGCATTGTACAGGCCTTTGTCTTTTTCAGAAAGGTAATACCCCAATTGCGGTATGTAAGGGTTGATTATTTTTTGGGTACCATCCGTAGATCCACCATCAATAATAATATGCTCGATATCTTTATAGGTCTGACTTAAAACAGACTGAATACAGCTTTCTATACAATTGGCATTGTTATATACAATGGTAATAATGGATATTTTCATATTCTACTTCTTCTAATTAAAATAGGTCTTTTTGATATACTCTTTAATAGCCTTATCATCCTTATTAAAACGTCTGTTTAATTCATATAATTTGGCATCCACTAGAAAACGATACCAAAATCCTTGTAACACATGCCATATAAAGCCTTGTTTTCCATCTAAAAAACCAAATCTAAAGATATAGCGATAGACAAAGTTAAGAAAAGGACGGATAAATAAAGGTATGTTTGCATATTTTAGTTTCATAAATCGTTTACGCTGTTCACTAGTACCAAAAATATTAGACTCCACCTCTTTTTGTGAACCTAAACTGTATTTGATACTAAGCATATCTACCATTTCTCTGGTTGCATAATGATTATGTTTGTCTGTCCACCAAGTAAAATCATTTAAATTGGCATCAATTTGACAACCTTCTATTTGTATCGTTTCTCCATGTTTTAAGATGATGTGTTCATCCATCCAACGATTCTCACAACTCCCTATTTTATGTCTAAAAATTTTTAAATTCCAACGAGGTGCCCAAGTACCATGTTTTAATAACCTCCCCAAAAAAACAATCCCTCTTCGCACGTAAATGCCCGTAACTTCTTCAGATACACTCGGCAATTGTTTGCTTAAATTGGCTATTAAAGTTTCATTGGCATATTCATCGGCATCTATACGCCATACCCAATCTGTAGTGATATTGCAATTTTCTAGCCCCCAGTTGAACTGAGTAGCATAATTTACCCACTTATTCTGAAACACTTTGGCTCCTAAATTTTCTGCAATAGCCACTGTATTGTCTTTGCTATAAGAATCTACTACATACACTTCATCTACAAAACCTTTTAATGAATTGATGCATCTAGCAATGTGTTGTTCCTCATTATAGGTAAGTATAATTACCGATATGGTATTTGCCTTATTCATTATTCTAAATTTCTTTTCTTTATAAATTTAGCAGGGTTTCCACCTACAACCGACCATGCTTCTACATTTTTAAAAACAGCGGCTTTTGCACCTACAACAGCTCCTTCACCCACCGTTACTCCAGGTCCAATAAATGCCCCAGCAGCTACCCATACCTTTTTTTCGATTACTATTGGAGCTAAGAAAAGGGGGTGTGATTTTTTGGTATAATCATGACTTGAAGCACACAAATAGGTCTTTTGAGATATCGTAGCATTGTCTTTAATAGTAATTAACCCTTGATTATAGCAATCTACTTTAGGTCCTAAACAAGCATAATCTCCCATTACTAAATTCCAAGGTGCCCAAATTTTTACATCTGCATTTACCATCGCTTTCCAACTTACTTTGGCTCCAAACATTCTAAGAACAAAAACACGCCATTTTTTAAATAAACGCAATTTAAAAGGTCTAAACAATATTATTGAAAGGATATTCCATACCCCTCTTTTAATTTTATTTTTCTTTGAAAATTTATGCCTTGTATTTGTATTATTTAATTCTTTGTGGTCCATTTTCAGCTGTTGCATTAAGCATTTATTGAATCTTCTAAAAATTGAATTGAATTTTGTCTTTCTTTTTCCAACTCTTTTGCTGAAAAATCAAAATTAATATTCATAAAATCTTTTGGATAAGGACTATTTTCTTTAATCAACCTATGCTCTAAATTCACCATCTTTAATAAATTTTCTTGCCTAGCATTGTTGCTTTTTGAGGCAGGTGCAATTGTGTAAAAAGGTTTTTGAAATATTAGTGAAAAAACAGATCCATGAAAAGAGTTTGTTAAAACAAAAGAGGCTCCTGCATATAAACCTAAAAATTCCGATGGTCCTGCATCTACAATATTTAAAATAGAAGGATCCTTTTCTACATTCACAGAATTAAAACATGCTCTTATAATTTTATAGCCAGTTTCTTTTTGGATCTCTAATGCCAAATTTGTAATGTAAGGAGAATAGGTTAATATATACATTAAAATATATGGTTCCTCTGTCTGATAAGGCACCATTTTTTCTTCCCATTCAGATTTGGTCAATAAAAGCGTAGGGTCTACCACTTGTGTCGCAGTTCTACCGGTAATTTCTTTGATTAAATCAACTCCAGAACTTTCTCTACATGAAATAGAATCGATGCTTTCAAAACATTTTTTATAAGTAGGGTAAAAATCTTTATTCAAACTCCCTACCCCAAAACTTGATGCAAAAGATATTCTTTTTTTATCTTTAGGAGCAAAGGTTAAAAAATAAGGCTCTATAGAGGTTCTTGTATTAGGATTCCATACCTGATCACTTCCTACTATAAAAACATCATAATCTAAATTTGCATTGTATAATTCAGAAATACTTTTATACGTTTTTGAAATGTTCGTGTTATCTGCATGAAACTTGTCAAACCGTTCTTTTCTTATTCTAGTATTCTCTGCATGAGTTAGTTTATTGTATTTGTCAATCCATTTTAAAACAATCCCTTTTAGGTTGGTTATAAAATCTATTTTAACAATAGGTTTCGACTTTTTTTCTGCTTTATAATCTTTGTGCTTATAATATAAATAATTGATAATTTCATTATCATAGCCCAAATCTCTTAATTTCATATTTAAAGCAGAAGCCTGTAATTCTGCGCCATAATTATTTACATTTAGTATTGTAATTACTCCTATTTTCATTTTATATTTTTTTTAAGTTTTAAAAATATTTTAGTTAGAAGAAGCTTTTGGCCTATTAGCACATAAATCTTTTTCACCTAGATTTAATTCTTCAATTTTTTTCATTAACATTTTTTCGTGAATTTCAATTTGATCTTCACTAAATCTTTTTTTTATAACTTTTGCAGGTGCTCCAGCAACAATAGAATAAGGTGCTACATCTTTTGTTACGATAGAGCCAGCCGCAACAATTGATCCATTTCCTATTCTTACACCTGTCATAATAATTGAATTAGCCCCTACCCAAACATCTTTACCTATAATAGTTTTATTAACAATACCCCTGTCACAAAATATAATCGGTAAACCAGGAGTATCATAAGTATGATCTCCCCCTACAATTCTAACATCACCGGCAATCATCGTATAATCTCCTATTTCTACTTTTGGATAAATACGGCTATTAGTTCCTATATATGAAAAAGCTCCTGCTTTTAAATCAGAAGCTAAACTAACTCCTTTAGCTACATAAAAAGTTTTATGAATATTATTTTTATTTAACTTAAACTTTTTTCTTACAAAAAACATTTTTATGTCTTTGTATAATACTTTTATTAATATCTTCATTACTGTAAAGATTTTTCTAAAATTTGTCTTTGAGTCACTGGGTTGTATTTTTCATCTATAACCTTAAAACACTCTTCTCTATGTTTTTTAATTTGTTCTTTATCCATTAACAACCAATACTTAATTTTCTCTGCTAAGTCTCTAACATTATCTTTTTCAAAAAAACTACCAGTTACCTTATCTTCTATCGCTTCAAACTCTGGCATTTGCGCTTCAAAAGAAGAATGTGTAATTATCGGAACCCCAAATACTAAAGAATGCATTGCAGTTAATCCCACATTACCTGGCGCTACACAAACATTAGCATTCATAAAAAAATCTCCAATTAGATCATCATCATAACAAGCCCCATAAAACCAAACTCTGTTACCTAATGATAATTCTTGTACTAATTTTTCTAACCTTTCTCTTTCTTCTCCATCTCCAATAAAAATTAAATTACAAAAAATATTTTTATCTTTTAATATTTTCATTGCCTCTAAAATTTGATGTAATTTTTTAATTTTAGTAAGCCTTCCAGTAAAAATTAATACTGGGTCTGAATTCTTAAAGTAATCTGTATATAAATTACTTTTCACAAAATTATTTCTAATTTTAATTTGATTTTTATAATCTAAAGAATTATAAATTACAATAATCTTTTCTGCATTAACTCCATATGATATCATTTTATTTTTTGCATAATGCCCATATACATATATTTTATCACAGAAACTCCAAAATGTTTTTAAAATTATTTTTTTTCCTTTTGACAAATCGAATGTAACCCCATGTGCCCAAATTGATGTCTTTTTACCCATAATTTTACACAAAATCATCGAAAACCAGGTAGATAAAAAATATGGATTTCCTAAAAAAATATAATAATCATATCTTCTAAAAATTAATTTCAGCAATCCAGACTGCCATAGTATTTTTTTATTAAAAAGCCATTTATTTTTTAAAACTTCATAACCTAATTCATCAGGTTGTACTACTTTAATATTAGCTTCTGTATCTATACCTGCAGCTATATTAACATCTATTTTTTTAGATGTTTTTAACTCTTTAAATATTGGTAGTCTATAATGAGCAATGTAATGGTATACTATTAGCAATTTCATATCAAAAAAAATTTCGTTTTAAACTCTTAAAAATATATGTTAATATTTTTATTTTAAATATAAATATAAATATTAACATTGTATATAAACTAATAAAATAAAAAGAGAATTCAAACCTCCAAGATGCCACGGCAACCATAAACGCCAAAGCTGACACATATTTAATATAGTTACTACAAAAAAAGGAAATCAAATTTTGAAGAATAAACAGTAGGAAAACTATATATAAAATACCAAACCAACCAAAATTTGCCCAAGCATCCCCTAAGAGAGTTACGTTCAAATATAAAGAGACTCCACTTGCAACTGATTCACCAGCTTCATGCCCCACACCTCCTGGTTTATCTTTCCAAATACTTTTCGGTATTAATGCTCCAATAGCTTTAAAGATCATAGTATCTCCAAATGTAAAATCTTTATTTGAAGGGTAATTATCTGTTACATATTTTAATGCTGCAATATTAGACCCCTCTGTAATAACCAATATAGGATCAGATGAATCTTCAGATTCAATTTCATTTTCATAAGCAATACTAATTACTTCAGAAAACCTACTCATTGAAACCTCTTCAGCCCAAATCATTCCCCTAACCATAGGCCAAAACTTAGCAACAGTTATTAGAGGAAGACAAAATAAAATCATTATCAACATTTTTTTGTAATAACCATATAACAAAAAAGGAATTGCAATTGAGAATACAAAGAAAAGAATAACTATTCGATTACCTGACATTATTAACTCCATTATTATTAATATTCCTGCAACATAAAAATGTGGTTTAAAAACTAGACCTTTTTTCAGATAAACTAACTGAAAATATAAACATATTCCTGGTAAAAACACTCTTCCAACATTATGAAATTGTCCTAATAAAACATATAATGGCCCTCTAGCAAAGACATCTGCATTTGCCCTATACCAATGTGATCCACCATTTAATTTACCAGAACTTAAAAAAATAATTGTTAATGATAAAACATAAAAAACCAATACCCCAATAAAAAAATCTTGTTCAAATTTAGATATTATAAAATCTTTTTCAATTAGTCTATTCTTAAATTTAATTAAATTTGCTGATATACCAAATACTATATTTGCTGATAAAATATATAAAAGTAAATCTGTATCTATATATGGATTGAAAATTAAAATATCTAAAATTGATATTTTACCAATAATAAAAGAATAAAAAAGTGGTAAAAATGTAAAAAATAAACCTCCAAAAAACAAGCCATCAAAAATCGTTAGAGTATTTGTCTTTTTTATTTGTTTTAATCTTTGTTTCAAAAGAGAAATAAGAATAATAGTACTGATTAATAATAATACTACTTCCATTTAAGAAATATTTTAGTATGATAATTTAAAGCCATAATAATAAAAAACAAAAAATTAAGGACCACAATACCTAGAGCCACAAGCACAGAAGAAGGTAGGTTTTTAAAATTATTAGATACCATCATATAACAAACAATTAAAATACCTAAATCTCTAAAAATTCTTAAAAATAACATTTCCCAATTTCTAGAAGATGAAAGATATGCTTGTGTATAAACATTACTCATGCTTAAAAAAACAGATGATAATACTAGTACTGGTAATACATCTCCCATTCTACTAAAAGACGTCCCATAAAAACCTGAAATAAAACCTGAAAATACAACTATTAAAATGTAAGGAATAAATGTTATCAGAAAATTAAATAGCACAATTCTTTTTAAAATTTTATTTTTCTGTTTTTCGTTATTTGTATTTTCAGAAAAGTGTGATAAAATAACATTCCTTAATATTGCAGGAATAAAAAGAATTATTACATTCCATTGCATTGCAGCTGAATAGACCCCTACCTCACTAAAAGTAGCAAATGTTACTAATATTATATTTACACCCCAAGAAGAAATTGAATAAATTGCTTCTTGTAAAGCTATAGGAAGTGAAAATATCAAAATTTCTTGAAAAATTTTTCTTGAAAAAACCACACTGTTTGTAACATTTTTATATTCTTTCTTATAATTATTAATTAATTTATAGTTGAGAAACCAGTTAAAAATTTGAGATAAAATTAATGATATCAAAGCTCCATACAATGTAAAAAAGTAAGATAAAATTGTAGTTATAATGAAAGTAAAAACCCCAACATAGAAGTTAATTTTAGTCATTTTTTTAAAACCACCATATCCAGATATAATACCTATTTGAGTTGTATTTACTGCATTAAAAACTATATATATAGCAGCTACTTTTAAGGGTAAAGAAAGTTCAATTTCATCCAAAATATTTTTCGCAAAATAATTAGAAAAAATAAACACTAAAAAAGCTAGAATGAAACTAAACCCAAATGTTATTAATTGAGAATATTTTAAAACAATACCCAAATATTCATTCTTTTTAGTTTTATTTTCAGCTACATATTTAGTAGCTGTATAACCAAGACCAAATGTTGCAAAAATAGCACTAGTCATCAATGTGTTCTTAATAATACCAAATTGCCCAAAAACTTCACTTCCCAAAAATCTTGCTACCAAAACTCCTGACAACAAACTTAACCCTTTAGACAATATATTACCAAATATTGCCCAAAAAGAATCTTGAAGTAATTTATTACTTTTGACTTTATTCAAAAAAAAGTTTGTCGATGAATTCCTCATTTTTTAGTTAAAATATATCATATTACTTTTTATTAAAAACTTTTACTTATATACAAAACAATATTAATTTAAAAAAATCACAGATTTAATTTATATCCTCAAAACTTACTCTACCTGCTTTAAAATTTCGTGACCAGCATTAAGCAAATCTACATCTTTTTTCATTAAAGCAACATCTCCTTGCATCATATCTTTTACCAAATCTTTTAACTCATATTCTGGGGTCCATCCTAACTTTTCTTTTGCTTTAGTTGGATCTCCTATCAATAAATCTACTTCTGTTGGACGGAAATAAGTTGGATCTACAGACAAGACTTCTTTACCTATTTCTACTTGAAATTCTTCTTTAGTACAAGCAACTACATAAGCTTTCTCATCTACTCCTTCTCCTTTAAATTCTAATTCAATTCCTACTTCTGCAAAAGCCATACGTACAAAATCTCTTACTGTAGTAGTTACTCCTGTTGCAATTACCCAATCTTCTGCTTTATCTGCCTGTAAAATCATCCACATCATACGTACATAATCTTTTGCATGACCCCAATCTCGTTTTGCTTCTAAATTCCCTAAATACACTTTTTCTTGTAATCCTAAGGCTATTTTTGCAACCGCTCTTGTAATCTTTCTTGTTACAAAAGTTTCTCCTCTTCTTGGTGACTCATGATTGAACAACAATCCGTTACATGCAAACATATCATAAGCTTCACGGTAATTCTTTGTAATCCAAAATCCGTAAATCTTTGCTACTCCGTATGGTGAACGTGGATATAATGGTGAGTTCTCATCATAAAATCCTCGCTCATTTTTATTCTCTGGCATACCTCCAAATAATTCTGAAGTTGATGCTTGATAAATTCTTGTCTTTTTCTCTAATCCTAAAATACGTACCGCTTCTAAAATTCTTAAGGTTCCTAATCCGTCTACATTTCCTACATATTCTGGTGTATCAAAAGAAACTGCTACGTGAGACATTGCACCTAAATTGTAAATCTCATCAGGTTGACATTCTTGGATGATTCTTGTTAGATTCATAGAATCTGTTAAATCTCCGTAATGTAACTTTAATCTTTGATCTGGATCATGTGGATCTTGGTATAAATGATCTATTCTGTCTGTATTAAATAAAGAAGCTCTTCTTTTAACACCATGTACCATGTAACCTTTTTCTAATAGTAATTCCGCTAAATAAGATCCATCTTGTCCTGTGATTCCTGTAATTAATGCAACCTTCATGTTAAATTTTTTATGCTTATTTGTTTTTTCGATTTCCGATTTTTGTGTTTCGTTGTTCGATATTCGATGATCGTTATTCGTATTTCGATGGTCATTGTTCGAGAGTAGATGGTCGGATTTCGATGATCTTGTTTCGATTTTACTGTTTCCTTTTTACTTTTGCCTTAAAGACTTGATTAATTTATACAACATCATTTTTATTCTTATACATAATTCATTTAAAACTCCATATTCTTTTTCTGTTATATAAGTTAAATCCTTTGCCAAAAACAACTGATAATTCACCTCTTCTAAAGCCCCTTTTGCAATATATAAAAATTGAATAAACTCTTTTCGATACTGCCTACCATTTCCCTCTATAATATTTGTTGGAACACTACTTGAACTTCTTCTTATCTGACTGGTTAAACCATATCGTTCGGAAGAAGGGAAAGCATTAGAAACCTTATAAACATTCAACGTAAGTTGATGCGCTAGCTTCCATACTTCTAATTGACATTCCATTTTTTTCTTTTCTTTTTCGTTTACGATTTTTTTGACTTTCGACCATCTATTTTCGACTCTCGTTCTTTGAACATCGAACCTCGGTCATCGGTCTCTCCTTTTACATTTTTACCTGTTTGATGGTATCTATATTATTTAAAAACCATTCATAGGTCTTTTCTATACCTTCTTGCAATTCTGTTTTATACTCCCAACCGATGGCTTTCATTTTAGATACATCCATTAAC